>NZ_JBIVAU010000012.1:0-271431 GCF_044745705.1 Streptomyces sp. NPDC086835
TTCGGCCTTCCGGCGGTTCCGACTCTATCAGACTCTTTCGGGCCTGATTCCCGGTCAGCGGGAGTTGTCTTCGCGGCTGTTGGGCCGTTCCGACGAGTGAGACTTTAGCGGAATCCCCCGCCCCGAAGCGAATCGGGGCCGGCGTCCTTTCGAACGCGGATTCTTCATTTCGCAAAGGCGCACGAAAGACAGACGACACAGAATGCCGTTCATCGAAGTGGGTCTTACGGAATGGCTGTCCGGGGCCGACCGGGGTCGGTGCTCACGTCGGACAACTCGGAGAACACTACGGATGCGGGTACCCGATGTCAACCCACCCCCAGAGGGCCCCGGGCGGCGTACTGTTGGGCCCATGACATCGCGCATGTGCCTCCACCAGTGGTGGGCCGCCTGACGGCGGCCGGCACCTTCGCATGCACCCACGGCCGCCGCCTCGGCGGCCGTTCGCGTATCTCCCTCCGGGAGCCCGGCCGCTGAGCGCGGCGGCTTCGATCAGGAGACGGAGAACGGGATGAAGCGGATCTTCAGCGGGATCAAGCCGACAGGGCATCTGACCCTGGGGAACTACCTGGGCGCGCTGCGCAGGTGGGTCGAGGTGGACCAGCACCAGGCGGACGCGCTGTTCAGCGTGGTCGACCTGCACGCCCTCACGGTCGAGCACGACCCGGCGCGGGTGCGCAGACTCAGCCGTCAGGCAGCGACCCTGATGCTGGCCGCCGGTCTGAACCCTGATCTGTGCACCGTCTTCGTGCAGAGCCATGTGGACGAGCACGCCCGGCTGTCGTACATCCTCGAGTGCACGGCCACCGACGGCGAGCTGCGGCGCATGATCCAGTACAAGGAGAAGAGCGTCCGGGCGCGCGCGGCCGGACAGAGCGTGCGGCTGTCGCTGCTCACCTATCCGGCGCTCATGGCGGCGGACATCCTGGCCTACCAGGCCGACGAGGTGCCCGTGGGTGAGGACCAGACGCAGCACGTGGAACTCACCCGCGACCTGGCGGTGCGGTTCAACCAGCGCTACGGGCACACCTTCAACGTCCCCCGGGCCACGCCCCCGCCGGTCGCGGCCCGGGTCATGGACCTTCAGGACCCCACGTCGAAGATGGGGAAGTCGCACGAGTCCGGCGCGGGCATCGTCTATCTGCTGGACGAGGCCGATGTGGTGCGCAAGAAGATCATGCGGGCGGTCACGGACAGCGGGCGGGACGTCGAGTACGACCCCGAGACCCGGCCCGGCGTCGCGAACCTGCTCGAGATCCTCGCGGCCTGCTCGGGCGGGCGCCCCAAGGAACTGGCCGGTGCGTACGAGTCGTACGGGGCCTTGAAGAAGGACACGGCCGAGGCGGTGCTCGAGGTGCTGAGGCCGATCAGGGAGCGGCACGCCGAACTGGCGGCCGACCCGGGACACGTCGACGACGTGCTCAGGAAGGGAGCGGAGCGGGCCAGGGGCATGGCCCGTCCGACGGTGGACGCCGCCTACCGGGCGATCGGACTGCTGCCGGCCGCATGACGGAACGCGGCAGGAGAACCGCGGCGGGGCCGGTCAGCCGTTGCCGGAGGCCAGTTCGCGGCTGCGGTCGCGGGCGGCCTCGAGTGCGGCGATCAGGGCCGCCCGTACGCCGTGGTTCTCCAGTTCGCGGATGGCGCTGATGGTGGTGCCGGCCGGCGATGTGACCGCTTCACGCAGTTTCACCGGGTGCTCGCCGCTGTCCCTGAGCATCACGGCCGCGCCGATGGCGGCCTGGACGATCAGGTCGTGCGCCTGGGCGCGCGGAATGCCGAGCAGGATTCCCGCGTCCGTCATGGCCTCGACGAGGAAGTAGAAGTACGCCGGACCCGAGCCGGAGAGGGCGGTCGCCGCGTCCTGCTGCGACTCGGGGACGCGCAGCGTCTTGCCCACACCGCCGAAGATCTCCTCGGCGTGGGCGACGTGTTCGGCCGTGGCATGGCTGCCGGCGGAGATCACGGACATGCCCTCGTCCACGAGAACCGGGGTGTTGGGCATGACCCGGACCACGGGCGTGCCCGCGGCCAGGCGCTCCTCGATGAAGGAGGTGGTGATACCGGCCGCCGCGCTGATGACGAGACGGTCCGCGGTGATGTGCGGGCCGAGTTCGTCGAGAAGCTTGCCCATGTCCTGCGGCTTGACGGCGAGAATCAGGGTGTCGGCGCGCTTGGCGGCTTCCGCGTTGGTGACGGGCTCGACGCCGTAGCGGGTGCGCAGCTCGTCGGCGCGGTCGGTACGGCGGGTGGTGACCAGCAGGTCCGCGGGGCGCCAGCCCGCACGGATCATGCCGCTGAGCAGTGCTTCACCGATCTTGCCCGTACCGAGGACTGCGACTGTCTGGGTCATGGCTGAAGTTCACCTCGCCGGTGGGGATACGTGCGCACATCCTGTCACCGGGGACGGGGTCGTGCCGTGGTCGTCCGAGTGTCGGTACGGGCGCCCCGCGGTGTCGGGGTCAGGCGGTGCGGCGGCGCAGGGTGGCGGCGCCGAGGGCGAGGACGACCAGTGCGCAGGCCGCGACGACCAGGACGTCCCGCACGAAGTCGCCGGTGACGTCGCGATGACGCAGGACCTCGCTCATGGCGTCGACGGCGTAGGACATGGGGAGCACGTCGGAGATCGCTTCGAGGACGGGCTGCATCGTGTCGCGGGGAGCGAACAGGCCGCACAGCAGCAGCTGGGGGAAGATCACGGCCGGCATGAACTGGACCGCCTGGAACTCGGAGGCGGCGAAGGCGGAGACGAACAGTCCGAGCGCCGTGCCCAGCAACGCGTCGAGCAGCGCGACGAGGAGCAGCAGCCAGGGCGAGCCGACGATGTCGAGGCCGAGGACCCACAGGGCGAGGCCGGTGGCCAGCAGGGACTGGATCACTGCGACGAGGCCGAAGGCGAGTGCGTAGCCGGCGATCAGGTCGGCCTTGCCGAGCGGCATGGCGAGGAGTCGTTCCAGGGTGCCGGAGGTGCGTTCGCGCAGGGTGGCGATGGAGGTCACCAGGAACATGGTGATCAGCGGGAAGATGCCCAGCAACGAGGCGCCGATGGAGTCGAACGTGCCGGGGCTGCCGTCGAACACGAACCGGAGCAGGAAGAGCATCACGCACGGCACGAGCAGCATCAGGGCGATGGAGCGCGGGTCGTGGCGGAGCTGCCGCAGGACCCGTGCGGCGGTCGCGAGGGTGCGGGACACGGAAGGTGCGTAAGCCGGCCGCGGAACGGTGGCGGGGATCGGGTGGGAGCTCATCGGCGGCTCTCCTGAAGGGCGTCGGCCTCGTCCACGAGGTGGAGGAAGGCCTGTTCGACGGTTTCCGAGCGGGTGCGGACGCGCAGGTCGTCCGGGGCGTCCTCGGCGAGGATCTCGCCTTCGCGCATGAGGAGGAGGCGGTGACAGCGTTCGGCCTCGTCCATGACGTGGGAGGAGACGAGGATCGTCGCTCCGCGTTCGCCGGCGAGGCGGTGGAAGAGGTCCCACAGGTCGCGGCGGAGGACGGGGTCGAGGCCGACGGTGGGTTCGTCGAGGACGAGCACCTCGGGGGTGCCCAGCAGGGCGACGGCGAGCGAGACGCGGCTGCGCTGGCCGCCGGAGAGCCGGCCGGCGAGCGAGTCGGCATGCGAGGCGAGGTCGACGTCCTCGATGGCTCGCGTGACGTACTCGCGGCGGGCGTCGCGGTTGCGGCGGCCCGGCAGGAGGACGGCGGCGAAGTAGTCGAGGTTCTGCCGGACGGTGAGGTCGTCGTAGACGGACGGGGCCTGGGTGACGTAGCCGATGCGGGAGCGGAGCTCGGCGGCGCCGGCGGGGCGGCCGAGGATCTCGAGGGTGCCGCCGACCTTGGCCTGGGTGCCGACGACCGCGCGCATCAGCGTCGACTTCCCGCAGCCGGAAGGCCCCAGGAGGCCGGTGATACGGCCGGACAGGACCGAGAAGTCGAGGCCGCGCAGGACGGTGCGGTCTCCTCGTAGCACGGTGAGGCCGCGGGCGAGGACGGCGACGCCAGAGGAATTCATCATGCGATGAATAATGCTCCCGCCGACAGGGGGCCGTCAAGCACGAACGCCCGGCCTCACCCCTGAGGGGCGTGACCGGGCGTTCGATTTCGTGTCGCCGTCAGCGGCGCTTGGTGCGGCCCTTCGTCCCACGGGCGGCCGGGTTGCCGGAGCGGGTGCCGCGACGCTTCTCGTACTGCCTGAGCGCCGACTCGTACTCGGCGCGGCGCAGCTTCTCGCCCGGCGCCTCACCGAGGCAGCGCAGGGCGTACGCGATGAGCGAGCCGATGAAGCCGATCATCTTGAGGCTGCGCAGCGCGTCCTCCGACGGGGAGCCGTCGGGCCGGCGGGAGAAGCCCTCCCAGGTCTTACGGAACGCGATGGCGCTGCACACGGCGAACATCACGACGACGATGACGTTCACGAAGCTGCCGACCTCTGCGATGGCCAGTCCCTGATATGCCAAGCGCAGGAGCAGGGCGGCCGCGAAGGCGGTGATCAGCGAGCCGGCGGCGACACCGGCCCGACGCAGCCCGTACCCCCCGTCGTGGCCGACCCAGGTCGTGCCGAAGAAACGGATGGGCTCGGGCTCCGGGCCGCCGCCGCTCGCCGTGGTGTTCTCGCTCTGCTCGCTCACGGGGTCGATTATCCCCGGTACGCCGGCGGAGGGTCAGGCGCAGCGCCGGGCGACGTAGCCGTCGCTGCCGGTCTGCACGTACGCGTCCGCCACGAACTCGCCGTTGGCGATGTTGTCCCAGAGGTTGCTCGTGCCGTAGGTGCCGGTGACGGTCTCGCCGGCCTTCTGGCAGTTGATCGGGACGGTGGCACCGTACGGCAGGATCCTGACCAGCCGGTAGTTCGTCCCCGGCCCGCTGCGCACATTGAGACGCACGCCGGGGGCGACCGGGTAGCGCTTCACCGTCATGGTGCCGACCGAATCGGCCTCGATCGCGTCCGCCTCGGCAGCCGCGTTCCCGGCCGCTGTGTTCTGAGCCTCTTCAAGAGCCATCGGACTTCCCCCCGTTGACATGATTGACATGGACGATTGGCGTTTCGCCGCGCGCAGGCTAGCAAGCCATGGCTGGATCGCACGCATCATCGACTAGGCTCCGTGCGTCGCGCGTGCGCACCATCAGACGGGGGTGGGAGATGCCACCGCTGCGCAGCACCGGGCCGTTCCCGGAAGCGGAGCATCCGGAATATGCAGGGCAGTACCGCCTCGAGGCGGTGCTGGGCAACGGGGGGATGGGCGTCGTCCATCTGGCCACCTCCGCCTCGGGTCTGCGGCTCGCGGTCAAGGTCATTCATGCCGAGCACGCCCTCGACCCGGAGTTCAGGGCGCGTTTCCGGCAGGAGGTCGCCGCCGCCCGACGGGTCAGCGGGGCTTTCACCGCGCCGGTCGTCGACGCCGACCCGGACGCCGATCGGCCCTGGATGGCCACCCTCTTCATCGAGGGCCCGACACTCGCCGACCGGGTGAAGCGGAACGGCCCGCTGAACTCGGCCGAGCTCGTCAGGGCGGGCGCCGGGCTCGCGGAGGCGCTGCGCGACATCCACCGGGCCGGCGTGGTGCACCGCGACCTCAAACCCAGCAACGTGCTGCTGGCCGCGGACGGACCGAAAGTCATCGACTTCGGGATCTCGCGTCCCACGGACAGCGATCTTCGCACCGAGACCGGAAAGCTGATCGGCACACCGCCGTTCATGGCGCCCGAGCAGTTCCAGCGGCCGCGCGAGGTCGGGCCGGCCGCGGATGTGTTCGCGCTGGGCGCGGTGCTGGTCCACGCGGCGACGGGTCGCGGGCCGTTCGACTCCGACAGCCCGTACATCGTGGCCTACCAGGTCGTGCACAACGAGCCGGACCTGGCGGGCGTGCCGGAGCAGCTCGTACCGCTCGTGGCGCGCTGTCTGGCGAAGGACCCGCAGGCGCGGCCGACGCCGTACGAACTGATGGTGGCGCTTCGGGCGTCCTCGCCGTCCTCCGCGTACGACACCCAGGCCTACATACCGGCGCAGCGCGATCCCGCTCCCTGTGAGAACCCTGGTTCTGTGGCCCCGCCGGCATCGAAGCAGGCGGCGGACGCGCCCGCCACCGCTTCTCCCGCGCGCCGGGCCCGAAGGCGCTGGGCCGTCGCCGCGGCCGCGTTCGCCGTGCTGGCCGCCGCCGGCACCGCCGCCGTCGTCGCCCTGGACGACGGCTCACCCGCAGGCGACCGCACCACGCCCTCCGCCGCACAGCGCTTCCGCCCGTGGAACGTCCCGCTGCGGGACGGCGCCGTCTCCGGTGTCCCGGTGTGCACGACCGGCGACGGCGACGCCCTCTACTGCGCCGCCCCGGGCGTCGGGGCCACCCGGCTGGACCCGGCCGACGGCACGACCCTCTGGACGGCGAAGGAGCGGGCGGCCGGTGCCGCCGCCGCTCAGAGCGACGAGGGCCTGGTGCCCCACCCCGCCGGCGGGCTGCTGCATGTGGTGACGCCGGACGGTGACCGCTACCAGGCGCTCGACCCCGAGACGGGCGAGGTGCGCCGGGAGCTGGACGCGTCCGGTCATCCGACCCTGCGAGCCGTCGGCGACACCGTCCTGCTGGTGTCGGACGCCGGGACGGTGCGGGCGATCGACGCGACGACCGGCGAGGAGCGCTGGCAGAAGCGGCACGGCGGGCCCGGTACCCAGTGGCTGTCCGACCCGGGCGGCGACGGTCCGGCGCTCGCCGCCACCCCGTCGGCCGACGGGACCTCCACCCTTGTCAGCGCCGTCGGTCCGATGAGCGGCGAGCTGCTGTGGACCGAACGCCTGCCGGGTTCGCTGACGCCGGTGCAGCTCTCCGGCGGCGTCCTCTTCCTCCTCTCGGCCGGCACCGACGGCTTCACCGGCGCGGTCGTCACGATCGACACCGCGACCGACAGCCGGCCCGTGCGCAGCATCCCTCTGACCGTCCCGGTCGACCAGGCGCAGGCGACGGTCGCGGGGAGGACCGTCTACATCTCCGGTTCCGGCGGCTCGCTCTTCGCGGTGGACACGGCCCGGCCGGGTCCCGGTGCCGACGGCCCCGAGCTGTGGCGCCTGGAGACCGGGGTCGCCCACCTTTCGCGCCCGGTCACCGACGGACGGGCGGTCTACCTGTCCGCCGCCGACGGGCGGCTGCTCGCCGTCGACGCGCGGATCGGAAGGATCACCGGCCAGACGGGCCTGCGGATGTCCGACGACGGTTCGACCTTCTCCGCGCTGCTGCCCGCACCCGTCGCCGCGAAGGGAAAGGTGTACGCCAGCGCCCCGGACGGCTCGGTCTTCGCCGTGGACGCGAAGGACCCGGCGCGCTGGTGAGCGCACCGGGTCCACAAGCAGTCGGGCGGCGGGTCAGCCCAGCTTGGACACGTCCCTGACGGCGCCCCTGTCGGCGCTCGTCGCCATCGCGGCGTAGGCGCGCAGTGCGGCGGACACCTTGCGTTCCCGCGACCTGGGGGCGTAGACGCCGCCCAGGGCCTCACGCCGTGAGGCCAGCGTGGCGTCGTCGACGAGGAGTTCGATGGTGCGGCCCGGGATGTCGATGCGGATGCGGTCGCCGTCCTCGACGAGCGCGATCGTGCCGCCCGAGGCCGCCTCCGGGGAGGCGTGGCCGATCGACAGGCCCGAGGTGCCGCCGGAGAAGCGGCCGTCGGTGATCAGGGCGCAGGTCTTGCCGAGGCCGCGGCCCTTGAGGAAGGACGTCGGGTAGAGCATCTCCTGCATGCCGGGGCCGCCCTTGGGACCCTCGTAGCGGATGACCACCACGTCACCGTGGGTGATCTCCTTCTTGAGGATCTTGTCGACGGCCTCGTCCTGGGACTCGCAGACCACGGCCGGGCCCTCGAAGGTCCAGATCGACTCGTCCACACCGGCGGTCTTCACGACACAGCCGTCGACGGCGAGGTTGCCGCGCAGCACCGCGAGTCCGCCGTCCTTGGAGTACGCGTGCTCGGCGGAGCGGATGCAGCCGTTCTCAGCGTCGTCGTCCAGCGCCTCCCAGCGCTCGGACTGGGAGAAGGCCGTGGCGGAGCGGACGCAGCCGGGCGCCGCGTGCCACAGCTCGACGGCCTCGGCGGACGGCGAACCGCCGCGCACGTCCCAGCTCTTGAGCCAGTCCGCGAGTGAGGGGCTGTGCACGGAGTGCACGTCCTCGTTCAGCAGGCCGGCGCGGTGCAGCTCGCCCAGCAGGGCGGGGATGCCGCCGGCCCGGTGGACGTCCTCCATGTAGTACGTGCGGTCCTTGGCGACGTTCGGCGCGACCTTGGCCAGGCAGGGCACCCGGCGCGAGACGGCGTCGATCTCGTCGAGGCCGAACTCGACGCCCGCCTCCTGGGCGGCGGCCAGCAGGTGAAGGATCGTGTTCGTCGAGCCGCCCATGGCGATGTCGAGGGCCATGGCGTTCTCGAAGGCCGCGAAGGTGGCGACGTTGCGCGGCAGGACGGACTCGTCGCCCTGCTCGTAGTACCGCTTGGTGATGTCGACGACCGTCGCGGCGGCGTTCTCGTACAGCGCCTTGCGGGCGGTGTGGGTGGCGAGGACGGAACCGTTGCCCGGCAGCGACAGGCCGATGGCCTCGGTCAGGCAGTTCATCGAGTTGGCGGTGAACATGCCCGAACAGGAGCCGCAGGTCGGGCAGGCGTTCTCCTCGATACGGAGGATGTCCTCGTCCGAGATCTTGTCGTTGACCGCGTCCGAGATCGCGTCGACCAGGTCGAGCGTGCGGACCGTGCCGTCGACGAGCGTCGCCCGGCCGGACTCCATCGGGCCGCCGGAGACGAAGACGGTCGGGATGTTCAGCCGCAGGGCGGCGTTGAGCATGCCCGGGGTGATCTTGTCGCAGTTGGAGATGCAGATCAGGGCGTCCGCGCAGTGCGCCTCGACCATGTACTCGACCGAGTCGGCGATCAGGTCACGGGAGGGCAGCGAGTAGAGCATGCCGCCGTGGCCCATGGCGATGCCGTCGTCGACGGCGATCGTGTTGAACTCGCGGGGCACGGCACCTGCGGCCTTGATCGCCTCGGACACGATCCGGCCCACCGGGGCCAGATGTGTGTGCCCGGGGACGAACTCGGTGAAGGAGTTGGCGACGGCGACGATCGGCTTGCCGATGTCCTCGCTCGCTACGCCCGACGCCCGCATAAGGGCGCGGGCGCCCGCCATGTTGCGGCCGTGGGTGACAGTGCGGGACCTCAGCTCGGGCATCGTCGCTCGCTCCTCGTGACGGGTGTACCTGCCTCGAGCGTACGCCGCCGCTCCAAGATCTGGACAGCTTGTCCGGAATGCGGGACGCCCGGCTCAGTCCTCGGTCGGTCGGCCGTCGACGTCCTCGGTCAGATAGCGCTGCAGCGACGGCGCCACCATCCGAACGATCTCCTCCGGGTCCACGGACGCCAGCGGCTCCACCTGCACCACGTACCGCAGGATGGCGATGCCCACCATGTGGGAGGCGGCGAGTTCGGCCCGGAAGTGCGGATCCGGTACGTCCAGCTCCGCCGCCACCCGCTCCAGCAGGCGCCGCAGCACGAAGCCCCGCAGCACCTTGGCCGCCGCCTCGTGGGTCAGCGCGGAACGGACGATCGCGAGCAGGGGCGCGCGGGTCGCCGGGTTCTCCCAGATGCCGATGAAGTAGCGCGCCAGGCGCTCGCCGATACCGGCCTGACCCTGGCCGAGGATCTGCGGAAGCACCATCGCCGGTTCGAAGGAGACCTCGATCGCGGCGGCGAAGACGTCGTCCTTGGTGCCGAAGTAGTGGTGGACGAGTGCCGCGTCGACCCCGGCCGCCCTGGCGATCCCGCGCATCGTCGTCTTGTCGTAACCGCGCTCGGCGAACTCGGCCCGGGCCGCCTGAAGGATGCGTTCCCGCGCGCCGGGCCCCTCGTCGGCCGCCTTACGGGCGGGACGGCCGCGCCGCCTGCGTTCCTCCGTCACGAGATGCGGGTGGCCGACGCCAGGTGCAGCCGGGTGAAGGCCAGCGCCTCCGCGAGATCGGCCTCGCGTTCGGCGGCGGACATGGCGCGACGGGTGTTGACCTCGATGACGACATGGCCGTCGAAGCCCGTGCGCGCGAGCCGCTCCAGCAGTTCCGCGCAGGGCTGGTCGCCGCGGCCGGGCACCAGGTGCTCGTCCTTCGCGGACCCCTTGCCGTCGGCCAGGTGCACATGGCCGAGCCGGTCGCCCATGCGGTCGACCATCGCCATGGTGTCGGTGCGGGAGGTCGCAGTGTGCGACAGGTCGATCGTGAAGTGGCGGTAGTCGTCCTTGGTGACGTCCCAGTCGGGGGCGTAGGCGAGCATCTCGCGGTCCCGGTAGCGCCACGGGTACATGTTCTCCACCGCGAACCGCACGTCCGTCTCGTCCGCCATCCGCCAGATCCCGCGGACGAAGTCGCGTGAGTACTGGCGCTGCCAGCGGAACGGCGGGTGCACCACGACCGTCGACGCGCCGAGCTTCTCCGCCGCCGCCTTCGCCCGCTGGAGCTTCACCCACGGATCCGTGGACCAGACCCGCTGGGTGATCAGCAGACACGGCGCATGGACCGCGTGGACCGGCATCCGGTGATAGTCGGAGAGCCGGCGGAGCGCCTCGATGTCCTGGCTCACGGGATCGGTCCACACCATGACCTCGACCCCGTCGTAGCCGAGGCGTGCGGCGACCTCGAAGGCTGTCGCCGTCGACTCCGGATAGACGGAAGCCGTCGACAGGACAACCTTCGCATCCGGGATACGCACGACTGGTTCTGCCACGGGGAACAGGGTACGGGGCCGAACTAGTCGGCAGGGAGGTGATCCAGGCGGCGGAGGATCACACCCTCGCGCAGCGCCCAGGGGCAGATCTCGAGTTCGTCCGCCCCGAAGAGGTCCATCGCACCCTCCGCCACCAGGGCTCCCGCGAGGATCTGGCGGGCCCGCCCCTCCGACACACCGGGCAGGCAGGCGCGCTGCTCGACGGTCATGGCCGCCAGCTTGGGGACCCACTCCTCCAGTGATTTACGACTCAGTTCCCTCTGCACGTACAGCCCCTCGGCGGAGCGGGCCGCGCCGGTTATCCGGGCGAGCTGCTTGAAGGTCTTGGAGGTCGCGACTATGTGGTCCGGCCTGCCGAAGCGGCTGAACTCCCCGACGACCCGGGCGATCTGGGCCCGCACATGGCGGCGCAGGGCCTTGACGTCGTGCGTGTCCGGCGGGTCGCCGGGCAGCATGCCCGCGGTGAGCCGGCCCGCGCCGAGCGGCAGGGACACGGCCGCGTCGGGCTCCTCGTCTATGCCGTACGCGATCTCGAGGGAGCCGCCACCGATGTCGAGGACGAGCAGCTTCCCGGCGGACCAGCCGAACCAACGGCGGGCGGCGAGGAAGGTGAGCCGCGCCTCCTCCTCGCCGCTCAGCACCGTCAGGACGACACCCGTCTCTTCCTTCACCCGGGCCAGCACGGCGTCCGCGTTGGTGGCCTCGCGCACCGCGGAGGTGGCGAAGGCCAGCACCTCTTCGCAGCCCTTGTCCTCCGCGGCCTCGAGGGCATCGGTGATCGTGTGGATGAGCCGGTCGACGCCTTCGTCACCGATCGCCCCGTCCTCGTCGAGCAGCTCGGCGAGGCGCAGTTCCGCCTTGTGCGAGTGGGCGGGCAGCGGCCGTGCGCCGGGGTGGGCATCCACTGCCAGCAGATGCACCGTGTTCGAACCGACGTCGAGGACTCCGAGTCTCATGGACGGAACGCTACTGCGGCCGCCCGCATACGCTGGACCCGTGCCAAAGACGAAAAAGGCGAAGCCGGGCAAAGCCAGCCCTCCGGAGAAGATCGAGACCGACGAGAAGGGCCTGGACTTCGCCCGCGCCTGGGTGGAGTTCCCCGACCCGGCCGACGACGAACAGGTCTTCCGCTGCGACCTGACCTGGCTGACCTCGCGCTGGAGCTGCATCTTCGGCAGCGGCTGCCAGGGCATCCAGGCGGGGCGCGCGGACGACGGCTGCTGCACGCTGGGGGCGCACTTCTCCGACGAGGACGACGAGAAGCGCGTCGCGGAGCACGTGGCCCGTCTCACGCCGGACCTCTGGCAGTTCCACGACGTCGGCACGAGCACGGGATGGGTGCAGAAGGACGACGACGGCGAGCGCCAGACGCGGCGCTGGGAGGGTTCGTGCATCTTCCAGAACCGCCCGGGCTTCGCGGGCGGCGCGGGGTGCTCGCTGCACATCCTGGCGCTGCGCGAGGGCCGCGAGCCGCTGGAGACCAAGCCGGACGTGTGCTGGCAGCTGCCGGTGCGGCGCACGTACGAATGGATCGACCGACCCGACGACTCAAGGGTCCTTCAGGTGTCCATCGGTGAGTACGACCGCCGCGGCTGGGGCCCCGGCGGTCACGATCTGCACTGGTGGTGCACGTCGGCGACGTCCGCGCACGGCGCCGGCGAGCCGGTGTACGTGACGTACCGCCCGGAGCTGACGGAGCTGATGGGCAAGGCGGCGTACGACGTCCTGGCCGGCCTGTGCGAGGCCCGCCTGGCGTCCTCGCTCCCCCTGGTCGCCCCGCACCCGGCCGATCCGGCCGTCTGAGAAACGCCGCGGCATCGGCGCACGCCGGTTGCGGAAGGCGGCCGCCCGCCCGTAGGGGCACAGGGGCGGGCGGCCGCGTTCCGGTCGGGGCTGCGCCCGTTGGCCGTCAGTTCGCCGGCGGAGGTGTCGCCGGCTCCGTGGGCGGACCCGTCGGCGGGTCCGACGGGGTCGGGTCCGGAGCGGGCGACGACGGCGGGTCGGAGGGCGGCGGACTCGACGGCGGCGTCGGGTCCGGCGACGAGGGGGGTGGGCTCGACGGCGGGGTCGGGTCCGGGGCCGGCGACGACGGTGGCCTCGTCGCGTCACCGTGCCCGCGGATGAAGACGACCGCCCCGGACGGATCGACCCCCACCCGTGCCCGCCACGGCCCGGCCGGCTCCCGCGAACGGTCGACGATCACATACAGGGTGATCGTTTCGCCGGGGTCCAGCGTGCCGGACGACCGGCTCAGGTAGAGCCAGGACGCACCCGTCCACGCCGACCAGTGGACCGGCGATCCGCCGGACGCCGTGAGCGTGATGCGCGTGCGGTCACCGGCCGGCTCCGCCTCGACGGTGATCCGGCCGGGCCCCACCCGGCCCGGGGCGGACGGCGGCGTGATCCTTTCCGCGCTGACGACCTCGACGGAGACGTCGGGCGAGCGGCGGTTCGCCGTGAACCTCGGGTCCGGCGTGGTGCTCGCGTTGCCCGCGTTCTCGTAGTGGTCGTACGGGTCGGCGGCCGAGCCGCCGGCGCCCGCCCGCTCGTCCGCGCTGGCCACGGGACCGCGGGCCTCCCCCGTCAGCGGCGCCCCTCGGTACGCCGCCCACAGGGCGAGCACCGGAGCGGCCACGACGGTGGCCACGACCGTCGTCGTCACCGCCCGCGCGCGCAGCCGGTCCCGCCGGGCCGCGTGGTCCTTCGGGTCCAGCGGGAAGCCTCGGGGGCCGAACCGGGGCCCTCCCGCCCGCGCCCTCGGCACGTGCAGCATCGCCATGTAGGCGGCCGCCCTCGGTGCCTCGACCAGCGGCAGCCTGGCAGGGGTGACGGCGGAGCCCGGCCAGGGCCCTCCCGCCCCGGCGCGCTCGGCGGCGCGCCGGCAGCGCGGACAGTCGTCGACGTGCCGGACGAGTTCCTGGCGCAGCGCCGCGGAGAGCAGCACGCGGTTGTCGCCGGTGAGCCGGCCGACCGCGGGGCAGTTGCCCTTCTCGACGACGGCGAGCGCGGCGCGGGTCCGCTCGACCTCGCAGGCGGCGGCCGCGAGGAGGTCGCGCGTGGCCGCGGGCTCCGTCCCGAGGACGGAGGCGACCTGGCCGGCGTCGAGCCCGTGCCGGACGGCGAGTTCGAGCGCCTCGCGCTGCTCGGGGGTGGTGCCGGCGGCCTCCGGCCATGCCAGCAGGGCGAGTTCGGCGCGATGACGCTCCGCGGTCCCGGGGCTCGCCCCGGCCGCGCGCTCCTCCGCGGCGGGGGGCGCCGGCCGCCCGGTGTGCGCGCCCTGGCGCCTGCGCCGCTGCTCGGTCAGCCGGCGCAGGCAGGCCCACCGTGCGAGCGCGTACAACCAGGCCTTTCGCTCGGCCGTGTCGCCGGGGCAGCGCCCCTGCTGGCGTTCGGCGATGGCGAGTACGTCACCGAGGACCGCCGTGGCCGCGTCGTGATCGCAGAGCACGGACAGGCAGTAGGTGAACAGGCCGTCCAGGTACGGCTCGTAACGTGCGGGCGGCCGCCCGGGGGACGTACGGGGGGCGCGTCGGTGCGCCCGGTGTGCGCCGGTGGTGTGGGTAGGGGATTCCAGCCTGCTGCTCGTCACTCGGTGACCGTAGGGGCAGGACGGCGACCCCAACGCACCCCTTGAGCACTTTTAACCCCTACGGGTGAACAGTTCGCTCGAAGGGGGACAGCGATAGTGAAATCGGGGCCGAATGCCATCCCCCTTTCGGTCGAGTCGCTGCGCTGTCGGTGGTCCCGGTTACGGTTTGCGCATGGCTGCCCGTACGAAATCCGCGAAGGACCGGCCGTCCTACCGCTGCACCGACTGCGGCTGGACGACCGTCAAGTGGCTCGGCCGCTGCCCCGAATGCCAGGCGTGGGGCACGGTCGAGGAGTACGGCGCACCCGCCGTCCGCACCACCGCCGCCGGCCGTGTGTCCACCGCCGCCCTGCCCATCGGCCAGGTCGACGGCCGGCAGGCGACCGCCCGCTCCACCGGCGTCGACGAGCTCGACCGGGTGCTCGGCGGAGGCCTGGTCCCTGGCGCCGTCGTGCTCCTCGCGGGCGAGCCCGGCGTCGGCAAGTCGACGCTGCTGCTCGACGTCGCGGCGAAGGCGGCGAGCGACGAGCACCGCACTCTCTACGTGACCGGAGAGGAGTCCGCGAGCCAGGTGCGGCTGCGCGCCGACCGGATCAAGGCGCTGCACGACCACCTCTACCTCGCCGCGGAGACCGACCTGTCGGCCGTGCTCGGCCACCTGGACGCGGTCAAGCCCTCCCTGCTGGTCCTGGACTCGGTGCAGACCGTGGCGTCCCCCGAGATCGACGGGGCCCCCGGCGGCATGGCTCAGGTCAGGGAGGTCGCGGGCGCGCTCATCCGCGCCTCCAAGGAGCGCGGCATGTCGACGCTGCTCGTCGGCCACGTCACCAAGGACGGCGCCATCGCCGGTCCCCGGCTGCTCGAGCACCTGGTGGACGTGGTGCTCTCCTTCGAAGGCGACCGGCACGCCCGGCTGCGTCTGGTCAGAGGCGTGAAGAACCGGTACGGAGCGACCGACGAGGTCGGCTGCTTCGAACTGCACGACGAGGGCATCACCGGTCTCGCCGACCCGTCCGGACTGTTCCTGACCCGCCGCGCCGAGCCGGTCCCCGGCACCTGCCTGACGGTGACCCTGGAGGGCCGCCGCCCCCTGGTCGCCGAGGTGCAGGCCCTCACCGTCGACTCCCAGATCCCCTCCCCCCGGCGCACCACGTCCGGTCTGGAGACCTCCCGCGTGTCGATGATGCTGGCCGTGCTCGAGCAGCGCGGCCGCATCACCGCCCTCGGCAAGCGCGACATCTACAGCGCCACGGTCGGCGGGGTGAAGCTCTCGGAGCCGGCCGCGGACCTGGCGATCGCGCTCGCCCTGGCCTCGGCGGCGAGCGACGTGCCCTTGCCGAAGAACCTGGTCGCGATCGGCGAGGTCGGCCTCGCCGGCGAGGTGAGGAGGGTCACGGGCGTCCAGCGCAGACTGGCGGAGGCCCACCGTCTGGGCTTCACGCACGCCCTGGTCCCCTCCGATCCGGGAAAGATCCCGGCCGGTATGAAGGTCACCGAAGTCGCCGACATGGGTGACGCCCTGAGGGTGCTGCCGAAAGGCCGTCAGGGGTCCTCCGGCGGCGGCTCGCGCAGAGAGCGGGCGGAGGCCCCACGGGAGGCGGAAGCTCGCCGGTAGACTTTGCCCTGGTCTCGCCCACCCGTACGAGCCGGAGGAGTGCAGTGGCAGCCAAGGACGGGGCATCAGCACCCGGAAAGTCCGGCGGAGGCTCCGGCAACGAAGCGCTGATCCGCGCCGCCCTGAGCGCCGTCGCACCGGGCACCGCCCTGCGCGACGGACTGGAGCGCATCCTCCGGGGCAACACCGGAGGCCTGATCGTTCTCGGCATGGACAAGACCGTCGAGTCGATGTGCACCGGCGGTTTCGTGCTGGACGTGGAATTCACCGCCACCAGGTTGCGCGAGCTGTGCAAGCTGGACGGCGCGCTCATCCTCGACAAGGACATCTCCAAGATCCACCGGGCCGGTGTGCAGCTGGTCCCCGACGCCTCGATCCCCACGGAGGAGACGGGCACCCGGCACCGCACCGCGGACCGGGTCTCACGTCAGTGCGGCTTCCCGGTCGTGTCCGTGTCGCAGTCGATGCGCCTGATCGCGCTGTACGTGGACGGGGAGCGCCGGGTCCTCGAGGAGTCGGCGGCCATCCTGTCCCGCGCCAACCAGGCACTGGCCACCCTCGAGCGCTACAAGCTCCGCCTCGACGAGGTCGCGGGCACACTCTCGGCCCTCGAGATCGAGGACCTGGTCACCGTCCGCGACGTCACCGCCGTCGCGCAGCGTCTGGAGATGGTGCGCCGGATCGCGACGGAGATCGCGGAGTACGTGGTCGAGCTGGGCACCGACGGCCGTCTGCTGGCCCTGCAGCTCGACGAGTTGATCGCGGGTGTCGAGCCGGAGCGTGAACTGGTCGTGCGTGACTACGTACCGGAGCCGACCGCGAAGCGCTCGCGCACCGTGGAGGAGGCACTCGCGGAGCTGGACGCGCTCAGCCACGGCGAGCTGCTCGAACTGCCCACCGTGGCCAGGGCACTCGGTTACAGCGGTTCGCCGGAGACCCTCGACTCGGCGGTCTCGCCGCGCGGTTACCGGCTGCTGGCGAAGGTGCCGCGGCTGCCGGGCGCGATCATCGAGCGGCTCGTCGAGCACTTCGGCGGGCTCCAGAAGCTGCTCGCGGCGAGCGTGGACGATCTCCAGGCGGTGGACGGCGTCGGCGAGGCGCGGGCCCGCAGCGTGCGGGAGGGCCTGTCGCGGCTCGCGGAGTCCTCGATCCTCGAGCGGTACGTCTAGGTCCTTCCGCCCGGATCAGGCCGGGACGGCGGTGCGCCCCCGGGCGCCGTCGTGCCCGGCTTTACCCCGGGGGAAGCCCTGGACTCAGACCTTGTCGAGACGGAACGAGGCCGGCAGCACCGTCGCGCCAGGGAACGTCGCCTCCACCAGGTAGGTGCCCGGGCCCACGGCGCCCGCCGGCGGGGTCGCGCACTGCGGCGCGCTCCGCTTGCGGTCCCACTCCACGGTGTGCGTGATCGTGGAGTTCGCCGGGACCTGGAGCAGCCGGCTCCCGGCCGGGCGCGGGCAGTCCTTGGTGGACCACACGGACTCGTCCTCGGCGTCGGTGACGGTGAACACGGCCGACTTCGGGCCGAAGTCGGCCTTGCACGTCGTCGCGGAGGAGTTGGAGACGACGAGCCGGAACGACGGGTTCTCCCCCGGCTCGTAGGCGACCTTCGCACTGCGCAGCGTCAACTTCAGTGATCCCGGGGCGCAGTCGGGGAGCGTCGAGCCCGCCGGTACGGGGCGGCCGGCCGAGCCCCCGCCGGCCGTACCGCCGGCGCCGCCACCGTCCGTGCCGCCGTCGGCCGAGCCGCCGGTCGTGCCGTTCGTCGCTCCGCCTGAAGCACCGCCCGAGGAGTCACCGGTGCCGCTGGAACCGCTCGAACTACCGGAACCGTTCCCGCCGTTGTCCGCGCCGGCGTCCGATTCGTCACGTCCGCCCGGCTGTTCGCTGATCGCGGGTCCCGACTGGCCGGGCCCCGGCGTGATCGAGGGAGCGGGAGACGTGCCCCCGGCGCCCTTGTCGTCGCTGCTGCCGCCGCCCTCTCCCACCGAAGAGACCACCCAGACGATCAGTACGGCGATGAGCGCAACCAGCGACGCCGCGACTGCCCTCCGTCGCCAGTAGATGGAGGAGGGGAGCGGCCCGATCGGATTGCGCAGAGATCCCACGGCTCAAACTCTACGAGAGATCCGGCCCAACTCCCGCCGTACCCGCCGCCATACTTCCGAACTCTCCCGATCATCATCACGGGCCCTGCCCCGCAAGGACGTTACTTTCGTCGGGGGTGGCCCTGACCGATGGCCCCGGGTGACCGCCTCCGCCGGGAAGGTACGGTCCCTGACCATGGACAGCAGCATCACCCGCGATCTCTACCGGGACATCATCGACTTCGCCCACACGACTCCTTCCTGGGTGCAGCACCTCGCCGAACTCTGGACGGAGGCGGGGCTGTTGCTCTTCGGGGTGCTGTTCGTCGTGGCCTGGTGGCGGTCGCGGGCCGGCGACAACCGGGCCGTCGCCCTCGCGGTACTCGCACCGCTCGCGACGGCCGCCGGCTACGTCGTCAGCGAGTCCCTCAAGTCGGTCGTGGACGAGGAGCGCCCGTGCCGCACGGTCGCGGACGCGGCGGCGGCACTGGTGCCCTGCCCCCCGACCGGCGACTGGTCGTTCCCCAGCAACCACGCCGCGATCGCGGGCGCGGCGGCCGTCGCCCTGGCCCTGGCGTGGCCGCGCATCGCGCTGTTCACGGTGCCGATGGCTCTGCTGATGGCGTTCTCCCGGGTCTTCGTCGGTGTGCACTACCCGCATGACGTGCTGGTGGGACTCGTCGTCGGCGCGCTCGTCGCGACGGTGTTCACGCTGGTGCTGGTCCGTGCGGCGGCGGCGCTGCTGGGCACCATGCGGATGAGCCGTACACCGCTCGTGGTCTGGTTCGCCGGCCCCGGACAGGCACCGGCGCCGGCGCCCACGCCGCAGGCGTACGAACCCCGCGCCTGACACTTTCGGGGGCTCCTTCGCCTCTGGGGAGCGGCCCTGCTCCCCAGGGGCGAAGGAGCGCGGCCGACGGCTCCATGCCCGCCCGGGCAGCACGCGGCGGCACACCTGGGACCCGCCGTCCGCCGCATCCCCGCGGCCGTCGGCGGACACGCCCCGTGGGCTTGCCGGAGCCCGTCTATGCGGCGTGCACACCGGCGGACGTGCCAGGATCGGTGTGCCATGACTGTCACTCACGAAACCCAGACGCCCGAAGCCGTCGACCCCGCCTCGCTCCACACCCCCGTCATCGCCTGGTTCGACCAGCACGCCCGTGACCTGCCCTGGCGTCGCCCCGATGCAGGCGCATGGGGCGTGATGGTGAGCGAGTTCATGTTGCAGCAGACCCCGGTGAACCGGGTCCTGCCCGTGTACGAGCAGTGGCTGGCCCGCTGGCCGCGCCCCGCCGACCTGGCCAAGGAGGCCCCCGGTGAAGCCGTCCGAGCCTGGGGCCGGCTCGGCTACCCCAGGCGTGCCCTGCGCCTGCACGGTGCCGCGCAGGCGATAACGGAGCGGCACGGCGGCGAGGTCCCGACCGACCACGCGCAGCTGCTCGCGTTGCCGGGGATCGGCGAGTACACGGCGGCGGCCGTGGCCTCCTTCGCGTACGGGCAGCGGCACGCCGTCCTGGACACCAACGTCCGGCGGGTGTTCGCCCGCGCCGCGACCGGCATTCAGTACCCGCCGAACGCGACGACGGCGGCCGAGCGCAAGCTGGCCCGCATGCTGCTCCCGGAGGATGAGCGGACCGCGGCCCGCTGGGCGGCGGCCTCGATGGAGCTGGGCGCGCTGGTGTGCACCGCCAAGAACGAGGACTGCGCGCGCTGCCCGATTGCGCGGCAGTGTGCCTGGCGGCTGGCCGGCAAGCCGGCGCACGTGGGGCCCGCTCGACGCGGCCAGACGTACGCCGGCACGGACCGGCAGGTCCGCGGCAAGCTGCTCGCGGTGCTGCGCGAGGCCGTGGCACCGGTGCCCCAGTCGGCGCTGGACGCGGTCTGGCACGAGCCGATGCAGCGGGGCCGTGCCCTGGACGGGCTGGTCGCCGACGGACTGGTCGAGCCGCTGGAGAACGGTCATTACCGCCTCCCGCTGACCTGACGCGGGCGCAGGGCCAAGATCTTTACCCCACCCACCCCACCTCTGAAACATTCGCTGTTACACAACCGATGGATGGCCGTGCGCCCTCCGACGGCTCCTCCGCACAGTGCCGTGACAACGCCTCCGTAGCTTCTTGTGACGCAGGAGAAACACAAGAACGGCAAAGCACGCAGAGCTTGGTCACGGGGACGGAGGCGGTTGGAATGGCGCACGGCGAGGTGCTCGCATTCGAGGAGTACGTACGCACCAGGCAGGAGGCGCTGCTGCGCAGCGCCCGCCGCCTCGTCCCCGACCCGGTCGACGCACAGGACCTCCTCCAGACCGCGCTCGTGCGCACCTACGGCCGGTGGGACGGAATCGCGGACAAGTCGCTCGCCGACGCGTACCTTCGCCGCGTGATGATCAATACGCGCACCGAGTGGTGGCGGGCCCGCAAGCTCGAGGAGGTCCCCACCGAGCAGCTGCCCGACGCCAGCGTCGAGGACGGCAGCGAGCAGCGCGCGGACCGCGCCCTGCTGATGGACGTGCTCAAGGTGCTCGCGCCGAAGCAGCGCAGCGTCGTGGTGCTGCGGCACTGGGAGCAGATGAGCACCGAGGAGACCGCCGCCGCGCTCGGAATGTCGGCCGGTACGGTGAAGAGCACGCTGCACCGGGCGCTCGCCCGGCTCCGCCAGGAGCTCGAGGCACGGGAGCTGGACGCCCGCACCCTGGAGCGGTACGAGGCGCGGCGTGCCGATCGGCATGACGGACGGGAGCGGGAGCGGTGCGCGGCCTGAGACGCAAGGGCAGCAGCAGGGCCATGGCGGCGAGCGGAACGGCGACGGCCGGGCTCGTCGCCGCGGCGCTGTTCGCGGCCGGCTGTTCCACCGGGGGCACGGGTGTGGAGGACGAGGGCGCGGCACCTTCCGAGGCCGCGAGCAGGGCCGCCCCGGTGCCGTCCGCCGGTGACGCGGGACATTTCACGGAGTCGGTGGACGCCGTCAAGCTGCTGATGGCAGACCCGAAGGTCAGTCCCCGGGTCAAGGCGGATCTGCGGCCGTGCGCGAAGGACTCGTACCCCGTCGACACCTCGTACGCGGTACTCACCGGAAACGACACGCCCGACGTCATCGTCAACGTGCTGACCTGCGGTGACGCGGTCGGCATGGGCACGTATGTGTACCGGGAGTCCGGAAAGACCTACGAGAACGTGTTCTCCGTCGAGGAGCCCGCGGTCTACGCGGCGGTCGACCGGGGCGATCTGGTGGTGACCAAGCAGGTGTACGCCAAGGACGATCCGGTGGCGGAGCCGTCCGGCGAGGAAGTGAGCACCTACCGCTGGTCGGCGGGCAAGTTCACCCGGGAGTTCTGGGTGCGCAACGAATTCAGCAGGGCGGTCGGCGAGGGCGAGGTGGTCGCCTCCGAGGCACCCGCGCCGAGCCGCAACTGAGAGAACTGAGAGAGCGCCGGATGGCCGAGACCCATGTCCTGTTCGTCGAGGACGACGATGTCATCCGCGAGGCCACGCAGCTCGCCCTGGAGCGCGACGGCTTCGCGGTCACCGCTGTGCCCGACGGGCTGCTGGGCCTCGAGGCGTTCCGGGCGGACCGGCCCGACATCGCGCTGCTGGACGTGATGGTGCCCGGCCTCGACGGGGTGAGCCTGTGCCGGCGCATCCGCGACGAGTCGACCGTTCCCGTGATCATGCTCTCGGCGCGCGCCGACTCGATCGACGTGGTGCTCGGCCTGGAGGCCGGTGCGGACGACTACGTCACCAAGCCCTTCGACGGCGCTGTGCTCGTCGCCCGCATCCGTGCCGTGCTGCGCCGCTTCGGCCATGCGAGCGGCCCGGCGGGCGACCGCGGCCCCGCGGGACGGCAGGAGCAGGGCGGCGCGCTGACCTTCGGTGACCTCGAGGTCGACACCGAGGGCATGGAGGTGCGCAGGGCCGGCGAGCCGGTGTCGCTGACGCCGACCGAGATGCGGCTGCTGCTGGAGTTCTCGTCCGCCCCCGGCACGGTGCTCTCGCGCGACAAGCTGCTGGACCGGGTCTGGGACTACGGCTGGGGCGGCGACACCCGGGTCGTGGACGTCCATGTCCAGCGTCTGCGCACCAAGATCGGCCAGGACCGGATCGAGACGGTCCGCGGCTTCGGCTACAAGCTCAAGGCATGAGGCCCGCCGTATGAGAGCCGAAGCACCTTTCGCCGAGGAGAGTCCCACCGCATGAGGCGTCTCGTCCTGCGCACCGGCGTCCGCTGGAAGATCAGCATCGCGATCGCCGCGGTCGGCGCGCTGATCGCCATGGCGCTCAGCCTGGTCGTGCACAACGCCGCCCGGGTCTCCATGCTCGACAACGCCCGCGACGTCCAGATGGACCGGGTCCTGCTGGCGCAGCGCTGGTACGAGTCGTCCAAGAACAAGGACCCGCGCTTCAACAGCAAGATCAACGACCCCGCGCTGCCGGACGCGCTCCAGCGGCTGATGCGGGAGAAGCGGCGCGGCTCGTACATCGACGAGGGCCACGACGGGACGCCCGAGATCTGGGCCGCCGTGCCCCTGGCGGGCGGTGACGTGCTCTCCCTGCACACCGAGTTCGCCGGGCGCAGCGCCGAGATCATGCAGGACCTGGACCGGGCACTGATCATCGGTTCCGTCTCGGTCGTGCTGGGCGGTTCCGCGCTGGGCGTCCTGATCGGCGGGCAGCTCTCGCGCCGGCTGCGCAAGGCGGCCGCCGCGGCCGGCCATGTCGCCCAGGGCAACCACGAGGTCCGGGTGCGGGACGCGATCGGCGGCGTCGTGCGCGACGAGACCGACGATCTGGCGCGGGCCGTCGACGCGCTCACCGACGCCCTCAACGAACGGATCGAGGCGGAGCGCCGGGTGACCGCGGACATCGCGCACGAGCTGCGCACACCGGTCACGGGGCTGCTCACGGCGGCCGAGCTGCTGCCGCCCGGGCGCCCGACCGAGCTCGTACGTGACCGGGCGCAGGCCATGCGGACGCTGGTGGAGGACGTGCTGGAGGTGGCCAGGCTCGACAGCGCCTCCGAGCGGGCCGAGCTCCAGGAGATCCAGCTGGGCGAGTTCGTCGGGCGCAGGGTCGCCGTGTTCCATCCCGAGGCGGAGGTCCGGGTGGTGCACAACTCCTGGGTGAGCACCGACCCCCGTCGCCTCGAGCGCATCCTGGGCAATCTGCTCACCAACGCGGCCAAGTACGGCAAGGGCCCGATCGAGGTCACCGTCGAGGGCCGGGTGGTGCGGGTGCGGGACCACGGTCCCGGTTTCCCGGAGTCGGTGCTGCGGGAGGGACCGAGCCGGTTCCGCACGGGCGCCAGCGACCGTGCGGGTACGGGGCACGGTCTGGGCCTCACGATCGCGGCCGGTCAGGCCCGGGTGCTCGGGGCGAGGCTGACGTTCCGCAACGCCGCGCCGGAGGGCGCGACGCCGCTGGGGGCCTCCGGTGGGGCGATCGCGGTGCTCTGGCTGCCCGAGCACGCGCCGACGAACACCGGGAGCTTCCCTGTGCTGACACCGGAAGCGGACCGGGAGCCGGAGCGGCCGAAGAGGCTGAAGCGGCCCCGGCTGAAGCGCCGCGGCTGAGCCCCTGCCGGACGCCGGGCGCACGAAGGCCCCGCCCGGATTCGGGCGGGGCCTTCTGATCACCCGGCGCTGTGCGACGGAGCAGGCTCAGGCGTGCGTCACAGGTTGACGCCGGCGGCGCGCAGGAACGACATCGGGTTGAGCGCCGAGCCGTAGTTCGGCGTCGTGCGGATCTCGAAGTGCAGGTGCGGGCCGGACGAGTTACCGGTGTTGCCGGACTTGGCGATGTTCTGGCCGGTCTTCACCTTCGCGCCCACGTTCACGTTGATCTTCGACAGGTGGGCGTACTGGGAGTACTTGCCGTTGTTGTGCTTGATCACGATGGCGTTGCCGTAGGCGGGGCCGTCGCCGCCGCCGTTCGGGCCCGCCTTGACGACGGTACCGGCGCCGGCCGCCTTGACCGGCGTGCCGATCGGCACAGCGAAGTCCTGGCCGGAGTGCTTGGCGGACCACATGGCACCACCCTGCGCGAAGCTCGCGGTCAGCGTGTACTTGTTGACCGGCTTGACCCACGCCGGGGCCTTCTTGGCGGGCTTCTTCTTGGCGGTCTTCTTGGCGGCCTTCGCCTTCGCGGCGTTCGCCTGGGCGTCGGCCTGGGCGGCGACGGCAGAGGCGGCGTCCACGACGGCCGGCTTGGCCGCCTTGCCCGCGTCGGCGGAGGCGACACCCGCACCGGCTCCGACGACCATCACGGCACCCATTCCGGCGGCCACGACAGCACCACGGGTACGGAGCACGGACGGGCGGAGCTGGTGGATCATGGTGCGCTTCGACATACGGGAGAACCTCCGGGCATGAATGGACCCGACGCATTCGCACCGGGCTGGCTCCACATTGGTAACCCGTGCTCCCAAGTCGCCTCAAACCCCCCAACTACGACATTGCGTCGTAGTGGCATCCACGGAAATACGGCTCTTGACGCCCGCCCGAGCCGCACCACACCGCCCGAAAATGGGGCCTCTTATGCCCGGGACCGACCGGTTTAACCGCACGTCCTGGCCACGGGGCCCCAGGACGGGCCCCCTCCGGCCCGGCCTGCGGGCCGGAGGGCCGAAGGTCCCGGACAGGCCGCACCCCCAGTGGGGGGCAAAACGGATATTCCGATCACTAATCCACCTAGTAGCACCCAAAACGCCTGTGCGCCTTGTCACGGAGGGGCCCCTTCGGGGGGCCCGGAATCGTGAGCCAGGCCACGCACGACAGCCGTCGGAAAGTGCTCCGGACCACACCGGAAAAGGGGCCGCGTGGTGACCGGGACCACTGAATTCGGCCTCTTCACCGCCTGGAAGTCCCGCCGCGCGTCCTTCCGGGAAGGATCCGCTTCCGGGATCCTCGTGTGCCATGAGTAGACCCGTGGTTCGTATCCGTCACCGCGCGCTGCGCCGCGCATGGATCTGGCCGCTCGCCGCCGGCCTCGCCTGCACGCTCACCTGGAGCTCGCCGGCCGGGGCCGGTCCGTCCGACACCGGCCTCAAGGGTGCCCTCGACAAGGTCCTCGCGGACCCCAGGACGGACGGTGGCGCCGTGAGCGTCGTGGTCGCCGACGCCGCCACCGGTGAGCGTCTCTACCAGCGCGACAGCGGCGACCGTCTGATGCCCGCCTCCAACACGAAGCTCGCCACCTCCGCCGCCGCCATGGCCGTGCTCGGCCCGGACCACCGCTTCAGCACCGACGTGCTGACCACCGGCCGCCGCCAGGGCGCCACTCTCACCGGCGACCTGTATCTGCGGGGCAGCGGCGATCCCACCCTGCTCGCGGCCGACTACCGACGCCTCGCGGCGGACGTCGCGGCGTCCGGCATCAAGCGCGTCACCGGACACCTCGTCGCCGACGACACCCGCTTCGACGACCAGCGTCTTGGCCGGTCCTGGGCGGCCGACGACGAGTCCGCCTACTACTCCGCACAGATCTCGGCGCTCACCCTCGCGCCCGACACCGACTACGACTCGGGCACCGTCGTCGTCGAGGTCGCTCCGGGTGCCCGGCCGGGGGAGCGTCCCCGGGTGAAGCTGACCCCGCCCACCGACTACGTACGCCTCGACGTCAGCGCCACCACGGTCGAGACGGGCCGACCGGACACCCTGGCCGTCTCCCGGGAGCACGGCACGAACAGGCTCACGATCAGCGGTGACGTCCCGGTCGGCGCGGCAACCGCCAAGGAGTGGATCGCGGTCTGGGAACCGACCGGCTACGCGGCCGCCGTGTTCGCCGACGCACTCACCGAGCACGGCGTACGGCTCTCGGGCACTCCCCGCCTGGGCCGACCGACCCCCGCCGGGGCGCGCACCCTCGCCTCGCACCGCTCCATGCCGCTCAGCGAACTGATGCACCCGTTCATGAAGCTCTCGAACAACATGCACGCGGAGGCGCTCACCAAGGAGATGGGGCACCGGGCGTCCGGCCAGGGCACCTGGGACGCGGGCCTCGCCGCGATCGGCGCCCAACTGGAGAAAGAGGGCGTCAGGACCTCCACACTCCGCCAGGCGGACGGCTCCGGACTCTCCCGGATGAACATGTTCCCGGCGGCGGAGCTCGCGAGCCTGCTGCTCTCGGTCCGCGACGCCCCCTGGTTCGCCGACTGGTACGCGTCCCTGCCCGTGGCCTGCGCCCCCGACCGCGCCGTGGGCGGCACGCTGCGTTCCCGCATGTGCGGCACCCCGGCCGCGCTCAACGCCCGGGGCAAGACCGGTTCGCTGACGGGCGCCTCCGCGCTGTCGGGATACGTCACCGACGCCGCGGGACGCCAGCTCGTCTACAGCGTCGTCCTCAACAACTACCTCGCCTCCTCGGTGAAGAGCATCGAGGACGCGGTCGTCGTCACCCTGGCGTCCTCGGACACGGCCGCGGGCACGATCGTGCCCGCGTCGCCCTCACGCGCCCGCACCGCGGAGCCCGAGGCCTCGCTGGAATGCTCCTGGCGCAAGCCCGCCTCCTGCTGACCCTGTCAGGGCCCGCAGGCGACAGCGGGCGGGCCCTGTTCCGCCGGTAACAGCAGGCGGGCACAGACACCACGGCACGTCGCGGCACGCGAAAGGGGCGGGCCCCGGACCTTGTGGGTCCGGGGCCCGCCCCGTCACGTCAGCCGGCCGACAGGGCCGTTACGCGTCCTTCGACAGGTTCGGACCGGTGCCACCGGCCGCCTGCTCGATCGGCGGGACGTCGGGCAGAGCCGACTTCTCCTCGCCGCGGAAGGTGAACTTCTTCTCCTCACCCTCGCCCTCGGTGTCCACGACCACGATGTGACCGGGGCGCAGCTCGCCGAAGAGGATCTTCTCCGACAGGATGTCCTCGATCTCGCGCTGGATCGTCCGGCGCAGCGGCCGGGCGCCCAGGACGGGGTCGTAGCCCTTCTTGGCAAGGAGCGACTTGGCCGTGGCGCTGAGCTCGAGGCCCATGTCGCGGTCCTTCAGACGCTCGTCCACCTTGGCGATCATGAGGTCGACGATCTGGATGATGTCTTCCTCGGTGAGCTGGTGGAAGACGACCGTGTCGTCGACACGGTTGAGGAACTCGGGCCGGAAGTGCTGCTTCAGCTCTTCGTTGACCTTGACCTTCATCCGGTCGTAGTTCGACTTGACGTCGCCCTGGGCGGCGAAGCCCAGGTTGAAGCCCTTGGAGATGTCCCGGGTCCCGAGGTTGGTCGTCATGATGATGACCGTGTTCTTGAAGTCCACGACGCGGCCCTGGGAGTCGGTCAGACGACCGTCCTCCAGGATCTGCAGAAGGGAATTGAAGATATCGGGGTGGGCCTTCTCGACCTCGTCGAAGAGGACGACGGAGAACGGCTTCCGGCGCACCTTCTCGGTGAGCTGGCCGCCCTCTTCGTAGCCCACGTATCCGGGGGGCGAACCGAAGAGACGGGAAACCGTGTGCTTCTCGCTGAACTCCGACATGTCGAGGGAGATCAGCGCGTCCTCGTCGCCGAAGAGGAATTCGGCGAGCGTCTTGGAGAGCTCGGTCTTACCCACGCCGGACGGGCCGGCGAAGATGAACGAGCCACCGGGGCGCTTCGGGTCCTTCAGACCGGCTCGCGTACGGCGGATGGCCTGCGAGAGGGCCTTGATGGCGTCCTTCTGCCCGATGACGCGCTTGTGGAGCTCGTCCTCCATGCGCAGCAGACGCGAGGACTCCTCCTCGGTCAGCTTGAAGACCGGGATGCCGGTGGCGGTCGCGAGGACCTCGGCGATCAGCTCGCCGTCGACCTCGGCGACGACGTCCATGTCACCGGCCTTCCACTCCTTCTCCCGCTTGGCCTTCGCCGCCAGCAGCTGCTTCTCCTTGTCGCGGAGCGAAGCTGCCTTCTCGAAGTCCTGGGAGTCGATCGCGGACTCCTTGTCGCGGCGGACACCGGCGATCTTCTCGTCGAACTCGCGCAGGTCCGGCGGCGCGGTCATCCGGCGGATACGCATCCGGGAGCCGGCCTCGTCGATCAGGTCGATCGCCTTGTCCGGCAGGAAGCGGTCCGAGATGTACCGGTCGGCCAGGGTGGCGGCCTGGACCAGCGCCTCGTCCGTGATGGAGACCCTGTGGTGGGCCTCGTAACGGTCGCGCAGACCCTTGAGGATCTCGATGGTGTGCGGCAGCGACGGCTCCGCGACCTGGATGGGCTGGAAGCGGCGCTCGAGCGCTGCGTCCTTCTCCAGGTGCTTGCGGTACTCGTCGAGCGTGGTGGCGCCGATGGTCTGCAGCTCACCTCGCGCCAGCATCGGCTTGAGGATGCTCGCGGCGTCGATCGCGCCCTCGGCGGCGCCCGCACCCACCAGGGTGTGGAGCTCGTCGATGAACAGGATGATGTCGCCGCGGGTGCGGATCTCCTTGAGGACCTTCTTCAGGCGCTCCTCGAAGTCACCGCGGTAGCGGGAGCCGGCGACCAGCGCGCCGAGGTCCAGGGTGTAGAGGTGCTTGTCCTTGAGGGTCTCGGGCACCTCGCCCTTGACGATGGCCTGCGCCAGGCCCTCGACGACCGCCGTCTTACCGACGCCGGGCTCGCCGATGAGGACCGGGTTGTTCTTGGTACGGCGGGACAGCACCTGCATGACCCGCTCGATCTCCTTCTCGCGCCCGATGACCGGGTCGAGCTTGGACTCACGAGCGGCCTGGGTGAGATTCCGGCCGAACTGGTCGAGGACGAGGGAGGTCGAAGGCGTGCCCTCGGCCGGGCCGCCTGCCGTGGCGGCCTCCTTGCCCTGGTATCCGGAGAGCAGCTGGATGACCTGCTGCCGCACCCGGTTGAGATCGGCGCCCAGCTTCACGAGGACCTGGGCGGCGACGCCCTCACCCTCGCGGATCAGGCCGAGCAGGATGTGCTCGGTGCCGATGTAGTTGTGGCCCAGCTGAAGAGCCTCGCGGAGCGACAGCTCCAGGACCTTCTTGGCACGGGGCGTGAAGGGGATGTGACCGGACGGGGCCTGCTGGCCCTGGCCGATGATCTCCTCCACCTGCTGGCGGACCGCCTCGAGCGAAATCCCGAGGCTCTCCAGGGCCTTAGCGGCGACACCCTCACCCTCGTGGATAAGGCCCAGGAGGATGTGCTCGGTGCCGATGTAGTTGTGGTTGAGCATCCGGGCTTCTTCCTGAGCCAGGACGACAACCCGCCGCGCGCGGTCGGTGAACCTCTCGAACATCGTTAATCGCTCCTCAGAGCGGTCAGGCAGTAAGGGGTCGGTCCCCTCCCTGTCCTTCCGCAGCTTAGTCCCGCAAGCGGGGACCGCTCATTCCAACTGCCGACACCCGTCTGTGGCCTCCTGACCCCTGAACGCCGACAACTGCTCCAACCCGATGGTGCGAGACGATGTTCCCGCAGGCCAGGCAGTTACCCCCACCGCCACTACGCCGATGGCGAACGTGAGACTGCCGTGCGAGCGTGTCGCCCCTCCCCACTAGGAATGTCTTACCCGCAGCCACCGACAGTCCATGCAGCGTGCACCCCGTCCCTCAGCTACGGGCGAACAACCTTGCGCCGTTCCTCGCGCATGCGCGCCCCCCATTCGGCGACGGTGAGCGATGACGACGGCACTGTGCGTAACCCTCACGGCGGCTGCGGAGTTTGCGGGACATGCCCTTCACCGTGCCGTCCCCCCGCGCGCCCTTCGAGGGCGGCACCGCGCAGTGGTACCGCAGCGAGCTCGGCTGGGCGGCGACGGACGGCAGTCCCGTGCGGCTCACGACGGGGGTGCGGTTCGACGTGCTCGACCTGCCGGCGGACGCCGGAGCGGCGGTGCTCCGCCGGGTCACCCGGACCGGACCGGTCGCCCTCATGGGGCAGCGCATGCGGCTGCTGGTCGCTCCGGGAAGCGCGGAGGAGCTGCCGGGACTGCTCGACTGGCTGGAATGGGGCGGTGTCGATCTCGACCTGACGGCCCTCGGCACGGGCGGAGCGATGACCGCCCCGCCGCCGCCCGGGCGCCCTGGCACCTGGCCGGCCGCCATGTGGCTGCGGCCCCCCGCGCCGGGGCGCGAGGCACAGCTGCCCGCCCTCGCCGGCCTCGGGGGCAGTGGGGATGCCCCCGATCTCGTACGGCTGGTGGACACGGCGGCCACCGAGTGCCACCGCGCCCGGCTGACGCGTACGGCGCGTACGGATACGCGACGGGCGACGAGTCAGCCGTTGGCCTTCTCGTAAGCCTCACGAACCGTCGCGGGGACACGGCCGCGGTCGTTGACCTCGAAGCCGTTCGCCTTCGCCCAGGCGCGGATCTCGGCGGTGTCCTTGTTGCCGCCGGTCGTCGCGCGGCCCTTGCCACGGCCGGTCGCCGCACGGCCACCGGTACGCCGGCCGTTCTTCGTGTACGGCTCGAGCAGACCCCGGAGCTTGTCCGCATTGGCGGTGGTGAGGTCGATCTCGTAGGTCTTGCCGTCCAGTGCGAACGTCACCGTCTCGTCCGCCTCGCCGCCGTCGAGGTCGTCGACAAGAAGGACCTGAACCTTCTGTGCCACCGGGATTTCCTTTCATCGAAAATGCAGTACGCGGAAAGGAAACCGCTTTTCCTTGGAAAACACAAACCCTTGACAGAGGTTCAGAACCCCGAGAACGCGGGAAACGTGCGCGATTCGGACATAGGGATCCGGCGCTCTAGTGGCGATCACAGGTGCAGAAGCATCCGACTGTTGCCCAAGGTGTTCGGCTTCACTCGTTCGAGACCGAGGAACTCCGCGACACCCTCGTCATAGGAACGCAGGAGCTCGGCGTAGACATCGGTGTCGACGGGTGTCTGAGTCTCCCCGATCTCGACGAAGCCGTGCTTACCGAAGAAGTCCACTTCGAAGGTGAGGCAGAAAACTCTGCGCACTCCGAGCCGGCGCGCGGTGGCCACCAGCTTCTCGAGAACCTGGTGTCCGATGCCGTGGCCCTTGAAGGCCGGGTCGACGGCGAGAGTGCGCACTTCCGCGAGGTCCTCCCACATGACATGGAGAGCGCCGCACCCGACAACCAGGCCGTCCTCGTCGCGTTCGGCGACCCAGAACTCCTGGATGGCTTCGTAAAGGGTCACCGTCGCTTTGTCGAGCAGGATGCCTTCCCCGACGTACGGGTCCACGAGCCGGCGCACGTCCGGCACATCGCCGGTCCTCGCGCGCCGGACGGTGAAGGCATTTGCTGCGGCATAAGGCATGGGCCGACGCTATCGCTCCGCGGCTCCGGGCTCCTCGGCGGCCTCGTTGCCCTGAACGAGACGCACTGCGGCTTGCAGCGACTCACGCTGCTCGGGGGACATCATGCCGAAGAAGGCGACAAGAGCCGCCGCGGGGTTGTCGCTCTTGGACCAGGCTTCGTTCATCAGTGCGGCTGCGTAGGCGGCGCGGGTGGAGACCGCTCTATATCGATAGGCCCGGCCCTCGACTTCCCGGCGGACCCAGCCCTTCTGATGGAGATTGTCCATTACCGTCATGACGGTGGTGTAGGCGATGGACCGTTCCTTCTGGAGGTCTTCCAGGACTTCCCTGACCGTCACCGGCCGGTTCCATTGCCAGATCCGTGTCATGACGGCGTCTTCGAGCTCTCCCAATTGGCGGGGCACACCACCACCATAGTGGGAGATCCAGGGTCAACCGCCCTTTGACGTGACAAAAAGGACGCACGGCGGGAATTCCGCCGTGCGTCCTCGACCGTCGGGGACGGCTCTCAGTTGTCGCGTCCGGCCTGCGGACTTGACTCCGCCCGGGACAGCGCCGCGTCCACGGCGGCGTCCTCCTTGGCCTTGTTCGGACCGCCCTGGCTCTTGACGATCGTCACGACCAGGCCGATGAAGAACACAGCCATCACCACGGGCGGCACAAGCGCGGAAACGTAGTCCATGCCGTCCAGGGTAACTAGCCGACGGCCCACTGCTCCGGTGGGGGCACGGGCTTACGGCGCGGCGGGAACACCTCGGAGGGCTTGGGAACAGGGCGCTCGTCCGGCGCGGGCTGCTTCGGCTGTGGCTGCGGTTGCGGCTTGGGCTTCGGCGCGTCGGCGGCGCGGCCGCCGGGGAGGGCGAGGAGCCGGGCACGCCGGGGCTCCTGGGCGGGCGCCGGGACGTGGACCGTGCGGCCGGCGAGCCGGTCGCGCACCGACTGCTCCGCCAGGCCCTGACAGCGCCGCAGCACGGCCGCGGCGGCCGGATTGCCGCGTAGGGCGCGCAGAGCCGCCAGATCGTCCGGGCGGGGGTCGTAACCGGCGGCGAGGGCGTCCTGGAGGCGCTCCAGGTAGCTGGTGGCCGTGCCGGGCAAGGCGTCGCGGTAGCGGGCGAGGTCGGCGACGAGGAACGCACGCAGCCGGCCTGCCTCGCGGACCGCCTCGTCGACGGAGTCGGCCAGGCGCAGACATTCCCGGACGTCGTCGTCGGCCAAGGGGACGGGGTGAAGGGCGACGGCGAGGGCGCGTCGGAGCACACGCAGCTCGTCCGCACCGAACGCCATGCCGCCACGGGATCCGTATGGCGTGGGCATGCCTTGGACGATACGTGCTAAATGGACAAAATCCTCTTAACGCCCGAACGTGGGCGCGGCGTGGAGCGAAGCCGGAGGCGTTGACGGGCGAAGCCGGAGGCGTTGACGGGCCCGGTGCGGGTCACGCCGCGGCCCCGTACGAGCGGGCGCCGACCGTCAGCGGCCTCGGCCCCGGGCAGGGGCGCCAAAAACCCCGGCGCCCCTGGGCGTCACATGCGGGAGACGTTGCGCTCGTAGACCAGGCGAAGACCGATCAGCGTCAGCCACGGCTCGTGCTCGTCGATCGCCGTCGCCTCGCCGAGGACCATCGGGGCGAGACCGCCCGTCGCGATCACCGTGACGTCGTCCGGGTCCTCCGCCAGCTCGCGCTTCATCCGCTGGACGACGCCGTCCACCTGGCCCGCGAAGCCGTAGACGATGCCGGACTGCATGGCCTCCACGGTGTTCTTGCCGATCACGCTCCGCGGGCGGGCCAGCTCGATCTTGCGCAGCTGCGCGCCCTTGACGCCGAGCGCCTCGACGGAGATCTCGATGCCGGGAGCGATCACACCGCCGGTGTACTCGCCCCGCGCGCTGACCGCGTCGAACGTCGTCGCCGTGCCGAAGTCGACGACGATCGCGGGGCCGCCGTAGAGGTCCACCGCGGCGACCGCGTTGATGATGCGGTCCGCGCCGACCTCCTTCGGGTTGTCCATCAGGATCGGCACGCCGGTCTTGATGCCAGGCTCCACCAGGACCGCCGGGACGTCGCCGTAGTAGCGGCGGGTCACCTCGCGGAGCTCGTGCAGCACCGAGGGGACCGTGGAGCAGATCGCGATGCCCTCGATGCCGTCGCCGAGTTCGTCGCCGAGCAGCGGGTGCATGCCCATCAGGCCCTGGAGCAGGACGGCGAGCTCGTCGGCGGTGCGCCGTGAGTCGGTGGAGATGCGCCAGTGCTCGACGATCTCCTCGCCGTCGAACAGGCCCAGGACGGTGTGGGTGTTGCCGACGTCGATGGTGAGCAGCATCAGCTCTCGACCTCACGGAGGTCGAGGCCGATGTCGAGGATCGGCGAGGAGTGCGTGAGGGCGCCCACCGCGAGGTAGTCCACGCCGGTCTCGGCGTACGCGCGGGCGTTGTCGAGCGCGAGCCGGCCGGAGGACTCCAGGACCGCGCGGCCCGCGACCAGCGTGACCGCCTCCGCCGTCTCGGCCGGGGTGAAGTTGTCGAGCAGGATCAGATCGGCGCCCGCGTCCAGGACCTCGCGCACCTGGTCGAGGGTGTCCACCTCGACCTCGATCGGCAGGTCAGGGAAGCGGTCCCGCACGGCCTTGAAGGCCGCCGCGACGCCGCCGGCCGCCACCACGTGGTTGTCCTTGACCAGCGCGGCGTCGGACAGCGACATGCGGTGGTTGACGCCACCGCCGCAACGCACGGCGTACTTCTCCAGGGCGCGCAGGCCGGCCGTGGTCTTGCGGGTGTCGCGGACCTTCGCCTTGGTGCCCTCGAGGACGTCGGCCCAGGCGCGGGTGGCCGTGGCGATGCCGGAGAGACGGCACAGGATGTTGAGTGCGCTGCGCTCGCCGGTCAGCAGGTCGCGGGTGCCCGCGGTGACGGACAGGAGCTTCTGTCCCGCCTCGACGCGGTCGCCGTCCTCGACGTGCCGCTCCACCTCGAACTCGGTGGTGCAGACGATCGACAGGATCGCCTCCGCGACCCGCAGACCGGCGACCGTGCCCGCCTCACGGGCGGTGAAGTCGCCGGTGGCGACGGCGTCCTGGGGGACCGTCGCGACGCTCGTCACGTCGACGCCGCCGTCCAGGTCCTCCTCGATGGCCAGGTGCGCGATGTCCTCGACCTGGACGGGGTCGAGCCCGGCCTCGGCGAGGAGCGTGGCGAGCGCCGGGTCCAGACCGCACTCGTACACCTCATCGGCGCAGCCGCAGTCGTCCCCGCAGCCGCCGCCGGCCGGGGCGCCGATCTGGATCAGCGGTACGTCCACGGGGCTCGGGCGTTCATCGGGCGTGCTCACGGTTACGGCTCCCTGGGTGCGTCGGGGACGGACAAGGTATCGGTGGACGGGAAGGCGGTCCCGTCGGTGTGCCGGACGACGAGCCGGCGGTCCGGCGCGAGCCGTACGACGAGATGGCGGCGCCACTCGGCGTCGTCGCGCTCGGGACGGTCCTCGCGCCAGTGGCAGCCGCGGGTCTCCTCGCGCTCCAGGGCCGCCGCGGTCAGTACTCGGGCCACGCACAGGAGGTTCGAGGTCTCCCACGACTCGACGCCGGGCTCCGCGGTCTTTCCGGAGCCTGCGCGCTCCTGCACGGCGGTCACATACACCGACTCGAGGGCGGCGGCCGCGGCGGCGAGCGACGCCGCCGAACGCAGCACGCCCGCGCCGTGGGACATGATCCGCTGGATCTCCGCGCGCTCCTCGGGGGCGATGAGCGGCAGCAGGGACGGCTCCCGGGGCGCGGCGGGCGCGACGGCCGGCCAGGGCCGCCTGGCGGCGATGTCGGCGGCGATGCGCTCCGCGAAGACGAGCCCTTCGAGCAGCGAGTTGGACGCGAGCCGGTTGGCGCCGTGGACGCCGGTGCAGGCGACCTCGCCGCAGGCGTAGAGGCCCGGGACGGTGGTGCGGCCCTGCAGGTCGGTGCGTACGCCGCCGGACGCGTAGTGGGCGGCGGGAGCGACCGGGATCGGCTCGGTCACCGGGTCGAAGCCGTGGGCCCGGCAGGCGGCGAGGATCGTGGGGAAGCGCTGCTCCCACATCTCGGCGCCGAAGTGGCGTGCGTCCAGGAGCATATGGTCGGCGCCCTGCTGCTGCATGCGGCGCATGATGCCCTTGGCGACGATGTCGCGCGGGGCGAGCTCGGCCAGTTCGTGCTGTCCGACCATGAAGCGGACGCCGGCCGCGTCGACCAGGTGGGCGCCTTCGCCGCGTACCGCCTCGGAGACGAGCGGCTGCTGGCCCTCGCTGTCCGCGCCGAGGAACAGCACCGTCGGGTGGAACTGCACGAACTCGATGTCCGAGACCTCCGCGCCGGCGCGGAGCGCGAGCGCCACGCCGTCGCCGGTGGAGACAGCGGGGTTGGTGGTCGCGGAGAAGACCTGGCCCATGCCGCCGGTGGCGAGCACGACCGTCGGGGCGTGGACCGCGCCCACGCCGTCGTGCTGGCCCTCGCCCATGACGTGCAGCGTGATGCCGGCCGTCCGCCCGTCCGCGTCGGTGAGCAGGTCGAGGACCAGGGCGTTCTCGATGGTCCGCAGCCCCTGGTCACGGACCGCGTCGACCAGGGCGCGGGAGATCTCCGCGCCGGTCGCGTCACCGCCGGCGTGGGCGATGCGGCGCCGGTGGTGGCCGCCCTCACGGGTCAGCTCGATCTCGCCGGAGGCCGGGTCGGTGTCGAAGTGCGCGCCGGTGGCGATCAACCGGCGCACGGCGTCGGGCCCCTCGGTGACGAGGGCCCGCACCGCCGCCTCGTCACACAGGCCGGCGCCCGCCACCAGGGTGTCCTCCAGGTGCTGTTCCGGGGTGTCGCCGTCACCGAGCGCCGCGGCGATGCCGCCCTGCGCCCAGCGGGTGGAGCCGTCGTCGAGACGGGCCTTTGTGACGACGACCGTGTCCAGACCGGCCGCTGCGCAGCGCAGGGCCGCCGTGAGTCCGGCGACACCCGAGCCGACCACGACGACGTCCGCGTCGATGGCCCAGCCCGGGGCGGGGGCTGTCAGCCGTATTCCGGTCACTTGGCGGCTCCGTCGGTCAGGGCGGTCCCGGGATGCGCGGTCCCGAAGTCCAGGGGGATGTTGTCGATGAGGCGGGTCGAGCCGACCTTGGCCGCGACGGCGAGGACCGCCTCGCCCCTGTGGTCGTCGGGCACCTCCTCGAAGGTCGCCGGGTCGACGAGTGCCACGTAGTCCAGCGCCAGCGGTGGTTTCGCCTTGGCCGCCTCGTCCAGGACGGTCCGGGCCGCGGCCCGCACGGCGTCGGCGCCGACGGGCGGCCATGCCTGGGCGACCGCGTGCGCGTCCGCCGCCGCGCGGGCCTCGCCGAGCTTGGAGAGCGCGGCGGCCCGGGTGGGCGCGGCCGGCACCGCTTCCGCCCTGGCGTGCAGGGCCTGCTGGGCGGCGAGCCGGTCGGCCGCAGCGAACAGGGCGCGGGAGAGGGCGAGTGCGGTCCGTCGCTCGCTCGCGGACAGGTAGCGGTTGCGGCTGGACAGCGCGAGGCCGTCCTCCTCGCGGACGGTGGGCACGCCGACGATCTCGACCGGGAAGTTCAGGTCGCGCACCATCCGGCGGATCAGGGCCAGCTGCTGGGCGTCCTTCTGCCCGAACAACGCCACGTCGGGGCCGGTGAGATGCAGAAGCTTGGCGACGACGGTGAGCATGCCGTCGAAGTGGCCGGGGCGGGTCCGGCCTTCGAGCCGCTCCCCCATGGGGCCGGCCGTGATGCGGACCTGCGGCTGCCCGCCCGGGTAGACCTCGTCGACGGACGGGGCGAACACCACGTCGGCGCCCGCCTCTTCGGCCGTCCGGAGGTCGGCGTCGAGGGTGCGCGGGTAGCGGTCGAGGTCCTCGCCCGCGCCGAACTGGAGGGGGTTGACGAAGACAGTGACGATGACGAAGCCCTTGGGGCCGACGCGCTCCCGGGCGGTACGGATCAAGGAGGCGTGTCCCTGGTGGAGGGCGCCCATGGTCATCACGACGGCGGTGCGGCCGGGGACGGCGTGGTGCTCCACCACGTACCGCAGGTCCTCCCTGGTCGGTACGAGCTCGAAGGCGTGGCTCATCGCAGGTCCCCCTCGGCCAGCACGCCCAGCAGGTCCTCCGCGAGCTCCGGCTTGAGCATGCCGTGCGCGAGTGCGCGGTCGGCGGTCGTACGGGCCATCGCCAGATAGCCGGCGACGGCGGCGGGAGCGTGTTTGCGCAGCTCGGCGACGTGCGCGGCGACGGTGCCCGCGTCACCCCTGGCGACCGGCCCGGTCAGGGCGGCGTCACCGGAACGCAGGGCGTTGTCCAGGGCGGCGCCGAGGAGGGGGCCGAGCATCCGGTCGGGGGCGCCGACGCCCGCGGCGCGCAGCAGCTCCATCGACTGGGCGACCAGCGTGACGAGGTGGTTCGCGCCGAGCGCGAGGGCCGCGTGGTAGAGCGGGCGGTTCTGCTCCTCGATCCACTCGGGCTCGCCGCCCATCTCGATGACCAGAGCCTCCGCGGCCAGCCGCAGCTCCTCGGGCGCGGTCACGCCGAACGAGCAGCCGGCCAGTCGCTGCACGTCGACCGCCGTGCCGGTGAAGGTCATCGCGGGGTGCAGGGCCAGCGGCAGCGCCCCGGCCCGCAGGGCGGGCTCGAGCACCTTGGTGCCGTACCGGCCGGAAGTGTGCACGAGCAGCTGCCCGGGCCGCACGGCGCCGGTCTCGACGAGACCTTCCACCAGGCCGGGGAGCGCGTCGTCCGGGACGGTCAGCAGCACCAGCTCCGCGCGGGCCAGCACCTCCGCGGGCGCCACCAGCGGGACGTCGGGGAGCATGGCGGCGGCCCGGCGGACTGAGGCGTCGGAGACTCCCGATGCGGCGACCGGCCGATGACCGGCGAGTTGCAGGGACGCGGCGAGCGCGGGCCCTACCCGTCCCGCTCCGACCACGCCGACGGTCAGTCGGGCGGGGCGGTCCCGCGGGTCGAGCGGTTCCTGTGGTGCTGTGGGATTCACGCGGCGGTGCCTTCCGTTCCAGTCCGCACGGGTACCGGACGATTTCTCGTCCACGATGCTACGCCAGCGTTTCCGGCACCCCCGCAGTTGTCCACAGGCTGTGGGCGATGATCGGACCGTGACGGACACGAACGGAACGAACGAGTACGGCAAGCAGTCGGAGCCGGACGACCTGGACCACCGGACCGAGCCGGACGGCCCGGACGGACAGAACGGGCAGGACGGGCAGGACGAGCGGCGTCGCCGCCTCGCCGCGTGGCGCGCGTCGGACCGCGTGCTGTCGCGTGTCTCCGCCGACCGGCGGATCGGCGAGCGCCTCGCCGCGCTGGCGGAGGCCGCGGGCGAGGTGCACGACCTGGACGACTGGACCGACGTGTACGGGAACGGGGTCGTGGCGGAGCTGGAGCGGCGTACGGCCGCGCTGCTCGGATTCCCGGCCGCAGCGTTCTTCCCGACCGGCACGATGGCGCAGCAGGTGGCGCTGCGCTGCTGGGCGGCGCGCACCGGGAACGCGACGGTCGCGCTGCACCCCCAGGCGCATCCGGAGGTGCACGAACGCTCCGCCTTCTCCGTGGTGAGCGGCCTGCGTACGGTCCACCCGACGACGGAGCCCCGGCTGCCGACGGCCGACGAGGTGCGCGAGTGCGACGAGCCCTTCGGCGCGCTGATGCTCGAACTTCCCCTGCGGGACGCCGGCTTCGTGCTGCCCACCTGGGACGAGCTGGTGGCCGTCGTCGAGGCGGCGCGGGAACGTGATGCGGTGGTGCACTTCGACGGCGCGCGTCTGTGGGAGTGCGCCCCTCACTTCGGCCGCCCGCTGGACGAGATCGCGTCCCTGGCGGACAGCGTGTACGTGTCGTTCTACAAGTCGCTGGACGGCATGTCGGGGGCGGTGCTCGCCGGACCGGCGCCGCTGATCGACGAGGCGCGGGCCTGGCGGCACCGGTACGGGGGCCAGTTGTTCCAGCAGTACCCGGCCGCGCTGTCGGCGCTGCTGGGCCTCGAGCGGGAGCTGCCCCGGCTGCCGTCGTACGTGGCCCACGCGAAAGTCGTCGCCGCGGCGCTCACGGACGCGCTGCGCGAGTCTGCCGTCCCCTGGTCGCGGATCCACCCGCCCGTTCCGCACACGCACCAGTTCCAGGTCTGGCTGCCGTACGACAAGGACGTGCTGAACGAGGCGGCGCTGACGCAGGCGGAGGAGACGGGCGTGACGCTCTTCCGCCGCTGGTTCTCGGAAGGCTGCCCGCCGGGGGTCTCGGTCACCGAGATGACGGTCGCGTCCGAGGGCCTCGGGTGGACGCCGCAGGACGTGGCGGAGGCGGTGTCTGAGTTCGTACGCCGCCTCCCGGGGTCCGCGCCCGCCTCCGCGTGACGGCCCGGCGGGTGCGCTTCATGGCCGCCCGGCGGGCGTGTCGCGTGATCGCCTGACCGGTGCCGGCCGCCCGGTGCCGGGCGGCCGTGGCCCGGCGACCGGGGCCCGGCGGGCATCAGCCGGGGTCAGGGGACGCCCGGCAGTCATCTGCCTGCGGGCGGCGGGCAGCGGCGGCCCGGACGCCGATGCGCCGGCCCGCGATCACCGCGCGGAAGCGGCGGTGGCCCCGGGCCTCGCGGAGCGTCCGCAGGTCGTGGTCGCCGGGGCGCGGCGGCGGCGCGGTGTCGGTCCGCGCGGCCCGGTACAGGTCGAGCATGTGCTGCTGGATCGCGTTCATGGCTCCACGCTGCTCCCGCCGTCCGACGCGCGTCGCGTCGATTGACGAGCCACGTCAAACGTGGCTGCGCCCGCCCCGGGGCCCCGCACCATGGAGTCGTGAGCGTGACCATCGACATCACGGGGCTGGCCCCCGAGCGCATCGTCTTCGACATCTCCCCACTCGCCGAGCTGGGCGTGGCCCTCCACGCGCTCTCCGAGCCCGGGCACCACCCCGGGCTGCACGGCTGGGCCACGGCGACGGCCGCCGGTCTCAAGCCGGACCTCGCCGACCGGCTGCACGAGGCCGACTTCCTGTGGCGTTCGACGTTCTCGGACATCTTCCTGCCCTTCGCCGGGCTGCCGGCGCAGCCCGGACGGATCGGCGCGAGCCTCAAGGAGGAGCTGGACCTGCTCGACCGGCTCGACGACGAGCGGTTCGTGTCGTCGGCGCTCGAGTTCACCTGCGCCGGCACGTACTCGACCGGCGCCCCGTCCCCGCTCGTCGACGCCTCACGACGGGCGCACGCGCTCGATCTGGCGGCCAACCGCGGGCCCCGCCAACTGGACTTCACACGGCGGCTGCTGGCCGACCCGGCGTCCGTACGCGCCTGGCTGCGGCGGCTCTTCGAGGACTGCGACGACGCCTTCTTCGCGGACACCTGGGGACGCGTCTCGACCCAGCTCGCCGCCGACGCCCGCCACAAGACCGAGCTGATGCGCCGCAAGGGCCTCGCGGAGGCGCTGCGCGCCGTCTCCCCGGCGCTGTCGCTCGACGAGGGCGGCACCGTGATCAGTGCCGACAAGCTCGCGGACGGGCGGACCAGCGCCACCGACCCGGTGTTCGGCGCGGGGCTCACCCTGCTGCCGTCCAGCTTCGGCTGGCCGCATCTGATGGTGGTGCACGCGCCCGGCTGGCAGCCGGTGATCCAGTACCCGATCGGGGCGCCCGAACTGCCGGGCGCCGCCTCCGTGGAGCTGCTGAAGCTCCGTATGGACGCGCTCGCGCACCCGATGCGGATGCGGCTGTCCCGCAACCTCGGCCGGGCCGCGTACACGACCAGCGAGCTCGCGGACTCCCTCGGCATCAGCGCACCCGAGGTCTCCCGCCACCTGGCCGTGCTGAAGAAGGCCAAGTTGATCTCCACCCGCAGGCGCGGCCGTTACGTGCTCCACCAACTGGACGTGACGGCCGTGGCGCGGCTCGGGAGCGACTTCCTCGAGACGGTGCTGCGCTGACCGCGGGAGCCCATGCGCAAGCCCACGAGGCGCGCAGCCGCCGGTGCGCCGACCGGTCAGCCCGCCCCGCCGCCGGCCCGGACCAGCCCGGTCTCGTAGGCCAGCACCACGACCTGCACGCGGTCACGGAGGCCGAGCTTGGTCAGGATGCGGCCGACGTGTGTCTTGACGGTGGCCTCCGAGAGCACCAGGCGGCCCGCGATCTCCCCGTTGGACAGGCCCTGGGCGACGAGCATCATCACTTCCCGCTCCCGCTCCGTCAGCCTGGCCAGCTCCTTCTGCCGCGGCTCCGGGCCGGCGCTCGGCAGCATCGGGGAGAAGCGGTCCAGCAGCCGCCGCGTCGTCGACGGCGCCACGACCGCGTCACCGCTGTGCACGGAACGGATCGCGCCGAGCAGTTCGCCGGGCGGCACGTCCTTGAGCATGAAACCGCTGGCGCCGGCCTTCAGCCCCGAGAAGGCGTACTCGTCGAGGTCGAAGGTGGTCAGGATCAGCACCTTGGGGGCGTCCGGCTCCGCGCAGATGCGCCGCGTCGCCTCCACCCCGTCGAGCCTCGGCATGCGTACGTCCATCAGCACGACGTCGACGGCGGTCGACCGCAGGTTCTCGATCGCCTCCGCGCCGTCCCCTGCCTCCGCGACGACCTCCATGTCCGGCTGGGCGGCAAGCACCATGCGGAAGCCGGTGCGCAGCAGCACCTGGTCGTCGACGAGCATCACGCGGATGGACATGTGGGTTCCGTCCCTCGGTTCTGTGGGCACTAGTGGGCGGGCTTGAGCGGCAGCAGCGCACTGATACGGAAGCCTCCGCCGGGCCGGGGTCCGGCGTCCAGGGTGCCGCCGACCATACCGACGCGCTCCCGCATGCCGATGAGGCCGTGGCCGCGGCCGTCCGCGCCGCCGTCCTCGTACAGCTCGTGCGAGGCGCCGCGGCCGTCGTCCTCGACGAGCAGTCCGAGCCCGTCGTCGAAGTAGACGAGCCGGACGCTGGCGCCGGCGTCCGGGCCGCCGTGCTTACGGGTGTTGGTGAGTGCTTCCTGCACGATCCGGTAGGCGGTGAGCTCGACACCGCTGGGCAGCGGCCGCGGCGTTCCCTCGACCTTGAAGTCCACGGTCAGGCCCGCCCGGCGGACGTGCTCGACCAGTTCCTCGATCTGCTTCACGTCGGGCTGGGGGACGTACTCGCCGCTCTCCGGCCCGTCGCCGGTACGCAGCACGCCGAGCAGCCGGCGCATCTCCGCGAGCGCCTGGCGGCCGGTGCTCGAGATGGTCTCGAGCGCCTGCTTGGCCTGGTCGGGGGCGGCGTCCAGTACATAGGCGGCGCCGTCGGCCTGCACGACCATCACGGACACGTTGTGGGCGACGACGTCGTGGAGCTCGCGGGCGATCCTGGCACGCTCGGCCGCCACCGCGACCTTGGCCTGCGCCTCGCGTTCCTTCTCCAGGCGGGTGGCGCGCTCCTCGAGCTGGTCGAAGTAGGCGCGCCGGGTGCGTATGGAGTCGCCGAGGACCCAGGCCAGGACGAACGGCAGGCTCATGACGACGGTGATGAAGATCCGCTCGGAGACCGCGGACGCCTCCTCCGGCCAGCGGATCTGCGCCAGCGACGCCGCGGACAGACCGCCGATCAGGGCCAGCCGCGAGGCCCACCGGGGCGAGCCGACCGCCGCGACCGTGTAGATGATGACCATCATCGCGAAGTCCGCCGGGTTGACGCCGACGTCGAGCACGAGCTGCGCGACGCCCGCCAGCGCGGCGAGGACCAGCATGTGTTCGGGCATCCGCCGGCGCATCGCCACGACCAGGCTCAGTGCCGTGACGATGACGGCGGCCGCGACGGTGCGGCCGGCACCGTCCGGCACCTCGACCACCCACAGCATGGCGAATCCGAAGAGCGCGACGGCCCAGAAGGTGTCGACGCCCGTCGGGTGTCTGCGGATGAAGTCGTAGAGGCGCTGCACGTAACCCAGAGTAGGGAAGGCAGATAGGTGCAGGGGTCAACCGGAGGGGCGATCCGGGGAGCGGAGGCGTACTCCGCAAGGTGGAGACTGGTGCCCGTGACGTATGAGACCGGCGATTGGCGCGGCTGGCGGGACGCGGCGGAGACCGCGCTGTACGGGCCGGGGGGGTTCTACCGGCGGCCGGAGGGTCCGGCGGGCCATTTCCGTACCTCGGTCCACGCGTCCGGGCTGTTCGCCGCCGCGGTGGCCGAGCTGCTGACTTCGACGGCCGGGTCGCTGGGGCTCGAGGAGCCGGCGCTGATCGACGTCGGGGCGGGCCGCGGTGAACTGCTGACCGGTGTGCTCGCCGCGCTGCCGCCCGGCCTGTCGGTCCGCGCGTACGCCGTCGAGCGGGCGGACCGGCCCGCGGACCTCGACCCGCGTATCGAGTGGACCGCGGAGTTCCCCCAGGGTCTGGACGGGCTGCTGTTCGCGAACGAGTGGCTCGACAACGTTCCCGTGGACGTCGCCGAGGTGGACGCGGACGGGGTAATCCGCCGCGTGCTGGTACGCGAGGACGGCGAGGAGCGGCTCGGCGACGAGGTCACCGGGGCGGACGCCGACTGGCTCGCCCGCTGGTGGCCGCTCGGCGAACCGGGAACGCGTGCGGAGATCGGCCGGCCACGGGACGAGGCGTGGGCGACGGCGGCCGGCTCTTTGGCGTCGGGTCTCGCGGTCGCCGTGGACTACGCGCACACCGCAGGGGCCCGGCCGCCGTTCGGCACGCTGACCGGTTTCCGCGACGGCCGCGAGGTGCGCCCCGTGCCGGACGGAAGCTGTGACATCACGGCCCATGTGGCGCTGGACGCGTGCGCCGCGCCGGGGGGCGCCGAGCTGGTCGGCCAGCGGGAGGCGCTTCGGAGACTGGGCGTGAGCGGGGAGCGGCCGCCGCTCGCCCTGGCGTCGTCGGACCCCGCGGGCTATGTGCGCGCCCTGTCCCGGGCCGGGGAGGCGGCGGAGCTGACCGCGAAGGGCGGCCTCGGCGACTTCACCTGGCTCATGCAGCGGGTGGGACGGCCTCTGAGAGACTGGTCGGCATGACGGAGACGACGGTCGGCATCGGCGGTGCGGCGGAGAACACCGACATGGTGCTCAACATCGGGCCCCAGCACCCCTCCACCCACGGCGTGCTGCGTCTTCGTCTGGTGCTCGACGGCGAGCGCATCCGGGAGGCCGAACCGATCGTCGGCTATATGCACCGCGGCGCGGAGAAGCTCTTCGAGGCCCGCGACTACCGGCAGATCGTGGTGCTCGCCAACCGGCACGACTGGCTGTCCGCGTTCTCCAACGAGCTCGGCGTCGTCATGGCCGTGGAGCGGATGCTCGGTATGGAGGTCCCGGAGCGCGCCGTGTGGTCCCGTACGCTCCTCGCCGAGCTGAACCGGGTCCTCAACCACCTGATGTTCCTCGGCTCCTATCCCCTGGAGCTGGGCGGCATCACGCCGGTGTTCCACGCGTTCCGCGAGCGTGAAGAGCTGCAGACCGTGATGGAGGAGATCTCCGGCGGCAGGATGCACTACATGTTCAACCGGGTCGGCGGCCTCAAGGAGGACCTGCCCGCCGGCTGGCTCGGCCGTGCCCGGCACGCGGTCGCGGACGTCCGCTCCCGCATGGACGTGTACGACCGCCTCGTCCTCGGCAACGAGATCTTCCGCGGCCGGACGCGTGGCGTGGGAGTGCTCTCCGCGGACGCCGTCCACGCCTTCGGCGTCAGCGGTCCCATCGCCCGCGCCTCCGGTGTGGACTTCGACCTGCGCCGGGACGAGCCCTACCTCGCCTACCCCGAACTGCAGGACACGCTGCGGGTGGTGACCCGGCAGGAGGGCGACTGCCTGGCCCGCTTCGAGGTGCTCCTCGAGCAGACGCACAACGCGCTGGACCTGGCGGACGCCTGCCTCGACCGGATCGCCGACCTGCCCCCGGGTCCGATCAACCAGCGGCTGCCGAAGGTCCTCAAGGCGCCCGAGGGCCACACGTACGCCTGGACCGAGAACCCGCTCGGCATCAACGGCTACTACCTGGTCTCCAAGGGCGAGAAGACCCCTTACCGGCTCAAGCTCCGCTCGGCGTCCTACAACAACATCCAGGCGCTCACGGTGCTGCTGCCCGGGACGCTGGTCGCCGACATGGTCGCCATCCTCGGGTCGCTGTTCTTCGTCGTCGGCGACATCGACAAGTAGCGCCCGCCGCGATCAGGAGACGGCGTTGCGCAGCCCGGCGACGTCCAGCTGCTCCGTCTCGTCGTGCGCGGTCAGGTCGATGACCTTGCCGACCGCGCGGGGGCCGCTGATGCGCTGGGCCGCGAGGGCCTCTTCACCCACGACGTCCGCCAGGTCCTCGTGCTGGACCGCTTCGATCGCCTTCTGCGTGCCGGACGCCTCGAGGGCCCTCAGTGCGGCGGCGCCCTCGACGGCCTTGACGCCGTCGCCGGCCTCGGCAACGGACGCGGCCTCGTGGGAAGTCCCGTCGCCCGTGCCGCCGTTCGCCGCGCTGCCCGTGCCGAAGAAGTCGAAGCCGCCCTCAGGGCGCTTCACGCGGGAGCGCTGCTGACCGTACGGGACGATCGCTGCGGCGGCAGGAACGGTCCGGCGTGCGGGGAGGGCGGACGACGGGCGTACGGTCTGCTCGGCCCCGGCGCCCGCCGCGTGCTTCCCCTGCGGCTCGTCCGCCTCACGGGAACGCTCCGCGAGGTCCCGTCGGCGTGCTTCCTCGGCCGTGTGTCTGGCCTCCTGCGCCGCGGCGTTGCGGGACAGGTCCTCCAGCGCCCTGGCCGCACGCAGAAACGTCGAGGGCGTCGGCGTGGAACCGGCGGGCAGCAGTGCCTTCGCCGGTGCCGCCGCCTCGATCGCGAGCTGCCTGCGGCCCTCGAGGGCGCTGGCCCGCTCCGTCTCCGCGTTCGCGTACCGCCGCAGCAGCGCCGCGTGCTCGCCCCGCAGCGCGGCGAGCTCGACCCGCTTGGCGCGCAGCTTCGCGTCGAGCTTCAACCGCAGCTCGCGGGACTCCTCGACGTCCGTCTCGAGCTCCGCGATGCGTTCCTCGAACTTCCACTGGTCGCCGGCCCGGCCGCGGGTCAGCTCCGCGACCCTGCGTCCGGCCGCGCGGTCCCAACTACGCATGAGGACGGCACCGGTGACGGCGGCGGCCGCCGCGGCGGCGACCAGCACACGGAGCGCCACGGCATCGCCGACGAACCACGCGCCGGCGGCGCACAGAACCGACGCTCCGGCGACCGCCGAGGGAGGCAGCAGCTTGTGCAGGGGCGGGGAATGGCGGTGGCGTCCTCGTGGCATGGCCTGAAATTTACCGTGCGTAGGCACTGAATGGGGCGTCGGCCCGGCAAATCTCTCGGAGAGAATGCCGGGCCCGGCGACCGCTACTTCCGCAGCAGTCCCTCCGACTCCAGATATGCCTTCGCGACGTCCGCGGGCTTCGCGCGTTCCGAGTCCACCTTGCGGTTCAACTCTGCGAGATCCTCGGTGGTCAGGGCCTTGGTCAGCCCGGCGAGGACATCGGCGATCTCCGCGCCGCCGGCGTCCTTCGCATTGACGACCGGGAGAATGTTGTCCGCGTTCTGAAGCTTCTTGTCGTCCTCCAGGAGGACCAGGCCGTAGCTCTCGAGCGTGCCGTCGGTGGTGTAGGTGAGCACCATGTCGTCCTCACCGTCCTTGACGGCCTGCTTGGCCTGCGGGGTCCCCACGCCCTTCGGGTCGATGCCCGTGACGTCGATGCCGTAGGTCTTCTTCAGACCCGGTGCGCAGAAGGGCCGCACCTCGCACTCGTCGCCGGCCGCGATCTTCACCGGTCGCTTCGACCTGCCGAGATCGCTGAGTGTCTTCAGTTTGTTCTTCTCGGCGAATTCCTTCGTGACGGCGAAGGCGTTCTGGTCGACGGCTTCGCCGACGGGCAGCACCTTCAGTCCGAGCGGCTCCGCGAGCTTCGTGAGCTCCTGAACGGTCGAGGTGACATCACCCGACGCGACGGGCTTCTCCTCCGGTGCCTTGGGTCCGTTGACCTTCGCGTTGAGGAATTCGGCGAGGGTCGCCGCGTATTCCGGTACGACGTCGATCTCGCCCTTCTCCAGGGACGGTTCGTACAGCTCGCGGTTCTTCACGGTGGTGATCGACGTCTTGTAGCCGGCGTCGCCGAGCAGCTGGGCGTACAGCTCTGCGAGGACCTTCGACTCGGTGAAGGCCGCGGCCCCGACGACCAGGGTGCCCTTCTTCCCCGAGCCGGCCCCCGGTGACGTGCCGGCGCTCTCCTGCTCGAGGGATTCACCGCCGCACGCGGCAAGGGAACCCGTCAGGGCCACCACACCGAGTACCGCACCGGCGATGCGTGAGGTCTTGATCATCAGGTTCTCCGTCCACAGCGACATGGGAAGCGAATTGGTGACACAAGCAGGTCGGCGCGTGCCGTCAGCCGGACGACGGCACGGTCCTGCGCAAGGGACTCAGCAGCCGGTCGGCGGCCACCAGAACCCCTTCCACGACGAGGGCCAGCAGGGCCGCGAGCAGCGCGCCCGCGACCACCTGCGGTGTGTTGTAGGTGTTGAACCCGGCGGTGATGATGCGGCCGAGGCCCCCCTGGCCGACCATCGAGGCGATCGTGGCCGTCGCCACGACCTGGACGGCGGCCGACCTCAGCCCGGTCATCAGCAACGGGTACGCGAGGGGCAGCTCGACGCGCAGGAAGACCTGCCCGCCCGACATGCCCATCCCCCGCGCGGCCTCCACCACGGCACGGTCGACCTCCCGCATGCCCACGTACGCGTTGGTCAGCAGCGGCGGCACGGCGAACAGCACCAGGGCGATGATGGTCGGCACATAGCCGGCGCTGCGCAGCGGCGTGAGCATGAACAGCGCGAGGACCGCGAAGACGGGCACGGCCCGACCCGCGTTGGAGATGTTGACCGCGAGTGCGCCGCCCTTGCCGATGTGCCCGAGCCACAGGGCGACGGGCAGCGCGATCGCACAGGCGAGGACGAGAGCGACACCGCTGACGTAGACATGCTCGCCGAGCCGGTGCCAGGCACCGCCCTCCCCGGACCAGTTGGCGCCGGTGGTGAGCCAGGTCCACGCACCCGAGACCACACTCATCAGACCTTCGCCTCCGCCGTCCGCACGCGGGTCCAAGGGGTGAGCAGCCGCTGCACGCCGAGAAGCAGCAGATCGGCGACGGCCGCCAGCAGCACGCACAGCACGGACGCGGTGAGCACCTGTGCCTTGAACGTGGTCTGCACGCCGTCGTCGATCAGATTGCCGAGACCGCCCTTGCCGACGAGCGCACCCACCGTCGTCAGCGCGATCGTCGACACGGTCGCGATCCGGATGCCGGCCATCAAGGCCGGCAGGGCCAGCGGCAGTTCCACCTCCCACAGAAGGCGCGCGGGGCCGTATCCCATGCCGCGGGCGGCCTCACGCGCCTCCGCCGGGACCGCTTCGAGCCCGGCCATGATGTTCCGCACGAGGATGGTGAGGGAGTAGAGCACGAGCCCCGTCACCACCAGGGCGGCGGACAGCCCGAAGAACGGCAGCAGCAGCGAGAACATGGCCAGCGAGGGGATCGTGTAGAGCAGGGTGGTGAGCCCCAGCACGGGTCCCGCGAACCGCGGCCTGGCACGGGCCAGCAGCGCCAGCGGGAAGGCCACCGCGAGCCCGATCAGTACCGACGCGACGGTGATCCAGACATGCTGGACGGTCGCGTCGGTCAACTCCTGGCTGCGGGAGCGGAAGTACTCGCCGCAGATCCAGTCGTTCGCCGCGAGGCAGCTCCCCGCCGCCTGCTTCGTGCCCGCCCACCCCGTACTCATCCACTCCCACCTCCCCCGTAACCGCCGAACGTATGTCTGGTGACCATAACCCTGGCGACCGACAATCCCCCGGGACCGCCACATTGCAGCAACATGGCTTTCACACAGCACCCGTCACAATGGGGAGTCATGATCCGGTTCGAGCACGTCACCAAGCGGTACCCGGACGGCACCACGGCCGTCGACGATCTCTCCTTCGAGGTCGCGGAGGGTGAACTGGTCACGCTCGTCGGACCGTCCGGCTGCGGCAAGACCACCACCATGAAGATGGTCAACCGCCTCATCGAACCGAGCAGCGGGCAGATCTTCGTGGACGGCCACGACATCGCCGGGACGGACCCGGTCGAACTGCGCCGCCGTATCGGCTATGTGATCCAGCAGGTCGGCCTCTTCCCGCACCGGACGGTCCTGGAGAACACCGCCACCGTCCCCCGCCTCCTCGGCGTCAAGCGGTCCGCCGGCCGGGCGCGTGCGGCCGAACTCCTCGAACTGGTGGGCCTCGATCCGTCCGTGTACGGCGACCGGTACCCCGAGCAGCTGTCGGGCGGCCAACGCCAGCGCGTCGGCGTGGCCAGGGCACTGGCCGCCGACCCGCCCGTGCTGCTGATGGACGAACCCTTCGGCGCGGTCGACCCCGTCGTGCGCGAGCATCTGCAGAACGAGTTCCTGAAGCTCCAGGCCCAGGTCCGCAAGACGGTCCTTTTCGTCACCCACGACATCGAAGAGGCCGTGCGCCTCGGGGACCGCATCGCCGTCTACGGGCAGGGCCGCATCGAGCAGTTCGACGCCCCCGCCGCCGTCCTCGGCGCCCCCGCCACCGGGTACGTGGCCGAGTTCGTCGGCGCGGACCGCGGGCTCAAGCGGCTGTCCGTCACCCCCATCGAGCCGGCGGACCTGGAGCAGCCGCCGGTCGTCCACCTCGACGATCCGCTCCCCCGCGACCTCGGCGCCCGCTGGGCCGTCGTCCTGGACGGCGAGGAGAACCTGCACGGCTGGATCTCCGCGGAACGGGCCCGCCAGGGCGGTTCGGTGCGCGACCACGCCCGCCGTATGGAGGCCTGGCTGCCGGTGGGCGCCTCGCTCAAGCAGGCGTTCTCCACGATGCTCCAGCACGACGCGGGCTGGATAGCGGTGATCGACAAGGAGGAGACCGGGCGGTTCCTCGGTGTCCTCACACCGGCCCGTCTGCACGAGGCGCTGCGGCGCTCGATCGACGCGGACGCCCAGGACATCGCGCGTGCGGAGGTGGCCCTGGAGTCCATCGCGACCGTCCCGCCGGCGGGCCCCGTCACGAAGGACTGAGCCGGCCTGCCAGCCACTGGAGGGCCGGCGGTATCTCGCGCCGCCAGGTGTTGAAGTTGTGCCCGCCGCTGTCGAGGACGATCGACGACACCCGCGCCGGCGCCTTCACCTTCTTGACGAAGGAGCGCGTCCCCGTCAGATTGCCTTCCCCCTGCCGGGAGGTGGTGACGAGGAACGACGAACGGCCCTGCGGCAGATGGTCCAGGCTCCACAGCAGGTCGGCCCGCTTGCGCTCCCGGTCGTCGCCGTGGAACAGGTCACCGGTCGTCGGGTCCTCGGCCGCCTTGTAGTACGCCGAGAGCCCGACGCCCGCCGAGAACCGCTCCGGATGGTGCAGCGCGATCTTCAAGGCGCAGTAGCCGCCCGTGGAGTTGCCCATGAAGCCCCAGTTACGCGCGTGGGTCCCCACCCGGTAGGTCTCGGAGACCGCCCTCGGCAGGTCCTCGGCGAAGAACGTCTCCGTCTTCGGTCCCCCGGGCACGTCCACGCATTCGGTGTCCCGGGGCGGCGCCACCGTCGGCCGCAGCATCACCAGGATCATCGGCTGCATCCGCCCCTTTTTGGCCTGCTCGTACGCGGTCCTCGGGTATTTGAGGCCCTTGAGCAGGTTCTCCGCGGTACCCGGGTACCCGGTCAGCACGACGGCCGCCGGAAAGGTCCGCTCCCGGTGCTCCGCATGGAAGTACTCCGGCGGCAGATAGACGTACGCGGGGCTGTCGATCCCCGACTTCGCCCCGGACACCACCACTTTGTGTATCTGGCCGCCCGTCTCCGGCCGGGACGCACCCGGCACGCCGGGCTTCTGTTTCTCCACGACCTTCAGGTGCGTGCCCTGGGAGTGGTCCACGACCACGCCCATGTCCTGCTGCTGCCCGAAGAGGTCGGCCCAGGAGCCGTAGAACAGGAAGGAGTTGTTGGCCGCGAGCCCGACCGCGGCGAACAGCGACAGCTGCGTGGCGAGCAGCAGACCGACACGCCCCGCCACGGCACGCGGCCCGCGGTGCGCCAGCCGCGGCCACAGCCACACCGTGGCGGCGAACAGCAGCACGGCCGCCGCGGCGGCCAAGGCCAGGACTTTGTTACTGGTCAGACCCATGAGTCGGGTGTGCCTTCCGAGTCGACGAATTCCGGATGCGGATGAACCCGCCTCCCCGAAGTCCCGTCCTAGAGGGCGCAAATCGTCCGGGCCGACCGACCTGAGGCCTTGGGCACGGGATCTCATCCGAATCACGGGAAGCGATGTCTGCAACGGTAGATGGGGACAAATCAGGATCGGTTCCGAATCGGGTGCGCCGCATGCTGCACGGCCCACGGCCCGAGACGGTCCCGGCCCTGGTCGGCACGGCCTGCACGTTCGTCGGTCTGATCGACATCGCGGCAGGGATCTTCCCGCGTTTCCGGCACAGCCGGATGCACACGATCGCCGAGGTACTGCCGGGCGCCACCGGCCCGTTCGCCGCCGCGCTCTCGCTGAGCGCGGGCATGCTGCTGCTCCTGCTGGCGCACGGGATCAAGCGCCACAAGCGCCGGGCCTGGCGGGCGGCCGTCGTGCTGCTGCCGGCCGGCGCCGTCGCACAGTTCGTCTACCGGCACTCCGTCATCGGCGTACTGCTCTCCCTCGCGCTGCTGACACTGCTGCTGCGGCACCGGGGCGAGTTCGCCGCCCTGCCCGACCCCCGCAGCCGCTGGCGGGCGCTCGCCAACTTCGTCTCCATGGGCGCCGGTTCGCTCGCCATCGGCCTGGTGGTCGTCAGCGCCCACCCCGGCAGGGTCGTCGGCGACCCCGGCCTCACCGACCGCCTGGAGCACGTCCTCTACGGGCTCTTCGGCTTCGAGGGCCCCATCGAGTACACCGACGGCGTCTCCTGGACCGTCGGCTACTGCCTCGGCGCACTCGGCCTGCTGACCGCCGTCACCACCATCTACCTCGCCTTCCGTCCCGAGCACCCGGCCGCCCGCCTCACCGAGGACGACGAGCGCCGGCTGCGGGACCTGCTCGCCGTCCATGGCGGGCGTGACTCGCTCGGCCACTTCGCGCTCCGCCGCGACAAGGGCGTCGTCTTCTCCCCCAGCGGCAAGGCCGCCGTCTGCTACCGCGTCGTGTCCGGTGTGATGCTCGCGAGCGGCGACCCGATCGGCGACGTCGAGGCATGGCCCGGCGCCATCGAACGCTTCATGGACGAGGCGAAGGCCCACTCCTGGACCCCGGCGGTGATGGGCTGCTCGGAGACCGGCGCCGAGGTCTGGACCCGCGAGACCGGCCTCGACGCCCTGGAGCTCGGGGACGAGGCGGTGGTGGATGTCGCGGATTTCTCCCTCACCGGGCGCGCCATGCGGAACGTGCGCCAGATGGTGAAGCGCATCGAGCGGGGCGGCTACCGCACCCGCGTACGGCGCGCCCGTGATCTCACCGACGACGAGGTCCGGCAGATCCGCCGCGCCGCCGCCGACTGGCGCGGCACCGACACCGAGCGCGGTTTCTCCATGGCGCTCGGCCGTATCGGCGACCCCGCCGACGGTGACGCCGTCATCGCCACCGCCCACAAGGCCGACGAGAGCGGAGAGTCCCCGTACGGCGACCTGAAGGCCGTCATCCACTTCGTCCCGTGGGGCACGGACGGCATGTCGCTGGAGCTGATGCGCCGCGACCGGTCCGCCGACCCCGGCATGAACGAGCTGCTGATCGTCGCCGCCCTCCAGGCGGCGCCCGGCCTGGGCGTCGAGCGGGTCTCCCTCAACTTCGCGATGTTCCGGTCGGCGCTGGCCAGGGGCGAGAAGATCGGGGCCGGACCGGTGCTGCGGCTGTGGCGCGGGCTGCTCGTGTTCCTCTCCCGCTGGTTCCAGATCGAGTCGCTGTACAAGTTCAACGCCAAGTTCCGGCCCCGCTGGGAACCCCGTTTCGTGGTCTTCCCCACCACCCGTGACCTGCCCCGTATCGGCTTCGCCGCGATGCAGGCCGAGGGATTCGTCAATCTCTCGCTGCCGCGTCCCTTCGCCCGCCGGCGCACCCGCGTGCCGCGCCCTTGCGCCCATCTGCCCGCCCGGCCGGAACCGCGCGAGGCCCGCGCGGCATGACCTCGGTCCGCCGCGTGCGACACCGCCCCTCGGGGGCCGGGGGCGCCCGGGTGCGGCGCGAGCGCGGCTCGAGCCCGGCCCGGTCGCCGCACAGGTTGCGCACGAGCCACACCCGGCCACGAGTGTCATGGGCGTGGTCCGTACGGGCCTAGGCTGGGTTCCATGAGTACGTTGCGCGGACGGGGCACGGCCGACGGCCTGCCGGAGTGGGATCGCTGTGCGGTCATGGGAGTCGTCAATGTGACGCCGGACTCCTTCTCCGACGGCGGGCGCTGGTTCGACACCACGGCCGCGATCAAGCGTGGTCTCGAGCTGGTGGCCGAGGGCGCCGACCTCGTCGATGTGGGCGGCGAGTCCACCAGGCCCGGAGCCAGCCGGGTCGACGAGGACGAGGAGCTCCGCCGGGTCGTCCCCGTCGTGCGGGGCCTCGCCGCGGAGGGCGTCACCGTCTCCGTCGACACCATGCGCGCCGTGGTGGCCGAGCAGGCGGTCGCGGCCGGCGCGGTGCTCGTCAACGACGTCAGCGGCGGTCTCGCCGATCCCCGGATGGTCCCCGTCGTGGCCGCGACCGGCGCCCCGTTCGTGGTCATGCACTGGCGGGGCTTCAGCGAGGACATGAACAGCCGCGCCGTCTACGGCGACGTGGTCGCCGAGGTGGTCGCCGAACTGCGCGCCCGTATGGAGGCCGTCGTCGAGGGCGGGATCGCGCCCGAGCGCATCGTCGTCGACCCGGGCCTCGGTTTCGCCAAGCAGGCGGACCACGACCTCGCGCTCGTGGCGCATCTCGCTGAGCTGCGTGCGCTCGGCCGTCCGGTCCTGGTGGCCGCCTCCCGTAAGCGCTTCCTCGGCCGCGTACTGGCCAAGGACGGCCCGCCGCCGCCCGCCCGCGAGCGGGACGCCGCCACCGCCGCGGTCTCCGCCATCTCCGCCCACGAGGGCGCGTGGGCGGTCCGGGTCCATGAGGTACGGGCCACGGCCGACGCCGTCAGGGTCGCGAGGGCCGTCGAGGGTGCCCGGTGAGCCTGACCGACACCGAGCTCGTCGAGCAGGCCAACACCGCCTTCTACGAGACGATGGAACGCGGCGACTTCGACGAGCTGTCCGACCTCTGGCTGGACGACGACATCTCGTGCATCCACCCCGGCTGGCCGGTCCTCTCCGGCCGCGGGGAAGTGCTCCGCTCGTACGCCCTGATCATGGCGAACACCGAGTACATCCAGTTCTTCCTCACCGACGTGAAGGTGCACCTGGCCGGTGACACGGCGCTGGTCACCTGTACGGAGAACATCCTCAGCGGCGGTCCGGCGGAGGACGGCGGCGAGCTCGGGCCGCTCGTCGGCCAGCTGGTCGTGGCGACCAATGTGTTCCGCCGCACGGCCGACGGCTGGAAGATCTGGTCGCACCACGGTTCTCCCGTGCTGACGGAAACCGACGGCGAAGAGGACGAGAACAGCCCCTCATAAGTGGGTAGGGGCCAACAAGAGGGTTCGCCGCCGCGCACGTGCGGGTATACGCGCCTACCCGGCCTCTCGTGAGTCCTCCACGGCCCCATGGGCAGGTCCTGTCGGTGCTCGCAGGTAGATTCGAACGCGGGCACCACGCCATCCGCACGTGGCCGCGTGCCCGCAGACCTACAGAAGCAGGAGTGATTCGCGTGGATCGTGTCGCGCTGCGCGGCCTCAAGGCCCGTGGGCACCACGGCGTTTTTCCCAAGGAGCGGGAAGAGGGCCAGACCTTCATCGTCGACCTGGTGCTCGGTCTGGACACCCGCCCCGCGGCGGCCGACGACGACCTGGCGAAGACCGTGCACTACGGAGTGGTCGCGGAGGAGGTCGTCGCCGTCGTCGAGGGCGACCCGGTGGACCTGATCGAGACGCTGGCGGAGCGGATCGCCCAGGTGTGCCTCAAACACGACCCTGTCGAGGAGGTCGAGGTGGTGGTGCACAAGCCGGACGCCCCGATCACGGTGCCCTTCGACGACGTCACCATCACGATCACCCGGAGCCGAGTATGAACCAGGCAGCGAGCGACCCGACCGTGCAGCCGGTGCCGTCGTCCGTCACGGAACAGGTCGATGCGGCCGATGTCACCCTGTCCAACCCGAAGGACGCCGTGCTCTCCCTCGGCTCCAACCTCGGAAACCGCCTGGAGACCCTCCAGGGCGCCATCGACGCCCTGGAGGACACTCCCGGCCTCCGGGTGAAGGCCGTGTCTCCCGTGTACGAGACGGAGCCCTGGGGAGTCGACCCGGGCAGCCAACCGTCGTACTTCAACGCGGTGGTCGTGATCAGGACGACCCTGCCGCCGTCCTCTCTTCTGGAACGCGGCCAGGCCATCGAGGAAGCGTTCGACCGCGTCCGCGACGAGCGCTGGGGCCCGCGCACCATCGACGTCGACATCGTCGCCTACGCGGACGTCGTGTCCGACGATCCGACCCTCACCCTTCCGCACCCGCGCGCCCATCAGCGTGCCTTCGTCCTCGCCCCGTGGCACGACGTGCAGCCGGAGGCACAGCTGCCGGGACGCGGCGCGGTGGCCGAGCTGCTGGCCGGTGTGGGCGCCGGCGGCGTCCAGCCGCGCGGCGACCTGGAACTGCGGCTGCCCGAGTAGTCGTTAGGCTCGTACGGAACGATCTCCCGCGGCGGGGTCGGCGGGTCATGAACGACAGGCGAAGGGCGGCTTTCTCGGTGAAGCAACTACGGCTCGGTGTGCTGGCCGGTCTCTTCGCCGTGGCAGGAATCCTTTCCTGGGGCGGCGCCCGCCTGTGGGACTCGCTCGGCACCCTGCCGAGCGTGCCGCTGGCCGCGCCGATCGTGCTCGCCGCAATCGCCGTCGTCCTCGCCGCCACCGCGCTCTCTCTGCGCGCCCGCCTGCGGGCGCAGCGAGAACGCCGGCCGGGCGCCAAGGGCGTCGAGCCCCTGATGGCCGCCCGCGCGGTGGTCTTCGGTCAGGCGAGCGCCTTGGTCGCGGCCCTGGTCAGCGGCATGTACGGCGGCACGGGCGTGTTCCTGCTGGGCTCCCTCGACGTCCCGGCCCGCCGCGACCAGGCGATCTACGCCGGTTTCGCGGTGGTGACCGGCATCGCCGTGATCGCCGCCGCTGTCTTCCTGGAGCGGGTCTGCAAGCTCCCGGAGGACGGCGACGACGAGAACGGCGGCGGCGCGGCCAGGGCCTGAACCCGGAGCGCCACGCCACAGCCGGCTTGGCGCCGGCCCTCCGGTCAGAGCAGCGTGCCGCCCTCCACCTCGGTGGACGACAGGATCGCCGACAGCCGCTCGAGCACCTCCCCCGGCAGCTTCACCCTCCCGGCCGCCAGGTTCTCCTCGATGTGCGCGGGCGTCCGGCTGCCCGGAATCGGGACCGCGTGCTCGTCCTGGTGCAGCAGCCACGCCAGCGCCAACTGGGCGGGCGTGATCGACAGCTCGGCCGCGATGCCGCGGACCGGGGCGAAGCGGTCGTTGTTGGCCTTGAGGTTGGCGGCGGCGAAGCGCGGTGCGTTCTGCCGGAAGTCGCCCTCCTTGACCTCGCTGACGGCTCCGCTGAGGAAGCCGCTGCCCAGCGGGGACCACGGCACGACGCCCACGCCCAGTTCCCTTGCGGTCGCCAGCAGCTCCGGGTCGATCGGCCGCCACATCGACCACTCGGTCTGCACGGCCGCCACCGGGTGCACGGCATGCGCGGCGCGCAGCTGGGCGGCGGTCACATTGGACAGACCGAGGTGCAGGACGAGGCCGTCCTGGATCAGCTCGGCGACGGCGCCGACGGTGTCCTCCAGCGGCACCTGCGGATCCGGGAAGTGCGGGTAGTACAGGTCGATCCGGTCGGTGCCGAGGCCGCGCAGGCTCGCTTCCGCGTAGCCGCGGACATGCTCCGGCGCGGCGTTGACGGCCAGCTCGCCGAAGGCGAAGCCGACGGGGAACGGATGCGGTTCGACACCCTTCGGAAGCCGGAATCCGAATTTCGTGGCGATGGCGACCTCGTCGCGCCTGCCACGCAAGGCCCTGCCGATGAGCTGCTCGTTGTGGCCGTCGGTTCCGTAGCCGTCGGACGTGTCGATGAACGTGGCGCCGGCGTCGACGGCGGCGAGCAGGGCCCGCTCGCCGCGCTCGTCGTCGATCTCGCCGTACACACCGGGGGAAAGGACCATCGCGCCGAAGCCGAGGGCGGAGACCTCGAGGCCACCGAGTCGGCGCGTGGGCAGCAGTTGTTCGGTCATACGACCGATCCTCGCAGCAACTCCCGCCTGCCATCGGGAAGTTGACGAAGAACGCGGGCCTTGTCCGGAGTGTGGGATCAGCGCGCCATGATCAGGCTCATCGCCTCGTTCCGCGTCGCGGGGTCGCGCAGCTGACCGCGGACCGCCGAGGTGATCGTCTTGGCGCCGGGCTTGCGGATGCCGCGCATCGACATGCACATGTGCTCGCACTCGACGACGACGATGACACCGCGGGGCTCCAGGATCTCCATCAGGGAGTCGGCGATCTGAGTGGTCATCCGTTCCTGTACCTGCGGCCGGCGCGCGAAGACGTCCACCAGCCGGGCCAGCTTGGAAAGGCCGGTGATCTTGCCGCTGGTGGACGGGATGTAGCCGACATGCGCCACGCCCCTGAAGGGGACCAGGTGGTGCTCACAGGTGGAGTACACCTCGATGTCCTTGACGAGCACCATCTCGTCGTGGCCGAGGTCGAACGTCGTCGTCAGGACGTCCTCGGGCTGCTGCCACAGCCCGGCGAATATCTCCCTGTACGCCCGCGCCACGCGCGCGGGCGTCTCACGCAGCCCCTCGCGGTCCGGGTCCTCGCCGACCGCGATGAGCAGTTCACGAACGGCGTTCTCCGCCCGCTTCTCGTCGAACTCGGCGAGATAGCCCTCGCCGTCCAGCGTCACCGGGTCGGTCATCTGTGCCTCGTTCCTGTGCTCTGACGTGGCGCGAAAACGCCGCGCCTCCCAGGCTAGAACCTGGGAGGCGCGGCGTTCATTCCGGGGCCTGTGGCCCTGGGGCGACGAATGCCCTGGTCAGGCCTCCGGACGCTCCTCCGGGACCGGCTCGGCGGACGCCTTGGTGACATCGGTCACCGCAGTCGCCGTGGCCGAGGCCGACGGCGCACCGTTCGCGGCTCCGTTGGTCAGGGCCAGCTCCTTGGGCGAGAGCACCGGCGGGCGGGTGGAAGGCGTACGCCGCGAGGAGCCGGTCCACGCCGGGCGGGCCGGGCGCTTCACGATCGGCGCGAAGATCTCCGCGATCTCCTCCTTGCCGAGCGTCTCCTTCTCCAGCAGCTGGAGGACCAGGTTGTCGAGGACGTCGCGGTTCTCGACGAGGATCTCCCAGGCCTCGTTGTGCGCGGTCTCGATGAGCTTCTTGACCTCTTCGTCGACCAGCGCCGCGACCTCTTCCGAGTAGTCGCGCGGGTGGGACATCTCGCGGCCGAGGAACGGCTCGGTGTTGTCACCGCCGAACTTGATCGCGCCCAGCCGCTCGGTCATGCCGTACTGCGTGACCATCGCGCGGGCCGTGGCGGTGGCCTTCTCGATGTCGTTCGCCGCACCCGTGGTCGGGTCGTGGAAGACGAGCTCCTCGGCCGCACGCCCGCCCAGCATGTACGCGAGCTGGTCGAGCATCTCGTTGCGGGTGGTCGAGTACTTGTCCTCTTCCGGGAGCACCATCGTGTAACCGAGGGCGCGGCCCCGGGACAGGATCGTGATCTTGTGGACCGGATCGGAGTTGGGTGAAGCCGCCGCGACCAGGGCGTGACCGCCCTCGTGGTACGCGGTGATCTTCTTCTCCTTGTCGGACATGATCCGGGTCCGCTTCTGCGGGCCCGCCACGACACGGTCGATCGCCTCGTCCAGCGCGTGGTTGTCGATCAGCTTCTTGTCGCCGCGCGCGGTCAGGAGCGCGGCTTCGTTCAGCACGTTCGACAGGTCGGCGCCGGTGAAGCCGGGCGTGCGCCGGGCAACGGCGCCCAGGTCCACGTCCGGAGCGACCGGCTTGCCCTTCTGGTGGACCTTGAGGATCTCCAGACGGCCCTGCATGTCCGGACGGTCGACCGCGATCTGCCGGTCGAAGCGGCCCGGGCGCAGCAGCGCCGGGTCGAGGATGTCGGGCCGGTTGGTGGCGGCGATCAGGATGACGCCGCCCTTCACGTCGAAGCCGTCCATCTCGACGAGCAGCTGGTTCAGCGTCTGCTCGCGCTCGTCGTGGCCACCGCCGAGACCCGCACCACGGTGCCGGCCGACGGCGTCGATCTCGTCGACGAAGACGATCGCCGGGGCGTTCGCCTTGGCCTGCTCGAAGAGGTCCCGGACCCGGGAGGCACCGACACCGACGAACATCTCGACGAAGTCGGAACCGGAGATCGAGTAGAACGGGACGCCCGCCTCGCCTGCGACGGCGCGTGCGAGCAGCGTCTTACCCGTACCGGGCGGGCCGTAGAGCAGCACACCCTTCGGGATCTTGGCGCCCACGGCCTGGAACTTGGCCGGCTCCTGGAGGAACTCCTTGATCTCGTGGAGTTCCTCGACGGCCTCGTCGGACCCCGCCACGTCGGCGAAGGTCGTCTTCGGGGTGTCCTTGGTGATCAGCTTGGCCTTGGACTTCCCGAAGTTCATGACTCGGGAGCCGCCGCCCTGCATCTGGTTCATCAGGAACAGGAAGACCACGACGATCAGCACGAAGGGCAGCAGGGAGAGCAGGACCGAGACGAACGGGCTCTGCTTCGACGGCGAGACCGTGTAACCGTCCTCGATCTCACCGGCCTGGAACTTCTCCTGCAGCTTGTCGGCCAGGTCGGCACCCTGGGTGCCGATGTAGCTGGCCTGCACCTTGCTGCTGTTGTCGACCTTCTGGTCTTCCTTGAGCTCGATCTTGATGATCTGCTCGTCACCAGTGGTGAGTTTTGCCTGCTTGACCTGGTTCTTGTCGATCGCCTGGACGACCTCGCCGGTGTCAACCGTCTTGTAGCCACCGGACGAGCCGACGACCTGCATCAGCACGACCACGGCGAGGACGGCCAGCACGATCCACATGACCGGCCCACGGAAGTATCGCTTCACGTCCATCCATACGGGGCGGTGTCGCCCCGTCCCTCCTGCCCGTAGGTAAATGCTGCTGTGAGAAAAGACAACTGTTCTTCGGACGGTACCTCAGCATTGACGCCGACGACCGCCTTCCCCTGCTCCAACGGCGAAAAGGCGGGCTTGGTTCCCCGGCGTGCCGTTGCTTCAGCCTCCGTAGACGTGCGGCGCCAGTGTGCCGACGAACGGGAGGTTCCGGTACTTCTCCGCGTAATCGAGGCCATATCCGACGACGAACTCGTTCGGGATGTCGAACCCGATCCACTTCACGTCGATCGCGACCTTGGCCGCGTCCGGCTTCCGCAGCAGGGTGCAGACCTCGAGTGAGGCCGGCTCCCGGGAGCCCAGGTTCGACAGCAGCCACGACAGGGTCAGTCCCGAGTCGATGATGTCCTCGACGATCAGGACGTGCTTGCCCTTGATGTCGGTGTCCAGGTCCTTGAGGATGCGGACCACACCGGACGACTGGGTGCCGGCGCCGTACGAGGACACCGCCATCCAGTCCATCGTGACGGGGGTGGACAGCGCGCGCGCCAGGTCCGCCATCACCATCACCGCGCCCTTGAGGACTCCGACGATGAGCAGGTCCTTGCCCGCGTACTCTGCGTCGATCTTCGCGGCCAGCTCGACGAGCTTCGCGTCGATCTCTTCCTTGGTGATGAGCACCGACTGAAGGTCGGTGCCCATGTCCTTCTCGTTCACCCGCGTCGCTTTCTCTCGGCGGTTCAGCCTTGCCGAATGACCAGTCTGCCACCCTGGCGTCGCGCTTCGACCCGGCCGGGCAGGTTGATGGCGCCCTGACCGCGCCATCCGGTGATGAGGCGGTCGACTTCCTCGACGTGCCGGGCGAACAGCGATCCTGCGGGAGCCCCGGCCTCGATCACGGCCCGGCGCAGCACCCGGCGGCGCACGGCGGGCGGCAGGACGTAGAGCTTGGCGCATTCCAGCCGGCCGCTCTCGTCCCGCACGGTGGCCTCCGCGTCGGCGGCCCAGCTGTCGAGGGCGTCGGCATCGTCGCGGGAGAGCTGGGCGGTACGGGCGAGGGCCTCGACGACGCCCTTGCCGAGCGCCTTCTCCAGGGCGGGCAGCCCCTCGTGGCGCAGCCGGGAGCGGGTGTAGGCGGGGTCGGCGTTGTGCGGGTCGTCCCACACGGGCAGCGACTGGACCATGCAGGCCTTGCGAGCGGTCTGCCGGTCGATGTGGAGGAAGGGCCGGCGGTAGCGGCCGGCGGTGCCCGACACGGCGGCCATCCCGGACAGCGAGCGGATGCCGGAGCCTCTGGCGAGCCCGAGCAGCACGGTCTCCGCCTGGTCGTCGCGGGTGTGGCCGAGCAGCACGGCAGCGGCCCCGTGGCGCTCGGCGGCGTCGTCCAGAGCGGCGTAGCGGGCGTCACGGGCCGCGGCCTCGGGCCCGCCCGCGCGGCCGACCCGGACGGCGATGGCCTCGACCGGGTCCAGCCGCATCGCGGTGAGGCGTGCGGCGACCTCGGCGGCGCGCATGCCGGAGCCGTCCTGAAGGCCGTGGTCGACGGTGATGCCGCCGGCCCGGACGGAAAGTTTGCGGGCCTCGAAGGCGAGGGCGGAGGCGAGCGCCATGGAGTCCGCCCCGCCGGAGCACGCCACGAGGACGAGCGGGGGTTCGCTCGCGGGCGCCGGGCCCGGGGCGGAGTGAGCGAAGCGTGCGGCGTTTGCTGTCTGGTCGGTGAGTACGTCGTGGAGTACGCGGCGGACCGCCAGGCGTATCGCCGCGACCGCAGGATGGGGACCCATGTCCGGTGCCCTTCGTGAACGGTTCGGGAGTGGGGTGACTCGGTCGAGTCGGACGATCAGGACGGCCACAGGAAATGACCGCCACTCCGAGATCAGTCACTCAGAGTGCGTCGATGGTGACAGAACCGAGCCAATACCCGAGCATTGCACGCCTATCCACAGCCCACGGTCCCTCGGACGGGTGATTGGAGGGGCGCCCTTCTGCCGATGCCCGCCTGTCTTTCGCGACTCTCCTCTATGGCGCGCCCTCCCCCTTGCGGTGCACCCTCGCGACCCAGTCCGCCGGTTTGGCGATCTCCGCCTTGGTGGGGAGCGTGTTCGGTGAGGTCCAGACGCGGTTGAAGCCCTCCATCCCCACCTCCTCCACCACGGCCCGCACGAAGCGCTCACCGTCGCGGTACTGGCGCAGCTTGGCGTCGAGCCCCAGCAGCTTGCGCAGCGCGAGGTCCAGCCGGCTCGCACCACGCGCCCTGCGCTGCTGGAACTTCTCCCTGATCTCCGCGACCGACGGCACCACGGCGGGGCCGACGCCGTCCATCACGAAGTCTGCATGGCCCTCCAGGAGGGACATCACCGCGGTCAGCCGGCCGAGGATCTCGCGCTGGGCGGGGGTCTGCACCATCTCGACGATGGAGCGGCCGTCCTCGTCCTGCTCGCCCTCCGGGCGCGCGCCGACGAGCGACTGCGCGGCCTCCCGGAACCGCTCGAGAACGGTCATGGGATCCATCTCGGTCTCACTGAGGAACGACTGGATCTCGCCCTCGAGGTGGTCGCGCAGCCAGGGCACGCCGGTGAACTGGGTCCGGTGGGTCTCCTCGTGGAGGCAGACCCAGAGCCGGAAGTCGTGCGGTTCCACTTCCAGTTCGCGTTCGACGTGGACGATGTTGGGCGCGACCAGCAGCAGCCGTCCGCCGCCGTTGCCCTCCGCGGGGTCGCCGGCCGGCAGGTCGCGGCCGGCCGGCGCGAAGGTCTCGTACTGTCCCAGCACCCGCGAGGCCAGGAACGACAGCAGCATGCCGACCTCGACGCCGGTCACCTTGCCGCCCACGGCGCCGAGCACCGCGCCGCCGGGGGTGCCGGAGCGACGATCCTGCATCTTGTCCAGCAGCGGGCGCAGCAGTTCGCGGAAGCCCGCGACGTTCGCCTTGATCCAGCCGGCCCGGTCCACCACGAGGACCGGGGTGTCCCGTGGCCGGGCGCCGTCCGGGATCATCCTGGTGAACTCCCGGACGTGCTCCTCCGAGGCCTTGGCGTGGCGGCGGAGCTCGGCGACGACGGCGCGCGCCTCGTCCCGGCTCACGTCGGGACCCGGCCGCACGAAGCGGGTCGCGGTCGCCACGGCGAGGTTCCAGTCGACCATCTCGGCACCACCGATGCTCGTCATGCGTCAACCGTACGTTCTCGGCCCGCGCCGCGGAGAGGTGTTGTCGCCCGCCGATCCGTTCCCCCGGCCGGTTCGGGCCCCCTGCCGTCAGGACACCAGGGCGGCCGCCAGCCGGTCGAGAGCGGGCTGCGCCTCGTAGGGGGAGGGTGTGTCCGCGGCGAGGAACGCGAAGCCGAGGAGTCGGCCGCCCGGGTCAACGACGGTGCCGGCGAGGGAGTTGATCCCGGTGAGGGTGCCCGTCTTCGCGCGGACGAGGCCGGTGCCGGCGGAGGTGCCGGAGTAGCGGTCCTCGAGGGTGCCGCTGAAGCCGGCGACGGGCAGTCCGGTGAGGATCGGCCGCAGCTCGGGGTGGGCCGCGTCCGCCGCCCGCGCCAGAACGGTCGTGAGCAGCGCCGCCGACACCTTGTCCTGGCGGTTCAGCCCGCTGCCGTCGGCGAACCGGGTCCCGGCCAGCGGCAGCTGGAGCCGGCGCAGCTGCTTGGTCACGGCCCGTTCCGCTCCGGCGAACGACGCCTTGTCGCCGGTGGCGACGGCGGTCTGGCGGGCGAGTGACTCCGCGATGTCGTTGTCGCTGTCGGTGAGCATCCGCTCGACGACGGACGACAGGGGCTCGGAGAGGACCTGCGCAAGAGGGACCGCCTCGGCCGCCGCGCGCCCGGGGGCGGGCGGCGAGGTGCGGATCCCGCGTTCGGAGAGCTGCTCCTGGAAGACCCGGGCCGCCTCGGCCGCCGGGGCGGCGCTGCGGGTGGCGGGCCCCCTCGTGCGGTCGTCGAGCCGGCCCTGTCCCACCATGAGGGCGGTGACCGGGGCGATGTTGTCGTTGGGGCCGATGGGATGCAGGACGGGGCCCTGGTAGAGCGAGGCGTCGTACACGAGCCGGACCGTGGCGGCCTTGCCGCCCTTCTTCGCGCCTTCCGCACGCTCACGCAGGGCACTCGCGGTCAGGTCGGCCAGTTCGGCGAGACGCGCCCGGTCGAGGGTCGCGTCGCCGCCTCCGACCAGCGTGATCGTGTCGGCGTCCGGAGCGGCGACGACCGTGGTGGGGATGCGGTGGTCCGGTCCGAGCGCGGTGAGGGCCGCGGCGGCTGTGGCGATCTTGACGGTGGACGCCGGAACCATCGGGGCCTCGGCCCGCTTCCCGTACAGCCGCTCGCCGGTGGTGAGGTCGACGACGCAGACGGCGGGGGCCGGTCCGAGGCCGGAGTCGGCGAGCAGCGGGCCGAGCGTCCCGGCCAGGCCGTCCACCCGGGCCGGGTCCTCGGCGGAGACGGTCCGCGGGCCGCCGAGGGCCTCGAGCACCGCGGCGGCGGAGGGCGCCGGTGCGGGGCGCTTCGGTGCGGGCGCTTCGTGATGTGTGCCACCAGTGGGGCCGTGGGCCGCCACCCGGTGCTTCTCGGCCTTACGCTGACCGGAGTCCCAAGGCCCCGCCGCGGCCACCGCCCCGGCGGAGAGGGTGAGGCCGACCACGGCAGCACCTGCTGCGAGCTGCCACGTCCTGACCTTCGGCACCTCGCACCAGCCCCTTTCGCGATCACACATGTGCGTGAGGGACACTTAATCACCAGTACTGCGTCTTGCTATGTGTTGATCATGGAGGAGCCACCCGTGGAGTTCGACGTCACCATCGAGATCCCGAAGGGTTCGCGGAACAAGTACGAGGTGGACCACGAGACCGGTCGGATCCGCCTTGACCGTCGACTCTTCACCTCGACCAGCTACCCGGCCGACTACGGTTTCGTCGAGAACACCCTCGGCGAGGACGGCGACCCGCTCGACGCGCTGGTCATCCTCGACGAGCCGACCTTCCCGGGCTGCCTCATCAAGTGCCGTGCCATCGGCATGTTCCGGATGACGGACGAGGCGGGCGGCGACGACAAGCTGCTCTGCGTGCCGGCCTCCGACCCGCGCGTGGAGCACCTGCGGGACATCCACCACGTGTCCGAGTTCGACCGCCTGGAGATCCAGCACTTCTTCGAGGTCTACAAGGACCTGGAGCCGGGCAAGTCCGTCGAGGGCGCCGACTGGGTCGGCCGCGCCGAGGCCGAGGCCGAGATCGAGGCCTCCTTCAAGCGCCTCGAGGCGCAGGGCGGCGCGCACTGACGCCGTACCGCTGACGTACGCCGGCGCGGGCGGGACACCTCGGGTGTCCCGCCCGCGTCGCGTTTCTCCCCATGCCCGTGCCCATACTGGGCAGAAGCGCCGGTCAAGGGACCGTACGAGAGGGAGCGAGGAACACGAGTGGTGGCGGAACCCGAGGGTCCGGAAGACCGGAAGCCTCAGTCCGACGAGGCGCACAGCGCCTTCATCCCGCCGGCGGGGGTGGAACAGCCCGAACCGCCGGAAGAGGACCACCCCAGTTCCGAGTTCGCCGTCCCGGAAGGTCTGGTCCCCGAACCGCCCGCGGAGCCGGAAGGCTCCGCGTTCGCTCCGCCACGCACCTACAGCGCCAGGACCTCGCCGCCCGCCTTCACCCCGGCACACGGCATCCCGATGGTGCGGCTCACCAAGGACGCGCCCTGGCAGGACCGCATGCGGGCGATGCTGCGGATGCCGGTGGGCGAACGGCCGATGCCGGAGACACCGCACCGGCACGACGAGTCGGGTCCGGCCGTACCCCGCGTGCTCGACCTGACCCTGCGTATCGGCGAGTTGCTGCTCGCCGGCGGCGAGGGCGCGGAGGACGTCGAGGCGGCCATGTTCGCCATCTCCCGCTCCTACGGGCTGGACCGCTGCGAGCCGACGGTCACCTTCACCCTGCTGTCGATCACCTATCAGCCGTCCCTGGTGGACGACCCGGTGACCGCGAACCGGACCGTCCGGCGGCGCGGCACCGACTACACCCGGCTCGCCGCCGTCTACCGGCTGGTCCACGACATCAGCGTCGAGGAGTCGGACGTCACGCTGGAGGAGGCGTACCGGCGCCTCGCCGAGATCCGCCGGAACCGGCACCCCTACCCCGGCTGGGCGCTGACGCTGGCCGGCGGGCTGCTCGCGGGCTCCGCCTCCGTGCTCGTCGGCGGCGACACGGTGGTGTTCCTCGCCGCCGCGGTCAGCGCGATGCTCGGCGACCGGCTGGCCTGGCTGTGCGCCGGGCGTGGGCTGCCGGAGTTCTACCAGTTCGTCGCCGCGGCGATGCCCCCTGCGGCGATGGGGGTGGCGCTGAGCCTGTCACCGCTGGAACTGCGGGCGTCCGCGGTCATCACCGGTGGACTGTTCGCGCTGATCCCGGGCCGTGCGCTCGTGGCCGGCGTGCAGGACGGTCTGACCGGCTTCTACATCACGGCGGCCGCGCGTCTGCTCGAGGTCGGCTATCTGGTGGTCGGCATCGTCGTCGGCGTGCTCGGGGTGCTCTATCTCGGAGTCGCGCTGGATGCCGGACTCAGTCCGGAGACCGCGATCCACAGCGTGCCGCGGCCCGTCACCCAGACCCTCGCGGCGATGGGCCTGTCGCTGTGCTTCGCGGTGATGCTCCAGCAGGAGCGCCGGACCGTGGCTCTGGTGACCTTCAGCGGCGGCGTGGCCTGGGTGGTGTACGGCGCGGTCGCGGACGTCGCCGGGGGATCGCCGGTGGCCGCGACCGCGCTCGCCGCAGGCCTTGTGGGCCTGTTCGGTCAGATGCTCTCGCGGTTCCGGTTCGAGTCGGCCCTGCCGTACGTGACGGCCGCGATCGGCCCGCTGCTGCCCGGTAGCGCCACGTACTTCGGGCTGCTGGAGGTCGCCCGGGGCAATCTCAACACCGGTCTCGCCTCGCTGAGCAAGGCGGCCGCCCTGGCGCTGGCCATCGCGATCGGTGTGAACCTCGGAGGCGAGATCTCCCGGCTGTTCCTGCGGGCGCCGGGTGTCACCGGCGCCCTGCCGGGCGAGGAGACGCCGGGCGGACGCCGCGCGGCCAAGCGGACGCGCGGCTTCTAGGGCCTTCTCGCCGGCGCTCGGCGTCAGCGCTTGGCGTGACGGCCGCCGCGGGACGACGGGGGGATCTCGCCGTCCGGTGAGGATGCGGCGGCTGCCGCCGACTTCTTGTTCTTGGAGCGGGCCCGCAGGAACTCGACCGCGATCGGGACGACCGAGATCAGGACGATCAGGATCAGGATCGCCTCGATGTTCTTGTGGACGAACTCGACCTTGCCCAGCGCGGCGCCGAGCAGCGTGACGCCGGCGCCCCACAGGACGCCGCCGATGATGTTGAACGTGACGAACGAGCGGTAGTTCATCCGGCTCACACCGGCGATGATCGGCGTGAACGTGCGCACGATGGGCACGAAGCGGGCCAGGACCAGGGACTTCGGGCCGTACTTCTCGAAGAAGTCGTGCGCCTTCTCCACGTTCTCCTGCTTGAAGAGGCGGGAGTCGGGGCGCTTGAAGAGGGCCGGGCCGACCTTGCGGCCGAAGAGATAACCGACCTGGTCGCCGATGACGGCGGCCAGCACGATCAGCGTGCAGACCAGCCACAGCGGCATGTCGATCTTGCCCGTGGTCACCAGCAGGCCCGTGGTGAACAGCAGCGAGTCGCCGGGCAGGAAGAACCCGATCAGCAGGCCGGACTCTGCGAAGACGATCACCAGGACACCGATCAGCCCGAACGTGGTGATCAGGTAGTCCGGGTCGAGCCAGCTCGGTCCGAGCGCAAGGGTGTTCACGAGGTCCGGGCTCCTGTGGTGGTAGTCGTCGGCAGGGTCGGCTGCCCAAAGCTATCAACGCACACGGGGGACACCCGGTGCCACCTGCCTCTGCGGATGCGAGGTGAACGCAGGGCCATGAAGCTTTCACCATGGGAATCGATGATTACGGCGGTGGACAGGGCCCGCAGGCCGATGTGCTGGTCGTCACGACGAACGACCTCCCCGGCTTCCACGTGGAACAGGTGATCGGCGAGGTCTTCGGCCTGACGGTGCGCTCGCGCCATCTGGGCAGCCAGATCGGGTCCGGCCTGAAGTCGATGATCGGCGGTGAACTCAAGGGCCTGACCAAGACCCTCGTGGAGACCCGCAACCAGGCCATGGAGCGTCTGGTCGAGCAGGCCCGGACACGGGGGGCGAACGCGGTGCTCGCGTTCCGCTTCGACGTGACGGAGGCCGCGGACGTCGGCACGGAGGTCTGTGCGTACGGCACGGCGGTGAAGGTCGCCAGGGCGTGAGAAAGGACGGGCGTGCCCGGCCGTCGCCGCGCCCGCCCGTCCCTCTCGCCCGGTCCACTCGATCGTCCCCGCCCGCCCGTGCAGCTCAGAGGTGCCGGACGGCATTCGCGAGGATCGCCTCCCGCTCGTACGCCGCCAGGCCGGGCCTTGCCTTGTCGATGTTGCGGGTGAACCGCTCGTCGGCGACATACATCTCCGCCAGGCCCGTGTGGATCTCGTACGTGCAGGTGTAGTGGTTGCTCGAGATCCACCGGCGGTGGTCCTCCGCCACGTCCATCGCGGCCTGCGACTCCGGCTCCTCGCCAGCGTCCATCAGCGCCACGAAGCGGCGGGTGATCTCGTCGGCCTCGCGCTGGATGCGCAGCCAGTCCTCCTTCGTGTACGAGGCCGTGCGCCGCCGGGACTCCTCGTACGCGTCGCTGCCGCCCCAACGCTGCTCGGTCTCCTCCACGTACTCGTCGGGGTCGAAGTCCCCGAAGACCTCGAACTTCTCCTCGGGCGTGAGGTTGATGCCCATCTTCTTCGCCTCCATGGCTCGTTCCACGGCGGCGGCCATCTCCTTGAGTTTGGTGATCCTGGCGGAGAGCAGTTCGTGCTGCCGCCGCAGGTGGGCCTGCGGGTCCGCTTCGGGATCGTCCAGGAGTGCCGCCACCTCTTCGAGGGGAAAGCCGAGCTCCCTGTAGAACAGGATCTGCTGCAGCCGGTCCAGGTCGGCGTCGTCGTACCGCCGGTGGCCCGACCCGCTGCGGCCGCTCGGGCGCAGCAGTCCGATCTCGTCGTAGTGGTGCAGGGTGCGCACCGTGACTCCGGCGAAACGGGCGACCTGTCCCACGGAGTAGCTCATCGCCTTCGCTCCTTCGTTCGCGTTACGGACCCAGGCTGCTGCCTCACGTTGCGTGAGGTGCAAGCCCGTACGAGCCTGAGGCCTATGGCACTCCACCAGGGCACCACCGGGACCGAGGACCACACGCCGGAGCGGCGCAGGCTCGCGGTCAATCCCTTCTTCGGTCCGGCAGACCCGGTCGGCGGGATGACGGCCGCCCCGCCCACGCACCGCCTCCCGGACGGCCCGATGCCGCCTCTCACGGCGTATCAGCTGGTGCACGACGAGCTCATGCTCGACGGGAACTCCCGCCTCAATCTCGCCACCTTCGTCACCACCTGGATGGAGCCCCAGGCGGCGGACCTGATGGCCGAGTGCCGCGACAAGAACATGATCGACAAGGACGAGTACCCGCGCACGGCCGAGCTGGAGCGCAGGTGTGTGGCGATGCTCGCCGACCTGTGGCACGCGCCGGACCCGGCCTCGGCCGTCGGCTGTTCGACCACCGGGTCGAGCGAGGCCTGCATGCTCGCCGGGATGGCCCTCAAGCGGCGGTGGGCGAAGCGGAACGGCGACCGCTATCCGGCGAAGGCCCGGCCCAACCTGGTGATGGGCGTCAACGTGCAGGTCTGCTGGGACAAGTTCTGCAACTTCTGGGAGGTCGAGGCACGGCTCGTGCCGATGGAGGGGAACCGCTTCCATCTCGACCCGCAGGCCGCCGCCGAGCTGTGCGACGAGAACACCATCGGGGTGGTGGCGGTCCTCGGTTCGACCTTCGACGGCTCCTACGAGCCGGTCGGCGAGCTCTGTGCCGCGCTGGACGACCTCCAGGAGCACACCGGCCTGGACATCCCGGTCCATGTCGACGGAGCGTCGGGCGCGATGGTCGCCCCGTTCCTCGACGAGGAGCTCGTCTGGGACTTCCGGCAGCCGCGCGTGCGCTCGATCAACACCTCAGGGCACAAGTACGGGCTGGTCTACCCCGGCGTGGGGTGGGCGCTGTGGCGGTCGCCCGACGAACTCCCCGAGGAGCTGGTCTTCCGGGTGAACTACCTGGGCGGCGACATGCCGACCTTCGCCCTCAACTTCTCCCGCCCCGGCGCGCAGGTCGTGGCGCAGTACTACACGTTCCTGCGGCTCGGGCGCGAGGGCTACCGGGCCGTCCAGCGGACCGCCCGCGAGGTCGCGACGGGGCTCGCCGACCGGATCGGGGCTCTGGACGACTTCCAGCTGCTCACGCGGGGCGACCAGCTGCCCGTCTTCGCGTTCACGACCGCCCCGGACGTGACGTCCTTCGACGTCTTCGACGTGTCGCGGCGGCTGCGGGAGAAGGGGTGGCTGGTGCCCGCCTACACCTTCCCCGCGAACCGCCGGGACCTCTCGGTGCTGCGGGTGGTCTGCCGCAACGGCTTCTCGGCGGACCTCGCGGAACTGCTCCTGGAGGATCTGCGGCTGCTGATTCCCGAACTGCGCGCACAGTCCCACCCTTTGAGCAGAAACAGCGCGGAGGCGACGGCCTTCCACCACTGAGGGCGCGGCACCGCACCGGCCGCGGCCGGTGCGGTGCCCCGACTCAGCGGCCCAGACGCCGGAAGCGGGAGACCGCCAGCGGGAAGAAGACCGCGACCAGCACCAGCGGCCAGGCCACCGCCAGCAGGTCCGCGTGCTCCGCCGCCCAGGAGCCCGTGGCCACGTCCGGGATGCCGGCGAGGTCGCGGACCGTCGTCGCGGTCGCCGAGATCGGGTTCCATTCGACGGCCGCGCCCAGCCAGCCCGGCATCGATTCGGGCGTCGCGAAGGCGTTGGACAGGAAGCCGACCGGCCAGACGAGGATCTGCACGGCCTGCACCAGCTCCGGCTTCCCCGCGACCATGGCGAGGTGGATACCGGCCCACAGCATCGCGAAGCGCAGCAGGAGGAGCAGCCCCACGGCCCCGAGCAGCGCGCCGAAGCCGCCGTTCCAGCGCCATCCGATGGCATGGCCGACGCCGATCATGACCAGCAGGCCGAGCGCCGACTGCAGCATGTCCGCGAAGCTCCGCCCGACCAGCACCGCGGACGACGCCATGGGCATGGATCTGAAGCGGTCGATGACGCCCTTGTTGAGGTCCTGGGTGACCGCGAGCATCGTCGCCTCGAGGCCGAAGGCCATGGTCAGCGCGAGCATGCCCGGAATCAGGAAGTCGACGTAGGCCCCTTCCACGCCCCGGCCGCCACCGATCAGATAGCCGAACATCAGCAGCAGCATCACGGGGAAGACGAGCCCGACCACGACCTGCACGGGCTGCCGTGCCCAGTGCGCGAGTTCGCGCCGGGTCATGGTCCAGGAGTCGGTCAGTACGTAACTGCTCATGCCGCGTGCTCCTTCGTCAGGTGGAGGAAGACCTCGTCGAGGGTGGGGCGGCGGATGGACAGGTCCTCTGCCTCCACCCCGGCCGCCTCCAGTGCCCGCACGGTCTCGGTCAGAGCCGCCATCCGGTCGCTCACCGGCGCGCTGACCAGCCGCCGATCGGGGTCCACGGTCGCCTCGCCGGGGAGCATGGAGGCGACGAGGGCGAGGCGGTCCGTGTCCCGCAGGACCACGTCGATCCGGTCGCCGCCGGTCTTCGCCTTCAGCTCGTCCGCCGTGCCCTCCGCGATCACCCGTCCGGCGTCGACGACCGAGATCCGGTCGGCGAGCTGGTCGGCCTCCTCCAGGTACTGCGTGGTCAGCAGCACCGTGGTGCCGGCGCCGACGAGGGAGCGCACCGAGGCCCACACCTCGGCCCGGCCGCGCGGGTCGAGCCCTGTCGTCGGTTCGTCGAGGAACAGCACTTCGGGCTCGGTGATCAGCGAGGCCGCGAGGTCGAGCCTTCTGCGCATGCCGCCGCTGTACAGCTTGACCGCCTTGCGTCCGGTGTCCGCGAGGTCGAACCGCTCGAGCAGTTCGTCGGCCCTTCTCCCCGCCCGGCGTGCGCCGAGGTGGTAAAGCCGCCCGAACATCTCGAGGTTCTGCCGGCCACCGAGCTCCTCGTCGACCGCCGCGTGCTGCCCGAGCAGACCGATCCGCCTGCGGACCTCGCCGGCCTGGGTGCGTACGTCGTGACCGGCGACGCGCACCACGCCCTCGTCGTGCCGCAGCAGTGTCGCCATGACCCGTACGGCGGTGGTCTTGCCCGCGCCGTTGGGACCGAGCACGCCGTGCACGGTGCCGCGCGCCACCGTCAGGTCCAGGCCGTCCAGAGCGCGCTTGTCCCCGTACCGCTTCCGTACACCCTCGACGACGATCGCGTCCGTCATCCGTCTCCTCCAGCACCCTTGGAAACAGTAGTCAAATTTGACCACCGCCGTAAAATAGTCCCCTGAAATCGATTGGTCAAACTTGATTAGTCGAGATCGCCCTCATGCGGCTCGCCCGTCGCGTAAGGGTTCTCCTCGCCCTCCGCCCGCACCCCGACGAACGGTTCGCCCTCACCCGCGAAGGTGTAGGCGCCCTCCTCGATCCGGCGGATCAGGCCGCGTGTCCACTCCGCGCCGAAGTCCGCGGACGAGACCCACATGTTCATGATCTCGCCGATGTGGCCCAGGGACTGGGGCCCCTCTTCCGGCGTGTAGTACTCGGTGACCGACGCCCGCCACTGCTCCAGACCGCGCACTCTCTCCTTGAGCAGTGCCACCGCCTCGTCCCGGGGCAGATCGACGATGAACCCGATGGCGGCCGAGAGCACGTCCGTCTTCTGGTCGTGCGCCGTCAGGGATTCACGCAGGAGCGAGAAGAACTCCTCGGTGCCCCGCTCGGTGATCTCGTACTCGGTGCGCGGCGGCCCGCCGGCCGTCGACGGGGCGATCTCATGGGCGTGCAGCAGTCCCTGCTTCGCCATCTGCTTGAGCGCGTGATAGATCGACCCCGGCTTGGCGTTGGACCACTCGTGGGCGCCCCAGTACTCGAGATCGTTGCGGACCTGGTAGCCGTGTGCCCGTCCGTGCTGGCGCACGGCCCCCAGGACGAGAAGCCGGATCGCTGACATCCGCGTACCTCCTGATCAACTTTGACCAGGGTACGCAGCGGTCATCACGCGCCCCAGTCCCCACCCTGTTCCAGCGCGACCAGGTCGAACGCGCCCTTGCCGTCCAGCGACTCGCGGATGATGTCCGCGTGGCCCGCGTGCCGGGCGATCTCCTCGACCAGGTGCATCATCAGCCACCGCATCGAGACGCGCGCGTCCTTGGGGAACCAGGGCGCCGGGGGCAGCGGGAAGGTGTCGTCCATGCTCGGCACGGAGCGGATGAACTCCTCCGTCTCCTTCGCGACCGAGTCCCAGAAGGCCAGCACACCCGGCACGGTCTCCTCGCCGACCAGACGGAAGCTGTCGCCCCAGGTCTCCTCGCTGCGCTGCCGCTCGTTCGGCCGCTGCTGCGCCAGCCGCAGCCAGTTCAGCTCCATCTCCGCCACATGCTTGACCAGCCCCGACAGCGACAGCTCGCTCGCGCTCGGCCGGCTCGCCGCCTGCTCCTCCGTCAGACCGAGGACGGAGCGCCGGATCGCGCCCCGCTGCGCCTCGACGAAGGACAGGAGCGCGCCGCGCTCGTCGCCGTGGGCCTCCGCGGGAACGTGGGTGACCATGGTGTGTCCGCCTTCCGGATCGTGGAGGAGGGCCGTGCGCCTTCCTGCCGACACCTCACAAGCTACGGGCCCTTGCGGTCAGGTTCTGTCCGCAAGGGCTCGCGCCGAGAGGTTTCGTCAGAACGGGAACCGCGAGCGCCCGTGCTGTACCGAGATCCACTTCTGGGTGGTGAAGGCGTCGAGCATCGAGTCACCGTTCAGCCTGCCGAGACCCGACTGCTTCTCACCGCCGAAGGGCACGATCGGCTCGTCGTGCACGGTGCCGTCGTTGATGTGGATCATGCCGGTGTCCACCCGCTTGGCGAGCCGCACACCCCGCTCCACGTCACCGGTGTGCACGGCGCCGCTCAGGCCGTACGGCGTCTCGTTGGCGATCCTGACCGCCTCGTCCTCGCCGTCGAAGGGGACGATCAGGGCCACCGGGCCGAAGATCTCCTGCGTCAGTACCGGCGAGTCGGCGGGGATGCCGGTCAGCACCGAAGGGGAGACGAGGTTCCCGTCGATGGCGCCGTGCAGCAGTGCCGTCGCGCCCGCCTCCACCGTCTGCTCGACCAGCGCGGAGACCGCGTCCGCCTGGGAGGAGTTGATGAGGGGGCCGATGTGGGTCGCGGGGTCGGCCGGGTCGCCCACCTTGAGGGTCCGCACCTTGGCGACGAACTTCTCGGTGAACTCCTTCTCGACCGAGCGGTCCACCAGGATGCGGTTGGCGGCCATGCAGACCTGGCCCTGGTGCACGAACCGGCTGAAGACCGCGGCGTCCACCGCGTAGTCGATGTCGGCGTCGTCGAGCACGATCAGCGCGCTGTTGCCGCCGAGTTCGAGAACGGCGTGCTTGAAGTTGGCCGCGCAGACGGTGGCCACGTGCCGGCCCACCTTGTCGGAGCCGGTGAAGGAGATCACCTTCGGTATCGGGTGCGCGATGAGCGCGTCGCCTATCTCGGCTATGTCCGTGATCACGACGTTCAGCAGACCGGCCGGCAGCCCCGCCTCCTCGAACACCTTGGCCACCAGTGAGCCGCCGCAGATCGGGGTGTTCTGGTGCGGCTTGAGGACCACGGCGTTGCCGAGGGCGAGCGCCGGGGCGACCGACTTGACCGACAGCAGGAAGGGGAAGTTGAAGGGACTGATGACGCCCACCACGCCGACCGGGACCCGGTAGACGCGGTTCTCCTTGCCGTCGACCGGCGAGGGCAGGATGCGCCCCTCCGGCCGCAGCGCCAGGTGCACCGCCTCGCGCATGAACTCCTTGGCGAGGTGCAGCTCGAACGCCGCCTTGAGGCGGGTGCCGCCGAGCTCGGCGACGATCGCCTCGGCGATCTCCTCCTCGCGGTCCTCGATGATCCGAAGGGCCCGCTCGAAGACGGTCCGTCGGGCGTACGGGTTGGTGTCCGCCCACGCCCGCTGGGCGCGCTCCGCCGCCCGGTATGCCTGGTCCACCTCGTCGGCCGTGGCCACGGGGATCGAGGCGAGCTTCTCACCGTCGTAGGGATTGAAGTCGATGATGTCCCAGGAGCCGGTGCCCGGCCTCCACTCGCCGTCTATGTACTGCTGGGCCAGATCGGTGAAGAAGGACATGTGATCCCTTACTCCAGAGGCATGAGCACGGACGTCTGATGTTGCGTCATCGTACTTATGTTTCAGATGAGTTGGAGGAGGCCCCGAAGAAGGTCCCGGGTCTCGGCCGGATCCGGACTGTCCTCGGTCAGCCGCTCCATCACCCGCTCGTACTGGGCGACCTCCTCGCGCTTGTCCAGGTACAGCGCACTGGTCAGCTGCTCGAGGTAGACGATGTCGGAGAGGTCCGACTCCGGGAAGCGCAGCATGGTGAAGGCGCCGCTCTCGCCCGCGTGGCCGCCGAAGCTGAAGGGCATCACCTGGAGCGTGATGTTCGGGTGCTCGGAGACCTCGATCAGATGGCGCAGCTGGGCCTGCATCACCGCCCGGTCGCCGTACGGGCGGCGCAGGGCCGCCTCGTCCAGCACGGCGTGCAGGTGCGGGGCCCGCTCGGAGACGAGGGTCTTCTGGCGCTCCAGGCGCAGGGCCACGCGGCGGTCGATCTCGGCCCGGGGCGCGTCGGGCATGCCACGGGTGACGACGGCGTGCGCGTAGGACTCGGTCTGCAACAGCCCGTGCACGAACTGCACTTCGTAGATACGGATCAGCGAGGCGGCGCCCTCGAGGCCGATGTATGTCTGGAACCAGCCGGGCAGTACGTCACCGAAGCTGTGCCACCAGCCGGCGACGTTGGCCTCCTTGGCGAGCCCGAGCAGCGCATCGCGTTCGCTGTCGTCGGCGACGCCGTAGAGCGTCAGCAGGTCCTCCACGTCGCGCGCCTTGAAGCTCACCCGGCCCAACTCCATACGGCTGATCTTGGATTCGGACGCGCGGATCGAGTAGCCGGCCGCCTCTCGCGTGATGCCACGCGACTCCCTCAGCCTTCTGAGCTGTGAGCCCAGAAGGATGCGCCGCACCACCGAACCTCCGCCCGGGCCCTCGGCGCGGGACTGTTCCCACGACCACGCTGACTCGCCTGCTGCCACGACTTCGACCCTCCCCATCCCCGCTGTGCACGCTCTGCTCGCTCGACACCGATGCTTCCGGAGGTCCCCCCGAACCCCAAGAGCGGGATTCTGCCACCAAAACGCTTCAGCCCGTACTCATTCGATTACGGAAATGAGAAGGCGTCAGGCAGAGCTCGCAAGATATTGGTGGAAGAAATGAGTAAGAACCGGCACGGGGACGGACAGGTCCGGCGCGTGCACGTGCATCTGCCCTTGCATCTGCCCTACGCATTCGGAACCATGGTCCTCGCGCACCTGCGTGCTCGTTCGTGTTGAAGCGTCACAGCCGCGATTCCCGGGAGTGCCTCGCATGGGACCGAATGGATCCACCATGCTCGAGCCGTTACGGCAGGGCCTTCCCCCCTTCGACCCCGCGGCCGTCTCGAGTTCGGCCTCGTGCGCCCTGCCCGCCCGCTTCGAAGCGGTGCGCGGCGCCCGTCTGTTCACCAAGAACACACTGGGCCAGTGGCAGCTGGACGAACGCTTCGACGATGTCGCCCTGGTCGTCTCCGAGCTCGTGACCAACGCCCTGCGGCACGCCCTGCCGTCCGACGGCGCCCCGCACGAGCCCGCCAAGGAAGCCCCGGTGCGGCTGCACCTGATGCGGTGGACCGGCCGCCTGGTGTGCGCGGTGCGCGACCCCAGCCACGACGGCCCCCGGTCGCGCGAGGCAGAGGAGGACTTCGCCGCCGAGTCCGGCCGCGGCCTCTTCCTGGTCGACTCCTTCAGCGACGGCTGGGGCTGGCACCCGCTCGCGGGGTCGCTGCGCGGCAAGGTGGTCTGGGCGCTGTTCCGTCTGCAGTAGCCGCCGTTCCGTCTGCAGTAGTCGCCCGCGCCGGGACCCGTTCGCGTGTCCCGGCGTCGCGCGCGCCGGCGCGGCAGGGCCTCACGCCCCCGCGATCAGATGATCGAACTCCCCGTCCTTGACGCCCAGAAGCAGTGCTTCTATCTCGGCGGGCGTGTAGACGAGCGCGGGCCCGTCGGGGTGCCGCGAATTGCGCATCGCCACGTCGCCGTCCGGCAGTCTGGCGAGCTCCACGCACGAACCCTGCGAATTGCTGTGCCGGCTCTTCTGCCAGACGACCCCGCGAAGCTCCGTCGCCGCCATGCCGTTGTAGACCTGGTGCACAAGTCGCTCCCGGGGTGCAAGGTGCAAGTGTCAACTATCCGGGATCATAGCTGTGTTCACATGCAGATGCATGACGCGGATGCACGAGCAGATGCACGTGCACGCGGGGTGTCCCCGCGGTTACAGCGGCCCCATCGATAGAGACGTCTGCTCCCGCCGATCGGTGCCGTCCTTCGCGACCCGGTTCCGGCGCCCCCGGGGATACGTACGACCGCGCCCACCCGTTCAGCCGGTCGAGCCGGAGGAGGAGTAGGGCAGCAGCGCCATCTCCCTCGCGTTCTTGACGGCCCGGGCCAGCTGCCGCTGCTGCTGAGCGGTCACCCTGGTCACCCGGCGGCTGCGGATCTTCCCCCGGTCCGAGACGAACTTCCGCAGCAGATCGGTGTCCTTGTAGTCGATGTAGGTGATGCCGGCCCGGTCCAGCGGATTGGGGCGGGACCTGAGCGGTGTGCGCGTTTCCTTGCGGCGCGGTGACATGTCAGACCTCCAGTAGGGAGTCGAAGGCGGGCGGCAGCCGCTTCCAGGCCTCGCGGCCCGCGGCGTACTCGGCGTCGGTCAGCAGGCACGACTCGAGGAGTTGCTCGAGTCCGTCGCGGTCGAGGCCCGGCGAGGTGAACACCAGATGCTGGCAGCGGTCGCCGTGCTCGGGGTGCCAGTCCAGCGCGGCGGCCGCCCGGCGCACCGGCGGAACCATCTCCCATGCGGCGTCCGGCAGCGAGGCGAGCCAGGGCCCCGCGCTTTCGACACAGAGCGCGCCCCCGGCCGCGTCCCAGGCCAGCAGGGTGTCCGGCCGGTCGGCGAGCCAGAACCGGCCACGGCTGCGCGCCGCCGCGCAGGTCAGGTCCTCCAGCGCCTGGTAGAGGCGCTCCGGGTGGAAGGGCCGGCACCTGTGCCACACATAGGTGGCGACGCCGCAGTCGTCGGCCTCCTGCGGCAGCAGTGCGCAGGCCGGATGCTGCGCGGCGCCGGCCGCGTCCACGTCGAACCCGGCAACGGCCGCGGCGGCCAACTCCTCGCCGTCCACCGCGATCCGCCGGGCCGTCGGGTGCAGCTGTGCCAGCAGGGCGCGGTCCTCGTCGTCCGCCTCCTCGCTGTCGACGAGGGCGAGGACCGGAGCGTACTCCAGCTGACGCGCCCAGGTGTCCGCGATCGTGCGCCGGTCCGTGGCCGCCGCTGCGAGGCCCGCTTCCGCCAGGTCGTCGCCGTTTGCGAGATACGGCAGAAGCAGCGCGGGGTCCACCGCGGTCATCACCGATGTCAGGGCGATACCTTCGCCGCCGTGCGCGGCGATCACCTCGGCCATGGCCTTGGGCTCGACCGAGTCCCACAGCTCGACGATCGCGAGGCCGGTGGCGCCGTCCGCGGCGAGCCGCGCCAGCTCGGGCACCAGGTCCTCACGCAGCGCGCAGCAGGCGCAGTCGTTGACGAGCGGCGTCTCGCCGGTGTCGCGGACGCCCTGTGCGTCGCGGACCGTCCTGGTGACCGTGCCCCGTCCGGCGGTCGAGAGGTCGTGGTGGAGGGCGACGCTGCCGGGCACCGTGGCGAGCAGCCGTTCCACGGCGGCCCGGCGTGCGTCGGCGTGCAGCCCGCCGACGAGTGCGACGGGCAGCGTCACCGTCGGCCTCCGTACCGGCGCTCGAAGCGCTCGACGCGGCCGGCGGTGTCCAGGACGCGTGCCGTCCCTGTGTAGAAGGGGTGGCTCGCGGAGGAGATCTCGACGTCGATGACGGGATAGGTGTTGCCGTCCTCCCAGTCGACCGTCTTGTCGCTGGTGGCCGTCGACCGGGTCAGGAAGGCGAAGCCGGCGGCCTTGTCGCGGAAGACGACGGGGGCGTAGGGCGGGTGGATGCCGGACTTCATGTCAGCGCTCCTCTCGGAAGTCGACGTGGCGGCCTGCGACGGGGTCGTACTTGCGAAGGGTCAGCCGGTCGGGGTCGTTACGGCGGTTCTTGCGGGTGACGTAGGTGTAGCCGGTGCCCGCGGTGGAGCGGAGCTTGATGACCGGGCGGATGTCGTTGCGAGCCATGGGGCTAGTATATGGAAATGATTTCCATTACCAAATGGGCTCTCACGAGAGGTGCATCACCATGTCCGCGCACTGCATGCTGACCGGGGCCAGGCCCGGCTTCGGCAATCGGATCTCCCACTCGCACCGGCGCACGTCCCGCCGCTTCGACCCCAACATCCAGCGCAAGCGCTACTGGCTCCCCGGTGAGGGCCGCCATGTCCGTCTCACGCTCAGCGCGCGGGCGGTCAAGACCGTCGACGTGATCGGCGTCGAGGCCGCCGTCGCCCGGATCCGTGCGCGCGGGGTGAAGGTCTGATGGCGAAGAAGAGCAAGGTGGCACGCAACGAGCACCGCAAGGCGGTCGTCGAGCGGTACGCGGCCCGGCGGGCGGAGCTGAAGGAGATCCTCCGCAGGCCGGACACGGGCGAGGAGGAGCGGCAGGCCGCGCAGGCCGAACTACGCCGTCAGCCGCGTGACGCCAGCCCGACACGCGTCCGCAACAGGGACGCGGTGGACGGCCGACCGCGGGGCCACCTGCGGAAGTTCGGGCTCTCCAGGGTGCGGACGCGTGAGCAGGCGCACGCCGGCTTCCTGCCCGGAGTACGCAAGTCCTCCTGGTAGCTTGGCGCGGTCTTGCTATCGATCAGGGGGACAGATCCGTGCTCAAGCTCGTACGTACATCGGCCGTCGCGGCGGGCCTCGTCGCCGCCCTCGCGCTGACCGGATGCGGCAGCGGCGACAGCGACGACGCCGGCAAGGACCAGGCCACGGCCTCGCCCACCGAGGCCGGCGGCGACAGCGGCGGCGGCGAGGGCAGGGCCCGCGACATCGAGGGCACCTGGACCGGACTGAGCGACGGGAAGCCGGTCGCGCTGTCCGTCCAGGGCTCCAACGCCGCGATCGTCGCCGACGGGCACGCCTGCACCGGTGAGGTGCAGGACACGGGCAAGCAGACGCTGTCGCTGAAGTGCGCGGACGGGAACACCGACCGCACGCTGGGCTCGATCGAGTCCCACGACGGGACGACGCTGGTCATCTCGTGGGACGCCGGCAAGAAGGACACGCTCAAGAAGAGCGAGGCGGGCGCGCTGCCCGACGGTCTGCCGACCGGCCTGCCGTCGGACTTCCCGACCCCGTGACGGCCGCGGTTCACCGCCGGCCGGTCGCCGGTGGTGAGCCGCCCCGCACGTCTCCTACCTTGTCACCGGGCCGCGGGTCCCTCATGGGTCCGCGGCCCGTCGTCGCCCTGCCTCGCGGCCATGGCGTCGGCCAGGTCGTCCAGGGCGGCGAGGAGTTGGACGGCTCCGCCCCGCAGGACGGCGTCGGACGTCTCCGTCGTCCCCCAGCGGTCCACGACCTCGTGCACCGGCCCCCAGTCCGGCACCCGGTTCTCGCGTACCGCTTCCGCGCCCTCCTCGACGGCGTGACGCAGCACCTCGGCCAGCGCGGCGGCGGCAGGCACCGGCACGGCGCCCTGACCGCCGCCGTACTCGGGCAGGTGCGCCTCGATGAGCATCGCGACCCTGCCCGCCTGGGCGAGTGCCCGGCCCGCGTCCTCCGCCGTTCTGCGTGACAGCACACGGGAGCGCACGGGCTCGTGCTTGGCCTTGGACAGGGCGTCCCGCCAGGCGATCCGGGCGTCACGCGAGTCGAGCAGCGTGCCCCGGACGTCCGCCGATCCCGGCGGTCCGGACGTGTCCGGCCCCTCGGCGGGATCGGCGTACCGGTCGAGGACGGCCGCGGCGTAACGGCCGTTCGCGAGCAGCCAGTCGGCGAGCCGGTGGTGCAGGCGCGGGGTCTCCCAGGCCGGGTAGAGGGCATAGGCGAGCATCGCCAGCACCCCGCCGAGGAAGGTGAGCAGCACCCGCTGGGGAACCGTCTGGGCCCAGTCCTCGCCGCCGGTGCCGAGCAGGAAGACCACGTAGGCGGAGATGAAGACGCTGGCCACCGCGTACCCGGTGCGCATGACGAGGTACATGCCGAAGGCGCACAGGACGGCGATGCCCGCGCTGACATAGGTGCCGGGCCGGGCCGTCTGCACCACCGCCGTCGCCACGCCCACACCGACGAGGGTGCCGCAGAAGCGGGCGACGGAACGGCCGTAGGTCTGGGAGAAGTCCGGGCGCATGACCATGACCGCCGTCAGGGGCGCCCAGTAGCCGTGGCCCAACGGGAGCGCCGTGCCCAGCAGATAACCGGCGGCCACGACCGCCGACGAGCGGACCGCGTGCCGCAGCACCGGCGAGTCGGGGCGCAGTTCGTCGCGCATCGCCCGCAGCGCGCCGGGGACCAACCGCACCAGCCCGTGCCGTGTGCGGTGGTCGGACTCGGCGTGGCCCGCGCCGCGTGCCGTGCCGACGACCTCGTCGAGCAGTGCGGTCAGCCGCAGGGACGCTCGGCGGGGCGGCCCGGAGAGGAGGGCGCCGGTGTCGGGCGTCCGCAGGGCGGCGGCCGCGGCCGGCGGCACCAGGACGGCCTCCCCGTGCCGTACGGCACGCGCCGCGGCGTCGAGCACCGTCCCCGCGGCGTGGAGGAGTTCGCGCACCCGGTCGCGGGCCGGGCCCTTGGCGGGGACGCCGACGGCCGGGTCGGCCAGTGAGGCGAGCACGGGTCTGATGCGTTCGGCGACGCCGCGGGTGCCGTGCAGCTCCGCCGGCCTGCGCCTGGCCTGCCGCGGGGTGACGGCAGCGGCACTGCGGGCGTGCATCAGCGGGGCCGGGTCGAAGGACGCGGTCGGGTCGTCGCGGAGCCTGCGCGCGTAGTCGGCCTCCGCCGCGAGCGCGTCGGCGAGCGCGTCGCGCTGCGCGCCCCAGCGGCGTACGGGGAACAGGACGACGAGCAGAGCCTGTACGACCCCGCCGACGGCGATCATGGCGGCATGGCCCGCCGCGGCGGCGACCGACGTGGGCAGTGTGACGGTCACCAGCATGATGGCGATGTTGGAGGAGGCCATGATCCCGGCGGTCGGCCCCACCGCCCACAGGAGGCCGCCGAGGAAGGTCCACAGCGTCAGCAGGGCGAGGAACAGGGCGACATGAGCGCCGGTGAGGTAGCCGAGGAAGGTGGAGACGGCGAGCGTCGCTCCCGACAGGAGCGCGAGGACCGGCCGGGGCCGCCAGCTGCGCTGGAACGTGGCGATGGCGGCCTGGAACGCGCCGAAGGCGGAACTCACGGCGACCGCTGGGCCGAAGAGCGTGAGTCCCGCGCCGACGACGAGCGCCAGCCCGGCGGCGCCCCGGAGGGCGATGAGCGGTTCCAGCCGTTTCCGCTCGACCTTCAGCCCCGAAAGGGCGGTCTCCTTCAGCGCCCGGAGCCAGCTCATGGGCCGAGCGTAACGACCTTTCCCGGCATTTCACCCGACCTCCGGGCACAGTGCGTTGCCCGGCGGGCCACACCTGGGCCCTACGCTCTCACCATGTCGAACATACGCACGGCGCGGTTGTCGTCGGACGGGCTGTGGATCGCCTTCGCGTTGCTGCTGTGCGCGTCCGTCGTCGTCTGGCTGGCGGCCGGCCTGCTGGCGGCGATCTCCGAACTGGACGAGCGGTGCAGCCACGGGCTGGTCGGCCCCGGCGGCCCGTTCACCGTCGAGCGGAGCAGCCTGCCGCCGGACGTGCGGTGCGTGTTCGCGGACGGCACGACCATCTCCACCGCCGGCGCGCTGGTGTGGGTGATGTGGGCGTGCGTCGCCGCCACGGCCGCCTGCGCCGTCGCCGCGACCACGCTGGAGTTCGTCCGGCCCGATCACGAGAAGGCGGCCCGGCGGATGGGGGCAACCGCCGTGGGCGCCGGATTCGCCCTCGCTCTCGTCCACGCCGGCGGCACGGCGCTGACCTCGCCGGGGAAGGAGCCCCTGCAGGCCTGCTCGGCGTTCGTGACCGGCATCTACGACCGCGCCGCGCGCGTGGACCGCGACATCTTCCCCGCCCAGGCCACCTGTGTGTACCGGGACGGCACCACGTACCGCCTCCTGCCGGAGTGGCTGGGCGTCCTCGAGTGGCTGCTGCTCGGCGCGGTGATCGTCTGCGTGGCGGTCATGGCCGCGGCCAGGAGGCGGCAGCGCGCCGACTGACGGGGCCAGGCAGTGACGCGGAGGCCGGGCCGGAGGGGGCAGCGCCTTCGGCCGGCGGGGCGTGCCTAGTGCCGGGGCCCGCGTGCGATACGTCCCGCCGACGGCGCCGGGCCCCGCCGCTCGGCGCGGTCCGCCGCGGCGCGGCCGTCCTGCCAGCCGTCGAGGTCCGTGGCGCCGCGCACTCGGGTGGTCGTCGTCTCCGGGAACATCCGGTCGGTGTGCGAGGCCACCGCCACGTCCCGCGATGCCAGGACCGGCAGCAGGTCGGCGGTGACCACCTCGTCGGCGACAGCGGTCAGATGTTCGCCCAGGCGGCTCGCGTACGCGGTCCAGAACGACTGGCGGAAGGTCTTGGTCCGCCGGCGGCCGCCGGCCCGCTGCGCGGACTCCGCCTTGGTGAGGGCCGCCGCGCCCTGGACGAGCAGGGACGTGTGGAGCAGCTCGACCGACTCGAGATCACTCTCGAAGCCGACGACGGTCGAGAAGGCGAACGCGCTGTTCCACACCGCTCGGCAGCGGTTCGCGGCGGCCACCGCGTCGAGCAGGACCGCCTTCGCCGTCTCGTAGGGGGCGTCCACACCTATCCGGCACGCGGACGGGGCGTCCGGGCTGTGCGTACGGGCGGCCAGCAGCGCCTCGTCGACGCTGTGCCGGGCCATCAGCTCCTGTGCCTTCGCGGTGAGCGCCTCCGCCTCCTGTGGGTAGCCGGTGGCCTCCGCCTTCGCCAGCAGCGCCCGGATCCGCCCGAGCATGCGCGGCTCGTACGGTGACGCCGGCACGGAGGCCAGGGACTCGCCCGGGACGGGGCCGACCGGTTCGATCGCCGGGAGACGGGAGAGCAGCCGGTACAGCTCCAACAGGGCCGTGGCGTGCGAGAAGCGGTCCGACCTGGGCGGCTGCAGGCCGGCCAGGTCGCCGAGCTGGGCACGGAAGCGGGGTGCGAGCCGCGGGCCGTAGCGCTTCGTCTCCGCCGTGATCAGCCCCGCCGCCAGCAGTTCGTGCGTGTCGTCGAGGTCCCGTCGGACCAGCCGCACGACGTCGGCCGGCTGCCAGCCCCGCTCCCACGCCCGCCGCACGAACTCCTCGCCGCGAAGGCGCAGCTCGTCGTCGGCGGACGGGTCGGCGGCGAGCAGGGACGCGCCGGTGTCGAGCGCCTCGTCGCCCTCCCCGTACAGCGCCGCCGCCAGCGCCTTTTCGACCGTACTCATACTTCGGATGGTCCCACGGACGGGGCGGCCGGTCCCGCGGGGTGCCGCGGGGTAGGGCAGGCCATACCCCGGGGACACCCCCCAGTGGTCGTGATCACGGCGCCGGAAGACGGAAGCCTGGCGGCATGACCACAACAGCCGTACGGCTCACCGGCCTCCGCCGCGTCCACCGTGACGTCACCGCACTCGACGGAGTCGACCTGGAATTCCCGCGAGGGTCCTTCACCGCCGTCATGGGGCCCTCCGGATCGGGCAAGTCCACCCTGCTCCAGTGCGCCGCCGGGCTCGACCGGCCGACCTCGGGGACCGTGGAGATCGACGGTGTCAGGCTCGAAGGGCTGAGCGAACGGCGGCTGACGCTGCTGCGGCGCGACCGGATCGGCTTCGTCTTCCAGGCCTACAACCTGATCCCGTCGCTGACCGCGGCCCAGAACGTCGCCCTGCCGCTGCGGCTGGCCGGGCGGCGGCCGTCGCGCGGCGACGTGCGCGGGGCGCTCGCCGAGGTGGGTCTCGAGGGGAGAGCGGGGCATCGGCCGGGACGGATGTCGGGCGGGCAGCAGCAGCGGGTCGCTCTCGCCCGCGCCCTGATCACCCGGCCGGCCGTGCTGTTCGCGGACGAACCGACCGGCGCGCTCGACACCGTCACCAGCAAGGAGGTGCTCGGACTCCTGCGCGGGCTGGTGGACCGCGAAGGGCAGACGATCGTGATGGTCACCCATGATCCGGTGGCCGCTTCGTTCGCCGACCGGGTCGTCCTCCTGGTCGACGGGCGGGTCGGCGGAGAGCTCACGTCGCCCACGGCCGAGCAGGTCGCGGCCCGTCTCGCGGGGCTGGAGGCGGTCCCGTGCTGACCGTCGCCTGTGCCGCACTGCGGGCACGCTGGGCGACGTTCGTCGCCGGCTTCGTCGCACTGGCACTGGGCGTCGGACTGATCGCGACGATGGGTCTCGGCCTGGCCTCCACCTTCGAGCCACCGAAGCACCCGCCGGAGCGGTTCGCCTCGTCACCGGTGGTCGTCATGGGGCAGGACAGGCTCACCGTGGAGGTCCGTCGGGGGCCGGGGACCGAGGAGGTGTCGAAGCCGCTCGTCCATCCACACCCTGTGGACACAGAACTGGTGCGGGAGCTGGCCGCACTCGGCCCGGTGACCCGCGACGGCGGCCCTGACGCGGTCGGCGTCGACGCCCCCGCCGACAAGGTCGAGGAAGTGGTGGGCCACAGGGCGCAGGTCCTCACCGGGGGCGAACGGCGGCGGGCGGATCCCGGGACCGAGCGCGACGCCCAGGCTCTCGTCTCGGTGAACTCGCTGCTCGGCACGGCCGGCGGCGTGTCCGCCTTCGTCTCCGTCTTCGTGGTCGCCTCGACGTTCGCCTTCGCGGTGGCCCTGCGGCGGCGTGAGTTCGGGCTGCTGCGGACGGCGGGGGCGACACCCGGCCAGATCCGCCGGCTGCTGCTCACCGAATCGCTGGTCGTCGGCGTGCTCGCCTCCGCCGCGGGCTGCGCGCTCGGCGGGTGGGGAGCCCCGCGGCTGGCCCGAACCCTCGTCGAAGGGCAGGTGGCCCCCGAGTGGTTCGCGATCCGCGACGACGTGAACTGGCCCTTCCACATGGCGTTCTGGACGGGGGTGCTGGTCGCCCTCACCGGAGTGTGGGCGGCCTCGCGCCGGGCAGGGCGCATCGGCCCCGCGGAGGCGCTGCGCGAGGCGGACGTGGACACGGGCGTGCTGTCGCGCGGCAGGCTGCTGGCCGGCATCGTCCTGGCGGTGGCCGGCGCGGCGCTACTGGCCTGGGGGCTCGCCACGGACCCGGCCGACCTGCTGAAACGCAAGACGTACCTGACCCGGCCGATGATCCTGATCACCGCGGTCGCACTGCTGGCTCCGCTGCTCGTGCGGCGCACCGCGAGGCTGCTGCCCCTGCCCGGCGCGGTCGGGATGCTCGTACGGGAGAACACCGCCGCGTCCGTGCGCCGCACGGTTGCCGTCGCCGCGCCCGTTCTCGTCACCGTGGCACTCGCCGGTTCGATGACCGGGACCGCCGAGTCGGTGACGGCGGCGCGGGCGGCGGACGCCAGGGAACGGACAGCGGCCCAACTCGTCGTGACCGGTGAACGGTTGCGGGTGACGGAACGCCCCGCGGCCACAGCGGCGACGAGGACCGCGACCCTCTCGCCGTCCGCGTCCACCGCCGTGTACGTACGGGAGGAGGGCACCGCACTCGTCGGGTTCGAGGCGCGTGCGGTGACCGACCCGGCGGCGTTCGCGCAGCTGGCGCGGCTGCCGGTCACGGCGGGCGACCTGCGCGACCTGGACGACCGTTCCATCGTCGTCACCGAGGAATGGATGCAGCACGAGGTGGGCCGGACCATCGACGTGTGGCTGGGCGACGGCCGCCCGGCCAGGCTCCGCATCGCCGCTGTCCTGGCGGTCGGGACCGGTGGCGACGGCGCTTTCGTCACAGCAGCCAACGCGCCCACCGCACCGGTCGACAGGATCGACGTACGGGCCGGTTCCGGCGCCTCCCCGGCCGCACTCGCCGCCCTCGCCGCCGAACTGCGGCACTCCTTCGGCGGAACGGTCCGCGAAGTGGACGAGTGGGCCGCCGCGACACATCCCCGCACCAGCTCGCAGACCCGTCTCGGAATGCTCGTCGTCCTCGGGATCGCCCTTGTCTACACGGCGATCGCCCTCGCCGGAACGCTGCTGATGGCCACCTCGGCACGCGCCGGGGAACTCGCCTCGCTGCGCCTCGCGGGAGCGACCCGGGCACAGGTGCTGCGGGTGGTCACGGGTGAGGCACTGCTCTCCGTCGCCGTGGGAACCGTGCTGGGGGCCGCGATCACCGCGGTGAACCTGGCCGGGCTGGGGACGGCGCTGGCCGCGCTGTCGGCGCCCGTGACCGTCGTGGTGCCGTGGGGGACGGCCGGAGCGGCACTCGGGGCATGCGCGGCGGTCGCCGTCCTCGCGGCGCTGGTCAGCTGCCCGCGGACCAGGTGAGGGGGCCGGGTGAGGGGGCCGGGTGAGGGACGGGGTCGTAGGGCTCCCGGGGCGGGGCGCCGCGAGCCCGTCCCCCGCCCGCGGTCCTTTCCCGGGACGACGCACGCCCGGTCAGGAAATACGCAGCGTCCGCTTCGCGAGTTCGTACGCGGGGAGCATCTGCTCGTGTTCCTGCGAGTCGAATCCGCCGAGGTCCACGACCACCAGGCCCTGCGGCGTGGTCACGGCGAAGGCACGTTCCTTCTTCGGGTCGTCGAGGAACTCGTTCTTGTTGATGTACGTGACCTCTGTGGCGGCGAACTTCCCCGCCTTGGTGTCCTTGTACACCTCGTCCGTCCGCTCCTTCGCCCCGTCGGCGACGAACGCCTGGAGCGCCTTGCGGGTGTCGCCTCCGGCCTCCGCACCGACCCACACCCGGATGAAGCCGATGTGTCCGGCGGGCTTCGCGTCGATCTCGCACACGAGCGTGACCGGGCCCTGGTCGAGGACCGCGGCGAACTCGCTGTCCTTGTCGCTCTCGACGCGCTCGGGCTTGAAGTCCGCGGCGAGCGAGAAGGTGACGGGCATGGGGCAGGCGGAGCCGGGGGCCCCTACCGAGCCCGCCGCTGCCGGCCCGCCGGCCGCCTTGTCCTGCTCCTTGCTCTCTCCCTTCTTCGTCTCTTCCTTGTTCGCGTCCTGCTGGGTGTCCTGCCGGCTCCCCGGACCGCCCGCCTTCTCGCCGGAGTCGGCCTTCGACGAGCAGCCGCTCGCCACCCCCGTCACCAGTACCGCCGCCACCGCCCCGAGAGCCGCACCGCGCACACGCCCCCGCATCACAGTCCGCACCGAAGGATCCCCACCCTGTCTGTCCGTGAACCCGCCACCGCTTTCGGTGGCGTAGCAGGATCGATCCTACGGAGAGCGGGTGTCGAGGAAGGGTTCGATCAATGGGCGAGAACAAGGACCGGATGCTGGCCGGCGAGTGGTACCTCCCGGACGACGAGGAGTTGGGCGCGGACACCCGGCGCCGCGGCGAACTCTGCGCCGCCTACAACGGGAACGGCGGCGCCTCGCCCGACGATCGGACCGCGATACTGCGCGAACTGCTCGGCTCGCTGGGCAAGGACGTACGTATCCGGCCGCCGTTCCACTGCGACTACGGGCACTACATCAGCATCGGGGACCGTACGTTCGTCAACTTCAACGCGGTCTTCCTCGACGCGGCCCCCATCACCGTCGGCGCGGACGTGCAGATCGGACCGAACGTGCAACTCCTCACCCCGACCCACGAGATGGACACGGAGCGACGCCGGGCGGGCTGGGAGAAGGCGGTCCCCATCGTGATCGGCGACAACGTATGGCTCGGCGGCGGCGTGATCGTCTGCCCCGGCGTCACCATCGGGGAGAACACCGTCGTCGGCGCGGGTTCCGTGGTCACCAAGGACCTGCCGGCCGGGGTGCTCGCCGTGGGCAACCCGGCCCGCGTCGTCCGCACCCTCACGGACTGAGCCCCCGCAGCGCACCCACCTCCCGCGACGCTGCCCGGCCCGTCGACCGGCGGTTGTCGTACCCGGCTGCCACACTCGAACCCATGGGCGAACGATGGGCTCTGGCAGCGGCGGAGGGGGACGGGGCCAGGCTCGTCCCCCTCCGTCCCGACGGCCTGCCCGCAGGGCCCGTTGTGGAGGAGCCCGATCTGGTCGAGGCGGTCCGCTCCCGCCCCGAGGCGGACCGGTGGGTGTGGCGGTCCACCGCCGGGATCTATCCGCGGCTGCTGGCCGCCGGTGTCCGGGTCGAGAGGTGCTACGACATCGAGGACGCCGAGCTGCTGCTGCTCGGCCACGAGGGACGGCTCGGCGAACCCCGTTCGGCGGCCGCCGCCTGGGCGCGGCTGCGCAACGCTCCCGTGCCGCCCGATCCGCCCGCCCGCGCGGCGGAGCCCGGCTCCCAGTCCTCACTGTTCGAGCCGCAGCCCGTCGCCGTGCCCCTGGAGGCGCTGCTCGAGGTCTATGCCGACCAGCAGCGAAGGCATCTGGCCGCGGAGCACCCCGGCCGGATGCGGCTGCTCACGGCCGCGGAGTCCGCGGGCATGCTGGTGGCCGCCGAGATGAACCGCGCGGGACTCCCGTGGCGGGCCGATGTGCACCGGGCGGTGCTGCACGAGCTGCTCGGCGAGCGGTACGCGGGCGGTGGCGAGCCGAGACGTCTGGCGGAGCTCGCGGACGAGGTGTCGGCCGCCTTCGGCCGGCGCGTGCGGCCGGACCTGCCTGCGGATGTGGTGCGGGCGTTCGCCCAGGCCGGGATCAAGCTGCGCTCGACCCGGCGCTGGGAGCTGGAGGAGATCGACCATCCGGCCGTGAAGCCGTTGATCGAGTACAAGAAGCTGTACCGCATCTGGACGGCACACGGCTGGGGCTGGCTCCAGGACTGGGTACGGGACGGCCGTTTCCGGCCCGGGTACCTGCCCGGGGGCAGCGTCTCCGGCCGCTGGACGACCAACGGTGGCGGGGCACTTCAGATACCGAAGGTGATCCGGCGGGCCGTCGTCGCGGACGACGGCTGGCGTCTCGTGGTCGCCGACGCCGACCAGATGGAGCCGCGGGTGCTCGCCGCGATCTCGCGGGACCACGGCCTGATGGAGGTCGCCGGGCACGACGGCGACCTCTACACGGCGCTGTCCGACCGGGCGTTCTCCGGTGACCGCGACCACGCCAAGATCGCGCTGCTCGGCGCGATCTACGGCCAGACGTCGGGCGACGGCCTGAAGAACCTGGCGGCGCTCCGGCGCAGGTTCCCGAGGGCGGTGGCCTATGTGGACGACGCGGCGAAGGCGGGCGAGGAGGGCCGGCTGGTACGGACGTGGCTGGGGCGCACCAGTCCACGGGCGGCCGGGGCGGGCGACGACGACGAGGCGGGCATCCCCCAGGAGCCGCTCGAAACCGCCCCCGCCGACGGCGAGTTCACGCCTGGCTACGCGTCGACCAACGCCAGGGCACGGGGCCGTTTCACCCGGAACTTCGTGGTGCAGGGCAGCGCCGCCGACTGGGCGCTGCTGATGCTGGCGGCGCTGCGTCAGGCGACCTGGGGGATGCGGGCGGAGCTGGTGTTCTTCCAGCACGACGAGGTGATCGTGCACTGCCCGGCGGACGAGGCCCGCGACGTGGCGGAGGCGATCCGCTCGGCCGGTGAGCTGGCCGGGCGGATCGCTTTCGGTGAGACGCCGGTGCGGTTCCCGTTCACGATCGCGGTGGTGGAGCGCTACTCCGACGCGAAGTGACGCGTAAGGGCACGGCTGCGGGGGTCGGCGCCATGAAGGCCAGGCTTCCGGCTCGGCGCCATGAAGGCCAGGCTCCGGGGGTCGGCGCCGTGGAAGCCCTGCCGCACAGCTCGGCGCCGTTGAGGCCCGGGCTGCCGGCCCGGCCCCGCTGCGGCTCACCCGGCCGCCGTGCGCCACTTCTCGTCGAGGACGATGGTCTTCATCTGCTCGATGGTCAGGACCGGCTCGGCGCGGCTGGCGTCCTGGCCCTGCCCCGGCGCGTTGAAGGCCATCATCACGACCCGGAAGCCGTCGGGACGCAGGGTGTCGACCGTCCAGCCGACAGCGCCCGCGCCGCCCTTCTGGTCGGGGTCGTTCTCCTTCTTCACCATGACCTTCGTGCCGTCCGGCAGGGTCGTGACGTCGCCGGTGAAGAGCTCCGTCGCGAGGTCCTGCATGCCGTTCTGTGCGTTGACCTGGATGAAGCCGGCGCCCTTGCCGTCGTCGGCGACGACGAATCCGTAACCGGGTTCGCCCTGCTTGTCGAGGACCTGCAGCCCCTTGGGCAGCAGCGACGTGAGGACCTTGTCCACCGGGGTGCCGGTGGAGCCGGGCAGCGGTGTCTCCTTGTGGGGCTCGCCCAGCTGTGCGCCGATCGACCGCCACACGTCGTCCGTGACGAGCGTCTTCAGCTGCGGGCCCGTCAGGGGCGGCGCCGGCCGGCTGACCGGCGCACCCTTCTCGGCCGGCGCGTTCCATTCACTGGCGTCGACCTGCACGCCCCCAGGTGTGATCAGGACGGCCCGCCACAGCCGGGTGTCCACGCGCCGGTCGGGATACTCGTAGCCCTGGAACAGCATGTAGCGGGAACCGTCGGGGAGCGTCTCGGCCGTGCAGGTGTCGTGCTGCACCAGCGCCTTGGACGGGCAGGTGACGGACTGCTCCACGCTCCGTCCGGCCGGATCGACGGTGCTCACGCCGAGGCTGATCGCCGCCGCTCCTCGTCCGTCGTCGAAGACGACGGAGGCGTACGGGCCGGTCCCTCGGCCCTTGGCGTCCTCGGTGATGCCCTGGCCGTCCTCGCGGGTGGTCTTCCCCTCGGGCAGCAGGGCCTTGAAGGCCGCGATCATCTTCTCCTTGGTGACCCCGCCCCCCGCGGGCGAACTCGGAGCGCCGGGCGTGGCCTGCCCTGCGACGGCGGTGGGCGTGGCCGGTGCCGCGACCGACGCCCGGCCGTCGCCGGAGCCGAGCGCGCCGCTCGTGTAGCCGCCGGCGACGCCGACCACGGCGAGTGCCAGGACACTGCCGGTCACGGCGGCGGCGCGACGACGGGCCAGCCGGCGGCGGCCGCGGGTCAGGCCGCCTTCCACCAGACCCGGCCGGTCGGAGGGCCGGAAGGTGTCGCCGGTACGGCGCATCGCATCACCGAGTTCGTCCTCGAAAGGCATGGGGAACCACACTCTCTGGTCGCAACGCATGAAATGAAGTGGTGGAGCCCGCGGGGCGGCCCGCAGGAGGAGCCCGCCGTCGTAAGTGCCGCGCCTCAGCGGGCGGCGAACTCGACGAGGCTGCCGCCGAGCTGCTCACGGAGCTTGGCGAGCGCCCGCACCGCTCTGGTGCGCACCGCGGCGGAGCTGACGTTCATCGCGTCGGCGGTCTCCTCGATGCTGCGGTCCTCCCAGTACCGCAGCACCACCACCGCCCGGTCCTTCGGTGAGAGCCGGCCGAGCGCACCGAGCAGTGCGAGGCGCAGCTCGGGGTCGTCACCGCAGAGCAGGGCGGAGTCGGGCAGTTCGCCGACAGGGCGTTCCGAAGCGGAGCGCCGGCGCCTGTGAGTGAGGAACGAGCGGACGAGAACGGTCTGTGCGTATCCCGCCGGATTCTCGATCCGGGAGACGCGCCCCCACAGCACGTACATCCGGCCGAGCGTCTCCTGCACCAGATCCTCCGCGAGGTGGGTGTCCCCGCTGGTCAGGAGGCAGGCGGAGCGGTAGAGGTGCGCGGCGCGGTTCGCCGCGAACTCTCTGTACTCCTCCGTGCGGGACGCTCTCATCCCCTGCTCACTCTCCCCCGTCGTGCGCCGGCGACCCCTTCACCTCATTGACGCGGCAGCGTCCCCGTAATGTTTCAACCGTTTTCCAGGACCCCGTCCTGGGCGGGTCAGGCCCCGACGTACTCCCGCAGGTGATGCGCGGTGAGGGTGTCCCCGTGGGCGACCAGGTCCTTGGGTGTCCCCTCGAAGACGATGCGGCCGCCGTCGTGTCCGGCGCCGGGGCCGAGGTCGATGAGCCAGTCCGCGTGTGCCATCACCGCCTGGTGGTGCTCGATGACGATCACGGTGTTGCCGGCGTCCACCAGCCGGTCGAGCAGCGCCAGCAGCTGGTCCACGTCGGCCATGTGCAGACCGGTGGTCGGCTCGTCCAGGACGTACGTCGCCGCCTTCTCCGCCATGTGGATGGCCAGCTTGATGCGCTGCCGCTCACCGCCGGAGAGGGTGTTGAGCGGCTGTCCGAGCCGGAGATAGCCGAGCCCGACGTCCCGCAGCCGCCCGAGGATGGTGTGTGCCTGACCCGAGGTGAAGAAGTCGTGGGCCTCGGCCACCGACATCCCCAGCACCTCGCTGATGTTCTTGCCGCGCAGGGTGTACGTGAGCACCTCGGGCGTGAACCTCTTGCCCTCGCACTCCTCGCACACCGATGCCACGCCGGCCATCATGGCGAGATCGGTGTAGACCAGCCCGAGGCCGTTGCACTTGGGGCAGGCGCCCTCCGAATTGGCACTGAACAGGGCCGCCTTGACGCCGTTGGCCTTGGCGAAGGCCGTACGGATCGGGTTCAGCAGACCGGTGTACGTCGCCGGGTTCGAGCGGCGCGAACCGCGGATGGGCGACTGGTCGGCGACCACCACTCCCTCACGGGCGGGCAGGCTGCCGTGGATCAGCGAGCTCTTGCCCGACCCGGCGACGCCGGTGACCACGGTCAGGACGCCGAGCGGTATGTCGACGCTCACGTCCCTCAGGTTGTGCAGGTCGGCGCCCTTGATGGCCAGCTGTCCGCGCGGCTCGCGCACCTTCTCCCGCAGGCCGGCCCGGTGCTCCAGATGCCGCCCGGTCAGCGTCCCGGAGGCACGCAGTCCGGGCACATCGCCGCTGAAGCAGATCTGTCCGCCTTCCGTGCCGGCCCCGGGACCGAGGTCGACGACGTGGTCGGCGATCGCGATCACCTCGGGCTTGTGCTCGACGACGAGCACCGTGTTCCCCTTGTCGCGCAGCCGCAGCAGCAGGTCGTTCATCCGCCGGATGTCGTGCGGGTGGAGACCGACGGTCGGCTCGTCGAAGACGTAGGTCACGTCGGTGAGGCTGGAACCGAGGTGCCGCACCATCTTCACGCGCTGCGCCTCACCGCCGGACAGCGTGCCGGCGGGCCGGTCCAGGCTGAGATAGCCGAGGCCGATCTCCACCAGCGAGTCGAGCAGGTCCCGCAGTCCGGCGAGCAGGGGGGCCACACCCGGGTCGTCGATCCGGCGCACGAACTTCGCGAGATCGCTGATCTGCATCGCGGAGCACTCCGCGATGTTCACGCCGTCGATCTTCGAGGACAGGGCGGCGGCCGTCAGTCGCGTGCCCCCGCAGTCGGGGCATTCGCGGAAGACCACGGCCCGGTCGACGAAGGCCCGGATGTGGGACTGCATGGCGTCGCGGTCCTTGGTCAGCATCGTCCGCTGGACCTTCAGCAGCAGTCCCTCGTACGTGAAGTTGTTGCTGCCGACCTTCACCTTGACCTGCGGCTTGTGGAGGAAGTCCGCCCACTCCCGCTCGGTGAAGTCCCTGAGCTTCTTGTCCGGGTCGTAGAAGCCGGAGTTGGCCATGATCTGCCAGTACCACGAGTCCACCGCGAAGTTCGGCACGGTGATCGCGCCCTCGTTCAGCGACTTGTCACGGTCGACCAGCTGGTCGATGTCGATGTCCGACACCTGGCCGACGCCTTCGCAGCGCGGGCACATGCCTTCCGGAAGATTGAAGCTGAAGGCTCCGGAAGTGCCGATGTGCGGCGTGCCGAGACGGGAGAAGACGATCCGCAGCATGGTGTACGCGTCGGTCGCCGTGCCCACGGTGGAGCGTGAGTTGGCTCCCATCCGCTCCTGGTCGACCACGATCGCGGCGCTCAGGTTGTGCAGCGCGTCCACGTCGGGCCGGCCGAGGCTCGGCATGAACGACTGGATGAAGGCGGTGTACGTCTCGTTGATGAGCCGCTGGGACTCGGCGGCGATCGTCCCGAAGACGAGGGACGACTTCCCCGAGCCGGACACACCGGTGAAGACGGTGAGGCGCCGCTTGGGGATGTCGAGCGAAATGTCGGCCAGGTTGTTCTCGCGCGCGCCGCGCACCTGGATCACATGGTGGTTGTCGGCCGGGATCGTCATTCGGCCGACGTTAGCCGACCCCACTGACAACGGGGCCCGGTACCTGTGTCCCGCCCGTTGACAGCGGTGGGACAGCGTTGTTTCGTCGTCTGGCAAGCGCTTTCCGGCCGAACCTTGGAGCGTTCAGGTGGAGTTCTCGCGTCGTTCCGTGCTGTCCGTGATCCCGGCGGCAACGCTGCTTGCCGTGGCACAGCCCCTGCGCGCCCGAGCCGCGCCCCGAGTCCGCTCCTCCGCCTCCGGGCAGGCAGCCGATCACGAGACCCTGCTCCGCAACACGGTGGCCGTCTTCGCCGGCACGGCGGAGGCCAACGCCCGGCCCGAAGTCGCCCCGAAAGTCGCGGTCATCACCTCTGCGGCGCGCTCACGGCTCGCCGCGATGGACGACGCCGGACCGGGCGAGCTCTTCGCGGGGGTTCCGCTCGGGACCAGCGATCCCAACCTGAGCAGGACGTTCCAGTACCTGTACGAGATCGCCCTGGCCACCCGCACCCCTGGCGCCTTTGGCCTGCTCGACGACACGGCGGTCAGGCGCAGGGTCGCCGACGGCCTGGTCCGTCTCCACGACGAGTACTACGGCGACCAGTCGAAGGGCTACTACGGCAACTGGTTCAACTGGGAGATCGGCATCCCCGCCCATGCGACCAAGACCCTCGTCCTCCTCGGCGACGAACTCGCGGCGTACCGGCCGGACCTCGCCGCGACCTACATCGCCTCCATGGACGCGTACCTGCGCAACGGCAAGGACGGCGACGTCGACCTCGACTCGCGCTTCCACACCGGAGCCAACCTCGCCGACATCACGACCAACCGGATCCTCCAGGGAGCGGTGCTCGGAGACGACGCCCGCGTCAGCAAGGCCGTCGCCGACCAGCTCACAGTCTTCGCGCGGATCGACCCGTACGACCTGCGGCACGGCGTGACCGACGGCTTCTACGCGGACGGCTCCTTCGTCCAGCACGCCTCCGTCGCCTACACCGGCTCCTACGGCAAGGGCCTGCTCACTCGGATCGTCCAGAGCGTCAAGATCCTCGACGGAACGGCCTACGTGCCCTCCGAGAACCTGGTCGGCGTCGTCCAGGGCTGGGTCGCGGAGGGCTTCGCCCCGGTGATCTTCGAAGGCTGGATGATGGAAATCGTCAAGGGCCGCGCCGTGTCACGCACCGGCACGGGCTACGCGGACGTCGCCGCCGTCGTGGAGGCCGTCGTCGACCTCGCCGGGTACAGCACCGGCGGCGACACCGATGCGCTCGAGGGTTATGTCAAGTACGTCCGGCAGACCTCCAGGGCGAACCTGGACCCGGCCTCCTTCGTCTCCCCCGTCAGCATCGCCCGCTACGCCGACATCCTGAACTCCCCGGTCCCGGCGAAGGACCTGGGGCCCGCCGCCTCCCACACCGCGTTCAACGCCATGGACAGAACCGTCCACCGGCGCCCCGGTTACGCCTTCGCCCTGGCCCGCAGCTCGGACCGCATCAGCAAGTACGAGTACATGAGCGGCGAGAACCTGATGCCCTGGTTCCAGGGCGACGGGGCCCACTACCTCTATCTCTCCGGCCAGGACCAGCGGCAGGCGTTCGGCATCGACTACTTCACCACCGTCTCCCCGTACCGCCTGGCGGGCGTCACCGCGCCCGTGGAGGACCGCCGCACCGTGCCGGAGCTGTACGGAACGCTCTGGTACGACAATCCCGAGCGCGGTTTCACCTCGTCCTCCGAGTCCCAGAACACGTACGTCTACTTCCCGCGCGGCAGCCACCCGCACTCCGGGGGCGCCCGCCTCGGCGCGTACGGCGCCACCGCGCTCGTCCTGTCCGACGACGTCGCGTACGCCGCGAAGGAGGCGGGCGAACTGCCCGACGACTTCGTCGCCTACCAGGGCGCCCGTGGCACCAGATCCTGGTTCATGCTCGACGACGAGATCGTCGTCCTCGCGGCCGGTGTCACCGGCCACGCGGGCCGCGCGGTGACCACCACCGTCGACACCCGCATCGCTCCCCCCGCCGCCCCGGTCACCGTCACCGGAGAACTCCACGACGGGACGCCGTGGCAGGGCACCGGCACCGCGCCGCTCGCCTGGCTGCGGTACGCCGATCCGGGGCAGCGGACCGCGGTCGGATACGTCTTCCTGTCCGGACCCCGGCCGAACGTCGCGCTCGACACGGTCACCCGCAGCCCGCGCCGCGTCCGTCTGTCCAACCCGGACACCGCCGTGACCAAGCAGGTCTTCACGGTCTCCTACGACCGGCCCGCCGGTGCCGCGCCCGCCGCCATGGCCCACGCGATCGTCCCGAACGCCTCCGAGCGCCGGTTGGCCTCCTACGCCGGCGGGCCGCTGGCCGTCCTCGCCAACACCGTCCGCGCCCAGGCGGTCAAGCACACCCGGCTGGGCATCCTGGCCGTCAACACCTTCACCCCGGGCACCCACCACGTCGAGCGACTCTCCGTCGACGGCCCCGCGTCGGTGATCCTCCGCCGGTTTGCCGACGGCACCTGCTCGATCGCGGTGTCCGACCCGACCACAGAACGCCGCACGGTCACGGTCACCCTCCACGGCCGCGCCCTGCGCCCCGTCTCGGCGGACGACGGCGTCCGCACCACCCACGTCCCGGGCGGCACCCGCCTCGACGTCACGACGCACCACGCCTACGGCCGCAGCTTCACGGCGACGCTGCGTTAGGGGTTCTCGTCCGGATCAGGCCGGCCGCGAAGGGGTCCGATTGTCGCCGAACTCGTGGCACAGCAAACAGGAAATCAGCCGGTGAACAGGGACACCGGAACAACAGCCCGTCCGATCGAGGACAACGACCGTCAGGAATCTGCCGCTTCGACGGTGTCCGGATTCACGGGCACAACGCCCGTATCAGGGACCAAGCCCTGCCGAGCGAGGAGAAGTCCGGCCTGGAATCGGCTGGTGGCGCCGAGTTCCTCCATGATGGCGGATATGTGGCGACGGCAGGTGCGGGTCGCCATGCCGAGCCGGCGCGCGATCCCCTTGTCCTTGAGACCTGAGCGCCCCGACCGGCGAGTTGCCGTCCGCCGCGCCGCCGGGACAGCGAGGCATGGACGACGACCACCATGCCGCGCCGCACCCCGAGTGCCCGGAACTCTTCCACGAGCAGGCGTTCATCGAGTTTCCGCATCGTGCGGGCTCCCTCCCCGGGTAAATCATGCGGGCAGGCGACCACGGGAAAAAGAGGGGCCCTGGGACCACAACGGGCCTGGCATCAACAGGACACCTCGCGGTTGTGGTGAAATCCGGCGGGTGCGGAACCTTCCGCCGGCGATCGAGCAGCGTCGCCGTGCCCGCAGTGACATCGTGGTGCCATGACCATCGAAGTTCGCCCGGCTTCGGTCTTCGAGGACGTCCGGACCCTGCTCGGCCCGAAGTCACCGGGCGCGAACGTCTGCTGGTGCCTGAGCTACCGGATCCCGTCCAAGCTCAACAACGAGCTCCGGGGGCCTGCCCGCGGCGAGTACGTCGCCGAGCTGTGCCGTACCGGTCCCCCTCCGGGCGTGCTCGCCTACGACGGTGACGAACCGGTGGGCTGGGCCGCCGTGGCGCCGCGCTCGGACACGTCCTTCGCACGCAATCGCAAGATCCCGCACGTCGACGACCTGCCGGTCTGGTCGCTGTGGTGCATCCGCGTGCGCCCCGGTCACCGCAAGCAGGGGATCTCGCACGCCCTCATCGCCGGTGCCGTCGAGTTCGCCCGCGCCCACGGCGCCCCGGCGATCGAGGCGTACCCCCTCGACAACGGCGGGGCGAAGGTCGACCTGACGATGGCGTACGCCGGGATCCGCAAGAACTTCGAGCGCGCCGGATTCACCAAGGCCGCCGACACCACCTCCGTGCTGGCCGGCCACCCCCGGATCCTGATGCGCCTCGACCTGCGCTGACCCCGCCGCACCCACCATCGGCGCCGGACCGGGACCCTGCCGCACGCGCGGAGCGGGCAGAGCAGTGCGGGTTCTGCACCGCGGCGCTGTCAGTGGGCCCTGACAGGATCGGCTCCATGGACTACTGGCCGTACCCGCCCGCAGAGGCGGAGCGCATCGACCCGTTCGACAGCATGCGCAGCGAGACGCAGTACGTGCTCTTCGGCGGCCACCGGCCCACGTCCGCGTTCACCGACCCGGCCAGGTTCGACGCCCCCGATCTGCACGAATGGATCCCGATGGGCTACAAGATCCTCCGGAAGGCGCAGAAGGTGGCCGTCCTCCGGCACGGCGACGTCGTGCGGGAATGGCCGGTGCTGCACCGCAACCCTCGCGTCGACCCCGTCGACCCGCCGGCCGGCGAGACGCTGTACCTGGACAACTGGCTGCGCGGTGTCTGCGGGTACCGGGTCCTGACCTCGCCGACCGCGATGAGCGCCCCGGAGGACGCCTACGACTACACCGCTGCCCTCACGCTGGCCCGCACCGCCTCGCGTGCCGAAGGCCGCGCCTTGGTCGTGTACATGTACGACGCCGAGAACTGGCACTGACGACGCAGGCTCACCACTCCTGGTCACACGGCCAGGAACTTCCTCGCCGCGGCCGCACCCGCGGCAGGGTCCCAGCCGCCCTTCCCGATGACGGCGGTCACGTGCGCCTCGGTGACGTCGCCGTCGGCGGCGACCAGTGCGTCGATGGCGTCCTGGCGAGCAGTCGCACCACCGAGCCCCGGGGCGTCACGGGTGAACGAGACGATGCTCTCGCGGGTCCGTTCCATGGTCAGGGCGGGCAGGCCCACGCTGTGGAACCCGTCGGGGACGCTGTACGCGGCGCGCTTCCACCCGTCGGCGTCGAAGCCGTAGACGAAGCCCACGTATTCGTCGGCGTCCAACGTCTGCTGCACCACCGGCCGCCACCAGTCGGGCGCCCCGGCGAGCAGATCGGTCTCGTCCTCGCCGAACTCCTCGGCAGCGGGGCCGTAGTACGTCTGCGAGTACTCGTGGTCGTGGCCCACCAGCAGCGCACGGCCCTCGCCGAGATGATGCAGGTCGAGCCAGTTGCCCCCGCTGTCGTCGAAGTGCCAGACACGGCCGTCGGCACGGCACGTGGCATTCGGTCCCCGGGCGGCACAGACCGCCGCGAACGCTGCCCAGCGTCCACGCAGCTGCGCCGGAGCGGGCAGGTCCAAGGCCATCAGTCCCACGATGTCCCCCTCCGTGATCTCCGTCTCGGGCGGCATGTCCCGAGCAACAGAAAACCCCAAGTCAGGGATTATCCGACCTGGGGTTCCGATGGAGCCGCCTTCGGGATTCGAACCCGAGACCTACGCATTACGAGTGCGTTGCTCTGGCCAACTGAGCTAAGGCGGCAAGCTGCCGGGAGATACACGTCCTCGCCGAGGACACGCTCTCATCAGCAGCGGCGCCAAGTCTACAGGGTTCTTCGGGGTGCCCCGAACCACCTCCCCCGCGCCCCTGACGAGGGCCTCAGCAGCGCTTGCCGTCCTGCGGGGCCTCGCCCTCGATGAGGTAGGCGTTGATCGCCGTGTCGATGCAGTCGCTGCCCCGGCCGTACGCGGTGTGTCCGTCGCCGTCGTACGTCAGCAGCCGGCCGGACGACAGCTGGCCCGCGAGGCTCTGGGCCCACTTGTACGGCGTCGCCGGGTCGCGGGTGGTGCCGACGACCACGATCGGGGCCGCGCCCTTGGCCTCGATGGGGTGGGCCTTGCCGGTCGCGGGGACGGGCCAGTGGCCGCAGTTCCGGGCAGCCCAGGCGAAGCCGCGGCCGAACACCGGGGATGCCTTCTCGAACTCGGGGACGGCGGCGAAGACCGCGTCGGGGCTCTTGAAGGCGGCCGGCAGGTCGAGACAGTTCACGGCCGCGTTGGCGAACATCAGGTTCGCGTAGGACCCGTCCGCCTCGCGCTCGTAGTAGCTGTCGGCCATCGCCAGCAGCGGGGCGCCGTCGCCGTCCTGGGCCGCGGCGAGCGCGGAGCGCAGCTGGGGCCACGCGCCGTCGTCGTACATCGCGGCGATCACGCCGGTGGTCGCCAGGGACTCGCCGAGCTCGCGGTCCTCGCCGGTGGGCACGGGAGACGCGTCGAGCTTCGCGAAGAAGTCCTTGAGACGGGCGGTCGCGTCGGCGACGGACTTCTTACCGAGGGGGCATTCCGCCTGCTTGACGCAGTCGGCGGCGAACGCCTTGAACGCCGTCTCGAAGCCGGCCGTCTGGTCGCGGTTCAGTTCGCGGGCGGGCAGGGCCGGGTCCATCGCCCCGTCGAGGACCAGCCGGCCGGTCCGGTCGGGGAACAGCTCGGCGTAGGTCGCGCCGAGGAAGGTGCCGTACGACGCTCCGACGTAGTTCAGCTTCTCGTCGCCCAGCACCGCACGCAGGACGTCCATGTCACGGGCCGCCTCCGTGGTGGAGACATGGGGCAGGACCTTCCCCGAGCGCTTCTCGCAGCCCGCCGCGAAGTTCTCGTACGCCTGCTCCAGCTTGTCCGCCTCGGCGGTGTCGTCGGGCGTCTGGTCGACCTGGGTGTACTTGTCCATCTCGGGGCCCGTAAGGCATTCGACGGGCTCGCTGCGCGCGACGCCGCGCGGGTCGACGGCCACCATGTCGTAGCGGGCGCGGACCGGGGCCGGGTAGCCGATGCCCGCGTACGCCTGGAGGTAGCCGACGGCCGAGCCGCCGGGCCCGCCCGGGTTCACCAGCAGCGAGCCGAGCCGCTTGCCGGGCCCGGTGGCCTTGACGCGGGAGACGGCGAGCTTGATCGCCTCGCCCTCGGGCTTCGCGTAGTCCAGCGGGGCCTTCATCGTGGCGCACTCGAAGTTCGGCACGCCGCATTCGCGCCAGTCGAGCTTCTGCCCGTAATACGGCGCGAGGGCAGCGGAGGGCGCCGACCTGCCGGCCGCCCCTGGTGCCTCGGACTCGCTCACGGACGGGCCACCGGTGGTGCAGCCGGAGACGAGCAGGCCGACGGTGGCCAGCGGAAGGGCGAACGTTCGGAGCAGGCGCCTGGTGTCCATCCCACGGAGCGTAATGGCAGCAGGCAGCCGTTGCCCGTCCCGGCTCGCACGGGTGAACCGGTCAAACGGACGACGATCTCTGTGCCGACGCCGTCGGCGGACGCCTCAGCCCGCGCGCAGCGCGACGGTCATCGCCTCGACCGCCAGCAGCGGCGCGACGTTGCGCTCCAGCGCCTCACGGCAGGCGACGATCGCCTCTATCCGGCGCAGCGTGCTCTCGGGCGTGGAACCGCGGGCGATGCGGTCGAGCGAGTCGCGCACATCGTCGTTGGCGAGGGCGACCCGCGAACCCATCTGCAACGCGAGCACGTCCCGGTAGAAGCCGGTGAGGTCCGTCAGCGCCAGGTCGAGGCTGTCGCGCTGGGTGCGGGTCTTGCGGCGCTTCTGGAGGTCCTCGAGCTCCTTCATCAGGCCGGCCGTCCCGCGCGGCATCCGGCCGCCCTCCGACGCGCCCAGCGCCGCCCTGAGCTCCTCGGTCTCCTTGACGTCGGTGTCCTCGGCGACCTGCTTGGCGTCGTCGGCGGCCGCGTCGACCAGCTCCTGGGCGGCCCGCAGGCAACCGCCGATGTCCTCCACGCGCAGGGGCAGCTTGAGAACGGCGCTGCGGCGGGCCCGGGCCCGTTCGTCCGTGGCCAGGCGACGGGCGCGGCCGATGTGCCCCTGCGTGGCACGGGCAGCCGTCGCCGCGAGATCCGGTTCGACGCCGTCCCGTCTGATCAGCACGTCGGCGACAGCGGCCACCGGCGGCGTGCGCAGGGTCAGGTGACGGCACCGCGAGCGGATGGTGGGCAGCACGTCCTCGACGGAGGGCGCGCACAGCAGCCACACGGTGCGCGGGGCCGGCTCCTCGACGGCCTTCAGCACGGCGTTGGCCGACCTCTCGTTCAGCCGCTCGGCGTCCTCGACGAGGATCACCTGCCAGCGGCCGTTCGCCGGCGCGGTGAACGACTTGCGGACGGTGTCCCGCATGTCGCCGACGAGGATCTGCGTGCCCGTGGCGGCGATCCAGCTCACATCCGCATGCGTGCCGATCAAGGCTGTGTGGCAGCCGTCGCAGAAGCCGCACCCCGGCGTGCCGCCCAGCGCCCGGTCCGGGCTGGTGCACTGCAGGGCCGCCGCGAAGGCACGCGCCGCGGTGACGCGCCCGGAACCGGGGGGTCCGGTGAACAGCCAGGCGTGTGTCATCTTCGACGCGGGCGGCACCGGCTCCCCGGCGGCGTGGGCGGTGACGTGCGCGTCGGCGTCGCGAGCGGCGGCGGAGAGCTGCTCCTGGACGCGCTCCTGGCCGACCACGTCGTCCCATACGGCCATGTGCCGTCACCGACCTTTCCTGCTGCGGTCTCCCATTGTGGCGGAGGGCGCCGACAGTGCCGTCCACGGGCGTCCCGCCGCCCCGTCCCGCTGGTCCGTCGGCCCTCCGGTCCGCTGGTCCGCCGGCCCCGCACGTCCCGCAACCGGAAGAGGACCGGGCACCGGGCCCGGTCCTCTTCAGCGGCGTGCGGCCGTCAGCCGCGGCGGCCCCGGCGTCCGCGGCCGCCGTCGTTCTCGTCGTCCTCGTGCGGGCCGAGGAGTTCGTCCGCCAACGTCGGCAGGTCGTCGAGCGGTGTCTCCTCCGCCCAGTCGGAGCGCCGGCGCGGGCGCTCCGCCGAGGGATCCACCTGGGGGAGTTCGGTGGTGCGTTCGTTCCCGCCGCCGACGCCGCGCTCCTCGTGCTCGTCACGGAAGATGCCCGGCGGCACACGGCCGGCAGGACCGTCGTCCCGTACCGGAGGCAGTACCGCGGTCTCGTCCGCCGCACGGGCGTCACGCACCGGCCGCAGCATGGTGGTGTCCGCGTCGTCAGGGACCTTGGGCAGCATGGCCGTCTCGGCCTCGTCGGGGACCTTCGGCAGCATGGCCGTCTCGGCCTCGTCCGGGACCTTCGGCAGCACGCTCGTGGCGTCGTGCGAACCGCCGGGCATCGGGACTTCCTGCGTGACCTCGTCCGGCTTCACGACCGGAGTGGGCACCGTGGTCTCCACGGCGGACGCGGCGGCGGCCGCGGCCGCGGCGGCCTCCGCCGCCCGGCGTGCCTCCTCCGCCTTCAGCAACGCCTCCTCGGCCTTGCGCTGCTTCTCGAGGCGGCGTTCCTCCGCCTCCTTGCGCAGCCGGGCCTCTTCCTCCGCCTGCTTGCGCAGTCGTTCCTGCTCCGCCTGGCGTGCCCGCTCCTCGGCCTCGCGACGCTGCCGCTCCTCCTCGGCCCGGCGCCGTGCCTCCTCGGCGCGCTGCCTGGCCTCCTCGGCCTGACGCTCCGCCTCGCGCTGCCGCGCCTCCTCCAGCTCGCGACGCTTGCGCTCCTCCTCCTCGGCCCGGAGCTTGGCGAGCTGTTCCTGCCGCTCCCGTTCGAGGCGTTCCTCCTCGGCCTTCCGCGCGGCCTCTTCCTCGGCCTTGCGGCGGGCTGCCTCCTCGGCCGCCTTGCGGGCGTCCTCCTGGGCCTTGATCTCCGCCTCCGACAGCGGCAGCAGCTGGTCGAGCCGGTGCCTCACGACCGTGGTGACCGACCCGGGCTCCTGTCCCGCGTCGACGACCAGGTAGCGGCCGGGGTCGGCCGCGGCCAGGGTCAGGAAGCCGGAGCGGACCCGCTGGTGGAACTCCGCCGGCTCGGACTCGAGCCGGTCCGGTGCCTCGGTGAAGCGTTCCCTCGCCGCCTCGGGCGAGACGTCGAGAAGCACGGTCAGGTTGGGCACGAGACCGTCCGTCGCCCAGCGCGAGATCCGGGCGATCTCGGTCGGGGACAGGTCACGGCCGGCGCCCTGGTAGGCCACGGACGAGTCGATGTACCGGTCGGAGATGACGATCGCGCCCCGGTCGAGGGCCGGGCGGATCACGGAGTCGACGTGCTCCGCGCGGTCGGCCGCGTACAGCAGCGCCTCGGCGCGGTTGGACAGACCGGCGCTCGAGACGTCCAGCAGGATGGAGCGCAGCCGCTTTCCGACCGGCGTGGCACCGGGCTCGCGGGTGACGACCACCTCGTGGCCCTTGGCGCGGATCCATTCGGCGAGGGCCTCGACCTGGGTGGACTTGCCGGCTCCGTCACCGCCTTCGACGGCGATGAAGAATCCGCTCGTCGCGGGGGCCTGCCCCGGGTCGGCGCCGCCGCGCAGCGCGTCGCGGAGGTCACGGCGCAGCGGCACGCCGGAGCGGTCGTCCGTCTTGGCGAGGACGATCGCGGCCACCGGCAGCAGCAGTGCTCCGACGAGCATGAGCGTGAACGCGGCCCCGCCGTGTGCGAAGACGAAGTCGCCGCCGGCCAGCCGGTGGGGTCCGATCGCGGCGGCGAGCAGCGGGGCGGCGACCGCGGCCAGCCCGATGACGACGCGGACGACCGCCTGGAGATGGGTGGCGAGCCGGGGCCGCCGGAAGTCCTCGGTCTCCTGGTCGACGAGTGCGTGTCCGGTGTTCGCGGCGATGCCCGCGAAGACGCCGGCGACCGCGGCGAGGATCAGCCCGGTCGCCGTGTCCGGCACGAGGCCCAGCGCGAGCAGGGCGACACCGGTCACGGCGAGCGCGAGGGCGAGCAGCCTGCGGCGGGACAGCGAGGGCAGGACGGCGCCCGCCCCGCGGATGCCGGCACCGGTGCCGCCGACCAGCGCGAGGATCAGCAGCGAGAAGGTCACAGGGCCGCCACCGAGGTCGACGGCGTGCAGCACGGCGACCGACGCGGCGGAGGCGACGGCCGCGGTGACGGAGGCGCAGGCCAGGACGAACAGCGGTATGGCGCCGGTGCGGCCCTTGTCCGGCCCGTCACCCTTGGACGGCCGCCGCAGACCCTCCAGCGGCGAACGCGGCCGGGGCGTCTGCGAGCCGGGCAGTTCCACGAAGTACAGGGTCGAGACGGACGCGGCGAACAGTCCGGCCGCGAGGTAGGAGCCGAGGGCCGCCTGGTGCTGGGAGAACCATTCGACGCCCGTGCCCAGCAGGTTGCCGATCAGCGTGGCGACCAGGAGAGCCGCGGCCGCGGCGGGTACGACGGCGAACGCGGTGCGCAGCCACAGCGTGCGCAGCGACTCGAGGTGGTCGGGCAGGGGCCGTACGGCCGCGCCCTCCGGCGGCGGCGCGGGCAGCAGCGCGGGCGCGGCGCCTTCGCGGGCGACGGTCCAGAAGCGCTCGGCGACGCCGGTCAGGAAGACGGTGACGAGCAGGATCGCCAGTGCGTTGTCGGGCGTCCAGTCGATCCACAGCGGCGCGACGACGAGCAGCGCCAGACGCAGCCCGTCGGAACCGATCATGGTCCAGCGCCGGTCGAACGGACCGCTCGGCGCCGTGAGCGAGGTCATCGGGCCGAGGAGTACGGCTCCGAAAAGGAGCGTCGACAGGACCCGGGCGCCGAACACGGCGGCGACCGCGAAGGCGGCCCCGCGGTATCCGCTCCCGAACGAACCGGACTCCACCGCGGCCTGGAGCGACAGCAGGAGGAGCACGAGCACGGCGAGTGCGTCCCCGATGCCGCCGGCCACCTGGGCGTTCCACAACCGCCTCAGCGGTGGGTGGCGCAACAGGGAGCGCACGGCCCGTTCACGTGAGTCCGTGGCAAGTGCATCGGAACCCGATGCGTCGGAGGCAGTGTGTGCAGCGGTGCTCATGACCGCCTGCTGCTCGGCTGGCTGCTCGGCTCGCGTCATTCGGCCAGCCTATCCGGAGCGTGGTGCTCCCCGGAGGGGTGTCCGAACATACGGACGTCTTGTGGCAAGGGTGTGAAGTTCCCCTTACGGCGGAGTGCGCGATCAAGGGATCCGGCGGGGCGGTCCCCTCATGAGGAGACCGCCCCGCCGTCCCTGCTACTCGTCCGCCGAAGCGGCCGTCTTCTTCGCCGCCGACTTCGCGGCGGTCTTCTTGACGGTCGTCTTCTTGGCGGTGGTCTTCGCGGCAGTCGTCTTCTTGGCGGCGGTCTTCTTCGCCGCCGTCTTCTTGGCTGCCGTCTTCTTCGCGGGAGCCTTCTTCGCCGTCTTCTTGGCGGGCCCCTTCGCGCGCTTCTCGGCGAGCAGCTCGTAGCCACGCTCCGGGGTGATGTCCTCGACGCTGTCGCCGGTCCGCAGGGTGGCGTTGGTCTCGCCGTCCGTCACGTACGGGCCGAACCGGCCGTCCTTGACGACCACCGGACGCTCACTCACCGGGTCGGTGCCCAGTTCCTTCAGCGGCGGCTTGGCGGCGGCCCGGCCACGCTGCTTGGGCTGGGCGTAGATCGCCAGCGCTTCTTCCAGCGTGATGGAGAAGAGCTGCTCCTCGTTCTCGAGGGAGCGCGAGTCGGTGCCCTTCTTCAGGTACGGGCCGTAGCGGCCGTTCTGCGCGGTGATCTCGACACCCTCGGCGTCGGTGCCCACCACGCGCGGCAGGGACATCAGCTTGAGGGCGTCCTCGAGGGTCACCGTGTCCAGGGACATGCTCTTGAAGAGCGAGGCGGTACGTGGCTTGACCGCGTTCTTGCCCGTCTTCGGCGTGCCCTCGGGCAGGACCTCGGTCACGTACGGGCCGTAACGCCCGTCCCTGGCGATGATCTGGTGGCCGGTGGCCGGGTCGGTGCCCAGCTCGAAGTCGCCGCTCGGCTTGGCGAGCAGTTCCTCCGCGTACTCGACGGTGAGCTCGTCGGGCGCGAGGTCCTCGGGGACGTCGGCGCGCTGGTGGCCCTCCGCCTCCTTCTCGCCGCGCTCGACGTACGGCCCGTACCGGCCGACGCGCAGCTTGATGTCGTTGCCGACGGGGAAGCTGGAGATCTCCCGGGCGTCGATCGCGCCGAGGTCGGTGACCAGTTCCTTGAGGCCGCCGAGGTGGTCGCCGTCGCCGTTGCCCGCCTCGGAGGCGGCGCCGGCGGCGTCGCCCTCACCGAAGTAGAAGCGCCTCAGCCACGGCACGGCCTGGGCCTCGCCCCGCGCGATGCGGTCGAGGTCGTCCTCCATCCTCGCGGTGAAGTCGTAGTCGACGAGCCGGCCGAAGTGCTTCTCCAGCAGGTTGACGACGGCGAAGGAGAGGAACGAGGGGACGAGGGCCGTCCCCTTCTTGAAGACGTAGCCGCGGTCGAGGATGGTGCCGATGATCGAGGCGTAGGTCGACGGGCGGCCGATCTCGCGCTCTTCCAGCTCCTTGACGAGGGACGCCTCGGTGTAGCGGGCCGGCGGCTTGGTGGCGTGACCGTCGACCGAGATCTCCTCGGACGACAGGGCGTCGCCCTCCGCGACCTGCGGCAGGCGCCGCTCGCGGTCGTCGAGCTCCGCGTTCGGGTCGTCGGCGCCTTCGACGTAGGCCTTCATGAAGCCGTGGAAGGTGATCGTCTTGCCGGACGCGCTGAACTCGGCGTCACGGCCGTCCGAACCCCGGCCACCGATCTTCACGGTGACGGAGTTACCGACCGCGTCCTTCATCTGAGAGGCGACGGTCCGCTTCCAGATCAGCTCGTAGAGCTTGAACTGGTCACCGGTCAGGCCGGTCTCCGCGGGGGTACGGAAACGATCACCCGACGGGCGGATCGCTTCGTGCGCCTCCTGCGCGTTCTTGACCTTGCCGGCGTACACGCGCGGCTTGTCCGGCAGGTAGTCGGCGCCGTACAGCTGCGTCACCTGCGCACGGGCCGCGGCGACGGCCGTCTCGGACAGCGTCGTGGAGTCCGTACGCATATAGGTGATGAAGCCGTTCTCGTACAGCTTCTGGGCGACCTGCATGGTCGCCTTCGCCCCGAAGCCGAGCTTGCGGGACGCCTCCTGCTGGAGCGTCGTCGTACGGAACGGTGCGTACGGGGAGCGGCGGTACGGCTTGGACTCGACCGAGCGGACGGCGAACGACGCGCCTTCGAGCGCTGCCGCGAGGGAGCGGGCGTTCGCCTCGTCCAGGTGCAGCACCTGGGCGGACTTGAGCCGGCCGTCGGAACCGAAGTCGCGGCCCTGCGCGACGCGCTGCCCGTCGACGGTGTTCAGGCGGGCGGTGAGCGTGGACGGGTCGGACGGGTCACCGGCCCGGCCGGTGGAGAACGTGCCGGTCAGGTCCCAGTACTCGGCGGAACGGAAGGCGATCCGCTCGCGCTCCCGCTCGACGACGAGCCGGGTCGCGACCGACTGCACACGCCCGGCGGACAGCCTGGGCATGACCTTCTTCCACAGGACCGGCGAGACCTCGTAGCCGTAGAGGCGGTCGAGGATGCGGCGGGTCTCCTGGGCGTCGACCATGCGCTTGTTCAGCTCGCGCGGGTTGGCGACGGCGTCCCGGATCGCCTCCTTTGTGATCTCGTGGAAGACCATCCGGTGGACCGGGACCTTGGGCTTGAGCACCTCGAGGAGGTGCCACGCGATGGCCTCGCCCTCGCGGTCCTCATCGGTGGCCAGGTAGAGCTCGTCGGATTCGGCGAGCTGCTCCTTGAGCTTCCTGACCTGGGCCTTCTTGTCGGCATTGACGACATAGATGGGCTGGAAGTCATGTTCGACGTCGACGCCGAGCCGCCGCACCTCGCCGGTGTACTTCTCCGGCACCTCTGCGGCACCGTTCGGCAGGTCGCGGATGTGCCCGACGCTCGCCTCGACGACATAGCCAGGGCCGAGGTAGCCCTTGATCGTCTTCGCCTTGGCGGGCGACTCGACGATCACAAGTCGGCGGCCGCCGTGTGCGGTCTCGCTGGTCGGGGACAACTTCGCTCTTCTCTCCGGTCGACGCTCGATGGGCGCTCACGGCTGGTGCGGCACGTGGTCCTGTGCCTGGTCGCACTGCTGTGACGCTGCTGTCGCTGCGGAGTGTGACGGTACAACCCGCCCCCGTGTCAAACGGCAAAAGCCCGCAACGGCCACTCGAACGGTAACCCGAGTCCAGCTGTTCCTGCCGCCCGGACCCGGCACGTCGTCTTCCGGGGGCCGGGTCAGAGGCGACCGAAGCACCACACGGCGAGCGTGAGGAACACCGCACCGAACAGCATCCCGAAGGTCACGCCCGTGGCCGTGGTCACTCCGTGTGCCACGGGCCGGCGGTGCAGCGCGCGCATCGCCGTCCACAGCAGCAGTGCGGCCCCGAACAGCGCGAATGCCGCTCCGGCGAAGATCGCTGGCCCGCTCTCCATGCCCGTACCCGGTCCTTTCCTGATGCCGAGGTCCCTGTGCAGGGGCGAGGCTGGCACCCCTGGGCGTCGCAGGCACGAACTCCGGGTGAACGCCACGTGGGGTTCACCCGCCCGGTCGCGGTCGAAGTCACACGGCGCACGGGGGCGAAGTCACAGGAAATCAGACCGCAAACCGAACCTTGGCCGGATTTCCCCGTCGATTTCCGCCACCGGAAGCGGCGGGAGCCGGGACCAGGAACGCGGACCAGGAACGGCAGCGGGACCGGCCGGACCAGGAACCGGGAGCAAGGCCGGTCCGCAGCAGGATGCGGCCTCACCGAGGGGCCGGCTCCAGGAAGCCTTCCTCGATCAGCAGCCGCAGTGCCCCCGGAGTGCGGTCACGCAGCAGGACCGGATCCTCCCCGAGCAGTTGGGCGATGGCGTCGAGGATCTGCCCTGCGCTCAGGCTGCCGTCGCACGCGCCCGCGAAACCGGCGCCGACCGTGTCCACCTTGGTGGCGCGGCGCATGCCCCGGTTCTGGCGCAGCACCACATGTTCCGGGTCCTCCGCCCCCGGCATCCCGACCTGCTCCTGCATGATCTCCTCGGCCAGCACGAAGTGATCGGCGAGCAGCGCGGCGTCGTCACGCGCACGCAGATAGTCCTGCCGGGCGAAGTGCGCGCGCACCGTGTCGCCGAGCGGCTGCTCGACGGGGTGCGGCCACTCCTCCGTGACGATCGAGGGGCGTTCGGCGCCGGACTTCCGCAAGGTGATCCAGCCGAAGCCGACCGACTTCGTGCGACGGGCCTCGAACTCGTCCAGCCACGCGTCGTACCGCGCGGCGTACCGGGCCGGGTCGGTGCGGTGGTCCCCGCTGTCGCGCAGCCAGAGCTCCACGTACTGCGTCACGTCCTGCACCTCGCGCTGCACGATCCACGCGTCGCAGCCGGGCGGCACCCACGAGCGCAGCCGGTCCTGCCAGTCCTCCCCTTCCACGTGCTGCCAGTTGGCGAGGAACTGGGCGTGGCCGCCGTCGTTGAGCCTGTCCCCCGCCTGCTGGACGAGAGAGCGGCACAGATCGTCCCCGCCCATCCCGCCGTCCCGGTAGGTCAGCCGGGCACCGGGAGAGATGACGAACGGGGGGTTCGACACGATGAGGTCGTACGTGTCGGAGCCGACCGGCTCGAACAGCGAACCCTCGCGCAGGTCGGCCTCCCGCGCACCGGACAGGGCGAGCGTGAGCCGGGTGAAGTGCAAGGCCCTGGGGTTGAGATCGGTGGCCGTCACCCGCGTCGCGTGCTGGGCGGCGTGCAGCGCCTGGATGCCGGAACCGGTTCCCAGGTCCAGCGCGGCCGCGACGGGCGTACGGATCGTGATGCCGGCGAGCGTGGTGGACGCACCGCCGACGCCGAGGACCACTCCCTCGCCCTGGCCGCTCGCCCCACCCGCTCCACCGACCGCGCATCCGAGGTCGGAGACGATGAACCAGTCCTGCCCCTCAGGCCCGCCGTACGGACGGACGTCCACGGTGGCCCGCACATCGTCACCGTCGCGCGTCACCCAGCCGTCGGCGAGGCACTCCTCGAGAGGGAGCGCCTTGCGGGCCTGCTCCTGGGGCACGGCGCACTGGAGCAGGAACAGCCGGACGAGCGCCTCCAGGGCACCCGCCCCGCGCGTGGCGCGCAGGGCGGGCACGGTCTCGCTGCGGGCGAGCGCCGCGTAGGCGGGCGCGCCGAGCAGGTCGAGCAGCCCGTCGGCCGTGAAGGCGGCGGAGAGGAGCGCTTCACGCAGCCGGGGCGCGTGGTCGGGCACGGGGAGGCTTGTCGTACTCACCCGCCCATTGTGGCCGCCGCGACGGACTACCGCCGCGCGGCCCGGCGTCCCACCGGACCGCTGCCGTCCGCCGAACGGCCGGCTCCGCCGGACACCGACGGCGATCCCGCCGGACCGGTGCCGTCCACCGGCCCGCTGCCGAGGCGCCGGACGGGCAGGCGCCGTTGCATCAGGGCGCCGGGACGGCCTACGCCTTGCCCGGCGACGCCGACGCGCCGCCTGCGGGGCTGGACGTGGTGGCCCGCTGGCAGCCGGGCTGCTTCGCCATGGCCTTGCCCAGTTCCCCGGACTGCAGCTTCGCCAGAGCCTCTTGGTCCATGCGCTCGATCTTCTTCAGCCCGTCCGCGACGGTCTGCAGGCCGTCCGCGAACTTCTGCTGGTTCTTCGGGTCGAGTTCGTCGACCTTCTTCTTCAGGTCGAGGTAGGCGGCGGCGGTGGCGTCGAGCTCCTTCACCGCGTCCTGCTGGAGCTTCTCGCCGTTCTCGACAGGGGGGACACCGGCGTCCCTGACCGCCTTGGCGAGCGCCTTGTCCGCAGCCGCGATGTCCGCGAACGCCTTGGAGTCGGCAGCCTGGATGTCCGCGGGCTTGCCGTCCGCAGCCGTCGAGATGATGGCCTGCTGTGCGTCGGCCCTCTTCTTGATCTGCGGTTGCGCCTGGTCGCAGACGTCCTTCGCCCAGGCGTTCACCTTTTCCTCGCTGTCGTCGCCGCAGCCCGACAGCGCCAGTACCAGTACCGCGCCGCCGGACAGGGCGGCCGCAAGCTTCTTGTTCACCGGATTGGTCCCTTCCAAGGCCTCTCGGCCCCGGAACATACACGCCAACTGGGCGACAACCGCGTGTCGTGCGCCCGGTTCGTTACCTATTGAAGCCATTTGCACCAAGAGAGACAAGGCTCACCCTGAGCGGTGATTCCACAGACGGACGGGCGGGCGGCACGTCAAGCCGTGCCGCCCGCCCGTCCGCTGAATCTGCGTCAGGAGACCACCGCCGGATCGGTCGGCTTCGCACTGCGCTCGGCAGTACCGGAATCGTCGCCGACGGCGATGCCACGCCGCTTCGAGATGTACACGGCACCGACGATGATCAGAATCGCCAGGACCGCGATCACCGCACGCACTCCCGCGCTGGCGTCGTCCCCGTAGCTGAACTGGATCACCGCGGGCGCGATGAGCAGCGCGACCAGGTTCATGACCTTCAGCAGCGGGTTGATCGCCGGACCGGCGGTGTCCTTGAAGGGGTCGCCGACCGTGTCACCGATGACGGTCGCGGCGTGCGCCTCACTGCCCTTTCCGCCGTGGTGACCGTCCTCGACGAGCTTCTTGGCGTTGTCCCACGCGCCACCGGAGTTGGCGAGGAAGACGGCCATCAGCGTGCCCGTGCCGATCGCGCCCGCGAGGAACGATCCGAGGGCGCCGACCCCGAGCGAGAAACCGACCGCGATCGGTGTCAGCACGGCGAGGAGGCCGGGTGTCGTCAGCTCACGCAGCGCGTCCTTGGTGCAGATGTCGACGACGCGCCCGTACTCCGGCTTCTCCGTGTAGTCCATGATCCCGGGGTGCTCGCGGAACTGCCGCCGCACCTCGTAGACGACGGCACCCGCGGAACGGGACACCGCGTTGATGGCCAGCCCGGAGAAGAGGAAGACGACCGCGGCGCCGAGGACCAGGCCCACCAGGTTGTTGGGCTGCGAGATGTCCATCACCAGGTTCATCGGTGCGCCGTCGCCCAGCTTCTCGCCGACCTCCGAGGCCGCCGTCGCGATGGCGTCGCGGTACGAGCCGAAGAGCGCCGCGGCCGCGAGCACGGCGGTGGCGATCGCGATGCCCTTGGTGATGGCCTTGGTGGTGTTGCCCACAGCGTCCAGGTCGGTCAGGACCTGGGCGCCCGCGCCGGTGACGTCACCGGACATCTCGGCGATGCCCTGGGCGTTGTCCGAGACCGGGCCGAAGGTGTCCATGGCCACGATCACGCCGACGGTGGTGAGCAGACCCGTGCCGGCCAGCGCCACCGCGAACAGCGCCAGCATGATCGAGGTGCCGCCGAGCAGGAAGGCCCCGTAGACGCCGAGACCGATCAACAGGGCGGTGTAGACGGCCGATTCGAGACCGACGGAGATGCCGGCCAGGACGACGGTGGCCGGGCCGGTGAGCGACGACTTGCCGATGTCGCGCACGGGACGCCGGTTGGTCTCCGTGAAGTAGCCGGTCAGCTGCTGGATCAGCGCCGCCAGGACGATGCCGATCGCGACGGCGACGAGCGCCAGGACCCGCGGGTCCCCGTCGTGCGCCCGGACCGCCGCGTCGCCGACCCCGTCCAACTCGGCGTACGAGCCGGGCAGATAGACGTAGGCGGCCACGGCCACGAGGACGAGTGAGATCACCGCGGAGATGAAGAAACCGCGGTTGATCGCCGTCATCCCGCTGCGGTCGGCGCGCCGCGGGGCGACCGCGAAGATACCGATCATCGCGGTGACCACGCCGATCGCCGGGACGATGAGCGGGAAGGCGAGCCCGGCGTCGCCGAACGCGGCCATACCGAGGATGAGGGCCGCGACAAGCGTGACGGCGTACGACTCGAAGAGGTCGGCCGCCATGCCCGCGCAGTCGCCGACGTTGTCGCCCACGTTGTCGGCGATCGTGGCGGCGTTGCGCGGGTCGTCCTCGGGGATGCCCTGTTCGACCTTGCCGACGAGGTCGGCGCCGACGTCGGCCGCCTTGGTGAAGATGCCGCCGCCGACACGCATGAACATCGCGATCAGCGCCGCACCGAGGCCGAAGCCCTCGAGCACCTTCGGCGCGTCCGCCGCATAGACGAGCACGACGCAGGACGCACCGAGCAGGCCGAGGCCCACCGTGAACATGCCGACCACGCCGCCCGTACGAAAAGCGATCTTCATGGCCTTGTGCGAGACGGCCGTGAGATCTTTTTCCGGCTCGCCTTCCGCCGGTGTGGCTTCGCGCGCGGCAGCGGCGACGCGCACATTGGCCCGCACGGCGAGGCGCATACCGATGTATCCGGTGGCCGCCGAGAAAAGCGCACCCACCAGGAAGAACACCGAGCGCCCGGCGCGCTGCGCCCAGTCGTCGGCCGGGAGAAGCATCAGCAGGAAGAACACCACGACGGCGAAGACGCCGAGAGTGCGCAGCTGCCGTGCCAGATATGCATTCGCGCCTTCCTGCACCGCGGCCGCGATCTTCTTCATGGAATCGGTGCCCTCGCCCGCGGCCAGCACCTGGCGTACCAGGAGCTGGGCGACCACGAGCGCTGCCAGGGCGACGACCGCGATCACAATAACGATCAGTCGGTTGTCATCCGTGAGTACCGCGGCTGCGAGAGAAGTGGGGTGATCGATCAGCTGTGGGTTGAAGAGCCCCGCCATTCGTCCTCCTTGACGTCAGAGCTCAAGATGTGGACGGATTGTAGGGAGCGGAACCTGATCAAAACAGGGCGCCGCAAATGTAATTGACCTTGACTTGCTACTCAGCAAATGATCGGGCCCTGAAATGATCCCCGAAAGCGGTAACGGGGCAAAAGCATTGACGCCCGAATGATGATCTAGAAAATACGAAAGAGGCCCTGCTCAGCAGGGCCTCTTTACGCCGGAACGGTCCAGAATGATCAGCGGACAATGGGACCGGCTCCCCGGACGACGCCGATCCGCCCTTCCGGCACACCGGCCCCAGGACTGTCCGGTCCTGCACGGTCGGATCACCGCGCGACGGCTCAGGAAACGACGATCAGGGGCGACTGCTCCGGGGGCCAGGGCTCAGTTCGAGGGCTCTGGGACCCGAGGCTCTGAGGTGGCTCCGGGAGCGGCAGCAGGCCCTCGGACCGACGACTCTGAAGCCGACGGCTCTGGGACCGACGGCTCAAGGGCGTGCGGGAGGGTGACGACTCAGGGCGCGACGGCGAAGGATGTCGCCGGCCAGCTCATTCGGATGACACCGCCGTCCTCGGTGGAGGAGACCTCTACGTCGTCGACGAGGCCGCTGATGACGGCGAGGCCCATCTCGTCCTCGCCCTCCGCGTCGAAGTCCTCGGTGCCCTCGCCGGGCCCACCGGACACGGCCGCGGAGCCGGCACCCGCGCTCGGGACCTCGTCACCGACCTCGATGGAGAAGATCTTCTCCTCGTCGGCCAGGACCACCCGTACGGGCGCGGTGATGCCATGGCTGCGGTGCAGCCCGACGGCACGGCTGCAGGCCTCTCCGACGGCGAGCCGGACCTCGTCCAGCACCGCCTCCTCGACCCCGGCACGACGAGCCACGGCAGCGGCGACCAGTCTCGCCGTCCTGACATGTTCGGGCTGGGCGCTGAAGCGGAGCTCAACGGTGGCCATGCAGTCCCCCTCGGACGTACGGGCGTGCCTCTCGACGTACGGGCGTGCCTCTCAGAGGCCCGGGCTGGATGCCCGGGGCCCCTCCTGCTTCCGGCAGTCTCCGGCCGACCGTCAGTCGGTCGCCGCGACAGCTTCGTCGACCGTGGTGTGAATGGGGAACACCTTGGTCAGACCCGTGATCCGGAAGATCTTGAGAATGCGCTCCTGGTTGCAGACCAGGCGCAGGGAGCCCTCGTGCGCACGCACACGCTTGAGCCCACCCACGAGCACGCCGAGGCCGGTGGAGTCGAGGAAGTCCACGCCCTCCATGTCGACAACCAGGTGGTAGCTGCCGTCGTTCACCAACTCGACCAACTGCTCGCGCAGCTTGGGCGCGGTATACACATCAATCTCGCCACCGACCTCGACGACCGTACGGTCGCCACCAGGTCCGGACACATTGCGAGTCGACAGGGACAGGTCCACGGATCCTCCAGCACCTTGCTATCGAGCGGCCGCCCTTCAAGTCTCCCCGACGGAGCCGGAGGACGGTCGCCAGCCGCGATGGCATTCAATCACTTACCAGCAGCCATGCACGACGCCTTGGGACCATTGTCCGTCACGCCAGTGACACACTCGGTGCCGATGGCCATGAATCACCGTCCCAGTCGACCGCCCGGGAGCGTGGAAAACCGCCCCTCCCCGAGCACGGTCCTCGACCGGCTCACCGCTGGTGCGAGCCGGGCTGCGCGCATCACTCATACGGAGCACCTGCCCCCTCGACCGGGCAGGCATGCCGTCTGGCCGGATCGCATCCGGGCAGAAGTGATCAGCGCCGTCCAGCATGCCGGAATCGAGCACCCCTGGGCCCACCAGGCGACCGCCGCCGAGCACGCCCTGGACGGCGAGTCCGTGGTCATCGCGACCGGCACGGCGTCCGGCAAGTCCCTCGCCTATCTGGCCCCCGTACTCAGCACGCTGCTCGACGGCGCGGAGGCCCCCAACGGCCGGGGCACCACCGCCCTCTACCTGGCGCCCACCAAGGCGCTCGCAGCCGACCAGCGCCGCGCGGTGAAGGAGCTGGCGGCCCCGCTCGGCAACCGGATCCGGCCCGCCGTCTACGACGGCGACACGCCGGTCGAGGAACGCGAATGGGTGCGCCAGTACGCCAATTACGTCCTCACCAACCCGGACATGCTGCACCGCGGGATACTCCCCGCCCACCCACGCTGGTCCTCCTTCTTGCGCTCACTGCGGTACGTCGTGATCGATGAGTGCCACACCTACCGCGGCGTCTTCGGCTCCCATGTGGCCCAGGTGCTGCGCCGCCTTCGCCGGCTGTGCGCGCGCTACGGTGCGAATCCGGTCTTCCTGCTCGCCTCCGCCACGTCGGCGGAACCGGCCGTCGCCGCCAGCCGGCTCACCGGCCTGCCCGTGCACGAGGTCGCGGACGACGCCTCCCCGCGCGGAGAGCTGGTCTTCGCGCTGTGGGAGCCCCCGCTGACCGAGCTCCAGGGCGAGAAGGGCGCGCCCGTGCGCCGCACCGCGACCGCGGAGACCGCCGACCTCCTGACCGACCTGACGGTGCAGGGTGTCCGCAGCGTGGCCTTCGTGCGCTCCCGGCGCGGCGCCGAGCTGATCTCCGTGATCGCCAAGGAGCGCCTCGCCGAGGTGGACCGCTCCCTGCCCCGGCGTGTCGCCGCCTACCGGGGCGGCTATCTCCCCGAGGAGCGGCGGGCACTGGAGCGTGCCCTGCACTCCGGGGAACTCCTCGGTCTGGCGGCCACCACCGCCCTCGAGCTCGGTGTGGACGTCGCCGGCCTGGACGCCGTCGTGATCGCCGGTTACCCGGGCACACGGGCCTCCCTGTGGCAGCAGGCGGGCAGGGCGGGCCGTTCGGGTCAGGGAGCCCTCGCCGTGCTCGTGGCCCGTGACGACCCCCTGGACACGTATCTCGTCCATCATCCCGAGGCCCTGTTCGACCGTCCGGTGGAATCCACCGTCCTCGATCCGGACAACCCCTACGTGCTGGCCCCACATCTGTGCGCGGCAGCCGCCGAGCTCCCGCTCACCGAGACCGACCTGGAGCTCTTCGGTCCGGGCGCGGCGGAACTCATGCCCCAGCTGGAGGCCGCGAGACTGCTGCGGCGGCGGACATCAGGCTGGCACTGGACCCGTCGCGAGCGGGCCGCCGACCTGACCGACATCCGGGGCGGCGGCGGGCGCCCCGTCCAGATCGTCGAGTCCGCCACGGGCCGGCTGCTCGGCACGGTCGACGAGGGGGCCGCCCACACAGCGGTCCACGACGGCGCCGTCCACCTGCACCAGGGCCGTACGTACCTGGTCGACAAGCTCGACCTGGAGGACTCCGTCGCCCTCGTCACGGAGGCCGGTCCGCCCTACTCGACCACCGCACGCGACACCACCTCCATCTCCGTACTCGAAACCGACGTCGAGATCCCGTGGGGAGACGGACGCCTGAGCTACGGCTCCGTCGAAGTCACCAACCAGGTCGTCTCCTTCCTGCGGCGCAGACTCATCACCGGCGAAGTCCTCGGCGAGTCCAAGCTCGACCTGCCTCCCCGGACCCTGCGCACCCGTGCCGTGTGGTGGACGGTCACCGAGGACCAGCTGGACGCCGCCCGGATCAACCCGGAGCAGCTGGGCGGGGCCCTGCACGCCGCCGAGCACGCCTCCATCGGGATGCTGCCGCTGTTCGCCACCTGCGACCGCTGGGACATCGGAGGCGTCTCCGTGCCGCTCCATCCCGACACGCTGCTGCCGACCGTCTTCGTGTACGACGGGCACCCGGGCGGGGCGGGCTTCGCCGAGCGGGCCTTCCACACGGCCCGCGAGTGGCTCACCGCCACCCGGGAGGCGATCGCCTCGTGCGAATGCGAGGCGGGCTGCCCGTCGTGCATCCAGTCGCCCAAGTGCGGCAACGGCAACGATCCGCTGCACAAGCGGGGCGCGGTCCGGCTGCTCACGGAGCTGCTCCGGACCGCGCCGGCGGCCCAGGAGACACCGGCGGGCCCGCCCGCGCCCTGACCGCCGGGGCGTACGGGCCGAAGCGGGCCATCGCCGTCACGTCCGCGATCTCGCCCGTCACGGAGCACCGGACGAGCTGCGCTCCCTGGGCGTCTGCGACCCGGCCCGCCGTCGCACAGGCCTCGGCCGTGCCCCGCAGGGCGCTGTCGGCGGCGGCGAGGGCCGCGAGGTCGGCCGCGGCTCCCGCCCGGTGGCGGGCGACCACGGCCTGCCCCATCGCCAGGATGATCGCGAACACCGCACACAGCACAGTCGTCGCCATCGCCACCCACACGGTCGCCGAGCCACGGTCCTCGCTCACGGCACCACCTCCACGGTCGCCGCTGTGGCTGTGCCGGGCCGCTCAGGGCGTTCCGCCCTCGGCACGCCGACCACGGGGGCAGGCCCTGTGTCGCTTCCGCGGCCCCCTCTGTCCGCACGAACCAGCACAAGGCCCTCTCTCCGCTCCTGAGCGCCGGCCCGGTGCCGGTGGACCGGGGATGCCGGGGAGGGGCCTGAGACCGCCGCCAGGGCCGACGCCGGGGCCGGGGCGGCGCCCCGCACTGTGCCCCAGGCGTCTGGTCCCGTGCCCGCCTGGCCTGGGGCGGTCTGTGGCCCGGTGTCCTGCCTCACGACGGCGCCCGGCACAGCCGCCTTCGGCTCCTGTCCCACGGTGTCCTCGGCGAGCGCGGCCGCCTCGGCGCTCAGCGTCAGGGCAAGCGCGCCAGGCCCGGGCGTGTCCGCCTCGACGCGTACGCGCCACAGGTCATCGTTCCGCGTGAGGGTGACCGCGGAGCCGCTCGGTGCCGCGGAACGGGCGGCGGCGACCGCCGCGTTCCGCGGCTCCGACCGGGCCGCCGCGCGAGCACCGGCCCGCGCGGCGTCCACACACTGGATCTGCGCCGAAGCCGCCATCAAGGCCCAGACCAGGCCCATGGTGAACATCACCAGCGCCGGCACCGCTACGGCGGCCTCCGCCGTCACGGACCCCCTGTCCCCGAACTCCTTCCCCTCACCCTTGCCTTGGGCGTCGTCCCGCCCTGGGACGCCTTCGATGCCTGGCCCTGCGCCTGCGTCCGGCCCGGACTGCGCGCCGGCTCCCGCGCCTGCGGACGATGCCTCAGAACTGCGCATCGAGCGCCTTCCCGATCACGGCTTCCAGCGCTCCCGATACCGTGCCGCTGGTGACGATCTTGTAGAGGACCGCCGCGAAGGCGCACGCGGCGATCGTCCCCATGGCGTACTCGGATGTGGTCATTCCGTCGTCGGTGCGCATCCTGCGCCTCAGCGCGGTCAGCCGAACCCGCATCGCTTGCCACATGTGAACCCCCTGATGTCGAAATTGCCGTCTGTGTCTTCGAGTTGTCTGTCGTCAGTTGCCGTGCAGGAGTCCGCCCGCCAGGCCGATCACCACGGGCGCCACGCCGACCGCGAGGAAGGCGGGCAGGAAGCACAGCCCCACCGGTGCCGTGATCAGCACCTGCGCCCTGCGTCCCCGGCCGGCCACGGCGCGGGCACGCTCCGCACGGAATCGCTCCGCGAGCCGTGACACCGGATCCGCGGCCGGCGCTCCGGTGGAGTCGGCCCGCTCCAAACAGCGGGCCAGCGGCTCCGCGCCCGGTATCTCCCCGAAGCAGCTCCACGCAGGCGCCGGTTCGGCACCGAGCCGCAGCTGTGCGGCAGTCCGTGCGAGGTGGGCACCGACAGGGCCGCCCAGCGATTCGCCGACCGCCTCCGCCGCCTCCCGCGGGCCCGCTCCGGCGGAGAGGCACGCGGCCATCAGGTCCGCCGCCAGCGGCAGTTGGCGCGCCGCCTCCCTACGAGCATCGGCCTCGGGCGTACCGGCGCCGGTCCGCTGTTGACGGTGCCACTGCCATCGGCGCACTCCCAGGGCAGCGACAAGTCCCACGGCGCCGCCCGCGGGTCCGCCGACCAGGAACCAGCCGACGGCGGCCACGCCCAGCGGCGCCGCCCAGGGCTTGGCCCATCGCCCGAAGTCGATTCGCCTGCGGCGGACTTCGGGTCCGGCCCGCAGCAAGGCCGTGCCCCTCGTTCGCGCTTTGCCTTCTCGCCGCTTTGCCGCCGCCAGGGAGACGAGGCACGCCACAGCGGCGAGAACGGCCACCGTCGTCCCCAGCCTGTGGACGGCCTCGCCGCTCATGCCTCTTCTCCGGCGCGTACGATCCGTCCGGCCCAGCACAGCCCTGCTGTCTCCAGCAGCCCTCCGATCACCAGACAGGCGCTACCTGCGGGGCTGTGGAACAGCACACGCAGCGGGTCGGCCCCGAGAGCCCAGCCCATTGCCAGACCCGCGACCGGCAGCAGCGCAAGCAGCACAATGGTCGACCAAGCGCCTGCCAACTGCGCTTTCAGCTCTTCCCGTTGATCCATCTCCGCGCGCAGGGCCGCTTCCAGACGGTCCAGCCCTGCCGCCAGACCGGCACCGCTGTCCACGGCGACCCGCCAACACGCCGCCACCCCGGCCAGCCCTTCCGCCCCCGGCTGTCGTGCCGCCGTCCGCAACGCCTCGGGCACGTCTCCGCCGAACCTCGCCGCCGCCAGCACCTCGGCCTCCGCGTCCCCGAGGACGTCCGTCGCCCCCACGGCGATGAGCAGTGCCTGCGCCGGTTGCAGTCCCGCCCTCAGCTCCCCGGCCGTCGTCCCGCACAGACCGATGACGCCTTGGGACCGCCGGTCCTCGTCCCTCCTGCGTTCCCGGGCCCTCAGCCACCGGCGCACCAATGGCACGGCGACGGCTCCCGCTGCCAGCGGCAGCGGAGATTCACCGGCGACGGCCGCCGCCGCTCCCGCCGGCAGGCACCACCACTCCTTGCGGAACCTGATCCCGGGCAGCAGCCGCTCCCACGACCACCACGGCGGCAGCACCGCCGTCCCTGGGCCCGCGAACATCAGCCGCGCCCTCCGCAGTGCCTGTTCCTGCCCCGCGGTCAGCAGCCAGACGGCCGCGATCAGGCACAGAGCCGCCGCGCACATCGACTGGACGGCCGTCACAGCGCATCACCGACCAGGGTCCGCAGCCGTTCCCAGCCGGCCTCCGTCGCGAACGCCCCCTTCGCCCATCTCAGGGCCGGCACCGTCACCACAAGTCCCGCCGCGTCCCGCTCCAGCACATGGATCTCTGCCAGCCGCCGCCTGCCCGCCCCGTCCCGCACGAGGTGGATCACGACCGCGAGAGCAGCGGCCAACTGACTGTGCAGTGCGGCCCGGTCGAGCCCGGCCGCGGTGCCCAGTGCCTCGAGCCGGGCCGGCACGTCCGCCGCCGCGTTCGCATGGACAGTGCCGCAGCCGCCTTCGTGGCCTGTATTAAGGGCCGCCAGGAGCTCGGTCACCTCCGCTCCCCGGACCTCGCCGACCACCAGCCGGTCGGGACGCATGCGCAGCGCCTGCCTCACCAGGTCCCTCAGGGTCACCCGTCCCGCGCCCTCCTGGTTCGCCGTGCGCGACTCCAGCCGCACCACGTGCGGATGCTCGGGTCTCAATTCGGCCGAGTCCTCGGCCAGGACGATGCGCTCCCGGTCCCCGACCATCCCCAGAAGGGTGCTCAGCAGCGTCGTCTTCCCTGAACCGGTCCCGCCGCTGACCAGGAACGAGAGCCGGGCCTCGATCAGGGCCCGCAGCAGCCTGTCCCCACCGGGCGGCACCGTGCCGGCGGTGACCAACTCCCCGACGGAGAAGGCACGGGGCCGCACGACGCGCAGCGAAAGGCACGTCGAGCCGACGGCCACGGGAGGGATCACGGCATGCATCCGTGTCCCGTCGGGCAGACGGGCGTCCACCCATGGACGGGCGTCGTCCAGCCGCCGCTCGGCCACTGCCGCGAGCCGCTGGGCCAGTCTGCGCACCGACGCCGCGTCCGCGAACGTCACCTCGGTGAGCTCCAAGCCCCTGCCCCGGTCGACCCATACCCGGTCGGGCGCGGAAACCAGCACGTCCGTGACCGACGGGTCGGCCAGCAGCGGCTCCAGCGGCCCCGTGCCCACCAGTTCGCAGCGCAACCGCTCCGTGCCGCCCAGCACTTCGGCGTCGCCCAGCAGCCGGCCCTGCGCCCGCAGTGCCGCGGCCACGCGGGCCGGCGTGGGCTCCGCGCCGCTCTCCGCGAGGCGCTGCCGTACCGCCTCCAGCAGTCCGGAGCTCATGCGATGCCCTCCCCCACCAGGGCGCGCTCCCAAAAGGCGGTGCAGAACCTGGCCAGCGGTCCACGGCCGCTGGCGCCCGGTGGCGCTCCGGCGGTCTGCGCGGCCGCCAGTCCGGGCTCTGTCGGGAGTTCACCGGCGAGCGGCAGTCCGAGGGCGGCCGCCACCCACTGCTCGTCCAGTCCCGGCGCGTACGGCCCGCGACACACCACCCGCAGGTCCGCAAGGACCATGCCCACGGCGGAGGCCACCCTGTTCGCGGCGGCGACCGCCCGCAGCTCGCCCGGTACGACGAGGAGCCCCAGATCGAGCTGTGCCAGGGCCTCCGCCGCGCCCTCGTCGACACGCCGGGGCAGGTCGACGACCACCACTCCGCCCCGTCGGCGGGCGGCCGCCAGCACGGACCTCATGGCCTCCGGGGGGATGACGACGGAATCGCCGCGGTCCCAGCTGAGCACGCGCAGCGCATGCAGCTCGGGCAGCGACTCCTCGAGCGCACCGCCGGCGACACGGCCCTTCGAAGCGGCGAAATCCGGCCATCGCCTGCCTTCCGTGTGCTCGCCCCCGAGCATCACGTCCAGTCCTCCTCCGAGCGGATCGCCGTCGACGAGCATCGTGCGCCGCCCGCCGCGGGCGGCGGTCACCGCGAGCGCGGTGGCCAGGGTGGAAGCCCCTGCGCCGCCACGGCCGCCGATCACCCCCACAGTCAGCGCCTGACGCCCGACGCCTTCGGCGACGTCCGCGATCCGGTCGACCAGCCAGCTCTCCGCGTCGGGGAGCCGCAGCACGCAGTCGGCCCCGATCTCCACGGCTCGCCGCCATACGTCCGGGTCGTCCTGGTCCTTGCCCACCAGGAACACCCCGCGCCGTCGCGAGGCTCCGCGGCAGCGCGCGGCGGCATCGTCGCCGACGAGGACGAGCGGCGCGTCCTCCCAGCCGCCCTTCCCCTCCGGCAGCGAATGGTGGACCTCCGGCTCGGCACCCGCTGCGGCGCACAGCCGCAGCAGATCGTCGAGCAGCTCCATGTCCTGGGTGACGATCAAGGGCCCGCCAGGCCGCTCCTCCGCGGCGCGCGGGCGGTCCGATGTGATGGATCCGGCCACGATCTCCACCCCTTCCCTCTGCGATCTCGCATCGCATCGAGATCCGTGATTCCTTCGGCCCGCGACTTACGCGGCTGGAATCACGGTGCGGCCCGGTGAAAAATCGTGTGGATCTTGCTGAAAAGCTGTGGACAACTCGCCACTTGTGAATATCCCGGTAGCTCATACCGGTGAGTGCTCGATGACTCATCGACGGATCTCGGAGCGGCTCTGGGGACCCGTCGGAAGACTCTCGGAGAGGAGCCCGGCAACTACACTGAGTGATGAATCCGGGGGCGAGTCGTCCGGTGCCGTCCGGATCCGTCGAAGGGCGTACATCCGCGCCCGAAGCGCGGGAGAGCCGGGAAAATGTGCCCGGACATGCGACGACCCCCGCCGGGGGGGAGAGCGGGGGTCGTCTCTCCGGCCGACTCGGGGGGGGAGGAGCCGGACCGGGTTAGCACGGTCGCGAACGATCCGTGACTTCCATGGTGTACCCGAGAGCCTTCTCAGGCAAACCCACACGCCCGAGCGTACGCCGAATGGCGGGCACATATGCTCTGCCTCGTGGAAAACCACTCCTTGCCGCGCACAGCCGCCTTCTTTGACCTGGACAAGACGGTCATTGCGAAGTCATCGACTCTGACCTTCAGCAAGTCCTTCTACCAAGGCGGGCTGATCAACCGGCGCGCCGTACTGCGTACCGCCTATGCCCAGTTCGTTTTTCTCGCCGGCGGTGCGGACCACGACCAGATGGAGCGGATGCGCGAGTACCTCTCCATGCTCTGCAAAGGCTGGAACGTCCAGCAGGTCAAGGAGATCGTCGCCGAGACGCTCCACGACCTCATCGACCCGATCATCTACGACGAGGCCGCCTCGCTCATCGAGGAGCATCACGCCGCCGGCCGCGACGTGGTGATCGTCTCCACCTCCGGCGCCGAGGTCGTGGAGCCGATCGGCGAGCTGCTCGGCGCCGACCGGGTGGTGGCCACCCGCATGGTGGTCGGCGACGACGGATGCTTCACCGGCGAGGTCGGCTACTACGCCTACGGGCCCACCAAGGCGGAGGCGATCCGGGAACTCGCCGAGTCGGAGGGGTACGACCTGGCACGCAGTTACGCGTACAGCGACTCGGTCACGGACGTCCCCATGCTCGCGGCCGTCGGGCATCCGTACGCGGTGAACCCAGGGCGTGGGCTGCGCCGTGAGGCGGTCCTGCGGGACTGGCCGATTCTCGACTTCCACCGTCCGGTGCGGTTGAAGCAGCGACTGCCCGGCTTCTCGATGACGCCGCGACCTGCACTGATCGCGATGGCCGCCGTCGGAGCGGCCGCGGCCACGGCCGGGCTCGTCTGGTACGCCAGCCGCCGTCGGACCATCGCCGCACAGGCTGCCGCCGGCTGACGCGCACCGCCCCCGAGGCGCGGTGCTTCCGGAAGGGGCGGGGCGCCACAGGGCCTATCAGGGACGATACGGTTCGCCCGTATTTGAAACTAAAAGTAAAGAACTGCAGGCAGGGCTTTCACATTGGTGTCCGCAGTAGTACAAAGGAGTCACGGCCCGCGAGACCGAGGTCCATCCGAAAGGATCGCTGTAACGCAGAAGGCCCCACGGACCGAAGCATGAAAACTGAGCACCCACGCGACGTCGACCCGTCGATTACGGGCCAGCCGCACCAGGTGACGGGCAAAGTTCCCGACCTGATGGGCAACATTTCGAGGACGCATGGTAACTCGGGGCTCATGCCAGCGGCGGTACCGGAATCGGTACCGCCGCAACCCGTTCCAGGGCTTTTCCGCAGCTCAAACAGCAGCCGCAAGCAGCGCCGCAGCCTCAGGCAGCGCCGCGCTGAAGCGCCTCGCACACCGCGGTCGACTCCCTGACGCCGAGTTCCACCGCGCGGCCGCAGTGGGCGATCCACGCGGCCAGCCCGTCCGGAGTCCCGGTCAGATACGCCTCGAAGGCGCCGACATAGGCGGCCCTGCCCTGCTCGGCATGGCCCACCTCGGCCGGGCAGATCGACTTCGGGTCGAGACCGCTGCCGACGAGCACGATCCGCTCGGCCGCCCTGGCGACCAGCCCGTTGTACGAGCCGAACGGCCGCAGGGCCAAGAGCTCGCCGTGCACCACCGCAGCCGTGACCAGGGCAGGCGCTTCGGTGCCTGCGATGATCAGCTCCGCCAGCCCGTCCAGCCGGCCCGTCACCTCGGCGACGTCCGGCAGCGGCGCGTTGATCAACGGCTCGTCCACCGTCTCGCCGGGCAGGCGCGGCCGACCGACCGTGTCGTCGTCCCCCGCGCGGCCGGCCGCGACCAGGTGCAGCCGGGCCAGGACGCGCAGCGGCGACTGCCGCCAGATGGAGAGCAGTTGCCCGGCTTCCGCCGTGAGCCGCAGCGCGGCGCCAACAGTGCGTGCCTCCGGCTCGCTGCCGAAGTCGGTACGCCTGCGCACCTCTTCCAGCGCCCAGTCGGCCCCGGACAGAGCGGCCGAACCACGCGCCCCGCGCAGGGCGGCCTCGGAAGTGATCTCGTTGCTGCGCCGGCGCATGACCCGGTGTCCGTAGACCCTGTCGACGGCCTTCCGTACGGAATCAACGGAGTCGGCAACGCCCGGCAGGGCACCGAGGGCGGCGAGGGGATCGGCCGACGAGGCGTTCGTACTCATAGGTAGCGAGGTTACGCGCGCGAGCGGGTCCGGCCCACCTTGGAGTGGTCTTCCTCACCCTTCACGGCGACCCGAAGCGATCACTCCGCTACTCTAGGTGAACATGAAGATCGCTTTCGTAGGGAAGGGCGGCAGCGGCAAGACGACCCTGTCCTCCCTCTTCATTCGTCACCTGGCCGCCAACGAGGCCCACGTCATCGCGGTGGACGCCGACATCAACCAGCATCTCGGGGCCGCGCTCGGTCTCGATGAGGAAGAATCGGCGGCGCTGCCCGCGATGGGCGCCCATCTGCCGCTGATCAAGGACTATCTGCGCGGCTCCAACCCCCGCATCGCCTCGGCCGACACGATGATCAAGACCACCCCTCCCGGCGAGGGATCGCGGCTGTTGCGAGTCGTCGAGGACAACCCGGTGTACGACGCGTGCGCCCGCACGGTCCGGCTCGACGACGGCGACATCCGCTTGATGGCGACCGGCCCCTTCACCGAGTCGGATCTCGGTGTTTCCTGCTACCACTCCAAGGTCGGAGCGGTCGAGCTCTGTCTGAACCACCTCGTGGACGGCCCGGAGGAGTACGTGGTGGTCGACATGACCGCCGGCTCCGACTCGTTCGCCTCGGGGATGTTCACCCGCTTCGACATGACGTTCCTGGTGGCCGAGCCCACCCTCAAGGGTGTTTCCGTGTACCGCCAGTACAAGGAGTACGCACACGACTTCGGTGTGGCCCTGAAGGTCGTGGGCAACAAGGTGCAGGGTCCGGACGACATCGCGTTCCTCAGGGAGGAAGTGGGCGACGACCTGCTCGTCACCGTGGGGCACTCCAACTGGGTACGAGCCATGGAGAAGGGGCGTCCGTCCCGCTTCGAGCTGTTGGAGGCGGACAACCGCATGGCCCTGCAAAGCCTGCAGAACGCGGCGGAGGACTCGTACGCGGCTCGCGACTGGGAGCGCTACACACGGCAGATGGTGCACTTCCATCTGAAGAACGCGGAGAGCTGGGGGAACGCCAGGACGGGCACCGACCTGGCGGCGCAGGTGGATCCCTCGTTCATGCTCGGCGAGCACATCCCTGTGGCACAGCCCGGCTGATGCCGACGGCCGGTCCCGTCCCCGGAGTCCGGGACGGGACCGGCCGCTGTCAGGCGCGCGTGGCGTTCCGGGCCGGCCGGCCGCTCAGTTCTTCTCGGCCGACTTCTTGGCGGGCTTGTCGGCCGGCGGCGCCGCAGGAGCCACCGGCTTGGCCAGGAACTGCATCCAGCCGCCCTGCGGCGCCTCCCCGACGTCGAGACCCCGCAGCTTCTCGAGGACCTCGGGGTCCTGTGCGTCGAGCCAGTCCACGAGTTGACGGAACGACACGCATTTCACGTCGCTCTTCACGCACACCGTCGCGATCGTCTCCTCGATGGCGCGCATGTATGTGCCGCCGTTCCAGGATTCGAAGTGGTTGCCGATGATCAGCGGTGCACGGTTGCCCTCGTAGGCGCGGTCGAAGGCCTTGATCAGACCGTCACGCATCTGGTTGCCCCAGTAGGCGTGCTTCGAGGGGTCACCCTTGACGGTGCCGGACTGGTTGACCATGAAGTTGTAGTCCATCGCCAGCGTCTCGAAGGCGCGGCCGGGCACCGGGACCATCTGGAGGGAGAGGTCCCACAGACCGAGTTCCTTCTTCGGCCACACCTGATTGTTGACGCCACTGGTGTCGTAGCGGAAGCCGAGCTCGCTCGCGGCGCGGATGAAATTGTCCCGGCCCTCGAGGCACGGCGTGCGGGCGCCGATGAGTTCCTTGTCGTAGTCGAACGGAAGCGGGTCCATGGAGGCCAGGCCCGCGTTCGTCTTCCAGTTCTTGACGAAGGACTTGGCCTGGCTGATCTCGCTCTTCCACTCCTCGACGGACCAGGTGCCCACCCCGCCGTCCTCGCCGCAGAAGTGGCCGTTGAAGTGGGTCCCCACCTCGTTGCCGTCCAGCCAGGCGGCGCGCAGCTCGCGAACGGTGTCCTTGATCCCGTCGACGTCGTTGAAGCCGATGTCGGAGCGGCCGGCTGAGTGCTGCGGCGGGTTGTACATCGACCGTCTCTCCTCGGGGAGGAGATAGACGCCGCTGAGGAAGTACGTCATCGTCGCGTTGTACTTCTTGCCGACTTCGCGGAAGTGCGAGAACAGCTTCTGGCTGTCCTCGCCTGCGCCGTCCCAGGAGAAGACCACGAACTGCGGGGGCTTCTGGCCGGGCTTGAGGCGTTCGGGCCGAAGGAGACCGGGCTGGGCGCCGGTGAAGGCCGTGGACCCGTCGCCGATGAGGCGTACGGCACTCTTCGGCGCGGCAACGCCTTCCTTCCCTCCGGAAGTTCCCTGTTCACCGGCCGAGCCGCCCGGCGCCTTCGAACCGGAACACCCTGCGAGACCTGCGATCAGCGCCGTGGCGACCGTGCCGACGGCGACGACCCTCTTCGTGGCGTCCAACATCCGCCCACCTCATTCCTGTGCCAATACGACTGTCTGACGGCGGTGCATACGGAGCCGTCAAAGTCGCATCGCGATGAGCGGAGAGGACGGGCGACGAGCCGTGATGAAATTACTAATCACCACATCGGGTGAAACGTTGCCCTATTTGCACGGAAAATAATGCCGGAGTCTTTACTCTGCATTACGATCCATTTACCGAACGTTTGAAGTATCCCGCCGCTGTACGCCGTGACCCACGGCCGCGTCCCCCCATTCCGCGACCGCGCCGCCCCGGAGGAGACGGGAACCATGTCCTGCGCCCCTACGCGTAACGACGACGCTTCTCACCAGCCCGACGATCCCCACGAGAACGACCCTGCCCGCACGGCGCTGTCCCCCACATCACGCTTCCAGCGCCCGCACGGTCCGCCCGGCAGCGACCGCCGCTTCCGCATCCACAGCGCCGATGTCTCCGCGTCCGTCGCCGTCTTTCTGATCGCACTGCCGCTGTCCCTCGGCATCGCGCTCGCCACCGGCGCACCGCTCCAGGCGGGTCTCGTCGCCGCGGCGGTCGGAGGCATCGTCGTCGGCCGGCTCGGCGGAGCACCGCTCCAGGTCAGCGGCCCCGCCGCAGGACTGACCGTCGTGACTGCCGAGTTGATCCAGCAGTACGGATGGCGCACCACCTGCGCCATCACCGTCCTCGCCGGACTGTGCCAACTCTTCCTGGCTGCCCTGCGTGTGGCCCGATCGGCCCTCGCCGTAAGCCCGGCGATCGTGCACGGCATGCTCGCCGGCATCGGCGCCACGATCGCCCTCGCCCAGCTCCACATCGTCCTCGGCGGCACACCCCAGAGCTCCGCCGTGGACAACGTGCGTGGCCTGCCCGCCCAGTTGGCCGACCTCCACCCGGCCGCGCTGTCCGTCAGCATCCTGACCATCGCCGTGCTGCTGATCTGGCCGCGGGTGCCCGGGCACGCAGGAAGGATCGTCCGGAAGATTCCCGCCGCCCTCGCGGCAGTGGCCGCCGCCACGGCGCTCGCGGCCTTCGCCGGACTGCACCTGCCGCGGGTCGACCTGCCCTCCTGGCGTTCGCACGCGCTGCCCGAGCTTCCCGAAGGTCCGGTGCTCGGCCTGCTCGCCGCGGTCCTCACCATCATGCTCGTCGGGAGCGTGGAGTCACTCCTGTCGGCGGTCGCCATCGACAAACTGGTCGCCGCCCGTAAGAAGCCGGCCGTACGGATCCCTCGTGCCGATCTGGACCGTGAGCTCGCGGGCCAGGGCGCCGCGAACATGGTCTCGGGGGCCCTCGGAGGGCTGCCCGTCACCGGCGTCGCGGTGCGCAGCTCGGCGAATGTCTCGGCGGGCGCCGTGAGCCGCAACTCCACCATGCTGCACGGCCTGTGGGTCGTGGTGGCGGCCCTGCTGCTGGTGCCGGTCCTCGACCTGATCCCGCTGGCCGCACTGGCGGCACTGGTCATGGTCGTGGGTGTCCAGATGGTCAACATCACGCATTTGCGCAACGTGAAGAAGAACCGCGAGATGCTGGTCTACGCGGCCACCGTGACCGCCGTCGTCCTCACCGGAGTGCTGGAAGGTGTCTTCATCGGCATCGCGGTGGCCGTGGCGGTCGCGCTGCACCGGCTCACCCGCACGCGGATCACCGTCGAGGAGCAGGACGGCGTCCACAGGGTGCGCGCCCGAGGTCAGCTGACGTTCCTCGCCGTGCCCAGACTGAGCCGGATGCTGAGCCAGGTCCCCCATGGAGCCCACTGTGTGGTCGAGTTGGACGGCTCCTTCATGGACCACGCCGCCTACGAAACCCTGCATGACTGGCAGACCTCCCACACCTCGCAGGGCGGCACGGTCGAGGTGACCGGGCGGGCCGGCGGCCGGATCAGCGAGCCGGCCGACGAGACCCACGGCTGCTGCCGGCCCTGGACCCCATGGCGCAACCACCACTGCGACGACCGGCCCCGCGACGCGGACACCCATCACCTGGCCAACGGGTTGAGCTCCTTCCAGCGCAACACCGCCCCACTGGTACGCGACGAGCTGGCCCGGTTGGCACGCGAGGGCCAGCGGCCGTCACAGCTGTTCATCACCTGCGCGGACTCCCGGCTGGTGACCAGCATGATCACGGCGAGTGGACCGGGTGATCTGTTCACGGTGCGTAATGTGGGCAATCTCGTGCCACTGCCCGGTGAGAAGACGGCGGACGACTCCGTCGCAGCCGCGATCGAGTACGCCGTCGACATCCTCGAGGTGGATTCGATCACCGTCTGCGGACATTCGGGCTGCGGTGCGATGCAGGCCCTGCTGAACAGCCCGCCGGACGGCACCGCCACACCGCTCGCCCGCTGGCTGCGGCACGGCCGTCCCAGCCTCCAGCGGATGAAGAACCGCCAGCGCTCCTGGGCCAGGATCTCCGGCCGTCTGCCCACCGACGCGGTGGAGCAACTGTGCCTGACCAATGTCGTCCAGCAACTGGAGCATCTGAGGGCCCATGAGTCGGTGGCCCGACGACTCGCCGAGGGCTCGCTCCAGTTGCACGGGATGTACTTCCACGTCGGCGAGGCACAGGCGTATCTCCTCACGGGCACGGCGGAGCAGGAGATCGACGCGGTCTTCGACAGAGTGGCACCGGGACCCTCCACGCTCGAGAAGTCGCACAGCTGAGGCGTGCGGCGAAGCCTGCTCCACGGCACGCCTGGACGGCACAGATGAACCTTGCGCGGTCCTCGCCCGTGAGAACGTGTGGCCCCTCGTCCCCACCGCCCGGGGACGAGGGGTGCCCACAGGTCTAAACCAATATCCGGAAGGCCCTTGTCACCCGGCCCTCCGGCTGATGAGCTATGGCCTGGGACACATACGCACAGAAGACGCCCTGGGAAAGGGAGATGTCGTGAGCAACGAGAGCCTGGCCAACCTTCTTAAAGAAGAGCGGCGGTTCCCTCCGCCGGCCGAGCTGGCAGCGAACGCCAACGTGACGGCGGAGGCGTACGAACAGGCCGCGGCGGACAGGCTCGGCTTCTGGGCCGAGCAGGCGCGTCGGCTCAGCTGGGCCACCGAGCCGACCGAGACCCTCGACTGGACCAACCCGCCCTTCGCGAAGTGGTTCGCCGACGGCAAGCTGAACGTGGCGTACAACTGCGTGGACCGCCATGTCGAGGCGGGCCACGGCGACCGTGTCGCCATCCACTTCGAGGGCGAGCCCGGCGACGGACGCGCCATCACCTACGCCGAGCTCAAGGACGAGGTCTCCAAGGCCGCCAACGCCCTGCTCGAGCTGGGCGTCCGCAAGGGCGACCGGGTCGCCGTCTACCTGCCGATGATCCCCGAGGCGGCCGTCGCGATGCTGGCCTGCGCCCGCATCGGCGCCGCGCACTCGGTGGTCTTCGGCGGCTTCTCCGCGGATGCGGTCGCCTCCCGCATCCAGGACGCCGACGCCAAGCTCGTCATCACCTCCGACGGCGGCTACCGCCGTGGCAAGCCGAGCGCCCTCAAGCCCGCGATCGACGAGGCGGTCAGCCGCTGCCCGCAGGTCGAGCACGTGCTCGTCGTGCGGCGCACCGGTCAGGAGACCGCCTTCACCGAGGGCCGCGACGTGTGGTGGCACGACATCGTCGGCCGGCAGTCCGCCGAGCACACCCCCGAGGCCTTCGACGCAGAGCACCCGCTCTTCATCCTCTACACCTCGGGCACGACGGGTAAGCCGAAGGGCATCCTGCACACTTCGGGCGGCTACCTCACCCAGACGGCCTACACGCACCACGCCGTGTTCGATCTCAAGCCGGAGACGGACGTCTACTGGTGCACCGCCGACATCGGCTGGGTGACCGGCCACTCGTACATCGTCTACGGCCCGCTCGCCAACGGTGCGACGCAGGTGATGTACGAGGGCACCCCCGACACTCCGCACCAGGGCCGCTTCTGGGAGATCGTGCAGAAGTACGGCGTCACGATCCTCTACACCGCGCCCACCGCGATCCGTACGTTCATGAAGTGGGGCGACGAGATCCCCGCCAAGTTCGACCTGAGCAGCCTGCGCGTCCTCGGCTCCGTCGGCGAGCCGATCAACCCGGAGGCGTGGATCTGGTACCGGGAGAACATCGGCGGAGGCAAGACGCCGGTCGTGGACACCTGGTGGCAGACCGAGACGGGCGCGATGATGATCTCGCCGCTGCCCGGGGTCACCGCGGCGAAGCCCGGTTCGGCGCAGCGCCCGCTGCCCGGTATCTCGGCCACCGTCGTGGACGACGAGGCGAACGAGGTGCCCGACGGGGGCGGCGGCTATCTGGTCCTCACCGAGCCGTGGCCGTCGATGCTGCGCACCATCTGGGGCGACGACCAGCGCTTCCTCGACACCTACTGGTCACGCTTCGAGGGCAAGTACTTCGCGGGCGACGGCGCCAAGAAGGACCAGGACGGCGACATCTGGCTGCTCGGCCGGGTCGACGACGTGATGCTGGTGTCCGGGCACAACATCTCGACCACCGAGGTGGAGTCGGCTCTCGTCTCGCACCCGAAGGTCGCGGAGGCCGCGGTCGTGGGCGCCACGGACGAGACCACCGGTCAGGCCATCGTCGCCTTCGTGATCCTGCGCGGTTCGGCGATTGAGGACGACAGCCTGGTCGACGACCTGCGAGGCCACGTGGGGACGACGCTCGGCCCGATCGCCAAGCCCAAGCGGATCCTCCCGGTGGCCGAACTGCCGAAGACCCGCTCCGGCAAGATCATGCGCCGACTCTTGCGCGACGTCGCCGAGAACCGCCAGCTGGGAGACGTCACCACGCTGACGGACTCTTCCGTGATGGATCTCATCCAGTCGAAGCTCCCGAGCGCACCCAGCGAGGACTGACCTGGTGATTCGGTGACGGGCCCCCGGACGCACCCGGGGGCCCGTTCGTGCCTGCGGCTCCGCTCCCCGAACGCCCGGGACGGCCTTCTGTAGAGTGAAGAACGCGTCAAGGACGCGATGAGCATTCCAAGGTGCGCCGGGAAGTCTGGTCGGCAAGTGTTTTGTCCTGCCCACCAGCACGGAGGTTCCATCTCGTGGCCGCGCCCAGCCCCGCCCCCCGCAAGATCCTCGGACGCCTCTCCCTGCCGGAGCGGAACTACGTCGCGGACGCGCTGCGCACCGAGACGGTCGGCGGAGTGCTGCTGCTGCTCGCCGCGGTCGCCGCGCTGATCTGGGCGAACACCCCGCTGGGTGACAGCTACACCGCGGTGAGCGACTTCCACATCGGCCCCGCGTCGCTGGGCCTCGACCTGTCGATCGAGCACTGGGCGGCCGACGGCCTGCTCGCGATCTTCTTCTTCGTCGCCGGCATAGAGCTCAAGCGCGAACTGGTCGCCGGCGAGTTGCGTGACCCGAAGGCCGCCGCCCTGCCCGTGATCGCCGCGCTCTGCGGCATGGTGATGCCCGCGCTCGTCTACCTCGTCGTCACCACCGCCGGTGGTGGTTCCACCGCAGGATGGGCCGTCCCGACCGCCACCGACATCGCGTTCGCGCTGGCCGTACTCGCCGTCATCGGCACCTCGCTGCCGTCGGCGCTGCGCGCCTTCCTGCTGACCCTCGCGGTCGTCGACGACCTGTTCGCGATCCTGATCATCGCCGTCTTCTTCACGAACGACCTGAACTTCGCGGCCCTGGGCGGGGCCTTCGTGGGCCTCGCCGTGTTCTGGTTGATGCTGCGCAAGGGAGTCCGTGGCTGGTACGTGTACGTGCCGCTGGCGCTCGTCGTGTGGGGGCTGATGTACAACAGCGGTGTCCACGCCACCATCGCCGGTGTGGCGATGGGTCTGATGCTGCGCTGCAGCAGGCGCGAGGGTGAGGAGCACTCGCCGGGCGAGCACATCGAGCACCTCGTGCGGCCGCTGTCCGCCGGCGTCGCCGTGCCGCTGTTCGCGCTGTTCTCGGCGGGTGTGGCCGTCACCGGCGAGTCCCTCACCGATGTCTTCACCAAGCCGGAGACCCTCGGTGTCGTCCTCGGCCTGGTGGTCGGCAAGGCGCTCGGCATCTTCGGCGGCACCTGGCTGGCCGCCCGCTTCACCAAGGCAGAACTAAACGAGGACCTCGCCTGGCCCGACGTCCTGGCGCTCGCCACGCTGGCCGGCATCGGCTTCACCGTCTCCCTGCTCATCGGCGAGCTCGCGTTCACCGGCGACGCGACACTGACGGACGAGGTCAAGGCCTCGGTCCTGATGGGCTCGCTGATCGCCGCGATCCTTGCCGCTGTTCTGCTCAAGCGCCGGGTACGCATCTACCAGGCACTGGCGGCCGATGAGGAGCGGGACGAGGACATGTCCGGCATCCCTGACATCTACGAGCAGGACGACCCGGCGTACCACCTGAGGATGGCCGCGATCTACGAGAAGAAGGCGGCGGAGCACCGCAGAAAGGCGGAAGCGGCCGGGGTGTCGAGCGACGGCGGCGACAGTCCGGCATGATCTGACATCGGACCGTACAAACACCGGCCCCGTGGAAGAGGAGAGGGTTCAGCGATGAGCGACCCCGGCAACACCACAGCGAACGCTGTCGGCGCCGACCGCAGTCTCGGCCAGCTGGTCGCCTCGGCGACCGCCGAGATGTCCGCGCTCGTGCACGACGAGATCGCGCTGGCCAAGGCCCAGTTGCGGCAGGACGCGAAAAAGGCCGGGATCGGGGGCGCCGCGTTCACCGCGGCCGGCGCGGTGCTGATCTTCTCGCTGCCGATGCTGAGCTTCGCGCTCGCCTACTTCATCCACATGTGGAGCGGCGGCTGGCATCTGGCGTACTGCTTCCTGCTGTCGTTCGCGGCCAACATCATCGTGGCCGGTCTTCTCGCCCTGATCGGCGTGGTCTTCGTCAAGAAGGCGAAGAGGGGCAAGGGCCCGCAGAAGACGGTCGCCTCCGCCAAGGAGACGGCCGCCGTGCTGGGCAATGCCAAGCCGCATCCCCGCCGTGTGGAACTGACCAAGGCGTCCGGAAGCACGGCGTCGGACCGGGCTTCGGACAAGGTTTCGGCGTGATCCTGGGCAGGAGGGTCACGAACGCGGTGTGCCGCGTTGTGGGACGCTCATCAGCATGACGGTCCCTGATTCCGGCCCCGGCAGTTTCGCCGCACTCGGTAGCCCCGCACGCCTCGACGGTCCCTGGACCCACCGCGACGTGGCCGCCAATGGTGCCCGCTTCCATATCGCCGAGATGGGCGACGGGCCGCTGGTGATGCTGCTGCACGGCTTTCCGCAGTTCTGGTGGACATGGCGGCATCAGTTGACCGCGCTCGCCGACGCGGGATACCGGGCCGTGGCGATGGACCTGCGTGGCGTCGGCGGCAGCGACCGCACGCCGCGTGGCTACGACCCCGCCAACCTGGCGCTCGACATCACCGGTGTCGTTCGGTCGCTGGGGGAGCCCGACGCGGCGCTGGTGGGGCACGACCTGGGCGGCTATCTGGCGTGGACGGCCGCGGTGATGCGGCCGAAGCTGGTGCGCCGGCTCGCGGTCTCCTCGATGCCCCACCCCCGGCGGTGGCGCTCGGCGATGCTGTCCGACTTCGCGCAGAGCCGCGCGGGCTCCTACGTGTGGGGCTTCCAGCGTCCGTGGATCCCGGAGCGGCAACTGGTGGCGGACGACGCGGCCTTGGTCGGCGAGCTGCTGGAGAGCTGGTCCGGGCCGAAGCCGCTCGAGGAAGAGGCCGTCGACGTCTACCGGCGGGCCATGTGCATCCCGTCGACGGCGCACTGCTCGATCGAGCCCTACCGGTGGATGGTGCGGTCGCTGGCCCGGCCCGACGGGATCCAGTTCAACCGCAGGATGAAGCGTCCGGTGCGGGTTCCCACCCTGCATCTGCACGGTTCCCTCGATCCGGCGATGCGGACGCGGAGTGCGGCCGGTTCCGGCGAGTACGTCGAAGCGCCGTACCGGTGGCGGCTGTTCGACGGTCTCGGCCACTTCCCGCACGAAGAGGATCCGGTGGCGTTCTCGAACGAGCTGATCAGCTGGCTCAAGGACCCGGAGCCCGACCGCTAGGCCCGCAGGGGGATTTCGCACACCGCGGGAACGGTTGTGCTGCGAACAGCCACATGCCTGCCGCATAGGCCAATTGGCGGCCCACTGGACGGTTACCGACCATGGGGCACGGGCACACGTCCGGGTATGGGCTGGACGCACGACTACGGTGACGCAGCACGCAACCGCCGCTCGGCCGGCAGGCCGATCATCCACGAGACAGGTGGACTCCCGAGCGAGGATCACGCCCCTCCGGGCCAGGGGATCGGGATCCCGCGCATCCTCAAGCGCCGTGCACGCTGGGTGTCCGCGCGCCTGCGGCACCATCCCCGGGACTGACCGCCTCCACACAGCAGGCCATGTCCGCGGGCATCCGTGCGCCTTCCGCGCCGCCGCCTCCTACAGGGCGCAGCCCTGGCTGTCGACCTGCTGGTTGGCGGTGCGGCCGAGCCTGATGTCCTCGCGGATCTCGTCGGCCGTCAGGGCGTAGCCGGTGTCGGCGTCGTCGAGGGACCTGGCGAAGATGACGCCGTAGACCTTGCCGTCCGTCGTGAGCAGCGGGCCGCCTGAGTTGCCCTGGCGCACCGTCGCGAACAGTGAGTAGACGTCGCGTCGGACGGTGCCCCGGTGGTAGATGTCGGGGCCGTTGGCGTTGATGCGGCCGCGGACGCGCGCGGAGCGTACGTCGTACGAACCGTTCTCCGGGAAGCCCGCGACGATCGCGCTGTCGCCGCTGCGGGCGTCGCCCTCCTCGAAGTCGGTGAACTCCAAGGGGCGGGCCTTGAGGTCGGGCACGTCCAGGACGGCGATGTCGCGCTCCCAGTCGTAGAGGACGACCTTGGCGTCGTAGAGGCGGCCCTCACCGCCGATCTGCACGGTCGGTTCGTCGACGCCTCCGACGACATGGGCGTTGGTCATCACTCGGCGTTCGTCGAAGACGAAGCCGGTGCCTTCGAGGACCTTGCCGCAGCTCGGGGCCGTACCGACGACCTTGACGATGGACTGCTTCGCACGCGCCGCCACGGGGCTGCCGACGAGCGCCGGGTCGGGCGCCTGGACCTCGGTGATGGGCTCGTTGGCGAACGGGCTGAAGACCTGCGGGAAGCCGTTCTGGGCGAGCACGGAGGTGAAGTCCGTGAACCATGTGTTGGCCTGATCGGGCATCACACGGGACACGCCGAGCAGCACCTTCGAATTACGCACCTCCTTGCCCAGGGTGGGCAGCGAGGTGCCGGCGAGCGCTGAGCCGATCAGCCAGGCGACCAGCAGCATCGCCACGACGTTGACCAGGGCGCCGCCGGTGGCGTCCAGCGCGCGGGCCGGCGACCAGGTGATGAACCGGCGCAGCTTGTTGCCGAGGTGGGTGGTGAAGGCCTGGCCGACGGAGGCGCAGACGATCACGATGACGACGGCGACTATCGCGGCGGTGGTGGACACTTCGGAGTCCTCGGTCAGTGCGCCCCAGATCACCGGGAGCAGATAGACCGCGACGAGTCCGCCGCCGAGAAAGCCGATCACCGAGAGGATGCCGACGACGAAGCCCTGGCGATAGCCGACGATCGCGAACCACACGGCGGCGACCAGCAACAGGATGTCCAGCACGTTCACCGTCATTTGCCTCGCAGTGTCGTCGCCGGTGCTCTGTCCGGCTGGGGTGTGGCCACGGCGCACTGCCGCTTCGGACGTGACGCCCCCGCCGGGAGCGCATCACTGGGTCAGCCTGTCATGCGTGCCAGTCCAGCGGGACCTCCTTGGTGCGGTCCCACGGTCGTTCCCAGCCTGCGAAGTGCAGGATCCGGTCGATCACTCCGGCCGTGAAACCCCAGACCAGAGCGCCTTCGACAGTGAACGCGGGCCCTGCGTGACCGCGCGGGTGCACGGCCGTCGCACGGTTGGCCGGGTCCGTGAGATCTGCCACGGGCACGGTGAAGACCCGCGCGGTCTCGGCGGGATCGACCGCTCCGACCGGGCTCGGGGTGCGCCACCATCCCAGTACGGGCGTCACGACGAAACTGCTCACCGGGATGTAGAGCTTGGGCAGCACGCCGAAGGTCTGCACCCCTGTGGGGTCGAGCCCGGTCTCCTCCTGGGCCTCCCGCAGCGCGGCGCGCAGCGGACCTGTGGTCGCCGGGTCGCCGTCCTCGGGGTCGAGCGCGCCACCGGGGAAGGAGGGCTGCCCGGCGTGCGAGCGAAGGGTCCCCGCCCGCTCCATGAGCAGCAGCTCGGGGCCCCGTGCCCCCTCGCCGAAGAGGACGAGGACGGCGGACTGGCGGCCGTGGCCGCTCTCCGGCGGAAGGAATCGGCTGAGCTGGTGCGGCTCGACGGTTTCCGCCGCGCGGACGACGGGCCCGAGCCAGTCGGGCAGCCCGTCGGTGGTGACGACCACGTCACCGTCCACAACCACTTTGCCGTCGTCGTGCTGCTCGAAGCGCTGGTACGTGTCTTCTCCTGTGCGTGTCATCGGCACCCCCTCACGGGCAACGTGCCGGAGGTCCTCGATCGTTCCGTCGGCGGTGGTGTCACTCGATCGCACCCATGGCGGGTGCCGGTTCGCCGGGGTAGTCGGGGGGCGGCTTGAGGCGCTGGCCGGGACGGCCGCCCATCTCGTACTTCAGGAGCTTCCTGGCCTTCTCCGGGTCGGTCTCGCCCTCCCCGTAGGCAGGGCAGAGGTGCGTGATCGGGCAGGCGCCGCAGGCAGGCCGGCGTGAGTGGCAGACACGGCGGCCGTGGAAGATCACCCGGTGCGAGAGCATCGTCCACTCGCTCTTGGGGAAGATCGTGGCGATCTCGGCCTCGATCTTCACGGGGTCGTCCTGGTCGGTCCACTTCCAGCGCCGGGCGAGGCGCATGAAGTGGGTGTCCACGGTGATGCCGGGGACGCCGAAGGCGTTGCCGAGGACGACGAAGGCGGTCTTGCGGCCCACACCGGGCAGGGTGACCAGGTCTTCCAGCCGGCCGGGGACCTCGCCGCCGAAGTTGTCCCGGATGGCGGCGGACAGGCCCATGATCGACTTGGTCTTGGCGCGGAAGAAGCCCGTCGGGCGGATGAGCTCCTCGACCTCCTCCGGCTGCGCCGCCGCCAGATCCTCCGGCGTGGGGTACTTGGCGAAGAGCGCGGGCGTGGTCTGGTTGACCCGGAGGTCGGTGGTCTGCGCGGACAGGACCGTGGCGATCAGCAGCTGGAAGGCGTTCTCGAAGTCGAGCTCCGGATGGGCGTACGGATACACCTCGGCGAGCTCGCGATTGATGCGGCGGGCACGCCGGACCATGGCCAGTCGCGTTTCCGGTTTGGGCGTTTTCTTCCTTTTGCCGGAGCTGGGCGACTGCTGTTCGCCCACGGCGGAATTCTGCTTACCGGACACGCTGCCAGCCCCCTCGGCCTGTGCTCTCACCGGCGAATTGGACACCCGGCCAGCCTAAAGGCCCCCACCGACATCCGCCCCGGTCCCCCGTAATCCGGCCCCGATCGGGCCCCTGCCGTAGGGAGAGACGCGCCGGTACGTCAAACTTGTTGTGATTGATCGCACGATTGTTTACTACCGGGGTCCGTTCCCCGGTGGTGCCCCACGGGGGCACAGTGTCCCCGGGCCGGCACAGCACAGTCCGGCATCATGGGACCAACGTCCCCTGAGCAGGTCGACAAGGAGAGAACTCGTGGACGACGTTCTGCGGCGCGCCCCGCTCTTCGCGGCGCTCGATGACGAGCAGGCCGCGGAGCTCCGCGCCTCGATGAGTGAAGCGACGCTCGCCCGCGGCGACGCGCTCTTCCACGAGGGCGAACCGGGCGACCGCCTCTACGTGGTCACCGAGGGCAAGGTCAAGCTGCACCGCACTTCCCCCGACGGCCGCGAGAACATGCTGGCGGTCCTCGGCCCCGGCGAGCTGATCGGCGAGCTGTCCCTCTTCGACCCCGGGCCGCGCACCGCGACCGCCACCGCCCTCACCGAGGTCAAGCTCCTCGGCCTCGGCCACGGCGACCTCCAGCCCTGGCTGAACGTCCGGCCCGAGGTGGCGACGGCACTGCTGCGTGCGGTCGCCCGCCGGCTCCGCAAGACCAACGACCAGATGTCCGACCTGGTCTTCTCGGACGTGCCGGGCCGTGTCGCCCGTGCGCTTCTCGACCTGTCGCGCCGCTTCGGCGTGCAGTCGGAGGAGGGCATCCACGTCGTCCACGACCTCACCCAGGAGGAGCTGGCCCAGCTGGTCGGCGCCTCCCGCGAGACCGTGAACAAGGCGCTGGCCGACTTCGCGCAGCGCGGCTGGCTGCGTCTGGAGGCCCGTGCGGTGATCCTGCTGGACGTCGAGCGGCTGGCCAAGCGCTCCCGCTGAGCCACGGACCGCCGGGTTCGCCCGGCCGATCCGCGCGCCGAGCACACGCACGAGGGGCCGCCCGCATCATGCGGGCGGCCCCTCGTGCGCCGTTCACCTCTTGCTGCCGTCCACGATCAGCGGGTTCCCGGTGCCGGTGCCGCACGGCACGGCGTACACGGGGTTCTTCGCCGCCGCCTCCTTGAAGGCCTCGATGCACTGGTTGGCGAGCACCTTGTCGCTGAGCGAGTCGTTGAGGATCTTGTTGGCCTTGGCGATGCCCTCGGCCTCGATCCGGCGGCGCTCGGCCTCCGCCGTGGCGGTCCGCGCCGCCTCCGTCGCCCGCTCGGTGGCCTGCTGCTGCTGGATCTTGCGGTCGATCTGCTCCTGCAGCTGCTCGGACGGCCGCACATTGCGCAGGTTGACGGTGGTGACGGCGATCCCGCGGGGCGCGAGGCGCTCCTTGATCAGGTCGCCGATCTCCGCGTTGATCTTCTCGCGTGCGGAGGTGTAGCCCTCTTCGCTCGTGTGGCGGGCGAAGACGTTGCGGATGATCTCGCGGCTGTCGGGGAAGACCAGGCGCTGCTGGATGGCGTCCTCGCTGCCCGCGAGCCGGTAGAGCTCGACCGCCTTGGCAGGGGTGACCGCCCACTTCACGGTGACCTCCACGTACATCACGCCACCCTGCGAGGAACGCACCTCGACCACGTCCTTGTCGGAGAGGTTGAGGTCCACGGGGCGGGTGGAGAAGGTGGTGACGTTGGTGAACGGCGATGTGATGTTCACGCCCGAGTTCATGGGCGAGCCGACCTTGCCGAAGGTGACGGGCACGCCGACCTCGTAGGCACTGATGACGTGGACACAGCTGGCTATGCCGGAGAAGAGGCCGGCGATGAGCGCCCCCGCCGCGCCGAGCTTGAGCCCCTTGTTGTCGCCGCCTCTGGCGACGAGGTACATCACCGCCGCGGCGATGACGAGGATGACGAAGAGTACGAACACGGATTCCCCCCGGGAACTGATGCCGCAAGTAAGCGGAGCGTAAAGCATCGCTCGCACCACGACGCCGGGGGGTGGCCGGCCGGTTCCGTCCGCGCGGAGGACCGCTCAAGGGGCCTTGGACGGCCCCGCCGCCGGGCTGCCCTCATCCGGCTGTCAGGGGTCGATCAGCCCGTGGTCCCGCAGGTATTCCAGCTGTGCGCGTACGGAGAGCTCCGCGGCGGGCCACAGCGACCTGTCCACGTCCGCGTACACCTGGGCGACCACCTCGGAGGCGGTGGTCCAGCCGTTCTCGACCGCCGTCTCCACCTGGGCGAGCCGGGTCGCGCGGTGCGCGAGGTAGTACTCGACGGCGCCCTGGGCGTCGTCGAGAACCGGGCCGTGGCCCGGCAGCACGGTGTGGATGCCGTCGTCGACGGTGAGCGAGCGCAGCCGCCGCAGGGAGTCGAGGTAGTCGCCGAGCCGTCCCTCAGGGTGCGCGACGACCGTCGTGCCGCGGCCGAGGATCGTGTCGCCGGTCAGTACGGCCCGGTCGGCGGGCAGGTGGAAGCTGAGGGAGTCCGCGGTGTGCCCCGGGGTGGGGACGACCCTCATCTCCAGACCGCCGGTGGTGATCACGTCGCCGGGGGCGAGCCCTTCGTCGCCGAGCCGCAGCGCCGGGTCGAGGGCCCGGACGTTCGTGCCGGTGAGTTCCGCGAAGCGGGAGGCGCCCTCGGCGTGGTCGGGATGGCCGTGGGTGAGCAGGGTGAGGGCGATCCGCTTGCCCGCGCGTTCCGCCGTGGCGATGACGGCCCGCAGATGCGTGTCGTCGAGCGGTCCGGGATCGACGACGACCGCCAGATCGGAGTCCGGCTCCGAGACGATCCAGGTGTTGGTCCCGTCGAGGGTCATGGCGGACGCGTTCGGTGCGAGGACGTTGACGGCACGGGCGGTGGCGGGCCCCGACAGCACACCGCCGCGGGGCTGCCCCGGCAGAGTGGCTGCGTCGGTCATCGCGGGCCTCCCGTGGAGACGTGCTTGGTGAACTCCTCGTGGCCCGGCCAGCTGAGGACGACCTCGCCGTTCTCGAGCCGGGCCTTGGCCAGCACCGGGGTCATGTCCTGGCCCGCCGCCGCTGCCAGCGCCTCGGCGGACGTACGGAACGCCTGGAGCGTCCGCAGCGTCGCGACGGTCGGCGGCATCATCAGCAGCTCACCCTTGTCGTACCCGTCCGTGGCGTCGGCAGGGCTGATCCAGACCGTGGACTCCGCCTCGGTCGACACATTGCGGGCGCGCTGGCCGTCGGGCAGGGCGGCCACGAAGAACCAGGTGTCGTAGCGGCGCGGCTCGAACTCCGGTGTGATCCAGCGCGCCCACGCGCCCAGCAGGTCGGACCGCAGCACGAGGCCCCGGCGGTCGATGAAGTCCGCGAAGGACAGGCCGCGGTCGACCAGGGCCTGACGGTCCGCCTCCCAGTCGTCGCCCGTCGTGTCCCCGACGACGGTGTCGGGGGTGGGGCCGGCCAGCAGGATGCCCGCCTCCTCGAACGTCTCCCGCACCGCAGCGCACACGATGGCCTGCGCGGACGCCGTGTCGTCGACGCCGAGGCGCTCCGCCCAGACGTCCAAGGGGGGACCGGCCCAGCGCACCGGCCGGTCGTCGCGCGGGTCCACACCGCCGCCCGGGTACGCGTACGCGCCTCCGGCGAAGGCCATGGAGGCGCGTCGGCGCAGCATGTGGACAGCGGTACCCTCCGCGGTGTCACGCAGCAGCATCACCGTGGCGGCCCGCTTGGGGACCACGGCGGTGAGCTCGCCGGCGGCGAGCGCGCGGATACGGTCGGGCCATTCCGGCGGGTACCACTGACCATTGGACATGGGCGGATGCTATGCGCTTCCGCGCCGATGTTCGAGAGCCTCCTTCCCGCTGCCGGGTCCGCGGGCCGCTCCTGCCCCGGTCGCTCCGCCCGAGTACACGATGTCGATCCGCAGGATCCTGTCGTTGCCGTTCACACCGTCCTTGTCGGTCGACGTGGTGAGCCAGACGTCGCCCTGGTGGTCGACCTCGACGGTGCGCAGCCGGTCGTACGTGCCCTGGAAGTAGATCTTCTGCTCCACCAGGTTGCTGCTCGTGTCGATGCGCATCCGGTAGACGCGTTCGCCCCTGGTCGTGGCGACGAAGACGTGGTCGTTGATGATCGTCAGGCCGCTGGGCGAGGCCTGCGCCGTCGGCCAGGTCTTCTTCGGCGCGATGTAGCCCGAGCAGCTGCCGCTGGTGCCCTCGCAGGCCGGCCAGCCGTAGTTGCCGCCCTTGCGGATCAGGTTGACCTCGTCCATGACGCTGTTGCCGAACTCGGCCTGCCAGAGCCGGCCCTGGGAGTCGAAGTCGAGGCCCTGGGGGTTGCGGTGGCCCAGGGACCAGACGGCGTTGCCGAAGGGGTTGTCCGCGGGGATCGAACCGTCGCGGTTGATCCGGAGGATCTTGCCGTTGAGGGAGTTCTTGTCCTGGGCCTTGCTGGAGCTCTGCGCGTCGCCCATGGCGGCGTACAGCTTCCCGTCGGGGCCGAAGCGCAGCCTGCCGCCGTTGTGGAAGCGGCTCTTCTCCATGCCTGCGAGCAGCACGGTGTAGCCGCTGAGGCTGTTGTTCTCCAGCTTCATACGAGCGATGCGGTTGCCGTCGCTCGAGGTGTGCAGGAAGTACAGCAGGTGGTCGGAGGCGAAGTCCGGGCTGACCTCGAGGCCCATCAGACCTCCCTCGCCGCCGGTCGTCTGCGACTCGGGGACCTTGCCGACGAGCGTCTTGTGACCGGTCCGGGAAAGCGTGTAGACGTTGAAGGTGTTCCGCTCGGTGAAGACGCCGGTGCCGTCCGGCAGGAAACCGAGCCCCCAGGCGACGTCCACGCCGCTCGCCAGGGTGGAGACCGTGCCCGGGTCGGGAGTGCCGCCGGGGATCGCGCCGCGGGTCCTGACGGTGATCTCCGGGCTGAAGGCGGACCTGTTGCCCTTGAGGTCGAAGGCCCTGACCTTGAAGCGGTACGAGGTGTCCGCGGTCAGGCCGCTGACGGTCGCGGAGGTGGCGTCGGCGGTGGCGGCGGCGGCCCCGTCGCGGTGGATCTCGTACCCGGCGACCCCCGTGTTGTCCGTGGAGGCCGTCCACGCGAGGTCGACGCTGGTCGCGCCCGTGCCGGTGGAGCGCAGGCCGCCGGGGGCACTGGGCGCCTGCGTGTCGGGCGGGGCGGGCAGGGTGGAGACGGTGACGGCGTTGCTGGCGGCGGAGACGTTGCCGGCGGCGTCGCGGGCGAAGACCGTCCAGTCGTAGGCCGTTTCGGGGTCGAGCCCGTCGACGGTGGCCGCGAGGGTGGTGCCGCCGACCTGCTTCATCAACTGTCCGTGCTGGTAGACGTCGTAGCCGGTGACGGCCGTGTCGTCGGAGGCGGCGTCCCAGGCGAGCGAGACGCTCGTCGCGGTGGGCTCCTTGTCCTTGCGCAGGTTCGCGGGGGCCGTCGGCTTCTGCGTGTCGGCGGGGCCGCTCGCGGTGACGGTGAGCTTGTCCAGGTTGGGGCCGTCGGACGCCGCGGTGGTGACCCGGACCGTGTTGTCGCCTGCCTTGAGGGCGGCGTTCGCGGTGACGGTCCGCCAGGTGGTCCAGGCACCCGTGGCGGGGAAGGCGCGGTCGTCGGCGACGAGGGCGCCGTTGACCCGGATGTCGAGGGGGCGGTTCGCGGACGTGCCGTTGGCGTACCGGAAGTCGAAGGTGGCGTCGGTGGCCCGGTCGGAGGCGACGGTGAACTCGACGTAGGCGCCCGTCACCGGCTGGAAGTTCACGTAGCCGGTGCCGGAGTGACCTGCGTGATCGGAGTCGACGGCGCCTTGGGAGACCTTGGCCGCTTCGGCCTCGTACGCGACGGGGGCGGCGGCTGCCGTGCCCGCGAGAGGTGGTGCGGCGACGGATAACGCCGCGGTCGCGGCGGCCACGAGGACGCCGAGGGCGGCCCGTGGGCGGGGGGTGGGTGCCACTGTTTCCTCCCACTTTCGTTCGGGGGACGAGGGGATGGAGGAGGTGCGTGCGGTGGGTTCACGAGGGCGTTCACATCGATAGGAAGGGTTCCTGTCCATGGACGTCAAGGGACAGGGCACACCCGTCGACGTGCTCGCGTCAAGACCCGGCGCGGGAGGATTCGCGCGCCCGGCCCGCAACGGCAACGGCCCCGCCTCCGCCGGGAATCCGGGGGACGCGGGGCCGTACAGGTACTGACGGGGGTTCGGCCGGGCTCAGCCCTGGACCAGCTCCACCTGGATCTCCACCTCGACCGGGGCGTCCAGCGGCAGCACTGCGACACCCACCGCGCTGCGGGCGTGCACGCCCTTGTCGCCGAGCACCTCGCCCAGCAGTTCGCTCGCTCCGTTGAGAACGGCCGGCTGCCCGGTGAAGTCCGAGGCCGAGGCGACGAAGCCGACGACCTTCACGACCCGCGCGATCCGGTCCAGGTCACCGATGACCGACTTCACAGCGGCCAGGGCGTTCAGCGCACAGGTACGCGCCAGTTCCTTGGCCTCCTCCGGGGTCACCTCCGCACCCACCTTGCCGGTGACCGGAAGCTTGCCCTCCACCATCGGGAGCTGGCCCGCGGTGTAGACGTACGCCCCGGAGACGACGGCAGGCTGGTAGGCGGCGAGCGGCGGCACGACCTCGGGCAGCCTCAGCCCCAGTTCGGCGAGCCTGGCGGCGACCACGCCGCTCACGAGGACTTCTCCCGCTTCCGCTTCAGATAGGCCACGAGCTGCTCGGGGTTGTTCGGCCCGGGCACGACCTGGACCAGCTCCCAGCCGTCCTCGCCCCAGGTGTCCAGAATCTGCTTCGTCGCGTGCACGAGAAGCGGCACGGTCGCGTATTCCCACTTGGTCATGGAGCCGACTGTAGCCGCACCCTCCACCCGGTCCGTGACGCAGCCCGCAGGCAGCCTCGTGCGTAGGGCGGGGTCCGACTGGTTAGGCTCGAATACGTGAGCAGGCTCCAGGTCGTCAGCGGCAAGGGCGGTACCGGTAAGACCACGGTGGCCGCTGCCCTCGCGCTCGCCCTCGCGACAGAGGGAAAGCGGACTCTTCTCGTCGAGGTCGAGGGCAGGCAGGGCATCGCCCAGCTGTTCGAGACGGAGGCCCTTCCTTACGAGGAGCGCAAGATCGCCGTCGCCTCCGGCGGCGGTGAGGTGTTCGCGCTGGCCATCGATGCCGAGCGCGCCCTCCTCGACTACCTCCAGATGTTCTACAAACTCGGCAGCGCGGGCCGCGCCCTGAAGAAGATCGGCGCGATCGACTTCGCGACGACCATCGCCCCGGGCGTCCGGGACGTGCTGCTGACCGGCAAGGCCTGCGAGGCCGTGCGCCGCCGGGACAGACAGGGGCGGTACGTCTACGACTACGTGGTCATGGACGCGCCGCCCACCGGCCGCATCACCCGCTTCCTGAACGTCAACGACGAGGTGGCGGGCCTGGCCAGGATCGGCCCGATACACAATCAGGCGCAGGCGGTGATGCGGGTCCTCAAGTCACCGGAGACGGCCGTCCACCTGGTCACCCTCCTGGAGGAGATGCCGGTCCAGGAGACGGCCGACGGTGTCGCCGAGCTGCGCGCCGCCGACCTGCCGGTGGGCAACGCCATCGTGAACATGGTCCGGCCGCACCTCCTCGACGAGGACGCCGTGCACGACGCTGCGAACGGCCGGCGCGCCGCCGTCACGGACGCGCTCAAGGCCGCCGGCGTCACCGGCGCCGCAGGGCTCGTCACGCCGTTGCTGGAGCAGGCGGCCGAGCACGCGCAGCGTGTGGAGCTGGAGCGCGAGCAGCGCAAAGCGCTCAACACCCTGGAGCTGGGTGCGTACGAACTCCCCATGCTGAGCGAGGGAGTCGACCTGGCAGGGCTCTACCAACTGGCGAAGGAACTGCGCAAGCAAGGGGCCGGCTCATGACTCTGGACTCATCGGCCCGGCTGGAGGTCGACCCCCTCATCGACGACCCGGCCACCCGGATCATCGTGTGCTGCGGCGCCGGCGGCGTCGGCAAGACGACGACGGCCGCGGCGCTGGGCGTACGGGCGGCGGAGCGCGGCCGCAAGGTGGTCGTCCTCACCATCGACCCGGCCCGGCGGCTCGCCCAGTCCATGGGCATCGACTCCCTCGACAACACTCCGCGCCGGGTCGAAGGCATCGAGGGCGGCGGGGAGTTGCACGCCATGATGCTCGACATGAAGCGGACCTTCGACGAGATCGTCGAGGCGCACGCGGACGGGGAACGGGCCCGCGCCATCCTGGAGAACCCCTTCTACCAGTCCCTGTCCGCCGGTTTCGCCGGCACGCAGGAGTACATGGCCATGGAGAAGCTGGGCCAGCTGCGGGCGCGCGACGAGTGGGACCTGATCATCGTGGACACCCCGCCGTCACGCTCGGCGCTTGATTTCCTCGACGCGCCCAAGCGCCTGGGGTCGTTCCTCGACGGCAAGTTCATCAAGCTGCTGATGGCCCCTGCGAAGATGGGCGGCCGGGCGGGGATGAAGTTCCTCAACGTCGGCATGTCGATGATGACGGGCACTCTTGGCAAGCTCCTGGGCGGCCAACTGCTGCGGGACGTACAGACGTTCGTCGCCGCGATGGACACGATGTTCGGCGGCTTCCGCACCCGGGCGGACGCGACGTACCGGCTGCTGCAGGCCCCGGGCACGGCGTTCATGGTGGTCGCGGCACCCGAGCGGGACGCGCTGCGCGAGGCGGCGTACTTCGTGGAACGGCTGGCCGAGGAGGACATGCCGCTCGCCGGCCTGGTCCTCAACCGGGTGCACATCAGCGGCGCCGCACGGCTGTCGGCGGAGCGGGCGCTCGCGGCCGCGGAAAATCTTGACGAGGGCGGCATTGTGGATCAGGGGCACGGGAAGACTGGTGTTCGTGACGCCGCGGCCGTCTCTCCCGAATCCCCGTCCGCGGGCCACTCCCCCGAAGCCCACCCGCGCGTCGTCGAAGAGCCCGCAGAGTCGAAGAATCCCCGGACGCAGACCACGCAGGAGATGACTGCCGGTCTGCTGCGTCTGCATGCCGAGCGGATGCAGGTGCTCGCGCGCGAGCAGCGCACGCGTGACCGCTTCACCGCACTCCACCCGGAGGTGCCGGTGGCCGAGGTCCCCGCCCTCCCGGGCGATGTGCACGATCTCGCCGGCCTGCGCGCCATCGGCGACCGCCTCGCCACGGGGGGTCGCGCCGAGGCCGGGGCGGCGTAGCCGCGCTGAGCGCACGCACCGGCACGGTCTCGCGCACCGGCTCGCCGGCGCGTCGACGCCGCGGCACAGGTACGGGATCGGCTTCAGCCACCTGGTTCGCCATGTGGTCCGGTGTGTGGGCATGACCGGATGGCCCGGCGTGCCCGCACCGGTCTCTGCGTACGTCGGCGCCCTCCGAAGGACGCGCCGACCCAGGCGCGCGCCGGCAAGGCATGCCTCGGTCACCCGTGGCGGACACCACGGGCCGCTCGCGGCCCGTACCACCAGGCGAAAGGCCGGCCGCAGCCGACCGAGCGCGAGAGCCGACAGCTAGCCGACGGCGGCGTACGCCTCGTAGGTCTCGTCGTCGTCGAGGGCGACGGGCAGAATCCCCGCGCTGCGCTCGTATTCCGTGCGTGCGGTCTCGAGCAGTCTGCGCCAGGACGTGACGGTGGGGCGTCTGCGCAGCAATGCGCGTCGCTCCCGCTCCGTCATTCCGCCCCAGACGCCGAACTCGACGCGGTTGTCGAGCGCGTCGGCCAGGCATTCGGTCCGCACCGGGCATCCGGTGCACACCGCCTTGGCCCTGTTCTGCGCTGCCCCTTGTACGAACAGTTCATCCGGATCGGTAGTGCGGCAGGCTGCCTGCGCACTCCAGTCGGTTACCCAGCCCATGCCGGCGCCGTCCTCTCCCGAATCGAGGCTCCCCCACGGCGGCAGCGGCATATTCACCGCTGCCAGTTGAGGACGTTACGGAAGGTGGGCACAGCGCAACACCCCCTTGGGGCCCAATCTTGAATGGCCCGAACGGACTATGCGTACGCGGCAGATCACCCAGGGGAGTGACCTGAGGGCATAACGAACAAAGCCGACATAGCGGGGCAGTTCGGCTGGGTCACAAGGGGCACCGTGCAACACACGTGCCGGATACGGACATGACTGACGGACACAACTCCGCCGGATTCGGGTACAGCGGAAATCATGTCAAGTGCTTGATGCAGAACCGCACTGCTGTGACAGTTGTGAGCAGCTTAGGCCAATGCCTTTACGCCTGTCCGGCGAATGAGAACGTAGGCTGGCCCCATGCCAAAGAAGCGCTCGGGCGGTGGTCTGACCGGGACCCAGCAGGCCGCCAAGTTCCTCGGTGTCAGCGTGCTCGCCGGAGCGGTGCTGGCGGGCATCGCCCTGCCCGCCGCCGGAGCACTGGGACTCGCGGCCAAGGGAACGGTCGAGGGATTCGACACCATCCCGGCCAACCTCAAGACCCCTCCGCTGAGTCAGCGCACCACGATCCTCGACTCCGAGGGCGGTCAGATCGCCACGGTCTACTCCCGTGACCGCACGGTCGTGCCGATCGAGGAGATCTCCCCGTACATGCAGAAGGCGATCGTCGCGATCGAGGACGCCCGCTTCTACGAGCACGGCGCGATCGACCTCAAAGGTGTGCTGCGGGCGCTGAACAAGAACGCGCAGTCGGGCGGCGTCTCCGAAGGCGCCTCGACCCTCACCCAGCAGTACGTGAAGAACGTCTTCGTGGAAGAGGCCGGCGACGACCCCGACAAGGTCGCCCAGGCCACCCAGCAGACCCTCGGCCGGAAGATCCGCGAGCTGAAGTACGCGATCCAGGTCGAAGAGGAACTGGGCAAGAAGAAGATCCTCGAGAACTACCTCAACATCACGTTCTTCGGTCAGCAGGCGTACGGCGTCGAGGCCGCGTCCCAGCGTTACTTCTCCAAGAAGGCGAAGGACCTGAAGCTGGAGGAGGCCGCGCTGCTCGCCGGCATCGTCCAGTCGCCCAGCCGTTTCGACCCGGTCAACGACTCGCAAGAGGCGACCAAGCGCCGCAACATCGTGCTCCAGCGCATGGCCGACGTCCGGGACATCTCCCAGGCCGAGGCGGACAAGGCCAAGGCGAGCCCGATCGATCTGAAGGTCAGCAAGCCCAAGAACGGCTGCATCACCGCCGTCAACGGCGCCGGCTTCTTCTGCGACTACGTGCGCCAGGTGTTCCTGACCGACCCGGTCTTCGGCAAGACCAGGGAGGACCGGCTCAAGATCTGGAACCAGGGTGGTCTGACGATCAGGACCACCCTGGACCCGCAGGCCCAGGAATCGGCGCAGAACTCCATAAAGGACCACATCTACCAGACCGACAAGGTCGCCGCCGCGGTCACGCTCGTCCAGCCCGGGACCGGCAAGATCGTCGCCATGGGCCAGTCCAAGCCGTACGGCTTCGGCAAGAACGAGACCCAGATCAACTACTCGGTCAACCACGACATGGGCGGCTCGAACTTCGGCTTCCCGGTCGGCTCGACCTTCAAGCCGTTCCTGGCCGCCGCTGCCCTGGAGCAGGGCAAGCCGCCGACGCAGGTCTACCCGTCGCCGTACAAGATGCCGTACCCGCAATCGGTGTCGACGTGCAGCGGCAAGCCGTGGGTCAACACCGGCAACACCATGCTGGAGAACGAGAACGAGACCGAGGTCGGGCCGTACCCGCTCAAGGAAGCGATGGCGCTGTCCGTCAACACCTACTTCGTGCAGATGATCGGCGAGATCGGGATGTGCCCGATCCTGGAGATGACCGGCAAGCTGGGCGTGGTGCAGGGCAACAACACGAAGCTGCCGGAAGTGCCCTCGGCGCTCACCCTCGGCTCCACCGGTATCTCGCCCCTCGTGATGGCCAACGCCTACGCGACCTTCGCCAACCGCGGGACCTACTGCACGCCGACGGCCATCGAGTCGATCAAGACGGCCGACGGCAAGAGCCTGAAGGTTCCGCAGACCGAATGCAGCAAGGCGATGTCCGAGCGGACCGCCGACACGATCAACACCCTGCTGCGCGGAGTGGTCGACTCCGGTACCGGCCAACAGGCCGGCCTGCAGAGCCGCGACAACGCGGGCAAGACCGGTACGACCGACTTCAGGAAGAACGCCTGGTTCGTGGGCTACACCCCGAACATGTCGGGTGCGGTCTGGGTCGGCAGCGCCAGCCAGCAGGTGAAGATGGAGTACATCACCATCGGCGGCCGGTACCACGAGAAGGTCTTCGGTGGCGCGGTCCCGGGTCCGATCTGGAAGGACGCGATGACGGGGGCACTGGACGGCGAGCCCGCTCCACCCTTCGTCGGCGTGCACATCCCGGACGTCCCGAAGGACAAGGACAAGGAGAAGGGCCGTGACAAGCCGGACGACGGCAAGCCCAGTGACCAGGAGCCGTGGCCCGGCATCTCCATCCCGCCGGACCTGATCGGCGGTGGTAACAACCGCGGCCAGGGCAACGGCGGCGGTGGCGGCGGCAACTGGCCGTAGGCGGCCCGCGTGAAGTGAGAAGAAGGGGGACCCGGTGACCGGGTCCCCCTTCTTCATGCCCTCACGGCGGGCGCCCACTGCTGTCGCGGCGGGCACCAGCGCTCGTGGCTGCGCGCTGCCGTCTCGGCGGGCGCCGCGGCCCCGGCTCTCTCAGCCGGCGAGCAGCCGCTTCACCGCTGCGGCGACCCGGCCGCCCTCGGCGCGGCCCGCCACCTTCGGGTTCACGATCTTCATGACGGCGCCCATGGCACGCGGCCCCTCGGCGCCCGCGGCCCTGGCCTCCTCGACGGCCTGCGCCACGATCTGGTTCAGCTCGTCGTCCGTCAGCTGCTGCGGCAGGTACGCGTCGAGGATCACGCCCTCCGCCTTCTCGCGCTCGGCCTGCTCGGCGCGACCGCCCTGGGCGAAGGCATCGGCGGCCTCGCGGCGCTTCTTCGCCTCCTTGGCGATCACCTTCTGCACCTCGTCGTCGGAGAGTTCACGGGCGGTCTTGCCCGAGACCTCCTCCTTGGTGATCGCGGAGAGGGTCAGCCGAAGCGTCGAGGAGCGAAGTTCGTCGCGCGCCCTGATCGCCTCGGTGAGGTCTTCCTGCAGCTTGGACTTGAGCGTGGTCATGCGGCCAAGTGTGTCAGGTGCGCGACGGAAATCGCCCGCGCATTTCGCGGCGGGGCGCGGGGCGCGTCGCGGGGACGGAACGGAGGCCTGGGTCGCGAGGCCGGGACGGAAGCCGGCCTAGCACGGCGGGGACGGAGGTCGCGCCCAGGGTCGGGCGGGGCTCCGGAGGCGGGCAGGGCTGTCAACGGCCGGTGTCCGCACGCGACTTCGCCAAAGCGGCGTCCCGTAAAGCGGCGGACACGCGACCGACCCCCGCGCGCGACCGGCGCGTCGCCTGCGGGACACCGGCCGTTGACAGCCTGCGCAGGTGCCGTCCCTCCGCCTCCTCGTCGACCGGGCCCTCGACCGGGCCGTCGACTTCCGCCACTGCCAGTTGCTCGGGCTGACGGGTTCGACGGCCGTCGCGGCGGGCGGCGTGAGTTCCGGCGCGCTGCCGGTACGGGAGATGCCCGCCCCGGACTCCGGCCCGGCCGCGCTCGGGCTCGTCGGCGCGTATTTCGGGCTGGTCGTCCTGATAGCGGCCTGGGCGCTCCTCGGGGCGGCGGTGCGCGGGCCCCGGCCGCCCGGCCGCCGAGATCTGCTGCTGACGCTGGTGCTGTGGGCGGCGCCGCTGGTGGTGGCGCCGCCATTGTTCAGCCGCGACGTGTACAGCTATCTCGCACAGGGCGCGATGGTCGACGCGCAACTCGATGTCCACACCCTCGGCCCCTCCCACCTCGGCGGCCCGCTCCCCGCGGAGGTCGCACCCCTGTGGCGGGACACGCCGGCCCCGTACGGCCCGGTCTTCCTCGCCCTCGCCGCGGTGGCGCACTCCCCCGTCCCGGCAGCGTTCCCCGCCGACCAGGTGTCCACCGGGGTGCTCGGGATGCGGCTCGTCGCACTCCTCGGTGTGGCGGCCATGGCGCTGTGCCTGCCCCGGCTGGCCCGGCACTGCGGCACCGACCCGTCCCTGGCTCTCTGGCTAGGCGTGCTCAATCCCTTGGTGCTGCTGCATCTGGTCGGCGGCGCGCACAACGACGCGGTCATGCTGGGTCTGCTCGGCGTCGGACTGGTCGCGGCGCTCGGCCGCAGGCCGGTGGCCGCGGTCGTACTCATCACCCTGGCGGCCCTGGTGAAGGCCCCGGCGGCGCTGGGTCTCGTCGCCGTGGTGATGCTGTGGGCCCGGCAGAGGGAACGGTCGCGGGCACCGCGACTGTCGGCCACCGCTGCCGTCGTCTGCGTCTGCGCGGCGACCACAGCGGTGACCACGGCAGTCGTGGGTACGGGATACGGGTGGCTCGCGACGCTGGACACCCCCGTCTCCCCCGGGAACTGGTCGCTCACCTCTAGCCTCGGCCGGATGACCACCGCCCTCCTCGACCGGGCGGGCGACGGGCCCGCGGATCTCGCCCGCTTCGCGGGCCCGGCGTGGCATCTGCTGGGCCTCGCCGCCACCGCCGTCGCCGTACTGCTCGCCTGGCGCCGCCACCATCTGCTGCGCCCGGTCCACGCGCTCGGGCTCAGCCTGACGGCGGTTGCCGTCCTCGGCCCCGCGATCCGCCCCTGGTACCTGCTGTGGGGGCTGTTCCTGATCGCGGCCGCCGGGCCGGGCAGATCTCTGCGCCGGACGGCCACCGCGGCCAGTGCGATCCTCGCCCTCGTGGTTCTGCCAAGCGGATTCGCTCCGGATGCAGCCCAGTTGGGGCTGGCCGTCGGGGGCGGTCTGCTCGCCGTGACAGCTCTGTGGGGCGCAGACCGCGTCGCGCGCCGACCGATTGGGAGTACTGCATGACACAGCTGGGTACGACGGAGACCACGTGGCGGTGGCCGACGACCACCCGCGGACGGCTCATCCTGGTCGCCTCGCTGGCCTCCACCGTCCTGCTGTTCCTCACGACGGTGCCGCTGCACCGCGGCTGGTTCGACCTGGGTGTGTACTACGGCGCCGTGAACCACTGGGTGGGCGGCGGCGCTCTCTACGACTACCAGGTGCCCGGCAGCAAATACGGCTTCACCTACCCGCCGTTCGCCGCCTTGGCCATGCTGCCGATGACGCTGATCCACTGGAACGGCGCCATCGCGTTCACCTTGCTGCTCAACGTCGCCGCGGCCGTGGTGATCCTTCGCCTGACCGCCGGGCCGGTCGTCAGGGCCCAGGGCTGGACCCCTTGGTACGCCCTGGCGCTCACCGGCTGCGCGTTCGCCCTCCTCGAACCGGTCCGCGACACCGTCAGCTTCGGTCAGGTCAACCTGCTGCTGCTGGCGCTCGTCCTCGTCGACCTCCGGCTGCCGGCCGACGGCCGGGCCTCCCGTTACGCCGGCATCGGCATCGGTCTCGCCGCCGCGATCAAACTCACCCCCGCCGTGTTCATCGGCCACCTGCTCCTCACCGGCCGCCCCCGCGCCGCCGCGACAGCGACCGCCGTCGCGCTCGGCGCCACCGGGCTGGCGGCATGGATCGCGCCGGACACCTCTCGCGTCTACTGGACCCAGGCGCTCTGGGACACCGACCGGGTCGGCTCGCTCGCGTACGTCTCCAACCAGTCCTGGCAGGGACTGCTCGCCCGGTTCGTCGAACCGTACGAGCCGAGCCGCGGCATCTGGGCGGCAGGAGTGCTCGTGCTGCTCACTCTGTGGTTCGTACGGGTCCGTCGGGCGACCTCCGCCGGTGACCACGCCGCCGCGATCGCGCTGACCGGCATCCTGGCCTGCCTGATCAGCCCGGTCACCTGGGTGCACCACCTCGTCTGGCTGGTGCCCGCACTCGCGGTGCTCGCCGGCGCGGCCCTGGACACACCCGCGGGCCCTGACCGTCGCAGGCTGCTGACCTGGGCAGTCGCGCTGCCGGTCGTACTGTCGAGCAGCGTCGTGTGGCTGTGGAGCAAGGACTCGTCCGGAATCGACGGCTTCCTCGGCGGCAACACATACGTGTGGATCGCGCTGGGTCTGCTCGTCGCGCTACCGGTCCGCAACGCGTCCCGGGCTCACCTCCCACCACTGCCCCGCGCCTGACGGGTCTGCGACGATGGACCCATGCGCGCACGCTACGGGCTCCCCCTGAAGATCACCGCAGGCATCACGGCGGCCGGAGCCGCCGGCCTCGTCTACGCCGCGGGCATCGAAGCCCGTTCGTACCGGTTGCGACGGGTGACCGTGCCGGTGCTGCCGCGCGGGATGCGGCCGTTGCGCGTGCTGCAGGTCTCCGACATCCACATGGTGAGCGGCCAGCGCAAGAAGCGGGCGTGGCTCCAGTCCCTGGCCGGACTGCGCCCGGACTTCGTCGTCAACACCGGCGACAACCTCTCCGACCCGGAGGGCGTGCCGGAGGTCCTGGACGCGCTGGGCCCGCTGATGGAGATCCCCGGCGTCTACGTCTTCGGCTCCAACGACTACTACGGCCCGAAGCTCCGCAACCCGGCCCGCTACCTCCTCGAGAAGGCGCAGGGCCGCCACGGCCTCAACGGCAACGCCCCGGCCGTCGGTGCCGTCCACAATCCGTGGGAGGGAATGCGGGACGCGTTCGACGCGGCGGGATGGGTGGACCTGACGAACACGCGCGGCCGGCTGAAGCTCGACGGCTACGAGATCGCCTTCACCGGCCTCGACGACCCGCACATCAAGAGGGACCGTTACGACAAGGTCCTCGGCGGCCCGGAGAAGGACGCCGACCTGTCGCTGGCCGTCGTCCACGCCCCTTACCTGCGCGCCCTCGACGCCTTCACCGCCGACGGCTACCCCCTGATCCTGGCGGGCCACACCCACGGCGGCCAGCTGTGCATCCCCTTCTACGGCGCCCTGGTCACCAACTGCGACCTGGACACCGACCGGGTCAAGGGCCTCTCCAGGCACCGGGCGGAGGGGAACACCTCCTACCTCCACGTCTCCGCGGGCTGCGGCACGAACCGCTACACCCCGGTCCGCTTCGCCTGCCCCCCGGAAGCGACCCTGCTGACGCTGACCCCACGCGACTGACCCCCGTGCCGGGCGCCCGCGGCCCCGAAACCGGATTTCGCCTCCGGCCGCGGGTGGGCTAAAGTAATCGATGTCGCCGGGACACCGGCGACATCGGGGTGTAGCGCAGCTTGGCAGCGCGCTTCGTTCGGGACGAAGAGGTCGTGGGTTCAAATCCCGCCACCCCGACAGCTGAAACACCAGGTCAGGCCACCTACTTTCGTAGTAGGTGGCCTGACCTCTTTCGTCTGAGTGTCTATCTGCGTGACTACGCTTGTCCCGCCCGCTTGAAGATGCCGTCCATGACCACGGCGCCGGTCTGGATCACGGGCCGGATCTGCTTCCGATAGACCTCTTCGGTGACGGCTGTGCCGGAGTGACCCACGAGGCGAGAGATCTCCTCCAATGACACGCCACGGTCGGAGAGCAGGGACACGAAGCTGTGCCGGAGCTCCCGGGGCGTCCAGTCGTCGGCGTTGATCCCTTCGGCCTCCTTGAGCGCCTGGCGGAAAGCGCGCCGGACGTTGGTGGCATCGAGAGGCTTGCCCACTGCCGACGAGAAGACCAGCCCGTGTTCCTCCCAGCTGTCACCAGCAGCGAGCCGCTCCCAGCCCTGGTCTTCGAATTGCTGCCAGAGAACTTCGACGCAATGTGCCGGCAGAGCGAGCGTTCGCCGGGACTTCCGGGTCTTGGTGTCCCCGCCGCGACGGACCGATCGCCACACCGCGATATGCGGAGGCTGCGGCGGGTCGGCATCCGGTTGCCCCTTCAGGAACACGTGATCCCAGGTCAGAGCTCGCAGTTCCTCGGTACGGGCACCAGTCAGCAACGCGACGACGATGTACGCGTGCATCGACGTCCCCTCGGCAGCCTTCAGCACGGACTCGGCCTGGGCGAAGGTGAGGGCCTTGGACGGTCGCCCCGCCTGCCCTTGGGGCACGGAGCACAGTTCGACGACGTTGCGCTTGACCTTGTCCCGGGCCATGGCTCGCTTGACCGAGCGGTTCAAGCAGGAGTGGACAGCCTGAAGCGTGCGAGTACTGAGGATCTTGGCCTTGGCCGCTAGCCAGCGGTCGACGTCCTCCGCGCTCAGATCCCGCAGCTTTCGGGCACCTAATCCCGGGATGACGTGCTTCTGGGTCATGTAGGTGCAATTCTCGACCGTGCGCGCGTCTCGGCCCGCCAAGCCGTAGGCGAGCCAGTCGTTCACAGCGTCGGCGACGGTGTAGTTCGTGGGGGCGATGGCGAGACCGTCTTCGTAGTCCCTCAACACCTCCTTGAGTTTGTTCTTCGCCTCCGTCTTGGTCTTGCCACTCCCCCGCCGGACGATGCGCTTACCGCTCGCATCGAAGCCGAGGTTTGCCGTGGCGATCCAACGCTGTCTCTTCTCGTCCCAGTGCAGGCCACCGTCACCACGGCTGCGTCGCTTGGTCATCAGGCAGCCTCTTCCATGCGGGACGCGAGGAACGCACGCAGGGCGTCCGCAGGGATTCGGCGGCTGCGGCCGATGGTGAGCGAGGGCAGACGGCGCGTGCGAATCAGGTCGTAGACCGCAGTGCGGCCGACCTTGAGGCGTGCCATCACCTCCGGGACAGTCAGCAGTTCGTCAGTCATCCCAGCCGTCCCCCTCCAGTTCGGTACGCAGCTCCCGCGCGAGTTGCCGGTCTTGCTTGATGTCGTTGGCGATGGATTGGGCGAGCCAGGATTCGCCGGGTGTGTGGCCGTGCCCGGCGTAGGTCCAGTGGGCGAGCACGAGCGTGGAGCCCTCCGAGTCGTCGAGGTCCTCGGGGAGCCCGCGGGCTTGGCGCTCCTGGCGGGCGCGGTAGTCGGCTCTCACTTGGCGGAGTGCGCCGAGGGTGGTGGAGTAGCGGCGGGACTTGGTGGAGAAGTGGCCGCGGAAGCCGAGCATGTGCGACCAGCGCGCCAGCAGCCGTTCCGGATAGTCGCCATCCAGGGCCCAGCAGGCTTCGATGAGCCGCCGGGTGTGGGCAGGCAGGCCGAGGCGGTCCAGCTCCGCCAGCTCGACAATCCGGCGGTCCACCGTGCCGGTCGTCTCGGCGGCCTTGGTGGCGTACTTCGCGACGTAGGCGGCCACCGCTTGTTCGGTCAGGTCCTCGTGTCCGAGCGCGCCGATGGGCTGGACGTCGACCTGGGTTCCCCAGCGCAGTTGGCGTTCCGGAGAAAGGCAGGCGGGCGGGACGACGACCAGGACGCGGGCGGCAGCGGCCCGGATCGCGTCGTCCACGAGCGGGACGGTGGCCCAGGCCGGGGGCGCGGAGTCGGGGCCGTCCGGGCCGTCGAGCCGCACCACGGCGTGGAAGTGCACGGCACCGCGCTTTTGGAACTCGGCGACCTTGCCGAACGAGACTCGGCAGACATCCGACAGAGCCCGCTGGGAGAGCCCGGCGCGGGCGGCGATCTCCCGACGCAGGTAGATGGTGAACCGCTGCCAGAGCTGCCCGGCGTGGTTGTTCCAGAGCACAGCACCCGCGTAGTCGTAGCGGTCCGGGTTCAGCGCCGTGCCCAGGGCGGGATCGTCGTCCTGGTGGACGAGGCCGCAGCGGCAGCGCCCGGAGGCAGGGCGGTTGTGGACCGGGCCGAACGACGGCGCGGTGAGAGTGGCGAAGACGCGGGGGTGGTCCCGGACGGTGGCGGGCACGTCCTTGCGTACGTCTCCGGTGATCCCGGCGCGGATCAGGTGGTAGGTGTCCCCCGCGTAAGTCCAGGCGCAGGACGGGCAGCGCGAGGCACGCCGGTTGCCGCAGGCCACCCGGAGCCGTCCGCCGGGTTCGGCGGCGGTCGAGTACGAGTAGAGCGTTTCGGCGGTGGCCTTGTCCTTGGTGATCGTCCAGCCCTGGAGGTGGATGGGGTCCGAGCAGCCGCCCGTGCGCCGGATCTGTTCGCGCCAGCGGTCGAAGCCGGGGGTATTCGCGACGCGCAGCAGGTCGGCCACGGTGATCGGGTCCTGGCCCACGGCCGCCGCCACATCAGCAACGGCAGCCGAGGGAACGGGGAAGTGGGTCATGCGGCCACCGCCCGCAGTCGAGGAGCGTGGACCGGGGTGGCGGTGGCGAAGAGGTGATCGAGCGCGGTCAGATAGCCGGAGGTGAGCGGGGCCGGGCCGAGGCGGCGCAGATGCATCACGGGCGAGAGCACCGGGACCAGGCCGTCCACAGGGGTTGTCACCAGGAGGTCGTCATCCGCCCGCACCACATCCGCGTGCAGCCCCGAGTGCTCAGCGAGCCGGACACCCGGCACCGTCAGGAGCGAGGGGAAGACGTCCGCCAGGGTCACGGGGGAAGTGCCGGCGGGGCCGACGATCCGGACCCGAACCCCCGATGCCGCCTTGTCGGTGACTAGCGCGGCCAGGTCCCACACCGCGTCGACCAGGAACAGCGGGTGCGCGACCGCCAGGTCAATCGAACCGACAGCGTTCGCGAGGGTGGAGCGCCACAGGTCGAGCGGGACGACGCTGCGGGTCGGGTAGCAGGTGATCAGCTCGTCCCGAGGCGTCGGCACCGACCGGTGACGCTCCCCGAGCGCGGGCCACAGCAGGTAGGCGTCCGTGTGGAGGAGCTTGGCGGCGGCGTGCGCGTTCCTCGCGTGCGGGGTGCGGCCGAGGGTGATCCAGCGTTCCACCGACTTCGGGTCGACACCGAGCCGGGAGGCCAGGCCCTCGATCGTCACGTTCGCGGCAACCATCGCCCCGCGCAGCCGCTCGTTCGCGGTGATCGTCGCAGTGGTCATGCCGCCACCGCCCCGGAGACGGAGGCCAGCGGCTTACCGGTGGCCCAGTCGAAGGACACGGCCACCGGGCAGGCCCCGCCCGAGCGGTGGACCAGGACGCCGACACCATCGCGCTTCACCCAGTCAGCGCCGCCGACGGCGGAGCACGCCTGGCACGGCGAGGGGACGATCTGAGCGTCCTCGGTGCGGGACAGCGGAGCGGTTAACGGCGCGGAGTGCAGAGTACGACGTGGTACGGGCATGATGAGACCTCCCCTTGAGGGAAGCCCCGGGTGGCGTCGTGATCTTGGCAGAGAGCACGCCGCCCGGGGCGCTCTTGTGTAGTGGAGCAGTAACCCGAAGCTACTCGCAGTAAAACTGCGAGTCAACAGATTCTCTGCGACTAGCAGGAAATCTTTGACTCTGCGATGCTAGGGCCTGACTCGGAGGAGGAACGATGAGCAACTTTGGACTTTTTGTCCGCTTCACGCTCAAGGACGGTGCCGCCGAAGGCTTCGACGCGCTGGTTCGCGAGACAGCCGAAGGGATCAAGGCCAAGGAGCCCGGCACGCTCGTCTACGCCTGCCACACCGTTGAAGGCGAGGCCAACCAGCGGATCTTCTACGAGCTGTACGCGGACTACGCGGCGTTCGAAGAGCACGAGCGCCAGGAACACACCCGCCGCTTCCTCTCTGAGCGCGACAAGTACGTCGCGAAGACCGAGGTCGACCGCATGACCCCGTACACCGGGAAGCACCCCACCGAGGTCACCAGTGCCTGAGTCGGACTCCCGTGCAACAGGAGCGCGGATCAAGGAACTTCGCCGCGCCGCAGGCATGTCCCAAAGCGACTTGGCTGTTGCCATGGAGCGCTCGGAGAGTTGGGTCTCCCAGGTAGAGCGGGGCGTGCAGCCCGTAGAGCGGCTGTCTGTTCTCCAGGCACTGGCGGATGCGCTCGGAGTGTCGGTGCGTGACGTGCGTCCTGACGCGGGCACGCCGGCCGAAGAGACGCCGGAAGCGCAGCAGCCGGTGAGCAACGACCTTGACGCCCTGCGGGTCGCACTGACGGGACACCCCGCTCTCGGCAGCCTCTTCGATGAGCCCAGCGACGGGACGACGGCATCCGCAGACGAGCTACGGGTGCAGATCGAAGAAGTCTGGGATCTCGCGCACGCGTCCAAATACGCGGCTCTCAGCCAGCGACTGTCCTCACTGCTTCCGAGCATCGAGGCGGCCGTTCGTCACGCACCGGCCAGTGACCGCCAGGAGCTCCATGCGCTCAGGGCGCGCGCCTATCAGGTGGCGGCAGCCGCCTTCGTGCGCCAGGACGAGGCCGACGCCGCATGGGTCGCGGCCGACCGGGCCCTTCAGGCTGCGGAGCTTGCAGGCAAGCCGCTGGAAGTCGTGGCCAGCCTCTTTCGGATGGCTCACACCTTCATCCGACAGCAGCGAACCGAGCAGGCCGAGCACGCCGCATCGTCCGCGGTCGCCGTTCTGACTCCGCGCACCGAGTCCCCAAACTGCCCGCCCGAGGAGCTGTCTCTCCTTGGCGCCATGAACCTGGTACTCGCCGTGATCAACGCAAGGGAGGGGCACCGCGCCGAAACTCACCAGCACATCGGCCGTGCCCGAGAGATCGCGGCCCGACTTGGCGAGGACCGCAACGACTTCGAGACCGAGTTCGGGCCGACCAACGTCGAGCTTCACGCTGTCGCCACGGCTGTCGACCTCGGAGACGCCGGGCTCGCCCTGGACGTTGCCACAGGCGTCGACGCGAGCGGGCTGTCCTCGGAGCGACAGGCACGTTTCCTGCTTGATGTGGCGCGGGCTCACGCGCAGCGGCGACACGTCGGCGAGGCCGTAGCCGCACTCCTGGAGGCCGAGAAGCTGGCACCCGAGCAGATCCACAGCCATCACTCAGCACGCACGGTGGTCCGTGATCTGGTCCAGCTTTCAGGACACCGCATCCCCAAGCCGTTGACTGATCTTGCCGAGCGCATGGCCATCAGCTGACGCAATGCTGGGCCTGTTACAGGTTTCTCTACCTCGATCAAGGCGGCTCGCTCCGCTCGCCGCGCGCGGCCCCGGCTCGCCGCCGGGCCCGACGCTCCTGTCTCCGCCCCGCTCCGGGCCCGGCTACGCCGGCCGCGCGGCTGAGCGAGCAACACCAGATGCGCAGAACGGTAGCCCGCTGTGGCTGGGGCGGTCGGCTCCGCGGCTTTACGCAGCCACCATGGGGCGAGCCTCGAAGATCATGGCCCCAGATCGGGCTATTGCGGGCAGGCGAGGAGCCAGCCCGATTCGCTACTCAGCGTAAGGGGCCATGATCTCTCGCCCCATGGCAGCTCCAGCCCAAAGCCGCTACGCCGACCTCCGCTGTACCGTCTCCACAGACGATCACGGGGAGGCGAACGATGACAGGTGATCTCCAGTTCAGCTGGGAACTGAGCGGCTCCGGCTGGGCAACGTGCCGAATCGCCGACAGTTCTTCGGAGCACAAGGACTTCGTCAGCTACTGCACAGACGCACTTGCCGACCTGCTTCACGGCGTGGCGGGTCTCTACGGACCATCCACCGTCCAGCGGGTCTCCTTCGACCTCGAACCAGCCGAAGTGAGGTGGGTTCTCCGGGGCCGAGGCCCGAACGTTGACATCGCGATCTACCGGTTCCCGGACATGTACACGAGCTTCGACGCACCTGACGACGAGGGTGCGCTCTCTTGGAGCTCTACGCACCCCCGCAGCGCTCTCGGCCACGCCGTTATGGAAGCGGCACAGATGGTGCTGCGGATCCATGGCGAAGACGGATACCGAGCAAAGTGGGTACAACACCCCTTCCCCGTCACAGCGCTGCAAGAGCTTCGTCGGCTGCACCTTAGAGACGACCCGTGCGACCTCCGACACGAGATGTCGCTACCGTAGCCAGCCGTGCCCCTGTCGTGCCCGATCAGTCGGAGACGAGCGGGGAACCACGGGGAATACGGGTGATTCAACCGTCCCTCCGCAGGTCAGCGTTCTCCCAGCTCAGCAGGGCACCGCATACGTGGTCTTCCAAACAAGTGCACCAGAGATGGCCGGCCACTCTTGCCTCGGTCATTGAGACTCCACCGACCTCAGCTGATCTCCGCCCAAGGGCCGGTGGTCTCATCTTTGGGTACCCAGAGCAGTGGTTGGCTCACACGGCAGTGCTCGTTCACTCCCTCGTCCCAGGGGAACCGACCAGCCTTGTCCGGCCAGAACAGCTGAGTGATCGGCAGTGGCGGGGTCTGGTAGAAGTCGATACCCGCGCCGAAGAAGTCGTGGTACCAGCTGGGATGCACGGGCCGGACCACCACGTCGTGGCCATTGAGGACGTCCCCCCGGCACTGGTCGGACTCGAGTGGGTTCCCGTCCCGGATCGCTGCCCCAGCGGCGTTCGCCACGTTCATCGCCGTCTGCGAGGGCAGGCCGAACACGCTGACCTCTGGACTGCGCATGGTGTGCCAGAGACCGATGGAGTAGCCCCAGTCGCCAGGGGCATCACCGCCGGCCACGCCCATGACATGCCAACCGTAGTCCGCGACGTTCTTCGCGATGTGACGATCGCGTTCCTCCGACACAGGTCCACCCCATTCGGTCGGGGCACACAGCAGGCAAAAGCAAGGGGACTCGTCCATCCGAGGAGACTAAGCGTTGCCGCACACAGGGCCGTCGCCTGCCCGTCCGGGGCCGCCTTGCTCACCCGGCGGACAGTCCGGCCATGGACCCGACGAGTGCCGATCGTGATCGGAGTTTGAATCCGCCGGCCCCACGTGGTCAGCATCGCGCCGGTCCTGTCGGTGAGGATTTCAAGTGTCGGGTGAGGAGCGGCAGCGAGGGATGAGTGTCTAACTGCGTGACAACGCCGACGCACAACAGCGAACGATCGCGGACGTCAGCGGACCATCAGCGCAGGTGGCAAGCACAGCATCCCGAGTACAGGCACCGGCCCAAGTTGCTTCGGGACGAAGAGGTCGTGGGTTCAAATCCCGCCACCCCGACAGCTGAGTAGCAGGTCAGAGGGCCCTTACCGGGTAGGTAAGGGCCCTCTGGCGTTGCCACGTGTCCCACTGCGTGGCGGGTGCTCCGGGTCTCGAGCGAACGCGTCGGCCGTGACCGCAGCCGGGAGGTGTCGCTCGGCGCGATACCCCCGAACCAGGCGGTTTCCTTGATCGCGCACGAGGGATCGCCCGCAGCACGGGACCGGGCTGGCCGGCTACCTGTGGGCGCGGGCGGCATTCCACCGCCGTACGAGGAGCCCGGTCCCGGAGCCGGATGTAGGTCCGGGGACCGAGCCGGGCCGGGCGCTCTCGTCCCGGCCTTCCGTCCACGGCCGGATGTGCTCCCCCACGGTGAACTCCAGAATGGCGGGACCGGACCACCGACAGGAGGATCACCGATGTCCTACCCGGAGCCCCGCTACCTCGGCGAGAACGGGAAGATCAACGCGGTCTTCAGGCCGGCGGACACCGAGCCGGAGCTGGTCTCGCCGGGCGGCAACCGCACCCACTATCTGGCCACCCACGCCTCGACCGGCGGCGAGTTCGGCCTCTACCGGGTCGACATGGGGCCGCGGTCTCCCGGGCCCAGCACCCACTTCCACCGGTCGATCTCCGAGTCGTTCTTCGTCCTGTCCGGCAAGGTCCGTCTGTACGACGGGGACCGGTGGGTCACCGGCGGTCCTGGCGACTTCCTCTACGTGCCCGTCGGCGGGCTGCACGCCTTCAAGAACGAGTCGGACGATCCCGCCTCCATGTTGATGCTCTTCTCGCCCGGGGCGCCGAGGGAGGAGTACTTCGAGCAGGTCGCCGAGACGGCGGCACGCGGTGGGCAGGAGTTCGCCGATTTCCTGGTCCGGCACGACAGCTTCTTCGTCGACGAGGAGGGCGGCCCCGCCCGGTCGTGAGACCCGATCGGGAAAAAGGGGAACCGAAGCGGGGGGCCGGTCGTTGTCCGGTCGGGCAAAGGAATCGTCAAGTGGCGCGGCCCGCGCCGGATTGCGCAGGGGATTTCCATGGGTGTCAGCCTTTCCAAGGGCGGCAATGTCTCGCTCAGCAAGGAGGCCCCGGGCCTGACCGCGGTCGTCGTGGGCCTCGGCTGGGACGTACGCAGCACCACCGGGACCGACTTCGACCTGGACGCCAGCGCCCTGCTGGTGGACGCGAACGGAAAGGTCCTGTCCGACCAGCACTTCGTGTTCTTCAACAACCTCAAGAGCCCCGACGCCTCCGTCGAGCACACCGGTGACAACCTCACCGGTGAGGGCGAGGGCGACGACGAGCAGATCAAGGTCAACCTGGCCGGTGTGGCCGCAGAGGTCGACAAGATCGTGTTCCCGGTCTCGATCCACGAGGGCGAGAGCCGTGGCCAGTCCTTCGGCCAGGTGCGCAACGCGTTCATCCGCGTCGTCAACCAGGCCGACAACAACGAGCTCGCGCGTTACGACCTGAGCGAGGACGCCTCGACCGAGACCGCGATGGTCTTCGGCGAGCTGTACCGCAACGGTGCGGAGTGGAAGTTCCGCGCCGTCGGCCAGGGTTACGCCTCCGGCCTGCGCGGCATCGCGCAGGACTTCGGCGTCAACATCTGATCCGACGTGGTCCGTTTTTCCGGTGTCCGGTCCGCGCACAGCGGACCGGACACCAGGGCCGGGACACAGCAGACCGGGCCCCGGCCGCCCTAGAGCTCCTTCGCCGGCCAGTCGAGCAGACGGGCGCCGATCGCCGCCGTCTGCAGCATGTAGCGGTGCTGCGGATCCGTGCGGTGTGCACGACCACGACGCGGCCCTGATCCTCGGCGCGCTGCTGCGGCTCCACGAGCGGGCCGGGCTGCTGCGCCACCCGCCGGGGGCGCGGGCCACGGCGCAGCTGTTCTGGGCGCACGGCGCCGACGAGGCCCGGCGCACAGCGTGGACGCGGCGTGCGGTGTCGCTGGCGCGGGCCCGGGAGACGTTCGGTCTGGCGCCGGCGATCGGCGCTTTCCGGGCCGAGATGGCACAGGAGATGGGGGACGCGCTCGCCGCGGAGTACCTCTTCGAGGAGCTGACGTGCGGCCCTGACGGGTTTGTGACGAGCGCTTCCGCGCGCACGTTGCTGGAGAAGTTCCGCCGTACGGTGGGCACTTCCGCCTACGAGGAGGACGTCGCGGCCCTCGGCGACGACCTCCCGGCCCGTCGGCAGGTCGTGGAGAACTGGCTGGGCGCCTACACCGAGGCGACCGGGGCCGACGTCACCGACCTCGCGGAGGCCGTCGCGATCGAACTGTGCTCCGGCCTCGCCCGGTACGAGTGTGCGGCGCGGCTCACCGAGCGGGTCGAGGGACTGCTCGGCAGCCACCCGCGTGTCGAGCGCCGGTCGATGACCGTACGGATCGACGAACTGCTGGCCCGCGCCCGGCACTTCCGTGCGGAGGTGGCTCCGGGGTTCCGCGCGTGCCAGCAGCGCAGGGCCGCCCTGGCGGCCGCCGAGCGGGACACGCTGCGGCTGGACGAGCACCGGCCGCGCGTGATGCCGGCGTTCGTGCGCAACCGCCTCATCGACGAGGTCTACCTGCCGCTGATCGGCGACAACCTGGCCAAGCAGCTCGGCACGGCCGACGAGTCCCGGCGCACCGACAGCAACGGGCTGCTCCTGCTGGTCTCCCCGCCCGGCTACGGCAAGACGACGCTCATGGAGTACGTCGCCGACCGGCTCGGCCTTCTCCTGGTCAAGGTCAACGGCCCCGCGCTGGGGCATGCGGTGACCTCGCTGGATCCCGAGGAGGCGCCGAACGCGACGGCCCGCCAGGAGGTCCAGAAGATCAATTTCGCCCTGGAGGCAGGCAGCGACGTCCTGTTGTACCTGGACGACATCCAGCACACCTCGCCCGAGCTGTTGCAGAAGTTCATCTCCCTGTGCGACGCGCAGCGCCGCATGGAGGGCGTGTGGCGGGGCGCGACCCGCACCTACGACCTGCGCGGGAAGCGCTTCGCGGTGTGCATGGCGGGCAATCCGTACACCGAGTCGGGGCAGCGGTTCCGGATCCCGGACATGCTCGCGAACCGTGCCGACGTGTGGAACCTCGGTGACGTGCTGACGGGCAAGGAGGACGTGTTCGCGCTGAGCTTCGTCGAGAACGCGCTCACCTCCCACCCGCTGCTCGCTCCCCTGGCCGGCCGCGACCGGGCCGAACTGGAGCTGCTGGTCCGCCTCGCGTCCGACGACGCGACCGTGCGTGCCGACATGCTCGGCCACTCCTACGCCCCGGCCGAGCTGGAACAGATCCTGGCGGTCCTGCGGCATCTGCTGACCGCCCGGCGCACGGTCCTCGCCGTGAACTCCGCGTACATCGCCTCCGCGGCGAGCAGTGACGAGACCCGCTCGGAACCGCCGTTCCGGCTCCAGGGCTCCTACCGCGACGTGAACAAGATCGTGGAGCGGATCAGCCCGGTGATGAACGACGCCGAGCTGGCGGCCGTGATCGAGGACCACTACACGGGCGAGGCCCAGACGCTGACGACAGGCGCCGAGGCGGCCCTGCTCAAGCTGGCGGAGCTGCGGGGAACGCTGACCGGGGAACAGGAAGCGCGCTGGGAGGAGATCAGGACGCGGTACGTGCGCGCCCAGGCCCTCGGCGGACCGGACGGCGACCCGCTGACAGGGGCCGTCGCCGCTCTCGGACTGCTCGCCGACCGGTTGGCGGCGGTCGAGTCCGCGATCACGCGGGCCGCCGACCCGCGCCACCTCCTGGCGCGGCCGCAGGGACGCCACGCGGCTTCCCCGCCGGGGCCGCCGGGGGCGTCGCCGTCCGACGGCTGGGCCGCGGCATCCGAGTGACCACCCACTGCGGGGCCGTGGCCGTCGGACGGCGGGCCAGGGCGGCGGAAGCCGCGTGACCGCCCGATGCCGGGGCTTTCCGGCAGCCCGGCAGCAGGCCGCGGGCGAAGTTGTCCACAGGCTGCGGAGGACGCGGGCGACATCCGCTTTCATTGAGGGCATGAGCGACGCACACACCACGCCCGACATGCCCGTCAGCCCTTCCGTGCCCGACTGGGAGAAGCGGTTCCGGGCGCCGCGCGTCTCGCTGCCCGACTGGGCGGAGGACGCACCGGACCGTTCCCTCTTCGTCTCGAACGCGACGGGGACGTACGAGCTGTACGCCTGGGACCGGTCGACGGGCGAGCAGCGCCAGGTCACCGACCGGCCGAACGGCACGACGGACGGGATACTCACCCCTGACGGCGAGGCCGTGTGGTGGTTCTCCGACACCGACGGCGACGAGTTCGGCATCTGGATGCGACAGCCGTTCCACGGCGGGGACGACGTGCCCGCCGCGCCCGGCCTGGAGCCCTCCTACCCGGCGGGTCTCGCCATCGGCCGGGACGGCACCACCGCGGTCGTCGGCCGTTCCACCGACGAGGACGGCACGACGATCCATGTCGTACGGGAGGGCTCGGCGCCCGTCGAGATCTACCGGCACCGTGAGTCGGGCGGGGTGGGCGATCTCTCGCACGACGGCTCGCTGCTCGCGATCGAGCACACCGAGCACGGCGACGCCATGCACTCCGCGCTGCGCGTGACCCGCCTCGACGGCAGCACGGTCGCCGAGCTGGACGACACCCGCGGCGGCACGGTGGAGCTGGGCCTCGAGGTCCTCGGCTTCGCGCCGGTCGACGGCGACAGCAGGCTGCTCGTCGGGCACCAGCGGCGCGGCCGGTGGGAGCCGATGATCTGGGACATCGCCTCCGGTGAGGAGACCGAGCTCGGCATCGAGCTGCCGGGCGATGTGAACGCCGAGTGGTATCCGGACGGTTCCGCGCTGCTGATCGCGCACAGCTTCGAGGCACGCGGCGAGCTGTGGCGCTACGACCTGGCGACGCGCGCACTGACCCCGATCGAGACCCCGCCCGGTTCGGTCTCCGGTGCGACGGCAAGGCCGGACCGCACCGTGGAGTATCTGTGGTCGTCGGCGGCCCAGCCGCCGAGTGTCCGCTCGACCGCCGGCGGCGTGGTCCTCGACCCCCCTGGCATGAAGGCGCCCGCCTCGGTGCCGGTCGAGGACGTCTGGGTCGAAGGCCCCGGCGGCCGTATCCACGCCCTGGTGCAGAAGCCGGCCGGTACGGAGGGACCGCTGCCCACCGTCTTCGAGATCCACGGCGGCCCGACCTGGCACGACAGCGACTCCTTCGCGGCGGGCCCCGCCGCCTGGATCGACCACGGCTACGCGGTCGTCCGTGTGAACTACCGGGGCTCCACGGGCTACGGCCGCGAGTGGACGGACGCGCTGAAGCACCGCGTCGGTCTGATCGAGCTGGAGGACATCACGGCGGTCCGCGAGTGGGCGGTCGGCTCGGGCCTCGCCGACCCGTCGAAGCTGGTCCTGGCGGGCGGCTCATGGGGCGGCTATCTGACCCTGCTGGGCCTCGGCACCCAGCCGGAGGCATGGGCGGTCGGCCTGGCGGCGGTCCCGGTCGCCGACTTCGTCACCTCGTACCACGACGAGATGGAGAACCTGAAGGCGCTGGACCGCACGCTGTTCGGCGGCAGCCCGGAAGAGGTGCCGGAGCGTTACGAGGCCTCGTCACCGCTGACGTATGTGGACGCGGTCCGGGCCCCGGTCTACATCTCGGCCGGCGTCAACGACCCGCGCTGCCCGATACGGCAGATCGACAACTACGTGGACAGGCTCGCGGCGCGCGGCGCGGTCCACGAGGTGTACCGGTACGACGCGGGGCACGGCTCCCTCGTGGTGGAGGAGCGGATCAAGCAGGTGCGGCTCGAGATCGACTTCGCGGAGAGGCATCTGAAGGGGGCGGCGACGCGGCGGTGACCTGACGGGAGCGGCCCGGTCGGCGGCCCCGGCACCAAGAACGGCCGAGGTGTTCCGTACCGTGGAGGGGTGTACCGATTCCTGCTGACGCCCCGCTGGTGGGGGATCAACGTCTTCGTCCTGCTGGCGATCCCGTTCTGCATCTTCATGGGCTCGTGGCAGCTGGGCAGGTTCGAGGACCGCGTCGACTCCCACCGTGAGGCGGAGCGGAAGCCTGGAGCGGACCAGCAGCAGGCAGCGCCGCTCGACGAGCTGCTGCCCGTCGACAAAGAGACGTCGGGCCGGCTGGCCACGGCGTCGGGCCGGTACGGCGAGCAGTTCCTCGTCCCCGGGCGTGAACTCGACGGCAGGCGCGGCTCGTACGTGCTGACGCTGCTGGAGACGGACAGCGGCCGGATGCTGCCCGTGGTTCGCGGCTGGATGCCCGAGGGCGGCCGGGCCCCGGCCGCTCCGGCGGGCGAGGTCACGGTCACGGGAGCGCTCCAGGCCTCCGAGTCGTCGGGCAGCGACGGGGTGCACGCGGCGGGCGGTCTGCCGGCCGGGCAACTGGGCATGATCAGCGCGGCGTCACTGGTGAACCTGGTGCCGGACAAGGTGTACGACGCGTGGGTCACTCTGTCGACGGCGGACAGCGGCCTGACGGCCGTGCCGGCGTCAGCGCCGGAGAACAGCGGCCTGGACCTCAAGGCCTTCCAGAACCTGGGCTACACGGGCGAGTGGTTCGTCTTCGCGGGCTTCGTGCTCTTCATGTGGTTCCGCCTGGTCCGCCGGGAGGCGGAGGCGGCGCGGGACCGGGCGCTCGGTCTGGATCCGGAGACCGCCGTCTGACGATCCGGTCGGCCGCATCGGCCGCATGGTCCCGGCCGGGAGGCCCGGGCCGCGCGATCCTGGCAGGTGCCGGACCATCGGGCCACCGGCGCCGAGCTGCCGACCTGCCGACCCTTGGACCACCGGGCCACCGGGCCACCGGCGCTGACCTGCCCGGCGGTCCTACCCGCCGAACCTGCGCACCGACCTGCCCGACTGCCCGGGCCCGCGACCTCCGGCGGATGCCCGGCCCACCGGCGCTGACGACCTGCCCGCCGCCCGGCCGGCGGCCCGGCGGACCCCGGTGGTGGCGCCACCTGCCCGGCCCGGCGGCCCGGTCAGCCCTGAGCACGTGCCCGGCCCGGCGACTTCTCCGCGCAGCCCGAGCGGGCCCGGCGGCACGGGCGTCACTGGCCCGTCAGCACACCTGTGTGGTAGATCGTTCCGGCACACGCGTTCGGGACGACCGACTGTCCGTACACGCCGCCGCCGAGCGCCGTGAAGGTGACCGTCACGCTGCCCTCCTTGACGCCGTCCTCCGTCACGAGTTGCGGCTCGACCGCGCTCCCGTCGCTGTCGCCGGTGCCACCGCCCTGACCGCCGCCGCCCCCTGAGACGTCACCTTCGGTGGGTGAGGGGTCGGGCGAGGGTTCCACGGTCGGGCAGGTGTCGGACGGGACCCAGGCGAACTTCATCGCGAACGACTCGGACGCCATCGCGACCGCCACGTCCGTGTCCGTCGGGGACGGGTCGGGCAGACCGCCCGCCGCGTCGCCCGCGACGTGACGCACCACGCTGATGCGCGTCTGGTCGGCCGCGCCGGACGCCTGGAAGCCGATCGTGGAGCGACCGATGATGCAGTCGGTGGCCGAGACGTTGGTGACGCGGAAGGTGCCGTACACCTTGCCCTCGCCGTCCGGTCCGCCCGTCTCCGTGGAGACGCTCAACTGTCCGGCCTCGCAGGTCTGCACCTCGCCCACGGCGGGCGGCTGGACCGCGCCGGAGCCGCCGTCACCACCGCCGGTGGGCTGCGCGACCGGCGGGTTCGCTCCGGCGCTCCGACCGGGCGGCACGGCCGGTCCGGTGCCCTGCGTGGGCCCCTTGGTGCCGTTGTCCCCGCCGGTGACGCCCGGGGCGTTGCCCGTGCCGCCCTGTGCCTGTTCGCCGTGCCCGGCGTTGACCGGGTTCGCGCTGTCGCTGCCGCTCGACTTCGCCACGTGGACGAAGGCGGGGACGGCTGTGCAGATCAGCAGTGCCGCCGCGGCCGCTCCGACGAGTGCCTGCCTCTTGCGGGCCCGCCGCGCCGGTACAGCCCGGCGCAGGTGGTCCAGTGCGCCGGCGGAAGGCTGGATGTCCTCGACGACGCCGTGCAGCAGCCGCCGCAGCGCGTCCTCGTCGGTCCCGATCTCCGCGCCGAGGTCATCGGTCGGCCCGTTGTTCACAATCTCGTTCCCAGTCCGGTCGTCAGACGGCCCGTCCGGCCCGTAATGCCCAGAGCTCTGTTCGTGCTCACGTTCGTGCTCGTGCTCGCGTTCGTGCCCGCTCATTTGGTGGCCTCCATGGCGACGCGCAGCGCCGCGATCCCCCGTGAGCCGTACGCCTTCACCGAACCGAGTGAGACCCCGAGGGTCTCGGCCACCTGCGCCTCGGTCATGTCGGCGAAGTATCGCAGCACCAGTACCTCGCGCTGCCGCCGCTGAAGCCCGCGCATCGCCTTGATGAGCGCGTCCCGCTCCAGCTGGTCGTACGCGCCTTCCTCGGCGCTCGCCATGTCGGGCATGGGCTTCGAGAGCAGCTTGAGGCCGAGGATGCGCCTGCGGAGCGCGGAGCGCGAGAGGTTGACCACGGTCTGCCGCAGGTAGGCGAGCGTCTTCTCGGGGTCACGCACGCGCTTGCGCGCCGAGTGGACCCGGATGAAGGCCTCCTGGACCACGTCCTCGCAGGAGGCCGTGTCGTCTAGGAGCAGCGCGGCGAGACCCAGGAGCGACCGGTAGTGGGCGCGGTAGGTCTCGGTGAGGTGGTCGACGGTGGTGCCCGTGGCCATGGTGTCGTCAGCACCCTGCCGCTGGGACGGGACGCGGGACGTCCGTGAAGCGGGCATGGGAGCGATCACCGGCATGCCGCCGGCCGGGCGGGGTCGGCGGAGCGGGCGCACTGCTGCGCCGCGTACCGGGACCCTTGCGATGTCGAGAACCTCTGCCACGCCAGTTGGACACGCTTCCCCCCGCCAGGGTTGTACGCGTACGCCACCGCTTTTGACGGTGGACCGTATGCCCGCATGCGCACCGCTCTTCCCCAATGCCCCATTTGTTGCAGCACCGCGCCGAGGTGCCCGCAAAGACGCTTCTCGCCCAACTACCGGTTGCAGTAAGGGAGAAGCGAACTATCAAACATGCCGATGCCCCAGTTCAAGTGGTACAGATTTCGACTTCCTCACAGGGCGTCCACAGATCCTACAAAGGAACCCCACGGAATCATGTCGTTTTTACTGCTGGGACCACGAGGTTACGAGATCGTCCCGGCGCTCCTGCGGCCGCCCGCCCCTGAGCCGTACTCGGCGGCCACGGCCTCCGCGATCTGCGCCGAGTTGAGGGCCGCGCCTTTGCGGAGATTGTCACCGCACACGAACATCTCGAGGCCGCAGGGGTCGTCCGGCGACCGCCGCACCCGCCCCACCCATGTCGGGTCCGTCCCCACCACGTCCGCGGGCGTGGGGAAGTCGCCCGCCTCCGGATTGTCGTAGAGGACGACACCGGGAGAGGTCGCGAGGACCTCGTGCGCCCGCTCCACCGTGATCTCGTTCTCGAAGCGGGCGTGCACCGACAGCGAGTGGGTGGTGATCACCGGCACGCGTACGCAGGTGGCCGCGACCTTCAGCCCCGGCAGATCGAGGATCTTGCGGGTCTCCGCCCGCAGCCCCAGCTCTTCGGAGGACCAGCCGTCGTCGGCGAGCGTCCCCGTCCAGGGGACCACGTTGAGGGCGAGCGGCGCCGGGAACGGCCCGAGGTCGTCGCCCACCGCCCGCCGCACGTCTCCGGGTCCGGTGCCCAGTTCCGTGCCGGCGACCATGGACAGCTGCTTGCGCAGGGAGGCCACGGCGTCCCGTCCGGCCCCGCTGACGGCCTGGTAGGACGAGACGACCAGTTCCCGCAGCCCGAACTCGGCGTGCAGCGCGCCGACGGCCGGGATCATGGCGAGCGTGGTGTCGTGCGGACCGGCGACGATGCCGCGCGGGCGCACCCGCACGGCATGCGGGTTGACCTCGGGAACGACCAGCGGGACGTCAGGGTCGGCCCGGAAGGCCGGCGACGCGTCCACGACGACCGCGCCCTTGGCGACGGCGACAGGCGCCCAGCGCTCCGACACGTCGCCGGGCACCAGGAAGAGCGCGACGTCGATGCCGTCGAAGACGCTCTCTTCGAGCGCCAGGACCTCGCACCGCTCCCCGCGCACGGCCAGCTTGCGGCCGGCCGAGCGCGGGGAGGCGGCGAGTCGGATCTCGCCCCAGACGTCCGCGTGCTGGGACAGGATCTCGAGCATCACCGCGCCGACTGCTCCGGTCGCACCGACGACCGCGAGCGCCGGCTTGCGGTTCATCGCCCGGTGCCGCCGTAGACGACCGCCTCGTCGGAGTCGGAGTCGAGCCCGAAGGCGCTGTGCACGGCGCGGACGGCCTCGTTGACGTCGTCGGCGCGGGTGACCACCGAGATGCGGATCTCGGAGGTCGAGATCAGCTCGATGTTCACGCCCGCGTCCGACAGTGCCTCGAAGAACGAGGCGGTGACGCCCGGGTTGGTCTTCATACCGGCGCCGACCAGGGAGATCTTGCCGATCTGGTCGTCGTAGCGCAGCGAGTCGAAGCCGATCGAGCTCTTCGCCTTCTCCAGGGCGTCCATGGCCTTGCGGCCGTCCGTCTTGGGAAGGGTGAAGGAGATGTCCGTCAGCGCGGTGGTGGCCGCGGAGACGTTCTGGACGACCATGTCGATGTTGATCTCGGCGTCCGCGATCGTGCGGAAGATGGCCGCGGCCTCGCCCGGCTTGTCCGGCACCCCGACGACCGTGATCTTCGCCTCGGAGACGTCGTGGGCGACTCCGGAGATGATGGCGTGCTCCACCTTCTGATCCCCTTGCGGTTCGTTGCTGACCCAGGTGCCCCGCAGTCCCGAGAAGGACGAGCGGACATGGATCGGGATGTTGTATCGGCGTGCGTACTCCACGCACCGGTGCAGGAGCACCTTGGAGCCGGAGGCGGCGAGCTCCAGCATGTCCTCGGAGGAGATCCAGTCGATCTTCCGGGCCTTCTTCACGACCCGCGGGTCGGCGGTGAAGACACCGTCGACGTCGGTGTAGATCTCGCAGACCTCGGCGTCCAGCGCGGCGGCGAGGGCGACGGCGGTCGTGTCCGACCCGCCCCTGCCGAGCGTGGTGATGTCCTTCTTGTCCTGGGACACACCCTGGAAGCCGGCGACGATGGCGATGTTGCCCTCGTCGAGCGCCGTGCGGATCCGGCCCGGCGTCACATCGATGATGCGCGCTTTGTTGTGGACCGAGTCGGTGATGACGCCGGCCTGGCTGCCGGTGAACGACTGGGCCTCGTGGCCCAGGTTCTTGATCGCCATGGCCAGCAGGGCCATGGAGATCCGCTCTCCCGCGGTCAGCAGCATGTCGAACTCACGCCCGGCAGGGATCGGGGATACCTGCTCGGCGAGATCGATCAGCTCGTCCGTCGTGTCACCCATCGCCGACACCACGACGACCACCTGGTGGCCGTTCTTCTTGGCATCGACGATTCGCTTGGCGACCCGCTTGATGCCTTCGGCATCGGCTACGGAGGAGCCTCCGTACTTCTGCACGACAAGGCCCACGTGCGCTCCTCGTTCGGTCTTGTGCAGTCACTACTGCGGTCGGCTCAGTCTATCGAGCGGCCGCGGATCGCCCCTGTGATGTCACATGGTGAGATGTCCCGCTCACCAGGTGATCATCCGGAAGTCCCGGAGGGGCGCCCGCGGCCGTTCGGACTGGCTACTGCCCAAGGGGCGGGGAGCTACGCGAAGGTGTGGGCCGGCTCACACGCGCCGGGGGAGGATGCGGCTGCCGAGACCGGACAGTGGGCCGGGCCGAGGCCGGTCAGTGGGCCCGGCGCAGCTCCGGCGGGCCGAGGATCTCCTCGACCATGACGCGGCCCGCCTCCTCGGCCAGCGCCTCCTCCGTCAGGTCCTCGTCGGTGTCGAGGCCGTCGAGCTCGGCGAGCGGCTGGTCGAGCCGGACGTGTGCGACCAGGGACTGGAGGGCGCGCAGCGTCGCCGAGGCGGTCGGCCCCCAGTTGGAGAAGTACGAGAACTGCCACCACCACAGGGCCTCCGAGGTGCGGCCCGCCCGGTAGTGGACCAGCCCGTGGCGCAGGTCCATGACGATGGCGGCGAGGCTGTCGGAGATCCGCGACGGGACCGGCGCCTTGCGCGGCTCGTAGGGGTCGAAGACCTCCGAGAAGACGTCCACCGGGTCGAGCATCGCCGCGAAGCGCATGCGCAGGTCGTCGACGTCGGCGTCCGGGCCGGTGTCCGGCTCGTACCGCTCGTCCGGGACGATGTCCTCATGGGCGCCGAGACGGCCGCCGGTCAGCAGCAACTGGGAGACCTCGAGCAGCAGGAACGGCACCGCGCTGTCCGGTTCGTCGCCCTTCGCCACCTCTGTCGTGGCGACGATGAAGGACTCGATCGAGTCGGCGATCTGAACCGCGAAGTCGTCCGGGTTCTGGTCCACGGCGTGCAGCATGGCGTCAGACATCGAGCAGTCGTCTCCCCTCGAAGGCACGCCCGAGCGTGACCTCGTCGGCGTATTCCAAGTCTCCCCCGACAGGGAGTCCACTGGCCAGCCTCGTGACCTTCAAACCCATCGGCTTGATCATTCTGGCGAGGTACGTCGCCGTGGCCTCGCCCTCCAGATTGGGGTCCGTGGCCAGGATCAGCTCGGTGACCGTGCCGTCCGCGAGGCGGGCCAGCAGCTCACGGATCCGCAGGTCGTCGGGGCCGACGCCCTCGATGGGGCTGATGGCCCCGCCCAGGACGTGGTAGCGCCCTCGGAACTCACGCGTGCGCTCGATCGCGACGACGTCCTTCGGCTCCTCGACGACACAGATCACCGAGGGGTCGCGACGCGGGTCGCGGCAGATGTTGCACTGTTCCTGCTGGGCCACGTTCCCGCAGACCGCGCAGAAGCGGACCTTGTCCTTGACCTCGAGGAGGGCGTGCGCGAGCCGGCGCACGTCGGCCGGCTCCGTCTGGAGGATGTGGAAGGCGATCCGCTGCGCGCTCTTGGGACCGACGCCGGGCAGCCTGCCCAGTTCGTCGATGAGGTCCTGAACCACGCCTTCGTACAACGGAACGCCTCTCCTTGGAGTGCTTGCTGCTTACGGTAGTTGGTGACCGAGAGGTAGGGGAGACGTATCTCCGGACGTCTCAGAAAGGCATGCCCGGCATGCCGCCCAGGCCCTGGGCGAGCGGTCCGAGCTTGTCCTGCTGAAGCTGCTGCGCGTTCTCGTTGGCGGCCTGGACGGCGGCGACGACGAGGTCGGCCAGGGTCTCGGTGTCCTCCGGGTCCACGGCCTTGGGGTCGATGACCAGGCCGCGGAGTTCACCGGAGCCCGTGACGGTCGCCTTCACGAGTCCGCCGCCGGCCTGGCCCTCGACCTCGGTCCGCGCGAGCTCTTCCTGGGCCTTCGCCAGGTCCTGCTGCATCTTCTGGGCCTGCTGGAGCAGCTGCTGCATGTTGGGCTGGCCACCACCGGGGATCACGGTCACTCCTGGCTGCATCGACGACTGGGAATCCCGTACGTCCGGACGCTCCGTACGTTTCGGTACACCTGAGCCTACGTGCTCGCCCAGCAGGGTGCCCTACCCGCTTCCGGCAACTCTTTCGAGTGAGCGGCGGAGGCATTTCGGGGGCTCCTCTACCTGACCAGGACCCCCGTGTGGGCGGCAATCCGGGGATCGGGAGCCCATAGCCCTCCATTCGGCGGTATGAAGGGGCTGCGCCGCATCGGGACGCATGCGCGCCACCAACGTCACGCGGTGTAGCGTCAGCACCTTTTCAGCACCTTTTCGGACCTGATAGTCAGTCCTGGTCGTCAGTCCTGGTCGTCAGCAGAGCGCAGAGGAGTGCACCGGTGAGCCAGCCGGAGATGCAGCCCGGGGGGCCGGCCCGCGGGGAGGGCGGCGAGGTGCCGCTGGGTGACCTGACGGCACGGCCGTTCCCCCTCGGGGACTGGGGCGAGCCCGCGGCCCGCCTCGACGAGCTCTACCGCTGGGTCGAGGCGGACGCGCTGCGCACCGTGGACTGGTATCTGTCCGACCGGGTCCGCAAGCGCCGGGCCGCGCGTCTGCTGCGCCTGGGCACGGCCCTCGGCGCCGTCGCCGGAGCCGCCCTGCCCCTGCTCGACCTCGCCGGCGCGCTGGGCCGGGCGGCGCCCTGGGGCTACCTCTCGCTGCTCCTCGCGGCGGCATGCCTGGCCTGTGACCGGTACTTCGGCCTGACCGCCGGCTGGATGCGGAACGTGGCCACCGCGCAGGCGGTGCAGCGCCGGCTCCAGGCGCTCCAGTACGACTGGGCGTCGGAGAGCGTGCGTGAGGTGCTGGGCCCGGCCGAGGGCACGGCGAGCGAGGCCGCGGAGCGCTGCCTCGGCGTGCTCCGCCGCTTCTCCGAGGACGTCTCCGACCTGGTCCGCTCGGAGACCGCGGACTGGATGACGGACTTCCGGCCCGGTCCCGCCCCGCTGCGGCTGCACTCCGCGCCGCCGCGCGCGGCGACGGACGCCCATCCGGCCCCCGGCGTCATCCAGGGCCGCTTCCCGCTTCCCCCTGTCTCCCGCCCGAACATGCCGCGACAGCGTCCTCCGGAGCCGCCGCGCTGACGCACGAACTCACCGGCGTTCTCCTGGGCGCGGGTGAGGGGCCACGGCGTGCGGCCCTGCCGGTACGAGGTGCCCGACAGTCGTCGGGCACCTGTCCGGCGTCCTGGCCGTCCGGGGCCGCGGACGGTCGCTCAGCTGAAGATGATCATCGAGCCTTGTCCGAGACTCCGCGTCGCCGCCGCGTGGAGCCCCAGCCACACATGCCGTTCGCGGGCGAACGGGCTCTCGTCGTACGGGATCGGGCCCGCAGGCTCCTCCAGTGCCGTGGGGCGCTCCGGCGGCTCCGGCGCGGCCGGCGGGTTCGCCGGGTCGATACCGATGGACGGGGCCACGTACTCCAGCTCGCGCAACAGGCCCTGTGTGGAACCCAACGGGCCGCCGCCCTCGAGGAGTTCGTCGTTGAAGAGCGGGTTGGCGAAGTCGACGGGGACGTAGGCGCCGGCGTGGTCGTAGTGCCACACCAGGTGCGACTGCTGTGCCGTCGTCTCGAACATCTCCAGCAACTGCTCGTAGTCGCCGCCCAGTTCGTCGACCGGGGTCACTGCGAGCCCGCACAGCTGCAGCAGATAGGCGCGCCGCAGGAAGTGCAGCGCGTCGTAGTCGAAGCCGGCGACCGGCGCGACATCGCCGGACAGGCCCGGCATGTAGGCGAAGACGGGCACCGTCGGCAGGCCCGCGCCGGTCAGCGCCTTGTCGTAGGCGGCGATCTCTTCGGCGAAGGGGTTGTCGGGGCTGTGGCACAGCACGTCGACAAGGGGGACCAGCCACAGGTCACAGGCCAAGGGAGGGCTCGCTCTCAGCAGTTCGGGCACGGGTGGTGCGGTCGAGGGTCGTGGACGGGAGGAGGCGGGGACGGCGGCTCCGAGGTGGAGAAAACGTGAAGAAGGACGATTGTCGGGACAGCGTAGTGCCGCCGGCGCGGCGCGCGAAGGGTGCCGTTCGAGACGGTTCGGTACGTTCCGGTACCCCCTTGTCACTCCTCTCCCACGACCCATACCCACACCCCGGCCGCCCTCTCCCCCGGCCGGCCCGGCAGTTTCCGCACGGCTTCGCACAGCGGGGCGCTCATCCCTCGCGCCGCGTCTGCCTCTTTCGTTGCTCCATGCGCTCCGCCCAGGCCAGCGCGTGGTCGTCGTAGGCCCGGATCTCGGCGCGGACGCCGGCCGCGTCGCCGCGGGTCACCGCGTCGACGATGTCCTGGTGGCCGCCCCAGAGCCGGTCGGGCAGCTCCGCTTCCACGCGCAGGAACGGTACGGAGAACACCCACGCCTGCACCCGCAGCCGGTGCAGGAAGTCGCAGAGGTAGCGGTTGGCGACGAGTGCGCCGAGCTCACGCCAGAAGCGCAGGTCGTAACCGATGAGGATGTCCAGGTCGCCGGAGCGGGCCGCCCGCGCGGCCTCCTCCGCCCGGCGCCTTACGGACAGCAGGGCCTGCGGCGCCGGCGGCGAGGGCCTGCTCCGCGTGACATGGCCGAAGATCGCGTCCACGATCAGCGACCGGGTCTCGACCATGGTCCGGAAGTCGTCGAAGCTGAACTGGTGCACCTTGAAACCGCGGTGCTGGTCCGAGTCGAGGAGGCCTTGGGCGGACAGATCGACGAGGGCCTCACGCACGGGGGTCGCCGAGACGCCGTACTGGTCGGCGATCTCCCTGACGGTGAACTCCTGCCCCGGCTGCATCCGCCCCGCGAGCACCTCGTCACGCAGCGCGTCGGCGATCTGTTGCCGCAGGGTGTTACGGGTGACGGCACTCGGGTTGCCGTTCCCGCCACCGCCGCCGCTGCCGTAGCCGGGCATCGTGGGCTTCTCCTTCGCCTTCGGTCCCGGACACGATAGGCCAGGGGTGAAACGGCCGGTACGCGAGCGGCGTACGGTCCGGAGCGGGAGGGGAGGCGAGGTCCGGGTGCGCGAGATGTTCGAGGCGGCCACCGGCGACGGCCCGCCGGTGTCAGGGCACGGCAGGGCGGCTGAGGTGCGGACGGCGTTCGAGGGGCTGCTCCAGATCCGGCGGGTGACGAACACCACGGGCGGCGAGGCCGTGCCCGCGCCGTGGGAGCTGATCCGAACGGTCCGCGCGGTGGCGCTCGCGCTGGAGGCCTCCGGCTTCCCGCCCTCCGCCGTCCACGACGAGCGGCGCACGGCCACGGGCTACCGCGTCCGGCCCGGCGAGCGCCCGCAGACGGTGTACGTCGAGTGGCTCGGCCCGCCGGGCAGCGGTGCCGTCCATGAGGAGGAGGACCGGCTCAAGGCGTGCGCCGAGGTTTTGGCGGGACTGGGCTGGGAGGGGCTGCTGTACCGGGGCCCCAAGAAGCGGAGGTTCCTCGAGGTCGAACCGGCGGCGTGAGGGGCTGGTGACGGGTCACGGCCGGCCGCGGCAGGCCCTGCCTGGGCGGGCAGGGGCCACCGGGGTGCCGAGCCCCCTCCGGCCGGCCGTGGCCGGCCGGAGGGACGCAGGGCGGGCCTCAGACCGTCCACTCGTCGGCGACCGACAGCGCCGCGTCCAGCGCGGCCAGGCCCTCCTTCGCCTCGGCCTCGCTCACGTTGCACGCGGGGACGGCGTGCGTGCGGTTCATGTTGATGAAGGGCCACAGGCCGTTCTTCTTGCAGGCCGCGCCGAACGCCGCCATTGCCGCGTTCGCCTCGCCGGAAGCGTTGTAGGGCACCAGTGGCTCGCGGGTCCCGCGGTCGCGGACCAGTTCGAGCGCCCAGAAGACGCCCAGGCCGCGCACCTCGCCCACCGAGGGGTGGCGCTCTGCGAGCTCGCGCAGGCCCGGACCGAGCACGGTCTCTCCGACGAGCGCCGCGTTCTCGACGACCTTCTCGTCCGCCATGACCTGGATGGTGGCGACGGCCGCCGCGCACGCCAGCGGGTGGCCGGAGTAGGTGAGTCCGCCGGGGTAGGGGCGCTTGTCGAAGGTCGCTGCGATCTCGGCGGAGATCGCCACACCGCCGAGCGGCACGTATCCCGAGTTGACCCCCTTGGCGAAGGTGATCAGGTCGGGCACCACATCGAAGTGGTCCGCGGCGAACCAGGCGCCCGTGCGTCCGAAGCCCGCCATGACCTCGTCGAGGACGAAGACGATGCCGTACCGGTCGCAGATCTCGCGGACGCCCGCCAGATAGCCGGGCGGCGGCGTCATGATGCCGGCCGTGCCAGGGATCGTCTCGAGGATGATCGCCGCGATGGTCTGCGGGCCCTCGAAGGCGATGGTGTCCTCCAGGTGCGTCAGGGCGCGGGCGCACTCCTCCGCCTCCGTCGAGGAGTAGAACGGGGACCGGTACAGGAACGGCGCCCAGAAGTGGACGACGCCCGCCGTGCCGTTGTCGCTGGCCCAGCGGCGCGGGTCGCCGGTGATGTTGACCGCCGTGGCCGTGCCGCCGTGGTACGAGCGGTAGGCGGAGAGCACCTTCGGACGGCCCGTGTGCAGACGGGCCATCCGGATCGCGTTCTCGACGGCCTCCGCGCCGCCGTTGGTGAAGAAGATCTTGTCCAGGTCACCGGGGGTGCGCTCGGCGATCAGCCGGGCCGCCTCCGAGCGCGCTTCCACGGCGAACGCGGGCGCGAAGGTGGCGAGCTTGCCGGCCTGCTCCTGGATCGCCGCGACGACCTTGGGGTGCTGGTAGCCGATGTTGGTGTAGACGAGGCCGCTGGTGAAGTCGAGGTAGCGGTTGCCGTCGTAGTCCCAGAAGTAGGACCCCTCTGCGCCGGCGACGGCGAGCGGGTCGATCAGGCCCTGGGCGGACCAGGAGTGGAACACATGGGCGCGGTCGGCTGCCTTGACGGCAGCTCCGGTCTGCGGGTCGGCATGAGGGGTCATGCGGCTCAGCGTAAGGAACCGCCGGTCGGAGCCGACATGGCCACGTTGTATGGCCCCGGCCGCTTATCTGGGCAGGGTGTCGCCCCTTCCGGGCACCTGCGATGATTGACAGCATGCTGTCGTCATGACAGGCTGCTGTCACACACAGAGGAGCAGGACACGCGTCAAGGAGGGCACCATGACCCGCGGGACCGTTCATCTGGCCGTCTACGACACCTACGCCGACTGGGAGACGGGGCACACCACCGCCCATCTCACCCAGAACGGCTTCACCGTGAAGACGGTCGGCCTCACCACGCACCCCGTCACCACCATGGGCGGTGTCCGCATCCAGCCCGATCTGGCGCTCGCGGACCTCGACCCGGCGGACAGCGAGCTGCTGATCCTCACCGGAGCGGATTTGTGGGACACCGGCGACGTCCTCTCGCCCTTCGCCACCAAGGCCCGCTGGTTCCTCGACGCGGGCGTCCCCGTCGCGGCGATCTGCGGCGCGACCGCCGGTCTCGCCCGCGAGGGCCTGCTCGACGACCGCGCCCACACCAGCGCCGTCTCGTTCTATCTGGCCGCCACGGGCTACAAGGGCGGCGACCGCTACGTCGACACGGACGCCGTCACCGACGGCGACCTGATCACCGCCGGCCCGACCGAGCCCGTCGCCTTCGCCCGCGAGGTCTTCGCCCGCCTCGGCGTGTACGAGGGGGAGAAGCTGGACGCCTGGTACCGGCTGTTCCACGACTCGGACCCGGCGGCCTTCGAGGTCCTGAACGCATGAGGCCGGCCCACCACCCCCAGGACCTGCTGACCCGCACGGCCCTCGGCGTCTTCCGGCTGAACGGGCAGTTCATCACCGTCTCCGACCGCCTCGCCAGGGAGGCGGGGCTGACGGCGGCCCGCTGGCAGGTCCTCGGCGCCGTGGTGCGCGAGCCGCAGTCCGTGGCCGGGATCGCCCGCACGATGGGCATCACACGGCAGAGCGTGCAGCGCATCGCCGATGTGCTCGCCGAACAAGGGCTGGCCGAGTACCGGCCCAACCCGGCCCACCGGCGCGCGAAGCTGCTGCACGCCACGGAGGACGGCCGGGCCGCGATCAAGCAGATCGACCCCGGTCACGCACGGCTGGCGAACCGGCTGCTCGATGCCCTCGGACCGAAGGAGTTCGCGGAGACCGTGCGGGTGCTGGAGCAGCTGTCACGGGCGATGGACATCATCGACGCCGAGGACACGGCCGGCGGCGCGGCCGTCCTTGCGCCCGGTCCTGAAGCCTGAAAGCCGGAAGCCTGACAGGAGCGCGCCGGGCCGGGGCCCCTCCGAACCGCCCGGCGGCGTTCCGCGCGGACCGCTGACCTGTGTGGCCCCCGGCGCGCCCACTATCCTCGATCCGTCGAGCATTTCGGTACGGGGGAAGGGCCGCGCGGCGATGGAGCAGCTGGCACCAGGGGATCCACATCACATCGGCGAGTACCGGATCCTGACCCGGCTCGGCGCGGGCGGCATGGGCACGGTGTATCTCGCCCGCTCCGACCGCGGACGCACCGTCGCGGTGAAGCTCGTGCGGCAGGAGCTCGCGGAGCAGGAGGAGTTCCGTAACCGCTTCCGGCTCGAGGTCCGGGCCGCCCTGCGCGTCGGCGGGAGGTGGACGGCGCCCGTCCTCGACGCGGACACGGAGGCCCCGGTCCCCTGGGTCGCCACCGGTTACATCGCCGGGCCCGCGCTGCACACCGTCGTCTCCGGCGAGCACGGACCGCTGCCGGAGCGCAGTGTCCGCCTGCTGGCCTCCGGCCTGGCGCACGCGCTGACGGACATCCACACGGCCGGCCTGATCCACCGCGACCTCAAGCCGTCGAACATCCTGCTCACCATCGACGGGCCGCGTGTCATCGACTTCGGCATCGCCCGCGCGTTGGAGACGGTCGCCGACGGCGGCCTCACCCGCACCGGCGCGCTCGTCGGCTCGCCCGGTTTCATGTCGCCCGAGCAGGTCCGGGGCGACCGGATCACCCCGGCGTGCGACGTCTTCTGTCTGGGATCCGTACTCGCCTACGCGGCGACGGGCCGGCTCCCGTTCGGCTCGGCCGCGAGCGGCGGCCACGCACAGATGTTCCGTATCGCCCAGGAGGAACCGGACCTGACCGGGGTCCCCGAAGCTCTGCTCGACCTGATCCGCGACTGTCTGCGCAAGGAGGCGGAGGAACGGCCGACGGTGGAGGAGATCCTTCGCCGCACGGCCGCCGACGCGGACGGCGAGCCGTGGCTGCCGGGGGCACTGATCGCTCAACTCGGCCGCCACGCGGTTCAGTTGCTGGACGCCGAGCAGCCGCAGGCGCCGGCACAGCCGCCGACGATGACGGCGCCGCCTCGCGCGATACAGACGCCCCCGCCCGCTCCGGCGCCGATGCCGGCCGCGGTGCCGCACACACCGCCCGGACCGGTGTACGGCTATCCGCAGCCGTACCACGCCGCCCCGTACCACCCGGGCCCGTACCCGCCCGGGCCCCATGCCCCGACTCCGCCTCCGGCGCCACGGCGCGGCTCCCGTGGCGGGACCCTGGCCCTGATCGCCGTGGCGCTGGTCGTCGCCCTCGGCGCGGGCGGCTCGGTGTACGCGTTCATGTCCAAGGACAAGGGCAAGCGGACGACCGCGGACCCGAAGCCCTCCTCCACGTCCTCGGCCCCCACCTCTCCCCCTGCCTCCTCCGGCACTCCCGCGCCGACCGGCACGCCCACGACCGCCCAGAGCGCGGGCGACGTGCCGCAGGAGTACGTCGGCACCTGGCGGGCGTCCTTCGAGACGTCGGACGGCACCAACACCCGGATCATGACGATCACCCAGGGCGCGACGGGCGAACAGGTCATGACCCTGAGCGGAACGGGCCCCAACTACGACTGCCGCTGGTCGGCCGCCCTCCGTGCCCCGGGCCCGCCGCTCGAACTCGCCCCCACGGTCGTCACGTTCGGCGACCGCGTCTCGTGCGCCCCGGGCCAGTGGAGCCGGTTGAACATGCCCGACGACCGCACCGTCGTCCGCGAGCTCGTCGGCTCGACCGGTGAGCCGCTCACCTACACCAAGACCGGCTGAGAAGGGCACCACGACGGCCGCGAAGGGCTACGGCGCGGTCCTGCGCCGGGCCCGCAGCGGCCGGGGTCAGCCCCAGCTCGCGCTGTGGAAGTTGCGGTACTCCCTGCGCTCCTGGGCCGACACGAGCCACCGTGCACCCAGCAGTCCGGTCAGGCTGAGGCCGATCAGACCCGCACCCAGGGCCGGGTTGCCGAAGTCGACGATCGAGCTGACCGCCCGCGATCCGAGGCCCTCCACGGACCGTGGCGGCGGTGCGGGTGCCGGCGGGGCGCCGCCCTCCGACTCGTTGCCCGCCCCGCCGGGGGCGGGCGGGCCGCCCGTCAGGTCGACGCCGAGCTTCTCCATGGCGGTGGTCACCGGCTGGAAGTAGGTCGTGCCGCCCGTGGTGCAGTCCCCGTCGCCTCCCGAGGTGACGCCGAGCGCCAGCCCCTCGGAGAACAGCGGCCCGCCGCTGTCCCCGGGCTCGGCGCAGACCGTGGTCTCGATCAGTCCGGTCACCGTGCCCTCGGGGTAGTTCACCGTCGCGTTGACGGCAGTCACCTCGCCGGAGCGGAACCCGGTCGTGCTGCCGCTGCGGAACACCCGCTGCCCGACGGCCGGTTCGCCGGCCCCGACGATCTGTACGCCCCTGCCGCCGCCGATGTCCACGACGTTGGTGCGGTCCACGACGTCGACGTCCTCGTAGCGCACCAGGGAGTAGTCGTCGCCGGGGAAGCTGGCGGCCGTGGTGGTACCGACGAGTTCGTCGCCCTGACGGTCCCGGAACCAGGTGGAGTCCTCCGGCCCGCAGTGCCCCGCCGTCAGGATGAAGATGTCCTGGCCGTTGGTGACGTTGAACCCGGCGGTGCACCGTCGCCGGTCCCCGAAGACCGCGGTGCCGCCGCTGACCCTGGTGGTGAAGGTCCCCGTGGTGCGTTCCATGCGGACGAAGCCGCCGATCTCCTCCGCGAGGCCGGACATGCGCGACCAGTCGCCGGCGGAGACGGTGCTGTCCGCACGCACGGTGATGCTGTTGGCCGCGTAGTCGACCGCCCATGCGGTACCGGGCACCCGCGGTGCGGAGCGCAGGGTCTCGGTGGCCGAGCGGAGCCGCTCCATGCTGTGGCGCACCACTTCGGCCTCCGCGCCGGCCCGCCGTACCTCCTCCGCGGCCTCCTGATCGGTGACGGCGACGACCGTCTTCCCGTCGGGGCCGGTCCAACTGCCCGCGGTACGGGCCGGGCCGAGCCGAGACACCAGCCCGGCCGCCGGGTCGTCGGCGGCCCGTGGATCAGCGGCGGGCGGCGGTCCGGCGGCAGGCGGCTCGCCCGCCATGGCGCCGGAGACCATCAGCCCGCCGCTGAGCAGCCCGACCACGGCGGCCAGCCGCACGACCCGCTGGAGTTTCCGTCGTACGCCCCTCCGTCGTGCGTGCATCATGCGCGGCCCCAAGGTCGTAACGAACGGCTTCGCCAGTGCCATGGGGCCCCGGACGCCGAGGCCCCCGTCCTCAGTACGTGCCGCGGTACCGGACCGTTCAGCCGACGCCGCTACAGGGTCATCGAGTACACGTAGCGGTTGCTCTCGTACTCGTTGACCGACCACAGGACACCGGCCCGGGCGTCATGGCTCAGATCCTCCGGTCCTTCGGCCTGGTGCCAGGCGAAGGCGGCCGGCGGGTCACCGACGGCCTGCTTGCGCCAGGTCCGGACGGTCCCGTACCGATCCGGCCCGTCACTCGCCGACAGGTAGTAGGTCCCGGAGACGCTCACCGCGCCCTGCACCTGACCGCCGTGCCGGATCCGGTCACGGGCGACGGACCTGATCAGCCCGCCCGGACCGGCGGGAGCCAACGCGCCCGTGGCCGGGTCGAGGTTCCAGCGGACCACGCGCGAAGACGTCTCGAGCGGGCTCCTGAACTCACTCACCACGAGGGAATGCGGACGGGTCGTGACATCCACCGCCACCTGCGAGTAGCGCTGCTGCACCTCTACCTGGTTCGGCGCCACATGGTCGTAGGCGCGGCTCTGCGGCAGGACGTACTTGTAGCGACAGGCGTAGTACTTGCCCTTCCAGTAACCGCACGTGTCCCTCCGGCCGCCCGTCGCGACCTCGAGCATCTCGTCGGTGTTGAAGACGCGCAGGCCCTTGACGGTGTCCGCGATGTAGAGGCGGTTGCCGTACCAGGCGATACCGCCGGCGTGCAGGGTCGCGGGCCGGAAGGTGAAACGGCGCCCCTGCACACGAGGTTCGACGAGCAGCACGTGCCGGTACTTCGGCGCGGTGGGGTCCGACAGATCCACGATGCTGATCCGCGCCCCTTGGTCCTGCTCATCCGCGCGGGCGTACCAGGAGACCATGAGGACGTTCGGGTCGGTTCCGCCGGCGGCGGTGTAGCGGTTGCTGATGCCCTGGGGACGCCAGTACCTGGTCTTGAAGTCGTTGGCGATGCTGTCCTCCTCACCCGCGCCCTGCCACTGGAACGAGGTGCGCAGCCGGGGCAGGCTCGCTCCCGGCCAGTCCGGCCGCGCGGGCCGGCCCTCTCTGTTGGTGTCGGCCAGGATGTCGTCGAGCGATGCCCTGCCCAGTCCGTGGCGCTCCTCGGGGCGTTCGCTGTCCGCCATGAGGAGGAGTCTCTTGATCACGTCCGGGTAGCTGGTGCCGGATCCGTTGGCGCGGGTGCGCATGCGCAGGTCGAGCGGCATCGGATCAGCGGCTTCCGCCGCCTGGGCGCCGTGCGGCAGCAGCAGGCCGCCGACGGTGGCGGCCACCGGTGCCGCTGCCATGCCCCGCAGAATGGTTCTCCGTGTGGTGTCCATGACGATGGACCGTAGGAGCGGACGGGCGGGGCCGTCCCGCCTGTGGCTGTCCGGGACATGTCCCGGACAGCCGGAGCCCACCCAGGTTCTCCGGCAGCCTCAAGCCCGTGGGCACAGAGGGGAGTTGACCATGGCACGGGCCGCGTGTGCCTCGTTGTGGGAAAATCCGGGCGTGGATGCCCTGTTGCCCGAAGACCCCACCCAGATCGGCCCGTTCCGGCTGCTCGGACGGCTCGGCGTCGGCGGGATGGGCCGGGTCTACCTCGCCCGCTCCGCGGGCGGCCGGACCGTGGCCGTCAAACTCGTGCGGGCGGAGCTCGCCGCGCAGGACGAGTTCCGGCGCCGGTTCGCGCGTGAGGTCGAGGCGCTGGAGCGGGTCGGAGGGGCCGGGACCACGCCCGTCATCGCCTCGGACACCGCGGCAAAGTCGCCCTGGGTGGCCATCGGATACGTACCGGGGCCGTCGCTGAGGAGCGTCGTCGTCGACCAGTACGGGCCGCTGCCGGCGCACTCCGTACGCGCCCTGGCCGCCGGACTGGCCGACGCGCTCGGGCACATCCACGCCGCCGGGCTGCTGCACCGGGACCTGAAGCCCTCCAACATCCTGCTCACGGTCGACGGCCCCCGCATCATCGACTTCGGCATCGCACGCGCCGTGGACACCGTCACCGACGGCGGGCTGACGACGACCGGGGCGGTCGTCGGATCACCCGGTTTCATGTCGCCCGAGCAGGTTCGGGGCGAGCGGCTCACGCCCGCGTCGGACGTGTTCTGCCTGGGCGCCGTGCTGGCGTACGCGGCCACCGGGCGCCCGCCGTTCGGGTCCGCGGACAGCGGGGTGCACGCCGTGCTGTTCCGTATCGCCCACGAGGAGCCGGACCTCGCCGGGCTCGCGCCCGAGCTGGAGCCGCTCGTACGGGGCTGCCTGAACAAGGACCCGGCCGCCCGGCCGACGGCCGCTGAGCTGGCGAGTGTGTCCCTTCCTGACGAACCGTGGCTGCCCGCCGGCCTGCTGGCCGGGCTGGGGCGGCACGCGGCCCGGCTGCTCGACGCGGACGGGGACCCGACACCCCCGACGCCGGTGACCGTGCCGGCCGCGCCGCGCAAGCGGCGGCGTGCCCCGCTGGCCGCCGCGGCCGCGGTCGTCGTCCTCGCCGTCGCCGGCACGTTCGCCGCCCTGCAATGGAAGGACCGCGGCGGGACGGACGACGGGGCGGGCGGCGCGGGCGGGACCGGCACCCCTGTCGCGTCGGGCGGCGGCACCGGCGATTCCGGCGGCATCGTTCCCGACGACTTCCTCGGCGCCTGGGAGGGTGTCCTGAGGGGCAGTGCCGACGCGCCGTACGAGACCGGACGGATCGAGATCACCCAGGGCCGGGCCGGCGAGAAGACCGGCGTGTACGTCCACGTCACCGGCGAGCGGCTGTGCATGGGGCGCTCCACGCTCGTCTCCGCGGACGCCGACCGGATCGTGTTCGGCGAGAGCGACGTCACCACCAGCGTGCCCGAGAAGCGCTGCACCCCCGCCGCGCACCAGACCCTGACCGTACGGTCGCCCGAGGTGCTGGAGTGGACGTCGGGGGACGTCAGTGCCACGTTCCACCGGTCGAAGAACGGTCCGAAGGCCGTGCCGTCCGCCTTCGTCGGTCACTGGCGGCAGAAGTTCGACGTGCTGGACGCCCCGCCGGACTACGAGGACCCCCGTTCCTTCGAGATGACGGTCACCCAGGGGCCGGTCGGCGCCCCGCTCGTACGGTTCAGCGAGAACTATCCGCGCACCGACGACGAGACCGGCGAGGAAACCGGCGGCCTGGTGCACTGCGAGAGCACCGCCGTGCTCGGCGGCGTCGGCGACCTCGTCGTCCTCGGGCCGCCGCAGTTGGAGGAGGGTTCCGACCCGGAGTGCACCCCGTCGGAATCGGCGCAGAACCTGCGCGCCGACCGCTTCGAGGGCAAGGAGCGCCTCCTCATGTACGGGATGAGCGCCGACGGAGAACCGGCGGAGTACGTCCGCAGGTGAGCCATGGGCGGGCTCACCCCTCGTACGGGTACACCCGGGTGACCTTGCCCTTGAGGTCGGCGTCCAGATACCCGCTCGCGCCGTACTCGTCGGACAGGTAGACGCCCAGGCCGAGCGGTGTGCCGAGCGTCGTGCTGGGCTCCCGGGCCACCAGATAGCGGGTGGTCGGGTCCTTCACGTTCAAATCCTTGCGGGCCCGCTCGAGCAGGGCGGGCACCACGTCCCAGTCGAAGTCGTCCAGGCTGAACGGACGGTCCCCGCTGGAGAGGGTGCCGCTGATGATGCCCTTCTCCGCACCCTTCCCGACGCGGTAGATCCAGCTCTCGTACCGCCTGTCGTCGCCGTCGACCATCACGTCGGCCGACACGTGCTCCGGGTACACGGTGAGGCTTCCGACCCGGTCCGTACCGGTCTTGGCCTTGATGTCCGCGACCGCCGTACGGATACCGTCCGGCGTCAGCAGGTCGACCTGCTCGGCGCTCTTCGACGGCGTCGGGCTCGGAGGCGTGGGCGTGGGGGTCCTCTTCCCCGTGACGGCCGGCCCCGACGGCTTCGCCCCCGCTTCCCCGCCCTTATCGCCGTCGGGCAGCAGCGCCCACACCAGTACGCCGGCGAGCACCGTCGCGGTGATCGACGAGCCGATCGCGATCCGGCGGCCCAGCCGGGCCCGCCGCACCTCCTCACGGCGGGCGGTCTCCTCACGTTCCACCATCCCCAGCGCGTGCTGCCGCAGCGCCGACACCGCGGCCCCCCGCGGCGGGACGGCGTCATGGGGCCCTGGGGTGGCAGGAGGGGACAGCCGGTACGAGGTGGGCACCGCGTCCACAGGCTCCGCGACCTCGGGCCCCGCGGCTACGGGTTCGGCGTCCACCCGCTCCGGCGGACGGCCCTCCACCACCTCGGCCAGCATCCGGTCCACCGCCTCCGGGCCGGGACGCGCGGCCGGGTCCTTGACCAGCACCGCGGCCAGCACCGCCGCCAGCGGGCCTGCCTGACGCGGCGGCGGAAGCTCGTCGTTGAGGACGGCCGCGAGTGTGGCGAGCGTCGAGCCCCGGCGCAGCGGGTGGTGCCCCTCGACCGCGACGTACAGCATCATCGCCAGCGACCACAGGTCCGAGCCGGGCCCGCCGTCGTCCCCGGAGATGCGCTCGGGGGCCATGTAGTCGGGCGTGCCGATGACGGACCCGGTCACCGTCAGGGCGGTCGACTCCCGGATCGCCGCGATCCCGAAGTCGGTGAGCACGGGCCGCCCGTCGGGCCGCAGCAGTACGTTCGCGGGCTTCACGTCCCGGTGCTGGATGCCGGCGTCGTGCGCGGCCCGCAGCGCCGCCAGTACCTCCCGCCCCAGCCGGGCGGCTTCGGCGGGCGCCATCGGCCCCTCCGCGAGCCGCTCCGCGAGCGACCCGCCGGTGACCAGTTCCATGACGAGCCACGGATAGGTGTCCTCGCCGCCGTCCACGACGTGGTGGATCGTCACCACGTTCGGATGCTCGACCCTGGCCAGAGCGCGCGCCTCCCGCAGCACCCGCGCCCGCAGCATGCGGGCCGCCTCCGGGTCGTACTCCGCGAGCCCTGGATCGGGCGGCCGCACTTCCTTCAACGCCACGGCCCGGTCCAGCACGACGTCCCGCGCCCGCCAGACCGTCCCCATACCGCCGCCGCCGAGCCGCCCCTCCAGCTCGAACCGCCCGTCGATCACCCGTCTGCCGGGCCCCCCGTCGCTCATGGCGGGAGCATAAGGGACACCGGTGACGCCGGACGGCGTGGCACCGCACCGGCCACGTGCCCCGGCTGGTGCGACGCGGCCGGGCACGGAAAACCCCCGGACGCGGATCCACGGCGAAAGCGCTCGGCCCTCGCCGCGGATCTGCCCCTCGGGGGTTTCCCAGTGTCCCGCGAACGTCCTACAGGAACGAGTTGATCTCGATGGTCTCGGTCCGGCCGGGGCCGACGCCGATCGCCGAGATCGGGGCGCCGGACATGTCCTCCAGCGCCTTCACGTACGCCTGCGCGTTCTTCGGCAGGTCGGCGAAGGTCTGCGCCTTGGTGATGTCCTCGGACCAGCCCGGCAGCATCTCGTACACCGGCTTCGCGTGGTGGAAGTCGGTCTGGCTGTACGGGAGCTCCTCGACGCGCTTGCCGTCGATCTCGTACGCCACGCAGACCGGGATCTGCTCCCAGCCGGTGAGGACGTCCAGCTTGGTGAGGAAGAAGTCGGTCAGGCCGTTGACCCGGGTCGCGTAGCGCGCGATGACCGCGTCGAACCAGCCGCAGCGGCGGTCGCGGCCGGTGGTGACGCCCCGCTCGCCGCCGATGCGGCGCAGCGCCTCGCCGTCCTCGTCGAACAGCTCGGTCGGGAACGGTCCGGCGCCGACACGGGTCGTGTACGCCTTGAGGATGCCGATGACCCGGCTGATCTTCGTCGGGCCCACGCCGGCGCCGGTGCAGGCGCCGCCCGCGGTCGGGTTCGAGGAGGTGACGAAGGGGTACGTGCCGTGGTCGACGTCCAGCAGGGTGCCCTGGCCGCCCTCGAAGAGGACGACCTTGCCCTCGTCGATGGCGTTGTTCAGGATCAGCGTGGTGTCGGCGACGTACGGCCGGATCTGCTCCGCGTACTGGAGCATCTCCTCGACGATCTTCTCCGCTTCGATCGCGCGGCGGTTGAAGACCTTCGTCAGCAGCTGGTTCTTGGTGTCGAGGGCCGCCTCGACCTTCTGCATCAGGATCGACTCGTCGTAGAGGTCCTGGACGCGGATGCCGACGCGGTTGATCTTGTCGGCGTACGTCGGGCCGATGCCGCGGCCCGTGGTGCCGATCTTGCGCTTGCCCAGGAACCGCTCGGTCACCTTGTCGACGGTGACGTTGTACGGAGTGATCAGATGGGCGTTTCCGCTGATCAGGAGCTTGGACGTGTCGACGCCGCGGTCGTTCAGCCCGCTCAGCTCGGAGAGCAGAACCGCCGGGTCCACGACGACGCCGTTACCGATGACCGGAGTACATCCCGGCGAGAGGATTCCGGAAGGGAGGAGATGCAGCGCATACTTCTGGTCGCCGACGACAACCGTGTGGCCGGCGTTGTTGCCGCCCTGGTAGCGCACCACATAATCCACTGATCCACCGAGCAGGTCGGTGGCCTTTCCCTTGCCCTCGTCACCCCACTGAGCACCGAGCAGCACAAGTGCGGGCACAGGCGTACACCCCTTCCGGGCGGGGCAAGACCAAGGTCAGGGGGCCGGAGCCGTGCCTGAGTCCTGGGACAGGTTGCCCCGGAATAGACGAAGCCCCTGGCGCAATAGCGCAAGGGGCTCTTGCACAAAGATGCTACCCGAGGAAGGACCGAGGTGTCGGATCCCGACCAGCTGCTGGTGGTCATCGACCCGGTCGCCCGCCGAATGGACGGCGAGTCCGTGCGCATCGCGAAAGATGTGCTGTGCGGCGGGTCGGAGGCGAAAATCTGTCTTCCCCAGGGCCCGGAGGAATTCGCCCGGGCACTCGCCCGGAGGGGTTCGCGCAGGCCGGTGGTGGTCGGCGACGACCGGGCACTGCTGAGGGCCGTGGCCCTGCTGCACCGGGACCGCTCGCTGGGCGACGGCGTGCTCGCGCTCGTCCCCGTGGGTGCCTCCGTACGGCTCGCGCACTCCCTCGGCGTCCCCGCCGGGGCGGTCGCGGCGGCCAGGGCCGTCCTGGACGGGACACCGCGGCGGCTGGACCTGCTCGTGGACGAGAGCGACGGGGTGGTCCTGGGCGACCTGGCGATCCCGGCGGCCCGCCCGGCGCCGCTTGTGGACGGCGCCTCGGTGTGGACGACGGCCCGCTCCCTCGTACGCACCCTGGTGCGCCCCGCCCCTTCCGCCGCGCCGGTCCGCACCCACCGGCTGCGCGTGGAGGCGGACGGGGTCCTGATGTGCGACTTGGACCGCCCCGTCGAGGACGTGACCGTCCGTGCCGGCCCGGGCGGCCGCGCGGAGGTCGTCGTACGCCACGGCGCGACCGCCGAGCCTCTGCGCGCGAGCGCCCTCTCCATCACGGTCTCCGGCCCGGACTTCCGCTACCGGGCCGACGCGCACGTCACCGGCCCGGTGAGGACGCGGACGTGGACGGTGCGGGCGGGGGCGTGGGGGCTGACGCTGCCGGTGGCGGCCCCGGCGGGCTGACCCCGGCGGACCCCGACGGGAGGAATGGGACCGGCCAGGTCCGCGGGCGCCCGGCCTGCTGACGCCGGCAGCCGACCGCGGGCAGACGTCGGCCGACAGCCGATGGGCCAGCCTCGGCGGACGCCCGTCGGGCTCGGTACACAGGCGCCCTGCGGGCCGACGTCGGGCGGACGGGCGGGTGTCGGCGGGCCGACGTCGGGCGGACGCGCGGGTGTCGGCGGGCCAAGGTGCGCGGGCGCCCGACCAGACGGACGTGGGCGGGCCGAGGTGCACGGCCCGGCGGAACGGACGTCGGCGGGCCGGGCAGGGGCGGCCACCCGCCCGCGCCGGGTCAGGCCGCGCCGTAGAGCTGGTCGCGGTGCTCGCGCCAGCGCTCCATGAGCAGGGCGAGCTCCTTCTCCAGGAACTGGAAGAACTCCAGCGTCTCGGACATCCGGCGACCCGCGCCCGTCTCGGGGCCGAGGCTCACCACACCCTCCCGCAGGGTGTGCTCCCAGCGCTTGAGGATCTGGTCCCGGTTGGTGAGCGCCTCGTACCACTGGTTGCTGTGCACGCGGTAACGGTCGCGGCGGGAACCCGGTTCCCGCTCGCGGGAGACCATGTTGACCTGGGCGAGGTAGCGGATCGCCCCGGAGACCGCGGCAGGGCTGACCTGGAGCTGCTGCCCGAGCTCGGCCGAGGTCATCACGCCCGAGTCCGAGGAGAGCAGGGCGGCGAAGACGCGGGCCGGCATCCGGGTCATGCCCGCTTCGACGAGCTGGGCGGCGAAACGCTCCACGAATGCGGACACCGCGTCGTCGTCGCGCGGCCGCTGCGCTGCCGTGGTCTGTTCGGTCACCACCGGATCATCTCCCCTTGTCACGGTCCTGACCCGAGTTTATACGCTTCCTTAACTTCACAAATTTGTGAATTCAACGTACGTTCTGAACCATGACGAAGGCCATCACCGTCTGCGGACTCCACAAGTCGTTCGGGCGGACACGCGCGCTGGACGGCCTCGACCTCGCGGTCGAGACCGGTGAGGTCCACGGCTTCCTCGGGCCCAACGGCGCGGGGAAGTCGACCACCGTCCGGGTTCTGCTCGGGCTGCTGCGCGCCGACTCGGGCGCGGCCCAGATGCTCGGCAAGGACCCCTGGCGCGACGCCGTGGAACTGCACCGGCGCCTCGCCTACGTCCCCGGTGACGTCGAGCTGTGGCCGGGGCTCACCGGCGGCGAGGCCATCGACCTGCTCTGCCGGCTGCGCGGCGGCATCGACAAGCGGCGCCGCGACGAACTCGTCGAACGGTTCGACCTGGACCCGACGAAGAAGGGCCGGGCCTACTCCAAGGGCAACCGGCAGAAGGTGGCCATCGTCGCCGCGCTCGCGTCCGACGCCGAGCTGCTGCTGCTCGACGAACCGACCGCCGGTCTCGACCCTTTGATGGAGGTCGTCTTCCAGGACGTCATCTCAGAGGCGAAGGCCGCGGGCCGGACCGTGCTGCTCTCCAGCCACATCCTGGCCCAGGTGGAGAAGCTCGCCGACCGGGTCAGCATCATCCGGCAGGGGAAGATCGTGCAGTCCGGGACGCTGAGCGAGATGCGGCACCTGACGCGTACGACGGTCGAGGCGGAGACGGCCCGCCCGGTCAGCGGCCTGGCCGAACTGCCGGGCGTGCACGACCTGCGGACCGACAGCGGGCGGGTGAGGTTCGCCGTCGACGGCGATCAGCTGGACGGTGCGATCCGCAGGCTCTCCGAGTTCGGCGTCCGCAGCCTCGTCAGCCACCCCCCGACGCTCGAAGAGCTGATGCTGCGCCACTACGGCGACGAGCTGGGCGCGAACGGACACGGCGCCGCAGCCGACGGCACGCCCCGCCTCGCCGACGACGGAGCAGCCCGATGAGCACGGCCACCGCCACCGAGGCGCCCACCGCCTCCCGCACCGCGGACGGCGGCAACGCGCTCGCCGGCACGATCGGCCTGCTCCGCTTCGGTCTGCGCAGGGACCGCGTCCGGCTGACCGTGTGGATCCTCGCGCTGGTCGTCGGCACCGTGTCGACGGCGAGCAACTACAAGACGCTGTACGCCGATCCGGTGGACCGTGCCGCGGTCGTGACGACGATGGACGGCCCCGCCGGGCTCGCCATGACAGGACCGCGCCACTACCTGGACGACTACAACTTCGGCGCGATGCTGGGCCACCAGATGCTCGGCTTCATGGCCGTGATGGTCGGCCTGATGAGCGTCCTGATCGTCACCAGGCACACCCGCAACGAGGAGGAGACGGGCCGCGCGGAACTGGTGCGCTCCACCGTCGTCGGACGGCACGCGCACCTGGCCGCGGCGCTCGCCCTCGCGGTCCTCGCCAATGTGGTCCTCGCCCTGCTGCTCGCGTTCACCCTCGGCGGCATGGGCATCGAGGGCATCGACACCGGCGACTCGCTGCTCTACGGCTTCGCGCACGCCGCCGTGGGCATCACCTTCGCCGCCGTCGCCGCCGTCACGGCGCAGATCACCGCGCACACCCGAGGCGCCTTTGGCATGGCACTCGCCGTCGTCGGCGTCGCGTACGTCCTGCGCGCGGCGGGCGACGTGGGCGGCGACGGGGCGCTCGCCTGGCTGTCGCCGATCGGCTGGGCACAGCGCACGTACGTGTACGTCGACAACCGCTGGTGGCCGCTGCTGCTGTGCCTGGTGCTCGCCGTGCTGTGCGCCGCCGCGGGCTTCGTGCTGTCCACCCGGCGGGACGTGGGCGCGGGCCTGCGGGCGTCGCGGCTCGGCGGCGCGGTGGCGTCGGACGCGCTGGGCCGGCCGTTCGGCTTCGCCCTGCGGCTGCACCGCGGCATGCTGACCGGGTTCGGCGCGGGCCTGTTCCTCATGGGCGTGATGTACGGGTCGATCCTCGGCGACGCGGAGGACATGCTCAAGAACATCGACCAGATCCAGGAGGCGCTCAAGGAGGTCGGCGGCGCCTCGGTGGCGGAGTCGTTCGCCTCGATGGTCATGGTCGTGCTCTCCGTCGTCGCGGCCGTGTACGTGGTGATGGCGGCGCTGCGGCCGCGCGCCGAGGAGACCGCGGGCCGGGCGGAGCCGCTGCTCGCGACCGGGCTGTCCCGTACCCGCTGGGTGAGCAGCCACTTGGCCGTGGCCATGGCGGGCGGCACCGCGCTGCTGCTCCTGGCCGGGGTCGGCTTCGGGATCGCGGGCGCCGCGTCGGCGTCCGACGCGGGGCTGTTCCTCGACCTGGTGACCGCGGCGCTCGCCTACGCGCCGGCGCTGTGGGTCACGGTCGGCGTCGCCGTCGTGCTCTTCGGCTGGTTCCCGAGGGCGAGCGCGGCGGCCTGGATCGTGCCGGTGTACGCCTTCGTGGTCGGGTACCTGGGGCAGTTGCTGCAGTTCCCCGGCTGGATGAGCGACCTGTCCCCGTTCGGGCACGTCCCCCAGCTGCCTGCCGCACCGATGAGCTGGACCCCGATGGTGGTGCTGACGCTGGTCGCGGCGGGACTGGTGGGGGTGGGCCTCGAGGGCTTCCGCAGGCGGGACCTGGAAACGAAGTAGCGGCGCCGGCGGTGGCGACGACCGCGGCGTTTCCCCACCCCGCCCCTCCCCGAGACCGGGGCGAGCCCCGGGCCCCACCGGCTCCGCCCGGACCCGCCACCGCGCTCCGCGCGGTGTTTTCGGGGGCTCTGACCCCGGACCCCGCGCCTCAATCGCCGGCGGGGCTGGAAATACCTCCGCCCGGCGAGGCTGATTTCGTGCAGCGAAATACAGCCCGCCTGGGGGCACCTTCCACGGCCGCCAGGCCGAAGGGGGAGATCGAGGGCACCGGGCGAAGCGCGGTAATGGGGTCTGCCCGCCACGCGGCGGAGCCGCACATCGGCACAGCGGGAAGGGGCGGGGAGGGGAACAGCCCCGCGCAGTGGTCGGCCCGACGTCACAGCTCGACCCGCAGGTCCTCCAGGCCTCGGATCACGAACCCGCCCTTCCACCGCGGCTCCGCCGCGAGGCGCATGGTCGGGCACCGACGCAGCAGTTCTCCGAACGACGCCGCCAGTTCGATGCGCGCGAGCGGTGCGCCCAGGCAGTAGTGGATGCCCGCGCCGAAGCTCACATGCGGGTTGTCCGCGCGCGACAGGTCCAGCGTGTCGGGGCGGTCGAAGCGGGCCCCGTCACGGTTCGCGGAGCCGAACAACAGTGCCAGTTCCGAGCCGCGCGGCACCACGACGCCGTCGATCTCGATGTCGTCGAGCACCCAGCGTTCGAAGAGCTGGAGCGGGGTGTCGTAACGCATCAGTTCTTCCACAGCTGTGGACAACAGTGAGTGGTCCGCCCGCAGCGCCGCCAGTTGGTCGGGATGGCGGAAGAGCGTCCACCACCCGTTGGCCGTCGTGTTGACGGTCGCCTCGTGGCCCGCGTTCAGCAGCAGCACACAGGTGGAGATCATCTCCTGCTCGCTGAGCCGGTCACCCTCGTCGTGGGCGGCGATGAGCGCGGAGACCAGGTCGTCGCCCGGCCGCTCACGCCGCACGGCGATCAGCTCCCGCAGGTACGCGCTGAATTCGGTAGAGGCCCGCACCGCCCGCGCCGCCGTCTCGTCCGACGGGTTCAGCTCGTACATCCCACAGATGTCGGCGGACCAGGGCCGCAGCAGCGGCCGGTCGGACTCCGGGACGCCCAGCATCTCGGCGATCACGCCCACCGGAAGCGGCTCGGCGACCTCGGCGAGCAGGTCGCCGCCGCCCGCCTCCTTGAAGTCGGCGACCAGGCCGGCCGCCAGCCGCTGTACGACCGGCTCCAGCGCCTGCACGGTCCGCGGGGTGAACGCCTTGGTCACGAGCCGCCGGATCCTGGTGTGGTCCGGGGCCTCGAGGTCCAGCAGACCGTGGTCGTTGAGGGTGTGGAACGGCTCGTGCGCGGCGGGCGGCGGAGTGCGGCCGAACTCCTCGTGGGTGAAGCGGTGCAGATACGTCCGCCCCAGCCGCCGGTCCCGCAGCAGCGCCGACACGTCCGCGTGATGCGGCACGAGCCACTGCCGTGTCGGCTCGTACCAGTGCACCCGGCCCCGCTCCCGCAGTTCCGCGAAGGCGGGGTAGGGGTCGGCCACGAACTGGGGGGACCAGGGTTCGAAGAGCGCGTCCATGCCCGGACGCTAACCCTCCCTACGAGGGTGTGACCAGCCTCGCCTCGTACGCGAAGACCGCCGCCTGGGTGCGGTCCCTGAGCCCCAGTTTCACGAGGACCCTGCTCACATGCGTCTTGATGGTCGACTCCGCGACGACCAGGTGCGAGGCGATCTCGGCGTTCGACAGGCCCTGCGCGATCAGGACCAGGACCTCGGTCTCGCGCTCGGTCAGGTCGGCGACCTGGGTCATCGCGGCGGGGCGCGGTGTCTCGGAGAGCTTGGAGAACTCGGTGATCAGCCGGCGGGTGACGGTCGGCGCGAGCAGCGCCTCGCCGGCGGCCACCACGCGGACGCCGTCGGCGAGCTGCCGGGCGGAGGCGTCCTTCAGCAGGAACCCGGAGGCTCCCGCGCGCAGCGCCTGGTACACGTATTCGTCCAGGTCGAAGGTGGTGAGCACGAGCACCTTGGCGCCGCCGTCCGCCGCGACGATCTCGCGGGTGGCGTCGATGCCGTTCAGCTCCGGCATGCGGATGTCCATCAGCACCACGTCGGGGGCCAGTTCGGCGACCTTGGAGACGGCTTCGCGGCCGTTGACGGCCTCGCCGACGACCTCGATGTCGGGCATGGCGTTCAACAGGACCGAGAAGCCCTCGCGGACCATGATCTGGTCGTCGACGATGAGCACACGGATCGTCATGACGTCTCCTCGGCGGGGATGGCGGCGACGGGGATGAAGGCGGTGACCTCGTACCCGCCCTCTTCTGTGGGCGCCGCGGTCATCTCACCGTTCAGCATCGTCACACGCTCCCGCATGCCGGTGATGCCGTGTCCCGCTCCCGGCGAGGCCTTGACCGGACCCTGCGGCGGCGTGTTGACGATCCGCAGGCCCAGACCGCCGAGCACGTAGGAGACCTCGATCTTCGCGGTCGAGCCGGGTGCGTGCCGGAGCGCGTTGCTGAGCGCCTCCTGGATGATCCGGTACGCCGACAGCTCGACGCCCTGCGGCAGCTCGCGCACCGCTCCCGTGACCGTCTTCTCGGTCTCCAGGCCCGCCTCGCGGACGTTGGAGAGCAGGTTGTCGAGGTCGGCGAGGACGGGCTGGGGCGCGTCAGGGGCCTGGTAGTCCTCCGCCCGTACGACGCCGAGGATGCGGCGCAGTTCCGTGAGCGCGGCCACCGCGTTCTCGCGGATCGTGGCGAACGCCTTCTCCAGCTCCTCCGGCGGGTTCTCCACCCGGTAGGGGGCGGCCTCCGCCTGGATGGCGACGACCGACATGTGGTGGGCGACCACGTCGTGCAGCTCGCGGGCGATGGTGGTGCGCTCCTCCAGCAGGGTGCGCCGGTCCCGCTCGGTGGCGGTGACCGTCTGCTGGGCGGCGACCTCCTGCTTCGCCTCACGGCGGACCAGGATCATGCTCACCATCAGCAGCAGGACCGCGGAGGCGAACAGCATGGGCGCCGCGCCGGGACCGTAGCCCCGGCTGATCACCGTGTCGGCGAACATCCCGTACGCAGCGGTGACCAGCCACATCCAGCCGGCCGTCCGGGGGCGGGTCCGCAGGGCCACCACGATCATCACGGTCAGATGGGACAGGAACCCGGCGGGCGCCCAGGGCCAGTCGTTCCAGGAGCCCAGCACCGCCACGAACGGGGTGCTCACGATCGACACCCACCAGGCGCCCACGGGCCTGACCAGGGTCATCACGACAGCCGCCGCGGGGACGAACCCGCCGATGACGAAGGCGAGGCCGCCCTCGTCGTCGGCGTAGGCGAGCAGCAGTGTGAACAGGGCGAGGAACAGCACCACGGCGTGCGGCAGCCACACCGCGCCGCTGCGTATCCGCTCACCCGGCAGCCGGCGGACCAGCGGCCCTTCGGCGCTCAGCGGCGGCAGCGGCCGGTAGGCGAACGCGTCGTGGAAGAGGTCCTGGCGGAGGCCGCTGAGCGCTCCTTGGGCCAGGTCGTATTCGGGGCTGCGGGTCTTCTGGGTCACGTAATGAAGGTAAGCGGGCGTGATGGCCCCGGTCGTCAGCATCACTGCGGATCCTGGGGCGTCCGCCTTGAGTACTACCTGGTGGGGCCGGGGTTTCAGTAACCGGCGGGACGAACGAGGCCCGTCTCGTAGGCGAAGACCGCCGCCTGGGTGCGGTCGCGGAGCCCGAGCTTCACCAGGACCCGGCTCACGTGGGTCTTCACGGTCTGCTCTGCGACGACCAGCGCGCCCGCTATCTCCGCGTTCGACAGGCCCTGCGCGATCAGCGACAGCACCTCCGTCTCGCGCTCGGTCAGGTCACCGATCCGCTCCTTGAGGGGCGCGCGGGGTGCACCGGTCGTACGGGAGAACTCGGCGATCAGCCGCTTGGTGATGTTCGGCGAGAGGAGCGCGTCCCCGCCCGCGATCACTCTGACCGCGTTCGCCAGTTCGTCCGCGGATGCGTCCTTCAGCAGGAAACCGGACGCGCCGGCGCGGAGCGCCTCGTAGACGTACTCGTCGAGGTCGAACGTGGTCAGCACCAGCACTTTTACGCCGGGGAGGTCGGCGGTGATCCGGCGGGTGGCCTCGATGCCGCCGAGTTCGGGCATCCGGATGTCCATCAGCACGACGTCGGGCAGCGTCTCGGCGACCTTGGTGACGGCGTCGAGGCCGTCGACGGCCTGGCCGACGACCTCGAGGTCCGGCTCCGCGTTCAGCAGCACCGTGAAGCCCTGACGGACCATCATCTGGTCGTCGGCGATCAGGACCCGGATCGTCATGTCGGCTGCTCCGTGGGTAGAAGGGCGGTCACTTCGTAGCCACCGCCCGGGGTGGGCCCGGCGGCGAGGTCGCCGCCCAGCATGGCGGCACGTTCACGCATCCCGAGCAGCCCGTGCCCGGCGCCCGGGGACGGCGGCGCGGGTGCGAGCGGCGCTGCGTTGACGACCTTGACGCGCAGTCCGGGCGCGGTGTGGGCGAGCTCTATCCTTACGGCCGTACCGGGCGCGTGGCGGATCGCGTTGCTCAGCGCCTCCTGCACGATGCGGTACGCGGACAGTTCCACGCCCGGCGGCAGCGGACGCACCTCGCCGGTCGTGGCGCACCGCACGGTCAGTCCGGCGGCGCGGGCGTTCTCGACGAGGGCGTCGAGGCGGGCGAGGGTGGGCAGCGGGGCGTGTGGGGTGGTCTCCGCCGCTTCCGGGTTCTCCGAGCGGAGGACGCCCAGCACCCGGCGGAGTTCGGTGAGCGCGTCGAGGGCGTTCTGCCGTATGCCCGCCAGGTTCTCCCGGAGTTCGTCCGGCGGGTCCTGCACCAGGTGCGGGGCGACCTGCGCCTGGATCGAGATCACCGACATGTGGTGGGCGACGACGTCGTGCAGTTCGCGCGCGATCCGGCTGCGCTCCTCGAGGACGGTGCGGCGGGTGCGCTCCTCAGCGGTGAGCACCTCCTGCTCGACGAGCCGCCCGCGTGCCTCGCGCATCCCGCGCAGCGCGGAACCGAGGACGACGGCGACGGTGAAGACGACCGCGGAGAGCGGCACCGACGAGGTGTGCGGATGGTCCCCCGACATCATCTCGGCGGCGAGCCCCAGCAGCACGCTGAGCACCAGCGCCTCGACGGCCACCCGGGTCCGCACCCGAAGGGTCAGCAGCAGCAGCACCAGGGCGTGCGCCAGCATCCCGGTGAGCGGCCAGGGCCACGGCCCGTCGGGCCCGAACCCGTACGTCTTTCCGAACTCGGCGCCGAGCGCGGTGACCGCCATGGACAGCCACCAGCCGGCCACCGGCCGGAACATGGCGAGCACGACCGCACCGACGAGGGCGACCGCGAGCGGCACCGCGTTCGGGGGCGCCATGCTGTAGCCGCCGACGAGGTGGTCCCCGTGCGCGACGCCGAGGACGACCGCGACCCACACCACGACGACGTGCGGCAGCCGGCGCAGCCACCGTGGCCCGCGCATGGGAGGCAGCGGGTCATGCCCCTGGGCGCCCAGGTCGCCGCGGAGCGCACGCGCGGCGTCCGTCAGGGCGGTGCAAAGGACACGCCCGGCGTCCCTGAGGGCGGTGCGGGCGGCCGTCGTCTTCATCGGCCCCACCCTAGACATGCGTCCTGCTCCTCCTCGCGGGGGCCGACCTGCGCACCACGGTCGAACCGCGACCGCGCCGCCTCTGCTCGAACGTGCCGGGCCGCCTCTGCTCGTACGTACGGAACGCGGCCAGGCACACCGCGAGCGCCGCGGCGAACACCGGCAGCCAGGCCGTCCGGGCGGCCACCCACGCCGGGCCGTCGGGGACGGTGTGCAGTCCGGGCAGGGGCGCGCCGGCGAGCAGCCCGAGGGCGGTGACGGTCATCAACGCCGTCTGATGCCACAGGAAAACGGTCATCGCCGACAGGTTCAGCAGGGCGACGGCCGCCCAGAGCACGGGCCGCCGCATCGCCCGGCGCAGCGGGCCGAGCAGCAGCAGCGCCGCGCCGCACTGCGCGAGGCCGAAGGTGACGGCCGCGAGCGTCGGCGGGTTCAGGTTGGAGACGGCCGCTCCCGGAACGCCGACCATGGACGCCGGGTATCCGGCCCACGCCACGAGCCCGGCGGTCGCGGCGGCGCCTGCCCCGAGCAGCGCCCATCCGGTGGCCCGGCCGCGCAGTCCGCCGCGCGCCCACGTGGCGCCCAGGCAGTACGGGACGAGCCAGCCCGCCGCCACATTGATCCAGCCGAGCGAGGCGGGCGCGCCGAAGCCGAACCGGAAGAGGTCCACGTGCAGCACCACCGCCAGCGGCCACAGCGGATGCAGCCGCGCCACGAGAGGGGTCGCGGCGGTCAGCGCGGCGAAGACCAGCAGGAACCAGAGGGGCGACAGGACCAGCGTCAGCAGGGTCCGCAGCGTCCCGGGAGCCGTCCCGCCGGCGAGCATCGCCACCGCGGCGACCGTCCACAGGGTGAGGACGGCCACGACGGGCCCGAAGAGCCGGGCGAGGCGACTGCCGAGCCACTGCCGGTAGCCGGTCCCGAGGGCCCGCGCACGGGCGTGGCTGCGGGTGGCCACGTATCCGCCGACCAGGAAGAACACCGCCAGGGTCTGGAACGCCCAGGACACGGGGGCAAGTCGGGGCAGGTGCGCCAGAGGGCTCGTCCCCTGCAGCGCCCCACCGTCGCTGACGAGCGCGGTGACCAGCCAATGCCCGAGGACGACTCCGAGTACGGCGATCGCGCGCAGCGCGTCGACGGCCCGGTCCCGTCCTGGTGGGGTCGCCGCGTCGATGCGGCGCGCGAGTTCACGCACGGGTCACCTCGCCGGTGCGGCCCACGGCGATGAGCGCGAGGTTCCCCAGGGCGGTCGTGCCGGGCTTCAGATAGTCGCTGTGCCCGCCGTCGCCGGCGTCGAAGACCCGGGCGCCGAAGGCGGCGGAGACCGGGTCGGCGCCGAGACCTACGTCCGTGCCGGGAAGTTCGAGCCGCACATGGGGCACGTGCGCGATCCAGTCGTCGTCGCCCCGCCCGGCCCAGACGGTGGCAGGCGTCCGCAGGTCGCGCACCGAGTCGGCGCCCGTGCCCGGGCTGCCGTAGAGGGCGATGTCGTCGACGTCGAGCCGGTGCGCGGCGCGTGCGCACACGACGGAACCGTACGAGTGGCACAGCAGCGACAGCTCCGCATGCGGCAGCGCCGTACGCAACTGGCGGACGAACGAGCGCAGTTGTGAGACACCGTCGTCCGCCCGGCCGGTCGTCAGCACATCGGTGCCGACGGTCGCGGGGGTGGCGTAACCGAGCCAGGCGACGACCGCCGTGCGTGGCCCGCCCACCTGCCGTACTGCGTCGTGGAGCGCCACGGCCCCGGCGCGGAAGCGTGCGTAGGTGTCGAGGTCGGTGTCGGAGCCGGGGACGAGGACGGCGACCCGGTCGGCGTGGGCGAGATCCCCGAACACCTCGGCGCTGCGGCCGCCGTCCCGTCCGTCGAACGTCAGGAACTGCCGCCCGCCCGCCGCCATTTCCCGCAGCGAGGCCGCCCGTCCGCGGTCGCCGTGAGCGGCGGCGGCCCGCGCTGCCGCACGGATGTTGTCGCGGTTTGTGCTGAACCGGTCCTCCAGCCGCGGGAGTTCGCCGAAGGTCAGCCTCCCGACGGCGGCGGGCGGCGGCGCCGGGACGGCGGAGGGCCGGGCCGCGGCCGACACCGGAACGGCGACGGCGGCGGTGACGAGGCCGGCGAGCAGAGTGCGCCGAAGGCGGGACGCCATGGGGTTCCTTCCGGTCCGGATCGCTGTGTCAGGACCAGAAGTTATGAAGCGGGGCCCGTCACCCGCGTCCCGCCGAGGAGCGCACCTGCGGCGTAGCTCTCAGGTATGACGGGTACGGGCAGGGCCGCTCAGGAGACCCTGCCGTACCCGTGCCGCGTCAGCTCCGGAAGGTGTCCGCGTGCTCCTCGGCCCACTCGGCGAAGGTCCGGGCCGGCCGCCCGGTGACCTTCTCGACGGTGTCGACGACGGTACGGCCGACGGGCGGTGTGTTGCCGTACGCCTCCAGCAGGAAGCCGATGACGTCCTCCGGCTGCCCTGCCGCCTTCCACTGCTCGACCGCCTGCTGCTCGCTCAGTTCGACGAGCCGGATCTTCCTGCCCCGGGCGGCGGCGAGCGCGTCGACCTTGTCCTCCAGCGTCAGCACCTGGGGGCCGGTGATCACGTACTCCTGCCCCGCGTGTCCGTCCTCGGTGAGGGCGACCGCCGCGACCGCGCCGATGTCGGCCTCGTGGACCATGGCGCTGAGCCTGCCGGCGAACGGTTCGCGCACCTCGCCGTCGGTGCGGATGCCGTCGGCCCACTCCAGGGCGTTCGCCATGAACTCCACCGGCATCAGCACCGTCCAGGCGAAGTCGCTCTCCCGGACCGCGTCCTCCAGCAGGCTCGGGCCGCCGCCGTGCAGCACGGTGATCCGCCGCACGCCGGCCGCCTTCGCCAGCTGAAGGATGCGCGGGCCGGTCTCCAGCGGCGCGAAGTAGGGGCCGCCGAAGGTGATCAGGTGCAGGCCGGTGACGCCCTCCAGGGCGGGGGCCAGGGTCTCGGCATCGGTGAGGTCGCCCCGCACGACCTCGACGCCGTCGGGGAAGTCGGCCTTCGCGGGGTCGCGGGTCAGGGCACGGACGGACTGTCCACGGCGGAGAAGCTCCGCGACCACCTGGCGGCCTACTGTTCCGGTTGCTCCGGTCACGAGATTCGTCATGGGAAGAACGTATGAACCCTTGCGGTCAGCTTCTGTCCGCAAGGGTTCAACGAGCCCGGTCGGGCTCTTTCCACAGGCTCACCAGGCCAGTTGGGCGATCTCCTCGGCGACCACGGCGCACGCGTCGGCCGCCGGGTCGATCAGCGGGAAATGCCCGACCTCTTCGAGGAGCGTCCATCCGACGGTCTCGCCCGCCTTCGCCGCCGCGTCCACGAACGCCTCCGCGACGGCCGGCGGCACGACGACGTCCGTACGGCCCTGCACCACGACCGTCGCGATGCCGGTCGGCAGCAGGACGGCAGGATCGCCGTGCGGGGCGCGCTCGTCGTACTGCGCCTCGCCGCCCAGCAGTTGCCGTACGGCGCCGCCGCACACGCCCAGCTCCACGGCCGCGTCGAAATCGGCGATCGGGGCCAGCGCGACGACACCGCGCAGTGGCGGCGGCGCGGCCAGCCGCCACGGCGAGCCGGCCGGCAGGACGTGCCGGGCGGCGGCCCACAGCGCGAGGTGGCCTCCGGCGGAGTGCCCGGTCACGACGGTCCGCCGCGGGTCGGCCTGCGGCAGCGCCTGCCGCGCCAGGTCCGGCAGGGCGTCCATCGCGGCGGCCACGTCGTCGAACGTCTCCGGCCACCGTCCGGCGACCGGCCCGTCCCCGCGCTGGCCAGGGATCTCCCGTCCGCGGCGGTACTCGACGTTGGCGACGGCGAGCCCGCGGCGCGCCAGGAAGTCGGCGAACGGCGTCACATGCCGCCGGTCGTACGGCGCCCGCCAGGCGCCGCCGTGCAGCACGACCACCAGCGGCACGGTGGCGTGCCCGCTGCGCGGCGCGTAGAAGTCGACGACCTGGTCGGGATGCTCCCCGTAGGCGACGGATACGTCCGGCGCGACGGCAGGATGCGACATCGCCGACGCTTCCTCGGCGGCGTCACGGGCGACGGGGTCCGGCATGTGCTGCTCCAACAGTCCCGTGGGGGTGGCCTGTTCCACCTGACCAGCGCGGACGCTACCAGCTTCGCCCACGGCCGGCGGCGCCCCGCCCGCGGCGGCTCCGACGACCGGAGCCACCCCGGGAGACTGGGCGTCCCCCGGGGTGGACCGGGCTCAGCCGGCGAGGACCTCCGCCAGGACGCGCGCCGCGCGCTCCGTGTCGGCGAAGCCCACGTACAGCGGTGTGAAGCCGAAGCGCAGGACGTCCGGGCGGCGCAGGTCGCCCACGACGCCCCTGGCCGTCAGGGTCTCCATGACCCGCGGCGCGTCCTCGCACCGCAGCGCCACCTGGCTCCCCCGCTCTGCGTGCTCCGCGGGTGTCAGGGACGTGACCCGTCCGGCCGGGACGTAGGCGTCGACGCACTCCAGGAAGAAGTCCGTCAGCGCCAGGCTCTTCGCCCTCACCGTCTCGATCCCGATCCCGTCCCAGACCTCGAGCGCCGCTTCGAGGGCCAGCATGGACAGGATGTCCGGTGTGCCAACCCGGCCGCGGGTCGACCCGTCGGCCGCCTCGTAGCCGGGCGTCATGGCGAACGGGTCGGCGTGCGACGTCCAGCCGGGCAGCGGCGAGTCGAAGGACGCCTGGTGGCGCTCGGCGACGTACAGGTACGCGGGCGAACCGGGCCCGCCGTTCAGGTACTTGTAGGTGCAGCCGACGGCCAGGTCGACGCCGTGCGCGTCGAGTCCCACCGGCAGGGCGCCCGCGCTGTGGCACAGGTCCCAGACCGCGAGGGCCCCCGCGTCGTGGACGGCCGCCGTGAGACCGGGCAGGTCGTGCAGCCGGCCCGAGCGGTAGTCGACATGGTTGACGAGCGCCACCGCCGTGGTGGGGCCGAGTGCCGACGTCAGGTCGGCCGGATCGACGGGAACGATACGGCGACCGGTCATCCTGGCCGCCGAAGACGCTATGTACCCGTCCGTCGGGAAAGTCGTCGCGTCGACGAGGATGTCCGTCCGTGCCGGGTCTTCGTTCAACCGTACGGCGCCCACGACGGCCTTGAAGACGTTGACGCTCGTGGAGTCGCCGACCACGATCTGCCCGGGCGCCGCGCCGACCAGCGGCGCGATCCGGTCACCGATCCGCTCGGGCGCGCTCCACCAGTCGCCTTCCGTCCAGGAACGGATACGCAACTGCCCCCATTGCCGGTTCACCACATCGGCGACGCGGTCGGGGACGTGCGCGGGCAGCGCGCCGAGCGAGTTGCCGTCGAGGTAGACCGCCTCGTCGAGGGCGAACAGCTTCCGGGCACCGGCCAGTTCGTCTGCGGCGTCGAGCGCCGCGGCCCGCTGGGCCAGGGACTCAGACATGGCTGCGCGCCGTCCACAGCTCGGGGAAGACGTTCTTGCGGGCACGCTTCTCGAGCCACGAGACACCGGCGGAGCCGCCTGTGCCGACCTTCGAGCCCATGGCCCGCCGGGTCGCCACCAGGTGGTCGTTGCGCCATCGCCACACCAGCTCGCCGACGTCCGTCAGCGCCTCGCCGAGACGCACCAGTTCGGTGTCCTGGTCGTCGCCGCCGTAGACCTCGGCCCAGACGTGCTCGACCGCCTCCGACGGCTCGTACTTCTGCGCCAGGTCACGCTCCAGCACCTCGGCGGGCACCGCGTACCCGCGGCGGGCGAGGAGCCGCAGCACCTCGTCGTAGAGGCTCGGCTCGTGCAGGGCCTTCTCCAGTTCCGCGTGGACGCGCGGGGCGCCCCGGTGCGGCACCAGCATGGAGGCGGACTTGTCCCCGAGCAGGAATTCCATCCGCCGGTACATCGCCGACTGGAAGCCGGAGCCCTCACCGAGGGCGTCACGGTAGGCGTTGAACTGCGCGGGCGTCAGGTTGGCGATGGGCTTCCAGGAGGCGTTGAGGGCCTCCAGCTCCCGTACCGACCGCTTCAGCGCGTCCATCGCCACGGGGATCCGGTCCTCGCGCAGGGCGCGTGCAGCGGTCTCCCACTCGTGGACCACGACGGTGAACCACAGCTCCATGACCTGGGTGGTGACCAGGAAGACCATCTCGCCCGGGTCGTCCGACCGCGGATGCTGGAGGTGGGTGAGGACGTCCGCCTGGACGTAGTCCTCGTACGGCGTGGTGCCCGCGAAGTCCAGATTCGGGGCGGAGTCATGTGACATTGCTGTCTCCTCGACATCCGGGTAGCGGTCCGCCCCTTCCTGTTCGGTGTGGGCCCCGGTCCCCACTCGCATCATAAGCCGAGGATCACACCGGCGGTCCGGAGAGATATGTCCCGTCGTCGTCATAGGGCCACGCATTGGAGAGGCAGCCGTTCAGGCCCTTGATCTGCTGCATCATCACCGGGGCGGGTTCACCGGGGCCGGGACAGCCCATGTGCTGCCGGATGCCGATCTCGTGCCCGACCTCGTGGTTGATGATCAGGTGCCGGTACTCGGCGGGCGTGCCGGCGAACGTCGGGGAGCCCAGCAGCCAGCGCCGCAGGTTCACCACGACGCCCTCGGTGGTCTCGCAGTTCAGCTCACCACGGGTGTTCAGACCCACGGCGAGGCAGAGCTTGTCCGCGGTGGCCGGTGTGGCGATCCTGATCACGAAGTCGGCGTTCGAGGACACCAGCTGGAAGCGGCCACGGCCGTTGCCGGCCCAGCCGCGCGGATGGGCCAGGATCTGCTGGATCTCGGCGGCCGCCTGCTGGGCGGACACGTCGATGCCGTCCTCGACCTCCACCTTGTAGCGGCGCAGCGTGCCGGTGCCGGTCGCCGTCCCTGACGACTGGGCGACGGTGAACGTGCCCGGCCCCGACGCCGGCACGCTCGGCGGCTTGTTCTTGGCCGAGGGGGAAGGTGACGGCTTCGGCTTCGGCTTCGGCGAACTGCTGGGGCTGCGCACCGGCGAGGGCGAGGCCGACGGCTCCGGTGCCGGGTCCTTCGACATCAGCGGCGCGAGCTCGGCCTGGTCGGCCGCCTGGGCGGGGGGCGGCCCGCCGCTCCAGTGGGCGAGGGCGGCACCGGCGCCCACCGACATGAGGGCGAGGCAGACGCCCAGCAGAAGTATCGGTCCGGTCGGACGGCGTCGGCCCGTGTTCCGGCGGCTCCGTCTGCGGCTGCGCCCGTTGCGGGCGGCGGCACGCTGGCCCAAGACAGATCTCTCCCCTGGTCGGCCGGTGTTGGGGGGAGAGGAAGGTGGGGGCCTCTCACCGGCTGTGATCCCTGAATCGGCAGTGTGTGCGATCGTACCGGCCGCGGGCCGGCGACCCTGGTTCCAGGTCGCCGGCCCGCGGACCCGGTCACGGCGGGGGCAGGCCCCTGCCGTGACGGTTCAGCCCAGCGTGTCCGCGGCGGTCTGTGAGGAGTCGCGCAGGAACGTGGTGCAGCGCTCGTGCTCCTCCTTCTCGCCGATCGCCCCGGCGGCACGGGCCAGCGCGTTCAGGGCGCGCAGGAAGCCGCGGTTGGGCTCGTGCTCCCACGGCACCGGGCCGTGGCCCTTCCAGCCGTTGCGGCGCAGCGCGTCGAGGCCGCGGTGGTAGCCGGTGCGCGCGTAGGCGTACGACTCGACGACGCTGCCCCGCTCGAAGGCGTCGTCGGCCAGCTGCGCCCAGGCGAGCGAGCTGGTCGGGTACTGCGCCGCGACCTCGGCGGCGGGGGTACCGTCGGCCAGGAGTTCACGCGGTCCGGGCTCGTCGGGCAGGTGGGTCGGGGGAGGTCCCCCGAGCAGGTTCTCGTGGATCGACATGGCCCCCAGTCTCACAGGTCGGGCGGTGTTCCGTGGCCACCGGCCGAAGGACGGCCGCGACGGGTCCGAGAGCGGTTCAGCGCCTCTGCTGTGCCTGCGGCTCGAGCGGCGGCGCCGCGACCCCGCAGTTGACCTTGCACTCCGGGTGGCACACGTCCGCACCCTTCGGCGGCACCCGCACCGTCCCCCAGGCGATCAGCGCCCCGGCCACCAGGACCCCCGCGCACATCGGGATCGCGAGCCGGAACGCCTCGTCGAACGCCGTCGCCGAGCGGTACGCCTCGGGGCCCATGCCGGCGAGCAGCGGCAGGGCGGCCACCGCGATCAGGCCCGCGGCACGGGCCGCCGCGTTGTTGATGCCGCTCGCGATGCCCGCCCGGCCGATCTCCACGGACGCGAGGACCGTCGAGGTCAGCGGGGCGACCAGGGTGACCATGCCCAGGCCCATGACCACCAGGGCGGGCAGCACGTCGACCAGGTACGACGCGTCCTCGCCGACCCTGAGCATCAGCATCATGCCGACGGCGCAGAGCAGCGGGCCGACGGTCAGCGGGATACGCGGGCCGATGCGTTCGCCCAGCTCCCCGGAGCGGGCGGACAGCAGCAGCATCAGCGCGGTGGTCGGCAGCAGTGCCGCGCCCGCGCCGAGGGCCGTATATCCGGCCACGACCTGGAGCTGGAGCGCGACGAGGAAGAAGAAGCCGCCGAAGGCCGCGTACACGCACAGCGTCACCAGGTTCACGGCGGTGAACTGGCGGATCCGGAACAGCGACAGCGGCAGCATCGGCTCCGCAGTACGCCGCTCGACCAGCACGAACACGGCTCCCACGCACACGCCGGCGAGCCCCGCCCACACGCTCTCTTCGATGAGCGCGTAGGTGACGAGCCCGAGCGCCGCCGCGCACAGGGCCGCGCCCAGGACGTCGAACCGGCCGGTCGCCCTCGGGTCGCGGGACTCCGGTACGTGGCGCAGCGCCACCGGGACACACAGGACGGCCAGCGGCACGTTGAGCAGGAACACCCAGCGCCAGCCCGGCCCGTCGACCAGCCAGCCGCCGACGAAGGGTCCGATCGCCGCGCCGACGCCGCCGAGCCCCGACCACAGACCCACGGCCCGCGAACGGTCGTCGGGATGGAAGCTCGCCTGGATGAGGGCCAGCGACCCAGGGGTGAGGAGGGCGCCTCCGATGCCCTGGAGGGCGCGGGCGGCGACCAGCACGCCGCCGCTGGGCGCGATCCCGCAGAGCAGGGAACCCACGGCGAACCAGACCACGCCGAGGACGAAGATCCGGCGGCGTCCGTAACGGTCGCCGAGTGCCCCGCCGAGCAGGATCAGCGCCGCCAGCGTCAGCATGTAGGCGTTGACGGTCCACTGGAGGACGCCCAGGTCGGCGTCGAGGTCCCTGCCGATGCGGGGCAGTGCCACGTTGACGACGGTGGAGTCGAGCAATGCCATGCCGGACCCGAGGACGGTCGTCAGGACCACCCAGCGGCCGGTGGCGGATGCCAGCCTGATGTCCCCCGGACTCGTGCCCATACGGGGATCATCGCAGCCGCTTCACGACGCTACGACCCGGAGACCCGTACCCCCGCCGTGGCCCCGCGGGCTCCCTGGGGCGTCAGGTGACGCGGCCGAGCGCCCGGATCAGGGCGTCCGCGCCGCGTTCCGCCTTGCTGCGCGGACAGCCGACGTTCAGACGGACGAAGCCCTCGCATCCGTAGACCGCTCCCGGCATGATCGCGACCTTCTCCCGTTCCACGAGCTCACGCTGGAGCACCGCGTCCTCGGTGCGGGAGCCGATGCCGAGCGGGCGAAGGTCGATCCAGGCGAGGTAGCCGGCCTGCGGCGGTTCCCAGCCGAGTTGCGGGAACGCCGCGTCGAGCCGGTCGGCGAGCATCCGCAGATTGCCGGCCACATAGGCGTTGAGGTCGTCCAGCCATGGTCCGCCCCGGCGGTAGGCGGCGATGTGGGCGGTCAGCGACAGCACGGCGGGCGACGCGAGGCCCTCGCCGGTCTCCATCCGGCGCACGAACTCGGCATGGTCGGCGGGGTCGCCGACGATGCCGTACGAGCCGCTCAGGGCGGGGAAGTTGAACGCCTTGGTGCCGGAGGTGATCAGGGCCCAGCGGCCGGTGCCGTAGCGGGTCCAGGGCAGGTGCACCCCGTCGCGTACGAAGTCGGCGTGGATCTCGTCGCTGACGACCGCGACACCGTGCCGTGCGGCGAGCTCGGCGGTCCTGCTGAGCTCGTCGTGCGTCCACACCCTGCCGGTGGGGTTGTGGGGCGAGCAGAGCACCAGGACCTTGCTGTCGGGCCGGGCGAGCTGCCGTTCCAGTGCCTCGTCGTCCCCGACGGGCACTGGGCGCAGATCGCGGCCGAGGCCGGTGATCGCCTTGATGAAACCGTCGTACGTGGGGGTGTGGACGACCACGCCGTCGCCGGGTCCGGTCCACATCCGCAGCAGCTGGGAGAGCTGGTTCAGCACGGAGGGCGCGTACACGACCCGGTCGGTGTCGATGTCCGTGCCGTACCGGACGGCGAACCAGTGACGGATCGCGGAGAGGAAGTCCTCGTTCCGCCAGTCGGTGTAGCCGAAGACGCCGTGCTCGACCCGGTCACGGAGGGCGTCGAGGACCACGGGAGGGGAAGCGAAGTCCATGTCGGAGATGGTGAAAGGCAGCAGGCCGTCGGTTCCGAACCGGTCGGCGACACCGTCCCACTGCACGCTCCAGGTGCCCCGGCGGTCGACGACCGCGTCGAAGTCGAAGCTCACGATTCCCCTCCCCTGTGGACACACCACGGGCCCGGCGCCCGCGAGGGGGTACCGGGCCCGTGGCGAGGCAGATACCTACTTGATCTTGGTGCCGGTGGAGCGCAGGGCCGCGCAGGCCTCCGTGACACGGGTGGCCATGCCGGCCTCGGCCAGCTTGCCCCAGGTGCGCGGGTCGTAGGTCTTCTTGGAGCCGACCTCGCCGTCGACCTTCAGGACGCCGTCGTAGTTCTTGAACATGTGGTCCGCCACCGGACGCGTGAAGGCGTACTGGGTGTCGGTGTCGAGGTTCATCTTCACGACGCCGTTCTCCAGGGCCGTGGCGATCTCCTCCGCGGTCGAGCCGGAGCCGCCGTGGAAGACGAAGTCGAACGGGTCGGCCTTGCCGTACTGGGCGGAGACACCTGCCTGGAGGTCCTTCAGCAGCTCCGGGCGGAGGACGACGTTGCCCGGCTTGTAGACGCCGTGCACGTTGCCGAAGGACGCGGCCAGCAGGTAGCGGCCCTTCTCGCCCAGGCCCAGGGCCTCGGCGGTGCGCAGCGCGTCATCGACGGTGGTGTAGAGCTCGTCGTTGATCTCGTGCGAGACGCCGTCCTCCTCGCCGCCGGTCGGAGTGATCTCGACCTCGAGGATGATCTTCGCGGCGGCGGCCTGCGCCAGCAGCTCCTGGCCGATGGCCAGGTTGTCGGCGAGGGTCTCGGCCGAGCCGTCCCACATGTGGGACTGGAACAGCGGGTTGCGGCCGGCCTTCACGCGCTCGGCGGAGATGTCGAGCAGCGGACGTACATAGCCGTCCAGCTTGTCCTTCGGGCAGTGGTCGGTGTGCAGCGCGACGGTGATGTCGTACTTGGCGGCGACGATGTGCGCGAACTCGGCCAGGGCGACGGCGCCGGTGACCATGTCCTTGCTGTACTGGCCACCCAGGAACTCGGCACCGCCGGTGGAAATCTGGATGATGCCGTCGCTCTCGGCCTCCGCGAAGCCACGCAGTGCGGCGTGCAGGGTCTGGGACGAGGTCACGTTGATGGCGGGGTAGGCAAACTTGCCTGCCTTCGCCCGGTCAAGCATCTCGTTGTAGACCTCGGGAGTCGCGATGGGCATATGTCCGCTCCTTGTGATGTGCGGGTATGTGGTACGGGGGGCCGGGGTGCGTCCCCGGTGAACCCAGTGCCCTGACCTTGGGCGACGTCATCGTCGCGGCCTATCTTTCCAGACTCCCGCCCCGGGTCCACCATGCCTGCCCTGCCCGCATGGCGAAGGGGCGTGCTGTTTCACGTGAAACAGCACGCCCCTCGGAATCTCCGCAGCTCAAGCCATGATCAGGCGAGATCGAGCTCATCGAGCGAATACGCGTTGATGTACGTCAGGCCCGCCTCCGCGATCTTGGGGGCGGCGCCGCGCTCCACGATCACGGCCACAGCGACGACCTCGCCGCCGGCCTCCCTGACCGCCTCCACGGCGGTGAGCGGGGAACCGCCGGTGGTCGACACGTCCTCCACGACCAGGCAGCGCCGGCCCTTCACGTCCGTGCCCTCGATCCGGCGCTGCATGCCGTGCGCCTTGCCCGCCTTGCGGACGACGAACGCGTCCAAGCGCTTACCGCGCGCGGCGGAGGCGTGCAGCATCGACGTGGCCACCGGGTCGGCGCCCAGCGTCAGACCGCCCACGCAGTCGTAGTCCAGGTCGGCGGTGGCGTCGAGCATCACCTGACCGACCATCGGCGCGGCCTCGCCGTCCAGCGTGATCCGGCGCAGATCGATGTACCAGTCGGCCTCGATGCCCGATGAGAGGGTCACCTTGCCGTGCACCACGGCCTTGTCCTTGATCTGCTGGAGCAGCTCAGCACGCACGTCAGTCATGGGGCTCAGCTTAAGGGCGCCGGTCCCCCGGCTCAGAGCCGCCGCCAGCTCCAGGTCGTCGCGATCTCCAGCGGCTCGATCGGGGTGACGAGCAGCGGATGGGTGTTGAGACCGTTCGGCGGGCCGGACTGCGGCTCGACACAGACCGCCTCGGCCTGCTCGTCGTAGATCACGACCCACTCCGCCGGGCTGCGGACGATCAGCTCCAGCCGGCCCGGCCAGGTCAGCGTGACGTCGACGCCGTCGGGCATACCGAAGCAGTCGTCCCACGGGCCCGGGAGCGGCGTGATGCGCTTGCCGGTCGGCAAGTGGTCCTCACCGCGCTCCTCCTGCCACTCGGGCGTGAAGTCGATCCGTACGTCCTCGCCCCCGTCTCCGAGGTCGCGCAGGAACCAGGGGTGCCAGCCCGCCTGCGCGGGGAACGACGTTCCGTACGTCTCCACGCCCATCCTGATGGTGACGGAGTCGTCCGCCAGCTCGAACGTCTGGGTGACGCGCCCGGTGTACGGCCACGGGTCGGCGAGGTCGTAGGTGAAGGCGGCCTCGCTCGCGCTCGCCCGCGCGGTACGCCAGACGGTGTCCCGGCCGGTGCCGTGAATGGCGTGCGGCGGCGCGTTGAGCGGCAGTTGGTGCGGTACCCCGCCGTTGCTGAACTGCCCGTCCCGGGTGCGGCCGCACCACGGCACCATGGGGAACGAGCCGTACCGCTCGCCCTGTCGCAGCACTTCGGTGCCGCCGATGCGCAGGCTTCCGATGCGGCAGCCGTTTTCCGGATGCACGGTCAACTCGACGTCACCGGCGGCCAGCCGGATACTCTGTTCGCTACTCACACCCCGACATTACGGCGTGTCACCTACGGCGGCGCAGCGCCCTGCCGACCACGACCGCCGACGCCAGTGCGAGGGCCGCGGCGGGTGCGAGCCACCGCAGGGTGTCCCCGGCTGAGGAGGCGTCGGGAGCCGGGGTGGGTGCGTAGCGGCCACGCGGCGGCGCGTGGTCCACCTCCTCGGCGCTGCGGCCGATCATGGTGCGCCGCGCGTGGGCGGCCTCGGCGGGCCCCGCGTCCGGCAGGCCGGACAGATCGTCGAGTTCCTCGATGCCGTCGATGTCGTCCACACCGTCCAGGTCGTCCGCGCCGTCGACCTCGTCGAGGTCCTCGAACTCGTCGTCGGCGTCGGCGTCGGCACCGAGCGACGGTGGCGGTACGGGTGCCTCGAAGACCGAGCCGCCGGCGGCGGGCGCGTCATCCGCACCGGCCAGGTCCTGCACGTCGCGCCCGGCGGCGTCCGCGGGGTCACCGGTGGCTTCCTGAGGTTCCGGGGCCGGAGCGGCACCGTCGCCCGCGCCTTCGGCGCGCTCCCCGGGCTGCGGGTCCTCGAAGGCCGCCGCGGCCAGCGCTTCCGCGAAACGATCGAGAAGCCGGTGGGCCGCCGACACCTTCGCACCGGCCGCGAGGTCGGCCAGTCGGCCCTCGGCGCGCGCGGAGCCGGTGAACGTCACCGTCGTGCCGCCGTCGGTCGGCGCGGGACGGATCGTCAGCGTGACCTTCACCGAGCCGCCGCCGCGTGCCTCCGCGCCCTCGCCCTCGACGGCGAAGGCACCGCCCCGCTCGTCGTCCTGCTCCGTGATGTGCAGCGCGCCGCGGTAGGTGATGGTGTGGCCGGCGACTCTGACCTTGAGCCGCCCCGACAAGGGGCCCGCCGACTCGTCTGCGTCCTGCTGGAGCCCAGGGACGCAACGGGCGACCCGGGCGGGGTCCCGCAGCGCACGTCGGAGGGTCTCAGCCGGTACCGGAACGAACACCTCATGCTCCATGGAAGCCGAGCCTACTCAGCACGGCCCGTCACGTCTGCCTTTCCCGCGCGCGCCCGTCACGTCCGCGTCTTCGCCGGCCCCCGCGAGCGGCCCCCCGGTCCCGTCCGCGACGGTGACCGTCAGCGCGTGTAGCGGGGGTGGACCAGCGTCGAGGGCATCAGACCCGTGAGCCGGGTCCGCTCCGCCGCGAACGTGTCCTGTGCGAGCGTGTCCTCGACCTCCGAGCGGAGCCGTGGCGCGTCCGCGCCGATACCGAGCCGGGGTGCGCTGCCTTCGGCCGCGATCAGCAGTCCCCAGTCGGTGGCCGCTTCCGCTCCCGCCCTGAACCGCGCCGGGCCGCCCGCCGCACCGGTCTCCGCCCCGCGGACCCGGTAGGCGGTGGTGCCGAAGCCGGCCGCCCGCAAGGTCGTCTCGACCGTCCAGTACGTACGGGGCCGCGCGGTCGGCCCTGCGTGGACCACGAGCCGACCACCGTCCGCCAGGACCCGCCGGGCCAGCCCGTAGAACTCGAGCGAGTAGAGCTTGGTACTCGCGGTGATGCCCGGGTCGGGCAGGTCGGAGACGATCACGTCGTACGTGCCCTCGTGCTCACGCAGCCAGGAGAAGGCGTCCGCCGTGACGACCCGCGTCCGTGGGTCGTCGTACGCGTGGTCGTTCAGATCGGTGAGCGCCGGATCGCTCCGGGCCAGTTCGACGACTCCGGGGTCGAGCTCGACGACGGTCAGCACCCGGACATCGGCGTACCGAAGAACCTCGCGTGCTGCCAGCCCGTCGCCGCCGCCGAGGATCAGCACCCGTTCGTGCGGACCGCGCATGGCGGGGTGGACGAGCGCTTCGTGGTACCGGTGCTCGTCCTGGCCCCGCACCTTCAGCCGGCCGTTCAGGAAGAGGTCCGGCGGCCGGGACGGCCCGCCGGTGACCACCACCTCCTGGACGCCGGTGCGCACGGCGACCCGCACATCGGCGCCGTAGACCGCCCGGCGGGCCGCCCGCTCGAAGTCGTCGACCATCACGGTGGCGGCCGCCAGCACCGCCAGCACGAAGACGTTGATGGTGAGCATCCTGGTGCGCCAGCGCGGTGTGAGGTCACGGCGGAACAGCCACAGCACCACCGCCCCGCCGGCCACGGCGTTGACCGCGCCCGTCACCAGCGCCCCGGTCAGTTCCCCGAGCCACGGCAGCAGCAGGAACGGGAACGCCAGCCCGCCGACGAGCGCCCCCACGTAGTCCGCGGCGAACAGATCGGCGACGGTGCCCTCCGCGTCACGCCGGGAGATGCGCTGGATCAGCGACATCAGCAGCGGTATCTCCGCCCCGATCAGGACGCCGATGGTCAGGCTGAAGATCACCAGCGGTACTCCGGACCCGCCGAACCAGGCGAAGGACGCGTAGAGCACCATGGCCGAACTGCCGCCGACCAGGGCCAGCGCCGCTTCGAGCAGTCCGAAGCCCACGGCGGCCCGGCAGCGCATCCGCTTGGCGAGGAGTGATCCGATGCCCATCGCGAACACCATCACGGACAGGATCACGGACGCCTGGGTGACCGAGTCCCCGATCAGGTACGTGGCGAGCGCGACGAGTTCCAACTCGTAGACCAGGCCGCAGGCCGCGCAGACGAAGACCGCGGCGAGCACGAGATGGCGGCCGGACTCGGGACGCACGGGCAGCACCATGTCCTGGGGCGGCGAGGTCTGCGGCCGGTCGATCATCCTCGACACGCTACGTCACAGCTTTCACACGGTGTGTCACCCACAGGTGTCGACTATCAACTACAGCCCGGAAGGCTCGGGGTGGCGATCGGGTCGGCCCATGCTCCCCTTGCTCTGCGACCCGTGCGCCGCGAAGCCGACGCGCGTACGCGTGACCACGAGCCGGCCCTCCTGTGGGTACGCGTGCCAGGTGCGCCACCGCGCCTGCCCCTCGCCGCTCTGCGCCACCATCGCGGTGAAGGCGTGGGGGGATCCGGGGAACGTGCCGGCGAGACCGTGGGGATGGTCCGCGACGAGGGCCAGCAACTCCTGGGCCCGGCCCGCGAACGAGCGTTGGGAGAGCGTCTCGACACGGGCCGCGAACTCGTACTCCCAGTCGCCGAGCCGCTTCGCCACCCCGAGGGGCAGCGGTGTGCTGCTGCCGGGGATGCAGGCGACGGTCTCCGAACAGGTGCCCTGTTCCTCCTCGAGCAGCACTTGGTGGGACGCGCCCAGCAGCCTCAACTGCAGTTTGGCGCCGGAAAGTTCGAGGTCGAGGACGGCCAGGGCGGGGAGCGGCTCCCGGCCGAGCGCCCAGGCGAGGTCGTCGGCACGGGTGTCGGTATAGGCGGTATCGATGGTCGTGAGCATGGGTCGGCTCCGCAAGCGCGCTTCGGCGGGTGGACGCGTGGACCTGGCACTCCAAAAGGGTGCGCAAGACGTGTGGGGGGTGGCCTGCTTCGGTCCACGTGAGGTCCGAGGGCTGGATGGATCCAACAGGTTCCGACAGTGAGAAAATCATGAAGTGGACGTCGCCCACAGCGTTTTTACCCAACTTCGCGCGGTTTCCATCCCCTCGGGGGCCCATAGGTTCAACTGTTCAACGGAACACGAGCGGCTGAAGTCAACACATCCGCCGGACTTTCTGCCAACAGGAAGGTGCCCGGCGGGTGTTGGCGTCCTCCGCCCACCCCGCCGGGCACCTTCATGCCGCGGACCAGCTGCCCCGTGTCAGCTGCCTCCGCCGCATCCGCCCCCGCCCCCGCCGCACGACGAGCTGCTGCCGCACGATGATCCGGAGCCCCCACCGTCTCCGCCGCCCCACCACGCTCCACCGCCGCCCGCGGCGCCGGTGCCGCGACGACGCCGGCTCCTGCGGCTCGCGCCGGACGCCGCCGACACGGCGAACACGATCACCAGAGCGAACAGTGCGATCCCGAGAAACATCATGATTCTCCCCGTCCTTCTCGTTCCCCCGAAGCAGGACCCCCGCGACACTGCGTGACCGCTTCTCCCGCACCTGCGGGACGCTTACCTGCGTGGCAAGGGAATGCCCTCGGCCACTCGGAGCCAAAGCAGACTTGAGCAACTCCAGAGGTTCCGCGCAGGATGACCGCCATGACGACGCACAGGACAGCAGGCGAAGAGGGCCCCCGGCCGCTGCTCAACCGCAGGCTGGCGGAGTTCGGCACCACGATCTTCGCGGAGATGTCGGCGCTGGCCCTGCGCACCGGCTCGATCAATCTCGGCCAGGGCTTCCCCGACACCGACGGCCCCGAGGAGATCAGGGAGGCGGCGGTACGGGCCCTGCGCGACGGCCGCGGCAACCAGTACCCGCCCGGTCCGGGTGTCCCTGAGCTGCGCACCGCGATCGCGGAGCACCAGCGGCGCTTCCACGGCCTGACCTACGACCCCGACACGGAGGTCCTGGTCACGGCGGGCGCCACGGAGGCGATCGCGGCCGCCCTGCTCGCGCTGGTGGAGCCGGGCGACGAGGTGATCGCGCTGGAGCCGTACTACGACTCGTACGCGGCGAGCATCGCCATGGCGGGCGGCGTAAGGGTGCCCGTGACGCTGCGCCCGCACGAGCTCGCCTTCCGCCTCGACCTGGACGAGCTGCGTGACGCGGTCACCGACCGCACCCGTCTGCTCCTGATCAACACGCCGCACAACCCCACCGGCACGGTCCTGACCCGCACGGAGCTGGCGGCGATCGCCGAGCTCGCGGTCGAACGCGACCTGCTCGTGGTCACCGACGAGGTCTACGAGCACCTGGCCTTCGACGGCGAGCATGTGCCGCTGGCGTCGTTCCCGGGGATGCGCGGGCGCACCGTCACGATCTCGAGCGCCGGCAAGACATTCTCGTTCACGGGGTGGAAGGTCGGCTGGGTCACCGCCTCCCCCGAGCTGATCACGACGGTCCGCTCGGCGAAGCAGTTCCTGACGTACGTCTCGGCGGGCCCGTTCCAGTACGCGATCGCCGAGGCGCTCCGCCTCCCCGACGCGTACTTCGACGGCCTCCGCGACGATCTGCGGGCCAAGCGCGATCTGCTGAGCGAGGGCCTGACCGCGGCCGGGTTCGCGGTGCACCGCCCTGCCGGGACGTACTTCGTCACCACCGACATCCGGCCGCTCGGCGAGGAGGACGGCTTCGCGTTCTGCCGTGCGCTGCCGGAGCGCTGCGGGGTGGTGGCCATCCCGAACGCGGTCTTCTACGACCACCGCGACGAAGGGGCCCCGTTCGTGCGGTTCGCGTTCTGCAAGCGGGTGGACGTCCTCGAGGAAGCCGTCGCCCGGCTGAAGTCGCCGGCGTCCTGAGAAAGCGGCAGGCCCGGCGGGCCGTCGATCACAGGGATCGCGGACCTGCCGGGCCTCACGTGTGCGTGACGTGTCAGGCGTCGTCGGCCGGCTTCTCCTCCTCCGGGACGGCCAGACCGAACTGCTCCGCGAGCCACTTGTCGAACTCGATCGAGGCGCGCACCCAGCTGACCGTGGACGAGACGAAGTGCTCGAGGCTCACGCCCGTGCCGATGAGCATCTGCGCCTCACCGATGAGGCGGATCGTCGGAAGCTCCGCACCCTCCTCCTCGTGGAGGTGGGTGTAGACCTTCGGCCACAGCGTGCGGCGGTTCCAGTCGTCGACGGCGTCGAGGATCTTGGCCTTCTCGGTGACCGCGTGCGGGCGGTCGTAGAAGGTCCGCACCGAGAAGACCTGCTGCTCGCCCTCACCGCGGAACATGAAGTACGTGCGGAAGTCCTCCCACGGCGCCGCGAGGTCGCCCTCGTCGTCGACGACGTACTTCAGCTCCATCTGGTCGAGAAGCTGCTTCACCAGGTCCTGGTCGGGAACGACGGGGCCCGCCGGTCCTGCGGCCTGAGGCTTGGGCTGGCCCCCGAAATTCGGAATCGAGGACGGGTCGATGGTCACCGTGTATTTCCCTTCGTACGGATGCCGCCATCCTCTCCCATCCCCGGCGGGGGCTGGCAAGCCCCGCCACCCGCGATCCGCTGCGGGCTGACAAGATCTGCCGCTCGGGCGCCCGGCACGCCGCTGTCCGGGTGAACAGCGGCGGACGAGCACAGTGACACGGCCCGGGCAGGAGGACGGGGGCACCGCCCTCGTCCTCCTGCCCGGGCCGCCGGTGCGGCCGTGCCACGCGGTGTCAGGTCGCCGCGCCCACGATCAGGCCGTCCTCGAAGCGGTCCACCCGTACGGTGTCGCCGTCGTTGACCTCGCCCGCCAGGATCTCCTTCGCGAGCCGGTCCCCGATCGCCGTCTGGATCAGCCGCCGCAGCGGACGCGCGCCGTACGCCGGGTCGTTGCCCTCCTCCGCGAGCCAGGCCAGCGCCTCGGGGGTGACCTCCAGCGTCAGCCGGCGCTCCGCCAGCCGCTTGGCCAGCCGTCCGATCTGGAGCTCGGCGATGCGCTCCAGCTCCGCCTTGGACAGGGCGGAGAAGACCACCAGGTCGTCGAGCCGGTTGAGGAACTCGGGCTTGAAGGAGGCCCGCACGACCTCCAGCACCTGCTGCTTCTTCTGCTCCTCGCTGGTCGTGGGCTCCATCAGGTACTGCGACCCGAGGTTGGAGGTCAGGATCAGGATGGTGTTGCGGAAGTCCACCGTCCGGCCCTGGCCGTCGGTGAGCCGCCCGTCGTCGAGCACCTGGAGCAGGATGTCGAAGACCTCGGGGTGGGCCTTCTCCACCTCGTCCAGCAGCACCACGCTGTACGGGCGCCGGCGCACGGCCTCGGTGAGCTGGCCGCCCTCCTCGTAGCCGACGTAGCCGGGAGGCGCGCCGACCAGGCGGGCCACGCTGTGCTTCTCGCCGTACTCCGACATGTCGATGCGGACCATCGCCCGCTCGTCGTCGAAGAGGAAGTCCGCGAGCGCCTTCGCCAGCTCCGTCTTGCCGACACCGGTCGGGCCGAGGAACAGGAAGGATCCGGTGGGCCGGTCCGGGTCGGCGATGCCCGCCCGCGTCCGGCGCACCGCGTCGGAGACCGCCTGCACGGCCTCGGACTGGCCGATCAGCCGACGGCCCAGCTCCTGCTCCATGCGCAGCAGCTTCTGCGTCTCGCCCTCGAGGAGGCGTCCGGCCGGGATGCCGGTCCAGGAACCCACGACGTCGGCGATGTCGTCCGGGCCGACCTCCTCCTTGACCATCGTGTCCTTGGAGGCCTGCTCGGCCTCGGCCTGCGCCGCCTCCTCCAACTCGCGCTCCAGGCCCGGGATCTCTCCGTAGAGCAGCTTGGAGGCGGTGTCGAAGTCGCCGTCGCGCTGGGCTCGTTCGGCCTGTCCGCGCAGGTCGTCGAGGCGTTCCTTCAGCTCACCGACGCGGTTGAGGCCCTGCTTCTCCTTCTCCCAGCGGGCGGTGAGTCCGCGCAGCTCCTCCTCCCGGTCGGCCAGGTCCCTGCGCAGCTTCTCCAGACGCTGCTTGGAGGCGGGGTCGGACTCGTTCTTGAGCGCCAGTTCCTCCATCCGCAGCCGGTCGACGGCGCGCTGGAGCTCGTCGATCTCCACAGGCGAGGAGTCGATCTCCATGCGCAGCCGCGACGCGGACTCGTCGACGAGGTCGATGGCCTTGTCGGGCAGGAACCGGGAGGTGATGTACCGGTCGGAGAGGGTGGCGGCGGCGACGAGCGCGCTGTCGTTGATCTGCACCTTGTGGTGGGCCTCGTAGCGGCCCTTGAGCCCGCGCAGGATCGCGATCGTGTCCTCGACCGACGGCTCGGCGACCAGCACCTGCTGGAAGCGGCGCTCGAGGGCCGGGTCCTTCTCGATCCGCTCGCGGTACTCGTCGAGCGTCGTCGCGCCGACCATCCGCAGCTCGCCGCGGGCCAGCATCGGCTTGAGCATGTTGCCCGCGTCCATAGCGGAGTCGCCGCCGGCGCCCGCGCCGACGACGGTGTGCAGCTCGTCGATGAAGGTGATGATCTGGCCGTTGCTCTCCTTGATCTCGGACAGCACGGTCTTCAGCCGCTCCTCGAACTCACCGCGGTACTTGGCGCCCGCCACCATCGCGCCGAGGTCGAGCGCGACCAGCCGCTTGTTGCGCAGCGACTCGGGCACGTCGCCCTTGACGATGCGCTGGGCGAGGCCCTCGACGACGGCGGTCTTGCCGACGCCTGGCTCGCCGATGAGCACCGGGTTGTTCTTCGTGCGCCGCGACAGGACCTGCACGACGCGGCGGATCTCCTGGTCCCGTCCGATGACCGGGTCGAGCTTGCCCTCGCGGGCCGCCGCGGTGAAGTCCGTGCCGAACTTCTCCAGTGCCTTGTACTGACCCTCAGGGTCGGGTGTGGTCACCCGGCGCCCTCCCCTTGCCTTTTCGAAAGCGTCCAGCAGTTCCTTGGCTCCTGCGCCCTGCCGGTCCAGCACCTCACCGGCCGCGCCGCCCTTCGCCGCGATGCCGATGAGCAGATGCTCGGTGGACAGGTACTCGTCGCCGAGTTCCTTGGCGCGCTGCGAGGCGTCGGCGATGACGGCGAGCAGTTCGCGGTTGGGCTGGGGCGGGGCGACCGTGGAGCCGGTCACGCTCGGCAGCGACGCGAGGATGCGCTCCGCCCCGGAGCGTACGGCGGCCTGGTCCGCGTCGACGGCGGCCAGCAGATCGGTGATGTTCTCGTTGTCCTGGCCCTCCAGCAGGGCGAGCAGAAGGTGCGCCGGGGTCAGGTCCGGGTGTCCGCCGGACACTGCCCTGCTGGTGGCGGCGTTGATCGCGTCCCGGCTCTTGTTGGTCAGCTCGGCGTCCACGTGCGCATCTCCTCCTTGCCGAATGGACCGGTTGCCTCAATTATGACTTGGACAACGTGCATAAAGTTGAGTCTATTCCACTCAGGGTGCTGTCCGACAGAGCCCGGAGGTAGGTTCCGCCCCATGGCCATCGACCCTCGCAACCCCGGCGCGTCCTACCTCAGCTTCTGGCGTGATCACCACATGTGCACACTGACGACCCCGCGGCCGGACGGCACTCCGCACGTCGTCGCGGTGGGAGTCACCTACGACCCCGAGGGCGGCTTCGCCCGGGTGATCACCAACAAGAACAGCCGCAAGGTCGCGAACGTGCTGGCCGCCGGCCCGGAAGGGGCGCGGGTCGCGGTCTGCCAGGTGGACAGAGGCCGCTGGGCGACGCTGGAGGGCGTCGCGACGATCCGCACGGAGGCGGAGGTCGTGGCGGACGCGGTGAGCCGTTACGCGGAGAGGTACGGACGCACCCCGGCCCCGAATCCGGACCGGGTGGTCATCGAGATCGCTCTCACGCGCGCGATGGGCCGGGCATAACCGGGCCGGGCGCCGGACATGTTTCCGGGCAGCACAACGGCGCCATCGTGTTTCAGGTCCACGATGGCGCCGCTGTGTGGGGGAAGCACCTGAGCGATTTGAAACGACGGGGGAATCGCTCAGGCACTGCGGGGGGTGGCGGTGGTGTCCGGCTCGGCCAGCTGATGCTCACGCTGGTCGAGATTGACAAAAATCATGCCGTACCGGATGGCACAGCGGACTGGCTGAGGAGCCCCTCGGGGCCGGCGAAGACAGCGGTAGGCACGGACATCCTCGTCCTCCTCGCGCGCGACGACGATCGGCTCACCGAACAGGGTGACCATCAACGAGTCGCCACGGTGCGGAATCGCCGTGACGAGGTCGATGAAATGCCACCCGGACCTGTAAGCCGTCGCCATCTCCCGCCGGAACACGCGATCATCCGGCGGGATGGTCATGCGCCCGCGCCCGCGTCCACGGGAGCGGTCTCCCACGTGAGTTCGTCGGCCCCCGCGATCACCGCGCCCGCCGGCTCCGACTCCCAGGTCGGCTCACCGGCGATCACCGTGTGCGCCGGCTCGGACTCCCACGTCGGCTCACCACTCGTCCCTAGAACACTGAACGCGGCTGCGGCAACAGCAAGTGCGCCAAGTATGCGAAGCGTCCTGTTCATGGAGGATCTCCACCCCATTCTGTCCAATACCCTCCCCCCGCGTCTAAGACGATGTCTCACACCGAATGCTTCCACCAGCGACCACAGGCATCATGTTCCTGTAATTCAGGACCCTGAGGGGGTGTCAAATGGCGTCGAACAAGAACAATGTCGGGCATAGCCACAGTGCAGGCGAACTATGCGAAGCAGGGAAGAATCTCTACGCAACGGCACTGCGTACCGGCCAGGTTTCCCGGTCAGAGGCCGAGAGCGCACCCTGCCTGCTGGATCTCGCCCTGCTGCGCCCCGATCCCGACGACGCCGGCTGGCTCCGCCCGGTCCCGCCGTCACTCGCACTCAACCAGCTGATTCACCCCATCGAAAGGGAGATCCAGGAGCGCCGGCAGCTCGCCCTGTCCATCGTCGGCACGTTCGAGCCGTTCATGACCCTGACCGCCCAGGACCTGTCGACCAGACACGCCATCACCGTGCTCGAGGGCCTGGGCCTCATCAACGCCGCGCTGGACCGGGTCACCGCCGAATGCGCCGAGGAACTCCTCACCGTCCAACCCGGCAGCGGACGGCGCCCGGACACCCTGGAACACGGTCTGCGCCGGGCCGAGCCGCTGCTGAAGAACGGCGTGAAGATGCGCACGCTGTACCAGCACACGGCCCGCCACCACCCCTCGACATTGGCCTATGTCGAACGGGTCAGTCCCTACGGCGTGGAGGTCCGCACGCTCGAGGAGATCATCGACCGTCTGATCATCGTCGACCGCAAGGTGGCCTTCGTCCCCGCCCGCAGCGACCGGCAGGTCGCCCTGGAACTGCGCCACGAAGGGCTCGTGCGCTACCTCGTGGGCGTCTTCGAGCAGTTCTGGCTCCACGCCACACCGTGGGAGGAGCAACTGTCGTACGCGCCCGAGCTGGACGGCATCACCAGCGTGCAGCGCTCCATCGCCAAACTGCTCGTCGAAGGGCACGTCGACGACTCCATCGCCCGCCGCCTCGGGATGAACGTGCGCACCTGCCGCGCCCACATCGCCAAACTGAACGCCACGCTCGGCAGCGGCAGCCGCGCCCAACTCGGCTACCTGATCGCCCAGTCGGGAATCCTGGACGAGAGCCGCTGAATCCGCCCGGGCAGACGTGAAGGGCCGGGAGGCGCTTGCCTCCCGGCCCTTCAGGCGTCCGTGACGGCCTGGGCCGCCCCGGACGCGGGGCGTGCGACTACTCCGACCGCTTGGGCCGCCAGACGACCAGCGCGCTCGCCTGCTGGACGTCCTGGTACGGCACGAGATCACGCCGGTAGGAAGCGTGCACCTGCGCCTCGCGCTGCTGCATCGCCGCCGCCGCGCCGTCGAGGGCCGACGACAGCTCCGCGACCCGCTGCTGCAGAGCCGCGACCTGGTTCTCCAGTTCGATGATCCGCTTGATGCCGGCCAGGTTGATGCCCTCGTCCTGCGACAACTGCTGCACCGTACGGAGCAGTTCGATGTCGCGGGCCGAGTAACGCCTGCCGCGGCCGGCCGTGCGGTCGGGCGAGACGAGACCCAGCCGGTCGTACTGCCGCAGCGTCTGCGGGTGCAGGCCCGACAGCTGCGCGGCGACCGAGATGACGTACACCGGAGACTCGTCGGTCAGTTCGTACGGGTTGCGACTGCGCCCCGACCGGTCCATATCAAGCTCCCTTCGCGGCCTGGAACAACTCCGCCCGCGGATCCTCGTCCGCGGTGGCTTCGCGGTAGGCCTCCAGCGCTTCCCTGGCCTTGTCGCCGAGCTCGCCCGGCACGGCAACCTCGACGGTCACCAGCAGGTCGCCGCGGGTGCCGTCCTTGCGGACGGCGCCCTTGCCGCGGGCCCGCATGGTGCGCCCGGCGGGCGTGCCGGCCGGCAGCTTCAGCGTGACCGGCGGGCCGCCGAGCGTGGGCACCCTGATCTCGCCGCCGAGCGCAGCCTCGGTGAAGGAGACCGGCACCGTGACGGTGAGGTTGTCGCCCTTGCGGCCGAAGACCGGGTGCGCGTCGACGTGGACGACGACGTACAGGTCGCCGGCCGGGCCGCCGCGCTCGCCGGGAGCGCCCTTGCCGCGCAGCCGGATCCGCTGCCCGTCGGAGACACCCGCCGGGATGCGGACCTGCATGGTGCGCGACGAGCGGGCCCGTCCGCTGCCCTTGCAGACGTCGCACGGGTCCTGGGCGATGAGCCCGCGGCCCTTGCAGTCCACGCACGGGTCGGTCAGCGAGAAGGAACCGCTGCCGCCGCGGGAGACCTGGCCGGTGCCCACGCAGGTCGGGCACACCCGGGGCGTGCCGTTCTTGTCACCGGTACCGGAGCAGGCCTTGCACGCGGCGGAGCTGGACATCCGCAGCGGGACCGTGGCCCCGTCCACCGCCTCGGTGAAGCTGAGCGTCACCTCGGACTCGATGTCCTGGCCGCGGCGCGGCTGGGTGCGCGTGCCGGGGCCGGCGCCCCGGTTGAACAGGCCGCCGAACACGTCCCCGAGGCCGCCGCCGAAGCCGCCGGCCTGGCCGCCGGGGGCGCCTCCGAAGAGGTCGCCCAGGTCGAAGTTGAAGGTGCCGCCGGGACCGCCGGCGCCCGGAGCACGGAAGCCGCCGTTGCCGAACAGGGCGCGGGCGTCGTCGTACTCCTTGCGCCGCTTCGGGTCGCCGAGGATGTCGTTGGCCTCGGAGATCTCCTTGAAGCGCTCCTCGGCCTTGGCGTCACCCTTGTTGGCGTCCGGGTGGAACTCGCGGGCGAGCTTCCGGTACGCCTTCTTGATCTCGGCCTCTGTGGCGTCCTTGGGGACGCCGAGAACCTTGTAGTAGTCCTTCTCGACGAAGTCCTTCGTGCTCATCGACGTCCCTCCTTCCGGACGTTTCCTGCGTCAGCCCTCCTCGGGGCCACCGCTCTCCTCGTCGGCCGACTTCTCTTCCTTCTGTGCCGCGGGGGCCGCGCCCGGCTGGGGCTCGGCCACCGCGACCCGCGCGGGGCGGATCGTGCGCTCGCCGATGCGGTACCCCGGCTGGAGCACGGCGACGCACGTGGTCTCCGTGACATCCGGTGCGTACGAGTGCATCAGGGCCTCGTGGATGGTCGGGTCGAAGGGCTCGCCCTCCTTGCCGAACTGCTGCAGGCCCATCTTGGCGGCGGCCGTCTCGAGAGACTCGGCCACCGACTTGAACCCGCCCACCAGCTCCCCGTGCTCCCGGGCGCGGCCGATGTCGTCGAGCACGGGCAGGAGCTCGGTCAGCAGCGTCGCCGTGGCGATCTCCTTGACCGTGACCCTGTCGCGCTCCACGCGCCGGCGGTAGTTCTGGTATTCGGCCTGGAGCCGCTGGAGGTCGGCGGTCCGCTCGTTGAGGGCGGTACGCGTCTGGTCCAGCTGCGCCGTCAGGCCGGCGATCTTTGCTGCGTCCCCTGCCGGGGCCGCCGGGCCCTCCTGCTCGGAGGAGGTCTCGGCGGACTCGGCGGCGTCGTCAGGTGTGGCGCCGGAGGGGACGTCGGGCTTCTCCTCGAAGCCCGGGGTCTCCTCGGTCACGCGGCACCGTCCTTCTTCGGCTTGTCCTCGTCGACGATCTCGGCGTCGACGACGTCGTCGTCGGCCTGGCCGGCACCGGCCTGGCCCTCGGCGCCGGCACCCGCGGCTGCGCCCTCGGGCGCGGCGTTGGCGTACATGGCCTGGCCGAGCTTCTGGCTGACCGCGGCGACCTTCTCCGTGGCGGTGCGGATCTCGGCCGTGTCCTCGCCCTTGAGCTTCTCCTTCAGCTCGGTGAGGGCCGTCTCGACCTCGGTCTTCACCTCGCCGGGGACCTTGTCCTCGTTGTCCTTGAGGAACTTCTCGGTCTGGTAGACGAGCTGCTCGCCCTGGTTGCGGCTCTCGGCGGCCTCGCGGCGGCGGTGGTCCTCGTCCGCGTACTGCTCGGCCTCCTGGCGCATCCGGTCGACCTCGTCCTTCGGCAGCGAGGAGCCGCCGGTGACGGTCATCTTCTGTTCCTTGCCCGTGCCGAGGTCCTTGGCGGTCACGTGCATGATGCCGTTGGCGTCGATGTCGAAGGAGACCTCGATCTGCGGCACCCCACGCGGGGCCGGCGGCAGACCGGTCAGCTCGAACATCCCGAGCTTCTTGTTGTACGCCGCGATCTCGCGCTCGCCCTGGTAGACCTGGATCTGCACGGACGGCTGGTTGTCCTCGGCCGTGGTGAAGATCTCGGACCGCTTGGTCGGGATCGTGGTGTTGCGCTCGATGAGCTTGGTCATGATGCCGCCCTTGGTCTCGATACCGAGGGACAGCGGGGTCACGTCGAGGAGCAGGACGTCCTTGACCTCACCCTTGAGGACACCGGCCTGGAGGGAGGCGCCGATGGCGACGACCTCGTCCGGGTTCACACCCTTGTTGGCGTCCTTGCCGCCGGTGAGCTCCTTGACGAGCTCGGCGACGGCGGGCATACGGGTCGAGCCGCCGACCAGGACCACGTGGTCGATCTCGGACAGCGCGATACCGGCGTCCTTGATGACGTTGTGGAACGGGGTCTTGCAGCGCTCGAGCAGGTCGGACGTCAGCTGCTGGAACTGGGCGCGGGTGAGCTTCTCGTCCAGGTGCAGCGGGCCCTCGGCGGAGGCCGTGATGTAGGGCAGGTTGATCGACGTCTCGGTCGAGGACGACAGCTCGATCTTCGCCTTCTCCGCGGCTTCGCGGAGACGCTGGAGAGCCATCTTGTCCTTGGACAGGTCGACGCCGTGCCCGCCCGCGAACTGCTTCACCAGGTAGTCGACGACGCGCTGGTCCCAGTCGTCACCACCGAGGTGGTTGTCGCCGTTGGTGGCCTTCACCTCGACGACGCCGTCGCCGATCTCGAGCAGCGAGACGTCGAAGGTGCCGCCACCGAGGTCGAAGACGAGGATCGTCTGGTCGTCCTTGTCCAGGCCGTAGGCCAGGGCGGCCGCGGTGGGCTCGTTGACGATGCGCAGGACGTTGAGGCCCGCGATCTCACCGGCCTCCTTGGTGGCCTGGCGCTCGGAGTCGTTGAAGTACGCGGGGACGGTGATCACCGCGTCGGTGACCTTCTCGCCCAGGTAGGACTCGGCGTCCCGCTTCAGCTTCTGCAGGATGAACGCGCTCATCTGCTGCGGGTTGAAGTTCTTCCCGTCGAGCTCGATCTTCCAGTCCGTGCCCATGTGGCGCTTGACGGACCGGATGGTCCGATCGACGTTGGTGACCGCCTGACGCTTGGCCACCTCGCCGACCAGCACCTCACCGTTCTTCGCGAAGGCGACGACGGACGGCGTGGTCCTGGCACCCTCGGCGTTGGTGATGACGGTGGGCTCGCCGCCCTCCAGAACGCTGACGACGGAGTTAGTCGTGCCCAGGTCGATGCCGACCGCACGTGCCATTTCGATTCCTCCAACAACTGACTTGAGTGGAACTGGCTCAAGGATGCCCCACCCGTTGGAACGAGTCAACCAACCTGAGTCGAGGCGGCTCAAGTTTTATCCCGCCCTTACATGCAGCTCTTGACCCACGCGCGTGGCGCACCCTGCGGCAGACGTGCATCTGGGAGAGTCATATCCGGAAAAAGCGGTCAAGAACTGTCAAGGCGGTCAAGAGCTGCCAGGAAGCGACCGCCGACCACGGACGAGGAGGCGCTCCCATGTCGGCAAAGCGAGCCGTCGACCTGACGGGCGCCCTGCTCCTGTCACTGATGCTGTCACCGGTCCTGCTGGCCGCCTCCGCCGCCGTGGCGCTGACCTCTGCCGGCCCTGTGTTCGAGCGCCGCCAGCGGGCGGGGCTCGGCGGCCGCGCCTTCACGATGTTCACGTTCCGGACCAGGCACGCGGGCCGCGTCACAGCGGTGGGCCGGGCGCTGCGCCGCCACTTCACGGACCGGCTCCCCCAGCTGTTCAACGTGATCCGCGGCGAGATGTCCCTGGTCGGGCCGCTTCCGCTGGCCCCGGACACCGTCCGCGACGGGCTCTGGCCCGAACGCGCCCGGCTCGCCGTACGGCCCGGAATGACAGGGCTGTGGCAGGTCGGCGGGCGCTCGGAGCTGCCCTGGGAGGAAATGACCGTCCTGGACCTGCATTATGTGGAGCAGCACTGGCTGGGACTCGACCTGGTGATCCTGGCCCGCACGGTGCCCGTGGCGGTCGCCGGACGACGCGTCGCCCATGCCGCCCCAGTGACCCCGGTCAGGGTTGCCTGAGCGACACAGATCACCGCCTACGTGGCTACAGTGCGGCGGAATAAGTGGGTAGTCTCAGCTCGGACTGAATAAGTTACCGCTTAGTAGTAGTGCTGGACCACCCACCCTCGCAGGCCCGAGGAGCCCCGAAATGCAACTCGCCGCGATCATCGTGTCGCTGACCCTGAGCGTGGTCGGCGTTGCGCTCATCTCCCGAGCGGTCGCGCAGATCTACCGGTTCGTGAAGCTCGGGCAGCCGGTGCCTGCGGGCAGCCGCACCGACGACCCCAAGGCCCGCACGATCACCCTGGTCAAGGAGTTCCTCGGCCACACGCGGATGAACCGCTGGGGCATCGTCGGCTTCGCGCACTGGTTCGTCGCGATCGGCTTCCTGACCCTGCCGCCCACGCTGGCTCAGGCGTACGGCCAGCTGTTCCAGGCCGACTGGACGTTGCCGGTCCTCGGCGGCTTCCTGCCGTTCGAGATGTACATCGAGTTCATCGGCCTGATGACCGTCGTGGGCATCGTCGTCCTGATGGCGATCCGCCTGATGAACCTGCCCTCGCGGGCCGGCCGCAAGTCCCGCTTCGCGGGCTCCAAGGCCTGGCAGGCCTACTTCGTCGAGTACATCATCCTCACCATCGGACTCGCGATCCTCGCCCTGCGCGGGCTCGAGGGCGCGATCCACCACGTCGACGGCTACGACGCCGCGTACTTCGTCTCGTACCCGCTGGTGCTCGCCTTCGACGGCCTGAGCGTGCCGACCCTGCAGACGCTGATCTACTTCGTCGCGATGATCAAGATCGGCACCTCGCTGATCTGGATGATCACCGTCGCGCTCAACACCAACATGGGTGTGGCCTGGCACCGCTTCCTCGCCTTCCCGAACATCTGGTTCAAGCGCAACGCGACCGGCGAGTCCGCCCTCGGTGAGCTCAAGCCGATGACGTCCGGCGGCAAGGAGATCGACTGGGAGGACCCGGGCGAGGACGACGTGTTCGGCGTCTCCCAGGTCGAGCAGTTCTCCTGGAAGGGCATCCTCGACTTCTCCACCTGCACCGAGTGCGGCCGCTGCCAGTCGCAGTGCCCCGCCTGGAACACCGGCAAGCCGCTCTCCCCGAAGCTCCTGATCATGTCGCTGCGCGACCACGCGCACGCCAAGGCCCCGTACCTGCTGGCCGGCGGCGGCAAGACCATGGAGGGCGAGGAGAAGGCCTCCGCCGAGCAGCTTAAGGACGTCCCCGCGGCCGCCCTGGCCGAGGCCGAGCGCCCCCTGATCGGGACGCTCGAGGAGAACGGCGTCATCGACCCGGACGTCCTGTGGTCCTGCACCACCTGCGGCGCCTGCGTCGAGCAGTGCCCGGTCGACATCGAGCACATCGACCACATCGTCGACATGCGCCGCTACCAGGTCATGATCGAGTCCTCGTTCCCGTCCGAGGCGGGCACGATGCTCAAGAACCTGGAGAAGAAGGGCAACCCCTGGGGGCTCGCCAAGAAGCAGCGCGTGGAGTGGACCAAGGAGGTCGACTTCGAGGTCCCGATCGTCGGCAAGGACGTCGAGGACCTCACCGAGGTCGACTACCTGTACTGGGTCGGCTGCGCCGGCGCCCTCGAGGACCGCGCCAAGAAGACCACCAAAGCCTTCGCGGAGCTGCTGCACATGGCGGGCGTCAAGTTCGCGATCATGGGCGGCGAGGAGAAGTGCACCGGTGACTCGCCCCGCCGCCTGGGCAACGAGCCGCTGTTCCAGCAGCTCGGCCAGGAGAACGTCGCGATGCTGAACATGGCGTTCGGCGAGGACGACGAGGACGAGTCGACCAAGAAGCCGAAGTCGGCGAAGAAGATCGTCGCCACCTGCCCGCACTGCTTCAACACGATCGCGAACGAGTACCCGCAGCTCGGCGGCGAGTTCGAGGTCATCCACCACACGCAGCTGCTGCAGCACCTGATCGACGAGGGCAAGCTCGTCCCGGTCACGCCGGTCGACGGTCTGATCACCTACCACGACCCGTGCTACCTGGGCCGCCACAACAAGGTCTACACGCCCCCGCGCGAGATCATGTCGGCCGTCCCGGGCCTGCGCCAGCAGGAGATGCACCGCCACAAGGAGCGCGGCTTCTGCTGCGGCGCCGGCGGTGCGCGGATGTGGATGGAGGAGCGGATCGGCAAGCGCATCAACACCGAGCGCGTCGACGAGGCCCTGTCCCTCAACCCGGACATCGTGTCCACCGCCTGCCCGTTCTGCCTGGTCATGCTCACCGACTCGGTCAACGGCAAGAAGAACGACGGCAAGGCCAAGGAGTCCCTCCAGGTCGTCGACGTGGCCCAGCTGCTGCTCGACTCGGTGAAGACGCCGCCGTCCGACCCCGCACCGGAGACGGAGTCCGAGGGCGCACCGGAACCGGAGCCCGTGAAGTAGCCGTCTCCTCCCAGGAGAACGATGAGCGGCCGGACCTGCCTCGGGGGCAGGACCGGCCGCTCGCGCGTTACGGGCGCGGCCGGCGGCCCGGTCCGGCGGCGGACCGCGGGCATCAACCCTTCGATCGGCCTCTTCCCCTGGACGCCTCATAACCTTTGCCCTTCGATCAAACCCCGTCCATTGCCCTCACCGGCCCGCTCGCACGACCATCGTGGGGCGAGGGGGACAGCGGATGACGCGGGTGACAGCGATACGGGGGTGGGTCGTGCGGCGTACACGAGCCGGCACGGCGACCGCACTGCTCTGCGTCTCCGCGGTGCTGACGGCAGCCCTCACCGGCTGCGACAGCGATCCCGCACCCGCCGCCGAGGAGCCCGCCGCCAAGAACGGTGACGCCGCTCCCCTCGCGGGCCCCACCACCGCGCCCTCCCGCCCCGTGCCGCGCGGCGACGGCAGCCGCGTCCCGGCCGACTTCAACGGCGACGGCCACCGTGACCTCGTGCTCGACGACCTGGTGAAGTCCCCGAAGGACAGCCATGGGGACGACGCGGGCATCGGCATCGTCTACGGCATCGGCAGCGGCAAACGCCTCGACCCGGCCGTACGGCAGCTCCTCACGCCCCGTACGCACGGCGCCGAGGTCCAGGGCGTCCTCCCGGCCGCGTTCGACGCAGAGACCTCCTGCGACCTCGACAAGGACGGCTACGCGGACCTGGTCGTGACCACCGACCCCCCGTACGACGGCATCGGCCGCCCGCCCGTACCGCTCCAGCTGCTCTTCGGCTCCCCCCGGGGCATCACCGGCAAGGCGGTCGTCCTGCGGATCCCCGACAAGGCCCGCTACGGCAACGACTGGCCCGGCCATCCCGTCTGCGGCGACTTCGACGGCGACGGGAGCGCCGACCTGGCCGTCACCGCCTCCGCCGGGCGGGTCAGCTTCCTGCGCGGCCCGTTCTCCCGTACCGGTGCGCCCCGCACGGCCGGCGCGCCCGTCCCCGGCGGTGGTCCCGCCCTCGCGGCGCCCGCCGGAAAGGCCGACACGAACGGTGACGGCGCCGACGACCTGGTCGTCCTCCCCGGTACCCGTACGGCGGGCACCGCCGCGAAGGGCACGCTCCTGCTCGGCGGGCCCACCGGTCCCGGCCGCCCCGGCGGGAGACACGTCTTCGACGCGGTCCCGGTGCCGCCTGCACCTGAGCTCCCGGCCGGCGAGACGCAGCCGGTGACGGACGTGCTCGCGCACGCGGACTTCGACGGCGACCGGCGCCCCGACGTGGTGACACGGACACACCACGGCGAACGGGCCGACGTCGTCGCGCTGTACCCGTCCGGGGCGCAGCCGGCCGGCACCCGTCCGCTGATCACCTTCAGCACGTCGGTCTTCCTGCCCTGACCAGCAGTTGGGCGTCTGCCGGGCGTCCTGGGGACGGCCCCCCGGGGTTCCCCTAGGGGATGTCACAGCTCGGCCGCAAAGGCCCCCTTGTCCCCGGTCCGCCGCCACCTCGCGCTCGCGGACCGGGTACGTTCGATTACGTGGCTGGATTCAGGATCGGACGCGGCCGGGACAACCGCACCCCGCAACGGCAGCAGGCGCCGCAGGCGCCGCCCTACCAGGGCGGTGGTCGGCCGGCCCCGCCGCCGTACGGGCATCAGCAGCAGTGGCCGCCGGCCGGGGGCGCGCCCCGGCAGGGCGCGGCGCCCCAAGGGGGCGGCGGGTACGGCGAGCCGGAGTACTTCGGCGATCCGCACCCCCAGTACGCCCCGCCCCAGGACCCGTACGCGGCCAACAACCCTGGCCACACGCAGATGTTCAGCGTGAACGACGACCCCTACGGTGACGGCGGGGCCTACCGCGCCGGTGCCGTGCCGGCGGCCCCGGCTGGCCCGCGCCTGCACTGGAAGCAGCTGCTCAGCGGCATCGTGCTGCGGCCCGGGCCGACGTTCCTGCAGATGCGCGACTACGCGGTCTGGGGCCCGGCGCTCGTCGTCACCTTCCTGTACGGATTGCTCGCGATCTTCGGCTTCGACGAGCCGCGCCAGGAGGTCATCAACGCGACGCTCTCCAACGCGATCCCGTACGTGCTCATCACCGGCGTCGCGTTCGTGATCAGCGGCCTGGTGCTCGGCGCCGTGACGCACACCCTGGCCCGCCAGCTCGGCGGCGACGGCGCCTGGCAGCCCACGATCGGCCTCTCCATGCTGATCATGTCGGTCACCGACGCGCCGCGCCTGGTCTTCGCCCTGTTCCTGGGCGGCGAGAACTCCCTGGTGCAGGTGCTCGGTTGGGTGACCTGGCTGGCGGCGGGCGCGCTGTTCACCTCGATGGTGAGCAAGTCGCACGACCTGCCATGGCCGAAGGCGCTGGGTGCGTCGGCCATCCAGCTGATCGCGCTGCTGTCGATCATCAAGCTCGGCACGATCTGAGACGCGTACGTACGAGGAAGGGCCCGCCGGCTGCCGGCGGGCCCTTCCTCGTACGCACCGTCCTGACCGGTCCCTACGGTCCCCGGCGGTCCCTCGTGACGGACCGCTGGGCCGTCAGGCGTCCAGCACCTGCCCGCTGCGGCGCACGACGGGCTTCTCCACGCTCCAGGGGAAGTTGATCCAGTCGTCGGTCCGCTTCCACACGTACTCGCACTTCACGAGGGAGTGCGACTTCTCGTAGATCACCGCGCTGCGCACCTCGGCGACATGGTCGAGGCAGAAGTCGTGGACGAGCTTGAGCGTCTTGCCGGTGTCGGCGACGTCGTCCGCGATGAGGACCTTCTTGTTGGAGAAGTCGATGACGTTGGGCACCGGCGCCAGCATGACCGGCATCTCCAGCGTGGTCCCCACACCGGTGTAGAACTCGACGTTCACCAGGTGGATGTTCTTGCAGTCCAGCGCGTACGCCAGCCCGCCGGCCACGAACACACCGCCGCGGGCGATGGACAGCACGACATCGGGCTCGTACCCGTCGTCGGCGATCGTCTGCGCCAGCTCGCGGATCGCCCCGCCGAACTTCTCGTAGGTCAGGTTCTCGCGTACGTCACTCATGCGCTGAAGGTCCTCACACCTGCGTCCGATGGAAATTCATGAACGACCGCGAAGCCGTCGGCCCGCGCTGCCCCTGATAGCGCGAGCCGTAGCGCGCGCTCCCGTACGGCTCCTCCGCGGGAGAGCTGAGCCGGAACATGCACAGCTGCCCGATCTTCATGCCCGGCCAGAGCTTGATCGGCAGCGTGGCGAGGTTCGACAGCTCGAGCGTGACATGCCCGGAGAAGCCGGGGTCGATGAAGCCGGCCGTCGAGTGCGTCACCAGACCGAGCCGCCCGAGACTGGACTTGCCCTCCAGCCTCGACGCGAGGTCGTCGGGCAGCGAGATGACCTCGTAGGTCGACGCCAGCACGAACTCGCCGGGATGCAGGATGAACGCCTCGTCCCCCTCCGGTTCGACGAGCCGCGTCAGGTCGGCCTGCTCGACGGCGGGGTCGATGTGGGGGTAGCGGTGATTCTCGAACACCCGGAAGTAGCGGTCCAGCCGCACATCGATGCTCGAGGGCTGCACCATGGATTCGTCGTACGGATCGATGCGCACGCGCCCGGCGTCGATCTCGGCCCGGATGTCCTTGTCTGAGAGAAGCACGCCCCGAGGATACGCAGAGCGCGCGGGCCGTCCCCAATCGGACACCTGCCCGCGCGCCCCTGGCACCGCTGTCGCCTGCCCTTATCGGCCGTCCTGCTGCCCCTGCTGCCCTTGCACCACGGGCACGGCGCTCCTCAGCCGAGCGCAACGCGGACACCGGATGAGCCGGCCCGGCCCGATCCGGTCCGCCCCGAGCTGCTGCATCGGAAACGAAGCGGTACTGAACACATGCCCCTCGGCACAGCGGACGACCGTGCGCTCCATCAGGTCCATCAGGCCCCTTCCCCAACGAATGCGGACGAACCTCACATTAGGGGATACCCGGGACACCGCCGCACGCGGCACTCCGCCCGCCACGGTACGCCTCAACTCCCGCGCCCCGCACCCGCGTCCACGGCCCGCGGAACACGAACGCCCCGCGGCGAAATACACCGTGGGGCGAGCGATGGGGTAGAGTGTGCGACGATGCGGCACCGATCACCGGTCCGCTGTGCGGGTGTAGTTTAATGGTAGAACATGAGCTTCCCAAGCTCAGAGCGCGGGTTCGATTCCCGTCACCCGCTCCATACAGAAGGCCCAGGTCATAGCCCCGGGCCTTTCTTGTTGTCTCTGGTTGCCGGACCTCTCCAAGCGTCCCGTGCCACATCCGTGCCCGATCCTTGGTCATCCAGTGCATTACGCCGCTGCCGGGCGAGCCTGTCGGGGCCGGCCGCGACCTCCCACTGACGCTGGGCGTCCGAGTGCTGGTAGATCAGCGCAGCCCGCTGTCGACGCACCGGCAACCTCCGCCGTCCCAAGCGCTACAGCCGACGCCTGCGGCGGGTCTTCTGCCTGTCCGTCCAGAACAGCATCATCCGCGAAGGGCCCAACCGCGACTACTACCTGAAGAAGCGAGGCGAAGGCTGCAGGCACGTCCAAGCCGTCCTCGCCCTCGCCCGCCGACGCGTCAACGTTCTCTGGGCACTGCTACCGGACGGACGGCTCTTCTCCACGCAGCCACCATCCGTCCGCCTGGCCTGACAAGGGCATCAGTAGGCTGCGGTCGGACCAGGAGGCACAGCCAGTGAGCATCGGACCAGAACGATCAGCCCGCATCGCAGCCACGATCGAATCGGCCCGATCCGTCTGGGAGGCAACGCACGACACCGACAGGCTGCTGCAGTGGCTGAAGGATCACAACTGCCACGGGACGGACGCCGTGTTCGTCACCATGGGCCTCTTGAACTGCGGACTCGGCGAGGCTGGACGCATGTTCTTCGACGCCCCCTGCCGCCAGGCCGAGCGCGAGTTCCACAACCAGGTCATGGAAAGCCTCGAGGCCGACAGCGAAGCGCTCTGACAGCGGCCGGGCCGCCAGCAGCTCCCCTTGGCTCGGCCATTAAGACTCCACCGACCTCAGCTGATCTCTGCCCAAGGGCCGGTGGTCTCGTCCTTGGGCACCCAGAGCAGTGGTTGGCTCACACGGCAGTGCTCGTTCACTCCCTCGTCCCAGGGGAACCGCCCGGCCTTGTCCGGCCAGAACAACTGAGTGATCGGCAGTGGCGGGGTCTGGTAGAAGTCGATACCCGCGCCGAAGAAGTCGTGGTACCAGCTGGGATGCACGGGCCGGACCACCACGTCGTGGCCATTGAGGACGTCCCCCCGGCACTGGTCGGACTCGAGTGGGTTCCCGTCCCGGATCGCTGCCCCGGCGGCGTTCGCCACGTTCATCGCCGTCTGCGAGGGCAGGCCGAACACGCTGACCTCTGGACTGCGCAGTGTGTGCCAGAGACCGATTGAGTAGCCCCAGTCGCCAGGGGCATCACCGCCGGCCACGCCCATGACGTGCCAACCGTAGTCCGCGACGTTCTTCGCGATGTGACGATCGCGTTCCTCCGACACAGGGCCACCCCATTCGGTCGGGGCACAGAGCAGGCAGAAGCAAGGGGACTCGTCCATCCGAGGAGACTAGCCTTGGCCCGCTCACCGGGTTGTCTGGCCATGACCTGGCCACGTGCCCCTTGCGTGCCCGATCAGCCGGAGGGGAACGGGGGAACCACGGGGAAGCGGCCAGTCGGCAGCTCCCCTGCACGTCAGCGTTTTCCCAGCTCATCAGGCATCCGCATACGGCGTCTTCCAAGTAAGTGCACCAGGACCCGGCACCGGCACTGACTGCGCCGGATGCACGCAGCCCGCGTCTGGCGAGGTCTGCATGCCGCAGGTGAAGCAGCAACTCGCCCCACCACGCTCCTAATGCGGTGCAGCCAGCCGTGGACTATCCGTGGACTCGTCCCAGCTGATCTGCTTTGTGCGGGCGTTGACTGCCGCGGTGCCCGGTTACCAAGGGGCCTCGGGAGCCGCGGGCACAGGTTTGGGTTCGTCGAAGGGTGCTCAACATGTAATGGGTCGCAGTCACGCCCGTCGGGGAACGCACAGCCCCGACGATCAACGTTGCGCTTCTCGGGAGCCGCTACCTTGCCTCTACTAACGATCATAGGCCCTGTCGTCGGCGCCGTAGTCGTAGCGATTGTCACGTACCTCACCGCACGGCCTCGGATGAAGGCGGAGGTTCGCAAGCTGGAGGCCGAATCGGAGCGCACCAGAGCCGAGACAACCAAGATTCTTTCGGAGTTCCAGGCACGCCCGTCGAGCGCCGCTGGAAGTGACGCCCTGCCAACAGGTTGGTACGTGACCGGGGCACGGCCTGAAGACTACGAATTCGGCGTCGACACACAGGTCTTCCACAGCGGTCGCGCGAGCGCCTTCATTCAAGCTCGCCCCGGGGCCAGAGAGTTCGCATCCCTCGCCCAGCGGTGCAAGGCAGCCTCCTACCGAGGCAAGCGGATGCGTCTCTCCGCGATGCTCAAAACCAGCGACGTTGCCAACTGGGCTGGACTCTGGCTCCGCGTGGATGACGCCTTACACAATGTGTTGCAGTTCGACAACACCATGGATAGTCGAAGCATTTCGGGTACCCAGAGTTGGAGTCGACGCGATGTCGTACTCGATGTGCCAGGTGAAGGCGCGACCATCTACCTCGGGTTCATTCTCACCGGTGAAGGACGTGTCTGGTGTGACGGCATGGTCTTCGAAGAGGTGGGACTTGACACACCGGTTACCCGTAACGTCGCCGATTTGCGCGACCATCCGGAGAACCTTGACTTCGGGTCTGGCACTGACTGATATGGCATCACCATGTCTGGACCGCGCTGAGCACATTGCGCCAGATCCGCACCAGAAAGCTGCTCCTCGCCCTTCTGCCGGGGCGGCGCGCACGAGCAACTTCCTGCTGACGGTACAAGGTGGCTCGCTCCGGGCGCCGGCTTCGCCGGCCGCATGGCCAGAGTGAGCACACCAGATGCAGTGAGGCTGCGAGGTGAACCCGCGAAGGCGGATCGAGCGTTGATCCTGAACGAGCTGCGCTTCGACTCGGACCTGATCTACCAACTGGACTGCCCGTTGATGCTCCTGCCGGGTGATCAAGTAAGCGTGCTCAAAGAGCAGCAGGTCGTCGTCAAGCGGGCCTCTGGGCGAGAGGAGAGGCCCGCCAGCCACTGGCAACCGTGGTGCTGGGCCTGGCGCCTTCTCTGACTCGTTGTGCCAGATGCGGGTCACATGGACCGGTGAACCACGTCAAGCGTCATACGCGCTCCACACCGGGTCTGCTGGTTCCGGACGACCCGAGAGGCGCCGGAGACCATCTCCCGCCACTGAGAGTCGGCGCCGCGCGGCGGCAGGCGCTTTCACACGCGGCTGTCAGGCTGCGGTCCGAGGGTGCCGGTCGATTGCGGAGCGACGGTGTTCGGCGTTGAGTCGCTGTGCTTCCTCGAGTTGGTCTTCGAGGATCACGATCCGGCATGCGGCTTCGACGGGGGTCCCCTGGTCGACGATCTCGCGGGCTCGGGCGGCGATCCGCAACTGGTAGCGGGAGTAGCGGCGGTGGCCGCCCTCCGAGCGCAGCGGAGTGATCAGCCTTGCCTCGCCGATGGCCCGCAGGAAGGCGGGGGTGGTGCCGAGCACTTCGGCTGCTCGCCCCATCGTGTAGGCGGGGTAGTCGTCGTCTTCAAGACGGCTGAGCGAGTCGTCTGTTGTCATCTCACCTCGTTGTGGAGCGCATCGGGGGCTGGGCAACGCATGGAGGGGCCCTGGTGCCGTACGGCACCAGGGCCCCGAAGGAATTGCTGCACCATCCGCCGGCCCTAGTGCTGCGCCGGCCTACTGGGTCCGCGGGACCGGCCCACAAGTGGGCGGGTGCGCGGGGATCGCGGCTGCGTGACCGGGGACCACCTGCCTATCCGGGGTCTTGCGGTACCCGGACTCGATCCTTCCTGTCCGGGCGATCCTTATGGTGCTCGACTCCTCCGTTCTTCCCTCTGAACCAACTACTGGTACTGCGAACCGCGGTACTGCTTGTACTGCGACCTGCTGGCGGCCTCAAGATGCCACTCCGTCCGGCAGCCGGCCCCGTCGCCCGTCCTGCGTCTGCTCCGGCTTCGGAACCCCACTGCCGAACCTCTCAGCACGCGCGCCTGCAGCCCGGCGCCTTTACTGAGTACCACTGTGTACCGACTGCCTACTGCACTTACTGAGGTACTGCTCGGTACTGCTCATGGCAGCCCCTGTCGAGCCACCCGGTACGGCCGTCAGCTCCGTCGCCATCCTGCGAACAACCCCGGCTCCGGAACTCCACCGCCGCACCGCACAACGAACTCACTACTACTGCCCGCCAGTTCATCTCTGGCCGGGCCCTTCGTCCTTGACTACGAGAGAAAACATAGCCACTCGACCACCCAATGTCTACTCTGGCGGGAACAGATTTTGGCGGGCGTGAAGGGAAACTATTCTGCAGAGCTGAGACAGACCTGGGATGAGGCCAGCGTCGAACGCTGCCTAGCATGACCGCATGGCTGCCCAAGATCCCCACGTCCCCGCACATGACCCTGCCTCCCCCGGCCCGCCGCACTCCGACAGCGACGCGGCATGCCCGGCCGGGTCGACCGGTGACCAGGGGGGAGAAGAACCTGGTCCTGTCGGTGCTCTCGTGGAACGGGCAGCCGACATCGTGGAGCCGATCAAACCGAAGTTGCGCGGCTGGCTCCACGCGGGGATGGTCCCCGCTTCGCTGATCGCAGGCGTCTTCGTCATCCTTGTGGCCCGCACGCCGCAGGCGGCCCTTGCCTGCACCGTGTACGCCGTCACGGCCTGGCTGCTGTTCGGGACGAGCGCGGTGTACCACCGCGGCACCTGGGGCCCGCTCGGCGAGGCCGTCCTGCGGCGCCTCGACCACGCCAACATCTTCCTGATCATCGCCGGCACCTGCACTCCCCTGGCCGTACTGCTGCTCCCCTCGGGTCAGCGGACGGTCCTGCTGTGGATCGTATGGACGGGCGCGCTGGCCGGCGTCGCCTTCCGCGTGCTGTGGGTGGGGGCTCCCCGTTGGCTCTACACGCCCTGCTACCTCGCCCTGGGTTGGGCACCGGTGCGCTACCTGCCCGAATTCCTGCACACCGGCGGGGCAGCCGTACTGACACTGATCGTGGCCGGCGGCGTCCTCTACAGCGCCGGCGCAGTCGTCTACGCCCTGCAGCGCCCGGACCCCTCACCCCGCTGGTTCGGGTACCACGAGGTCTTCCACGCGTTCACCGTGACGGCCTTCGCGGCGCACTACGCCGCCATCTGCCTCGCCGCCCTCTGACCCGGCCGTCTCAGGGCGGGGCCCCATCACCCCCTGTTCCGGAGGCCGGAGCAGACAGCTGCCGGCGCGGACCGTCTCGATTTCCGTCTCGCCCGGCCGCGTTCGCCGCTGTTCGGCCGAGGCCGGGACCGGCTCGAAGGAAGGCTGGTGGCCGACGACCCAGGGGAACGGCCTCGTACCTGGCGCGTGCACGGATCCGGTGCCGTTACCGCCCCGCCTTCCGGCGGGGGATTTCGTACCGAGGGATCGGGGAGGCGTCGGGGCGTACGCGCTCGGCGCGTCGGACCGCAGGGGTCATGGCCGTCGCGGCAACCAGGAGGACCGCTCCGAGGAGCAGCCAGCCCGCCGGGCCGAAGGTGACCAGCAAGGTGGTGGCCAGGGCCGGGCCCAGCGTGCGGGCCACCGGGATGCCGGAGCCGAAGAAGCCCTGGTACTGGCCGATCCGGTCGGGCGGTGCGAGGGAGAAGCTGATCTGCCACGCGCCGGCCGAGTGCTGCATCTCTGCGGCGACCTGGAGCACCGCCCCAAGGGCCAGTACGGCGAGCGCCGGCCAAGCGGAGAGGCCGGACAAGGCGGTCGTGGCGAAGACCGCGCACGACGCGAGCATCACAAGTCCCGATCGGCGGACGGCGCGGGTCGCCGACGCGGTGTCGGTCACCTTCCGGGCCACACGGACCTGGCAGAGCGTCACCGCCAGGGTGTTGAGGACGAAGAGTGCCGAGACGGTCCACTCCGGCGCTTCCGTGCGCTGGGCGATCCACAGCGGCAGGGCCAGACTGAGCAGCGGCAGCCGCAGCAGCAGGATTGCGTTCAGCAGCGTGACCAGCACGTAGGGGCGGTCGCGCAGCACCGCCAGCCTGGGCTCGCCCGGCGTGGTGCCCGTGCCCGGCGGTACGTGCGGTACCCGCGGCAACCGGTGCAGGATCAGCGCACAGGCCAGGAAGCAGGCCGCGTCCAGGGCGAAGACGGTGAGGTAGGCCCCGCGGGTGCCGGCGTGCAGGGCGAGCCCGCCGAAAGCGGCCCCTACGGCGAGACCCGCGTTGAGCGTCGCCTGGAGCCGGGCCAGAACGCCCGTGCGCTCCGACGGTTCGACCAGCCCTGCGAGCAGCGCCTGCCGGGCAGCCGCGAGTCCGCACTGTGCGGTGGTGTACAGGCAGGCGGCGACGAGGAACGGCACGAAGGAGCGTATGAAGAGGAACGCCACGACCGTGGCGCTGGTCGCCAGGGCCAGCAGTAACGCGGTACCGCGCGGCCCCCGGCGGTCCGCGAGCTGCCCGAGCGGTACGCCCGCCAGGGACCCGACGCCCCAGGCCGTCGTCAGGCCGAGGCCGATCTGCTCGGCCGACAGCCCGACGACCTGGGAGAAGTACAGCGCCGAGCAGGTGTAGAAGGCCCCGTCCCCGACGGAGTTGGCCAACTGTGCGGCGGCGAGCACACGAGGCGCGGCTCGGTCCGTGGGCGTCGGACGCGGTGGCGAAACAGACATGCCCATGACGCTAGATGCGTGATCACGAACAGCCTTGGGCCAGTTCTTGTGCCGGTTCGAGGGCCATTCACGCGGAGGGGCCCTCGGCCCCGGATCTACGCGGTGCGCCTGCTCCGGCGTCCGTCTCGTGTCAGACAGGCGATCACCGCGGCGACGCCCGCGGTCACCGCGAGGCTGCCGACCATGACCATCACCACGCCGACCATGAAGAGGCCGCTGGAGTCGTCGGACCAGTCGTAATAGGCGGCGGCGGTCAGGCCGACCGGTATGCCGGCCACAGCCGCGATGTAGTCCCGGGAGACCGCCCCGTACACCAGCGCCAGCAGGGTCAGCACCAGCCCGATCACCTGCCATGCCTCGTACGGGCCGGTCGTCGTGCCGTCGGGCTGCACGTCGCGCTGCTGGTCCCAGCCCAGCCAGGCGGCCCACGCCCCGGCCGTCACCGTGGCCAGTACGAGGCCTGCCGCAAGCTGGGGAAAGAGTTTCACAAGTCCTTGTCGCATGGTCCAAGCGTCCTGGCTAGCGTCATGACCGGCCAGGGCGCACGTACTCATCTCTGCCCAGGTACTTCAGCCACCCGCGTGAACTGCTCCCCGGCTCGAGCCCGGTCCCGGCCGCCGGGCACGAGGAGGACCGGCGTCCCGGCGGACAGGTGACGTGCAAAGGGCCGGCACCGGCGGATCCGGGCCCCCGTCCAGGAAGTTGCCCGGTCTTACACCCGTCAACGAACCGCCGACCGGAGTACGGTGGGGGTACCGGGAGTACCTCGTACACCAGCTCCCCTGCTGGTGCCGTTCTCGGCGAGCAACAACACCGGGACGTCGAAGACGAGCCCGGGGGCAGGTCCGCGTCATGACCGCGACCATGGAACGCACAACCATCACCGAGCGGCTCGTGCCGTCGCCACCGGTCCGTCTGTCACTGGTGCGGGCGGGCTCGGTCCCAGGGCTCCTGGACGGTGCCTGGTGGCCCCGCTCCCGCGACCTCTACCGTGAACTCCCCGCTCTTACGGACGCGCTGGACACCGCCTGGGGCCGGGTCACTCGTGTCACGGTGAACCCGACCCACTGGCCCGTGATCCCGCGCAAGGTGCGCGTGACCGGGCACACCGTGCACGTGGGCTGGTTCGCCGACGAGCAGGACCAGAACAAGCTGATCGTCCTCTCCTACACCACAGGTCGCATGGACCTCCTGGTGATCCCGCCGGAGACCGATGCGGCCGCAGCCGCCCGGCTCATGTCCGCCGCTGCCGCTCCGGGGGGCCTTCTCACCGCCAGCAGGCTGATGGCCGACGACGAGGTCCGGGACGGGACGGAGACCCGGATCCGGGAGGAAGACTGGGAAACCGACGGCGGCGCCGGCTCGGCGGGCAGGAGCCCGGTCGAACTCCTCGACTCCTCCCGAGGGAGGTGAGGACATGGGAACCATCATCACAGTCGCCCTGATCATCGCCATGATCGGCGTGGGAATGTTCCTCATCCACCGGCTCAACGCACAGCACGGCGCCAGGATCGCGGCCTTCCACTACAGCGATGCCCTGCCGGGAACCGGCCGGTCGCGCGGTAGGAACCGACGATCGGCAGAACCCGCCGGAGCGCCCACCGTCGACGCCCGCGAGCAAGGTGCCGGGGCCGCGGACGACATCGGCCCTTCCCGACCGGAGACGCCGGGTACGGCGGGACGGCCATCCACCCCGCGCACGTCTTCCTGATGAGCGCGCTCCCCATGAAGTCACCGGAGGCCCGATGCCGGAAAGTCGCACGAGGCATAGCATGAATGTGGGTCGGCACACTCTCACGTGCGACCGACCCGGAAGGGCGGCCCCGGTGTGTATACGCCGGGGTCGTTGCGCCGGTGCCGTCCCGCCCGCAGGGAGCAAGGCATGATCCATTCAGCCGATATTCGCGAGTGGCGCGACCAGGACGTCGTCGACCCGAAGGGGCACAGGATCGGCGCCCTCGAAGCGATCTACGTCGACACCACCACCGACGAGCCGGCCATGGCCACCGTCCTCACCGGATTCCCCTCCCGTCGGCGCCTGGTCTTCGTCCCCCTCGACGACGCGATTCTGGGACCGGGCTACGTGAAGGTCGCGCACTCCAAGAGCCTGGTGAAGAACGCTCCTGCCATGGGAACCGACGACGTCCTGCCCGCCGAGGAGGAGGAAGCGGTCTTCAAGCACTACGACCTGGCCTACCGGCCGGGCGCCAACGGCGAGCGACAGCTCGCGCGCCGCTGACGGCGCCGGGCCGGCACCAAAGGAGGTGTTCTCGGTATGGCGTTCATCCTGTTCCTGCTTCTCGTGGCCGTGATCCTGGGCATCATCGGCGTAGTGGTGGAGGGTCTGATCTACCTCTTGATCATCGGCATCGTGATCGTCGTGGCCGAGGTCATATTCATCGCCGTGCGATCCAAGAGCTCCGGGCGACGCCGCGTCCGCTGAACACCGTCAATCCCGTCGAAGCACGGTGAGCCGAGGCCACCGGGACGAGGCGGCGCCGCCCCTGGTCAGCGGATACGCCGAGCGAGGGGCGCCGGGTGCGCCCCCGGGGCGGGGCTCGCGACGGCCGGTTACGCGAGGGGACCCGGCTCGGAATGAGCGTCCGTACCGTGGCGACCCACCTGAAGAAGGTGTCCGACGCGCTGGGCAGCACGAGCCGGGCCCGACTCGCCTGTCTGACCGCCGAGAGCGGTCTGCTGCACGGGTCCCCGAGCCCGGACCGCCGCTGCGGCACCGGTCAGCACGACTCACGGCACGACTGATCACGGCGGACGCGGGGGCACGCCGGTGACCCCGTGCGGAGGGCTCGTCGGCGGCCGCCACGTCAGCCGAGCGCCGCGAACGTCTCCACCGCACGGGTCTTGCCGGTGACGACGATGACGTCGCCCGACTCGACGACCGTCTCCGCGGTGGCGTACGTGAAGTCCTGGCCAGGCCGTTTGATGCCGACCACCGTCACCCCGTACTTGGAGCGGACCGCGCTCTCGCCGAGCGGGATGCCGGTGGCGATGTCCGGCGCGACGGTCTTCACCAGGGCGTAGTCGTCGTCGAACTGGATGAAGTCGAGCATCCGGCCGGTCACCAGGTGCGCCACCCGCTCCCCCATGTCGTGCTCGGGCAGCACGACATGGTGGGCACCGAGCCGTTCGAGGATCTGGCCGTGCTGGCGGCTGATCGCCTTGGCCCAGATGTTCGGCACGCCCGCCTCGAGCAGGTTGGAGGTGATCAGGATGCTCGCCTCGATGTCGCTCCCGATGCCGACGACCGCGCTGGTGAACTCGTGCACGCCGAGCTGCTCGAGCACTTCGGGGTCGGTGCAGTCGGCGACGGCGGAGTGCGTGAGCGCGTCGCTGTGGCGCTGGACGAGCGTGGCGTCGGTGTCGATGCCGAGAACGTCCCAGCCGCGCCGGGTCAGTTCGTGTGCCAGGGAGCTGCCGAACCGGCCCAACCCGATCACGGCGACCCGCTGGTCGCTCAGTTCGGGGCGCCGGCCGGCGTGGCCCTTGCGGCTGCGACGGCGAAGGGCGTTCAGGTACTTACCCAATGACAGGTCGCTCCTCGGGTAGCTGGTAGCGGCGGGTCCGCTCGCGCAGCGCGAGTGCCGACACCAGGGTGACCGGCCCCAGCCGGCCGACGAACATGAGCAGGACGAGCACGAGTTGTCCGGAGACGGGGAGGCCGGCTGTGATCCCGGTGGACAGGCCGACGGTCCCGAAGGCGGAGACCACCTCGAACAGCACGGCCTCGAAGGGTGCTTCGACGAGGGTGAGGAGGGTGAGGGTGGCCGCCATCACCAGCCCCACGCCGAGCAGCGCCACGGTCAGCGCCTGGCGCAGGACGTGCGGCGCCAGCCGCCGTCCGAGGATCCCGGAGCTGGGCTCGCCCCGCACTTCGGCCAGGATCGCGACGCCCAGCACCGCGAAGGTGGTGACCTTGATGCCGCCGGCCGTGCCCGCGCTGCCGCCTCCGATGAACATCAGCGCGCAGGTCATCAGCAGCGTGGAGGCCTCCATCGCACCGATGTCGAGGGCGTTGAAGCCTGCGGAGCGGCTCATGGCGGAGTGGAAGAAGCCGTTCAGCAGCTTCTCGTCCCAGTCGAACGAGCCGAGTGTGAGCGGGTTGGTCCACTCGAGCAGGCAGGTGAGCACGGTCCCCGTCAGCAGCAGGACGGCCGTGGTCATCAGCGTCAGCCTGGTGTGCAGCGACCAGCCGCGGCGGCCAGTCCTGCGGCGCCGCTCACGATGGCGGAGCAGTTCCAGCAACACGGGGAAGCCGATGCCCCCGAGGATGACGGCAGCCGCGATCGGAAGGGTCACCCAAGGGTCCTCCGCGTAGCGGGTGAGGCTGTCGGCGTGGAGGCTGAAGCCCCCGTTGTTGAAGGCGGCCACCGCGTGGAAGAAGCCGAGGTACACCGCGTCGCCGACGGACTCGTCGTACCCGAACCCGAAGCGCAGGGCGAGTACGGCACCGACCACGAGTTCGACGGCGGCAGTGGTGCCCGCGACGCCGATCAGCACGCGACGCACGTCCCCGATGCCGAGGCTCTTCGTCTCCGCCTGGGCCGTCAGCTGCATGCGCAGCCGCAGCTTCCCGGAGACCAGCAGCGCCAGCAGGGAGGCCATCGTCATGATGCCGAAGCCGCCGACCTGGATCAGGGCGAGGATGACTCCCTCACCGAATCCGCTCCAGTAGCTGCCGGTGTCGACCACCGCGAGCCCGGTGACGCACACGGCCGCGGTCGCCGTGAAGACGGAGGTCACGAACCCGGTGGCGCCGCTCTGCTCCGAGGACAACGGCAGTGACAGCAGCGCCGTCCCGAGCAGGATCACCCCCGCGAACGCCGCGACGACCGTGCGTGCGGGATGGACGGTCGTCAGCGAGTGCCACAACCGTGTCGCGCGTCCTGCCACGGCGGTCACCCTTTCGCGTGTCCCTGCCACGACCGCTCTTCCCGCGCGCGGCCGGTTGCGCGGCACGCCGGGCCGGTCGCCCCGGCGGCGGTCACCCTACCCGCGGCGGGACGCTCGGTACGTGAGCGTCCGGGCGCCTCGGCGAGCCGTGCCCCGTACGCCGGAAGCACGCCGGCAGGAGGGCACCGGCAAGGGCCCGTACACACCGGATGGTCGGTGTGCACGGGCCCTTGGCCGTGCCCCGTTCCCGCGCGGGCGGGAGCGGGGCGGTGTCGCGCGGTCAGACGGAGGTCTTCACCGACTCCGCCTCTTCGTCGTCCTCCGGGCTCTCGCCGGCCTTGCGGGCGCGGACGAACTCCAGGCCGACGACCGGCTCGGTCCGGCCGTGTCTCATCCACAGGGACGGGCGATGATCACAGTGCGTGGCGAAGGCCGCTCGCCGGGGAAGTCAGGGCCGCAGGGATCCGCGGCGCACACCGTCCGTCCGGGTGCCGGTCATGACCGCCCCGTCGGTCCTCGCCCCGATGAGCACGGCGGAGGACAGATCCGCGTCCGTGAGGTCCGCGTCCGTGAGATCGGCCGCCAGGAGCTTGGCCCGGCGCAGCGACGCGCCGCGCAGTGTGGTGCGCACCAGACGGGCGCGCGACAGCACGGCGTCGTCGGCCCGGACGTCACGGAGGTCGGCCCCCGTGAGGTCGCTGAGACCGGCGTTCACCCCGGTCAGCGTCGCGCCCCTCAGGTCCGCGCCGGTGAGGTCCGCGCCGGTCAGTGACGCGTCGGAGAGGTCGCAGCCGCGCAAGGAGCACTCCCGCAGGTCCGCGTAGCCGAGGTAGACGCCCTTGAGGTCCGTGCCCGTGAGGTCGGTGCCGGCGAGCGGGATGCCTCCGAGGTCGTTCTCGGTGCCCCACGGCTGCGACCACTCACGCAGCAGGCCGTGCCAGTCGCCGCCGCCCACCAGCGCCGCACGCAGACCGGCGAGGACGTCGGCGTTCTCCGGCCGGGCCCACCGGTCCCGCAGCTCTCTCGCGTGGCTGTTGTCGTCCGGTGGTGTGCTCATCGCCTGGCGCTCCCGGGGGCGGCTTGGTCACCGTTGACCGATCTGATGGAGGAACCCCTTCACACGGTCCAGGTGGTAGACGGTCTCGTCGTGCTTCTTGAGGAGGACTTCCAGGCCCCGTTCGGTCATACCGTCAGGCAGCCGTTCCATCTCCTTCCACAGTATCCGACGGACGTTCTCCAGCCCTTGCTGTGCCTGCGTCAGGTCCTTGACGTGGTCGAACGGCGTCCCGTCCGGTTTGCGTGCCACGACCTCGCCCGCCGCCTCGCGTCTGGCCGCCGAGTAATGGTTGTGATTCGGCTCCGAGTTGATACGGCCGATCGGGTCGGCCTTGATGTTCTCCAGCTTGTTGATGGCGTTCATCGCCTCGTCGCTGAGGCCCAGCCCCCGGTAGGGCGAAAGACCCAGCGGGTCGGACCAGGTGAACGGGTTGTGGACGTAGGCGGCCGGGTTGGGTGCCGGGGACAGGCCGAGCGGGTCGGGCGTGAGGTAGCGGGCCGTCTCCGGGTCGTACTGCCGGAAGTAGTTCTGGTGGAGGCCGGTCTCCGGGTCGTAGTACTGGCCGGGGAAGCGCAGCGGGGTGTAGGCGGTGGCGGACCTGGTCCAGGTCGTGGTGCCCCAGAGCGTGGCGCGGGTGTGCCAGGCCACGTCACCCGATTCGTCGACGAGTTCGGTGGGCGTGCCGACGATGTCCGTGACGATGGCGAAGAAGCGTTCGTCGACGGCCTGTTGGGACGCGTCCGCGCCGAGCATGCGCTCGGTCTGGGCGAGCGGCTGCGCACCGTGGTGGTCCCAGGTCAGGACGACGGGGCGCGGCAGTTCGGGGGCGGTGGTGGTCTGTTCGCACAGCGTCGCGCCGTCCCAGGTGAACAGCACCTCCTCGACCACGCTCTCGCCGTCGTCGGCCATGCGCTGCTTGGCCGTGCGGCGGCCCAGCGGGTCGTAGCGGTAGCGCCAGCGCGTCCCGTCGGGGGTGGTGACGGCCGTGAGGCGGTCCTCCGCGTCCCAGGTGTAGTGCCAGGTGTCGGCCTTGCGGGACAGCCGGGTCTTTCTGCGCAGGGTGATGCGGCCGGCGGCGTCGTGTTCGTAGTGCACAGACCCGGCACGGGTGATGGTGGTGCCGGTGTAGTCGCGGGGGCCGGTGGCCTCGTGGCCCGGGTGGCCGGCGGGCCAGGAGGCGGAGGTCTGGTTCCCTGCCTCGTCGTAGGCGTACGTCTCCGACCAGCCTGCGGCCGTCACCGCAGTGACCCGGCCGGCCGGGTCGAGGTCGAAGCGGAAGGAGCCCCGGAGGGTGTCGTCGAGTGCGGTGAGGTGACCGTCGGCACGGTAGGTGTAGGCCCGGCGGTTGATGGTGCGGGCGCCGGTCGTGAGGTGCTGGCCGGCCAGGCGGCCGGTCTCGTCCCAGATCGACGCCAGGGCGAGGGAGTCGCCGAAGACGCGCCGCAGCTCGCGTCCCGCCGCGTCGTGGGTGAAGGAGACGCGATGCGTGCCGCTGGTGAGGTGCGTGGGCCGGCCGGCGGCGTCGTAGCCGTAGGTGGTGACACGGCCGGTGGGAGTGATGCGGCGGACCCGGCGGCCCACGGAATCGTAGGTGTAGGTGAGGGGGCGGCCGTCGACGAGCTCGGCCTTGAGATCCCCCCGGCGGTCGTACTGCTGGATCAGCTCGCTGTCCGGGCCGGTGGCCCGGACCATCCGCCCGGCGCGGTCGTAGGCGTAGGTGGTAACGGCGCCCGCCGCGTCCTTCCTGACGACCCGGTCGAGTTGGTCGCGCTCGTAGGAGACCGTCTGGCCGAGGGGGTTCGTACGGGCCGCGACCTGGCCGACGGGGTCGATCGTGTAGCTGACCGTCCGCCCGTCGAAGTCGGTCTCCGAGACCATCCGGCCGGCCGCGTCGTAGCTGTAGGACCAGGTCAGGCCCTGCGGGTCGGTGACCTTGGCGAGCCGCAGCGAGGCGTCGTGCTCGAATTCGTGGCGCACGCCGTCGGGGCCGGTGCGGGCGGCCGGCAGGTCGAAGTGGGTGTACTCGAAGCGGGTCGTCCGCCCGGTCGCGTCGGTGTGGCCGGTGCAGTTCCCCTCCCCGTCGTACGTCCACGACTCGCTGCTGCCGTCCGGGCGGGTGCGCCGGGCCAGCTCGCCGTCGGCGGTCCACTCGAGGGTGGTGACCGCGCCGAGGGGGTCGGTGATGCGGACGAGCCGGCCGAAGGCGTCGCGTTCGCACCGTGTGGTGCCGCCGAGCGGGTCGGTGACCTCCAGCGGCATGCCGGCCGCGTCGCAGCGGAAGGTGGTGACGGCGCCGAGCGCGTCGGTGGAGGAGACGAGATGCCCGCGGGAGTCGTACGCGTACCGGGTGGTGCGGCCCGAGGGGTCCGTGACCAGGACGCGGTTGCCCCGGTCGTCGAACTCCTGGAGCCAGCGCGTCCCGTCGGCCTCGGTGAACTCCACGGGCAGGCCCCGTTCGTCGCGGACCGTGCTGATCGTGGTGCCGTCAGGGTGCATGACGGCGAGCAGCCTGCCCGCCTCGTCGTACGTGTAGGAGGTGGTCCGCCCGAGGGCGTCGGTGCGGGTCAGTCGGTTCCCGCGCGCGTCATGGGTGTAGCGGGTGGTGTGGCCGAGCGGATCGGTGGTGGCCACGACCCGGCAGGCGCTGTCGATCAGATGGCGGGTGGTGCGGCCGTCGGCGGTGGTCAGCTCGGTCACCCGGTGTCCCGTGGCCGGGTCGGGAAGGCCGTAGGAGAGGGTGATCTGTACGTGGCCGGCCTGGCCGCCCTCGCCGATCACGCGGTCCTGGTCGTCGTAGGCGTAGTCGTACCGGCTGCCGTTGGAGTCGATCCAGGCGATCACCCGCCGGCGCTCGTCGTACTCGAACGTGAGCGTGGCCCCGGAGGGTTTGGTGACGGCGGTGAGGTTGCCGTCCGTGTAGCCGTAGGTGGCGACCGGCTGCTCGCTGCCGTCGGGGAGGACCAGGGACAGAGCGGTCACCCGGCCGTCCGCCGTGCCCACCGCGAGCCGGCGGCCCGCCGAGTGGACGAGCGCGAGCGGCGTGCCGAGCTCGTCGCGGTCGACGGTGACGCTGTGGCCGTTCCGGTCGCTGATCCGCTCCAGCCAGGCGTCCCCGTCGTCACCCGGTTCGGCGCCGGACGGAGCGGTGAAGTGGCGGGTCAGGCCGCTCTCCGGGTCGGTGACGGTGTAGTCTCCGCTCTCCTCGCGGGTGAGCAGACGGCGCCCGGTACCCGACTCGGGAAGGGTGGGGACCCCGGGCACCGGGTGGGGGTAGGTGAGCAGCAGGCCGTCGTCGGTGACGTGGACGACGCCCTTGGCGTCGATCTCCAGGCGTTCGTCGACGGTGGAGGACCAGGACGGCCCGAAGAAGCGCCCGACGTTGTAACCGGACTCGACACGGCGGGTGAAGGCGAGCGGCAGCGTGCCGGGGACGACGGCGTCGGTCTGCGGCAGGAACATCCGGCCGGACGCGAGGTCGACGGGGTCGGTCTCGTCGATCAGACGCCGGCCGTCGGGACGGTCGTGGGTGCCGTTCGGGACATCGTCGATCAGCCTGCGGGCACGGTTGGCGTCACTGGCCAGGTCCGCCGCTTCCGCGGCGACCCGGACTCCCTTGACCCCGGCCCCCGCGCCGCCGGTGGCCGCGGTGAGCAGCAGGTCGGGGACGAGCCGGCCGAAGCCCTCCGCGGGGTCCTTCATGAAGTTGTCGAGCATCTGCTTGCCCGCGCCCCACGGGTCGTTGGCGACCAGCACCAGCCCGGAGGCCAGGTTGTTCAGGTTGGTGAGGTACTCGGCGGGGTGGGTCAGGTTGTACGGGTCGGTGGGGTTGATGCCGCGTACGAAGGTGACGAGGCCGGCCGTTCCCTTGACGATGCCCGCGCCGAAGTGGGTCTGCATCACCTGCAGTTCCTCCAGGCCGTCCATGGCCTGTTCGGCGTACGACGGCTTGGGGGGCGCCGCGTCCCTGGCCGCCTGCACGGCGGTGCGCGCGGTGTCCGCCGCCGCGTTCCGCTGCTTGCGGGCCTCGGCCAGGATCTCCTGGGCCTCCTCCATCTGCGCCTTGCCCGGATCGCTGAACGCGCCCGGTTTCGGCGGCAGGGAGGAAGGGTCCCGCTGGTCCTCGGGCTGGGCGTTGTAGCGGTCGGCCGCGCTGTTGTAGTCGTCGACCTTCTTGTTGTGCGCGTCCAGCGCCTCCGACGACGCCTTGGTGCCGGCCTTCCACTTGTCGATGGCGGTCTGCGCCTGCCGCTGCGCCCACTCGACCGTCAGGGCGAAACTCGCCAGCGCGTCGGCCGCCTTGCCGAAGGCGTCCGCGCCCTTGAACCACTTCGGCGGCTCGATCGAGACCGTCTCGCGGAACGCGTCCGCCGCCTCACCCTTGATCGCGGAGGAGTCCAGGCCCTTCAGCCCCTCGCCCACGAGGTCGAACGACGTCTGAAGATCCCGCAGATGGGAGGCGGTCGTGCGCAGTTTGTCGGGGCTGCCGTAGATGAGCTTGGTCTTGTCCTCGGTCTGTCCGAGGTCCATCTCGTCGACCTCTGCGCCCATCCGGTTGGCCAGCGAACGGGACTGCTCGCGCACCCAGTCCGCGCCCGACTCCCAGCCCACGTCCTCGAGCCGATCGGCGGTCCAGTCACCGGCGTCCTCGACGCGGTCGCCGAGCCACTCGGTGCCGTCCTCGACCGCGTCCTCGACGACGTCCGGAGTGATGTCGCTGACGAAATCCCCGATGCCCACGGCTCAGTTCCCCCCGGTACCCGGCTGTTGCTGCTGGGCGGCCCGCTCCTCGGGAGACGGTCCGAACGTGTCGTCCACGGCCCGGTCGAACGCCCCTTGGTCCACGCCCAGCATCTCGTTCAGGATCTGCGACTGGCGCCCGCCGTTGCCCTCCGTCAGCACCGCCCGCCCGGTGTCCTTCCAGGTCTGCGCGGCGTCCTCACCCGCACGCTGGAAGGATTCCTGGCTCCAGTCGGGGTTCAGGTAGTCGGGTGTGAACACATCGCCCCAGTTCTGCTTGACGATGTCCTCCTCGGAGGCGTGCGGGTTGCCGACGGCGGCGTTCACCGCGATCTTGAAGGTGCCCTGGAGGTACTGGTCCTCCTCCCAGACCATCCCGGCGGCGAGTCCGAGCGTCGCGGCGATGGTGTTGGCGTCCTGGATCAACGCCCGCACGCCCCACTCCCAGCGCTCGCAGTAGTCCTCGAAGTCCACCGAGAGGCCGTGGTGTCCGGCCTCCATGCCGGTCATCGCCAGGTCGGAGAACCCCTTGCCGAGGACGGCCCCCGTCCCGGTGCCGACCTCCCGCAGCTCGGCGATCGCCGACCGCAGGCCCTGGGTGATCCGCTGGACGCTCTCCGGGCCGACCCGCAGGTCCTCCGCCCCGCCGCCCATCAGGCGGCCCCTTCCGCGGCCGGCGCGTCGACCGCGACGGCGTCGGGCACGATGCCGAGGGCAGGCGGGAAGACCATCGCCCCGTCCGGGTCGGCGACGTCGACGGCCACCCCGGCCGGTACGCCCATGGCCGGGACGATCTCGTCGAGCAGCCGTGCCCCGCGGATCTCGGCGAACTCCCAGGACCGGCCCGTCTCCTGGCCGTCCCCCGCGTCACGGGCGCGCGCGAACCGGGCGAGTGCCTCCTCGCTGGTGAAGGCGCAGATCCAGCGCACCCCGCCGAGCTGCGCCGTCCACAGGCCGCCCGCGTCGACAGGGACGAGGACCAGGGCGCGCCGCAACTCGCCCACCATGGCCATCGGATCGCCGGAGCCGTCCCGCCGCTCGGCGATCCGCTCCGCGAGTGCCGTACCGTCGCCCATCCGGAACTCCTTCCAGCCGCCAGGTGTCTTCCCGTCCCGTGTACGCAGGACACCACGCAGTCCTGAGGCCGGGCGGTTCCCCCGGGGCGCGAAGGTACCGGGCCCGGGCGGAGGCGCCCGGGCCCGGTACCCCGGTCAGCGCAGGAGGTGGAGCGGTACCGCCGCGGCCATCGCCTCGGCCCCGGCGTCGCCCGGGTGCAGGTGGTCGCCGCTGTCGTAGCGGGCGAGGAGGCGCTGCGGGTCGGCCGGGTCGCGCAGCGCCTTGTCGAAGTCGACGACCCCGTCGTACTCGCCGCTGGTGCGGATCCAGTGGTTGACGGCCTGGCGGGCGGCCTCGTTCTCGGGGCTGTAGAAGCCGAAGGTGTCGTTCTTGAACGGCAGGATCGTGCCTCCGTGGACCTTCAGGCCGCGCTCGTGCGCGCGGGCGATGAGCCGGCGGTGCCCGTCGATGAGGTCCGCCGCGGAGACCTTCTCCGACGGGGGCGCGACCGTGCCCGGGTGGCCGAGGTCGTTCACGCCGAGGAGCACGATGACGTGCCGGACCCCGGGCTGCGCGGCGACGTCGCGGTCGAAGCGCCGCAGCGCGCTCTGTCCGAAGTACGCCGCGAAGTTCTCCGCGTCCGACCCGGCGGGTGGGTTCGGGTCGTGGAGAAGACGGTTGCCGCTGATGCCCTGGTTGAGCACGCCGACGGTGTACGGCCCGGGGGCCGCCTCCAGGCGCCGCGCCAGGAAGTCGGGCCAGCGGTGGTTGGCGTTCACGTCGGTGTCGGAGCCGTCGGTGATGGAGTCGCCGAACGCGACGACGGCCGAGGAGCGCCCCGGCCGGCCGCTGCTCACACTCACACCGGTCAGGAAGTACCAGCGGTCGACAGTGGCGGAGGCGTCGATGTCGGTCCGCCCGGTGACGTTGCCGGACGCGACGTAGTTGTGCTGGAAGGCGAACGCGTGGACGGTCGAGCCCGGGGTCCGCTCCGGCAGGTGGATGCTCACCACGAGGTCGGATCCCGCGGACACCCGCAGCGGGATCGGGTCGCTGACCGCCGGCGCGCCCGCGGGGATCGTCACGGACGTCCGGCCGCCGAAGGTGAGCGGCCGGTCGGTGCGCGGATCGATACGGGAGGCCGGTCCGTCGTGGGCCCGATGGGCGACCCGCGCCTCGCCGATCACCAGAGGCCGTTCGCCGAACTCGTTGGACAACCGGACCCGGATCCGGTCACCGCCGATGCTCGTGCGGACGGTCTGCCGGATCGTCTGGTTCTCGAACGCGGTGGTGTCCGAGGCCGGCACCGCTGTGGGAGTCGTCGACCAGGTGCCCGTCCAGGCCCCGCCGGCGGCGTGCCCGTCCGGCGCCGGCGGGGCGCCGGCCAGGGCGGAGGTGGCCGGGGCCATGGCCAGGAGCAGGGCGCCGGCGAGCAGGCCCAGCAGGTGACGGCCGGCTCTTCGTGCGCGGCCCCGGGCAGGGGACCACGTCGGTCGTGCTGTCATTCGCTGCCTCCAGGAGCGTCGTCGGAGCGGGTCAGCCTCGGCGGGCCGGCTTGTCGAAACGCCAGCCGTCGGCCCTGAGCACGGGGATGATCCGGTCGACGGCCGCCACGCTCTGGCTGCGGTCGCCGCCTCCGTCGTGCAGCAGCACGACCGCCCCCGGCGTGACGCCCTCGAGGACCCGGCGGACCAACTCGTCGGTGCCCGGCGGTTCCCAGTCGCCGATCGCCAGCCGCCATCCCAGCGGCTGCATGCCGAGCGCGGCCGCCACCTCCGGGCTCTTGCCCCAACTGCCGTAGGGCGCGCGGAAGTAGGGGATGCGTACGCCGGGGGCCGCCCGGCGGATCTCGGCGTCGGTGCGCTCGAGGTCCGCGCGGATCTCCTCCGGCGTCCGGCCGGCCAGGTCGTCGTGGTGCATGGAGTGGTTGCACAGGGTGTGGCCGCCGGCGACGATCGCGCGCACGAGTTCCGGATGCTCCCGGACGTGGTCGCCCCAGAGGCAGAACACCGCCTTGACGTGGTGCCTGCGCAGCACCTGGAGAAGGCGGGGGGTGTCGTCGGGGTCGGGTCCGTCGTCGAAGGTGAGGGCGACGCTCCTCCCGCCGTGCCGGGTGGACTCCACGATCGTGGCGTCGGCCCGCGCGGCGTGGGCCGGCGCCGTCGCGGTCAGGGCGCCCAGGCACACTCCGCCCGCGAGCAGCAGGGGCACCAGCCGGGGACGGTGAGGGAGGCGCGTGCGCGGTGGGACGGCGCCGGGGGTGGTGTTCGCCGAAGTGGTCAAGGTGGTCCCTCTCTTGGTGCCGGATGTCCGTGCGCCGGGTGGTGTCCGGTGTCCGTACGCGGGTGGTGTCCGTTGGCCGTCCCCTGCACGGGTGGTGTCCCGGGGCCGCGCGCGTCGTATCGCGGTCCGTGGAAGGAGCTGCGGCCCGGCGGCCTGGCGGGGGAGAACGTAGGGATCCCGCCGAGTGGGCGTCAAGAGCGGCCGGTTCCGCCGCCTCGAGCGCATTTGCGCAGGTGGGACGAGGTCTACGGGGCTGTTGAAGGCCGGCGGCGACCCGCAGGACGCCCGAAGAACGGACGGCTGTCGGTCCGGTGCACCCGTTGTCCCGACACACGTCTGATGACCTGGGAGAACGTGCGTGACACCGTCTCAGCACGGCGCCACGGAGTCGCGACCCCTTCAAGCCGCAGAGTCGCGCAGGCGCGGAGCCACGGAGCCGCGCGTGCACCGCGGCGTCACGGAGGACCGACCGGAGGAGGGGCATGCTCTCGCGCCACCGTTTCGATCCCGAGCTGGCCGCGGCGCTGCCGATGATGCCCGAGGTCGACATCACCGACATCGGCCGCGCCCGTGCCGCCCAGGCCGAGCAGCTGGCGGTGGCGGTCGCGGCGACGGACACGAAGGGGGTGGAGGTCGGCGAGGTCCTCGTCCCCGGAACGGACGGCGCACCCGCGGTGCGGCTGCGGACCTACCGGCCGCAGGGGTCAGGGGCCGGGCCGCTGCCCGCCGTCTACAGCATCCACGGCGGCGGTTTCGTCCTCGGGTCCCCGGACGTCGACCACGACTGGAACCTGCTGCTGTGCCGGGAGCTCGAGGCCCTGGTGGTCTCCGTCGACTACCGCCTCGCCCCCGAGCACCCGTTCCCCGCGCCGCTGGACGACTGCTACGCCGGCCTGCGCTGGCTGGCCGGGAACGCCGGCCGGCTCGGCGTCCGTCCCGACCGGATCGCCCTGTGGGGCGACAGCGCCGGAGCGGGTCTGGCCGCCGCGCTGACGCTGCTCGCCCGCGACCGCGGCGGGCCCGCACTGTGCTTCCAGCACCTGTGCAGCCCCGCGCTGGACGACCGGCTCCGGACCGCGAGCGCCCGGATGTTCACCGACACGCCCGTGTGGAACCGGCGCAGCGCCGCCCTCAGCTGGGAGGCGTATCTCGGGCCCGGCCTGCGCAGGAGCGCCGGGGTCTCCCCGTACGCGGCTCCCGCCCGCGCCACCGTCTCCGCTCTTCGCGGGCTGCCGCCCGCGTACGTCTCCGTGATGGAGTTCGACCCCCTGCGGGACGAGGGCGTCGCCTACGCCCGCGCCCTGGCGGCCGCCGCGGTGCCCACCGAGCTGCGGCTGATCCCCGGCACCTTCCACGGCGCGTGGGCCGTGGAGCACGCCGGTGTCATTCAGGGCGCGACCGCCGAGGCGGTCGCCGTGCTGCGACGCGCGCTGGACCGGTGAAGCCGGTGACCGCTCATCCGCCGCCGAAGCCCTCGCCGCCGTCGGCCAGCCGTAGGGCGTACAGCGCCAGTTGTGCGCGGAACCGGTCCTGCGGGTCGCGCAGCCGCCACCCGAGTTCTTTCTCGACGTGCGTGAGGCGGGCGGCCACCGAGCTGTGGTGCAGGTGGAGTTCGCCGGCCGCCTGCCGCAGCGAGCCCGTGCGGCAGAACGCGGCCAGGGCCGCCAGGAGTTCGCCGCCGTGGCCGGCCCGCTCGCGTTCGCCGCGTTCGCCGCGGGCCAGCCTCCCCAGCCGCCGTACGTCCTCCTGGGCGCGCAGCCGCTCCACCGGAATGTCCGCCAGCAGCGCGACGGGGCCGAGTTCGTCGTGGTCCACCACCGCCTCGCGCGCGCTGCCCGGCACGGCGAAGCGCAGCGCGGAACGCGCCTGTGCCCAGGAGGTACGCGCGTCCAGCGGGTCGGCGCCGCCGCCGACGCCCACCCGGATCCCCTGCGCGGTGCCGTGGGCGGTGCCACGCTCACGGACGCGTTCGTGCAGGGCCGACCGCAGCTCACAGGCCGTCGAAGCGGACCCGTCCCGGGACGTGCCGCCGTCCGGGAAGCCGCCCGCGGCGTCGCCCGCACGGCCAGGGCCCTCCAGGCGCTGCACCAGCACCGCCCCCAGCGACCCGGCCCGCGCCACTCTGACCGTGCCCCGCAGACCCCCGCGCCCGAGCAGCGCCACGGCCTCCATCCCCACGTCCGTCCCCGCCCGCCCGGCCACGGCGATCACCCGCAGCGGCGCATCGGGCGACAGGCCCAGCAGACGCAGCGCCCGGACGCGGTCCGGTGCGTCCTCCCGGCCGGAAAGCACCAGCTCGACCAGCGCCGGATCGGCCGCCTGGGGCACCCGGGACTGCCAGGGGCGGCCCGCCAGCACCCGGGCGGTGATGGCCATCCATTCAAGGACCAGTTCGTCGAACGGGCCCGGCGCCCCGGGCCGTTCCAGCCAGACCCCACCGGCCGGCTCCAGCTCCACCCGTCCGGAGACGTGCTCGGGCACGCCCCGGAGGGCGACGCCGTCAGGTCCGGACCGCGCCGAGCGGCCGTCGGGCAGTTCGAGTCCGGCCGGGCATCCGGCGAGTCCGGCGGTGGACCGGGCCAGGGACGCCGGTTCGAGACCACCGCCGAGCAGCGCCTCGAAGTGCGCGATCACGCGTACGGCGGTGGCGGCGTCCGCGTCGAGCGCGGACAGCCGCAGCAGCAGTCCCTTCACGGCAGGCAGTCTAGGAAGGACAGGTACATGACCGACAGATCCCCGCACGTGCCGACCACGGCCGGACGGCCGGTGAGAGCACTGCTCACAGCGCTTGTGGCCGCCGTCTTACCCCTGTTGTCGGCGCTCCTCGTCGCCGTAGCCGCGCCCCCGGCGTCGGCCGCCTCGCTGACGGAGGTGACGGCCTTCGGCACCAACCCGAGCAATCTGAGGATGCATCTTTATGTACCGGACAGCGTCCGCGAGCGTCCGGCCGTGCTGGTGGCCGTGCACTACTGCACCGGATCCGGCCCGGCCTTCCACTCGGGCACGGAGTTCGCGTCGCTGGCCGACCGGTACGGATTCATCGTCGTCTACCCGTCGGCGACGCGGAGCGGCAACTGCTTCGACGTCTCCTCGCCGCAGGCGCTGCGGCGCGACGGAGGCAGCGACCCTGTGGGCATCAGGTCCATGATCGCCCACGTCCAGCAGCGGTACGGCGCCGATCCGGGCCGGATCTTCGTGACCGGCGCTTCGTCCGGCGCCATGATGACCAACGTCCTGCTGGGCAACTACCCCGACGTGTTCCGGGCGGGCGCGGCCTTCATGGGCGTACCGCACTCGTGCTTCGCCACCACCGACGGCTCCGGCTGGAACAGCGCCTGCGCGAACGGCGCCGTCGACCGGACGCCGCAGGAATGGGGCGCCCTGGTCCGTGCCGCGTACCCCGGTCACACCGGGCCGCGGCCCAGGATGCAGATCTGGCACGGCACCGAGGACAGCACCCTGCGCCATCCGAACTTCGCCGAGCAGATCGACCAGTGGACCGACGTCCACGGCGTGAGCCGGACACCCGCGTACACCGACCGTCCGCAGCCCGACCGGACCCGCACCCGCTACGGCGCCACCGGCAGCCAGGCGCCCGTGGAGGCCATCAGCGTCCAGGGCGCCGGCCACACCCTGCCGACCGGTGGCATGGCGGCCGGCGCCGTCGCGTTCTTCGGACTGGACGGCACCACCCCGCCGCCGGACCCCGGTCCCAGCCCTGACCCCACCCCGGGGGCGTGCCGGATCGGCTGGACGACCAGCGCGTGGAACGCCGGTCTGACGGCGACCGTGACCATCACCAACACGGGCACCGCACCGGTCAGCGGCTGGACGCTGGCCTTCACCCTGCCGGCCGGCCAGACCATCACCTCCGGCTGGGGTGCGAGTTACAGCCCGAGCAGCGGCGCCTTGACCGCGAGGAACCTGACGTACAACGGGACGCTCGCCGCCGGGGCGAGCACGCAGATCGGCCTCCAGGCGAGCCACACCGGGAACACCGCGAAGCCGGCTTCCTTCACTCTGAACGGGGCCCCCTGCTCCACCGGTTGACGGCACCCGGTCCCGGCGGCGCCACCCGGGTACTGCCCTGCGGGACACCGGGCAGCCGGGGCGGGGACGACACCGGACACCGTGGACCGGTGGTCTTCTCGCGCGGGTCAGCGGCCGGCGGTCCAGCGCTGGTCGCTGTCCCCGTCGACCGGATCGAAGTCGAGGGTGCCGCCGCCGGAGTCCCCGAGCGGTTCGAGCGCGAAGTCCGGCGCGATCCGGGGGCGGACGGCTCCGGCGGAGTCGACGATGAACAGCAGGTTGAGACCGTTACTGCCGTGGACGGAGGAGCAGGACCAGATGCCCACACCCCGGTCCGTGGCACCGCGCGAGTCCAGGCAGTAGTCGGGGTCGGCGCTGCTGCGCAGGAGACCGACGGGCTCCAGCTTCCACCGCTGGCTCGGGGTTCCGTCGCACGGGGCGGTGAGGACGTCGGTGCGGTCCTCCATGACACCGCCCGCGATGTCCAGGCACAGGCCGGAGGCCGCGTTGACGACCTGGGTGTACCCGCTGCCGGCGGCGATGGGCACGGGCCGGGGCGGCGCGCTCTTGGAAGGAGCGGGCGGCGGGGGCTCGGGCGCCGGGGCCGCCGTCGTGGGTGCCGGGGTGGTGCGGCTCGGTGACGCCGAGGGCTTCTTCGACGGTGACGGCGACGGCGCGGCGGTCGCCGAGGACACGGCCGTGGGCAGGGTGGCGGGCGGCCGTGCCTCCCATCGCGAGGGCTCCTCCGCGCCGGCACGGTCACGGTCCCGTGCGGGAGCCGGGTCCCCGGACCCGGTCGTCACCAGGGTCCCGATGACGACGGCCGCCACCGCGAGCGCGACGAGGACGGTGAGCCGGGACGGCCGCCGCGCACCGTCGCCCACCGTCCCGCCGCTCAGTCGCAGGCGGCCGGCGGAGGCGTGCGGCACGGGCAGCGCCGCCGTCCTGGTCTCCCACCGTTCGATGGTGGCGGGTGCGTCGGCGAGCCGGGCCCGTACGGGGCCACCGGCCGCGTAGGCCGTGCCGCCCCACCGGAGCAGGCCCTCGGCGAGCACGGCCCGCGGGCCGGCCGCCATCCGGCTCAGCTCCCCGGTCAGCCGGGCGCAGCCGGCGCACTCGGCGAGATGAAGGGCCAGGTCGTTGCTGCGCCGCCCGTCCCCCGGCTGCGACGCCGCCTCGATGATGCGACGGAAGCCCTGGCACTTCCTGCTGCCGCTGTGCTCCAGATACGCCTGGATGTAGGCGCGGCGCAGCGCCTCCAGTGCCTTGGCCCGCAGCTCGGGGACCGTGGCCGGGCTCACCCCGACGAACGTTCCGACCGTGGCGTCCGGCTCGTCGTCGACCACCGCGTACCAAAGGACGCCCCTGGTCTGCTCGGGCAGCCGCTGAAAACCGGTCAGCATGGGGGACGTCGCCCGGAGCCGGGGCCGCGGGGAATCCGGCGGATACGGCGGCGCGACATCGGTGTTGTCGTCGAGCCACGCGGCGAAGCCGGGTTCGAGCCGGGCGCGGCGGCTGCCCGCCGCCCAGGTGAGCCCGATCCGCTGCAGCACCGTCAGCAGGTGTCGGCCCCAGCACCCTTCGGGGCCGATGCCCCGGCACGCCTCCTGGGTGGCGAGGTCGAAGGCCTGCACCGCCAGCTGGTTGCCTGCGAGGGTATTGCGACCGCAGAGCATGGCGTAGCTGCGCAGGGCCGGCATGTGGCGGCGCCTGAGCTCCTGGACGGCGGGATACGCGGACGGGGCGCCGGCGCGGATGCGTTCGGTCAGTTCCCCGTCGGGCAGAGCGGTGCAGCCGGCGTTCTCGGCCGCCGCGTCCACAACGGCCTTCTGGAGCTTCGGCTTGGACACCCTCTTGACTCCTCGTTCAGTGACGACGCGGCAGATCCGCCCGTCCGTGATCGGAGGGGCTCCCGTGTTACTGGCCGGAAACAGGACCCCATAGTGGAGCAGGGCCACCCGCCTGGAAAGTGTTCCCGCAGGTAACAACAGGGCCTGAACGGCCTTCTCCGGGGTCGTTCTTCCGGCCTTCTCCGGCCCGCGGCACGCGAGGCGGAACGAGCGGCGGAAAGGCCCGCGGCCCGGCCCGCGCCACCCACGCGGCACGCCGCCGGCACCCCCGTGGCGGCGATAGACCCCGCGCCGCGCGGGCAGGCATCAGCCCATGCCCATGTTGGTCGGAACCTCCGGTTGGCAGTACAAGGACTGGCGCGGCATTCTCTATCCGCCCGGCCTCCCGCAGCGGCTGTGGCTCGAGGAGTACGCCGCGCGATTCGCCACCGTGGAGAACAACAACGCCTTCTACCGGCTCCCCACCACCGAGATCTTCACGTCGTGGCGTGAGCGGACGCCGGACGGGTTCGTCATGGCGGTCAAGGCGAGCCGCTTCCTGACCCACCTGAAGCGGCTCCGGGAGCCCGCGGAGCCGGTGCACCGGCTGCTGGACCGGACAGCGGGCCTCGGCGACCGGATGGGTCCCGTCCTGCTGCAACTGCCACCGAACTTCAAGGCGGACACCGACGCACTGGACGCCTGTCTGAAGTGCTTCCCCCGCGCCGTCCGCGTGGCCGTCGAACTCCGGCACGCCTCGTGGTGGGAGGCGGAGCCCCGGCTCCGTACGGTGCTGGAACGGCACGGCGCCGCCCTGTGCTGGGCGGACCGCGGGTCTCGCCCCGTGACACCGCTGTGGCGGACGGCGTCATGGGGCTACGTACGCTTCCACGCCGGGCTCGCCCAGCCGCCGCCGCGCTACGGCCGCGCCGCGCTGCAGTCCTGGGCCGGCCGCATCACCGACGCCTGGCCCGACGAGGACGACGTGTACGTGTACTTCAACAACGATCCAGGCGGGGCCGCCGTCCTGGACGCGGCCCGGTTCGCGCGGGCCGCCGACGCGCTGGGCCGGACCGTGAGCCGTACGCCGGGGGGCCCGTGACCCCGGGCCGGACCATCACCCCTTGTGCCGCCCCGCCGGCCTGCCCGGCACAGGGTGCGTGCGCCGTTCGGCCGTGCCCGGATGGCGGCGGGCCGAAGGCCCGGCCGATCGTGGGCGACGACGGCAAGCGGGCGAGCGGGGAGGCACACGGATGGCGGACGACGGTGCGGCACGCCGGCCGGGGCGGGCCGGGCTGAGGCTGGCCGCCCTCTGTGTGGGCGGCCTCATGACCGTGGCGTACTTCCTTCTCCCCCTGGAGGAGCTCGGCCCCGACCGCCCCGCCGTCAGCTGGACCCTCTTCGCCCTGGCGCTGGTGTCGATCGCCCTGCTGCTCCTCTTCCAGGTCAGGGACGTGCTCACCCAGCGCCCCGGCACCCGCCCGGGCGTCGCCATCCCGCTGCTGATGTGCCTGTCCGTGCTCGTCTTCTCCGGCGCGTACCACACCCTCGCCAGGGAGTCGGGCGAGTTCACCGGCCTGAGCACCCGTATCGACGCCCTGTACTTCACCGTCGTCACCCTGGCGACGGTCGGCTACGGCGACATCCACCCGCGCGGCCAGAGCGCCCGCATGGTGACGGTCCTCCAGATCCTCTACACCTTCGTCTTCCTCACCGCCGCCGCCACCGCTCTCTCCCGCTGGCTCCGCACCCGCCTGACCTACCGCGGACAGGGCAGCGACCGGTCCGACGGCCTCGGCCCGCCGCCCGATGCGCCGCCGTAGCGGCTCCCCGCGCTTCGACCGGTTCGGCGTCCTCGACGGGCGGTACGGAGAAGGCCGGCCGGATACGGTCGGCCGTCCGCGGGGGCGAAGTAGGGTCGCCGCGACGTGGCCTGGCACACCGACAGCCCGGAAGAAGCGGGGGAACGCGCTGTGATCGACGAGCACCGGCCCGAGAAGGTCTCGATACCGTACGACGTGCCGACTTCCGCACGGGCGTACGGCTGGATGCTGGGCGGCAAGGACAACTACGAGGTCGACCGGGACTTCCTGCTGTCCACGCTGCCGGCCTTCCCGGAGTGCGTGGACATCGCCCGGCAGAACCGGCAGTTCCTTTTCCGCGCGGTCCGCTACCTGACCCAGGAGGTGGGGATCCGCCAGTTCCTGGACATGGGTTGCGGGCTGCCCACCGACGACAACGTCCATCAGGTGGCTCAGCGCTTCGCCCCGGAAGCCCGCGTCGCGTACGTCGACATCGACCCGATCGTGCTCGCTCACGGCCAGGCGCTGCTCGCCGACAGCGCGACGACCACCGTCATCACGGCCGACATGCGGGACCAGCAGTCGGTGATCGACCATCCCGACGTGCGCCGGCTGATCGACTTCGACGAGCCGGTGGCGGTGCTGTTCCTGTCCGTCGGCCACCACCTCGTCGACGCCGACGACCCGAGCCGGGTCCTGCGCACGGTCATCGACCGGGCGGCGCCGGGGAGCTACGTGGGCTTCTCCCATGTCGTCGCCGACGATCCCGCCCGTGGCGCGGAGATGACCGCCCACATCTCCGCCGGTGGCATCCCGTGGCAGACCCGCACCCCGGCGGAGGTCGACGCGCTGGTGGAGGGGCTGGTGCCGGTGGACCCTGGAATGGTCGACCTGGCCGACTGGCGTCCGGACCCGGATCAGCCGCCGCTGGCCCCGGTGCACCCGTCGCTGTCGCCCTACGTCGGGGCCACCAAGGACAACAAGGGCATCTACGAGTACGGCGGGATCCTGCGCAGGCCCTAGGTGTATTGATCACGAGCGTTGTTGACAGTCGCGGGTCTTGATCATGGCGAAGACCTCCGGTGTGGTGGAGGTGTCTAGGCTTCACACCACGCACGGAGGTCTTCGTGTCCCACCGTAATGCCCGGCTGACTGTTCACGGCAGGCGGCTGCTCGTCGACCGTGTCCGTTCCGGCCGCCCCGTGGCGCATGTGGCCGCGGAGATGGGCATATCACGCACGACGGCGCACAAGTGGGTGCGCAGGTTCGC
>NZ_JBIVAU010000013.1:0-28009 GCF_044745705.1 Streptomyces sp. NPDC086835
AATGGCTGTCCTCACCGCGCTTCGCGCGAGTTGCGACGCTTTACTTCCGGACACCCCCCTCCTCCGACCCCGCCCCCCTCCCGCCGGACAGGCTCCCTCGGCACGCGGTCGCGCAGGGGGTGTGCCCTCGGCCTGCTGCGGCCGGTGGTCGCTGCACGCGGGGTGGAGGTCCGGACCTGGAGCGGTGGCCGCTGGGGCCGGACCGCGGGGCCCGCGGCCCGGGCCGGTGCCGTAAGGGCCGAGGGCGGGCCCTTCGGATGCGGGCCGGTCCCCGTACCGTGCCGAAACCCCTTGGCCCGGGCCGGTGCCCGTACCGGGCCGTGGGCGGGCCCCACCCGGGCCGGTGTCTGTTCCGGTCGGCGGGTGGCAGGGGCCTTTCGCGGCGCGAAGCTGCCGCTCCGGGGGTGTGGGGGCGTCAGCCCCCCACCAAATCCTTTCCCCCTCCCAGGGAGGGGGCTGGGGGCGTCGGCCCCATGGGGTCCGGGGCTTGCCCCGGTTTCGGGAAGGGGCGGGGTGGGGGAAACGCCGCTCGGCCACCGTCCGGTATCGGCCAGCTCTCCGCTGAGACCTTGTCACTGTCCGTACCCCCCGCCTAAGTTGGCCGATTGCGACATGACCTGAATTGCGTCCAGGGGGAGCCCGTCATGGCCGGAACCGGTCGACACCGCAGATATCAGCCGAGCCGCATCAACCGCGCCTCGCTGACCGTCACGGCCGGCGGCGCCGGCATCGCACTGCCCCTGGTCGGCGCGGGATCTTCGCACGCCGCCTCCGTCGACGTGTGGGAGAAGGTCGCGGCCTGCGAGTCGACCGACAACTGGCGGATCAACAGCGGCAACGGCTACTACGGCGGTCTGCAGTTCAGCCAGGCCACCTGGGAGGCGTACGGCGGCCGCAAGTACGCCCCGCGCGCGGATCTGGCCACCAAGGATCAGCAGATCGCCGTCGCGGAGAAGGTGCTCGAGGCGCAGGGGCCGCGCGCCTGGCCGACCTGCTCCGTGAAGGCGGGGCTGACCCGTGGCAGTGACGCCCCCGAGATCACGCAGCCGCGGCCCCAGCAGGCCGCTCCGCCGAAGCGGATCGCGCCGAAGGCCGCCGCGTCCCCCACGACCGTTCCGACGCAGCGCGAGGGCTACACGGTCGCGCGCGGCGACTCGCTCTCCCGGATCGCCCGTACCGAGCGTGTCGAGGGCGGCTGGCAGCAGTTGTACGCGCAGAACCGCACGGTGGTCGGCGACGACCCCGATCTGATCTTCCCCGGGCAGCGGCTCACCCTGCGGGGCAAGGCCGCACCGCAGGAGGATCGGCGCACGGCCACCGCCAGGCCGGACCGCCCGGCGGAGAAGGTGCGACCGGAGGCGGCGCCGAAGACCGAGCCGAAGACGGCGCCCAAGCCCAAGGCCAAGCCCAAGCCCGCGCCCGCGCCAGCGCCGAAGCCGAAGACCAAGCCCGCGCAGAAGCCCCGCACCGAGGCCGCCTCGTTCGCCGCGCCCGTTGCCGCCGGACCGTCGACCGCCTATCGGAAGACGGGTTCGTCCTGGTCGAGCGGCTATCACACGGGCGTCGACTTCGCCGTGCCCACCGGCACGTCCGTGAAGGCGGTCGCCTCAGGAAAGGTCGTCTCGGCCGGCTGGGGCGGCGCGTACGGGTACGAGATCGTCATCCGGCACGGCGACGGCCGCTACAGCCAGTACGCGCACCTGTCCGCGCTGACCGTGCGTGCGGGCCAGCAGGTGAGTGCCGGTCAGCGGATCGCCCGCTCAGGATCCACCGGCAACAGCACGGGACCGCATCTCCATTTCGAGATCCGTACGGGTCCCGGGTACGGCTCGGACATCGATCCCCTCGCCTACCTGCGGGCGAGAGGCGTGTCGGTCTGATCCCACGCCTGGAGTCCCGCCCATCCGCTCGAGCGTGAGCAGGATCAGGCCGCCGGCCGCCACCACACCGCAGGCGAGCGCCAGCACCGTGCCGACCACGCCGTAGCGGAAGTCCTCGCCGAACATGGTGATGCCGACGACCGCCGCCACCACCGGATTGACGACGGTGACCGTCGCCAGGGGCGCCGCGAGACCGGCGCCCCGGTAGGACGCCTGCGACAGGAGCAGGCCGCCCGTCGCCAGCGCGGCGATGACCGCGAGGCTCGGCCACTGGCTGAGCGGTGAGCTCCACTGCCAGTCCACGGCCACCGATTTGGTGAACACGGACGCGATGCCGAAGGCGACGCCCGCCGCGCCGGCCAGCAGGACACTGCGCATGATCGGCCGGTGCATGCCCTGCGCCATCAGGAAGAGCAGCGCCACCGTGCCGAGGGTCACCGCCGCGAGCACGCCGCGGCCCGCGGTGCCCAGCGAGCGGGATTCCGCCTCCCCCGTGAGGGCGAGAAGCCCGGCGAGTCCGACGGTCGCCATGATGGCCCCGCGCCACGCGATGCGGCCGGCTCTGCGCCGGGCGAACAGCGCGGCCATCGGCAGGGCGAAGACGATGGTGAGTGCTCCCAGCGGCTGGACCAGGCTCAGCGGGCCGTACGCGAGGGCCACCACGTGCAGTACGGCTCCCACGCCGTTGAGGGCGACAGCGGCCCACCAGCGGCCCTGGTGCAGCGGGGCGTACGGCCTGGAGGGCGTCGTGGTCGCCACGTGTTCCTGGAGGATCGCCCCGGCCGCGTAGGCGACCGCCGAGACGAGTGACAGGAGCACGGACAGCGCGAGGGAGCTCATGGTCACCACCCTGTCCCGTGTCCGGCTTCACGTCGTCGTTCTTGAGCAGGCACTTGTGCGTACTACCGACGTAGTACGGGTGTAGTGCCGAAGTCCCCCTTCCGGCTGGGGCGCGCTGTCCCGGGACGACTGCCGGACCGGTCGGCGCGCACGCGGTTCACTCTCAAGTATCCGTTCGGGGACTGACACCCGCATGCTTGTGCAACGTTGGAGAAGGCTCCGGTCGTCACGAACCTGATCGGCCCGCGGGGCGGCCCGGCGAAAAGCCCCCGACAGGGCATGCCGGACCCCCATCCGGCATGCCCTGTCCCCCCTGGAAGTGGCCGGAGCGCACACGGCGACCGCCACGTCGGACCTGACGGATCACATAGTGGGGCCCGCCCCGCCGACCTGTGTGGGAAATGTGAAACCTGTCGCAAAACGGATGTGCCGCGCGAAGGCGCCTCCCGCCGCCCCGGCGGCGCGAGGCGCCTCGCCAGGGCTGCCGGCAGCCGTGGGCGCTCGGGGCAAGGCGGCCCAAGGGGCATCAGAGGTCCAGACCGGTCCGTGCCTTCGACGATCACCTGCGGAGCCGACGCAATCCGGCCATCCGGAGTCGGTGGGCCGAGGTCCCGAGCCGCGGCGGTGACGGCCGACGTGACGGCCGTCATTTGGCCGACCCCTCGACTCTCAGTACAGTCGTGCTTTTGAAACGTGGCATTCGAGTGACCGAGGAACGGCAACCAGCAATGACGGTGACAGAGGACAGCCCGGTGGCGTACGGGCCGGGCATCGACCCGGAGCGGCTGGCCGTCTGCCTGAGCGTGCTCGAGGAGCTCGACAAGCTCGAGGTCGACCACCCGGACGCGATCGCGGTGCGCCGCGCCACCGCCGGGATCTACCGGACGGTGAAGCAGCGCCGCCGCCAGGAGCGACGGGCCGCCAAGACGGCGCACGACAAGGCCGTCACGGAGGCGACCGCGACCGGCTCCGCCGCCCGGATCGACGACGAGACGCAGGGCCTGCTGCCGTCGTCGTCCGTCATGGGAGAGATCGCCGGGATACTCCGCCGCCCGCGTTCCTGCTACATCTGCAAGGCGCGCTACGTCGAGGTCGACGCGTTCTACCACCAGCTGTGCCAGTCGTGCGCCGCCGAGAACCGTGCCCGCCGTGACGCGCGGACGGATCTGACCGGCAAGCGGGCCCTGCTCACCGGCGGCCGCGCCAAGATCGGCATGTACATCGCCCTGCGGCTGCTGCGGGACGGTGCGCACACGACCATCACCACCCGCTTCCCCAACGACGCGATCCGCCGCTTCAAGGCGATGCCGGACAGTGACGAGTGGATCCACCGTCTCAAGATCGTCGGTATCGACCTGCGCGACCCGGCGCAGGTCGTGGCCCTCGCCGACTCCGTCGCCGCGGAGGGCCCGCTGGACATCCTGATCAACAACGCGGCCCAGACCGTCCGCCGCTCCCCGCAGGCGTACCGGGAGCTGCTCGCCGCCGAGAGCGCGCCGCTCCCTGCGGGCGAGCTGCCGCCGGCCCAGGTCATCGGCACCTTCGGCAGCGGCGCCGTCGAGTCGGTGGCCGCGCTGCCGTCGTCCGTCGGGGACGGGCTGACGGCCCAGGACGTCACGGACCTCGCCCTGGTCAGCGGCTCCGCCTCGCTCGAGCGCATCGCGGCCGGGACGGCCATCGACGCGGGCGGCCTCGTACCCGACCTGCACGACACGAACAGCTGGATCCAGACGGTCTCCGAGGTCGATCCCGTCGAGCTGCTCGAGGTGCAGCTCTGCAACTCGACCGCACCGTTCATCCTGATCAGCCGGCTCCGTCCGGCCATGGCCGCGGCGTCCGGCAAGCGGAAGTACGTCGTCAACGTCTCCGCCATGGAAGGCGTCTTCAGCCGTGGCTACAAGGGGGCCGGCCACCCGCACACGAACATGGCCAAGGCCGCGCTGAACATGCTGACGCGTACCAGCGCCCAGGAGATGTTCGAGGCGGACGGCATCCTGATGACGGCCGTCGACACCGGATGGATCACCGACGAGCGGCCGCACCCCGACAAGATGCGTCTGGCGGACGCCGGCTTCCACGCGCCGCTGGACCTCATCGACGGCGCCGCCCGCGTCTACGACCCGATCGTCCGCGGCGAGGGCGGCGAGGACCTCTACGGCTGCTTCCTCAAGGACTACGCCCCGGCGAACTGGTAGGCGCCCAGGCGCACATCCCACCACTGTTCCAGGCGTGGATCGCATCGCGCTCGAGGCCGGTGCACCCGACACGGGTGTACCGGCCTTTTGTTGCGGTTCGGACACGGTATTGGCCTGAATCAAGCGGAATTAGAGGCCCCATCGAGCGCGGTGGTGCTCATTTGGTTAACCTGGGGTCAATGGACAGCCACCAAGGGATCCACGAAACCCCTTCGGCCGTCCTGGGACAGGTCTGCAACCAGGCTGCGGTCCCGCCCGAGTGACGGCGCCACCGCGACCGAACTGCCCTGTTCCAGTTACGCGACACAGAGGAGTGCGCGGTGACACAAGATGTGAAGCAAGACCAACGACCGCCTGAGCGCGGCGTCGAACGGGCCGCCAAGGCCGAGGAGATCCGCAATCTGGAGGTCTGGGCGCGCTCGGCCCCGATCCGGCTCGCCGGATACGAGGACGACCTCGCCGAACCGCACATCCTGCCGGGTATCGACTGACCTGAGCCCGCGCTTCGATCCGTGTGCCCCCCGCCCGCCCGGGCCGGGGGCACACGGATGAGCCCCCGCCGCTTCCGTCCTTCACGAAAGCCGTGTGGGCGCCAGGAATTCGCGGACGTATGTGCGGTGCCACCATGCCCCGGTGTCACGGCGCTCCCGCCCGGTGGTGAACCGGTAGCGGTAGAGCCGTGCCCGGACATGGACGGGCGGCCTGTCGGGGAAGGGGTTGCGGTGCAGCAGCCGCAGTGTGTCCCGGTCGCCTTCGAGCAGGCGTTCCACGAAGGGCAGGAACCACGACCGCGCGTAGGCGGGGGAGAGCGCCGCGAACCACATCAGCCAGTCCAGCCGCAGGTGGTAGGGCGCGAACTGGCGCGGCAGCCGGTGCACGTCGCCAGGCTTGCCCTTGAACTCGTACTCCCGCCAGACGGTGCTCTCCTTGAGGGTCCTCTCGTCGGTGCCCTCGACGACCAGTTCCATCCGGACCCGGCCCACCGTGCCGAACGCGCCGTAGGTGTTGACCAGGTGCAGTGCGTCGTACGAGCGGTTCATCGCCTGCCGTTTCGAGAGCAGGTTGCGCGCCGGACGGTAGCTGAGGACCAGCAGCAGGGCGGTCACGGCGATCACCACGATCTCGAACCAGAGCGGTGCTCCCGGAAGTGAGCGGCCTCCCGCGACGAGCGAGCCGTCCAGCGCGGACAGGGCCAGGACGATCGTCAGCCAGTTGAGCCAGGCGAAGTTGCCCGACACGACCAGCCACAGCTGGGTCACCACGATCAGCCCGGCGGCCACGCTCGCCACCGGCTGCGGGGCGAAGAGCAGGACGGGGACCCCGAGTTGGACCACGTGGTTGGCCGCCGCCTCCACCCTGTGGGCGGCCTTGGGGAGATGGTGGAAGTACCAGCTCAGCGGGCCGGGCATCGGCTGGGTCTCGTGATGGAAGTACAGACAGGTCAGATTTCGCCAGCACAGGTCGCCGCGGATCTTGATGAGCCCTGCCCCGAACTCCACCCGGAACAGCAGCCAGCGCAACAGCCACAGCACCAGTACCGGCGGCTGGATGCGCTCGTTGCCGAGGAAGACCGCGAGGAAACCGGCCTCCAGCAACAGGGTTTCCCAGCCGAACCCGTACCAGGTCTGGCCCACGTTGACGATCGAGAGGTACAGCAGCCACAGCACCGCCCACCACGCCATCGCGACCCCGAGCGGCAATCGGTCGGCGGCTCCGGCGATCAGGGCCGCGGAGAGCAGACAGCCGGTCCAGGCGACGAGTGCGAAGAAGCGGTCGGAGTAGTGCAGCCTGAACAGGGTCGGCGAGTCCTTGGCGGGCACCCGGCGCAGGAAGTCGGGCACCGGCAGCATGCCCCGCTCGCCGATCAGCGCCCGGAACTGCAGCGCGGCGGTGAGGAAGGCGACGAGATACACGGCGGCGAGAGCCCGCTGGAAGACCAGCCGGCTCAGCCAGTAAGCGTCGTCGCCGAACCATTCCATCACTTCCAGTATCAGGCCGCGGCGATCCGCCGCAGTGTGTGGCCGAGCCTCCGGGCGTACCAGTGCTGAAGCACGGGCACGACCGGACCGCCGAGCCGGCTGTACCAGGCGGCGGGCCTGCTGAACGCCAGGACGGTGAACCACACGGACCCGTCGTCGTGCAGGTCCACGACGAACGACTCCTCACCGGTCTCCGGGTGCCCGGCGAGAGTGCCGTAGGCGAAACCGGTGCGGTCCTTCTCGTACACCGTCCAGATCACCTCGCACGGCGCGTCGATGCGGAGCGGGCCGACGCCGACGGACACCTCGACGCGGGTCGCGGGTTCGGCGCGGCCTGCCGAGGCGCGCAGCCTGACGCCCGACCCGCGGTGCATCCGCCAGGTCGTCACGGCGGTGCCCGCCGCCTCGAAGACGGCCCGGCCCTGGCCGATCCGGGTGGTGTGGTGCAGGTGGTTGTAGCCGGCCGGGAGCGGCCCGTGCCGTGTGGCACCGACGTTCCGGTAGGTGAGTCGTCCGGTGGCCCTGTCCGCGCCGCTCATACGGCACTCTCCTTCATGTCCTTGATCCTCCGCCAGGCCAGTACCGAGCAGAGTGCGAAGCCGAGGGCGTTGCCCAGTCCATGGGTGGCGGCCATCCAGGTCAGGCCGGGGTGCGGGATGTCCGCGGCCTGGCCGACCGCCCAGCTCAGCGCCAGCAGCATCGTCGCCACCAGAACGGCCGCCGAGACGGCCAGCAGCGCCCGGGTGTACGGGTCCCGTTCCGTGCCCCGGACGTCGCGCCAGGTCAGCAGTGCCACGGCCCACATGCCCGCGGTCAGCACCAGCGCGCCGGCCAGTTCGGCCCAGTCGTCGACGAAGTACCCGGCGAGGACGGTCAGCGTGCCGAGCGGCACGCTCAGGGCGGCGAAACGGGCGAGGCCTCCGGCGGCCGCGCCGCACACCATGCCCGCCACGAGCGCGGCGGTGAATCCGGCGAAGTGGAGGTGCGGCACCGTCAGCGCAAGGATCGGCAGCGTGAAGCCGAACAGCTCGTACCCGGTGCGCTCGGCGACCAGCGCGAGGCCCGCGACGGACGGTGCGGCCAGCGCCGTGAGCACCGCGATCTCGGCGGGCGCCAAGGAACGGGTGCGCACCAGCCGCCGCGGCGCCTGGGCGGCGAGCAGCAGTGTGCCCAGCGCGTAGACGACGGCGAGCGCGGTGGCGGCCGGCCCGCGCGGCAGCCACAGCGCGACCGCGCCCGGCACGGCGAACAGCGGCCACATCCGCCGAACGGGCGCGAGCCGTACGGGGTCCACGAGACGCAGCCCGGCGGGCACGACCACCAGCATCCCGAGCATGACGATCAGGTTGACCAGTACGAACATGCCGCACCCCCCATCGGTTGAACGTGTTCAAACCCTTCTGGCGTCGACCTTATGCGCTGAACTGAACGCGTTCAAGTCGCGACTTCGGTGATGATCCGTCAGAAATTGAGGGACATCTCGAGTTGCGGGAGGCGGGAGATCTTGGTGCGCTCACCGATGCGTGGTCTGTACGCGACGGTCGCCGTGCTGTGCCTGGGGCCGCTGGCCGCCGGCTGCGGCGGCGACAGCAGGGCGGCGGAACCGGAGGAGCTCCTCCTCCAGTCGCTCGCCGTGCCGGGGCCGGATCCCTTCACCGCGTCGACCGTTACGGCGGGCGCGCCCCCGGCGCTGCCGGCCGTCGCCAGTGCGCCCAAGAGCCCGTCCGGGGGCGGGGTGACCCTCCGTACGTTGTCCGGCGCGACATCGGGCCTCTATGCGGGCATTCAGGGGGAGGCCGCCTGCGACATCGGACGCCAGGCCGGGCTGCTGGCGGCGGACAAGCGCAAGGCGAAGGCCTTCGCCGAAGCGGTGGGCGTCGAGCGGTCCGGCGTCGCCGCGTTCCTGCGCGGCCTCACCCCGGTCGTCCTCCGCGCCGACGTCCGGGTCACCGGCCACGGTTTCCACGACGGTGCCGCCGTCGCCCGGCAGTCGGTGCTCCAGGCCGGTACCGCCGTACTGGTCGACGAGTTCGGGGCGCCGCGGGTGCGCTGCGCCTCCGGAGCGCCGCTGAAGCGGCCCGTGGCCATCAGGACCGAGCTGGTCAACAAGGGCGAGCCCTGGTCCGGATACCGGGCCGACCGGGTGATCGTGATCAAGCCGGCGACGCAGGCCGTCAACAACTTCCTGCTCGTCAACGCCGTCGACAACGGCTGGATCGAGCGCCCCAGCGGCACAGAGGGCGAGGACGACGCCGGACCCGCGGTGCTTCCGCCCGTCGACCCCGACGAGGTCTTCGCCGACCCCAGCCGCACGGACCCGGGCGGAGCGGCTGACTCGGCGGGTGCGGAGCGTGCCACTCCCACTCCCGAGCCCGCGCCCTCGACCGCCCCACCGCAGCCGCCCGTGGAACCGGCGCCCGCCCAGCCCGCGACGCCCGAACCGCCGGTGGAGCCCGAGGTGCCCGCCGCTCCCCAGCCGGACCTGCCCGCGGACCCGGACCTAGGGGTGCCCGACCTCGTGGAGCCCGAACCGGCCGACCCCGGACTCTCCGCGGGGTCCGAGGCCGGACCGGAGCAGGATCCGGTCGGTGCGGAACCCCTCGCTCCCGCCGGTCCGGGCCAGGAATCCCTTCCGGAGGCGGACGAGCTGCCGCGCTGAGCGGTCCGTCCGACAGCTCGTGGAAGACGACAAATCATGACAGAGTGGCTCCATGGTTGATCGGGCAGCGGGTGCCCTGTCGCTCCCCGACGACTGGCCGGCGCACGCGGACGTGAGCCTGCACCTCAACCGCATGGGCACCTTTGACTGGGACCTTTCAAGCGGGCTCATGCACATGGACGGGCCAGGCCTCGAGGTGTTCGACCTGCGTCCCGAGGAGTACGACGGCCGTCCGGAGAGCCTGGGCGTGCGGGTACCGGCCGACGAGGCCGTCCGGCTGGACACGATGGTGGCCCAGGCGCTCAAGAGAGGGAACGACAACTACGGCGCCTACTTCCGTATCCGGCGCCGTGACGGCACCCTGCGGTGGACCCACACCCAGGGGTGCGTACGGCGGGACGAGACCGGCCGCCCCGTGCGCATCATCGGCATCGTCAGGGACGCCACCCAGGAGCTCGCCGACTCCACGGCCCATGTCGAGGTCGACCTCGAGCGCCGCAGGCAGACCAGCGTCGTCGAGAGCACCACGGCCGCCCTCGCGCACGCCAGGACCGTGCAGGACGTCATCGAACTGCTCAAGAACACCCACGGGCTCGAGCACCTCGGCGCCACCAGCCTCGTCATGGGACTCCTCGAGTCGGGCCGGATCCACCTCGTGGCCGAAGGGCCGGAAGGCTCTTTCGTGCCCGGCACCCGCTACACCCGGGTCGACGAGCAGTACCCGATGAGCGAAGTCGTGCGCACGCTCGCCCCGCGTTTCATCGAGTCCAAGGCCGACTTCGCCCGGTCCTACCCGGTCCTGTGGCCGCACATCCGCGGACTCGGCATCACCGCCGCGGCCTACCTGCCCCTGATCGCCCAGGCCCGCCCCATCGGAGCGCTCGGGCTTCTCTACAGCGACAAGACCAGCTTCAGCGCCGAGGAGCGCAATCTCCTCGTGGCGCTCGGCAGCAGCATCGCCCAGAGCATCCAGCGGGCCATGCTCTACGAGCAGGAGCACGACCTCGCGGAGGGGCTCCAGCAGGCCATGCTGCCGCGCCGGCTCCCCGAGGTGCCGGGAGCACAGATCGCGGTGCGCTACCGTTCCGCGCGGTTCGGGCGGGACATCGGCGGCGACTGGTACGACATCATCGCGCTGCCGGGCGGCCGTGTCGGGGCCGTCATCGGGGACGTGCAGGGCCACGACACACACGCGGCCGCCGTGATGGGACAGCTCCGCATCGTCCTGCGCGCCTACGCCGCAGAAGGCCACACACCGGCCACCGTGATGGCCCGGGCGTCCGTCTTCCTGCACGAACTGGACACCGACCGCTTCGCCACCTGCACCTACGCCGAGGTCGACCTGTCCACCGGGGTCGTGCAGGTCGTCAGGGCCGGGCACGTCGACCCGCTGATCAGGGAACCCAACGGCAGCTGCCGCAGGCTGGCGCTCCAGGGCGGGCTGCCGCTGGGGCTCTCCGCCGAGTTCGGCCGGCTCGAGTACCCGGTCAGCACCGTCGAACTCGACCCCGGGCAGACGCTGGTGATGTACACGGACGGCCTGGTCGAACAGCCCGGCGCCGACCTCGACGACGGGATGCAGTTGCTCGCGGAGCTCGTGCACGGCGGCCCGCGCGATCTCCAGCTGCTGGCGGACCGGCTCTGCGAAGTGGTGGACGAACGCGGGGGCGACGACGACGTGGCGCTCCTGCTGCTGCGCCGCAAGGGCGCCTACACCGCCCAGGCGGGCGGCCGCCTCCAGCAGCACGTCGCCCAGGGCGACCCGGAGGCGCTGCGCTCGGCACGCCACATGGTCCGGGCGGCCGTACGCGCGTGGGGCGCCCGCGAGCGGGCGGACGACATCGAGCTGGCTGCCGACGAGATGATCACGAACGCGCTGATGCACACCGACGGCGGGGCGATCGTCACGGCGCGGGTCCTGGCCGGTGCCGAACGGCGGCTCCGGGTCGAGGTCGAGGACCGCTCCAGCGCGCTGCCTCGCCGGCGCGAGGCCGGCGTTTCGGGCGTCTCCGGGCGGGGTCTGATGTTGGTGGACCGGCTCTCCGACAGCTGGGGCGTCGAATCACGCGGCAGCGGAAAGTGCGTGTGGTGCGAGTTCCGTATGCCGGACCGGCTCGCGCCCTGATGGTGCCCCGAGGGACCGCCAGGTCACGGCGGTGGGCCTGATCGGCCGCGGAGCCGGTCCAGACGGCTGATGACCGGGGTGGCCGCGGCTCCGTGGAGCATGACGGACGCCAGGACGGTGAAGGCGACGACGGACCACAACTCTTCGGCGTGCGCGGCGAAACGGCCCTGCCCCAAGGCGTACGCGAGATAGAACAGCGAGCCGATGCCGCGGATGCCGAACGCGGAGGTGACGAGCCGCTCCGGGGTACCCGTACGGAAGCCCAGCAGGCCGACCCAGCCCGTGACCGGGCGGATCACGAGGATGAGCAGGAGGCCGAGAAGGGCGCCCTGCCACTCGAGAGCGCCGAGCCCGCCGGTGACCAGATAGCCGCCGAGGAGGAAGAGGAGGAAGGCGGTCAGCAGGCGTTCGACCTGCTCGGTGAACTCGTGCAGCACCTTGTGGTAGCCGTGGCTGCGCTCGGCGGACCGGATGGCGCAGGCGGTGACGAAGACCGCCAGGAAGCCGTAGCCGTGCAGCAGTTCGGCCACGCCGTACGCCACGAAGGTGGCGCCCAGGGCGACGAAGCCCTCCATGTGCTCGGACAGCCGCAGAGCGGACACCTTGGCACGGAAGAACATCCGTCCGAGCAGCAGTCCGGCCGCCAGGCCCGTCAGCACGCCGATGGCGCTCTTCCCGAGCAGGTCGGTCAGCAGCCAGCCGCCGATCCACTCGAAGGGCCGGCCGGAAGCCGCCGCGGAGGCGGCGGCCAGTGCGGCCAGCACGAAAGGGAAAGCCAGCCCGTCGTTGAGGCCGGCCTCGCTGGTGAGGGTGAAGCGCACCTCGTCCTCGTCCTGCTCCGCGTCGGTCGGCTCCCCGACCCGGACCTCCGCCGCCAGCACCGGATCGGTGGGCGCGAGGACCGCCGCCAGCAGCAGGGCGAGGGCGAACGGCCAGTCCAGCAGCAGGCCCGCCGCCAGCGCGGTGCCCGCGACGGTGAGCGGCATGGTGATCCCGAGCAGACGCCAGGGACCGGCCCATGCGCGCAGCCCGAACGGGCGGTTGATGGCCAGGCCCGCGCCCATCAGGGACACGATCACGCAGACCTCGGTGACGTGCTCGACCCACAACCGGTCCCGTACCGGGTCCACGACCGGCACCGGAAAGGGGAGCGCGCCGACCAGCGCGCCCGCCGCCAGGAACACCATGGGCATCGACAACGGGCGCTTGAACACGATCCGCGGCACCACGGCTGCCGCCAGTGCGCCGACCCCCAAGGCCGCGTAGACGGCGTCCGAGAACATCATCCGCACCATCCTCGCCCAGGGCTCCGGCGAAGGTGCGGAGCGCGCGCCGACTCAAGCACTGCTGGACGACGCGTGCGCCGCCACCCCCTTGAGGGTCCGGCCGGTGCGGGCGGACCGGGCCCGGCGCGGCTCCGGCGCGTGGTGCGAGGAGGCGTGCCGGTCGTGCTTCTTCACCAGGAGCCACGTCTCACGTCCGCCGTCCCGGCCGTCGCGGGTCCGGGTCAGCGCGTAGCCGCCGTGCAGCTTCTTGCCGTCGAGCCAGAACGAGGCGTGGCCGGCCTCCAAGGCGTCGGCGAAGGGGATCTCGTTGCCGCGCCGGTCGGTGGCGAGGCTCCGGTAGGTGCCCTCGTCCCAGATGATGACGGCGCCGGCGCCGTACTCGCCGGGCGCGATGACGCCTTCGTAGTCCGCGTACTCCAGCGGATGGTCCTCGGTCGGCATGGCGAGACGCTTCGCGCCCGGGTCGGCGGACGGGCCCTTCGGGACGGCCCAGCTCTTGAGGACGCCGTCCACCTCGAGGCGGAAGTCGAAGTGCATCGTGCTCGCGTCGTGGATCTGGACCACGAACGAGAGCGCCTCGCGGTCGTGGGGGCCGCCTCTTCCCGCGGGCTCGTTGGTGCGGTGGAAATCGCGCTTGCGGCGGTACTCCGCCAGAGCGTCGCGGGCAGGCATGGGAACTCCTTCGGTGCGGCCCCGGGTGTGGATCGCGGGTACCCGGCCGCAGGACGCTCAAGCACCGGCTGCGCCGGCCCTCCTTCCGCGACGGCGGGAGGCGGCCGTCCTGTGACGCTGACGCGGTAGGCGCCCGGACCGCGGCGATAGATCGGACAGATGACGAGGCGAAACCGCGATTCCCGTAGGGCCAGAGCGTTGACTGCTTCCAGTGATCCGATGAATATGGATCGACGACGTCCGGATCCACTGGCGAGGGGGCAGCAGCCGGATGCGACGCAGCACGCTCGGACACAGTGCGGTCGAGATCACCGAACTGTCCTTCGGGGCGTCCGGCATCGGCAATCTCTACACACCCGTCGGCCCCGAGGACGCGGCCGCCACGGTCGAGCCGCCTGGGACGTGGGCATCCGGGCCTTCGACACCGCACCCCACTACGGGCTCGGACTGGCCGAACGACGACTCGGCGAGGCGCTCCGTGCCCGGCCGCGCAACTCGTACACGCTCTCCACGAAGGTCGGCCGGCTGCTCGAACCGTGCCCGGTGGCGGGCGACGACCTGACCCACGGCTTCGCCGTACCCGCCGACCACCGGCGGGTGTGGGACTTCAGCGCCGACGGCGTCCTGCGCAGCATCGAGGACAGCCTCCGGCGCCTCGGCCTCGACCGCGTCGACGTCGTCCACCTCCACGACCCCGACGACCACGCGGAGGCCGCCTTCCGGCACGCCTACCCGGCGCTGGAAAGACTGCGGGCCGAAGGCGTCGTCGGCGCGATCGGCGCGGGCATGAACCAGGCGGCGATGCTCGCCCGCTTCCTGCGCGACACCGACGTCGACGCCGTCCTGTGCGCCGGCCGCTACACACTGCTCGACCAGAGCGCCCTCACCGACCTGCTGCCGGAGGCGACGGCCCGCGGCAAGAGCGTCGTCGTCGGCGGCGTGTTCAACTCCGGGCTGATCGCCGATCCCCGCCCCGGCGCCCGCTACGACTACACCACCGCGCCGCCGCACCTCGTCGCGCGTGCCCTGCGCCTCAAGGAGACCGCCGAACGCCACGGCGTACCCCTGCGCGCCGCAGCCCTGCACTACTCCCTCGGCCATCCGGCAGTGGCGGGCGTCCTCACCGGCGCCCGGTCCGCAGCCCAGGTGCGCGACACCGCCGAGCTGCTGGCGACACCCGTACCGGCGGCGCTCTTCGACGAACTGCGCGCAGAGGGACTGCTGCCGGACACGCCTCCGCGAGCGCCGAGGGCACCCGGCGGCCCCGGAGCAGCGCAGCGATGAACGTCGTCGACGCGCACCACCATGTGTGGGACCTCTCCGTACGGGACCAGGAATGGATCAGCGGCCGGGCGATGGCCCCGATCCGGCGCTCCTTCGGAATCGAGGACCTGACGCCCCTGGCCCGCGCCGCGGGGGTGCGTGCCACCGTGCTCGTCCAGACGGTGTGCGCCGTGGAGGAGACCCCCGAGCTCCTTGCCCTCGCCGCCGCCGACAACCTCGTCGCCGGGGTCGTCGGATGGACCGACCTCACCGCCCCCGGCGTCGCCGACACCCTCGCCGCGCTCCGCGAACTCCCCGGCGGCCACCGGCTCGTCGGCGTCCGCCACCAGGTCCAGAGCGAACCGGACCCCCACTGGCTCCTGCGCCCCGACGTCCTGAGCGGCCTCGCCGCCGTCGCGGAGGCCGGACTCGCCTACGACCTCGTGGTGCTGCCGCACCAGCTGCCCGCGGCGGCCGGGGCGGCAGCGAGGGTGCCCGGACTCACCTTCGTCCTCGACCACCTCGGCAAGCCACCCGTCGCCTCGACCGAACTCGGGCCCTGGACCCGGGCGGTCCGCGCCCTGGCGGAGCACCCCGACACCGTCTGCAAGCTCTCCGGTCTGGTGACCGAGGCCGACCGGTCCTCCTGGACCGTCGCCGGCCTGCGCCCCTTCGCGGACACGGTGCTGGAGGCCTTCGGACCGGATCGGCTGATGTTCGGCTCCGACTGGCCGGTGTGCAACCTCGCCGCCGGCTACGCGGAGGTCCTCGGCGCCGCCCGGGCGCTGACCGGGCACCTCGGCGAGGAGGAGCGGCGAGCCGTCTTCGAAGGCACGGCGACCCGCGTCTACCGCCTTTGAGGCCCACCCCGCGTGGAGGGGCCACCGCGTGAGCCGATCCGGCGCGCGGCGCGCCGCCCGCTGCGGCAGGGTGGGGGTATGCCCGAACTGCCCGAGGTCGAAGCGCTACGGGAGTTCCTCGACGCCCAACTGGTGGGCCGGAGGATCGAACGTGTGCTGCCGGTGGCCATCAGCGTGCTCAAGACCTACGACCCGCCGCTCTCCGCCGTCGAGGGAACGGAAGTCACCGCCGTTCAACGGCACGGCAAGTGGCTCGACATCACCGCGGGCGGCCTTCACCTCGTCGCCCATCTCGCCCGCGCGGGCTGGCTCCAGTGGAAGGACGAGCTCCCCGCGCAGCCGCCCCGCCCCGGCAAAGGACCGCTGGCGCTGCGGACGGTACTGGCCGGGGGCGGCGGCTTCGACCTGACGGAGGCCGGGACCACCAAGCGGCTCGCCGTGCATGTCGTCAGGGATCCGGCCGAGGTGCCCGGCGTGGCCCGGCTCGGACCCGACCCGCTCTCCGACGACTTCGACCGTGCCGCCTTCGCCAGGGTGCTCGAGGGCGAGCGGCGCCAGATCAAGGGCGCGTTGCGCGACCAGAGTCTGATCGCGGGCATCGGCAACGCGTACAGCGACGAGATCCTGCACGCCGCCAAGATGTCGCCCTTCAAACCCGTGCAGAACCTCAGCGGCGAGGAGACCGACACGCTGTACGAGGCGCTGCGGACCACCCTCGCCGACGCCGTGGAACGCTCACGGGGACTGGCGGCCGGCCGCCTCAAGTCGGAGAAGAAGAGCGGCATGCGCGTCCACGGCCGCACCGGCCAACCGTGCCCCGTGTGCGGCGACACCGTCCGTGAAGTGGCCTTCAGCGACTCGTCGTTGCAGTACTGCCCCACCTGCCAGACCGGTGGCCGCCCGCTCGCGGACCGCCGGCTCTCCCGGCTGCTCAAGTGACGCCGGGGACTCTCCCGCCGACCGGGTGACGCCCGGCCGGCAGCGCCTCAGCCGCCGATCGACAGCAGTCGTTCCCCGCTTTCCGCCCGGACCTCCCAGCGGCCGATCTCCGCCGTGTGCAGCCCGGTGCTCGCCTCGAGGTCCAGCGGCCCTTCCCGGCCGGGCCCCTCCCGTACGCCGTACCCGCCCTCCGGCACCCACCAGCTCAGGACGGGGTGCTCCACCCCGTCCTTGCCGATCGCAACGAGCCGGCAGGTGCGCGGCCCGGCGAGCCCGGTGAGCCGCATCGCGACCGCCGTGCCCCAGCCGCGGTCCTCCAGCGCCACGGAGGCGGTGACGCCCGTCGCCGGATCCGACGCGACGACCCGAGGCGGCGCGGGCTCCCCGGCGCCCCGGACCGTCATCACCGCGGTGGGCAGCGCGACGATCAGCGACGCGGCCACGGCCACCAGCGCCAGCCGCCGACGGCGGTCCCGGCGACGCTGCACCACCACCGCGCCGGTGAGCCGCTCGAGCAGCTTCGGACCGGGGCGGGCGTCGATCCGGCCGGGACCGGCGAGCTCGGACAGCGCGCCGGCGAGGGCGGTGAAGTCGGACAGCCCCACGGCACACGTGACACAACCGGCAAGGTGCTCCTCGAACCGGAACGCGTCGGCCGGTTCCAGGATGCCCAGCGCGTAGGCGGCCACATCCAGGTGCGGCTGCTGCCGGCTCATGGGCGGTCCTCGATTCGTCAGGTGTTACGGGCGGTCACCCTGGAATACGCAGCGGGAAGGCGATGCGCTCAACCTGTCGGCGAGGCGAGCGCGATCGCAAAGCCGGCCGTCCTTCCACAGCCGGGGCCGGACGCCCTTCCGGGGGCGTGGCCGCATCGCGCGGAGCACGCCTAGACTCCGCTGCATGCTGCGCGTACTGGCTGTCGACGACGAGAAACCGGCGCTCGAAGAGCTGCTCTACCTCCTGCGTGCCGACTCGCGGATCCGCAGCGCCGAAGGCGCGACCGACGCCACGGAGGCGCTGCGCCGCATCGGCCGGGCTCTGGAGGCCGGACCGGACAGCGAGGACGCCATCGACGTCGTCTTCCTCGACATCCACATGGCGGGGCTGACCGGGCTCGACGTCGCGAGGCTGCTCGCCGGGTTCGCCAGGCCGCCGCTGATCGTCTTCGTCACGGCGCACGAGGGGTTCGCGGTCCAGGCGTTCGACCTCAAGGCCGTCGACTACGTCCTCAAGCCGGTCCGCAGGGAACGGCTCGCCGAAGCCGTGCGCCGGGTCCGCGACCTGGTCGTCCCGCTGCGGGAACCGCAGCGGCCGGACGCGCAGCCTGCCGCCCCGGCCCACCTCCCGCCGGGCGCGGCCGCACCGGCCGCACCGGCCGTGCCGAACGGCGGGGTAGCGGAGCAGATCCCCGTGGAACTCGGCGGAGTGACCCGCTTCGTACCGGTGGACGACATCACGTACGTCGAGGCCCAGGGCGACTACGCCCGGCTCCACACCGCCGCGGGCAGCCACCTGGTCCGAATCCCGCTGTCCGCCCTGGAGGAGCGCTGGGCCTCCCGCGGCTTCGTCCGCATACACCGCAGCCACCTGGTGGCCCTGGGACGCATCGACGAACTGAGGCTGGACGCCGGCACGACGACCGTACGGGTCGGGGACGCCGAACTGGCGGTGAGCCGCCGGCACGCCCGTCAGCTGCGTGACCTGCTGCTGCGGCACGCGCGCGGCTGAGGCGACCGTTCGGCGATCATCGCCGACCGTTCGTCGCCCGGACCGGGCCGCACGGCGACGCGGCACTGGGACCGGCCCTCGCGGAGGCGGCACGCGCCTAACCTTGACCGGGCCGGGAAGAGGGGGCCTGATGCGCGACATCGAAGCACTGCTGGACGAGCTCCGCAGGCTCCCGCCCGGCCGCCCGGCCGACGCCGGGGACCTCGAAGCGCTGCTCGCCACCGTCAGGAGTGCCGCCGGCCGCTGGGCGGACGTGATCTACGAGATCCGGGAGTCGGCGCGGGGTATCGCGGGCCCGCGTGGGGAAGCGGCCCTCGAGGTCGCCTTCCGCAGGGCCGAGGAGTCCTACGTGGAGCTGGAGATCGCGCTGAGCGACTGCGCCCGGAACACCGGCCGCTGACCGGCGCAGCACCGCGGGCAGGCGTGCCCCAGGGGCGGCGCCGTACCTCTCTACCGTCGGTAATCGTCCCTGCGTAGACTCCACCATCTCCCCGAGTTCGCCGAGAGACGCTGGAGCGGACGCCGATGTCTGCAGACCAAACGCCGCGCCGTGAGGTGGTCACCGGTGTGCCGCGCGGCACCCGCCGCCCGCCCGGTCATGCCCCGGCCCGCTCCGAGATCAGCGAGCAGACCACTCTCGGCACCGCCTACGTGCGGTCGCTGATGCGCAGCCAGCTGCGGGCCGCCCTCTACGCGCTCGGGACGCTCGCCCTGCTCGTCGGCACGCTGCCGCTGCTGTTCGCGCTGCCCGCGGCCCTCGGCGGTTCCCCGGGGGCGCCGGAGCCCTTCGTCTGGATCGCGCTCGGCGTGGCGGTCTACCCCGTCATGTGGCTGATCGCCCGCCGGTACGTGCGCCGGGCCGAGCGCAACGAACGCGACTTCACCCGGCTCGTCGAAGGCCGCTGACGGTGCCGGCGGGAGAAACCACGTGAACCAGACCTACGCGGTGACCGCCGTCACCGTCGTGGTGCTCGCCACCGTGCTCGTCGGCGCGCTCGGCCTGCGAATATCCCGCACCACCTCGGACTTCTACGTCGCCTCCCGCACCGTCAAGCCCGCTCTCAACGCGGCCGCCATCAGCGGCGAGTACCTCTCCGCCGCGTCGTTCCTCGGCATCGCGGGGCTCGTGCTCCTCCAGGGTCCCGACATGCTCTGGTACCCGGTCGGCTACACGGCCGGTTATCTCGTACTGCTGGTGCTCGTCGCCGCCCCGCTGCGCCGGTCCGGCGCGTACACGCTCTCCGACTTCGCGGAGGCGCGCCTGGAGTCCGCCCAGGTGCGCAGACTCGCGAGCCTCTTCGTCGTCGGCATCGGCTGGCTCTACCTGCTGCCGCAACTTCAGGGCGCCGGCCTGACCCTCCAGATCCTCACGGGGGCGCCGGACTGGGTCGGCAGCGTCGTCGTCGCGTTCGTCGTCACCGGGGCGGTGGCCGCCGGCGGCATGCGGAGCATCACCTTCGTGCAGGCCTTCCAGTACTGGCTGAAGCTCACGGCGCTGCTGGTGCCGGCGCTGTTCCTCGTCGCCGCCTGGGTCGGCGACGACGCCCCCCGGGCCCGGTTCGACGCGCCCGCCGTCTTCCAGAAGCACACCGCCGTCCGCGTCGACGACACCGTCCGCGTCGACTTCGACGGGCCGCTGACGCTCATTGTCTCCGGCACGGTCGACGGCGTGCGGCACGACGGCCGGCCCGTCGCACTCGACGAGGGGAGCCACCGCATCGAGTCGGGCACGACCCTCACGTTCCCCGAAGGCGCCGAGGTGCCCCGGCGGACCACCGAGGGCTCCGACCCCTTGAGCTGGTCGCAGCCGCTGTCCGGCGGCCGGGACGGCTACCAGCTGTACGCCACCTACGGCCTGATCCTCGCCACGTTCCTCGGCACCATGGGCCTGCCGCACGTCGCCGTCCGCTTCTACACCAGCCCCAACGGACGTGCCGCCCGCCGCACCACCCTCGTCGTGCTCGGGCTGATCGGCGCCTTCTACCTGCTCCCGCCGGTCTACGGCGCGCTCGGCCGCGTCTACGCGCCCGAACTGGCACTCACCGGAGCCGCGGACGCCGCCGTGCTGGTGCTCCCGGAACGGATCATCGGCGGGCTCGCCGGCGAACTGCTCGGGGCACTGCTCGCCGGGGGCGCGTTCGCCGCGTTCCTGTCCACGGCCTCCGGCCTGACCATGTCGGTGGCCGGTGTGATCACCCAGGACGTACTGCCCTCGCGGGGAGTACGTCACTTCCGGCTCGCGACGCTGCTCGCGATGGCCGCGCCGCTGGCGCTGAGCGTGGTGGCGACCAATGTGCCCGTCGCCGACGCGGTCGGACTCGCGTTCGCCGTCTCCGCCTCCTCGTTCTGCCCGTTGCTGATCCTCGGCATCTGGTGGCGCCGGCTCACCCCGCCGGGAGCGGCAGCGGGCCTCGTCGTCGGAGGAGGCGCGGCGCTGACCGCGGTGATGGCCACGCGTACCGGACTGGCCCCGGAGGGCTGGGCGCACACCCTGATGGCATGGCCCGCGGTCTGGTCGGTGCCGCTGGGCTTCCTGACCATGGTGGGCGTCTCCCTGGCCACCCCGCGCCACATACCGGCCGGCGCCGCGGCCACCCTCGCCCGCCTGCATCTGCCGGAGGACCTCGTGGGCAGGCCGCAGCACGAAGGAGTACCGCGATGACCGGGACAGGGGTCGCCGCGCTGGCAGCGGCGGGGATCGTGCTGCTGGCCGTGGGCATGGTGCTCGGCCGGCTGACCGCCGGACGCGGCGGACGCGGGGACCTCGATCTCGGGACGCCCGTCGAACGGGCCACCTTCCACACGCTGCACACCGCGTCCCTCGCCGCGCCGCCGCTGCGGGCCGGCCTGACGGAGGACACAGCACGCAAGGCCGCCCGGCGGCTGCGTCCGCTGCTCGGCACGGAGGCGCTGTGCCTCACCGACCGCGACGCGGTGCTCGCCTGGGACGGGCCCGGTGCCGACCGGCACCGGCAGCAGGTGATGGACCTTGTCGCCGAGATGCTCGACTCCGGGCGCAGCCGATGCGTCCACACGGAGTGCGACGAGCTGGAGTGCCCGCTGCGCTGGGTCGTCATCGCGCCGCTGACCGGGGAGGAGGGCGTGCTCGGCGCGTTGGTCGCCTACGGCTCCCGGGAGTCGGCCGTACTGGTGCGGGCCGCCACCGAGGTGGCCCGCTGGGTCTCCGTACAGCTGGAACTCGCCGAGCTCGACCGGTCCCGCACGCGTCTGATCGAGGCGGAGATCCGTGCCCTGCGCGCGCAGATCTCGCCGCACTTCATCTTCAACTCGCTCGCCGCGATCGCGTCCTTCGTCCGTACCGACCCCGAGCGTGCGCGCGAGCTGCTGCTCGAGTTCGCCGACTTCACGCGCTACTCGTTCCGGCGGCACGGCGAGTTCACCCAGCTCGCCGACGAACTGCGCTCCATCGAGCAGTATCTGGCGCTCGCCGGGGCTCGCTTCGGCGACCGGCTCAAGGTCACGCTCCAGGTCGCCCCCGAGGTCCTGCCGGTCACTCTGCCGTTCCTGTGCCTTCAGCCCCTCGTCGAGAACGCCGTCAAGCACGGTCTCGAGGACTCGAGGAACGAGTGCCGCATCATGATCGCGGCGCAGGACGCGGGCGCGGAGGCGATGGTGACCATCGAGGACGACGGCGTCGGCATGGACCCGGAGGTGCTGCGCGGCATCCTCGCGGGAGAGCGCTCCACCGCGTCCGGCATCGGCCTGAGCAACGTCGACGAGCGGCTGCGTCAGGTGTACGGGGACGATTACGGCCTGGTCATCGAGACCGCCGTCGGCGCCGGTATGAAGATCACCGTCCGGATCCCGAAGTACCGTGCGGGGGTCCACTCCTCGGCAGTCCCGCGGCCCTGACCGGGGCCTGGCTCACCACAGATGGACGGCCAGGTGCCCGAGGGGGAGACCCAACTCCCAAGCAGGCAGCCACACCCGGGCCGCCTCGTCCGGTAACGCGTCCGGGGGACGGGAGGGATGCCACGGCTCGAGGCCGCCGAGATCGGTGGCGAGCAGTTCGGTCTCGCACAGCCGGCGCCAGGCGTCCGCGGCGAGCGCCAGATCCGGGTCCTCGCCGCCGTGCCGGACCCGTTCGGCCCGCACCCCGAGCTGTTGACGAACCCACTGCGGCCAGGGGTACCCGTAGGACGTGACCGTCAGCCAGTGGTCGATACGGGCCGCCGTGGACCCGCCGGAGAGCGGTTCCCCGCCGTCGCTCAGATGGATCGTGAGCGCGAGCGTCTGCCGCCCGGCCCGGAACTCGAGCGAGTCCGCCTCCACAAGGGCGCCGGTGCGCAGCATCTCGTCGGCGGTGTATTCGGCGCAGAGCCACGCCATGGGGACCGCGAGCCCGCCTCCGCTGGTTCCGTTCGTGCTACCGGGCTGCACGCTGCCTCACCTTCTTCCGTACGACTGCACCGGCGTCCCACCACGAGCCTCTACCGACAGACACGGCAGCGAAGGCCGGTTTGCTCAACTGGCGCGTGACGTTTCACATATGGCCGTCCGGGTCCCGTGACCGGTGGGGGAGGCCGTCATCACCGAGGCGTCCGGGGCGGAAGTGGTGGTGCGTCTGCTGTACCCGGGCAGGCAGCGGGCGAGCGCCCGGAGCGCGTAGTGCGAGCGTGATTTGACGGTGCCCGGCGGAATGCCGAGCGCCTGGGCGGCCTCGTTGACGCTCAGCCCGTGGAAGTAGATCTGGACCAGGACGGCGCGGTGTTCGGGGCTCAGCTCACCGACCGCGGCGCGTACGTCCAGAGCGGCCACCGCGCTCTCCGTGACGTCGGCCGGGTCCGGCGTGGTGGCGAGCACGCCGTCGCCGATCTCCATGGGACGTGCCATCCGGGAGCGCCGGGCGTCGATGGCGAGGCGGCGCCCCACGGTGAAGAGCCAGGGCCGCATCGACTCGTACGGGGCGTCGAAGGCCTCGGGGTGCTGCCATGCCCGTACGAGCGTCTCCTGCAGCAGGTCCTCGGCGCGCTGCTGGTCCCCGTAGGTCAGTCCCAGCAGGAAGCTCAGCAGTGCGGGGCCGTGCTCTCGCTGCAGCTCCGCCATTGCCTGTTCGTCGGTCGTCGCGGTCGCCGTCGCCATTGCCTTCACCCTTCTGCGTAGAGGTCCGCTGCCACGTGGCGTATACGAACGCATCCCGGCACGCGGCGACAGACGGCGTGCGGCGGTCTGTCGGCGAACGGTCGCACCGAGCGGCGAGTGGTGCGATGAACGGTCGACCGGGCCGCCGGAGCCGGCGGAATGCGCAGGTCCGTTGGGGCGACCACGTCGGCTGTGTCGCTTGACTCGACAGTTCCTCCCCTGTGGATTCAATTAGTCGGATATGCCGCTAATCACACAATTGGGAGGTTGGTCGACGATGACACGCGCGCGACCCGCACCACGGGCCACGGCGGCCCTCTGCGCCGTGCTGCTCGCGGGAGCCGCTGGGTGTGCCGGACAGCAGGACCCCGGCCCGTCGGCGTCGCCCCGGAAAGGCCCGGCCCGCGCCGAGCCCTCCGCTGCGGCCGACGCCCCCTCCGCCCCGCACGGCTTCACACTCGTGGCCACCGGGGACGTCCTCCCGCACGCCTCGATCATCCAGCAGGCCCAACTGGACGCCGGCGGCGTCGGCCACGACTTCCGCCCCATGCTCGCGGGCGTCGGCCCCGTCGTCTCCCGCGCCGACATCGCCCTCTGCCACATGGAGACCGTCTACGGCGAGAACGGGAACTACACCGGCTACCCCAGCTTCAAATCGCCCCCGGAGATCGCCACAGCGCTCGCCGGCGTCGGCTACGACTCGTGCTCCACGGCCTCCAACCACACCCTCGACGACGGCGTCGCCGGTGTGCGCCGCACCCTGGACGCGCTCGACCGCGCGGGCATCAAGCACGCCGGCTCCGCGCGCACTGCGCAGGAGGCGGACGAACCGGCGTGGCTCACGGCCGGCGGCGCCAAGGTGGCCCAACTGGCCTACACGTACGGGACCAACGCCGAACCGCTGCCCGAGGAGGAGTCCTGGGCGGTCGACCTCATCGACGAGCAGCGCATCATCGACGACGCGCGCGCGGCGAGGAGCGCCGGAGCCGACGTCGTGGTCGTCAGCCTGCACTGGGGCACCGAATGGCAGATCGACCCCGATCAGCAACAGCTCGACCTCGGCCGCTCCCTCACCGCCTCCACCACCGGCGGACGCCCCGACATCGACCTGATCCTCGGCACCCACGCGCACGTCCCCCAGGCGTACGAGAAGGTCAACGGCACCTGGATCGTCTACGGCATGGGCGACCAGATCGCCGGTGACATGATCAACAACGAAGGGGTGCAGGACCCACGCGGGAACCAGGGCACCATCGCCCGCTTCTCCTTCGCGCCGCCCGCCACCACCGGTGGGCGCTGGGAGGTCGCGAAGGCCGAGTACATCCCGCAGTGGATGGACACCGGCGTCGGCCGCGTCGTCAACCTGCCAGAGGTCCTGCGCCGCGAGGGGCCGCGCGGCGACCGGCTCGAGGCCCAGGCCGCCATCACCTCCGCCGTGCTCAGCCGCGGAGCCGCCCAGGACGGTCTCACCATGGGCCGCTGACCGCGACGGAACGGTCTCACCATGGGTCGCTGACCGCGACGGGAAGGGGCCGGGCGGTTCAGGGGACGACGGTCACCGGCCACCGCCCGGCCTTCACCAGCCGGACCGCGACCGAGCCCATGAACCGGTGGCCGGCCGACTCGGAGGCACCCACCACCACCGCGTCCGCCTTGAGCTCGTCCGCGGCCGTCACCAGGCCGGTGTACGGGTCCCCGCGCACGGTGTGGAACTCCCAGCGCACGTCCCAGATGCCCCGTACCCGCTCGGCGGCGGCCCGCACCTCCGCGACCAGCCCCTCCGCGATCTCCCCGGTCGTCTCCGCGACCGGCACGCCGAAGGCGGCGCCCGCCGGCATCACCGGCTGCACGTACACCACCGCGAGCAGCGCGCCCTGCCGCCGGGCGAGGCCGCTCGCGTACGCCGCCGCACGAAGAGAGGAGTCCGAGCCGTCGAGGCCCGCGACGATCACCTTCGGGCCGTCGGTGCCGCGTTCGAACCGGTGGGGCGGGTGCTCTGTCACACCTACGAGGTTATCCGCTCCGGCCGGCCCCCCGACGGGCCGTCCTGGACCGGCCGACGCGCCCGTTGCCGCTGCTCCCATCGGGTGTTTTCCCCGCTGGAACCGGTGTTGATCAGGCCGTGGCCGCATGCGCCGTGCGAGCAGTTGGCCATGAAGAAGGATCAGCTGCTTCCAGGCCGCCGCTCGATGTTCCGCATCGCCGCATGCCTCGGCGCCGCCGCCGTCGGCGGCCTGCTCGTCAGTGAGCGGGCCGAGACACCGGGACGCGCCCCGGACGGCACCGGAGCGGCCGCGGGCCCGTCGGCCGTCGCTCCGCCGAAGGCCACGTCCTACCGGTTGCGGCCCATGACGGCCTTCGCCCCGCCCGTCCTGCGGCGGGCGAAGCCACCCGTGCGCAAGCGGCCCTTCCTCGAGGTCCCGGCGACGGGCCGCACCATGGTGCTCACCTTCGACGACGGCCCGGACCCCCGCTACACCCCGGACATCCTCGCCGTACTGCGCCGGCACGAGGTGCGGGCCATGTTCTTCGTCTGCGGCGAGATGGCGACCCACAACCGCGACCTGCTGCGCGAGATGGCGGCGGACGGCCATGCGGTCGGCAACCACACCTGGTCGCACCCGCTGATCCCGAAGCTGCCGCCGTCCAGGATCCGCGACCAGCTGGGGCGCACCAGTGAGGTGATCGAGAAGACGCTCGGCGAGGCGCCGCTCTGGTACCGCGCGCCCTACGGCGCCTGGAACAGGCACTCGTTCGAGATCGGTGCCGATCTCGGCATGGAGCCGCTGGGCTGGACCGTCGACACCCTCGACTGGATGCGGCCGGGCACCTCGACCATCGTCCGGCGGGTCCTGCGGGGCGCGGCGCCCGGCGTGATCGTCCTCTCGCACGACGCGGGCGGCAACCGGTCGCAGAGTGTGTCGGCGCTGCGCCGCTACCTGCCGGAGCTGCTCGAGGACGGATACCGGATCACGGTGCCCTACCGCTGACTTACCCTCAGATGACTTTGACCATACGGGCGAAGACGACCACGTTGCCGTCGTACCCGCCCTCCTTGGAGTAGCCGCCGCCGCAGGTGATCACCCGCAGTTCCGGCCGACCGGTGTCCGCGTACACCCGCACCCCGGGGAAGTTGTTCTTGGAGAACACCTCGACGCCGTACACCTCGAAGACGGCGACGCGGCCGTCGAAGCGCGGTACGTCGATCAGGCTGCCCGTCTTGACGGACCCGAGGCCGTAGAAGACGGCGGGGCCGGCCTGGTTGTCGACGTGCCCCACGATGACGGCGGTGCCGCGCTGCCCGGGGGAGATGCCGTTCTGGTACCAGCCGGCGAGATTGGGGTCGTGCGGTTCCGGAGCGGCCACCCAGCCGTCCTGGTCCAGTCCGACGTGCACGATGGGGGCGTCCACCTTGATCGAGGGGATACGCACCCGCGCCGCTGCGGCGTACGGCAGCGGCTCCAGCGGCACGGGCAGGAACGTCTCGCCCGCCCGGCCCTGCGACGCGGCGGCCGCGGGCTGAGGCGGTCCGAGGCCCACGTCCACACCGTTCTTGACCATTGCGATGCCGGTGAGCATCACGAGAGCCAGTACGCCCCAGGGCGAGCGTCTCCTCGGTTCCCTGCCGTACCTGTCCTGGCCCATGGTTCTCCCTTCGCGCGCTTGTGGGCACGCTAAGCGGGGTGCCGCCCTCCGGCGAGGGGGGAAGCGCGAACGGGTGGCCGGTGCCACTCGTGATGACCCATCCGGGTATTCGGCCCGCAAAAACTTCTGACGGTCTGTGACCTGCGGCTCCGTCAGATCAAGGGGTCCATGGTCGGCGTGTCGTCTCACCGGGGTGGACCAAGGCCGAAATGCGATGAAAGCACCATCCGGTGATCGTTCGTCATGGAAGACGTACTCGTCGAATATCCCGGAGCACGGCTTTGGGGCGTCTTTCCTTCTGGAGGTTCAACGATGCGTGCCTCACGCGCTCTCGCAGCGACGGTGACCGCCTTCGCGGCCGTCGGACTGTGCGCTCCCATGGCGGCCGCCGGTGGCGGCAACGGCCCGAGGAATGTACAGGTCAACCCGTCGTCCGTCTTCCCGGGCGGCATTCTGACCATCACCGTCGACGGTTGCCGGCGCGGTGGTGTGGTCAGCTCGAACGCCTTCCCGGACGCCCCGCTCTCCAGTGCCGGTGGTAACGGCGGTGACCGGGGTGCCGGTGGTAACGGCGGCGACCGCGGCGCCGGTGGTAACGGCGGTGACCGGGGTGCCGGTGGTAACGGCGGCGACCGCGGCGCCGGTGGTAACGGTGGTGACCGCGGCGCCGGTGGTGACGGTGGTGACCGGGGTAACGGTGGTGACCGCGGTGCCGGTGGCGACGGTGGTGACCGGGGTGCCGGTGGTAACGGTGGTGACCGCGGCGCCGGTGGTGACGGTGGTGACCGGGGTAACGGTGGTGACCGCGGTGCCGGTGGCGACGGTGGTGACCGTG
>NZ_JBIVAU010000013.1:28106-147068 GCF_044745705.1 Streptomyces sp. NPDC086835
GGCCGGTGGTAACGGTGGTGACCGCGGCGCCGGTGGTGACGGTGGTGACCGGGGTAACGGTGGTGACCGCGGTGCCGGTGGCGACGGTGGTGACCGTGGCACCGGTGGTAACGGTGGTGACCGCGGCGCCGGTGGCGACGGCGGTGACCGCGGTGCCGGTGGTAACGGCGGTGACCGCGGTGACCGCGGTGCCGGTGGTAACGGCGGTGACCGCGGAACCGGTGGTGACCGGGGCGGTGAGTCGGTCGCCACTGCCCGGGTCCGCAACAACGCGACGCCCGGCAACTACAGCCTGACCGTCCGGTGCAACGACTCCAGGGAGACCGCCACGGCATCCTTCCGGGTGCTCCCCGCGCGCGGTGCGCAGGGCGGTCTCGGCGGATCGATCGGCCCGACCGACGTCGAGATGGCGATCGGTGCGGGTCTGGTCGCCACGGCGGCCGTCGGCGGCAGCCTGTTCATCGTCCGCCGCCGTCGCTCGGTCGGCGGTCCGGCCTGACCGGTTGAACCTCCCGGTCCGGCCGCAACCGCCCGTCGCCCCGAGTCCTCTGGAGGACTCGGGGCGACGGGCGGTCGGCGCCTGTTGCAGCAGTTGCCGTCATCAGTGCTGGCGGCTCGGCGACCGCCTGCGCACGACGAGCACCGTCGCTGTGGCGGCAGCCGCGACGAGAGCGCCGCCCGCCGCGATCTCCACGGCGTTCATGTCGTCGAAGCTGCCGCCCACGCCGCCGCGCACACCCTGGGGCGGTGCGGTGGTGGCGGTCCTGGTGGAGCTGGCGGTGGGGCTCGCGGTGGGGCTCGCGGTGGGGCTCGCGGTCCCGCCGGCGATGGTGAGGTCGACGGTGCCGATCCGGCCGATGCAGTTGAACTGGACCGAATACACCGCGCCCGGCCTGGCGTCCCGGTCGACGGTGGCCGTCGCTGCGCCGTTGCTGGGGATGGTGACGGTGTCGAAGACACCGGAGGTGACGGTGGTGGTGCTGGGGCAGCCACCCGCGGTCAGGGTGACACGACCGCCCGCCGCGACGGTCGAGGGCGTGACATTGAAGTCGTACGGGGTGTTGTTGACGGCCGCGGCTGTGGGGGCCGTCAGGGCGAGTGCGGCCGCTCCGAGCAGAGCGGCGGATGCGGCACGTATCGCGCGCATGGTGGTCCTCCGGTCCCGAGGAGCAGTCGCGGAACGATTTCCGCGTGGGTCGGGAAATGCACCTCGATGACCGAAACGCTAAGAGCGGTGTTCGTCCCCCGCGATCGCTGTAGGGCAAACGGGTCATTTCTGGTTGATCCCGGAATCGGCTCTTCGGGGCGCGCAGGGCTCAGGTGCGGTCGACGCGCTTGGGTGCGGCAGGAGATCGGGTGCCGCGTCCGCGATGCGCTCGCGCATGGGGCGCCGGCGCAGCGCCTCGAGCGCCTCGCCGATCAGGCGGCTCAACGGGTAAGGGAGCTCCGCCTCGAAAGCGGCGGCGGCCGCCGCGGTTGCGTGCCACTCGGCGTCCAGTGCGGGCATCAGGGACTCGGCCTCGGCGGTGAGCGTCGCGATGCGCCGGCGCCCGTCGCTGCCGGGGCCGATTGTGGCGAGGCCCTCTTTGACGAGCTGGGCGACCGTCTGGCTCGCCGCCGAGTGCGTCACGCCGGTCGCCCGGGCCAGGTCCTGGATCGAGCTCGGGCCGTGGGCGGACAGGGCGCGCAGGACGGGGGCGTACCGGGGGCGCAGGCCCCCCAGCCCCAAGTCCTCGTAGACCGCTGCGACGTCGGAGTCGAGAAGGTTCAGAAGGAGGCGCAGGCGGGTGCCGAGGAGCTCGGGGCCGGGGGAGGGGGCGGCGGCGGTGTCTTGGTCGGGCGAGGCCATGAGGCTAATGTAACAGCGCTGTTGTAATTGTCGGTGAGCCGGGAGGGCGTCGGGCCATGGCAGAGCTGTATCCGCCGATCGAGCCGTACGAGCAGGGGATGCTCGACGTGGGGGACGGGAACCTCGTGCACTGGGAGGTGTGCGGCAATCCGCGGGGAAGGCCCGCGCTCGTCGTGCACGGGGGACCGGGCTCCGGCTGCAACCCCCGCATGCGCCGGTACTTCGACCCCGAGGCCTACCGGGTCGTGCTCTTCGACCAGCGCGGCTGCGGGCGCAGCACCCCGCACGCGGCGGACCCGGCCGCCGACATGCGGTACAACACCACCGGTCATCTGCTCGCCGACATGGAGCAGTTGCGTGAGCACCTCGGTATCGAGCGATGGCTGCTGTACGGCGGGTCATGGGGATCAACGCTGCTCCTCGCCTACGCCGAGCGGCACCCGGAACGGGTGTCCGGGATCGTCGTCAACGGCGTCACGACCACCCGCCGCCGCGAGATCGACTGGCTCTACCGGGGCGTCGGCCGGTTCTTCCCGGAGCAGTGGCACCGCTTCCGGCTCGGCGTGCCGGAGGCCGACCGTGCCGGTGACCTCGTGGCCGCGTACGCCGGACTCATGGAGAGCGAGGACCGGGCGGTGCGGGAGAAGGCGGCCGTCGACTGGTGCCGCTGGGAGGACGCCGTGGTGTCGCTCGAGCCGAACGGCGGACCCGACCCGTACGGTAGCCGGCCCTCGGACGCGCGGATCGCGCTGGTGCGGATCGCCGCTCATTACTTCGCGCACGGCGCATGGCTCGAGGAGGGCGTGCTGCTGCGTGAGGCAGGCCGACTGAAAGGAATTCCCGGGGCGCTCTTCCACGGACGTCTGGATCTCAGCACGCCGCTCGAGACGCCTTGGGAACTCAGTCGCGTCTGGACCGACGCCGAACTGGTGGTCGTGGACGACTCCGGCCACAAGGGAAGTGCCACGATGCGGGACGGGGTGATCGGCGCTCTGGAGCGATTCCGGTACACCGAGTGACTGATGTGCCCCAGGGGGCAGTTGAGATCCGGCCAATTCCGCGACGGCTCCACATGGGGTGAATTCACCTGTTGGAAGCGGGATTTCAACCATTCGCGGTTGCGACTCACAAGATTTTTTCGAAGACGTTGAACAGACGCCGCCCTCCCGTCCGTACCTAGGACCATGAACGGCGCTCCGGGCGCCGGAACCGGATGGATGAACACGGGAGTGGACATGAACACCTGGCGGAACGCCTCGCTCGCGGTGACTGCGACGGCCGTACTCGCGCTGACGACGGCGTGCGGTCAGGAGACGGGCACCGAGACCCCCAACGGTCAAGCGGTCGGCGCGGCCAACCCCGCGCAGCCCGGGAACGGTTACGGCTCCGACGCCGGTTACGGCTCCGACGCCGGCGGCGAGGCGGCCGCCGCCAAGCCGGCGGGGCAGCTCGCGGTCTGGGAGAGCAAGGAGCTCGGCAAGGTCCTCGCCGACAGCGCGGGGCTCACTCTCTACCGGTTCGACAAGGACACCGCGGAACCGCCGAAGTCGAATTGCGAAGGCGACTGCGCGAAGACCTGGCCGGTCGTCGCGGCCGGCGGCGCCTCCGCGGCTCCCGGCGTCGACCCCTCCCTGATCGGCGAGGTCACCAGGGCGGACGGCACCAAGCAGCTCACCATCGGCGGCTGGCCGATGTACCGCTACGCCAAGGACACCAAGGCCGGTGACGTCAAGGGCCAGGGCGTGGGCGGCACTTGGTACGCGGCCGCCCCCGACGGCAAGAAGGCCGCACCGGGTGCGGGCGGGGAAGCGGGCGGCGACGAGGGTGCGGAGCCCGCCGACCTCGCGGGGCTTTCCGTCCGCAAGGACCCCAAGCTCGGTGAGATCGTGGTCGACAAGAACGGAATGACCGTCTACCGCTTCATGAAGGACTCGGCCTGGCCGATGAAGACCGCCTGCACCGGCGACTGCCTGAAGAAGTGGCCGGTCGTGGAGCCCGTCGACAAGAACGACACCGTCGGAATCCTGAAGAAGGGCTTCGTCACCTTCGACCGGCCCGACGGGATCGAGCAGCAGACCATCGACTGCTGGCCGATCTACACCTTCGCCGGCGACTCCAAGCCGGGTGACACCAACGGCCAGGGCGTCGGAGGCACCTGGTACGCCGTCTCGCCCGAGGGCAAGCCGGTCGGAGCGCCCAAGTAGTCCCCACGCTGCGCCTCCGACCAGCGTCGGCCCGTCTCACGCCCCTCCGCGTGACGGCGGGTCCGACGCATGTGCGGGGGCGTTTGCCGGACGCATGTGACCACGTCGCGTTCCGGTGGCGCATGACGAACAGGTGTGACCAAGAACGGACCGCTAATTTCCGTTTGGGCTCGCCCTCTTGGCGGGCGATCAGTAGCCTCGGCTCGAACACTGGCCATGGACATGGCCGAACTCCCCCGTGGCGACTTGTTGGAGACATCGATGGAGCGTCCCGCCTGGGCCCCGCAAGGCATCGACATATCGGTGCCGAGCGTGTCCCGCATTTATGACTTCTACCTGGGCGGCTCCCACAATTTCGAGGTCGACAGGGCGGCCGCGCGCAGGGCCATGGAGTTCATGCCGGGACTCCCCAAGATCATGCAGGCGAACCGTGCCTTCATGCGCCGCGCCGTCAATTACGCGGTGGGCGAGGGCATCACGCAGTTCCTCGACATCGGCTCCGGCATTCCGACCTTCGGGAATGTCCATGAGGTCGCCCGCAGGGCCAGTCCCGAGGCGAAGGTGCTCTACGTGGACCACGATCCGGTCGCGGTCGCGCACAGCCGGGCCGTCCTCGACGGCGACACACAGTCGGACGTCGTCGCCGCCGACCTGCGTAAGCCGCGGGAGATCCTGGACAGCCCCGAGGCACAACTTCTGGACCTGGAACGGCCCGTGGCGCTGCTCCTCGTCGCCGTACTGCACTTCCTCACGGACGAGGACGAGCCGTGGGAGGCCGTGGCCGAGCTGCGGGACGCGCTGGCGCCCGGCAGCCTGCTGGTGATCACCCACGCCTCCTTCGAGGGCATCCCCCTCCCGGCCGAACAGGCCGGTGGCACGGTCGGTGTGTACCGGGACATCCGTAACCCGCTGGTGATGCGGTCGCGCGAGGAGGTCGGCCGGTTCTTCGACGGCTACACGATGGTCGAACCGGGGCTGGTCTCGATGCCGAACTGGCGGCCCGACGGGCCCGTCGACCAGGAGGATCCGTACGCCTTCTCCGGCTTCGCCGGGGTGGGGCGCAAGGCGTGAGGCAAACGTCACGGGCGGCCGGGTCCGAGGGGGACGCGGACGTGCTGGAAGACCGGCTCAGGCGGTTCGCGACCATCTGGAGCCGTGCCATCTTCCCCGCTACGGCAACGTCGCTCACCCGACCCGAGTTCGAGCAGCATCTGCTGCCGCTCGCAAGGGAGTTGAACAGTGCGCTCCATGCCCGCCCCTTCACCGCACAGCCCGCGCAACAGGTGGGGGCCGCGCTGGTCGGCGTACACTGCACCGACCCGGACGCCCTCAGTCGCACCCTCGGCGTCGTCGACGCCTACCTGGTGCTCTACTGCGGCGACCCCGAGCAGACCGCGGAGGAGAACCGCGCCCGCTGCGCCCGCCTCCAGCACGCCCTCGCCGCCGGATTCGCCCAGGCGCTGCGGGAACGGACGCTGGCCGAGCAGGAGTCCATCGCGCGCTCGTCGCTGCTGGCGCGCAGTGAGGCGCTGCAGGCCATGCACGCCACCGAGGCACGCTTCCGCGCGGTCTTCGAGGGCGCCGCGATCGGCATAGGGATCGCCGACCTCGAGGGCAACGTGCTCGAGGTCAACGACACGCTGACCCAGATGTTCGGCGGTCTGGAGAACCACGTCCGCGGGCGCAAGGTCACCGACTGGGCGCACCCGGAGGACCGGCCGCACGTCTGGCAGCTGTACGAGGAGCTGGTGACCGGGGAACGCGAGCACTACCGGGTCGAGAAGCCGTTCTACCGCAACGACGGCACCGTCCTGTGGACCAATCTGACCGTCTCCCTGCTGCGCGACGCCGACGGGGAGCCGCAGTACCAGCTGGCGTTGTTCGAGGACACCACGGAGCGCCGGCTGCTCAATCTGCGACTGCGGTACGAGGCCACGCACGACGCGCTGACCGGTCTGCCCAACCGGACCCTGTTCTTCGAGCGTCTCGAGAAGGCCGTCGGCGCGGCGGCCGGCACCCGCTTCGGGCTGTGCTACCTCGACCTCGACGGCTTCAAGACCATCAACGACAGCCTCGGCCACGCCACCGGCGACCGGCTGCTGGTGGAGGTCGCCGACCGGCTGCAGAGCTGCGCCACCGCGCCGGGCGAGATGGTCGCGCGGCTCGGTGGCGACGAGTTCGTCGCGCTGACGACCGGGCCCGACACGCAGAACGCCGTGGACGAGCTGGCCACCCGCATCCTGGGCGCCCTCGCCACCCCGATCCGTGTCGACGGGCGGGAGTTCACCGTCCGCGGCAGCATCGGCATCGTGGAGGGCCCTGCCGGGGAGCGCACCAGCGCGGAGGTGCTGCGCAGCGCCGACATCACCATGTACCGCGCCAAGTCCGCGGGCGGCAACCGCTTCGAGATCGCGGACCCGGAGGCGGACGCCCGCGCGATCACCCGGCACGGGCTGACCAACGCACTGCCGGCCGCCCTGGAACGCGGTGAGTTCTTCATCGAGTACCAGCCCCTGGTGCACCTCGGGGACGGCAGCGTGCACGGCGCCGAGGCGCTGGTGCGCTGGTGTCATCCGCAGCACGGGGTGCTCGGCCCCGACCGGTTCATACCGCTCGCGGAACGCACGGGACTGATCGTGCCGCTCGGCCGCTGGGTGCTTCAGGAGGCCGCACGCCAGGCCAGGTTCTGGAGCAAGCGGCACACCGACGGCGGCCCGCTGCGGATCAACGTCAACCTCTCGCCCGCCCAGCTCCAGCATCCCGGGCTGGTGGCGGACACCGTCGACGTGCTCGAGCGCTCAGGCCTGGAACCGGGCGCGCTCTGTCTGGAGGTCACCGAGTCGGCGCTGATCGGCGCCGACGAGGACCGGCTCAAGCCGCTGCGGCAACTGGCGGAGATGGGCGTGGACATCGCGCTCGACGACTTCGGAACCGGCTACTCCAACCTGGCCAACCTGCGCCGGCTGCCGGTGAGCGTGCTGAAGCTCGATCGTTCCTTCACCCAGGGCATGCAGCGTCATCCCGCCGACCCCGTCGACCTGAAGATCGTCGAGGGCATCGTGTCCCTCGCACACAGCCTGGAGCTGGCCGTGACGGTGGAAGGGGTGGAGACCGGCGCCCAGGCCGAGCAGCTGAGGGAACTCGGCTGCGACACCGCGCAGGGCTGGTACTACGCGCGGCCGGGCGCACCCGACCGGATTCACACGCTGGTGATGGCCGACGCCGTCTGACCTCCCGCGGCGGCCATCGAGTCCAGCAGCACACGCTGCAGCTCGCGGGCCGCCCGGGGCGGCGCCACATCGCTGCGGTGGGCCAGCGCGACGGTTCGCCGCAGACCCGGACCGGCCAGCGGGGTCACCCGCAGGTCGCCGCCGGCCCGCTCGGCGACCGTACGGGGCACGACGGCGACGCCGAGCCCGGCCCGTACGAAGCCCAGCACCGCGTCCATCTCGCCGCCCTCCACCGTGAACGTCGGCTCGAAGCCCTCCGCGCGGCAGGCGGCGACGGTCAGCTCCCGCAGGTCGTAGCCGTGCCGGAACATCACCAGCGGCTCGCCGGCGAGGTCGGCGATCCGCACCGGACGGCGGGGCGCGCGGGCCTGCGGCGACGACACCACGACCAGGTCCTCCTTGAGCAGTTCGACGGTGGTCAGCGCGGGGGAGGGCGACGGCAGGGGCAGCACGACGAGGGCGAGGTCGAGGGAGCCGCGGGCCAGCTCCCGCACCAGGTCGTGCGAGCCGGACTCCTCGATCAGCAGCTCGATACCCGGGTGCAGATCGTGGAAGGTGCGCAGCACCTCGGGCAGCAGGCCTGTGCACAGGCTCGGCGTGGCACCCAGCCGCACCCGCCCCCGGCGCAGCTGGGCCAGCTCCTGGACCTCACGGCGGGCCGTGTCGGCGTCGGCGAGGATGCGCCGCGCGAGGGGGAGCAGGGTCTCGCCCGCGTCCGTGAGGGCGATGTGGCCCCGGGCCCGGCCGAACAGGTCCGCGCCCAGCTCCTTCTCCAGCGCTCTGATCTGCTGGGAGAGCGACGGCTGCGAGACATGGACACGCTCGGCGGCGCGGGTGAAATGGCGGGTCTCAGCGACGGCGACGAAGTAGAGGAGCTGCTGCAGCTGCATCCGGCCACGATAGCCCATGGCTATGGACATGAGCCGGATCATGTCTTGGACCTCTGGACCCCTCCGGCCCTAGCGTCGACGGCATGGCACTGGGAACGAGGACGGAAGAGAAGCCGTCGAGGACGGGCCGGCAACCGTCCGTCATTCGGCTGTTCTGGCGGTCCACCGTCGGCAAGAAGACGGTCATGGCCGTCAGCGGCCTGATCATGCTCGGTTACCTCGTCGCCCACATGATGGGCAACCTCAAGATCTTCTTCGGGGCGGACGAGTTCAACGCGTACGGGCACTGGCTGCGGACCATGGGCGAGCCCGTGCTGCACTACTCATGGGCCCTGTGGCTCGTGCGGGTGGTGCTGCTCCTCGCCGTCGTCGGTCATGGCGTCGCCGCCTACCAGCTCAGCCGCCGCGACATCGCGGCACGTCCGGACAAGTACGTGCACCGGAAGCGGCGATCGAGCTACGCGACGCGCACCATGCGCTGGGGCGGGATCATCCTGGCGCTGTTCATCGTCTGGCACCTGCTGGACCTGACCACCCTCACCGTCAACGAGAACGCCCAGCCCGGCCACCCGTACGAGAACGTCGTCGCCACGTTCTCCACCTGGTACGGCAACGTCGTCTACATCGTCGCGATGCTCGCCGTCGGACTGCACATCCGGCACGGCTTCTGGAGCGCCGCGCAGACCCTCGGAATGGGCAACGCCACCCGCGACCGCATCCTCAAGACCGCCGCCGACGGGCTGGCCCTGCTGCTCACGGCCGGCTTCCTTTCCGTACCCGTCGCCGTCATGACCGGAGTCGTGAGCTGACATGGACTACCTCGACCACACGACCGGCGCGCCCCTCGCCGACACCAAGGCGCCGGCGGGACCCGTCGAGCAGCGCTGGGACCGGCGCCGCTTCGAGGCGAAGCTGGTCAACCCCGCCAACCGCCGCAAGCACACCGTCATCGTCGTCGGCACGGGCCTCGCCGGCGGCGCCGCGGGCGCCACGCTCGCCGAACAGGGCTACCACGTCGAGCAGTTCTGTTATCAGGACTCCCCGCGCCGGGCCCACTCGATCGCCGCGCAGGGCGGCATCAACGCGGCCAAGAACTACCGCAACGACGGTGACTCGGTGCACCGCCTCTTCTACGACACCGTCAAGGGCGGCGACTTCAGGGCCCGCGAGTCCAACGTGCACCGCCTCGCCGAGATCTCCGTCGAGATCATCGACCAGTGCGTGGCCCAGGGCGTCCCCTTCGCCCGAGAGTACGGCGGCCTGCTCGACACCCGCTCCTTCGGCGGCGTCCAGGTCTCCCGCACCTTCTACGCCCGCGGACAGACCGGCCAGCAGCTCCTGCTCGGCGCCTACCAGGCACTCTCCCGCCAGATCGCGGCCGGCGCCGTCACCATGCACCCCCGTACCGAGATGCTCGACCTGATCGTCGTCGACGGACGGGCCCGCGGCATCGTCGCCCGCGACCTGATCACCGGCGGGATCTCCACGTACTTCGCCGACGCGGTGGTCCTCGCGACGGGTGGCTACGGCAACGTCTTCTACCTGTCGACGAACGCCATGAACTCCAACGCCACCGCCGTCTGGCGGGCCCACCGGCGCGGCGCCTACTTCGCCAACCCCTGCTTCACCCAGATCCACCCCACGTGCATCCCGCGCACCGGCGACCACCAGTCCAAACTGACCCTGATGAGCGAGTCGCTGCGCAACGACGGCCGCATCTGGGTGCCCAAGGCCCGCGGCGACGCACGACCGCCGAACGAGATCCCCGACGACGAACGCGACTACTACCTGGAGCGGATCTACCCGTCCTTCGGCAACCTCGTCCCCCGCGACATCGCCTCACGGGCGGCGAAGAACGTCTGCGACGAAGGACGCGGTGTCGGCCCCGGCGGGCAGGGTGTCTACCTGGACTTCGCCGACGCGATCAGGCGGATGGGCCGCGAGAAGGTCGAGGAGAAGTACGGCAACCTCTTCGAGATGTACGAGCGGATCACCGCCGAGAACCCGTACGAGGTTCCCATGCGGATCTACCCCGCCGTGCACTACACGATGGGCGGCCTGTGGGTCGACTACGACCTGCAGACCACGATCCCCGGCCTCTTCGCCATCGGTGAGGCCAACTTCTCCGACCACGGCGCCAACCGCCTCGGCGCCTCCGCCCTGATGCAGGGCCTCGCCGACGGCTACTTCGTCCTGCCGTCCACCATCAACGACTACCTCGCCCGTGGCACCTTCGACGCCGTCGGCGCCGGCCACCCCGCGGTGACCGAGGCCGTCGCCGAGGTGGAGGACCGGCTGAACCTGCTGCTGGCCGTCGGCGGCGACCGCACGCCCGACTCCTTCCACCGAGAGATCGGCGAACTCATGTGGGAGTTCTGCGGGATGGCCCGCACCGACGAAGGGCTCCGCAAGGCGCTCGACCGGATCCCGCAGATCCGCGAAGAGTTCTGGCGGCGCATCAAGGTGCCGGGTACCGGCGAGGAGTTCAACCAGTCGCTGGAGAAGGCCAACCGCATCGTCGACTACCTGGAGCTCGCCGAGCTGATGTGCCTCGACGCGCTGCACCGCACCGAATCGTGCGGCGGTCACTTCCGGGAGGAGTCCCGGACCCCGGACGGCGAAGCCGCCCGCAAGGACGACGAGTTCGCCTACGCGGCAGCCTGGGAGTTCACAGGGACCGGCGCCCCTCCCGTCCTGCACAAGGAAGACCTGGTCTTCGAGTACGTCCACCCCACTCAGCGGAGCTACGCATGAAGCTCAACCTGCGCATCTGGCGGCAGAAGAACGCCGACACCCCCGGCGCCATGGCGACCTACGAGGTGGACGGCATCTCGTCCGACATGTCGTTCCTGGAGATGCTCGACACCCTCAACGAGGAGCTGATCCTGCGCGGCGAGGAGCCCGTCGCCTTCGACCACGACTGCCGCGAGGGTATCTGCGGCGCCTGCTCCCTCGTCATCAACGGCGACGCCCACGGCCCGGAACGCACCACCACCTGCCAGCTCCACATGCGCTCCTTCCGCGACGGCGACACCATCGACGTCGAGCCGTGGCGGGCCTCGGCCTTCCCCGTCGTGAAGGACCTGGTCGTCGACCGCTCCGCCTTCGACCGGATCATCCAGGCCGGCGGCTACATCAGCGCTCCGACCGGCTCGGCCCCCGACGCGCACGCCACTCCTGTGCCCAAGCCGGACGCCGACTTCGCCTTCGAGCACGCCGAGTGCATCGGCTGCGGGGCGTGTGTGGCCGCCTGCCCCAACGGGTCCGCGATGCTGTTCACGTCGGCCAAGGTCAACCACCTCAATGTGCTGCCCCAGGGCGCTCCGGAGCGTGAGACCCGGGTGCTCGACATGGTCGCGGCCATGGACGACGAGGGCTTCGGCGGCTGCACCCTCACCGGGGAGTGCGCGACCGCCTGCCCGAAGGGGATCCCGCTGCCGTCCATCGCCGCGATGAACAAGGAGTGGCTGCGCGCCACGCGCAAGGTCAGGCGGTGACCGCCGGCCGCATGTCGGCGCCGTAGAGGGTCCCGTAGTCGGGAACGACGATCCTCGAGGTGGGGGAGAGCGTCCGGATCAGGTCCGTGAACCCGTCCAGGTCCATGACCGGATCACGCTGCGGCGGCAGGCTCAGCGGCCTTTCGAAGTTGTCCCAGTGGACCGGGACGACGGTCGCGGGGTCACCGAGCGCGCCCAGCAGCCTCTGGAGATAGCGGTACGTCGCCGTGCTCGACGGGGTGGCCGCCATCAGTACATCTGGTCGCAGCCCGCTCGCGGCCCGCTCCTCGAAGTCGCTCGCGCCCATGAGGAAGACGGACGGACCGCCCTTCACACTCACCTGGAAGGCGAGCGTGTCGCCCTCCGGCAGGTCGGAGATCGTCCGCGGGGCGCGGCGCGGCACGGCGTTCAGCGTGCCCGGCGCGAAGTAGGACCACTTGGCGTTTCGGCTGTGCCGGCTGGCCACGACCTCCACGGTGAAGCCGTCGAAGTCGAGCACCTCGCCGCCCTTGACCACGCTGATCTGCCCGGCGTCCACGCCGAGCGCCCGCAGCACGTGGTACGTCGTCTCGGTGCCGATGACGCGGGCGCCCGTCGAACGCGCGATGTGGGGCACGTCGTTGATGTGGTCCCAGTGGGTGTGGCTGACCAGCACCAGCTCCGGGCTGCCCGCGTGCCGTGTCACCAACTCCTCGTCGCACTGCAGCGGGGTGGTCGCGTCGAAGCTGCCCTTCGGGCCGAACAGGCCGGTCGGGAAGCGGGTGATGTACGGGTCGAACAGGACGGTCCTGCCGCCGATGCCGATGCGCCAGCCCGAGGTGCCGAGCCACCGCAGGGTCGCGGAGCCGGCGGGTGCCGTGGCGGCCTTCCGGTGCCCGTTCGACGCTGCCGCTGCCGCTGCCGCTGCCGCAGCCGCCGCCCCCGCCGGCAGCAGCGGCGCCGCCGCACCGAGCGCCGCTCCGCGGAGCAGCGTCCGCCGCACGAAGGTCCTCCGGCCGCCGTGCTGAGGGCCGTTCATCGGGTCACTCATGTTCATCGGGTCACTCATGTGCTCACTCGTGTGTTCGCTCATGAGCCAGAGGAGATCAGGCCCGGGCGGCTCCCGTCCAAGACCGCAGTGCCTCACGATCCATACCCGAATGAGCATGACTGCCGGTCGGCTCTCTTCAGTCCGCGAGCGCCTCAGCGGCGGCGCGGACGAATGCCTCCGGGTTGTCGAGCATGATGTTGTGTCCACAGTCCGGTATCGCGACGACGGACACTCCGGCTTCGGTGAGTGCGTCGGCGCCCGGGAGCGGGCCGTCGGTCTCGGGCAGCAGGTAGGTGCGGGGAATCTTCAGGTCCAGGAGGAGCTCGCGCATGGTGGGGACGGTGCCGCGGGTCAGGTGCAACGCGCTGCGATGCAGGGCCTCACGGCCGGCCAGGCGCATCGTGGACCACCAGTGGGAGCCGACCCGGTCACGGACCTCTTTCCATCCGTCCGTCACGAATTCCTGCTCGGAATAGGCGGCGATGCCGCTGCTGCCTCCAGAAGCGGGCGCACGCGGGATCGGGTCGAGGTTGGCGTCGATCAGCACCAGACGGGAGACCAGGTGCGGATGCCGGGCCGCCAGGACGATGGCCACCGAGCCTCCCATGCTGTGCGCGACCAGCTCCGCGCCGGTGACGCCCGCGGAGGTCAGGGCCACGGCGAGGGCGTCCGCGTGGGATTCCAGGCTGTAGTCGAAGCCTGTCGGCCGGTCGCTGATGCCGTGACCGAGCAGGTCGATCAGCAGTGAACGGCTGCCGGCCAGCAGAGGATGAACCGCGACCTCCGTGAAGTAGGCAGGCGAAGTGGCGCCCAGCCCATGCACGTAGACGCGCGACGGCTCCTGCCCCGGCAGCTCGACCCAGCGGATCCGGTCGCCTTCTGGTGTCACGGTGGCATTGCGCACAGTCTGCTCCTCGGCAGTCAAGATCGTGAAGAGACGAGAGTAGCGACGAGAGAGGTCCACCACCGCCGATCCTCCGGCACGGGCCCTGACCGCAGGTCAGGGCCGGTGTTCGGGCCCGAGGCCGCGCAGCAGGTCCACCGCCGTCCGGGCCGCCGCGCCGATCGCCACGTCCGTTTCCGTGTGGTTCGCCTGCAGGGCCGGGGTACGGGCGAACACGGCAACCGCGTACCTGCCGCCGTCCGGGTACTCGGCCACGCCGACCTCGTTGTGCAGCCCCGGCAGCGTGCCAGTCTTGGCCGCGACGCGCACGCCGTCGCCGAACCCGGCGGCGAGCCGGTGACGGAACACCTGGCGACCCATCAGATCCCTTACCTGCGCGCAGGCTTCGGGCGGCCCCGCCTCGTCCCGCCACACCATCCGGAGCAGGCGCGTCATCTCGCGCGGCGTGCTCGCGTTCGTGCGGGCGGGGTCGTACACGCCGAGGCCGCGCACGTCGGCGGCGGACAGTGTGGGGAAGACCGCGGCGAACTCCCGCTCGTCCCGCGCACCGACCTCGTCGAGCATCGACTCCAGCACCTGTCGGGGTCCGCCCACGATCCGGGTGTCGACGAGCCCGAGTTCCTTCGCCAGCATCGCCACGGTGTCCGGACCCACGCGCTCCATCAGCAGGTCCGCGGCCGTGTTGTCGCTCACCGCCATCGCGAAGTGGGCGAGGTCGCGCAGCGACAGCTCCACATCGTCGAGACAGCCACCGGTGCCCCAGCCGCCGAGGCGGCGCTCGGACGTCACCCGGACCCGCTCCCGGGGATCGAGCTGGCCGGCGGCCGACTGCCGGGCGAACTCCAGGACGAGCAGCACCTTGAACACCGAGGCGACGACGACCGGTTCATCGGCGCCGTACCCCGCCTCACCGGGGCCGTCGATGTCCACGGCGTGCAGGACGCCCTCGGCTCCCGCTCCGGCGAACACCGCTCGCAGTCTCTCCTCGATCAGCATTCGGCCACCGCTCCTGTCGCCTAGGGTCGTCCCGTGGATCTCCTGCGCCACTTGCGTATCTTCGTCGTTGTGGCCGACGAGTTGAACTTCGGGCGGGCGGCCGACCGCCTCGGCATGGCCCAGCCGCCGCTCAGCCGTGCCGTGCGCAAGCTGGAGGACGAGCTCGGCGCGGAACTTTTCGACCGGTCACGGCAGCAGGTACAGCTCACCCCTGCCGGGTCCGTACTCGTGGACCAGGCGCGGGACCTGCTGGCCCGCGAGGAGCGCACCAGGGCGCTCGTGTGCCGTGCCCGCGACGGCGACCTCGGCACGCTGCGCGCGGGCGTACCGCCTGACACTTCCGCGGCGGTGCTGGGGGCGCTGGTCGCCGAATGCCGGGAACGGGCCCTGCGCTTCGACCTCCAGGAGTTGACGACGGACGAGCAGCTCCGGCTGCTGGCCTCGGGAGGTCTCGACATCGGCCTCGTCCAGCAGCCGGCGGACGTCAGCGGCCTGGAGCTGGGACCGGAGGCCCGGCTCGAGCTGGGTGTGGTGCTGCCCCGCACCTCGCCCCTCGCCCGGCTCCCGGAGGTCGCGCTGGCCGACCTGGCGGGCCAGGACCTCGTCCTCTTCCCGAGGGCCTCTGCCCCCGGCTGGTACGACACGACGCTCGAGATCTGCCGCGCCGCCGGCTTCGTCCCCCGCAAGGTGCGGCAGGCCCGCAACCCCGAGTTCCTCATCGGCCTGGTGACGGCCGGCCACGGGGTCGCCTTCGACCAGGGGCCGGTGGCCCGCAAGGAGCCCAGGGTGGTCTGGCGGCCCCTGGCGGGCCGGCCGCTCGCGCAGCGGATCCGCGCGGCCTGGCCGGGGCAGTCACCGCACAGGGCCGCCGCGGAGTTCGCGGCCGTCGCCGCGGACGTCCTGGCCCGCGACCGTACCCCGGCCCTCGGCGGCGCGGCACCGGCCGCCGAGACCCTGGCCGGCGACGGGCCGCGGCCCTGGTCGGTGGTTTTCGGGTGAGGTGCCGGGCGGGGACGCCGGGGGCGGGCCGCAAGGGCGTGCCGTGCCCTGGTCGGTGGTCTTCGGGGCGAAGGCGCCGGGCGGAGGAGGCCGGCGAAGGGCCCCGCCGGGGAGGTATCCGGCCGGGGGCGGGCAGTGCGCGGTGGTGTATCCGGGCAGGAGTCGGGTGGCGTATCCGGGCCAGGGCACGACCCTGTCGGGCGCCCCGTCCCCCGGACCGGTCAGCCCGTGGTGGGCGACGCGGTCCGTCCCAGGACCTCTCTGCTTGTGGTGCGCGCGCGGGCCGACCCGGCACGGTCGGGCACGCGGCGCGGGATCGGCGTCGGGGCCGGTCAGGCGGCCGCGCCCGTCAGGTCGCGGGAGGGCAGCCCGGCCACCCGGGCGAGACGCCGGAGCGAGTCAAGCAGCGCCGCGCGGTCGTACGTGCTGGTGGTGACCAGTACCTCGTCGGCCCCGCTCTCCTCGACCGCCGACTTCAGGGCGTCGGCGACCTGCTCCTCGGTGCCCGCGATGTGGCCGCTCAGCCCCGACTCGTAGAGACCGCGCTCCTTGGCGGTCATCTCCAGCGCCTCGATGCGCTCGGGCGGCAGGAGCGGCGGAAACGTCCCATGAGTGCGGGAGTACGCCATCGACCAGGCCTCCGGCATCAGCAGCCGGCGTGCCTCCTCCTCGCTGTCGGCGACCGCGACCGTCCCCGCGACGACCACGTACGGCCGCTCCGCCCACGCGGAAGGACGGAAGTCCCGCCGGTAGCCCTCCACGGCCGTGAGCAGCCGGTCCCGGCCACGGAGATCGCCGATGACCAGCGGCAGACCGGCACGGGCTGCGATCCTTGCGCCTTCACCGGTGGCGAGCAGGAACGGAGGGATCCGGAGCCCCTCCGAGGGGCGGGCACGGACGTGTGGATGCGCCGCCCGGTCGCCGGTGAACCAGCCCAGCAGTTCCTCCAGCCTGGCCTCGAAGTCCTCCGCGTCCTGCTTGTCGCGGCCGAGCGCGCGGCGGATACCGTCCGTGAAGCCGACGGACCGGCCGAGCCCCATGTCGACCCGGCCGGGGAAGAGCGACTCCAGCACGCCGAACTGCTCGGCCACGACCAGGGGTTGATGGTTGGGCAGCATCACCCCGCCGGTGCCGACGCGGATCGAGGTGGTCGCGGCGGCGACCGCCGCCGCGAGTACCGTCGGCGCCGAACCCGCGACGCCGGGGACGCCGTGGTGCTCGGAGACCCAGAAGCGGTGGTAGCCGAGGGCCTCGGCCTGCCGGGCGAGGCTCACGGTGTCCCGCAGCGCGGCAGGGCCGTCGTACCCCTCACGGGTGCGGGAACGGTCGAGTACCGACAGATGGACGGTGGACGCGGTCAGGGAGCTCACATCACGGTTCAACGCGTTCACCGCGTGAGGATTCCCGATGTGCCGCCCTGACTCGCGCACGGCCCGGCCACGTCCGCCCGGTCCCGTTCTCCCCGATCCTGGCCCGTCCTCCGGGTCCCGCCGCCGGTCCCGATCCGGCCGGACCAGGGTCAAGGGCCTAGGGTGACCGGCGTGACGCAGAGCAGCAGGCCGCTGGCCGTATTCGACCTCGATGGAACGCTCTCCGACGCCGGGCACCGCCAGCATCTGCTGGAACGCAAGCCGCGCGCGTGGGACGCCTTCTTCGCCGCCGCCCCCGAGGACCCGCCGCTCGCCGAGGGCGTGGCGCTGTGCCTGAAGGCGGCGCAGGAGTGCGAGGTGCTGTATCTGACCGGCCGGCCGGAGCGCTGCAGGAAGGACACCGTGGACTGGCTCGCGGCACAGGGGCTGCCGCAGGGGCGGATCTTCATGCGGCGCAACGACGACCGGCGGCCCGCGCGCAGGACCAAGCTCGAGATCCTGCGGCAGCTCTCCCGCGACCGGGAGATCAGGATGCTGGTGGACGACGACGAGCTGGTGTGCCAGGACGCGGAGCGCGCCGGGTTCCGTGTCGTGCGGGCGGTCTGGGGTGCGGCGAGTACGACACCTGCCATGCACCAGGCTCAGGAGCGCGAGGGCCGCACCTGAGCCGGGCCGGTCGCCCCGTACCTGGCCCCGGCCGGTCAGCCCCGCACCTGAGCCGGGCCGATCGAGGCCGGACCTGGGACGTGCCACACGCCGCCCCGGAACGGACGGGGCGGCGTGTCGTCGGTCGCGAGTTCTCGGCCGCGTGTGCTCAGTCGCCGTCCTCGAGACGGAAGCCGACCTTCAGACCGACCTGGTAGTGCTCGATCTGACCCTCGACGATGTGCCCGCGGACCTGAGTCACCTCGAACCAGTCGAGGCCCCGCAGCGTTTGCGAAGCCCGGGAGATGCCGTTCTTGATGGCCTGGTCGACCCCGTCGGGCGAGGTGCCCACGATCTCGGTGACGCGGTAGGTGTGGTTCGACATGGGTGTCGTGCTCCTCTCGGTGCGTTCACTCCACCGTGCCCCACCAGTCGGCTTCCCGCGAGGCGTCGGGAGCGGGGCGGCCGTCCCCCGTGGGGCCGAGCGAGAGCCGGGAGAGGATGCGGTAGCGGTCGCCGCGGTAGAGGGAGCGCACGTACTCGACCGGACGGCCGTCGGGGTCGGAGGTGACGCGGTCGAAGAGCAGCGCCGGCGACAGGACGGGTACGCCCAGCAGCTCCGCCTCGGCCTCGCTCAGCACGGTGGGCTCGATGGACTGCTCCGCGCGGGCGGCGACGATCCGCCGCTCGGCCCGCAGGTAGCGGTAGAAGCCCGACTCCATCCGCCGCGGGGTGAGATCAGGGGCGAGGCCGGCCGGGATGTGCAGGTATTCGAGTCCGACGGGGCCGCCGTCGACCAGCCGCAGCCGGGCGACGTGGAAGATCTCCGCGGCGGGGGAGAGCCGCAGCCTGCGTCCGATACGGGCGCCCGCGGCGGTCCTGCGGAACTCCAGCACCCGGCTCGACCAGGTTCCCGGTGCTTGCGGGGCGGCGGCCGGGGCCGAGTCGCCGACCAGCTCCTGGGTGATCTTGGCGGGGGCGACGAACATGCCGCGACCGTGCTCCCGTACCAGCGCCCCGGTGGCGACGAGTTCGTCGACGGCGGCGCGGAGGGTGGGGCGCGACACGTCGAGGGCGGCGCAGAGGGTGCGTTCGGAGGGGATGGCGTCGCCGGGGCGCCGGTCGTCGACCAGGCCCAGCAGATACGCCCGTACGCGCTCGCGTTTGAGCGCCGCCCTGGGCGCGCCCTCGTCCCTCATCGCCGTCCCCTCCCGAGAGCCCGTGAGCGTGATGGGCCGAGGATACGGCCCTTTCAGGCGGCGGCCAGCTCGGACCGGAAGGCCACCACGGACTGGCGTGCCTGCCTCAGTCCGATCCGCTCGAACTCCCTCTCCAGCTCGGCGAGTTCCGTGAGGGTCGCGGCAGGCGCGCGGCCGCGGCGGGAGCGCGCCTTGGCGAGCCCGAGGCGGGCGAGCGCGGTGCCCCGTGCCTCGTTCATCTCACGGAACGCGCGCAGCGCACACGTGTAGGCCGTGCACGCCTGCTCGTAGCGGGCCGCCCGGTACAGCACGTTGCCGCGCATCTTGTGGTTGTAGGCCAGCGCGCCGGCGAGTTCCAGATCGCGGCAGACGGCCTCGGCCTCGCTCAGCAGCGCCAGCGCCCGGTCGGTGTCGCCGCGCAGGGACAGCACGTCGGCCATGCCCCGCAGTGACCAGGCGCGGCCCCGCGCGTCGTCGGCCTCCGACGCGATCCGTACGCATTCGGTGAACAGTTCCAGAGCCTTGTGATGGTCGCCCGTGTTCCGGTGCATCTGCGCGATGCCGGACATGGCCCAGACGATGTGGCGGGACTCGCCGTGGGCCCGCGCCTCGTGGAGGAGTTGTTCGTGCAGGTCGGCCACCGCCGCGTAGTCGCCCTGTATGCGTCCGGTCTCTGCGAGGCCGGCCAGGGCGTAGCCGTGGGCGAGCCGCTCTCCGCAGGCGTCGGCGAACGCGACGGCCGCGGAGAGCAGCCGCCGGGCGAGCGGCAGGGAGCCGCACTGGCGGGCGAGTGTCCCGCCGCTCCACAGAGCCCAGGCCATCCCCGCCGGGTCGCCCGCCCGCCGGGCGCAGCGGTAGCTGTCGCGCCATGCCGCGCCCGCCTGCGCGGCGCGCCCCAGTCGCCGGCCCGCCTCGGCGAGGGCGAGCGCGGCACGGGCCGCGTCGAGGTCGCTGCCCGCGTCGCGCCGGGCGCGTTCCGCGGTGGCGAGGACTTCGTCGTACGAGGAGTTCACCGTGAGGGACGAGCTCAGAGCGCCCTGGTACTCGGGAGCGAATGCTTTGCCGTACATGTCGAGGGGGCCTCCTGACCGTGGGGGGTTCGATCAAGAAGCTATGGGGCGGGGGCTGTTCGGCGGATCAGTCTCCTTATGTGTTCCGCACTCGCCCCGAAGTGCTACCCGCGGGCCGCCTGTCATCATCCAGATGTACGTCCGACCCACCTGACCTGCATCGTTGTGGTCGTGGCGGCTGAGGGTGGGTTCAGTACGCGTCGCCGGTCGTCGACGACGTGATGATGTCGCCGTGGGCGAAGTCGCCCGGGGGGATGCCGGGATGGTGGCCCGCCGGGCGGTCGTTGCGTGCGGCGGACGGGCCGAGCGCGAGACGGGAGACGATGCGGTAGCGGTCGCCTCGGTACACCGAGTGGACGTACTCGACGGGGCTGCCCGCGGTGTCCGTCGTGAGGCGCTCGACCAGCAGCGCGGGGGAGAGGACCGGCACGTCGAGCACCGCGGCCTCCGCCTCGTTGACGACGGTCGGCTCGATCGACTGGACCGCCTGGTCGACGTGTACCTGATGGTGTTCGCGCAGGTGGTCGTAGAGGTCTCCGGCCTCGAGCTCCTGCGGGGTCAGGGAGGGTACGAGCCGGGCGGGGATGTGCAGGTGCTCGATCGCCATGGGGGCGCCGTCGACGAGTCGCAGCCGGGCGATGTAGACCAGTTCGGCGGCGGGGGACATGCGCAGCTTGCGGCCGATCCGGGCGCCCGCGGTGATGGTGGTGAGCTCCAGGACACGGCTCGACCAAGCGCCTGCCGCGCGGGGGACGGCGAACGCCGCCTCGTCGGAGACGAGTTCCTGGGTGATCTTCGCCGGTGCGACGAACATCCCGCGGCCGTGCTCGCGCAGCAGCTGGCCGGTGGCGACGAGTTCGTCCACGGCGGCACGCAGGGTGGGGCGGGACACGCCGAGTTCGGCGCAGAGGGTCCGCTCGGAGGGGATGGCGTCGCCGGGTCGCCCGGCCTCGATCAGTCCGAGCAGGAACTCCCTGACCCGCTCCCGCTTCAGTACGGCGCCCGAAGAGCTGCTCTCCATGGACCCTGCCTCTCTGCTCCACGTCGTCGGCAACTGGTCAGATGGTAAACGACAATGCTTACCAGTGATCTGCGTAGCCCTAGGCTCGCTCGCTGAACGAACCAGTGTTTTCAAAGCCCTTGACGTCAACATTGGTCCATGCCACCTTCTAGCCACGCCGTTGGCCAGTTTACCAATTGGTCAACTCACCTCAGGGGTGGATCAGTTGAAGCTTCGCTCCATCGCCGCTGCCGCCGCCATCGCTCTCACGAGGCCGACCAGGTCGACGGCTGCACCCGCGCCGCCGCCTTCCGCCGCGTCACCTTCCCGCTGCTCGCGCCGGGCCTCCTGGCGACCTCGCTGTTCGGCTTCATCACCGCGTGGAACGAGTTCGCCTTCGCCAACATGCTGATCATCAAGACTCGAACGTCTTCGGCACCGACTGGGGCGCAACGATGGCCGCTTCCACGCTCTTCGCCCTGCCCGTACTCGTCCTCTTCCTGGTGCTCCAGCGCCGGGTCTCCGCCGGGATGACCGGCGGCGCGGTCAAGGGATAGGAGCGCCGACACATGCCCGCACCCCTCACAGGACCACCCCGCAGCGGACCCCGTACCGGACCGCGCACCGGTCCCGCACTGATTCCCCGGCCCACCCAACTGACCGTGACGACAGGCGAGTTCGTGCTCGACGGCCGTACGGCCATCCGAGCCACCCGCGGAGCCGAGCCGGCCGCCGCCCTCCTGCGGACCCACCTCGCCCCGGCCACCGGCCTGCCCCTGCCCCTCGCGTCCGACGGCCGTGTCGTCCTCGCGCTCGACCCCCAGCTCACCGGGCTCGGCGCGGAGGGCTACGGACTCACCGTCGGGACCGACGCGGTGCTGCTGCGCGCCGGCCGCCCCGCTGGGCTGCTCCACGGCATCCAGACCCTGCGCCAACTGCTGCCCCCCGCTGTTTTGTCGGGCACTCCCGCAAACGATGCGCACTGGTCCCTGCCCTGCGTGCAGATCACCGACGTACCCCGCTTCCCCTGGCGCGGCGCGATGCTCGACGTGGCCCGCCACTTCCAGCCCGTGGCGTTCCTCCGGCGCTTCGTCGACCTCATGGCGCTGCACAAGCTCAACGTGCTGCATCTGCACCTCACCGACGACCAGGGCTGGCGGATGCCCGTCGTCGCCTACTCGAGGCTCACCGAGGTGGGCGGCCTGCCCCACGGCGGCGCCTACACCAGGGCGGAGCTCTCCGCCCTGGTCGCCCATGCCGCCGACCGGGGTGTCACCGTCGTGCCCGAGATCGAGATGCCGGGCCACGTCCGCGCCGCGCTCGCCGCCTACCCGCACCTCGGCAACCGGCCGGGCCGCCGGCTGGACGTGTGGAGGCAGTGGGGCGTCTGCGAGACCGTCCTCGGTGTGCACGACGAGGTCCTCGACTTCTGTCGCACCGTCCTGGACGAGGTCATCGAAGTCTTCCCCTCCCGGCACGTCCACATCGGCGGCGAGGAGTGCCCCACCACCGAGTGGCACGCCTCGCCCGCGGCACGCCTGCGCGCCGAACAGGAGGGCATCGGCGGCCCCGAGGCGCTGCACGGATGGTTCATGGGACGGATCGGCGCCCACCTGCACGAGCGGGGGCGGCAGCCGCTCGGCTGGACGGAGACCGGCCTCGACCTGCCGCCCTCGTTCACCGCCATGATGTGGCGCGACGAGGCCCACGCCCTGGCCGCCGCCCGCCGCGGCCAGCAGGTGATCATGGCGCCCTACCGCTCCACCTACCTCGACTACCCGCAGTCGGCCGATGCCGGCGAACCGCCCGGCCAGCCCGGCGCGGTCGTCGATCTGCGGGCCGTGTACGGGACGGAGCCGGCCCCCGCCCACTGGGAGGCGGAGGCCGCGGACCGTGTGCTCGGCACCCAGGCCCAGCTGTGGACCGAGTACGTGACCACGGCCGAGCACGTCGAGTACCTCGCCTTCCCTCGGCTGTGCGCCCTCGCCGACACCGCCTGGAGCGGTGGCGGCGACTGGACGGGATTCAGCGCACGGCTGCACCACCACAGAGCCCGGCTCGGCGCCCTCGGCGTCCCGAGCCGACCCCCCACGACCACCCCTTCCGAGAGGAAAACCAGGTGACCAGCACCAGCATGAGCACAACAGCGCGTACCGGCCGGACCCGTACCCGCCCTGGCATCAGGGCACGTGCCGCACTGGCCGCCGCCGTGGTGGCCGGCCTCGGCTGCGCCACCCTGTCCGCCCTGCCGGCCGCGGCCGCCGACGCCTCGGTGAAGGTCCAGTACCGCCAGAGCTCGAGCGGCAGCGACCAGGCGGAGCCGTGGTTCAAGGTCGTCAACTCCGGCAGCACCACGCTCTCCCTGAGCGAGGTGCGCATCCGCTACTACTTCAAGGCCGACGCCGGCGCCTCCTACACCTTCGCCTGCTCATGGGCGGTACGGGGCTGCGCGAACATCACCGGCACGTTCGGCACGCTCGCGGCCCCCACCGCCGACGCGGACCGCTACCTGGAGGTCGGGTTCCGGGCGGGCGCGGGCAGCCTCGCGCCGGGCGCGGACACCGGTGACATGCAACTGCGCTTCCACCGCTCCGACTGGCGCCCCCTCAACCAGAGCGACGACTACTCCTTCGGCCCCGGCCGCACCTCGTACGGCGACTGGACCAAGGTCACGGCGAGCGTCGGCGGCCCGACGGTCTGGGGGACGGCCCCCGCCGGCAACGACCCCACCGACCCCACCGATCCGACGGACCCCACCGACCCGCCGGCGGACGGGCCCGCCCTCTTCGACGACTTCGACTACACCTCGCACACCGACCCGGCCATCGGCGCCCACGGCTGGAACATCCGCTCCAACGCGGGCGGCCCCGGTGTACCCGGAGCGACCTGGGCACCCGAGAACGTCAGCTTCGCCAAGGAGGGGACCAACTCGATCATGAACCTGGAGACCTCCACCGCGGGCAGTGGCGCGACCACCGAACACACCGAGATCCTCACCAAGGACATGAAGTTCAAGAACGGCACCTACGCGGCCCGGGTCCACTTCTCCGACGCTCCACGGTCCGGTCCGGACGGCGACCACCTCGTCCAGACGTTCTTCACCATCAACGACCTCAAGGCCCCGATGGCGGACGACTACGCCGAGTACGACTTCGAGTACCTGCCCAACGGCGGCTGGGGCGAGCCCGCCAACATCCTGTACACCACCTCGTGGGAGACCTACCGGCCCGACCCGTGGGAGGCCGTCAACCAGCACTCCGAGGTCCGGGCGAGCTACGCCGGATGGCACGACCTCGTCCTCACCATCGACGACAGCAGCATCGTCTACTACGTCGACGGCCGCGAGTTCGGCCGGCACGACGCCCGCTACCTTCCCGAGCGCACGATGAGCATCAACTTCAATCAGTGGCTGATCGACCTGGCGGGTCAGGGCAGCACCACGCCCCGCTCCTACGACCAGAAGGTCGACTACGTGCTGCACGTCAAGGATCAGGTCCTCACCCCCGCGCAGGCCGCCGCGAAGGTAGCCGCGTACCGGTCGGCGGGGATCGGCTTCGAGGACAGCGTTCCGGCCACCGGGTGAAAGCCTTGTGATGGGCGGGTGCGGTTTCCGTGCCCGCCCTTTCCACCACTCGGTGCGTTCCGGGACTTGACCGGACCTTTGGTACAGACCAAAATCCAGCCACGCCCGTGCGAGCGCCGCTCGCTTCCCCCCACGTCGGGTCAATTCTCCGTGCCACGCAGAAGGTGACCTCCGTGAAGAACCGCTCGTTCGTCCTGTCCGCCGCACTCGTGTGCGCCGCCACGCTCGTCGGCTGCGGTCTGGTCCCCGGCGGTTCGTCCAAGAGCACCGTGGACATCTGGCTCATGAAGGACAGCGTCTCGGACGAGTTCCTCGAGCGTTTCACCACCGAGTACGAGAAACAGCACCCGTCCGTCGACCTGAAGGTGACCTTCCAGGAGTGGACGGGCATCGGCAAGAAGGTCATGGCGGCGCTCGGCAGCGACGACGCCCCCGAGGTCATCGAGGTCGGCAACACCCAGGTCGCCCAGTACGCGGAGAGCGACGCGCTGCGCGACCTGACCCTCGAATCGGTCCGTGACCTCGGCAGTGAGGACTGGCTGCCCGGTCTCGCGGAACCGGGCAGCATCAACGGGTCCCAGTACGGCATCCCCTGGTACGCGGCCAACCGGGTCGTCATCTACAACAAGGACCTCTTCGCCCAGGCGGGCATAGCCGAGCCGCCCGAGGACCGTGCCGAATGGCTGGAGATCTCCGAGAAACTGGACGGCCCCGGCCGGCAGGGCATCTACCTCTCCGGCCAGGACTGGTACACCCTCGCGGGCTTCGTCTGGGAAGAGGGCGGGCAACTGGCCGTAGAGCAGGGCGGGAACTGGGAAGGCGCCCTGCACTCCAAGGCGGCCCTGCGCGGCATGGACTTCTACAAGCGGCTCCAGTCGCACGGCAACGGGCCGAAGGACGCCGACGAGGTGACGCCTCCGCAGGCGGACGTCTTCGCCAAGGGCGACGTCGCGCAGATCATCGCCGTGCCGAGCGCGGCGCCCCTCATAGAGAAGGCCAATCCCGCGCTCAAGGGGAAGCTGGGCTTCTTCCCCGTACCGGGCAGGACGTCAGAGGCCCCGGGTGCCGTCTTCATCGGCGGCTCCGACCTCATCGTGCCCGAGAACGCGCGGGAGAGATCCGCCGGCGTCGAGGTGGTGAAGGCGCTCGCGAGCGAGGAATGGCAGACCGAGCTCGCCCTCACGATGAACTACGTGCCCAACAAGACCACGCTCGCCGGTGTCATCGAGGGCAGCGAAGGCACGGCCGCCATGGCCGCCGGCGCCGCGAAGGGCAGGGCCACTCCCAACTCGCCGCAATGGGCCGCCGTCGAGGCCGACAACCCCATCAAGCCGTACATGACGGCCGTCCTTCAGGGCCAGGACCCGGCGCGCGCGGCACGAGCGGCGTCGGACAAGATCACGGCGGCGCTGCTGCCCTGATCGGACGGGCGGATCCGCGGTCGCGCATCCACGGCAGCGGATCAGCAGATCAGCAGGACGCGGATCGACGGCAGGCGGATCCACAGGGCGCATCGGCCCGGGCCGGGGAGCGGCATCCGCTCCGCCGGGCATTTCCCGGCATTCAGCGTCCTCACATCCGCTCTCCGCCGGGCGGTCATGTCGAATCCAGCCGGCCACGGAAGAAACAAGGAGCCGGGCCGCCGCACCAGCGGTCCGTCCCTCCGTCCGGCACAGGAGACCGCCATGCCCGCATCGCCGCTCGTCGTCCCTGCTCCGCTGCCCGCCCGGCAGACTGCCCCCTTGCCGCCCCGCCTCGAGGAACCCCGGTACGTCGTTTCGCTCGCCCGCGACCAGGAAGAGGTGCGGGCCGCGCAGCGACTGCGCCACCAGGTGTTCGCCGGGGAGATGGGCGCCAGGCTCGACGGATCCGAACCCGGTCTGGACTCCGACGCCTTCGACGCCTACTGCGACCACCTGCTCGTGCGCGAGTCGGACACCGGTGAGGTCGTCGGCACCTACCGGCTGCTGCCGCCCGAGCGCGCCCGTGTAGCCGGCCGCCTCTACTCCGAGGGCGAGTTCGATCTCACCCGCCTCGACCCGATCCGCGACGACCTCGTCGAGGTCGGCCGCTCCTGCGTCCACCCCCTGCACCGCAACGGCGCCGTGATCGCCCTCATCTGGGCCGGCCTGGCCCGCTACATGACCCGCACCGGCCACAACTGGCTCGCGGGCTGCTGCTCGATCCCCCTCGGCGACGGCGGCACCCTCGCCGCGGCGACCTGGGACACCGTGCGGGCCAAGAACCTGGCGCCCGAGGAGCACTGGGTGGCCCCGCACAAGCTGTGGAACGCGGAAGGCGTCGCCCGCCCCGCCGGCCGCACCGAACTGCCGCCGCTGCTGCGCGGCTACCTCAGGCTCGGCGCCTGGGTGTGCGGGGCGCCCGCCTACGACCCCGACTTCAACGTCGCCGACCTCTACGTCCTGCTGTCGCTGCGCCGCACCAACCCGCGCTACCTGCGGCACTTCCTCTCCCTCGCCCCCGTGCGATGAGCGCCTGGCTGCCCCGCGCGCCCTGCACACCCGAGGGCTGCGCGACCCACGACGGGCCCGCCGCCGGGCCGCTCAAGGCCCTCGCCCGGCTGCTGGCGGGCCTGGCGACCGTGGGCGGCGGCCTGCTGCTCGCCCCCGTCGCGGCCCTCTTCGGCGTAGTTCTCGGCGCCGCGTTCCGCCACCGGCTGACCCGTTGCTGGTCACGCGCCGTGCTGCGGGCGTTCGGCGTGCGCGTACGCGTCGTCGGGCTGCCGCACGACCTGCGGGCCTCACTGGTCGTCGCCAACCACGTCTCATGGCTGGACATCCCCCTGGTCGCCGCGGTGCTGCCGGGACGGATGCTCGCCAAGAGCGAGGTCCGCTCATGGCCGGTCCTCGGGCCGCTGGCCGCCCGCGGCGGCACGCTCTTCCTGGAACGGGACCGGTTGCGCGCGCTGCCCGCAGCCGTGGCGTCGATGGCGGACGCACTGCGCGGCGGGGCCCGTGTCGTCGTCTTCCCGGAGGGCTCCACCTGGTGCGGGCGTGGCCGGGGGCGGTTCCGGCCCGCCGCGTTCCAGGCCGCCCTCGATACGGGCGCCGCCGTCCAGCCCGTACGCATCACCTATTCGCCCACCGGGGCGGCGGCGTTCGTCGGCGACGATCCGCTGCTCGCCTCCCTGTGGCGGGTCGCGGCGGCCGAAGGGCTCACCGCGGAGATCCGGCTGCTGCCGCCGGTCCTCCCCGGGAGCCACCCCGACCGCCGCTCACTGGCGCTGGCCGCTCAGCTCGCCGTGGCGAGCGACAGCGCGAACCTGCCCTCCCCGTCCGTCCACCAGTGCGTCAGGTCCATCCCGGCCCCGGCGAGTTCGGTCCGTACACCGTCCTGACGGAACTTCGCGGACACCTCCGTCCGCAGTTCCTCCCCCTCCTCGAACGGCACCACCAGGTCCAGCTCGGGAATCTTCACGGAGAGGGCGGAGCGGGCCCGCAGTCTCATCTCGATCCACTCGTTGTCGCGGTCCCAGCGCGCCACATGGTCGAAGTCGCCGGGATCCACGTCCGCTCCGAGCTCCCGTGCCAGCACCGCCAGGACGTTCTTGTTGAACTCGGCGGTGACGCCCGCGGCGTCGTCGTAGGCGCGCACGAGCACCGCCTCGTCCTTCACCAGGTCCGTGCCCAGCAGCAGGAAGTCGCCGGGGTCCAGCATGGCCCGCACGGACCGCAGGAAGAGCGCCCGCTCGTCCGGCAGGAGGTTGCCGATCGTCCCGCCGAGGAACGCGACCAGCCGGGGCCCCGGCGTCACGGGCAGCTCCGGCCCGCGAGTGAAGTCGGCGATCAGGGCGTGCACGTTCAGGTCCGGATGGTCGGCGAGCAGGGCCTGTGCCGCGCCGTTCAGCGCGCTCTCGCTGACGTCCACGGGCACGTAACTGTGCAGCGAGGGCAGGGCGTCCAGCAGGAAACGGGTCTTCTCGGACGAGCCGGACCCGAGCTCCACGAGCGTCCGCGCCCCGGTCGCCAGGGCGATCTCCGGCGCCCGTTCGGCGAGGATCTCCCGCTCGGCGCGGGTCGGGTAGTACTCGGGAAGCCGGGTGATCTCCTCGAACAGTTCGCTGCCGCGGGCGTCGTAGAACCACTTCGGCGGCAGGGTCTTGGGCGTACGGGTCAGGCCGTGCAGCACATCGGCCCGCAGCGCGGCGTTGGTCGCGTCCTCGGGCAGGGTGCGGGTCAGCAGGAACGGGCTCACTTAGGTCGGCTCCTTGAGCTCGGTCAGCAGGACGTCGGCGCGGGTCGCGGTGAGCAGCGTCCGGTCCGGCACCTCCTGCCACAGCGGATCGTCGTCGTACGGTTCCGAGGCCACGACCGTGCGCAGGCCGGGCTCGGTGAGATACCAGAGGGTGTCGCCCCAGGCGGTCGCGGCGATCACCGTGCCGTCCGTCAGGAGCAGGTTCAGCCGGGATCCGGGCGCGGCCGCGGCCGCGTCACGGACGGTGTCGGCGAGCGCCTGGGCGGGCGAGTCGCCGGCGCGCAGCCGGTGCAGCACCAGCGCCCACAGCAGCGCCGAGTCGTTGCGCGCCTCCATCGACAGCAGTTCCTCCGCCGGCAGCGCCGCGGAGAGCGGGCCCATCGAGGCCGGCCAGCCGCGCACCGCGCCGTTGTGGCTGAACAGCCAGGGCCCGGAGGCGAACGGCGCCGCCGCGGCCTCGCCGTCCGCGCCGGGTGCGGTGGCGTCCCGCACGGCGGCGAGCACCGCGTGGCTGCGCACCACCCGCGCCAGGTCGGTGAAGGACAGGTCCGCCCAGATCGGCCCCGCGCGCCGGTACCTGGCGGGCACCGGGTCGCCGTCCGCGTACCAGCCGATCCCGAAGCCGTCCGCGTTGACCGTGCCGTAGCGCTGCCGGCGCGGCGCCCAGGACTGGCGGAACAGGCCGTGTTCGGGCTCGACGAGCAGTGTGCCCAATGGCTCGGGCCGTCCCAGAAAGGCGATATGACGGCACATCAGAGGCTGCCCCCGTCCGGGCCGGCGGGCTGCTGCGCGTCCCGTGCGGTGCGGAAGCCGGAGAAGATCTGGCGGCGCACCGGCAGGTCCCAGTTGCGGAACGTGCCCCGGCAGGCCACCGGGTCGACGGCGAACGAACCGCCGCGCAGCACCTTGTGCTCGCTCCCGAAGAACACCTCCGAGTATTCGCGGTAGGGGAACGCGACGAACCCCGGGTAGGGCAGGAAGTCGCTCGATGTCCACTCCCACACGTCGCCGATGAGCTGCCGTACGCCCAGCGGCGATTCTCCCTGCGGATAGCTGCCCGCGGGCGCGGGCCGCAGATGGCGCTGGCCGAGGTTGGCGTGCGCCTCCGTCGGGTCCGCGTCGCCCCACGGGTAGCGGCGGGCCCGGCCGGTGTGCGGATCGTGCCGGGCAGCCTTCTCCCACTCGGCCTCGGTCGGCAGCCGCCGGCCGGCCCAGCGCGCGTAGGCGTCCGCCTCGTACCAACTCACGTGCAGTACGGGCTCGTCCGGCGGGACCTCCTCGATGACGCCGAATCGGCGGCGCAGCCACATCCCGCCCTCGCGGCGCCAGAACAGCGGCGCGCCGATGTCGTGCTGCCGGATCTGGTCCCAGCCCTCAGCCGCCCACCAGCGGCGTTCGTGGTAGCCGCCGCCCTCGATGAACGCCTGGTACTCGCCGCAGGTCACAGGGGTCGTGTCGATGTGGAACGCGGGCAGGATGCGCCGGTGCGCGGGCCGTTCGTTGTCGAGCGCCCACGGCTCTGTGGACGTCCCCATCGTGAACGCCCCGCCGGGCACCAGCACTTCACGCGGCAGCGGACGGGTGTCATGGACGGGCGGCTCCGGCGCGGACAGGGCGGGCGGCCCTTTGCGCAGCTGATGGGTGATCAACATCGTCTCGTCATGCTGCTGCTCGTGCTGGGCGATCATCCCGAAGGCGAAGCCGGCGTCCACGAGCGGACCGCCCTCGAACGCGGTGCGCTCCAGAATGTCCAGCACCCGGCCGCGCACATCGGCGGCGTAGACCCGTGCCTCCGCGGGCGCCAGCAGCGGCAGGGAGGGACGGGCCGCGCGGGGATGCTCGAACGCGTCGTAGAGGGAGTCGATCTCGGGCCGGAGCGCCTCGCCCTTGCCGACCTGGCGGAGCAGCCACTGCTCCTCCTGGTTGCCGATATGGGCCAGGTCCCACACCAGCGGCGACATCAACGGCGAGTGCTGAGCGGTCAGATCACGGTCGTCGACGCACGACGTGAGAGCGGCGGTGCGTTCACGGGCACGGGTCAGCGCATCGAGTGCCAGACTCCGCAGCTGGTCGGTCATGTACCGGGCTCCTTCACCACGGAGGCGATCAGGTCGTCGGCGGGGCACCGGCCCCGCAGTACATGGTGTTCGTTGAAACGGGCCACCTCGTCGAGCACCGTCGTCGACGCGCCGAGGCGTCCCAGCGCCTCCAGTGCCGCGGCGAAGCACGTCACGGCGGCGCTCCGCAGCTCCTCCTCCGCCAGCCCGTGCCGTGCCGCGGCCACCCACAGCGCGTTGCGCGGCGCGACGCCGGCGCCCGTGGACTCGGCCAGGGGCTTGAGGGAGCGGTACACGGTCTCCGCCGCCTCGGGGTCGTCGAAGAGCGCGGTGGTCACCGCGAGCGGCACCATCCAGCCGTTCTCGCCGGGCTGCGCGTCGATCATGCGCAACTCCAGGTGTCCGCGCGGCCGTACGGGCGGGAACAGCGTGGTGAGGTGGTAGCGGAGGTCCTCCTGCGTCGCCGCACGCGGCCCGCCGGAGCGCAGCCAGCTCCGGAAGGTCAGCCCCTCGGGGAGCGGCCACGCCCCCTCCGGCATCCGTACGCACATCACGGGTGCGTCCAGTGCGTGCGCGGCCCATGCCGCTCGCGGCTCCGCCTCCAGGGGAGGTGCCATCGGGCGCACCGGGTCGAGCACGTTCCACACCGCCTGCCGCGTGGAGCGCCAGCCCGTAGGACGCCCGGCCAGCATGGGCGAGTTGGCGAAGGCCGCCAGCAGGACCGGGCCCAGCAGATGGGCGAGCCGCCAGCGGCGGCCGTGCCCGAGCGGGCCCGGCTCCTCCTCACCCGTGTCGAGCGACACTTGGACGGAGGCGGAGCTGCACATCATGGAGCGGCCGTACGGACCGGAGCGGTCCAGGTATCTCTCCATCGCGTCGTAGCGCGGTTCGTGGAGGATCCGGCGTGGCGGGTGCCAGGGATCGACTCCCATGCCGTTCAGAGCGAGGCCTGCCGGACGGAGGGCCGTTCGAACGGCGTCCAGATCGGCGGCTGTGGAGTCGATGCACTCCATCAGGGAGGCGGCGGGGCGCGAACTGAGTTCCAGCTGGCCGCCGGGCTCGAAGGTGAGTAGGGAGGTCAGGGGCAGGGCGCGTATGTCGTCGAAGGCGCTGGTGAGGCGGTCGCGCGCCACGGGTTTGTCCGGCTGCTCCCGGTCATGGACCAGCCACTCCACCTCCACGCCCACGGTGCGGGGCGGACCTGTCTTGAAGCAGATACATCGGAGCAGGTCCTCGGCCTCGTCCTCGGACATCGGACGGCTGAAGTCGCCCGTTCCCGCTCGGTGCATGATCGGCTCCTCCTGTCGAAGGGACTTCTGTCAACCTAAGGCCACCGCTGCGGGTCCGCACAAGAGTGCCCCTGAGGAGCGGAAATGTGTTTGCCGCCGTCACCTGGGGTTCCCGATGATGTCGGGCATGAGTGCACGACTACGGGGAATCGCCAAGCAGACCGAGGAGATCGTCGGGGCCGGGGGGTACCGCCTTCCTGACGGACGCGAGGTACGGATAGGGCAGCAGCTCGCCACCGCACTGGCGGGCACACGGATGTACGGACCGGAGCCGGTGGCCGTCTCACCGGACACGGACCGGATCACTCGCTTCGAGGTCACGGGCGAGAGCAGCACCGAGGCCGCCCGCCGGCTCACCGGCACCCAAGAGGGACCGGTCGCCGTCCTGAACTTCGCCTCCGCCCGCAATCCCGGCGGCGGTTACCTCAACGGGGCGCAGGCCCAGGAGGAAGCACTCTGCCGGGCGTCCGCCCTGTACGCCACGCTGCTGCGCGTGCCCGAGTTCTACGAGCACCACCGGGCGGAACGCAGCGTCTTCTACACCGACCGGGTGATCCTCTCGCCCGGTGTGCCGGTCTTCCGCGACGACCGGGGGCAGCTGCTGGAGCAGCCGTTCACGGTCGGCTTCCTCACCTCTCCCGCGCCCAACGCGGGAGTCGTCGCACTCCGCACACCGGGCGAGGTCCACCGCATCCCCGCCGCGCTCGCGTCACGAGCGGAACGGGTCCTGGAGACGGCGGTCGCGGGCGGCTACCGCCGTCTCGTGCTCGGCGCCTGGGGCTGCGGCGTCTTCCGCAACGACCCCGCAGCCGTCGCCGGAGCCTTCCACGCGCTGCTGACCGGGGGCGGCCGGTTCGCCGCCCACTTCGAGGAGATCGTCTTCGCCGTGCTCGACCGGGCCGGCACCTCGCCGACGCTCGCCGCGTTCCGCCGTACCTTCGCCGATCGCACCGGCGCCGCCGGGGCTCAGCTCCAGCCGTAGCGCTCCCGCAGCCGCCGCACCACACGGTCGAACCGCGGCCGGTCCAGCGCGCTCGCCTCACGGCGCATCCCCGTCTCGTGCACCCGCAGCACCCGGTCCAGATCCACCCACGACTCGCGTCCGGCGCCGTCCCACGGCCCCACGCCGATCGGCACCCACTCCCGGTCGTGGTCGTGGCGCTTGCTGGACAGCTGGACGGCCAGCAGCGTGCCGGCCGCCTCCCTGGCCACGACCAGGACCGGCCGGTCCTTGCCGCGGCCGTCGTTCTCCTCGAACGGCACCCACGTCCAGACGATCTCACCCGGGTCCGGATCGCCGTCGCGGTCCGGCGCGTACGAGGTGCGGACCGGTCCGACGCGGAGGGGATCGGCCTCCGTGGTGGCGGCCGGGCCGCTGCTGCCGGGCAGGTGGGCAAAGACCTCGGAGCGCGGGGAGCCGTGCGGTCTCCGCGGGCCGGGCGATGGGGCGGTGGAATGCGTCATCCGGTCACGGTAGTGCCCGCCGGGCGACGTGCGGGCGCGGCGGCGGGTGTCTAGCGTCGCCTGCATGAACACACAACCGCAGCGCTTCGGGATCATCGTGGTCCCCGAACACGTCGAAGGGCACGATCCCGCCACGCTCGCCGAGGACGTCATCCGCTCCGCCGTCGTGGACGCCACGGGGGAGATGGGCGCCTCGGGCTACCCGCGTTACGTCGGCGACGGCGTCGAGGTCGACATCGACCCGCAGACCCGCGCGGTCGAGGCCCTGCTGGTGGACGGCGCGGAGCTGTCGTTGGGACTGGTGGCGCGGGTCGTGGACGCGGAGGAGGCGTAGCGCCCCTCGAGGGTGTGCTGCCGGCAGCACGGACGACCGTGCCGGTGTGTGACACGCGGACGGCCGGGGTCCGGCCCGACGAAAATCGGGCGGGTCCCCGGCCGGACGTATGCGGGGACCTGCGTACGGGGAAGGTGCCCGGTCAGGCGCTTGCCTGGCCGGGCTCGGCGGCGGCGCCCTTCTGGGCCTCGTCGATCGACTTGCGGACCGCGTCCATGTCCAGCGCGCGCGCCTGGCCGATGACGTCCTCGAGGGACGACTCGGGCAGCGCACCGGGCTGGGCGAAGACCGCGACGTTCTCGCGCACGATCATCAGAGTCGGGATCGAACGGATCTCGAAGGCAGCCGCGAGCTCCTGCTGCGCCTCGGTGTCGACCTTCGCGAACACCAGGTCGGGGTGACGCTCCGACGCGCCCTCGAAGACCGGCGCGAACTGGCGGCAAGGACCACACCAGGAAGCCCAGAAGTCGATCAGGACGAAGTCGTTGTCGGTCACGACCTGATCGAAGTTTTCCTTGGTGAGCTCAACGGTGCTCATGACGTGCTACCTCTTCCTGAGGTCCGGGGGACTCGCCCCGCACAACGGTGCCCGGGGCCGTGCTATTCCTGCCCCTGCCCATGTGGCCAGGAGGCACACCCCGGATCAGACTGGCCCTATGACCCATGCTGTGGAGTACGACGTCGTAGTGCTGGGCGCGGGCCCCGTCGGGGAGAACGTGGCGGATCGGACCAGAGCGGCGGGCCTGAGTACCGCGGTGGTGGAGAGCGAACTCATCGGCGGCGACTGTTCCTACTGGGCGTGCATGCCCAGCAAGGCGCTGTTGCGCCCGGTGATCGCGCGGGCCGACGCCCGCAGGCTGCCCGGCGTGAGCGCCGCCGTACAGGGCCCGCTGGACAGCAAGGCCGTGCTGGCCCGCCGCGACGAACAGGCAGCCCACTGGAACGACGAAGGCCAGCTGGCCTGGCTGGATTCCATCGGCGCACGTGTCTATCGCGGCAAAGGGGCCCTGCACGGCCCCAGAAAGGTGGTGGCGTACGGGCCGGAGGGCGAGCACTACTCACTGACCGCCCGGCACGCCGTCGTCGTGAGCACCGGCAGCCGCGCCGTACTGCCCGACATCCCCGGCCTGGCCGGAGCCAGGGCGTGGACCAGCCGCGAGGCCACCAGCGCCCGCGAGGCGCCGGGCCGGCTCGCGGTCGTCGGCGGGGGAGTGGTCGGGGTGGAGATGGCCACCGCCTGGCAGGCGCTCGGCTCGCAGGTGACCATGCTCGTCCGCGGCGGCGGCCTGCTGCCACGGATGGAACCCTTCGTCGGTGAGCACGTGGCGGAAGGCCTCAGGGAGGCCGGCGTCACCATCCGGACGGACACCGACGTCACCGCGGTCGAACGGCCCGGCGGCACCGGCCCCGTCACCCTGGTCCTCGGTGACGGCGAGCGCATCGAGGCCGACGAGGTGCTCATCGCGACGGGCCGCGCCCCGCGCACCGACGACATCGGACTGGAGACCGTGGGCCTGGAGCCGGGCTCGTGGCTGACGGTGGACGACAGTTGCCGCGTGCAGGGCACGGACTGGCTGTACGCGGTCGGTGACGTCAACCGCCGCGCGCTGCTCACCCATCAGGGCAAGTACCAGGCCCGGGTCGCGGGGGCCGCCATCGCCGCCAGGGCGCAGCAGGTCCCGCTGCTGGAGACCGACCGCTGGGGCGCCCACTCCGCGACGGCCGACCACGCGGCAGTGCCACAGGTGGTGTTCACCGACCCGGAGGCAGCGGCCGTGGGACTCTCGCTCGCCGAGGCGGAAGGGGCAGGACACCGGGTGCGCGCCGTCGACTACGACCTCGCCTCCGTCGCAGGCGCCGGACTGTACGCGGAGAACTACCGCGGACGTGCCCGCATGGTCGTCGACCTCGACCGCGAGATCCTGCTGGGCGTCACCTTCGTCGGCGCGGGCGTCGGTGAACTGCTGCACTCCGCCACGATCGCGGTGGCCGGAGAAGTGCCCATCGACCGGCTGTGGCACGCGGTTCCGTCCTTCCCGACCATCAGCGAGATCTGGCTGCGGCTGCTGGAGACGTACCGGGCGGGCTGACAAGGGGCGCGTGTGCAGGGGCCGGCAGGGTGGCGTTCCCGCCCTGCCGGCCCCGATGCCGTCACGGCGACCACCACTGATGCGCCTTCTTCGCGGCGCCGGCAGCGGTGTCAGCCCGGCGGTGCCTGACGACCTCAATGACAACTCCTGCGCGAATTCTTGACGGCGGTCCGGTGCGGGCCGATTCTGAGAGCGCTCTCAGGCGTCTGTTCCGGGCCCGGGCCACTCCATCGAACAGTCCGGCCCTGGATCGTGACGACATCCCACCAGCATCCGACGACGATCCGACAGGGATCCGTCGAGGATCCGATCAGGAGGAGGTGGAGCGTGTCTGTCTCACGGAAGTTACTGGCGCTGGCGTTCACCGCGCTGCTGTGCGCCGCCGGCGTCACCGCTACCGGACCCACCGCGACGGCGGAAGCCGCGGTGCCCGCGACCATCCCGCTCAAGTTCACCAACAACTCGGGCCGCAGCGAGCCGGTCTACATCTACAACCTCGGCACGGAGCTCAGCACCGGCCGGCAGGGCTGGGCCGACGCGAGCGGCACGTTCCATCCCTGGCCTGCCGGCGGCAACCCGCCGACCCCGGCCCCCGACGCGTCGATCGCCGGCCCTACCTCCGGCCGTTCCGTCACGATCCGGATGCCCAAGTTCTCCGGGCGGATCTACTTCTCGTACGGGCAGAAGCTCGTCTTCAAGCTCACCACCGGCGGTCTGGTGCAGCCCGCGGTGCAGAATCCGAGCGACCCGAACCGCAACATCCTCTTCAACTGGTCCGAGTACACACTCAACGACTCCGGCCTGTGGATCAACAGCACACAGGTGGACATGTTCTCCGCCCCTTACGCGGTCGGCGTTCAGGCCGCCGACGGAACGGTCAAGAACACCGGTCACCTCAAGCCCGGTGGCTACAACGGCTTCTACAACGCCCTGCGCGGTCAGCCCGGCGGGTGGGCGAACCTCATCCAGACGCGCGCGGACGGTACCGTCCTGCGCGCCCTCGCCCCCGGCCACGGCATCGAGGCCGGCGCGCTGCCGGCGAACATCATGGACGACTACATCAACCGGGTCTGGAACAAGTACGCCACCTCGACGCTCACGGTCACGCCCTTCGCCCACCAGCCCGGCATCAAGTACTACGGCCGGGTCTCCGGCGGGGTCATGAACTTCACGAACGGCTCCGGGACCGTCGTCACCTCGTTCCAGAAGCCGGACTCCGACAGTGTCTTCGGGTGCTACAAGCGGCTCGACGCCCCCAACGACCAGGTGCGCGGCCCGATCTCGCGCACGCTGTGCGCGGGCTTCAACCGCTCGACACTGCTGGTCAACCCCAACCAGCCGGACACCGGTTCCGCGAACTTCTACAAGGACGTCGTGACCAACCACTACGCCCGCAAGATCCACGCCCAGATGGCCGACGGCAAGGCGTACGCCTTCGCCTTCGACGACGTCGGCGCCCATGAGTCACTGGTGCACGACGGCAATCCGCAGACGGCGTACGTCACGCTGGACCCGTTCAACTGACGGGCTCTTCAGCGCCCGCACCCCTGTCCGCCGTCCCCACAGCCCCACCGTCCCTCGAACTTCGCCGCCCCCGGAGCATCACCTTCCCGGGGGCGGCGGAGAGGCCTTGATCACCGTCGGGCATGCTGATCCGGTGACCGTGCTCTCCGGCTTTCTGCCCATCTGGGCGATCACCGCCGTCGGTTGGGCGGCCGGCCGGTTCGACGTACTCGGAAAGCAGGCCCAGTCGGTGCTGGGCCGGTTCGCCTTCGCGTTCGCCATGCCCGCGCTGCTGTTCGTGACACTGTCGCGGGCCGACGTGTCCGACCTCCTGAGCCCCGGCGTGGCGGTCTTCGCCGCCAGTGTCCTCATCATGCTCGCCCTCGGCCTGCTGATCGGCCGGTGGGTGTTCCACCGCCCACGGGCCGACCGGGCGATCGGCGCCATGGCGGGCGCCTACGTGAACTCCGCCAACCTCGGCATCCCCGTGGCCGTACATGTGCTGGGTGACGCCTCGTTCGTGGTCGCGGCAGCCCTGTTCCAGACGCTGTTCGTCACCCCTCTGATCCTGACACTCATAGATCTCGACGCGGGCCGCGACGCCGGCGGCCGGAGCCGCTTCCTGTGGCTGCCGCTGCGCAACCCGATCATCGCCGCGTCGGCGGCGGGGGTGACGGTGTCCGTCCTCGGCGTGCACTTGCCGGAGGCCGTGACCGCACCCGCCCAGATGCTCGGCGGCGCGGCGGTCCCGGCGGCGCTGTTCGCGCTGGGCATGTCCCTCGACACCCGCGCCACGGAGCCCGGCACCGTAGCCCTGGAGTTCGGCACGCCCGCCGGGCGTGCGGAGCGGCACGTCCTCGTCATCCTCAAAACGGTTGTCCAGCCGCTGCTCGCCTACGCGCTGGCCCGGTGGGGGTTCGGCATCGAGGGTGACGACCTGCTCGCGGTGGTGCTCTGCGCGGGCCTGCCGACCGCCCAGAACGCGTTCATCTTCGCGTCGCAGTACCGCCTCGACACCCGACTGGCCAGGGACGCCGTCGTGTTGACCACCCTGTTCTCCATGGGATCCCTGTCGCTGATCACCTGGCTTCTCGCGTGAGCGGCCCGTTGGTGGGGCCACCTGCCCGGCGTAGCCCCTCCCCTCGGTACCTGCGTCCACGAGAGACGCAGCGACCGGGTCGGCGGCCGACGGCGCGAGAGCAACGAACTGGGCGGTAGACAACGATCTGTCGAAGGGTGCGTACCGAAGGGTGCGTATCGAAGGATGGACGGATTGGAAAGGAAGCTGCGGCTGTTGTAGAAAGGGCCTCATGAATCACGAGCCCTTGGTGCGACGCCTGGTCATCGACCTGTGCCGACGCACGGCCTCGTGTTGTAGCTGAATCCGCGTCCCTGACGCTCCCTGCCGACCGGTGGTGTCGCCCGTGTCGGTAAGGCATGTTCCGCGCACTCCGTAGCGGGACTTCATTTCCTTTTCGGTCCGGTTCCGGCTCAATGCTGCCCGCTACGTCGACCGACTTCACCTGTTCATGCTCCGGCACTCCTGGGAGGCCGCCCCATGTCCTCAACACGCCTGGAAAGGGCGGAGACCCGGACCGGTAAGAGTCCGGTCAAGCGTCTCTTTCACACCTCGACGCGGATACGCCGTGCCGCTCTGCCGTTCGGTTCGCTCCTGCTGTTCCTTTTCCTGTGGGAGTTGCTGGCGGCGAGCGGGACGTGGAGCGAGACGCTGGTTCCGCCGCCCGTCAAGGTCTGGGACGCCTTCATCGAAGTGTCCACGACGAACGACGGTGTGCGGGGTTACGGCGGCACCACGCTCATCGAGCACCTGGGCATCAGTCTGCGGCGCATCGCCCTGGGGGCCGGTATCGGCATTGCCCTAGGGGTGGTATTCGGCCTGGTCATGGGCACCGTGGGGTGGGTGCGGTCGCTGTTCGAGCCCTGGATCACATTTCTGCGGACGCTGCCGCCGCTGGCGTACTTCTCTCTGCTCATCATCTGGTTGGGCATCAATGAGGAACCGAAGATCACGCTGCTCGCCGTGGCTGCCTTTCCGCCGGTGGCGGTGTCCACCACCACGGCCGTCGCCGCCGTACCCCGAAGCCTGCTCGAAGCGGCGCGGGCGCTCGGCGCGTCACGTTGGGACGTCGTCAAGGACGTCGTCGTGCCGTCCGCCCTGCCCGAGACGCTCACCGGTGTGCGGCTGGCCACGGGAGTGGCCTACTCCTCCCTCGTCGCGGCCGAGTTGGTCAACGGGCTGCCCGGCATCGGAGGCATGGTCAAGGACGCCGCCAACTACAACAACACTCCGGTGGTGCTCGTCGGCATCATCGCGATCGGAGTCTCCGGTCTCGTCATCGACGGACTGCTGCTACGGCTCGAACGTGCAGTAGTGCCCTGGCGCGGTCGTTCCTAGGCACGACGACCGCATTCAGTCTCCGCTTTCCGCCCTCTTCACCTCCCTCGTACAGAAACGGCTCCACCATGTCTCCTTCGCTGCCCAGAGTTCCCGTCGGCTCCTCGGTGCAGGGACCGACGCGTCGACTCCTGCTCGCCGGCGCCCTGGCTGCCGCCGTCACCGCCTGCTCCTCGGACGGCAGCCCCTCGTCCGGCGGTCGGTCCAAGCGACTGCGCATCGGCTACTTCGCCTTTCCCAGCGGCGACTTGCTCGTGAAGCGTCTGAAGCTGCTGGAGAAGGCCCTGCCGGACTACCAGGTCACCTGGGTCAAGTTCGACTCCGGTGCCAGCATCAACCAGGCGTTCCTGGGCAAGTCCCTCGACATCTCCGCCCTGGGCTCCAGCCCCTTCGCCCGCGGGTTGTCCGGGAGCTCTCCGATCCCGTACAAGGTCGCGTTCATCCTCGACGTCGCGGGCGAGAACGAGGCGCTCGTGGCGCGCAAGGACTCCGGCGTCTCCGACGTGGCCGGCCTCAAGGGCAGGACCATCGGCACACCGTTCGCCTCCACCTCGCACTACAGTCTGCTGGCGGCACTGGACACGGCCGGCCTCAAGGCGTCCGACGTCCAGCTCATCGACCTCCAGCCACAAGCGATCCTTGCTGCCTGGCAGCGGGGCGACATAGACGCCGCCTACGTCTGGCTGCCCACCCTGGAAGAACTGCGCAAGACCGGCGTCCAGCTCACCAGCAGCAAAGCGATCGGCGCCGCGGGCAAGCCCACCCTGGACCTCGCCGTGGTGTCGGAGGACCTGATCGCCAAGGACCCCGGGGTGATCGACACATGGCGCCAGGTGGAGGCGGACGCCCTGCGCCGGATCAAGTCCGATCCCGACGGCTCGGTCAAGACCGTGGCGGCGGAACTCGGCATCAGCGCCGCGGAGGCCAAGGCGCAGCTCACACAGGGCGTGTTCCTCACGCCCGACGAGGTCGCCTCCGCCGACTGGCTGGGCACCGACGGCAATCCCGGCAAGCTGGTGACCTATCTGACCGACACGGGCCGGTTCCTGGCGGGGCAGAAGCAGATCGACACCGCTCCGTCCCAGGACGTCATCCGCAACGCGCTGTATCTGAAGGGGCTGCCCGATGTCCTCAAGTAAGACGACGAAGGTCACTGAGACCGGCGAGGGCACCACGGGTGCCGGCTCCGTCCGCCTCGACCACGTCACCCATCAGTATGGCCGGAGAAGTGAGACCTTCACGGCCGTGGGGCCGGTCGACCTGAGTGTTCCCGCCGGCGAGTTCCTCGTCATCGTCGGAGCCTCCGGGTGCGGCAAGAGCACACTCCTGCGGCTGATCGCCGGATTCGAGCACCCCACCCACGGCTCGGTACGGGTGTCCGGCATCCAGCCGCGGCCCGGCGAAGCCGCAGGCGTAGTGTTCCAGACGCCCAGGTTGTTCCCGTGGCGCACCGTGCAGGGCAACATCGACCTGGCCCTGCGATACGCGGGCGTCGAGCGCGCCCAACGGCCCCGACACCGGGCGGAATTGCTGGCGCGCGTAGGTCTCGAGGGCGTCGGGCAGCGGCGTATCTGGGAGGTTTCCGGCGGCCAGCAGCAGCGGGTCGCCATCGCCCGCGCCCTGGCCGCCGAGAACCCCCTCTTCCTGCTCGACGAACCGTTCGCCGCGCTGGACGCGCTGACCCGGGAACGGCTCCAGGAGGATGTCCGCGAGGTCACCGCCCAGACCGGGCGGACCACCGTCTTCGTGACCCACTCGGCCGACGAGGCGGTGTTTCTCGGCTCCCGCATCGTCGTGCTGACCAAGAGTCCCGGAACCATCGCTCTGGACCTACCGATTGATCTGCCACGTGGTGACATCGACGCCGGGCAGTTGCGGAACTCGACGGAGTTCGCAGAACTACGAGCACAAGTCGCCCACGCCGTGAAGACCACCGCCGCCTGACACCCCAGAAGGAGCATCTGAAGATGAGTATCACCAGCGAGCAGTCGGCCATGACCGAGGCACCGGAGCGGGTCGCGACGCGCCTCGCCCTCACCCCGCTCGGCCCACATTTCGGTGCCGAGATTCGCGATGTCGATCTCAGTCGGCTCGACGACGACGAGGTCCACGCGATTCGGGCAGCTCTCGTGACGTACAAGGTGCTTTTCGTGCGGGGCCAAGACCTCAACGACGCCGCGCAGATCGAGTTCGGCCGACGCCTGGGCGAGATCACAGTAGGGCACCCGATCCACGACTCCGGCGACGTGCCCCCAGAGGTCTATTCTCTGGACAGCCAGGACAACGGGTTCGCCGACGTATGGCACACGGACGTGACCTTCGTACGTCGCCCACCGGCGATCTCCGTCCTGCGGGCCGTGGTGCTACCGCCGAACGGCGGTGACACGACTTGGGCTGACAGCCAGCTTGCCTACGAATCACTGACCCCGGCCTTGCGTACCCTCATCGACTCACTGACCGCAGTTCACGACGGCAGCCGCGAATTCGGGTATTACCTCAGCCAGCGCAGGAAGGGCCGCGGCAACCTCTGGGAAGGCGAGACGTTCAATGACCTGACACCGATCGAGCACCCGGTAGTGAGGGTGCACCCCGAGAGCGGACGCAAGGGCCTGTTCGTAAATCCAGGGTTCACCTCGCACATCGTAGGGATGTCGGAGCACGAGAGCCGCGGCATTCTCGACATCCTCTACGCTCATCTGACCAAGCCCGAGCACCTCGTACGCAACCGGTGGCAGCCGGGTGACGTCGCCTTGTGGGACAACCGCAGCACGGCCCACTACGCCAACCGCGACTACGGCGATCAGCACCGCGTCATGCACCGCATCACGTTGCGTGGGGACGCCCCCATCGGCCCGGCGGCACTCTCCGGCTGACCGCAGAGCCCGGCACCCTGTGGGAACGCCCATCGGGCTCAACGCTGGCGCGATCGACATCGCCAGCAGCGGGCTCACACCGTGCTCATTCCCGCAGGGGGCCCGGCTCCCCGGAGTGGAACACACCCTCCCTCCGGCGCCATGTCACGGACGGAAACGCGAACTGACCTGGGCAGCACGCTCAGCGGAAGTCCCTCCCGGCGCCGTGCGGCGCGAACCTGGTGCTTGACCGGGAAGGTTTGGCGGGTCTGGAAAGGCGAAACTCCGTACGGACGCCTCGGCCGGCGGGTGGCGTCGTGTTCTCGGTGAAAGGGGTCCGTGATCACGGCAGAGCGTGTCGCCAACGGACGTAGCGGGGGCCCCGTCTCGTCACTCCTTCGTTCCTATGCGGGGGCCCCGTCTCGTCACTCCTTCGTTCCTATGGAGTCCACCGGCCGGGACATCAGGAGAACCCGGGTCGGGAACATCGCACCCAGTACCGCGAGAGCTCCAAGAACTCCGGTGATCGCCACGTATGTCATGACCGGCACGCTGGGCCAGGGACTGCCGCTCAACGCCATCGAAACGAGCACCAGCGGGGGAACCGAGGCGAGCGTCCCGATGACGAGGCCAGAGACGACTACCGCCAGGCTCTCCCACGACATCATGCGACGCACCTGACGAGAGCTGGTTCCCGAAAGACGCAGGAGAGCGAACTCGCGCCGTCGTGCCACGGTGTTCATGACCTGCGAGTTCACGACTGTTATGGCCGTGTACACGATCAGCATCCCCACTACGAGATAGCTGACCCAGGCGTCGGCTCGCAGCTGCTCGATCTGTGCATCGAGCGCAAGCTGATCACTGACGACCATGCCCGGGTAGGCCCCGGCGACCTCGACGAGCTGCTCGTCGAGGTCCTGAGTGCCGGCTTCGGCCCGGACCAGGACAGACTCGTCCATCTGTGAGGTCGTATGTGTGATCAGCATGTCGTGGTCGAACGTGAAGTCAGCGAAAGCAAGGCCGCGTTCGTAGACCGCGACAACGCGAGGTTCGACAGGAGTGCCGTCACCCAGGTGCAGGGAGATCGTCTCGCCGAGTTCCACACCTAGCCACGACGATGCCATCTCACTGATGGCCACCGTGCGTGGCGTCAGCTCGCTGAAGCTGCCCTCTGTCACCCGGAGGTCGACCGTCTTCGCGACCGCCTCCGGCTCAAGGCCCTGCGCGGTCAGACTGACAGGAGACTCGGCCCCCTCCTCGCCGGCCGTGATCGCCACCACCTTTGTTCTCGCAATGCCGCTGGCCGCCGCCACGTGCTCCAAGTTCGCTACGCGCTCAGCGACATCCGGAGAGAGTCCGCCAGGCGAGGTGAGTACATGGGTGGCTATGAGCCCGCCACGCAGCTGATCTGCGGATGCCTTCAGAGCGGTGGTCTGAGCGAAAACGACTGTCGAAGCGAACGACACGGCCAGGACCAGTGGCGTGACAGCCCCTGCCGTCCTCAACAGGTTGGCCTTGGCGTTGGAAGTGGCCAGGTGGCCTGTCACCTGGAAACGGCTGAGGATCGGCTCCAGCACCCGCATGGACACCTTGGCCAGCCCAGGACCGAGCACTCCGGCGGTGATCGCCAGTACGAGGACCGCTCCATTTGCAAGGCCCACGAGCGTCGTGAAGTCGCCGCCATTGGTAAGGCCGGCTATCAGCATGCCGACGGAACCGACCCCCATCACAGCGCCAGTGATCTTGCGCCAGCGGCTGAGCTGTGGGTTCTCCGCCGAAGCCTCGCCCAGAGCCTCCGTGGGCCTGATGCGAGTCGCCCGCCGCGAGGCGCTGTACGAGGCGATCAGCGCGGTCAGGACCACGATGAGCAGTGCCCCCGCCCCAGGCAGCGGTCCGATGAACGGCTCGAAGTCCGGCGGGACGACACCGTACTTGCTGAGCTGGCTGCTCATCCAACGCGTCAACCAGATGCCGATCGGCCATCCGAGCACGCCGCCAGTCAGAGAAACGATGAGTGCTTCAGCCCTGAGCATCTGGCGGATCTGTTTGGGGGTGGCTCCCACTGCACGCAACAGTGCTACCTCACGTCGCCGGTGCTGAATCGAGAGCACCATCGTGCTGAACACGATGAAGACGGCGATGAGGAGCACGTTCGTGCTGACTGACACGGCCAGGAGGATCAAGTTGAACTTGGCCGTCGCCGTGTCGAGGAACTCGACCTTGCCACGTCCGTCACCCGTGTGGACACTCAGCGACTTGTCCTGGAGGGCCTCAGAGATCTGGTCAGAGAGCTGTGAGGCACTCACGCCGGGAGAGGCGAGGACGCCCAGAACGTCAGGCTCCTTACCCGGGGCCACCTGGTGCAGGTGGTCGTCAGAGAGGTAGACCACTGAACGACTCGGAAGAGCGCCTCCCTCCAAAGCGACTGTTCCACTGATGCGGAACGGGCGTGGCGAGGAGCCAGCTGTCATCACGTCGACAGTGTCGTCAGGGCGGAGACCAGCCCGATCGGCGAGCTCGGCATCCAGTACAACGTCTCGATCACCGCGCGGAGCCTGTCCCTCCACCAGGCGGAATGAACCGAGGCGGACGGTCGACCAGCTATGGGCTGTCACAGGTGCCGCATGCCGCCCGGGAACAGGCTGCTTGGACGACGGCACAACTTGGACAGGCACGCTCACGTCTGCGATGACGGCTGAGACGCCCGGCACCTTGGCGACGCGGTCGACGGCCGTGGTCGGAACGGGGACGCGCTCGACCAGCGCTTCCTTCTCCACGCGGGTCTGTTCACCCGTGTCGATCACGAAGTCCACGCGTTGGCGGCCGGCCACCAGTGCATCAGAAGCGGCGAACCGCTCGGGCGGCGTTCCAGACCGCAGTCCCGACTCGAGCAGAGCACCACAAGCACTGAGCACAGCAGCACCCAGAAGGAGCGCGATGAACGTTCCAAGCACCCCCCCTTTGCGGCCACGGAGCGTCTGCAAAGACAACTTCAGCATCATGCGGCCCTTCGCAACTGGGCCATCACGTCCGACACCTGCGTGGCATCGGGGGCATCGAGGTTCGCTGTGAGCCGCCCACCGACAAGGAAGATTGCGCGGTCAGTGTGAGCAGCGGCGATAGGGTCGTGAGTCACCATCACGACCGTCTGGTGCATGTCCGTCACCGCTTGGCGCAGCAGACCGAGGACATCTCGAGCCGTTTCCGGGTCCAGAGCGCCTGTCGGCTCGTCCGCGAAGATGACTTCCGGCCTGGTGATGAGGGCACGGGCGATAGCCACTCGCTGCTGCTGACCGCCGGACAGTTGAGTCGGGAACTGACCGAGCTTGTCAGCGATGCCGACCTGGCCCACGACATGCTCCAGCCAGCCTTGGTTGGCCGGCTTCCCATCGAGTCGCAACGGGAGGGTGATGTTCTGCTCAACGGTGAGAGACGGCAGCAGGTTGAACGATTGGAACACAAACCCCATGCGGCTGCGTCGCAGCTTGGTCAGACGTGCTTCCTTCAGCTCGGCCAAGTTGGTTGCGCCGAGATACACAGCACCGGATGAGGGGCGATCCAGTCCAGCTGCACAGTGCAAAAATGTGCTCTTTCCAGATCCCGAAGGACCCATCACTGCCGTGAAGGTGCCCTGAGCGATCCCCATGCTGACCCGGTCCAGCGCGACGACGGACTGAGCGTCCTTCCCGTACTGCTTGCTCACATCCTGCAAGTGCACTGCATATCCGCTGACCGGCAGGCTGGTCGGCCACTGAGCCCAGGACTTCACTGTGTCTTCCTTCGTTTCGTCGATCTACTCCCTTCATTGCACGCCTGCGATGCAGCCGATACCTCGGCTGTAGAGGTGAAGCTGCAGCTCGTACGGCAGAAGGAGCCGTACGGAGACCTCCGCCGGTCGAGGGAGAACTTCCAGGCGCCCCTCCTACCGGGTGACGAGGGAACGAGAACGCGCCAGCAGGACGCACTCCGGCCAAGCCAGACAGCCGAACCGAGCCGCAGGACGTGCCCCACTACCGGGTGGTGCCCCGGCAACGGGGACGTCCGTCACCCGGCCGACACAGACGGTGATGGCCCAAGGCATCCAGCGTCCGATTGCTTCGGGCTCATGAGCCCGAAGCGCCACATCGGCAAGGGGGAGGACCTGGACGCAATCTCGTTCGCCCGAAGGAGGTCGAACCTCGTCATGAGTACCGACGGCAACGCGCCCAGAGCGGCCGAGACTGACGAAGAGCCCCGCCGACGGGCATCAACTCCCCCTGCCAAGTGAATTGGAGCGCGCCCGCATGGCCACTCTTCTGTACAGACTGGGCCGGTTCGCCTTCAGGCACCGGATCATGGTCTTCCTGTCATGGTTGGCCATCTTCATACTTGCCGCAGTCGGCGCATCGGCAGCCCCTCCTCCTGCACCGACAGCCTTCTCCATGCCAGGAACCGAAGCGCAGAGGGCGTTCGACCTGCTGGACGAGCGATTCCCAGGTGCCAATGCCGACGGCGCGACAGCCCGCGTAGTGTTCAAGGCGCCCGAGGGCGAGCGAATCACTCAACAGGAACATCGCGCGGCTGTTGCAAAAACTCTCAGCGAGATCAAGGAACAGTCCCCGCAGGTAGCTGCTGTGGTCGACCCGTTCACGAGTGGGACCGTGAGCCCGGACGGAGCGATTGCCTACTCCAGCATCTCGTACAAGGTGCGCTCCGCGGCCCTCACTGAAGAGACAAAGGAAGCCCTTCAACACACTGCTGAAGCGGCGGCAACCGAAACCGCCCTCGCCGTTGAACTCGGCGGCAGCGTGGTTCCGACCAAGGCAGAAGGCGGGACAGAGATCATCGGCGTCGCCATAGCGGCCATCGTTCTCCTGATCACCTTTGGGTCCCTGGTGGCCGCCGGCCTCCCGCTGCTCACCGCGCTACTCGGTGTGGGAATCGGCGTCTCCGCCACAGCCGCCCTGGCCAACACGTTCGACCTGGGTAACACCACATCCACGCTCGCGATGATGCTCGGCCTCGCAGTCGGTATCGACTATGCGCTCTTCATCGTGACCCGCTACCGCGCGGAACTCGCCGAAGGGCACAACCGGGAAGAAGCGGCGGGACGGGCACTCGGTACAGCCGGCTCCGCGGTCGTCTTTGCGGGCCTCACGGTAGTCATAGCCCTCGCAGGCCTCTCCGTCGTCGGCATCCCGATGCTCACCAAGATGGGGCTGGCGGCGGCCGCAACAGTCGCCCTCGCCGTCGTGGTCGCATTGACCCTGCTGCCAGCCCTCCTCAGCCTTGCAGGAAAGTGGATCGTTGGACGCAGAGCACGCAAGCGTGCCACCTCCAGCCGACCTGTTCACCGTGGCAAGGGACGCTGGGGAGCCTTCGTCCTGCGGCGCCCAGCCCTGATTCTTATCGTCGGGGTACTGGGACTTGGGGCCCTCGCGGTCCCCGCGACCTCCCTCCAACTCGGTCTGCCGGACGAAGGCTCGATGGCAGCCGAGACGACCCAACGCAAGGCTTACGACCTTCTCTCCGAGGGATTTGGCCCGGGCTTCAACGGCCCGTTGCTGCTTGTGGTTGATGCCCAGAAGAGCGCCGACGCCCAGAACGCTGCCGACCGGGTGATCGCGACTGTGAAGCGAATCGAGGGTGTAGCTGGAGTAGGCCCTGCAGCCTTCAACAGAGCAGGTGATACCGCCACGATCACCGTGACCCCCGCTTCCTCACCGAGCAGCGTCGAGACCGAGCAACTTGTCAAGGAGGTCCGGAAGCGAAGCATCGACGTCAACAAGCAGACGAACGCTCAGACGCTCGTAACAGGTCAGACAGGTATGGCGATTGACTTCTCGAAGAAGATGGCCGACGCACTGCTCCCGTACCTGGCTCTCATCGTCGGCCTGGCATTCCTCCTGCTGATGGTCGTCTTCCGGTCCGTACTTGTTCCCCTCAAGGCCGCACTGGGCTTTCTGCTCTCGGTGGGAGCTGCGCTCGGGGCAGTCGTTGCTGTCTTCCAGTGGGGCTGGCTGGCGAGCGCGCTGGGTGTCGAGCAGACCGGCCCGATCATGAGCACTATGCCGATCTTCATGGTGGGGATCGTGTTCGGCCTGGCTATGGACTATGAAGTATTCCTCGTTACAAGGATGCGCGAGGCATACGTTCGTGGAGAGAGTCCAAGGCAGGCGATTACCACCGGATTCAGGCATGGCTCTCGAGTGGTGACGGCTGCGGCAGTCATCATGATGGCAGTCTTCGGTGGGTTCATCGGTTCAGGTGAAGAGATGGTCAAGATGATGGGCTTCGGCCTGGCTGCAGCAGTCTTCTTCGACGCCTTCATTGTCAGGATGGCCATCGTTCCAGCAGCCCTTGCACTCATGGGCAACAGGGCATGGTGGCTCCCGAGGTGGCTTGACCGGATCCTTCCGAACGTCGATGTCGAGGGTGAAGGACTCCGCACGAACCCAGGCCCCCCGGAGGCAGCCCGAACTGTGCTCACCGCTGGGGTCTCTCGGTGAACTGAACCCAAGGCCAGGGGCCGGCCAATCTGTGCGGGCCGGCCCCTGCGCGTCACCCCGCGGCCACAGATTTGATGGAGAGAGGTCATGACTAGCCGACCGCCTGCAACAGGCCGTCATCGGGCTGTCGAACCTTGCTGACGATCTTGTGGCCGGATCTGGGGCACCTGCGTCCCGCCCAGTGGTTTGCCGCGAGCGAAACGGCTGACATGGTTGGTTGTGCGGCAGAGAAGTCACGAGCTTAGCCAGGGACCTAAGCGAGCAGTCGTTCCTGTACTGACTGTGGTGGCTTCTCTGCCTCATGTAAGCAAGCAGAAAATGGACGCTTGTGTCCTGCCCGACTCGCTTGCTCTCAGTCCCGGGAAAGGCGAGAATCCTGATATGAACCGCCCAGGGGCGCCGGCCCGCCATATCCTCATGGTGATCTTTGACGGCGTTCAGGTTCTCGACGTGACGGGGCCACTAGAGGTCTACGCCGCAGCGAACGAGTTCGGGGCCAATTACCGCATCACGACGGCTTCACTAGATGGGAAACCCGTCACGACTACGGCGGGTCTGCAGCTTGTACCTGATGCGGCGCTGAGCGCGCTCACCGACCCGGTGGACACATTGCTCGTGCCTGGCAGGCCGGACTGGTGGGTGGCCGTTTCCGACACGGCCCTCATCGACACGATCAAGACTCTTGCCTCTGGCTCGAAGACGGTCGCCTCTGTGTGCGCAGGGGCCTTTCCGCTGGCCGCAACAGGGCTGCTTGACGGACGGCGAGCGGCTACCCATTGGCGCCTCGTTCCGGATCTGGCGGCTCGCTTCCCGAAGGTCACCGTGGACCGTGATGCCATCTTCATTCGGGATGGAGACTTCGTCACCTCTGCGGGCATCACGGCCGGGATCGACCTGACGCTCTCACTCGTCGAAAGTGATCACGGTCCCGACGTTGCCAGAGCCGCAGCCAAGCACTTGGTGGTCTTCATGGCTCGCCCCGGCGGGCAGTCCCAGTTCAGCGTGCGGCAGACCGCGAAGTACGGCAAAGACTCCGTGCTGCGCCAAGTGCTGGACGCCGTTGTGGCGGACCCCCGCGCTGATCACACGCTTCCTTCCATGGCTGCCCGTGCCGGCGTCAGCGAGCGCCATCTCACCAGGCTCTTCCGTTCAGAGACAGATATGAGCGCTGCCCAGTTCGTCGAACGTGTCCGGCTTGAGGCGGCCCAGGCCCTCCTCGAGGGTGGCAGCGATCCACTCGACTCCGTAGCGCGCAGGAGCGGGTTCGGCTCTGTCGAATCCATGCGACGCATCTTCCGGCGATCCCTCGGCACCACGCCGGGCGCCTACCGTGATCGGTTCCGGACCACGGGCGCAAAGTCCCAAAATGAGGCATTTACGTCCGACGTCGACTGAACGTTCCTGGGTGTAGGTCTGCATTATTGCTGCAGAAGGTCCGGCCGAGTGCTCGAGGAACAGTAGTCGTTCACTCCAGTGCCTCGGCGACGTCCTCGCCACGGAAGCTGCATCCGGGTCAGCTGATCCGCTCCTTGTCTGCTTTCTGCGTCCCGGTATCGGGAGGCTGAGCGGAAGTGGAGTGCTGGCCAGAGCACCCATCCCGCAGGAGTACCGATGAGCCTCATGAAAAAACTCGATGCCCTTGGGCGGCGACGAGTTCCTGCGGTGGCTGTCGACTTCCTTCTGGCCGGCCTCATTCTTGCCGGAGCTTCAGCGATCCCCGCGGAAGTGCCCAAGGGTCCGGGAATCCGGGAACCCGATGTATGGCGAAATCTATTCGTTCTTCTGTTTTCTGTTCCAGTTGCGGTTCATCGAAAGAAACCGGGACTGGTGCTGGCAGTCATGGGCGCGTCCCTGGCCGCCCTGCAGGGGCTTCACTACATCCCCGGGCCTGTCGGCCCGCGAGGCGCGGCAGTAGGCGTCCCGTACGTGGCTCTCGCCATCGCGGTCTTCCTCACCGCCCTACGCTCCACACGCCGCGGCGCCGCCTTCGTGATTGCGATCATGATCCCCGGCGTGATCGTGGCTGAAGCGCTGATGTCCCACGGGTATCGCATCGCAGCCGCACTCACCATCGTCGTCCTACTCGTCGCTGCATGGTCTCTGGGAAGGCTCTACAAGGCCCGGAAGGGGATGGAGCACGAGGCGGTTGAACGAGCCGCGGCTGTGGAGCGCGAACGAGCCGCGAACGCGCGTGCTGCCGTCGCCCAGGAGCGGGCTCGCATCGCCCGTGAGCTTCACGACATCGTGGCCCACAACGTCAGCCTGATGGTCGTGCAGACCATCGCAGCCGACCGCATTCAGGAGCGCGATGGAGCCAAGGCCCACGAGCTGCATCGCAGCATCGAGCAGGTTGGACGCACCGCAGTGTCGGAACTCAGGGGGCTGCTCCAGGTGCTGCGCACCGAGGACGTCGACGAGGGAAGCCCGGCGCAGCCACCGCAGCCGACCCTCGATGAAATACCGAGCCTGGTCGAGGCCGTGCGCGCGACCGGCCTCGACGTGCGGCTCACCACCACCGGTCCCCCTGTGCCTTTGCCGGCGGTTTCCCAGCTTGCGGTCTACCGGATCATTCAGGAAGCCCTGACCAACACGCTTAAGCATGCCGGGCGAACCCGCGTAGCCCTTGGGCTCTCCTGGGAATCGGACCAGCTCACCGTCACTGTCTGCGACAGCGGCCGCCAGGCCGGCGAACACTTCGTACCTGCGGTGATCCCGAGCGGAGCCGGGCACGGCCTGATCGGCATGCAAGAGCGCATTGCTGCTGTGGCGGGAACGCTTTACGTAGGGGAGCGCCCCGGGGGCGGATTCTGTGTGCACGCAACCATTCCGGTCCCTGTTACGGACTCATCCGAAGGAAATACAAGGCATGACCATGATTCGCGTACTGCTGGTCGATGACCAACCCATGATCCGAACCGGATTCCGTCTGATTCTCGAAGCGGAGCCCGACATTACCGTAATCGGCGAAGCGAGTGATGGCGAATCTGGGGCGGAAGATGCCAGAGCTCTGCAGCCGGACGTTGTGCTAATGGATATTCGCATGCCCCACGTTGATGGAGTAGAAGCTACCCGAAGAATTGTCGACTCTGGGCTCTCCAGTCGCGTCATTATCCTCACCACCTTCGATCTCGACGAGTACGTCGCAGATGCCCTGAGGGCCGGCGCCAGCGGGTTTCTTGTGAAAGACGGACCAGCTGACTCACTGGTAGGGGCCATCCGTACCGTTTCGGCCGGCGAAGCCGTGCTGTCTCCCCGGGTCACCCACAGGTTGCTTGCGCGATTCGCCCGCATCGCCGACCACGGCCAGTCGTCTGTTCCTCGGAGCCTGGAGATCCTGACCGGGAGGGAACTGGATGTACTCAAATCCCTCGCTCGTGGACTTTCGAATGCTGAAATAGGGAGAGAGCTTGTTATCAGCGAGACCACAGTAAAGACGCATGTTGCGCACATCTTCGACAAGTTCGATCTCCGGGACCGAGTGCAGGCGGTGATTCTCGCTTACGACACGGGCCTGGTTACTCCTGACAGTGCTCATGTCCCATGAAGCCTTATGGATATGGTTGGGTACAAGGCTCCCGACATTCCCTTGGGACGTGTAGAGCTCCCTCCATCGCCGTGGTCGAAGCTGCCTTGCTCGCGACCACCACCGAAACCAGTTCGGTGAGTGTCTCTTCAGCGAACCAGGAAGGTTGCGCTCGGGGCTCAACGGTGGCGCCAGTGCGCCAGGCCCGTCGTCCGGCGGCTGGTCAACTCCTGCCGACGGGGTCATGTCCGCGGGTCATGTCCGCGTTGCCCTGGCCCCCTCGCCACACCCGACGGCTTGCCTCCCTGGCGGACGACGGGCACCAACTGTCCGCGTCCATCGAGGAATAGGGTTCGGCGCAGCTTGGATGGCGGGACGGTGATGGTCGCTGCTTCACCGGCCTCGATGACATCGCTCTGCTGTATGGGTGATGGCAAGAGCTGGCAGGACTACCGCTGCTCGAAGGCTCCATGCCATGGAATCCTCACGGTAAACACGGCACCGCCGTCGGGGTGGTTCGCGGCCCGCACCGTGCCGCCGTGCAGTCGTACGTTCTCCTGGGTAATCGCGAGCCCGAGTCCGCTGCCGGCCGAGCGGATTCCGGCTGGATCGGCCTTGAAGAAGCGGTCGAAGACGTGCGACAGGGCCTTGGGGTGGATGCCCGGGCCGTGGTCGGCGACCTCCGTGACCAGCCAGGAACCCGAGGTGTACAGCCGTACCGTCACCGGCTGGTTCCCGTGCCGCAGCGCGTTGCCGACCAGATTGGCCACGATCACGTCGAAGCGACGCGGATCGAGGCGGGCACGGATGCCGTCGGGGAGGTCGGTGACGACCCGGTCTCGGTCGGTCCACTGGCGGCTCTGGAGTGTCTTGCGAATTGTCTCGGCAGCGTCGACCTCGTCGGTGTTCAACTCGGCAGCGCCGGCGTCGATGCGGGAGATCTCCAGGAGGTCCTCGACGAGGACGGCGAGCTTGCCGGTCTCGGCACTGATCAGACGCACGGCGGCGGCCGTGTCCGGGTCGAGGCGGGCCGCGTCCTGGTCGAGGACCTCGGTGACGGCGAGCATCCCGGCGAGCGGGGTGCGCAGCTCGTGTGAGACGTCGGAGGCGAACCGGCGTGCGCGGGCCTCGCCGCGCCGGAGCTCTTCCATGGATCGCTCCAGTGCGGCGGCGGCGTCGTTGAAGGTCCGGGCCAAATCACCGAGTTCGTCGCTTCCCCTGGCCTCGACGCGGGTGTCCAGGCGCCCGCGCCCCATGCTGTGGGCGGCGCGCCGAAGGTCCCGTACGGGGCGCAGCACACTGCGGGCGGCGAGCAGGGCGGGGACAAGGGCCACGACGAGAGCGGCCAAGGCGCCGTCGCGGGCGGCATCGGCCGTGGCCTCGATGCCGGCCTCCTCCTCGTTCAGGTCCATGACGGCGTAGAGCACGAGCCCAGTGCGGCGGGCATCGGCCTCGGCAGTCGGCTCGAGGACGCGGGGGACGCCGATGGTGAGATAGGGAGTTCCGTCCTTGACGACCCGCTGGAAGCTACCGCGCGGGCTGTCCTGGGAGCGGTCGCGGAGATCGGCGGTGATGACGGGGGAGGAGGACCGGTCGGTGGAGGAGACGCGGACGGTGCCGTACTCGGCGTAGACGCGCCAGGGCCGGGGTTTGCCCAGTTCGGCGATCCGGAGCAGGGAGCGGCGCAGCACGCCTGGGGCGACCCGGAGCGGTGTGGCGAGGTTGTCCACCTGCTGGCGGAAGGCGGAGACGGCGATGTCTTGGGCCTGTTCGAGGATGGCGTTGCGGGCGGCCCGGTAGGTGAAGGCAGCGGTGGTGCCGCAGCCGAGGGCGGCGGCGAGGAGGAAGGCCAGCACGAGCCGGGTACGCAGCCCGAAGGGCCTGACCCCACCGCGGCGTTGGGTCGGCCTCGGCCGCCTCGTCCTGTCCCGCATCACAGCGATCCCAGGCGGTAGTCGAAGCCGCACAGCTTCGCGCCGTGGTCGCTGTGCTCCAGCGAGGTCAGCGGTGCCGTGGCAGCCGGCACCGCTGACAGGTGGCCGTCTTCTGTGGAGGCACCCATCGTGGCTCTGGATCACTCAGGCCAGTCAGAGCCCAGGATGATGTCGACGAAGTTCTCGCGTTCGTATCCCGGCGAGTATCGATCCAGCACATCTGCCTTGACGTTGCCGAACGTAGTCCGAGGCCGCTCGGCGATCCCAGCAGTGAACTCCTTGAGGATCTGCCGCTTGAAGTCGACCCGCGGGTGCAGAGCGACGACCTCACTGCGTTCCGATGCCTTGATCTCGGCGAACCCCTGGCCGAGCACGTCGACCTCCACACCTGCAGTGACCAGCGCGATCTCAGGAGCCATGTGCCAGGGAATCTCGGGTGTCGTATGGAGGGCGATGCCCTGCCACACGAGGTGCGCGTCCTCCGGGCCGATCCCCTGGGCCTGCAGGAACCGACGTGCCTCGTCTGCCCCGTCGATCTCGAACCGCTGATCGTTGCGACGGTAGCGCTCGGTCAGTCCTAGGTCGTGGAAGAGTGCACCTACGTAGAGGAGCTCGGGATCTGCGTACAGGCCACGTGCCAGGCCACGTAGGGAGCCCCAGAAGAAGACCCGCCGCGAGTGGTGGAACACAGTGGGCGAGGCTGCCTCCCGGACGAGCTCGGTTGCTTCCCGCGCCAGTTTGCTGTCGGGTACGGCGATCCCGGCGACCTTGGTCGGGTCAGGTGACATGGGTCCTCCTATGCGAGAAGGGTGAAGTGTGACTCGTGGGACCGGACGTACCCACCGGGCTCCGGTCCTCGTTTTCAGGCTGCGGTCGAGAGGTCGGTCGGCCGGACGAGGGTCCGGGTCTGCACCACCACTGATTCGCTGAGCATGCGCTGGACTGGGCAACGGTCCGCAATCGCGGCGAGCCGGTTGATTTGCTCCGTATCGAGATTTCCGGCGACCTGGACCTCCTTGATGATTTGTCCACGCGGACCGCTGCGGTAGTCCATTTGTGTGCTGACACCGATTTCGGTCAGCTCCCATCCCTTGCGTTCCGCGTACATCTGCACGGTCATCGATGTGCACGTCGCCAGGGCAGCCAGAAGAAACTCGGTGGGGGTCGGCCCCGTATCGGATCCGAACGGTTCCGGTTCATCGGAGATCAGTTTATGCGGGCCGATGCCAACGACGCGGGTGAACTTTCGGCCTCCATGGACCCTGACTGTTCGTTGCGGCATTGCGAATCCCTTCAAAGTAAGCTGCACGAGCGCTACTGCTTGAATGTAAAGCGCCTGTTACCGAGGCCGTCTGTGGCGCAACGGCTTCCTGGCTTTCGCCAGGCAACCGTGTCAACGTCTGCCTGCCCTGCCTGCGTGGCACTCTTTCGGGACGACCGGCCCTCGGATCAGGACACCTGAAGTGTTGCGTCAGTTGTGTCAGGAGGCTTGATCATCTACCCGGGGGATGGAACCTGGTAAGAGCCTTTGAAGGGCCTTATTCCTTCGGGTTCGTAAAGAAGGTCTCCCAGGCGTAGGTGTCCTCCGGGATATCCTCCATCTTCACGATCTTGCCGTCCCGGATCGTGTAGAAGAGCGTCACCTCGATGGGCTCGACCTTGCTGTTCCAGGGGCGGTTCATGCGGATGAACTCCTCTGCGAACACGCCCTTGTCGTTCGCGGCCATGTCGGGGACATCGAGCTTGTAGCGGTCTCCGACCGTAGCCATCACCTTGCTGCGGAACTCCTGGAATCCCGCGAACCCTTTGAAGGTCCCGGAGATGTCAGACTCGCCCGGAATCGTGATGACGATGTCCTTGTCAATAACCTTCTCGATGCCCTCGATATCGTTCTCCCAGAACATCTTGTAAAATTCTCGGCCGAACTCCAGATTCTTAGAATTGGCGGCCTTGCTGATATCGATGACAGGGGAGCCCTTGGTGGCCGCCGAATTTACCTGAGTGGCGGCGTTGGGAACGCCCCCTTCTGGGGCCGTCCAGTAGGCGTCGTAGTGGCGCTGGTCTTCCGGCATTGTCCAGGCCTCGGACACCTTGCCGGCCTTGAACTTGTAATGCATGGTGAACCGGAGCTGCCAATCCCGCTCGGCATCATGCTTCCTGTTCAGGTCGACCACTTCTCGAGTGAAGCCACCGTCCCCGTTGACCGCTACGTGCGGCACCTGCATGGAGAACTTCCCTCCATTCCAGGAGAGAATGTTGTTCATGAACTTTTCGAGCCCTTTGTGGCCCCAGTACTGGCCTGCATTCTCTCCCTTGCCAGGGACGTGCATGATGAAGTCGCTGGTCACGAAAGACTTTGCGGCCTCGATGTCGCCCTTGGTGAAGGCGGTGTAGAACTGCTGGAGCACCTCGGCATTGGCCTGCGACGTGGTGCGGGCCTGTTCGGCGGCGAGGGCGCGGGGGGTCGACGTCCCCGTGGCTGAGCCCTCGGCGAAGGCGGTGCTGCCCATGGCAGCCAGGCCGCCGCCGGCCAGAAGTGTCAGTGCGATGCCGATGGGAAGTGACTTCTTCTTCATTCTTGTTCCTAATGACGCAGGCCCAGCGGTCCGTGCCGCCGCGGGCTGTCGAGTGGAGTGAGTAGTACGCGATGTCCTGCTACGCGTCCGCCTGGCCCTTCTTCAGCCACGTAGCCACCTGGGTGACCCTGCTGCCTATGTGCCGCGCACCTGCCAGCTGGACCTCCCCCGCCGGCACCGTTCCCCCGCCGTCGACGTGGGCGACACCGTAGGGATTGCCGTGCTGGAAGACGACCTCGTCGGTGTATCCGGGAGGCGTGATGATCCCGCCCCAGTGGGTGAAGATGTTGTTCAGGCCGACGATGGTGGTCTCCGAACCGCCCCCGGTGCCTGTCGAGGTGAAGCCGGCGTAGACCTTGTTGGCGAGCTTGCCCTGGAACCACAGGCCGCCGGTGGTGTCGATGAACTGCTTCAGCTGCGATGCCATCTGCCCAAAGCGAGTGGGGGTGCCGAAGACGACTGCATCCGCCCACTCCAGGTCATCGAGGGTGGCCTGTGGCATGTCCTTGGTTGCTTCCGCGTGTGCCTCCCACAGAGGGTTGGCGGCGATGGCCTCGGCAGGGGCGAGCTCCCTGACCTTGAGCAGACGCACATCGGCGCCGGCCTTGAGGGCACCTTCAACGACGGCCGTGGCCAGCGCATGGACATTGCCGGTCGACGAGTAATGGATGACAGCGACCTTGGTCTGCTCGGTCATGATTTTCCGACTCTCTTCCAGGTGCGAACTGCACGGGTGAGGGGGCTGCGCGCGCATGAATATTGCGCCGCTGACCTCACAGTGCATGGCCTAGAAGCTGCAAAAAAGGGCAAAGCCGGACGCCGGATCCACGATGTCGGCCATACCTCCGAGCGCACACTGCGTGCCCGTTCGCACGTTCAGCCGGCAACGGTGCTCCCGGCCCCGAGTGAGCGCGCCCGGCCACGGCAACAGTGTGGTGCGCCCCTCACGCGTCCATAGGAAGATGACAAGGGGCCCGACGACTCCGGTGGACTCGGGTGGTGACCAAACCTCGCGCAAGAGCAAGCCGCTAGATCGCGGAGGTGCCGGTATGACCTACCAACCCATATCGGACTACGCCCTGCTCTCCGACTGCCACACAGCAGCGCTCGTGAGCCGTCATGGCTCCGTGGACTGGCTCTGCCTGCCTCACTTCGATTCGCGGGCAGCACTCGGAAGAATTCTCGGCCCACAGGCCGGCCACTGGTCCGTCGCGCCAAGCGCTCCCAGCAGCGTCAGCCGACGCTATCTGGAGCGCACCATGGTTCTCGAGACCACCTTCCACACAGACACAGGAACCCTCACCCTCACCGATACCCTCGCATCGGGGCTGAATGAGCGAGGCCACGACCTGGGCCACCTCGCTCCTCACATGCTGCTGAGAGCCGTCGAATGCACCCAAGGCTCCGTAGAGCTCACCATGGAGTTCGCTCCGCGTCCGGAGTACGGGCTCATCAGACCCCTCCTCATTCCCGTAGAGGGCGGCCTGCGGTGCCATGGAGGCCCCGACACACTCGGACTCAGCTGTCCTTGTCCGCTCGACATCACGGACGCGGCCCGCTGCCGGCCCACCTTGCACGCCGGCCAGCGCATAGGACTTGCTCTGCATTACGCACATGCCGGCGGAGAGCCGGCCATGTACTCCCAGAAGGAGATCTTCACCTACCTCCACGACACCATCCAGGGATGGAGGTCATGGTCGGAGCTCCATCAAGCCTACGAAGGCCCCTGGGAGGAGCTCGTGCATCACAGCGGCCGTGTGCTGCAAGCCCTCACTTTCCAGCCGACCGGGGCGATCGTTGCAGCTCCGACCACCTCCCTCCCCGAAGAGATCGGCGGCGTCCGGAACTGGGACTATCGCTTCACCTGGGTGAGAGATGCCTCCTTCACCCTTGATGCTCTGTGGGTGGCGGCCTGCCCGGACGAAGCAGAAGCCTTTTTCCGCTGGATGGCTCAGGCCGCGGCAGGCGACCCCGCTCACCACCAGGACCTGCAGATCATGTTCGGGATCCGGGGCGAGCGCGACCTCAGCGAACGCGAGCTGCCCCACCTGCCCGGCTGGAGAAACAGCCGACCAGTTCGCATCGGAAACGGGGCCTGGGACCAGCGCCAGCTCGACGTCTACGGCGAACTGCTGGCAGCAGCCCACCGCCTGCGCGACTATCTGGGAGAAATCGATGCCCCGACCAAGAACTTCCTTGCAAGCCTCGCCGACGCTGCCGGCAGCCAGTGGACCGAGAAGGACCAAGGCATCTGGGAAGTCCGCAGTGGCCCTCAGCACTTCCTGTACTCCAAGCTCATGTGCTGGGTCGCCCTTGACCGGGCATTGCAACTAGCTGACGACCTGGATGCCACAGACCGAATCCCCGCCTGGCTACAGGCAAGAGAGACGATCCGCACTGCGATCGAAACACAGGGCTGGAGCGAAGAAGCAGGCTCCTACACCCAGGCGTTCGGCTCCACTGTTCTCGACGCATCGGCCCTCATGATGCCCATCGTGGGGTTCGAAGCAGCCACCACGCCCCGGATGCGAGCCACCATCCGGGCGATCCAGGACCGCCTCACAGACCAACAAGGGCTCGTCTACCGGTACACCGCAACGGATGACGGCCTGCCCGGCGGAGAAGGCACCTTCTTGCTCTGCACCTTCTGGCTTGCTCACGCCCTCGCCCTGGCCGGCGAGGTTACAAAGGCACGCGCAGTCTTTGAGCGAGCAGCCCGCTGCTCGAACGACGTCAACTTGTTGGCCGAGGAAGTCGATGCCCGGACCGGAGACCTCATCGGAAACTTCCCCCAGGCCTTCAGTCACATCGGCCTCGTGAACGCTGCCTGGGCGATCCACCAGGCCGAGTCATAATCTCACCGCAGCCGGCACAAATGACCCCCACGCTGTCCCGGCCCACGCCGGTTGCTGCGGTCAGCTTACGGCGTAGCAGGTCAGCGCAGCAGAACGCTGGGCCGAGCTGCTACGCCGCACCCCAGGAGCGCCTCACGAGTCTCCTCCCCCAGAAGGAGCTCGCAAGAATCTCGTAGATCCGGCCGAGACGACAGTTGGTCCGGCGGGCTGAGGAAACGGCATTCACCACGAGCCAGGCTGGAAGCAGTCCACTCCAGTTCGAAGGAAAACGCATGCGTTTCTCTACTGTGGCTGCCGGCGTCCTGACCTCGGCGGTCCTTGCCGTTCCTCTGGCTTCCCCCGCTCTCGCGGGAACCGCAACACCGTCAGCGGACCCCCGTGTCTCAGCCGCTGGCACAACTGCCCGGCACGACCACCACCGCGCCCAGGTCCACAGCAACCCCGCACTGCAGAAGGCACTGGACGACCTCGTGAAGGCCGGAGCGCCCGGCGCCATGGCGGAGGTCCGAAGCGCTGAAGGGACGTGGACGGGAAGCAGCGGTAGGGGAGACCTCCTGCGTACCGAGCCGCCGCGGCCCGACGGACTCTTCAGAGCAGGCAGTGTCACCAAGACCTTCGTAGCCACCGCAGTGCTGCAGCTCGTCGACGAAGGAAAGATCAGCCTTGAGGACTCTGTCGAGCGGCACCTTCCGGGCCTCGTCCCCACTGGAGAGAAGATCACCGTCCGTCAGCTGCTGAACCACCGAAGCGGGCTCTTCGACTACACCGAAAGCCTTTGGCCCGGAGGCCTTCGCGAAATCTACGAGAAGCGCTTCGCCCAGTACACGCCACTCGACCTCATCAGGGAAGCCAACAGGCACAAGCCGAACTTCGAGCCCGGCACCAAGGGCGGATACTCGAACACCAACTATGTGCTGCTCGGACTCCTGATCGAGAAGGTCACAGGGAAACCGGTAGAGAAGCAGATCGACGAACGCATCCTCAAGCCGATCAAGCTGCACCAGACCTCTTTCCCTGGCAAGGCCACGAACATCCCCGGGCCTCATGCGCACGCGTACCTCAGGCTTGACGGAGCGGACTCCCCCTTCGTCGACATGACGAAGTCCAACATGTCGTGGGCGTGGGCCGCAGGAGCTCTCACCTCCAGCACTCATGACCTCAACACCTTCAACAAGGCACTCATCGGCGGGAAACTCATCTCTGACGACATGCTCAAGGAGATGAAGGAAGCGGAGCCGCTCGGAGCCGGCGCACCGTACGGCCTGGGAATCACCCGCCTTGACGACCCGGACTTCGGCACCGCCTACGGACACACCGGAGGAACGCCGGGCTACACCACCTACGCGTACACCCTCGCCGACAACAGCCGCCAGGTGACCCTTTCGATCAACACCATGGCCGACGGCGAAGCCGAGAACAGAGCATTCCAGATGGCTCTCAAGAGCCTGCTGGCGGAAGACACCGCGAAGGGCGACGCCAAGTAGGGGCTCAGAGCAGCCGCCTGCACCTGCTTCTACACATGCCACCCCTACGGCTGACCCGACGTAGGGGTGGCATCCATGTTTCGACAAACGAGGTGGCCACGTCTGCCCATCGAACAACTGACACTGCCCGGCGAGCAGTCCGCCCCGGGGCGCCTCATCAGCCTTATGACAGCACATCCTTGAGAACGATGCCGGCCCGTGCAGTACGGGACGCTGTCAACAGCTCCAACTACCAACTGGTCGCGGCGGGCCGGATGTTGGCGGTGCTGCAGACGACGCGGTGATCAGCTGGCTGGGCGGTCTCAGCTTCGACACATCCTTGGTGCATCCGCCGCCGTCGGCGAGTGTCCTACAGCGGTTGAACCCAGCGGCCGGGCGAGAGGTAACTATCAGACAGGTCCGAAACGGTACCCAAAACCGCGTACGGTCTGAATGAAGCGGGGCCGACTCGGAGTGTCTTCGATCTTTGAACGCAGTCGGCGAACGCATGCATCAACTGCGCGAATTCCACTGGACTCCTCGTCTTCCCATATGTGCTGAAGCAGCACTTGTCTGGAGAAGACCTGCTGGGGGGTGGAGGAGAGGAAGAGGAGCAGGCCAAGCTCGCAGGGCGCGAGTGGCACGATTCTTCCGCGTTTGGTTGCCGTGAGGGCGCTTCGATGGATAACGAGGTCTCCATGTAGCTCGCTGGAGATGCCGCCAATCTCCCTGCCCCAGCTGCGTCTCAGGACTGCGTGTATGCGGGCATCAATCACCGCGTGGCCGGCTGGCTTGACTATGTAGTCATCCGCGCCCGCTTCAAGTCCTTCGACGACGTCGAAATCGCTTCCCTGCGCAGTGATCATGATGATGGGGAGTGTGCTGAAGCTTCGCACGCGGCGGCATAGGTCGATCCCGTTGATATCGGAAAGTGTCAACTCGACGAGAGTGAGGTCAGGATTGAAGTGGCCGATTGCGTCGAGCCCGGATTCTCCTGTGGAGGCTGATTCCACTTGGTGGCCTCGGTAGGTCAGGTCCTTCTCAAGGCTGGTGCGTGTGACCGGATCGTTGTCGATCACAAGGATTCTCGGCATGATCTTCTTTTCGAAGAGCTGGACTGAGTGAGTCCTGCGGTCCTGTTCGGTGGCCCACGCTGGCGTCGTGGATCGGCAGTGGCCTGAGTTCAGACGCTTTCAGCGTCCGCGGCGGATTGACGTCCCAGGGCGGTCGATGGCAGCGGGCTGCCGAGCCGGCATCGATGGCCGCCGACGTGAGTGCGTGCCGGTAGACCTGCCTGTCAGGGCGATTGTCCAGGTCTACCGGCACGCGAGCTGGCTGGCGTTGAGAACGCGGGCCAGCATCAGCCCCTGTCCGCGCCCTGGGGGGGGGAGCTGCGAACTGGGGCCGGCTTGAGGGCCATTCGCCTATGACTTGGCGGTGGCGGTGGCGGTGGCGGTGGTGGTGGTCGCGGGGGTGGTGGTCGCGGGGGTGGTGTGGGCGGTGGTGCCGGGAGTGGCTTCCTTTTGGGTGAGGGCGGCGATGGCGGAGACGGCGAGGAGGATGACGGAGAGCCAGAGTCCCTTGGCGATGCCTCCGTCGGAGTCGGAGAGGATGCCGGAGATGAGGGGGCCGATGGCTTGGCCGACGCTGAAGGCGACGGTGAGCCAGGCGATGCCGGTGGTCCAGGCGTGCTGGGGGAGCATGCGGCGGGCGAGGACGGTGATGGAGGTGGGGCCTGCCATGAACCCGGCGCCGAAGATGACGGCGGAGATGATGGCGGCGGTGAGTCCGTCGAAGAGGAGGACGGGCAGGACGCCGACGAGGACGACGAGGGAGACGAGTGCTGGGGCGTGGCCGCCGCGGAGTCGTCCGATGATGCGTCCCCAGACGAGGAGGGTGGCGAGTGCTGAGGCGGCGCCCAGGACGATGAAGAAGCCGGCGGTGGTCCAGGTGCCGAGGCCTTGTTCGTTGAGGAGGGCGATGACGAAGGTCATGTAGGAGACGTAGCCGGCGCCGAAGAGGGTGTACCAGATGAAGGAGGGAGTCATGCGTCCCAGTCGTGCCTTGCCCTGTGTGGTGGTGGCGGGGGGCTGGGCGGGGACGGCCTTGGAAGCGGTGGTGGCGGGGATGATGGCCAGCAGAGCGAGGATGCCCATGAGGATCCAGCCGGCCTGCCATCCGGAGGAGCCCCAGGCGGTGAGGGCTGCGGGGACGGCGATGCCGGAGAGGACGACGCCGATTCCGACGCCGGCCATGTAGACGCCGACGAGGGAGGCGGAGCGGGCCTGCTTGCCGCCGGTGTGGACGCGGGAGGCGAGGGCGGAGCCGACGACGAAGGTGGCCGCGGTGCTGAGGCCCCCGATGAAGCGGAGTATCGACAGAGCGGTGAAGTCGGAGGTCAGGCCAGTGCCGAGGAGGGCGAGGGCGCTGATGATCATGCCGAGAACAAAGACTCTGACGGCTCCCATTTTGCGGGAGAACCATGCGGCGAATCCGGCGCCGAGGATGTAACCGAGAGCGTTTGCGGTATTCAGACCACCGGCGGCTGCGTAGCTCCAGTCCAGTTCTTTGCGCATGGAGGGCAGGAGCAGGGCGTAGGCGAACCGGGTGAAGCCGAGTGCTACCACGGGGCCTGCGGCCAGTCCCAGCGCGATCAAGAACTCCGAGCGCGGGCGCTTCACGTCCGCTGCCAAGGTGTTCATCGTGAGCTCCTCAAGATGGAGTGGATGGACGCGGAGGCCGCTACGACCCCCGGCGGGCCTGTTCCAGGCCCTTGCTCCTGATCAACCCGTTCACCTCGGCGGGCCTTGTCTGGGCATCGGGACGTTCAGAACACAGATCCGGACATCTCTGCGGGAGGGCCCTTGGCCCGGTCTGACGTGCGCCTGTGCAGTCGGAATGGACGTCGGGGCAGCCGCGAGAGCTGGAAGATCCAGGAGGCGGCGTCGAGGATTGTGACCTCGGGCGGGGGGCCGGATCTGAGGGTGCTGTGTCTGCGAGGGCGGTGAACGTTTCCTGGGTCGTGGTGCTTGATATGGGAAAACCCCTCGCCACCACCAAAGGAACAGCGATCGTGACGACCGACCATCTCAAGATCGTTCCTAGCCGTTCAAGAGGGGTTCCAGGCCCCGTAGCGGTCTGGACGTCGGAACTGTTCGCCACCGCCGTCCTGATGCTGTCCATGGGCCTGCTGTTCCGCTGGCTGTTCCTTCCCGGCGCAGGGCTGCACTCGGTGTTCCCCGGCCCGGCGCAACGCCTTGCTGTGGACGCTGTAGTCAGCGGCCTCGTCGTTGCATTGCTTATCGCCAGTCCGCTCGGACGGATCAGCGGAGCGCACATGAACCCCGCTGTGACCGTCCTGATGTGGGCCATGCGGAAGGTTCCAGGCCGCTGTGTTCTGCCGTATGTCTCGGCGCAGCTGGTCGGATCAGTGTTCGGCCTGCTTGTGGCACGGGAACTGGCAGGAACGGCGGTGGCTCACCCGGAGGTGGCCTACGCGCTGCTGAGGCCGTCGGCGACCTCCTCGGCGTTCCTTGTCACACTCGGTGAAGCCTCGGCCACGTTCGTACTGCTCTTCGTTGTGGCGGCTCTGTCTACCGGGCCTGGTCCGGTCAAATGGATGCCCTGGGCAGTGGGCGCGGCGCTTGCCGTCCTGATAGGCGTGACTGCGCAGACTACTGGCGGCAGCCTCAACCCGACGCGTCAGTTCGGCCCCGCTCTCATGGCCGGCGAACTGCCCATCCTCTGGCCGTACTTCGTGGGCCCCGCGGCGGCAGCCCTTCTTCTTGGTCTTCTGATCCGGATGCGAGGGACTGAGTAGCTTGGTGTCGTCCGCGTAGCAGACCGGAGCCGGTCGGCGGACCGTGCCGCCCATGACAATCACGACCGGAGAGCGCGGGCGCGCCGGAGCCGGGGGACGGGCCCCGCGTCGGGCCACGGAGGCAAGCGGGGTCAGGACTCGCCCCATCGCAGGGCGGGGTCCTGCGCGGCCCGTCCACACCGGACAACCGCCGGGCACCGCGGCGCGCGCCGACGTCACCATCCGACCGTCAAGAGCTCAGAGGTATGCCAGGCATTGGGAGAAGGCGTGTGCGGTAATAGGCGTAAAGGGAGCATAGAAGCTATAGAGGGTGAGGTCGGTTGTGAACGGACACCAGGCTTCCTCGCCGCACGACGCCCTTAATCGCCCTGACCTGCCGGAAGGCCGGGTCGGCCGAGCCCTTCAACAGCTGGCCGATGGACTTGTGCTGGTGGACAACGAGTGGCGGATCTTCTATGCCAACGCGACCGCTGAACGGCTGTTCCGTACTGACGGCGATCCTGAGAATACCCCTGTAGGGCATCTTCTCTGGGAGGCGGCCAAGGCGTTCCAGAGCGTTGAAGAGATGGAGCGCCACTGCCGAAATGCCGCCGCTACCGGCCTTCCGAACGGAGTCGACCTACGACGGCCCGCAGACGGCCACTGGTACCACCTGCGCCTGGGACCGGTCCCGGATGGCATGAGCGTGCAAATCAGTGATGTCACCGAGGCAAAAGACCGGGAAGCCGAAGCCTCGCTCGCTCACCACAGGGCTGTGCAACAGGCCGAGCGGATCAAAGACCTCACCGTAGCGCTGTCGGGGGCGCTGACAGTGCAAGACGTGGTCTCGGCCGTGGCGCAGCGGGTCCTGCCTCCATTCGGCGCGTCCGGCCTGACCATCGGACTCCTCGAAGAAAGCAGGCTGAACCGCGTTCGCATCGTGGGGGCAGTCGGCTACCCGGTGAGTTTTACCAAGATGGTGGAAGCCGAGCCGGTTCCGGCCGCTTCGCCTGTCAGCGATGTCCTGAACACCGGCGCTCCGCTCTTCATCGATACGGTTGAGGAGCACACTCACCGCTATCCACACATGGCTCACCGAGTGGCCGCATCCGGCAAGAAGTCATGGGCCTTCCTTCCTCTCATCGCATCCGGGCGACCCATCGGCGGCTGTTCGATCTCCTTCTCCGAGCACCGCCGACTCGACGATGCGGAACGGACCCTGCTGATAGCGCTCAGCGGACTGATCGCCCAAGCCCTGGAGCGAGCCCGTCTCCACGATGCCGATCACCTTCGTGCCCGCGAACTGCAACGAGGGCTGCTCCCTCGCGAGCTGCCCGCCCTGCCCTGCCTTACCGCGGCCGCCCGATACCTGCCGGCAGGGGAAGCCGCGGACATCGGTGGTGACTGGTACGACGTCCTGCCCCTGTCAGCCGGCCGCGTCGCCCTCGTGATCGGCGATGTCATGGGACACGGCCTCTCGGAAGCCGCAACCATGGGACGCCTGAGAACCGCAGTGCGCACCCTTGCAGACCTTGAACTGGCCCCGAACGATCTCCTGGCCCACTTGAACGACCTGGTGGCTGAACTCGGAGAAGACTTCTACGCAACATGCCTGTACGCGGTCTACGACCCCACCGACTCCAGCTGCACCTTCGCTTCAGCCGGCCACCCGCCACCTGTGCTCGTAGACCCGGAAGGAATCCCCAGATTCGTTGACCTGGAACCGAATTCCCCTTTGGGAGTCGCGGAGCCCCCCTTCGAGACCAGTCAACTGCACATCCCTGACGACAGCTTGCTCGTGTTCTACACAGACGGCCTCGCCGAGACCACCACGCGGACCCTCGAGCGAGGCATGACAATGATCACCAACACCCTTAGCCATGCGCTGACGAATCCTGACGACGCAGACACTCCGATGGTTACGCCCTTGGGAGGTGGCTCCCCACCACAGCTCCTGACGGAACAATTGTGCGATGCCATTACCGAGACCCTGCTGCCATCGCAGTCCGACACAACTGACGACGCAGCACTTCTCATCGCTCGTCCCCACTCCCTGGACCCGGCCGACATGGCCAGCTGGACCCTTCCTCAAGAACCAGTTGCAGCCGGCCAGGCGCGATCAATGATTCGTGAGCAACTGGCGAACTGGGACCTCGAGGACCTGGTGATGACCACAGAACTCATCGTCAGCGAGTTGGTCACCAACGCCGTCCGCTACGCCCGCGGTCCCATACGTCTCCGCCTCCTGCGCAGCGACTCCCTCGTCTGCGAAGTGGCCGACGGCAGTCTCACCACGCCGCATGTGCGCCGAGCCACTGAAACCGATGAAGGAGGCCGTGGCCTTCAACTGGTGACAGCTCTTTCGCATCGCTGGGGTGCCCGCTACGAAAGCTCAGGTAAGTACGTCTGGACTGAGCAGCAACTGCCGGCACTGCAGGCGCTGTAACTGTCGGGGTGTCGTCCGCGTGGGGGGCCTCGCGGTCGGCGATCCTGCTGCGGCTCTCTGCTTGAGAGCGTCCCTGTGTGGTCTCGGCCCTGGCCCAGGGTGGCGTGTTCAGCGTAGCGGCGGTCGGCGCGGGTTTGGTCGACGCCGGGCACCATGGGGTTGTCGTTGCGGTCGGCGTCCTTCCCGCAGCCGTGCAGCCTCTCCGCCCCAACTTCGCTTCGGTCAGCGTCCATTCCACCAGTGCGAGCAGTGACTTGGCGGGCACGTCCAGGATCAGGCCACCGGTGCCGCAGCCAGTGCGTTGCGGTCGACGTCGGCGTCGAGGACGAGCAGCGGACCGTGCGCGTGCGCACCACCGTGCGCGGGCGTGCTGCAGGTGCGACCTTCGGTGCGGCCGGGTGGCGCGAGGAGGGCGACGGCCGGGCGGCGCGCGCCGGACGTGATGAGGCCTCCGGCGCGGGAACGGCGGCCGGGGGTCGGCGACGGGGACCGGCAAGACGCTGGTGTCGATCCGGACGGGACGGACTCGGTGCGAGACTGGTGCTGTTCGCGGTCCCCACACTCGACCTGGCCGCGCAGACGGCACTGGCCTGGCGCCGCGACGACCTGGTCGCCGCCCGCCTCATGTCGACCAGCGACCCGCACGCGTTGGGCGGGCTGATGTCGGTGGTGGGGGAGGGCCAGGACCAGATCCCCGCTTTGACGGTGATCTGCACATACGACTCCCTGGACAGATCGAACAGACCCAGAGCAGCGGGTACGCGGTACCGCCGTTCGACCTGGCAGTCATGGACGAGGCGCACCGGATCGCGGGCCGCGCCGACAAGAAGTGGGCCATCGCCAACGACGCCAAACGCATCCGGGCCGACCGCCGCCTCTGCATGACCGCCGCCCCCCGCATCTTCGCCGCACAACGGCCGGCCCGGATCGCCAGCCACTCCGGACGGATGCCTGGATGGCTGCGGAGCGTATCGCGCGCCGCAGCGCCGGCCTCGCCGCCTTCGACAACGGTCATCTCCAGACAGCGCCGGTGGAGCTTGCCCCGGCGGTCATCTACGAACGACGGGGAGATCAACACGCCACTCAGACGTCAGACCAGTTACGGCAGATCAGTCCGTCGCCTCGCGGACGTCCTTTCCCTGCTCGGCGAACGCCTTGAAGTCCTGCATGTGCTGTTGCGACTGCTTGCGGAAGGCGCCGGGCATCAGAAGTCCCACCAGCTTCATCAGAAAGCCGCTGAACCGGTATTCGTTCTCGCTCTCCCAGAGCGTCGTTTCCGGGCCGGCTTCGGTCAGCCGGTCGCGCACGGCGCTCCACATGCCCTCGCCGACGATCTCGCGGTCGAAGTGAGCGACGCTCGTTTTCGGAATCTCGCGCAGGTCTGCCGGTTCCCGGCGTGTGATGGTCTCGGTGCACTCGATCTTCCGCTGGCCCACCTGCATCACGACCCGCGACTTGGTGCCGAGCTGCCCGTGCTCTCCACTCAGCGGCTCGTGCAGCACCAGGCCCCGCAGCCATTTCGGCAGGTGTGCGGGGTCGGCGAGCAGCTGGACCACCTTCTCCCGCGGCAGGGCGATCTCGATGGAGACGGTGTATTTCATGGTGCGCACCATTCTTTTCCTTGGGACAACTTGCTTTTGTACTGCTCGTCGTTCTCCTCGGCTGAGGACACTGCATTCTGTGTCCGTAAAGTAAAGGCAGCGAGGTACGGGGCGAGTATCTCCAGTGCCTCTGCCTGTCGGCCCTGTTCGCCGAGCAGCCGTGTCCACTCCCGCGCGCAGAACCACTCCCATGGCTGGCCCAGAACTCCACCTTCTCGGCATTGCCGAGTTCGAGAAGTCGAGAAGCCAGAGGCGGCGGAATGCAGTTCCTGGCCAGGCCACGACCGCAGCAGTAACAGCAGCTAACACAATGAGGTGGGGCGCCACCCAGCATCCGTGATGCTGGGTGGCGACCATGCTCCGATGCGGTTCCTTGCGTTGCGAAATTCGGTCGACAGGCGGATCCGCGAACCACTGTGATGGCTCCGACTGCCCGTCGCACGGACCGGGCTGGCCACAGGAGTTGCTCTTGGTAACCACGAGAGTTGCGGACGCCTGCTCCCAGATTGATGGGGCACTGGTCAGGCGCCTGGTCGATACCCAGTTCCCGCAGTGGGCGGGGCTGTCCTTGAAGCTGCTCAACCCGGCTGGCTCCGACCATGTGATCTACCGGCTGGGCGAGAAGCTGTCCGTCCGGCTGCCCCGCCATGCCGGAGCCATCGGGCAGGCCAGCAGGGAATTCCAGTGGCTTCCGCGGCTCGCCCCGCACCTTCCCCTCGCCATCCCGGTGCCGGTGGGGGTGGGTGCTCCGGACTTCGGTTATCCGTGGCCGTGGGCGGTGTCCCGCTGGCTGGACGGTGAGGTGGCGACCGTCGAGGCGCTGGCCGACTCCTCCAGGGCCGCCATTGACCTGGCCCAGTTCTTGGCCGCCCTGCAGCGGTTCGCACCCGAGGACATCCCCGCCGAGAACATCCGGGAAAACCTCACCGGCCGGCCGTTGTCCGACCGGGACCACGCGACGCGGCTCGCCATCGCCAAGGTCGATGGCATGTTCGACGCCGCAGCGATGGTCGAACTGTGGGACGCGGCGCTGAGCGCCCCCGGATGGGACCGCCCTCCGGTCTGGTTTCACGGCGACTTCCACACCGGCAACCTGCTGACCGTCGACGGCCGCCTCAGGGCTGTCATCGACTTCGACGGGCTCGGCATCGGCGACCCGGCCTGCGACCTGATGATCGCCTTCACCTTGATGACGGCCGACAGCCGAGCCACCTTCCGCGATGCCCTCGGCGTGGACGATGCCACCTGGATGAGGGGGCGTGGCTGGGCCCTGGCCACCGGTCTGAACGCCTACACCGCCTACGCCGCCGTCAACCCCCGAGTCGCCGCGCAGACCACCCGACAGATCACCCAAGCTCTCATTGGCTAACACCGGCAACACAATGAGTGGAGCTGCCGATGGGTGATCAGGCAGCAGGCGAGCTTGAGGAAGACACCTCACGACTCCAAGCCGTCAAGCCGCAGTCGCCGGAAGCCGTGTAGCCACGCAAAACTGCGCTCGATCACCCAGCGGTAGGTGCCCAGTCCGGTGCCATGTCGTGTTCCGCGCCGGGCGATCGCGGGCACGATGCCGCGTTCGCGGACCTGGTCGCGGTAGATGTCGTGGTCGTAGCCACGGTCGGCGAACAGGGAGTCTGGCCTGCGGCGGGGCCGGCCGGCGCGACCACGGACCGGCGGGATGGCGTCGAGCAGCGGCAGCAGCTGGGTGACGTCGTTGCGGTTGCCACCGGTCAGCAGGACTGCGAGCGGGGTGCCGTGCCGTCGGTGATGAGGTGGTGTTTCGAGCCGGCTCGGCCCCGGTCGACCGGCGACGGGCCCGTGTGCTCCCCTTTTGAGGGCCCTGACGTGGGAGGAGTCGACCACGCAGCGGGACCAGTCCAGCTTCGCCGCCGCATTCAGTTCGGCGAGCAGGACCTCGTGCAGTCGCTGCCAGACGCCGGCCTCGTTCCAGTCCCGTAAGCGTCGCCAGCAGGTCATGCCTGAGCCGAAGCCGAGAGATTGTGGCAGGTACTCCCACTGGATCCCGGTGTGCAGGATGTAGAGGATCCCGCACAGCACCTCCCGGTCGGGTAACGGCTTGCGCCCGGGATACCGGAAGCGCCGCGCACGCTTCGGCAGCAGCGGTTCAAGACGATCCCACAGCTCATCCGACACGATCCACGGCGACTTCCCCACACCGGATCGAACGCTCAACTCCCGATCGGACACGACGATCAGTGCCCATCCACCTCATTGTGTTAGCCGTTGTAAGGGACGCAGGCTCGGACCGCCAGCCACCATCGCCAGGGAGGAATACCGCACCGCTCGAATGACGCTCCCTGCCAGCTGGACCTTCCGCCTGGAAGGCCAAGCGCGAGGCCTACGCCGACGACCAGGGCGCCGCGACTTCGTTGGTCGCGGTTACTGCGGGGACGAACCGTTCGAAGGCCGACCAGGTTCCGGCCGAGTGGCTCCTGCCGGCCACCGACCAGTACTGCCCTTACATCGGCGAGTGGATCGGCACCAAGCTCCGCTGGGGCCTGGCCGTCTTTTTCATGGAGCGGCACCGGCTCAACATCCCGCCCCAGACCCTGCCGCTCATCCTGGCCCAAGAGCACGGCCTGTCCCTGCCCGAAGCCTTCGCCGCGGCCTGTGTACCAGGTCAGCGACCGTGGGCGCACCCACCCCACCCCTACCTGATTCCCGGGCCCCGACGCCCACGCCTGCGGCAGCCCGCACAGGCGACGTTGTCTGAATTGGCCGAGCGCATCGCGGCGACTACTCCCCATCTACGGCGCTGGTGAGCTTCTGCATGGGCCGGTGCTGATGATCGGCGGCGCGCTGGCACAGATGCGCACTATGCCCTCACTGCGCAGATATTGTGCGAAGGGTGATCGAGTCTGGACGGCCGCGGCTCCGCAGGCGCCCCGGGCCGGGAAGACTTGTGCGGCTGTCACCGGTCATCCTGACCGTCGTCATCGCCAGCCTGGCATACGCCACGCCGCGGGAATTGGCCTTCAGTCGCCTCTTGCCCGCGGCGCCGGCCCTCGCCGCCGCCATGTGGCCGGTGCTCCCCACGGTCCTGCTCGGGACGGTCTGCCTCCTTCTGATGATCGGGCTCAGCCTCGTCTTCCCCGATTTGGGGACGTGGTGGACGGCTGCGGGGATCGTCGCGGTGACCGTGGCTGCCGCGTACGGAAGCCATGTCCGGCTCCAGCGAGAGCGCACCCTCTTCCAGGTACGACTCGTCGCCGACGCGGCGCAGCAGGTGGTGTTGAGCCCTATGCCACGCCGCTTCGGCAGCATCGAGGTCGAGTCGCTGTATCTCGCTGCCGCGGCGGAGGCCCGCATCGGTGGGGACTTCTACGAGGTGGTCGACACGCCATACGGCGTGAGGCTGCTCATCGGTGACGTGCGGGGCAAGGGCCTGCCGGCAGTGGGGGCGGCCGCAGCGATCGTCAACGCCTTCCGGGAGGCGGCCTACCGCGAGACCGACATGGTCGGCGTCGCACGCAGGCTTGACGCCAGCAGCACCCGTTACAACGCCGCCTTTCCCCCCGAGGGGCCGATGGAGCGCTTCGCCACCGCCCTTCTCGTCGAGATCCCGCACGAGGGCAGGCGTATCGACGTCCTCAACTGCGGGCACCCCCCGCCGCTGCTCCTGAACCGCGGGAAACTCCGTGTCCTCGAGCCGGCCACCCCCTCGCCACTGCTCAGCCTCGCGGAGCTGATCGGTGATCAGTACAACGTCGACACCTTCGACTTCGCCCCCGACGACCTGCTGCTTGTTTATACCGACGGGATCACCGAGGCCCGCGCCCGCGACGGCGAGTTCTTCCCGCTGGCAGCTTGGATGCGTCGACAGCCCCCGACGCCGCCCCGCCAACTGCTCACGGCGCTTCACCGCGATCTTCTCCGCTACACCAGGGGAAGCCTTGACGACGACATCGCCGCCCTCGCCGTACGCCTGTGTGAGCCCTGAAACACGGAGTCCTGGCGAAGTGAAGGGTTGATCATCAGCGGCAGCCACCCCAGCACGATCTGGTCCGACTGCCTCGCAGACGATGTCGGCCTCACGCCGCTCCTCGGTGACGAGGGGATGCATGTAACAGTCGCCCGCGGTTTCGTTCGGCGCGGGTTGCTCGCAGGTGCGTTCTATGGTGTGGATGGAGCCGTCCACCACCTTGTGGTCGAACGTGCCCATTCCCCGGGGAGCGTCCTGGCTGCCATGTGCCGGGGACTCCTCGGACACCGATGCTGACGGTTTGCTGACACAGCCATCCGTGACGGGCCTGACCAGCGGAAACGCTCCTACATCGCGCCATGTTCCGGACTGGAGTGGACGGACCCACGAGGAGATCGCCCAGGCCCGCGAGGACCGGATGAACGACACCCGCTTCGGCGAGGTGAAGGGCTACGACGGCCCTCCGCAGCCGGCGCGGAGGTGCCGGCGACGACGCTGACACCCAGCCGAATGCGCGCCGTACATATGGGAGACCCGTGGCGGGCGCAAGAGCTTCCTCTACTCGCGCCCGATGTGCTGGGTGGCGATCGAGCGGGCGATGCGCCTGGCCCAGCATCGGGGGCTGCCGGCCGACATGGCGCGCTGGAGGGGTGAGCGCGACGCCATCTACCGCCAGATCATGCACAACGGCTGGTCGGCGGAACGCAGGGCGTTCCTCCAGCACTACGGCGACAGCGTCCTCGACGCCTCCGTGTTGATGATGCCGCTGGCGAAATTCATATCCCCGACGGATCCGAAATGACTTTCGACGCTGGACGCACTGGGGGAGGAACTGGTGTCCGACTCCCTGGTCTACCGATATGACCCGCAGGCCAGCCCGGACGGACTACGGGGCGAGGAAGGCACGTTCTCGATCTGCTCCTTCTGGTACGTCGAGGCACTCAGCCGCGCCGGACGCCTCGAGGACGCGCAGCTGGCGTTCGAGAAGATGCTCACGTACGCAAACCATCTCGGACTGTACGCGGAGGAAATCGGTCACACCGGCGAGCAGAGCGGCAACTTCCCGCAGGCATTTCACGCATCTCGCCCTGATCAGTGCGGCATTCAACCTCGACCGGGCGCTGGGATGAGCGGTGCAGCTGCCGGGTGATGGCCAGGCCTGGCCATCACCCGGCCATTCGGACCAGCGGAGATGGGGGTTGACCGGCTCGGTTGGATGCGGCGGTGTGATCGAATCCCGGGTATGACGACCGAGCTGATCGCCGTCGTCGGCGGAAGTCACATCTGGGCCGAGAAGGCCGGGGACGGCCCCCCGCTCGTTCTGCTCCACGGATCGGTCCACGACAGCCGCCTGTGGAACCGTGTCTTCGTCGTGCTGGCACGGCACCACACCGTGGTTCGTTTCGACGCCAGGGGTCATGGACGCTCGACGCTTCCGACCGCGCCGTTTCGCTATGAGGACGACCTGCTGGCGGTCCTGGACCGATTCGGCTTCCAGACCGCGGGTCTCGTCGGCTTGAGCATGGGAGGAGAGGTCGCGCTCGACTTCACCCTGGAACACCCCGAGCGGGTCCGGTCGCTGACGCTGATCGCGGCGTCTGCCGGCGGGCACGAATGGTCCCAGAGCCAGTGTGTGCCGCTGAGCGTGAGTGCGATGAGCGGCAGCAGGGGTGAGCGCTGCCGAGACCCCTTCGATCAGGCGGTCGAGCCGGGCATGATCTCGCGGACCTCTTGCGCACAGCGGCACGCGGCAGCGATTTTGGCAGCCCACTCCAGCGCGTCTTCACGTGAGGGCACATCGATGATCGAGAACCCGCCGAGGACCGCCTTGGTCTCCGGGTACGGGCCGTCGGTGACGGTCCCGTCGGTGGCCACGATGCTCGCCTGCTGCCTTTCCAGTCCACCACCGAAGACCCACACAGCGGCGTCCTGAGCCTCCCGCACGACCGCGTGCGAGGCTTCGGCCACCTCGGCCAACTCCTCCTCGGGGAAGGTCATCGCACCGTCATCGAACGAGATCAGGTACCGCGTCATACATGGCTCCCTTGGCCGTTGGCCTCCTTCGCGGCCTCTCACCATACGACGAACGCGTCCCTCCAGGACCGACACTTCTCCGGTCTCCGGCTGCCGAAACAGGCGTAGGGCGATGAGTCTCGCCGTCATGGCCGGTCTACATACCCGACATGCGATCGACGCAGTGAGGAGAGCATCATGACCGCTACCTACACCTTCGACGTTTTTTCCAGCCTCGACGGCTTCGGCGCCGCCGGCGGCAACTGGACCGGCTACTGGGGCAAGCAAGGCCCCGAGCTCCTCGATCACCGCCTCGCCCTGTACGGCGAGGAGCAGCGGATGGTCTTCGGGGCCAATACGTATCGGGCGTTCGCGCAGATGCTGGCCTCGAGCACCGAGGATTCCGAGGTGCGTGACCCATGGGTCACCCGGATGCGGAGCCTGCCGGCAACGGTGGTGTCGACCACACTCGAAGGGTCCCTCGACTGGCCGAACGCGACCCTCGTGAGCGGCGATGCCGTCGACGTCGTCGCTCGGCTCAAGGAGGAGTCCGAAGTGCCGTTGCGCTCGCACGGCAGCCTGTCGATGAACCGGGCGCTGATGGCCGCCGGCCTGGTCGACCGCGTCCAGGTGACCCTCTTCCCTGTGATCACCGGTCGGACCGGGCTGGACCCGATCTTCCAGGGTGCGGCCGACTTCGACCTCGAGCTGATCGAGCACCGAACGCTCGACGGCAACATCCAAGAGCTCGTCTACCGGCCCACCCTGCATGTCTGAGGCCCGCGGCCGGCTGATCACCTCCTGATTCGTCGGGTCGTTCGACGAGTCGACCGTTTCCGAACCTCGCGCCGGCGCGTACCCGGGGCGACCAGGTGGGGTGCGTTGACCGCGCGCCCGGCGGGCTTGTGCGGACTCGATGAGCCCGAAAGCCATGGCGACGTCTGTGGCGCGGGAGCAGGGCTGGTAAGCCGGCCGGCCTGGCGCTGAGGCTTCCTGGGCGTCACGCGGCGACGTACACGCGCAGGTCATCCAGAGTCGCCGTACCCAAGCTGTACCTGGGGTGAGTGGAGCAATTCCTAGGATTGACCGAGGTACCGGTCGGGCCAGAAGATCGTTGCAGGGCCCGGGCGTCAACCAGTTCGGTGCCTTCGTACGGATCCGGACCGGCGAAAGCGGCGCTGTGCTGGTGCCGACCAGCCCGTCACCGAAGGGACACGGACACCATGCCTCCTCTCCCTGCCGCGACTGATCAGGCTGTCACCCTGCTGCGTGAGTTCGGCGCCGAAAGCATCTCCCACCCCGGCGGCACTCTCCTTACCCACCTCCAGCGCGTCCAGGAGCGGCTCGCGACGTGGAAGGCCCGCCCGGCCCTCCAACTCGCCGGCCTGTGTCACGCGTTCTACGGCACCGACGGCTTTCCCGCAGCTTTGCTGCCACTGGACCGACGTCAGGACCTTGCGGCGATCATCGGCGACGAGGCCGAGGCGATCGTGTACTTGTACGCCTCATGCGACCGGAAGGCCACCTACCCGGCTCTCAACCAGGCCGATGCCGCCTTTTACGACAGGTTCACCGGCCGTTCCTGCGTTCCTGGACCACAGCTGCGCCGGGACTTCGCCGAACTGTCGGCCGCCAACGAACTCGACCTCGCCCACATCGACTCCGCCTTCCGCGACAAATGGGGCCCTGAGCTGCTCGCCTTGTTCACCCGGCTGCAGAACCTGCTGAGCGCTGACGCCTGGTTCGAGTGCCGCACGGTACTCGCCGCACCTTCGCACCTGCCTCCCCGCTGAGGAGATCGACGGCCCGGTCCGGTCGGGATCGGGCGTCGTCGCCCAGGTCCGCACTCGGCTCGTCCGGCCGGGCGGGGGCATGTCCTTCCTCGCCGCCCGGCCGTCGGCCGGGCAGGCCCTGTCCTGGCGATCATCCGTAGGGTGTCCGGAGTGCTTGACAGGAATCGTGGGAGGGGTGGCCGGACAGGTGGACAGCGATCTGCGGCGTTCAGCTGTCATGGCGCTCGGCGAGCTCGGGCGGAGCGACGACTACCGTGACCGGGCGGATGCCGGTCACGGACTGGCAGGCTTCGCCGAGATGCAGGAAGCCGTCGAACTGTTGTCGGAGCTCCTGCTCGATCCAGGGGACACGTTCGTCACCCGGGTGACCGCGGAAGCCTTGCTTCGGCGAAAGGACAGGCCGGGGCTGGCGACAGTCGCATCCGCGCTGGCAGTCGCCGACACGAATCACCGCGATTGGATCCATACCGCGATCGTCGATGTATTCAGCATCTTCTCCGGCGATCTGGATCGCGCGATACAGCTGTGCGACGAGCTGTCGCGGGAGACCGACGAGCGCGTTGCCCTAGGGGCCCGTCAATTGCACGAAGTACTGGCCAAGATCGATCCCGTTCTGCGTCCCGCCTAGGTTCCGCCCGGCCGATCATGTGACTGGCCATGGCCGGGTCGTTGATACGGACATGCGGGTGATCGACGATGTTCGGGCGGCACCTCACGTACAGGGCTCACACGGGGCCGATCCGGGTGGGGGATGCGTTCAACGCGGCCTGTTCATGATCAGGCGGGGAGTGCACCGGTGTGTTCGGTGTCTTCTTCGTCGAGGCGGTCGACGAGGATCATCGCCACATCGTCGGCCAGCCGGCCCTCGGTGTGGCGGATCAGTGCCTGGTGGAGTCCTTCCAGGAACTCCGTTGGGGTGGTCCTCGCGGGCATCTCCTCCATGGCCTGTGCCAGGGCGAAGAACTCGTTGTCGCGGTTGCGGGCCTCGATCACGCCGTCGGTGTACAGCAGCAGGCGGTCACCGGGCGAAAGCGGATGACTCTCGGGCTTGGCGGGAGGGCCGGTGAAGAGATCTTCCAGGCCAAGCGGCGGCTGTGGAGAGGCGGGCATCAGGGTTTCGACCCTGCCATGGTGCAGCATCAGCGGAGGCGGATGACCACGGTTGACGAGGTGCACCACGTGTTCGTCCGGCACTTGGGCGAGGAGCGCGGTGGTGAATCCCTCCATCAGGACCTCCTCGTCGTAGGCACCCGGTACGGCGACCTCCCGTCGCAGAGCAGCCGTGCAGCGGTTCATGACCTCCACCAGGTCGTCCTCGTAGTGCGCGAACTCCCGAAACGCGCCCAGCGCCACCGCCACCGCATGGACGGCGCCCAACCCTTTGCCTCGGACGTCGCCCACCATGAGCCGCACGCCGTAGGGCGTCTGGGCGGCCGCGTACAGGTCACCGCCGATCTGTGCGCCCGTCCCGGCGGCGAGGCTCAGGCTGGCAGCCCGCACATGACCCAGGTACTCGGGGACGGGCCGCAGGATGACCTGCTGAGCTGCCATGGCGATCCTGCGCACCTGGTCGAGCTCACTCTGCCTGCGTGTCCGGACGGCTCCGCTCGTGATGAATCCGGCCATGGTCACCATCACCAGAGCGGTGAAGTTGGTATAGACCTGCAGGGTGCCCCAGGCCTGGTTGTAGGTGGCGGTGGTCACGCTGATCGCCAGCGCGAGAGCCGCCGCCGAAAGGGTGCCCTTGGGGCCCATCGTCACCGCGGCCAGCGCGGGCGTCGCGACGAGAAAGGGGCCCGTATAGACGAAGTGTGCAGGCGTGAGCTCGATGACCAGCACGGCCAGCGCGAGCGCGAACGGCACACACCGCGCCAGCGTCAACAGGATCCGGCTGTGACCGCCCGCCCCTGGCCGAGAACGTGAGCGCAGGAGCAACCCCATGTGTCCAGCCTCCCTTGTCGGGGTGGAACACTCCACTCGACGCCCTCGTGGGCCGATGCCGCGGTCGGCCTCCGGACCTCACCGGAGACCCTCGAGAGCCGTGGTCCAGGGGCGGGGGACTTCGGCACCCGGACGCGTGTGTCCTGACGTGCCGGGGCCGCGATCTCGCCGGTGGAGGGGGCGGTGCGTTGTGACCGGCACATTCACCAGGGCGGGCCCGCGCGAGGTTCCGGCCGCCCGAGGACGGGATCGAAGATCGATCGCAACCTCACACAGGCCCTAGGAGCGGGTGGCGGTCGCGCAGCCCTCGCCCTCGCCCGCGGCCGTCGTGCCGTTGCTCGTGTCGATCGGCTTGCTGCGGTCGTACGGATCGACCTGGCGGGCCTCGTCGGCGGGCCGCTCGTCGGCCGTGCCGAAGGGCGGCACGAAGTAGCCGGTCGGTTCGGAGCAGCCGCCGTTGGTCATGTCGAGCGCGTACGAGACGAGGGACATCGTGCCTGGTTCGGTGATGATCTCGGCCGGGTCGTCCCAGCTCATCACCACCTCGCGCCGCACGATCGTACGGACGACCTCGGCGTCCCGTCCGCCGTCGCCCGCCGGGGTGACCGGGTACACAAAGGTGACGTCCGCCGTCACCTCGACCGCCCCCCGTTTCCCCTCCCGATACGTGAGCCGACCGCGCGTCTTGACCACGTCACCGACCAGCCGGGCATGCTCCGGCCGGAAGCGGCTGAACAACAGGAGCGGGTCGGTCTCGGGAGCGGGCGCCGTCGACGACAGGGCGGTACGGAGATACTCCTGGACGTCCTGCTGGTGCGGGTTCAACAGCGCGATCGCCTTCGTGGGCCGCTCGCCGCGCAGCACGCGGGAATCGAGCCCCGCAGCCACCAGGAAGTCCCGGCTCTGCCGCAGCGCCCGCTCGACCTGGGCGGCGTCCATCCAGCCGGTCGCCCTGGCCGGTGGCACCGTGATCCCTGCCGCTCCGTCGGCCCAGTGGGCGGCAGGCGAACCCCGGAAGGGTTCGGCGAGGGTAGGGCGCAGATCCGGCTCGGCGCCGGGCGCCTCCCGCGCGCCTTCCGACTCGGCGGCCGACGGCGCCCCGTCCTGCCCGCCGTCGTCGCCACCGAACCAGCCGACGACCTGCTGCGGGAAGAGCCCCACGACCAGGAGGGCCACGGCCGCCACCAGCCCGGTCATGTACCAGCCTGTCCTGCGCCGGGGCCGGGCCGGTGAGTACGTACGCCGGCCGTCCGGCTGCCCGGAGCGCTCCCGCAGCCGCCGCTCCACCTCACGGGCGCGTGCCGACGGCTCCACGGGGGCCCCGGCCGCACCCGTCACCGATTCACGGAGGAACCGCTCCCACTCCTCATCGGACACGGACGACCCGTCCTGCCCCCCAGCCCCGCTCACACCGCACTCCCGTTCTCGCTCGATTGCTCGACGCCCGATGGCTCTGTCGCTCGACCGTCTGATCAGTTTCGACTGTGCACCGGTCGATCGAGAGCCGCCCGCATGATCGCATGGGCAAGCCGTCGCCCTGCCGGGGCGGTTGGTGAAGTGTCAGGTCGCGGCGCTGCCCGCCGGCACGGGCATGGGCTGTTGCGGGGTACGTGATTCGCGCGGACGCCTATGGGTGCCGGTCACCGAGCGAGACCGGCCCTCCCCGCGGCAGGTACTGCGTCCCAGTGCCCGCACGCCGACAAGGTGTACGACGTTCGTCACCTGCGGAGGTCCAGGTCGGCGTGCAGCATGTGGTGGTCCGAGTAGGGGCTGGGATGCACACCGTGCTCGAGCGAGGCGAAGCCTCGCAGGAAGATGTAATCGAACTTGCTCCACCAGTCGGTGGTCGGCTCACAGGCGCCGGCGGGCGAGGGATGACACTGGGGGTCTGTATCCGCGGCCAGTGCCCACATCGCGGTGAGTTCGGGAGCGTCCGGCACGGCGTTGAAGTCGCCGAGAACGATCGCGCGGTCGTGCCGGGCGACCTCTGCGGCGAGGACGTCGATCTGTTCTGCTCGGACTGCTTCTTGACGTCGTTGGGCGAGGTGTGTGTTGAACACCCGGGCGGGCCGGCCGCCCACCATGGTGGTGACTGCCACGTACCCCCGGTCCTCTGATCCTCCGTCGGGGTACTCCACGCTGACGCGGTCTGTCATCGGGGCCGCCGAGAGGACCGCCTGGCCGTAGGCCCCTGGACTCCACGGTGGTCCACCGCAGCGGCCCCAATTCCGAAGAACCGTCCCGTACTCGACGTGGTAAACGAGTCCGTAACGGCTCTCCAGTTGGTCCCGGATCCTCTCGACGTCGCGCACGCACGCTTCTTGCAGGCCGACGATCTGGGGTGCGTAGGTGGCGATCTCCGCTGCCCGGTCGACGTTACTCGCATCGCAGGGGTTGCAGATGTTCCAGGTCATGACCCGGTTCGGTACGACCTCCCTGACGGCTTCGGAAGGCAGTGACCTGGCGAAGAGGGAGCCGCTCGGTGCGCTGGGGCCGACGAGCACCATGCAGATCACGATCGCGGCCCCCGCGAGCAACCGCGTGCCTCTACCGAGCACCATCGCCTCCTCGAAGTGGATACACGTGCATCCGACGTCTCCATGCACGAGGTTATGCGACGGGGTCGCCTTCCCCTCCGGCGTCGGCCCGGCAAAGGGCGGGTCCGCGCCCGCTTCGACGGTTGTCTCAAGGCCGTCGAAGCCGCGAGAGCGCCGTAGAGGCCGACGACATCCACCCTGTCGGCGGGTCGCCTCGATGCGAGGGGACGGTGTCACCATCTCGTCGGTCGAAAGAAGCCGATGCCGACGGTGGGTGCCGAAGACTGGGCGGCGTCGGCGAACCATTCCCGTCCCAGGAGCATCCCGGAGACGGGTTGCTGGTAGGCGAATCAGCGCTCGCATGACCGGCGCGAGTCGCCCGGCACCGCCCTGCGACCGATGGGCAGCGTCGGTGTGCGGGCGGCGTGCGGCAGGAGCGGGCAAGATCCGACCAACCGGTCCACCGCCACGGCAACATGGATGAACGGCCCCGCCGTCCGGCCGGTCGCCAGTAGCCTGGACAACTCAGATGTGGGGAAGGCGTGTTGTCCGCTGCGGGCGGTCCGACAGCACGCGTACGGGCAACGGGAGCGGCGGAGCGGTGGCGTACCGGGTACGGGAAGTGGAGATCGGCGGCGAGACAGTCCTCGCCCGCGTGGAGACGCTGGACCCGGACGAGCTGGAGCCGCGCAAGCGGCCCACCGAGTACGGCGAGGAGGAAGAGGTCACCGCGCTCGACACCCTGCTGGACCGGGTCGACAGCGTCCAGCGGGTGATCCGGGCGGTCGGCACCTCCGTGCTGGCTGCCGCCCGGGACGCGGCGCGGCCCGACGAGGTGAGCGTCACGTTCGGCGTCGAAATGGCCGCCAAGTCCGGCAAGGTGGTTGCGTTCCTCGCCGACGGCGAGGCCAAGGCGTCCCTCAATGTCACCCTCACCTGGCGGCCCGGCGACCGGAGCGACGACACGGCCCCGGGCCCGCAGGTGCATGCCTGACCAGACCCCTCGCCTGGACCGGCTGACCAGGGCGGCGACCGCCGCCATCGGCGCGGAGGACGGCACGCACTGGGGGTCCGCCTGCCTGGTGGCTCCTGGCTGGGCGCTGACCGCGGCGCACGTGGTCCGGACCGCCGGGCCCGATCCGTACCGGGTGACCTTATGGAACGGCCGAACGGTCCCGGCGAGAACCGCGTACCGGCTGACCGGTGTGCCCGAGCGTGGCCCCGTCCCCGCCGAGTCGGACATCGCCCTCGTACGGCTGCTGGAGGAGGACGTCGAGCACAGCTGTGTCTGGCTCAGCGACCGCGGCGACCCGCCCTCCCGCGAGGTGCGGGCCTACGGCTGGTACAGCGCCGGTGCCGGGCGCGCCGGGGAGGTGCTCGAATGGAACGGCGTCTGTACGGTCGCCGGCAACGACGGTCCGTACAGCTTCCGTCTGGGCCCGCAGACGGAGATCCCCAAGGGGGCCTCAGGCGGACCGGTCGTCGATCTGTCCCTGGGCGCCCTGGTCGGCCTGACGAAGGCCAGCCGGCGAAGTTCCGAAGGAGACATCAAGGACGGCGGCAGAGCCGTGCGCACCACGCTGCTGCGGGAGTTCGTCAGCCCCGTCGTCGTGGACCCGGACCATGTCCTTGGACCCGACCCCTACCACGCCCTGATCTGCGCTCACGACCGGTGGCACGCGGAGCGCGATCTGCGGGAAGGCTGGCCGGAGGTACAGGGAGACCTGCCCGGTAACGGTTTGCCGGACAGCCCGGCCTCCTGGTCGCCCGGCGACCGTCTGGAGTTGTTCGAGCTGCTGGCCGCCCTGCCCGCCCCCGAGGATCCGACCCTGGTGAGGACCCTCCTGCGTGAAGTGTTCCATGACCGGGTGAAGTTCCCGGCCGCCACCTCGCTCCGGCACTGGCGGGACGGGCACGGCGAGATCCACCAGCACCGGATGCAGTTCCTGATCGAGGCCCTGCCCTATCTGCGGTACGCCAAGCTCGTCGCCCTCGCGGTCGAGACGACGGCCGGAGCGGCGCCCGTGGCGACGGAGCTGGCCCGCTGGGTCAGACACCGCAAGCGCCGCCTCGGTCTGGAGAGCGATGTGAGCGTCGACGGCATCGCCCTGCCCCAGCGGGCCGAAGGTGCCTTCAACCTCTTCGGCGGCCGGGACAGTACGGGTCCGCGTCGCGCTTCCACCACCGCACCGGTGCCCCCGGACCCGCTGGAGGGTGTCGAGCCGCTGCAGGTCACTGCCCTGGACGCCCGGCCCGGTGACGGGCCCAGCGTGCTGCTGGAGCTCGAACCCGTCCTGTGGTCCGCGTCCGTCTCGTTCCACTGGCGCCTGCGCGTCCTCGACCCCGAGCATGACGACGACGCCGTCGTGGACGCCGAGGACACCGGCGACGGGGTCCCGCCGGACGAACTGCCGCTGCGTCTGCAACGCCCGCTTGCCCGGCTCTTCCTGCAACTGGACACTGCGGAACGGCACACGCCGCTGGAGGTCGTCCTCCCTCCCGAGCACTTCGACCTCGCGGTGCACCACTGGCTCCCGCGGGCGGCCGTCACCGACCTGGACTTCTCCGACCCGTCCTGCTGGCCCCTGGGCGTGCGCCGCCAGGTCGTGGTGCGGGACGCCTCACGCCGGGGCCGCGGCGACACCCAGTGGGAGATGCGCTGGAAGGACACCGCCGCCGCGGCGCCGTTGCGCGCGCTTCCGACGCCGCCACCCGGCCGGGTGCTGCGCCGCGCCGGCCTCACCGGCGCGGAGCCGGACCAAGTGCCGGTGGTGTGCCGCCCCGCAACCGATGCCACGGGCCGCGAGGTTCTGCGCATGGCTCTCGAAAGCGGGCACGGCATCTTCCTGTGGAACGCCGGGGCGCACCCGCCGGACGGGTGCGACGAACGCTGCCGCAGCTTCAGCGGCCACGCCGCACAGCTCCTGGCGGACGCCGGCTCCGCAGCCGAACTTCCCGAGCGGCTGCGCGTCCTGCGCGAGCGGATCCACCGCCGGGACCCGCACGCCTACTGGGCCAAACCCCTTGCCCTGATGTACGACGACGCCGACCGGCCCCTGCCCTCACCCACCGGCATCCTCGATGCCCCCTGACCACCCTGTCCCCGCTTCGCCCGAACGCCGCATCCATCACTGAGGAGTACCGTGACCAGCGACTGGCTCATCTACCAGGGCCTGAGCGAACCCCACGACGGCATCGCCCGGCTGCCCCCGCCGCCGCCGTGGCGAGCGTTCGACGGCGAGCCCGCAGGGCCGCCGCCGCCGGTGCCAGGTCTCGACAGCGCATCCACCCGCAGGCTCGGCACGGCCCACGGCCGGTTCGCCGCCCACGGTCCGCGGGACGAACTCGAGCTGATCAACGCGGCCCTGTACCTCCGCCGCCCCCTGCTGATCACCGGGGACCCGGGCACCGGAAAGAGCACGCTCGCCCACTCGCTCGCCTACGAGCTGGGGCTGGGCCGGGTCCTGCAATGGCCCATCGTCAGCCGCAGCAGTCTGCGCGACGGGCTGTACCAGTACGACGCCATCGGCCGTCTCCAGGACTCCCAACTGGCCGGCCGCACCGACACCGGCATCGGCCGCTACCTGCGGCTTGGTCCCCTCGGCACGGCCCTGCTGCCTGCCGAACGGCCGCGAGTCCTGCTGATCGACGAACTCGACAAAGGCGACATCGACCTTCCGAACGACCTCCTGAACGTCCTGGAGGAGGGGGAGTTCAGCATCCCGGAGCTGGTCCGCTCCCACCATGAGGACGGCGGCCGGACGGTCACCGTGCTCACCGACGACGGCACAGCCGCGACCGTCGCCGAAGGGCGTGTCCGCTGCCGTGCTTTCCCGGTGGTGGTGATGACCAGCAACGACGAACGCGACTTCCCCGCCCCGCTGCTGCGCCGCTGCATCCACCTCGACATGCGCACACCCGGTGCTGACCGGCTCGCCGCGATGGTCCAGGCGCACTTCGGTAATCTCTCCGCGGACGAGAACGAGGACATGATCCAGCGCTTCCTCTCCGCCTCTCCCGGCGGGCTGCGCGCCGCCGACCAACTCCTGAACGCCATCTATCTGACGCAGCACAGCGCCCAGGAGGACCCCGTCAGCCGCGAGCGCCTCGCGGACCTGCTGATGCGGCCGCTCGGACCGGGACGGCCATGAGCACGGTGCCCGGGAAGGAGGAGGCGAGCGCCCCGGGGCAGGACGGTGCGCGGGCCGGACGGCCGTTGGAGGAGCTGGTGCGCAGGCTTGGCGCGGCCGGTCTGTCCGCGGCGCCCGACGCCGTGGCGGACGCACTCTGGCTGGCGCGGTTCGTCACCCCGTCCCCGGCCGGCCCGGCGGATGTCCAGGCGCAGGCTTCGCCCGCCCACACGCGCACAGACCCCCGGCCGGTCGACCCGCCGCCACCGGTGACCGCCTCTCCGGGAGCCCGACAGGTGGGCCTCCACGCGAGCACCGCCTCCGGGGGTGTCACGGCCGCCAACTCCGTGCACGTGCCGGGCGGTACCACCCTGCCGGACACCCGGCCGCTGCGCCGTGCCCTGCGCCCGCTCCGGCATTACCGGCCGGCCACCCGGGCGGCTCGGGAGCCGTCGGTCGACGAAGCGGCCACCGCCGAGCGGGCCGCCGAGACCGGCCTCCTCCTGCCCGTGTTGGAGGACAGTGCGCGGCCCGCCGCGCGCCTGAGGATCCTTATGGACGTCTCGACGTCGATGGCTCCCTGGCACCAGTTGCTGCGCGAACTCCGGCGCCTGTGCGGTCGCTCGGGCGCCTTCCACGACATCTCGGTGCACTACCTGCACGAGCTCCCCGGGGCGGGCACGCCGGTGGTCGCGAACACACGCCATCCGGAGGCCGCCGCCCCCGCCTCCCGCCTCCGCGACCCGACCGGGCAGCGGATCACCCTGGTCCTCTCCGACTGCACGGGGCCCCTGTGGCGCAGCGGTCACATGCAGCGGAACCTGTACAACTGGGCCCAGGTCGCCCCCGTCGCCGTACTCCAGCCGCTGCCGCAGCGCATGTGGTCGCGCACCCATCTGCCGCCGGTCCCCGGCATTCTCCGGCGGCCGGAGCACAAGGCCCGCTGGGACTTCCGGCCCGTCCACACGGAACCGCCCGCCGTTTCGCTGCACGCGCTCGCCGTCCCGGTGCTGGCGCCGACCGCCGGGGCGTTCGGCACCTGGTCACGGTTGCTGGCAGGGAGCACCGCCGCCGCCCGGGGCGCGGCGGCCTGGGTGCTTCCCCACCACCTGGCGTCGCGTGCGCCGCGCGTCGATGCCGCCGTCCAGGACCCCGCCGGCCTGCTGCGGGCCTTCCTCGCCGTCGCTTCACCCGACGCGGTCCGGCTCGCCCGCTATCTGGCGACGGCGCCTCTCGTTCTCCCGGTGATGCGCCTCGTTCAGCGGGTGATGCTGCCGCACACCGGCCCCTCCGAACTGGCGGAGGTCCTGCTCAGCGGCCTCCTGACCCGCCGTCCCGTGGAGTCGTCCGACGCCGAGAATCTCGCCTTCGACTTCCATGACGGGGTGCGGGAACTGCTCCTCGACCGAGTCGACCGCGGCGAGGCGGCCCTCGTCCTGCGCGAGCTCTCCGACTACGTGGCGCAGCACTTCGGGCGCGGCACTCGGAACTTTCCGCTGCTGGCCGCCACCTACCTGGACGGCACCGTCCGCCCCACGGGCGATGCCGGGCAGACGGGCGACGAGTACGCCCACCCCGCAGCGCCGATGTTCGCCGAGGTGTCGAGTCACGTGCTCCGGCGCTTCCTCCCTGCCGTGGGCGGTGCGGCGGATCCGACCGGGGCGTCGTCTGCGGAACCCGTCAGGCTGCGGGAGGCGGAGTGGTTCGCTCACTTCCGGCGCGCCGACCGCCATCTTCACCGCTACGACGAGGACGGCGCCGTACGTGACCTGGAGGAAGCCATCCGGCTGCTGCGGCTGCTGGGGGAGAGCACCAGCGACAACATGCGGTCCACCTGGCTGAACGGGCTGCTCTCCGCCGCGCTGCTGCGGCGCTGGCGCGCCCTCGGCATGGCGGAGGACCTTACCGAGGCGGTGTCGACGGCGTTCGACGGCGCCCTGCGGCGCGACCTGAATCGCCCCACGATGCCGGGGGACTTCGTCACCACCGGCGCCCTCGGGGACGCCCTCGTCGCGCTGGCCGACGAGCACGACAGGGCGCACGACTGGCTGCGGCTCGTCCCTCCGCAGCTGCTGGACGTCTCGCCGTGGCAGTCCGGCCCGTCCTGGGCGGCCTACCGGCTGCTGACACGGGCGGCGGACGCCTACGGGGTCGTTGCGCGTTACCCCGAGCAAGAGGCGTACGAGGAGCACACCGTCCGCAGGGCGGGCGCGCTGGTGCTCGCGGCCGAGGCGATCGCCCGCGCCTCGGCCGACAGCGCCGAGTCCGCGAGCGCGGAGGGCTCGCCGGAGTTCGTCGCCGTCGAGTACGAGGGCTGCCTCACCAGCGCGCTCTCGCTGCTCGAGGAAGCCACCGGTCGGGACCTCGGGCGCCGGGCGGAGGTGGTCATGAAGCTGGCTCGCCACTTCTCCGGTCACGGCCCGGTGACGCGCACGGAACGCTCTGACCTTGCGGGCAGATACGCGTACCAGGCCACGACCGCGCTGTCCGAGCTGTTGGCGGACCAGACCCGGCGTCTGGGTCCCGGCCACCGGGACACGCTCGCCACGCGCAGAAGACTCGCCCGCTGGAAGGGGTGGATCGAGGACGGTGGTATCCGGCCGGGCGAGCATCCGGGTTCGCCGGTCACCCGTTCCTCCGCGGGTGGTGACTCTGCCGACGACGGCGGTGAGGCGCTTCCGCCCGGGCAGCGCATGGTGCCGGGGTGGCCCGTGCGCCATTACGGACCCGTGCCGAAGTTCCGGCCGGAGCGGTGGGAGTTCCGTGTGTTCGGCGCCACGGCCTCCGGCGACAAGCACTGCTGGAACTTCGAGGAGTTCGCCGAGCTCCCGCTGACGTCCGTCACGGCCGACCTGCACTGCGTGTCCCGCAAGAGCTCGACGGACCATGAATGGATGGGGGTCGCCGCGGCCACCGTGCTGGCACTGGCCCCTCCCGCGCCCGCCGTCACCCACGTGATGATCTGGGCGGAGTACGGCTACAGCGCCAATCTCCGGCTGCACGATTTCGCGTCCGACCGGACGCTTCTTGCGCGGTACCACAACGGGGAGGCGCTGACACCCGAGCACGGCTTCCCGTTGCGTCTGGTGGTCCCGCATCTGTACGGCTGGAAGAGCGCCAAGTGGGTGCGCGGTATCGAGTACATGACGCAGGACCGCCGCGGTTTCTGGGAGGAACGGGGTTATCACAACATCGGCGACCCGGGGCGCGAGCAGCGGTACAGCTACCAGGAGGAGCCGGGCGACGGCCCCATCGAGTGACGGCGGTCGGGACCACCCCGTGCCGCCGACGAGAGCACACCCGGTGAGTGACGGCCGGTACCACAGCGAGCGCACCCCGGCGTCCCGGGCGGTCGCAGCCGCCCCGGGACACCGACGAAGTTCACAACTCCCAGGTCGGGGTGAGCCAGTAGCGGGGGTGCGGAAGCTCACCGCGACGACGTCCGAGTGGCGGACCGGCGGCTGCTGAGCGAAGGTCAGTCCCGGCCGTCTGCCGGCCGGCCCTGGTCGATGCCCGACGGGGTCACCCGCGCCGCGCCTCGTTGCACCGTGAGTGCGGTGGCGTGGAACGTGTGCGGCCGCCTGCCGTACAGCAGGGTCGCCAACCCGGCCCCGGCGAGTCCGCCCAGCAACTGTGCCGCGACGAAGCCGGGCACCGAGCCCGGTGAGATCCCGGTGAAGGAGTCGGTCAGAGAGCGACCGACGGTCGCCGCAGGATTGGCGAACGACCCCGACGAGGTGAACCAGATCGCCGCCCCGATGTAGGCGGCGACGGCCACCGGCGCCGACGCCGACCGTTCGTTCCGGTCGAGCCCCTGAATGAGCACCACCAAGCCCGCCGTTGCGACCGTCTCGCCGAGGAGCAGATGCGTATCGGTCCGGACCTGTGTCGACCAAGCGCCAGGAGACCTTCCGAACATGGCCTCCGCGAGCAGTGCGCCCCCGACGGCGCCGACGAGTTGCGCACCGATGTAGACCGCCGCCTCGACTCCGGCGGCCCCGCCCCCGTTCGGGCGGCGTGCCCACCAGGCGCACAGGGTCACCACGGGGTTGAGATGCGCCCCGGAGACCGGGGCGAACAGCGCGATGAGCAGGCCGAGTCCGACTGCCGATGCGAGGGAGTTGGCGAGGAGCCGGACTCCGGCGTCAGTGCTCAGTTCCGTCGCCTGAAGACCCGACCCCACGATGACGGCGACCAGCGCCGCGCTGCCCACCGACTCGGCGACCGCGCGGCGGACCAGCGCTCTGTCCGCACCCATGATGACCCCCCGTTCCTGCATGGAATGGAAAATATATTCCATGCAACGGAAACTGAGGGCCCGGGTCCGACGGGCAGGCCGCGCTGCCCGCCTCCCGGAACCCCGGTCCGGACAGCCGGAGGGCGCCACGCCTGCGCTGTGATGCGTGTGGACGTTCAACGCCGGTCCGCGCTCGTGCCGCGGGCCGCCCGCGGGCGGGCAGGGATGCGGCGGGCCGGGAGTGAGGCCGGGGTGAGTGAGCCGCGTCTCACCCTGGCGGTCGCCGCTTGCCTATGCAACAAGTTGCATAGCAGGATCGATGTATGGCGCTCGAACACGCGATCCTCGTCTCCCTGCTGGAGAAACCGGGCTCCGGGTACGAGCTGGCCCGGCGGTTCGAACGCTCCATCGGCTACTTCTGGACGGCCACCCACCAGCAGATCTACCGCGTCCTCAAACGCATGGAGGCCGACGGCCGGCTCGACGTACGGGAAGTGCCGCAGCAGGGCCGGCCGGACAAGAAGGAGTACTCGGTCTCGGCGCACGGTCTGGCCGCCCTGGGGGAGTGGCTCCATGAGCCGATCCAACCGGAAAGCGTCCGGCACGAGCTCGCCGTGAAGATCCGTGGCGCGGCCTTCGACGACCCGCGCGCCCTGATCGGCGAGGTCGAACGACACCAGCGGATGCACAGGGACCAGCTCGACCACTACCTCGCGGGCGAGCGCCGGGACTTCGGAGGGAGCAACACCCGCACGACCGGGGGCGGGACCCCCGATGCCGGGCGGGAGTTGCAGCATGCGGTCCTCCGCGGCGGGATCGCGTACGAGCGGATGATGATCGCCTGGCTCGACGACGTACTCGCCACCCTTCATCGCATCGGCCCCGGCCGGTGACACGCTGCCGCGCAGCAAGCCTTCCTTCGCGGTCACGCCTCCGCACGGTCCCGGCTGAGGCGGACCACACCTCCTGACCCCTACCGACCTCGAGCCGAAAGGCAACCCTCATGGCTGACCCGCTGCTGTTCAATCCCCACACCTACGACCCGGCGCACTTCGACCCGGAGACCCGCAGGCTGCTGCGTGCCACCGTCGACTGGTTCGAGGCCCGCGGGAAGCGCAAGCTGATCGAGGACTACCGCACCCGCGCCTGGCTCGGGGACTTCCTCGCATTCGCCGCCGGGGAAGGACTGTTCGCAACCTTCCTCACCCCCGCCTCCGAGGCCGGCACCCAGCAGGACAAGCGCTGGGACACCGCGCGGATCGCCGCCCTCAACGAGATCTTCGGCTTCTACGGGCTCGACTACTGGTACGCCTGGCAGGTCACCGTCCTCGGCCTCGGACCGGTCTGGCAGAGCGACAACTCCGCGGCCCGGGCCCGCGCCGCCGAACTGCTCGACCAAGGCGAGGTGTTCGCGTTCGGACTGTCCGAGAAGGCCCACGGCGCCGACATCTACTCCACCGACATGCTGTTGGAGCCCGACGGCGAGGGCGGCTTCCGGGCCCGCGGCTCCAAGTACTACATCGGCAACGGCAACGCCGCCGGACTGGTCTCCGTCTTCGGCCGCCGCACCGACGTCGAGGGCCCTGACGGCTATGTCTTCTTCGCCGCGGACAGCCGTCACCCGGCCTACCACGTGGTGCAGAACGTGGTCGATTCCTCGAAGTACGTCAGCGAGTTCCGGCTGGAGGACTACCCCGTCGGCCCCGAGGACGTGCTGCACACCGGCCGTGCCGCCTTCGACGCCGCGCTCAACACCGTCAACGTCGGCAAATTCAACCTCTGCACCGCCTCGATCGGCATTTGCGAGCACGCAATGTACGAGGCGGTCACCCACGCCCAGAACCGGATCCTGTACGGCCGCCCCGTCACCGCCTTCCCGCACGTGCGCCGCGAGCTCGCCGACGCGTATGTCCGCCTGGTCGGGATGAAGCTGTTCAGCGACCGCGCCGTCGACTACTTCCGCTCCGCGGGGCCCGACGACCGTCGTTACCTGCTCTTCAACCCGATGACGAAGATGAAGGTGACCACAGAGGGCGAAAAGGTCATCGACCTGCTCTGGGACGTCATCGCCGCGAAGGGCTTCGAGAAGGACACCTACTTCGCCCAGGCCGCCGTCGAGATCCGGGGGCTGCCGAAGCTCGAGGGAACGGTCCACGTCAATCTCGCGCTGATCCTCAAGTTCATGCGCAACCATCTGCTGAACCCGGCCGAGTACGCGCCCGTGCCCACGCGTCTCGACGCGGCCGACGACGATTTCCTCTTCCGGCAGGGGCCGGCCCGTGGCCTCGGCTCCGTCCGCTTCCATGACTGGCGTCCCGCCTTCGACGCCTACGCCCACCTGCCCAACGTCGCCCGCTTCCGGGAGCAGGCGGAAGCCCTGTGCGAGTTCGTCGCCACCGCCGCGCCCGACGAGGAGCAGAGCCGTGACCTCGACCTGCTGCTCGCCGTGGGGCAACTCTTCGCGCTGGTCGTGCACGGTCAGCTGATCCTCGAGCAGGCGGGGATGACGAGCCCGGACGAAGACGTGCTCGACGAACTGTTCGCCGTCCTGGTCCGCGACTTCTCCGCGCACGCCGTCGAGCTTCACGGCAAGGACTCCGCCACGGCACAGCAGCAGCGCTGGGCCCTGGACGCCGTCCGGCGCTCCGTCGTCGACGAGGCCCGCTCGGCGCGGGTCTGGAAGCGTGTCGAAGCCCTGTCCGGGGCCTACGCGATGACACCGTGAGCGACGCGTGATGCCGTGACGGGCGGTGCGTGCCCGTCCGGCGCCGCCCCGGCGTGATCACCTGCCGAGCCCGAGCCCGAGCCCGAGCCCGAGCATCCGAACGGCGCGACCGCGTGTGTGAGTCCGATGCCGGTTGGAGCGGGGCCCGGTCGCGCCGAAAGGGTGCCCCGCGTGTGTGCGTTCGCACGAGCGCGGGGCACCCCTGTCGATCCGGTCGGAGAGTCAGCTCCCCTCGGTTTCGAAGGTGCGCAGCAGATCGGCAGCGACGCTCACGGCGATGGTCGCCGGTTCCTTGCCGGTGATGTCCGCCAGCCCGATCGGGGTCTTGATCCGATCGATGGTGGCCTCGTCGTGACCGCCCTCGGTGGCGAGGCGTTTGCGGAACCGCACCCACTTGGCCGCCGACCCGATCAGCCCGATGGAGCCGAGATGGGTCGTGCGCAAGGCGGCGTCGCACAGTGCGGCGTCCTCGGCGTGATCATGGGTCATGATCAGGATGTGGGTGCCGCGCGGCAACTCCGCCAGCACCTCCTCGGGCAGCAGCGGCGTGTGGTGCACGTGGACCTGGGCCACCGCGTCCGCCAGCACGTCGAGCCGCTCCTCGGTGAGGATGTCGGCGCGGGTGTCGATCAGATGGAGGTCGAGGTCGTGACGTGCCAGGATGCGCGCCAGTTCCAGCCCGACGTGCCCCACGCCGAAGATCGCCACCGCCCGTACCACCGGCAGCGGTTCGAGCAGCACCGAGACGGTGCCGCCGCAGCATTGCACACCATGCTGGTTGGTCACCTTGTCGTTCAGGGCGAAATCGATCAGCTCCGGCTCCGGCTTGGAAGCGGCCATCATCTCCCGGGCCCGATCGATCGCGACGGCCTCGACGTTGCCGCCACCGATCGATCCCCACGTCTCGGTCTGCCCCACAACGAGTTTCGCACCGGCGTCGCGTGGGGCATGGCCGCGCACGGCCGCGACGGTCACCAGCACGCCGGACTCGCGGCGTGCCCGCAACCGTGCGACCGCGGCGACCCATGTCATGTCAGGCACCGCTCAGCACTTCTGCCTCGGTTCGGACCGCGCCGTCGGCGGGCCCGGTTCCGGCGCGGCCGTTGGTGGCGAACCCGTTGCCGGCGTGACCGTTCCGGGAGGCGTCGCCCTGGCGAGCCGCCTCGATCGCCCAGTACACCGCCTCCGGCGTCGCGGGCGAGGCCAACTCGACGCTGACCCCGCTCGGCCCGAACGCGGCGGCGGCCTGCCGCAACGCTTCTCGCACCGAGAACGCCAGCATCAGCGGAGGCTCACCCACAGCCTTGGACCCGTACACCGCGCCCTCTTCGGTGGCGTTCTCCAAAAGCGTGACGTGGAACTCCTCGGGCATCTCCGAGAAGCTCGGCAGCTTGTAGGTGCTCGCGGCCTGGGTCAGCAGCCGGCCGCGGTTCGGCCCGTCACCGGCGTCCCAGCGCAGGTCCTCGAGCGTCAGCCAGCCCGCGCCCTGCACGAAACCACCCTCGACCTGACCGATGTCGATCATCGGGGACAGGCTGTCGCCGACATCGTGCACGATGTCCACCCGCCGGATGCGGTACGCGCCGGTGAAGCCGTCCACCTCCACCTCGGCCGCGGCGGCACCGTAGGAGAAGTACTTGAACGGCGAGCCCCTGAAGGTCTTCGCATCCCAGTGCAGACCCTCGGTCCGGTAGAAACCGGCCGCCGACAGCTGGACGCGCTGGAAGTACGCGGTGCGCACCAGGTCGTCCCAGGCCAGCTCCTTGTCGCTGCCCAGGGTGCGCGCGACGCCCTCGACGATACGCACGTCCGAGGCGCTCGAACCCAGCTGGGTGGCGGCCACCGCGAGCAGCCGCTCGCGCAACTGCTCGCAGGCGTTCTTCACTGCCGCACCGTTGAGGTCCGCCCCCGAACTGGCGGCGGTGGCCGAGGTGTTGGGCACCTTGTCGGTCCGCGTGGGGGCCAGCCGCACCTTGTGCAGCCCGATGCCCAGCGTGGTCGCGGCCACCTGCAGCATCTTGGTGTGCAGGCCCTGGCCCATCTCGGTGCCCCCGTGGTTGATCAGGACCGAGCCGTCCTTGTAGATCAGCACCAGCGCGCCGGCCTGGTTGAAGGCGGTGAGGTTGAACGAGATTCCGAACTTGATGCCGGTGATCGCAAGTGCCCGCTTGGTGTGCGGGTGCGCGGCGTTGAAGGCGGCGATCTCGCGCTTGCGGTCGGAGATGCCGCCGTTGTCCTGAACCTGCTGCCAGACGGTCGCGATCCGTTCCGGCTGAGTGACCGGCTGACCGTACGGCGTCGACTGACCATGGCCCGGCCGGTAGAAGTTGCGCTCCCGCAACTCCGTCGGATCCAGGCCGAGCAGCGGCGCGCACCGGCCCATGATGTCCTCGATCACCAGCATGCCCTGCGGACCGCCGAAGCCGCGGAAGGCCGTGTTGGAGACCTTGTTGGTCCTGGCGATGCGACCGGCGACGCGGGCGTTGGGGATCCAGTAGGTGTTGTCGATGTGGCACAGCGCACGGGCCACCACCGGTTCGGACAGGTCCAGGCTCCAGCCACCGTCCGCGGTCAGGGTGGCGTCCAGGGCCTGGATGCGGCCGTCGGCGTCGAAGCCGATCTTCCACTCGGCGTGGAACCCGTGCCGCTTGCCGGACATGGTCAGATCCTGTGTCCGGTTGAGCCGCACCCGAACGGGCCGACCGGTCAGCTTGGCGCCGAGCGCGGCGACGGCCGCGAACCCGTGCGGCTGCATCTCCTTGCCGCCGAAGCCGCCACCCATCCGCAGACACTGCACGGTCACCTCGTGGCTGTGCAGCCCGAGCACGTGCGCGACGATCTCCTGGGTCTCCGAAGGATGCTGGGTGCTGCTCTGGACGAACACCTGCTCACCCTCGTCGACATGGGCCAGCGCCGCGTGCGTCTCGAGGTAGAAGTGCTCCTGATCGGAGAACTGGAACTCGCCGGTGAACACGTGCGCGGAGTCCGCGAAGCCGGCGTCGACGTCACCGGTCTGCATCACCGGCCGAGCGCCGTGGAAACTGCCGGCCGCGATCGCGTCCTGCAACGTGACCAAGGAGGGCAGTTCCTCCAGTTCCACCTCGACGGCCGCCGCACCGAGCCGGGCCGCCTCCAGGGTCTCGCCGAGCACCCAGGCGACGGCGTGGCCGTGGAACATGACCTCGTCGGGGAACAGCGGTTCGTCGTGCTTCATGCCGGCGTCGTTGACGCCGGGCACGTCGGCGCCGGTCAGCACACGGACCACACCGGGCACGGCGAGCGCGGGCTCGGTGCGCAGCGCGGTGATCCGGCCGCGGGCCTTCATGACCTGGACCGGGTAGGCGTGCAGGACGTCCTTGGTACGAGCGACCAGGTCGTCGGTGTAGAGCGCGGTGCCGGTGACGTGCAGGACGGCGCTCTCGTGCGGCATCGAGACGCCGACGACAGGCGCTTCTGGGCGCTCGGACAGATGACTCATGACGACACCGCCTCGGTGGTCTGTGCGTACAGCTTGAGCAGGCTCTGGCCGAGCATCGCGGAGCGGTAGAGGGAGCTGGCGCGATGATCGTCCATCGGCGTGCCCTCGCCGCGCAGCACCCGAGCCGCGGCCTCGACGGTCTCTGTCGCCCACGGCTTGCCCTCCAGCGCCGCCTCGGTGGCGAGGGCGCGGACCGGGGTGGCGGCCACGCCGCCCAGGCCGATGCGTGCCTTGCGGACGATCCCGTCCTCGACGTCGAGCGCGAAAGCGACTGCCACGCTGGAGATGTCGTCGAAGCGCCGCTTTGCGATCTTGTGGAAGGCCGAGACCGGTGACAGCGGCAGCGGGATGCGCACCGAGCGGATCAGCTCACCGGGACGGCGCACGCTCTGCCGGTAGCCGGTGAAGTAGTCCGCCAGCGGGACCTCGCGCTCACCGTCGGCGTCGGCGAGCACCACCGATGCCTCCAGCGCGAGCAGCACCGGCGGGCTGTCACCGATGGGGGAGCCGGTCCCCAGGTTGCCGCCGAGGGTCGCACCGTTGCGGATGAGCCGGGACGCGAACTGCGGGAACAGCTCGGCCAGCAGCGGGACGTCGCCGTCGAGGCGACGCTCGATCTCGGTGAGCGTCAGCGCCGCCCCGAGCTCGATGTGGTCGGATTCGACGCGCAGCTCCCGCAGTTCGGGAAGCCGGTCGACGGCGACCACGCAATCCGCCCTGCGGGAACGGATGTTCACCTCCACGCCCCAGTCGGTGGAGCCGGCGACCACCACCGCGTCAGGCCGCTCGCGCAGCAACTCCAGCGTTTCTGCCAGGGTGTTCTTGCGCAGGAAGGCGCTGTCGTCCTGGGTGTATTCGGTGGCGACCGGTGCGGGCGGGGACTGCTCGCGACGCTGCGCGAGCGGGTCCTCATCGGTGGGGGCACCGACGGCGAACGCGGCATCGCGAATCGGGCGATAACCGGTGCAGCGGCACAGGTTTCCGCTCAGCGCGTGCAGATCGAAACCGTTCGGACCGTGCTCGTGGTCGATGCTGTCGGCCGGGCCCGAGCCCGAGCCGGAGCCCGAGCCCGAGCCCGAGCCGGAGTCCGGGCCCGAGGCCGAGTCCGGGCCCGCGTGCGCGCAGCGGTCGGGCCGGTAGTACTCGGCGGCCATGCTGCAGATGAATCCCGGCGTGCAGTAACCGCATTGGGAGCCGCCGCGGACCGCCATCTCCTCCTGCACCGGGTGCAGGGTGGCCGGCATGCCGGGTTCGCCGGCGGTGGCGAGACCTTCAGAGGTGATGATCTCCTGACCGTCGAGCGCCGCGACCGGGACCAGGCAGGCGTTGACCGCCACCCAGTCGGTGGGCTTGTTCACCCCGGGACGGGCGACCAGGACCGAACAGGCGCCGCATTCACCCTCGGCACAGCCCTCTTTGCTGCCGGTGAGGCCGCGCTCGCGCAGAAAGTCCAGCGTTGTGGTGTGGGGCGCAGCCGGTGAGATCGGTGCTTCTTTCCCGTTGACCGTGATCCGCGCCGCTACCATGACAGGCCACCGTTTCGGTGCGCGACGGGTCGATTCATCATGTTCGCCAATTTCAGGCAGCTTTCTGTGTTCAGACGCGCCACGTGAGAGAAGCGGGCGCAAAAGGGCACGCAACAGTGACGTGCCGGAAGATGGTGAAGGGAAACCCGGAATGTGCCACGGAAGGGCACATCAGAAACGGCGTGTCAGCAGCCGTGCGCGATTCGACCCGGAACCCAGACCGTGCAGTGGGCGAGGCGACCAAGATCAGAGCTGGTGTACATCTGCTGGTCGCCTCCTTTCGATCGTCGCGGGTCGGCGTCCACCGCAAAGTAGTGGTTGGTGTCACAGAGGTCAAGAGGTCGAGTGGGAAACGCCCAAGAGCAGCGGGAACCAGCTGAGTCCGCCTCGCCGATGAGGATGGCTCCGACCCCTGCTGCCGCTCAGTACTCCAACCGTAGATCGCGATCTTGCTGGTCAGGGTGATGTGAAGACAGGTGCGGCCACCAGCAGGACCCTCTCCCCTGCGGTAAAGATCTCAGGCCGACGCAGCCGACGACATCAGCTCCTCCAGCTTGTTGAGACTCTGAGCCCAGCCTTCCTCGTGAAGAGCTTGGCGCCGCTCAGTGGCGAAGTCGCCCTGGCTGAAGTCCAACTCGGCCCACGTACCGCCGATGTCGCGAAGCGACAGCGTCACCACCGTCTCCCGGTCCTCGGGATCGGGATCCTCCCACCGGAAGGTGTAGGACAGGCGTGCCGGAGGATCGACCTCAACGAATTCCCCCACCAGGTAGAACAGATCGCCTTCCGGAGGCTGCATCGCGATCCGATAACCACCTCCGGGCCGAAGGTCGCTTTCCACACTTGGGGTGACGAATCCGTCAGGGCCCCACCACTTGGCCAGTTCCTGCGGTTCGGTCAAGGCTCGGAATACGACCGAGCGCGGTGCGCGGAGGACACGCTGCAGATGCAGCCTCAACCCGCCATCGTGCGCCATCACGAACCTCCTCCAACCGAAGGCCTCGAGATTGACAACAGAACATATCCTAAGTAATCTAGCCATAGGTCGCGATCTCGCTGGTCAGGGGCGATGTGAAGACAGGTGCGGCCACCGATGATCATCGCGTGCTGTGTGGACCAACGAGGATCAAGCGGAGGCCGCAAGCCATGGCCTAGACCCCGCTCACTGGCTGGACATGTTCGACGACCTGATGGGCCGGATCGCAGGCCGCTTCGCGCGGGTCGAACCTCGACGCCGCGCACGGTCCCTCGTCCTGGGACTGCTGTCGAACCTGCCACGGAAAAACTGCTGGACGATCGCCGAACATGCCGGACACGCCACACCGGATGGCCTGCAGCACCTGCTGGCCCGGGCCAAGTGGGATGCCGAGGCAGTCCGCGACGACCTACGCGGATACGTCGTCGAACAGCTCGGCGATCAGGACGCCGTATTGGTCGTCGACGAGACCGGCGATCTGAAGAAGGGCACCCACACGGTGGGCGTGCAGCGCCAGTACACCGGCACTGCGGGCCGCATCGAAAACTCGCAGGTCGCCGTCTATCTCGTCTACTCAGCTCCGGCCGGACATGCCGCCATCGACCGGGAACTGTACGTCCCGCGCTCGTGGATCGATGACCCGGAACGCTGCCAGGCAGCCGGGATCCCAGGCGAGATCGGCTTCGCCACCAAGCCAGCCCTGGCCACCACGGTCCTCACACGCACCCTGGACGCCGGCATCCGCGCCGCCTGGGTCACCGGTGACGAGGTCTACGGCGCCAACCCGCACCTGCGCGCCGCACTCGAAGCCCGGCAGACCGGTTACGTCCTCGCCGTCGCCTGCGACCACCAGATCTCCACCCACGCCGGGAAGCTCCGGGCCGACGCCCTGGCCAAGAAACTGCCCAAACGGGCCTGGCAGCAACGCTCCACAGGCACAGGAGCCAAGGGGCTGCGCTTCTACGACTGGGCCGTGGCCGACATCACCGACACCGGCCCCGGCCCCGGCCACCAACTGCTGATCCGGCGCAACCGCCGCACCAGCGAACTCGCCTTCTATCGCTGCTACTCACCCACTGCCGTTCCACTGGCCACCCTCGTGCGCGTCGCCGGACGCCGATGGACCGTCGAGGAAACCTTCCAGTCCGGAAAGGGCCTGGCCGGACTTGACGAACACCAGATGAGGCGGTGGACGTCCTGGCGCCAAGTGGATCACCCTCGCGATGCTCGCGCACGCCTTCCTCGCCATCACCGCCGCACACGAACAGACCCGTCACCCCTCCCCGGACGGGCTGATCCCGCTGACCTGCAACGAGATCCAGCATTTGTTCACCACGCTGATTGTCCAGCCCGTCCACGCCCCAGCCCACCGGCTTTCGTGGTCCGACTGGCGACGACGCCACCAAGCCCGCGCCCGCGACGGCCACTACCTGCGACAAACAGCCCAGACCCCATGAAGATCAAGATTTACGGTTGGAGTACTAGGTGACGCGCTGAGGTGCCGGACGCCAAGGGCGGGCAGGAGTCGAGTCAACGGTCAACCAGCCGTGGACGCGGGGCCTCACCCGTGGATTCCGCGTCGGTGTCGTCGGTGCCGACCGGGCCGCGGGGAAGCATCCAGTCCAGCCACTTCGGCAGCCACCAGTTGGTCCGGCCGAGGAGTGTCATGGTCGCCGGTACCAGCACCATGCGTACGATCGTGGCGTCGATGAAGATCGCGGTGGCCAGGCCGAGCCCGAACATTTTGGTGGAGGGGTCCTCGGCGACGGCGAAGGACAGGAAGACGGCCACCATGATGAGGGCGGCCGAGGTGATGATCCGGGCGGTGCGCGAGACGCCCTCAACGATCGCCGTGCCGTTGTCGCCGGTGCGCAGGTACTCCTCGCGTACGCGGGAGAGGAGGAACACCTCGTAGTCCATCGACAGGCCGAACAGGATGGCGAAGAGGAACATCGGGATGAACGACACGATCGGAACCGTCGCTTCCAGCCCGATGAGTGCGCCTCCCCAGCCCCACTGGAAGACCGCGACCATGATGCCGTAGGCCGCGCCGATGCTCAGCAGATTCAGCAGTACCGCCTTGAGCGGTACGAGTATCGAGCGGAAGACCAGCATCAGCAGCAGGAACGACATCGCCAGCACGGCGGCGACGAACACCGGCAGGCGTTGGCTGGTGCGTTGGCCCACATCGGACAGGCTCGCGGCGGCGCCGCCGACGTGGGCCCTGGCCGGGCCGTGCCCGATCGCCGTGGGCAGCACGTCGGTGCGCAGCCGGGCGATGGTGTCGGCCGTGGCCTTGTCCTGAGGGCTGGTGGTCGGGAACACCACGAGGGTCGCGATGCCGGTGGCCCGATCGATGTGCGTCGGCGCGACGGATGCGATGCCCGGATCCGCCGCGACCGTTGCGACGAGTCGGTCCAGCACTCCCGGATCACCGGTGGGGTCCGCGGCGATGACGAGGGGACCGTTGGTGCCCGGGCCGAACCCCTCGGCGACGAGGTCGTAGGCCCGGCGCTCGGTACGGCTGTGGGGCAGTGAGCCGTCGTCGGGCAGGCCGACGCGCAGGCCGAGCACGGGCAGCGTCGCGGTCAGCAGCAGCCCCGCCGCGCCGACCGCGTACGGCACCGGGTGCCGGCTGACGTGCCCGATCCAGCGACGCCACCCGGCGGCGTGGGCGGCGCCTGCCGCCGGGTCCCGCCGCCGTGCGAGTCGGCCCAGCTTCCTGGTCTGCAGAGCCCGGCCGATCCGGCCGGCCCGGGCCAGGCGCGGGCCCGCCGCGCCGAGGAAGGCCGGCAGCAGCGTCACCGACGCGAGCACCATCGTCAGGACGACGATCGAGACGGCAACCCCGCCCACCGTCATGAACGGCACGTTCGCGACCGCCAGGCCGAGGATCGACACGACGACGGTGCCGCCGGCGAAGACCACCGGCCGCCCCGCCGTTGCCACCGCTCGTCCGGCCGCCGCCTGCGGATCGAGCCCGCACGCGAGGTACTCCCGGTGCCTGGCGAGCACGAACAGCGCGTAGTCGATGCCCACTCCGAGCCCGACCATGCTGCCCAGGACCGGTGCGAAGGTGGGGACCTCTGTCACCCCCGCCAGTACCGTCATCGTGGCGACCCCGACGGTCAGCCCGAAGACCGCCATGCCGATCGGCAGCGCGGCGGCGACGAGCGAACCGAACGCCAGGAACAGGATCGCGGCCGCGGCGAGGAGGCCGATCAGCTCGCTCGCGCCGCCGTCGGGGTCGGAGAAGACGTAGAAGAGGTTCCCGCCCATCTCGATGCGCAGCGGCAGCTCGGCGCGCAGCCGGTCGCCGAGATCGACGAGGGCGTCGAGGTCTTCGGCCGACAGCCGGCTCTGGTCGGGGTACTGCACCCGGACGACCGCGATCCGCCCGTCGGCCGAAACGAGGCCGCCGCGCACGGCGGTGTCCCCGCCCGCGTCGAGCGCCCCCGCCGGGTCGCTCGTGCCGAGCACGTGCGGCAGCCGCTTCACCTCGGCCCGCAGCCGCGTGAGAGCGGTGCGCGCGCCGTCGTCGTCGAAGAACGTCGCACCGTCGTCGAGGGGGGTGACGACCACTTGGGCGGTCATCCCCTCCTGGCCGGTGCCTGCCCGCTCGATCAGTTCCGCGGCCCGTCGGGAGTCCAGTCCCGGAGCGGTCATCGAGTCCGCGGTCCGCCCGCCGAAGGCGACGGCGGCGAGGACGGCGAGCGTGGCGGCGATCAGCCATGCCGCGATCACCCGCCAGGGATGGCGGGCGGCGCTTGCGCCCAGGCGCAACAGGGCTTTCGAGAGCATCGGGTCCTCCAACCACCTCGTCGGCCGTCCTTGTACGGCCGCCGATGCCGAGGCTCGTCGCCACGGCGCTCCGCGGCATCGGCCCGCGGGCCGCGGATCCGTCGGCCCCGGGGCGGAGTGACGACCCGTCCTTTCGGCCGATGCGCGGCACGCCGCGGTCCCTAGGCTGAGAACCGTGCTCCGAGACGACCTGCGAACCCTGTGGACCGAACCCCGGCCGCCCGACGCGCCCGCCCGGGTGCGGCGGGACTGGGCGCTGCTCGCCGCGGGCCTTGCCGGTGTGGCGCTGGAGGCCACCCTGCGCGAGAACGTCGTGTGGCGGCCGGTGGCGGTGGTGTTCGCCGTATGGCTGTGCCTGCTGCCCCTGTGGCGCCGGACCCGCCCGCTGGCGATGGTGACGCTGGCGTTCGGCTCGGTGATCCTGCTTCCGGTGGCCTCGCTCGTCGCCGCACCGCGCGAGCCCGTCGGCCTGTACACCGGCGCGGTCGTGCTCGTGCTGGTGTACGCGCTGCCCCGGTGGGGATCGGGACGCGAGATCGTGCTGGGCGGCGCGGTGATCCTCGGGGCCGGCGCGCTGTGTGTCGTCACGGACGAGACGCCGGTCGTCGAAAAGGTCGTGGGCTTGGTCTTCCTGCTGCTGCCCGGCGTGGTCGGGGCTGCCGTGCGGTTCCGGGTGACCGCTCGCGAGCGGCAGTTGGACCAGGTGCGCTCCCGCGAGCGCGAGCAGCTCGCCCGGGAACTGCACGACACGGTGGCCCACCACGTGTCGGCCATGGTGATCATCGCCCAGGCGGGCCGGGTGCTCGCGGGCACCGACCCGTCCGCCGCCGTCGAGGCGCTGGAGGGTGTCGAGGAGGAAGGGGCGCGCACGCTGGAGGAAATGCGCGCCATGGTCGCCGCGCTGCGCGACCGCGGGGTCGGCGCCGAGCTGGCGCCCCCTGCCGGAGTCGCGGATCTGGAGCGCCTGGTGCGCACCCCGGGTGGCCGCCTCAGGGTCGACCTGGGGCTCGACGGCGAACTGGACGCGCTGCCCCCGGCCGTGGACGCGGCCGTCTACCGGATCGTGCAGGAGTCGGTGACCAACGCGCTGCGCCATGCGGTCGACGCGACCGAGCTCGTCGTTCGGGTCGCCGCGGAACGGCACACGGTACGGGTGAGCGTGCGCGACAACGGCCGGCGCACCGGCCGGGGTCGCGACGGATACGGACTTACCGGACTGCGCGAGCGCGCGACCCTGCTCGGCGGCACACTACGAGCCGGCCCGGGCACCGACCGGGGCTGGCATGTCGACGCCGAACTGCCGAGAGCGAGGAGCGAGAGCGGTGTCCATTCGCGTCCTCGTCGCTGACGACCAGACGATCATCCGCACCGGGTTGCGGATCATGCTGAACGCCCAGCCCGGCATCGAGGTGGTCGGCGAGGCCGCCGACGGGCGGGAAGCGGTACGTCTGGCCCGCGAACTACGCCCCGACGTCTGCCTGTTCGACATCCGCATGCCCGTACTCGACGGGCTCGAGGCCACCCGGCTGGTCGCCGGCCCGGGCGTCGCCGATCCGCTGGCCGTGGTCGTCATCACCACTTTCGACCTCGACGAGTACGTCTACGGCTCACTGCGTGCCGGCGCCCGCGGATTCCTCCTCAAGGACACGGGACCGGACCTTCTGGCCCAGGCCGTACGGTCGGCGTCCGACGGTGAGGCGCTCATCGCGCCCAGCGTCACCGTTCGTCTGCTCCAGGCATTCGCGGACCTGCCCGCCGGCCGGCCCGTGGCCCAGCCGGTCTCCCCCGTCACCGCCCGTGAGGAGCAGGTGCTCCTCGCCGTCGCTCGCGGGCTGACCAACACCGAGATCGCCGATGCACTGCACATCAGCCTCAGCACGGTGAAGACGCATCTGGCCAGCCTGATGGCCAAACTCGGCGCCCGCAACCGGGTCGAGATCGCGATGTGGGCCTACGAAACGCGCCGTATCCTCCCCGGAACCTGAGCCGGGTGCCGGGCCACGTCCGATGAGTCCCCGCCCGGACATCAGTGCACCGGTCGGCTCACGTCGGCTCCACGTGCCTCACCCGCCCCAGAGCGTGACGTACCAGGAGGGGCCGGAACTGGGACGGTGAGACACCCGATACGACAAGACTCGCTGCTGGACCCCGGCCGAACGCTCTCCCTTCTTCAGGAATCCGGTGTCGTCCACGATCAGCACTGCTTCCCGGTCGCCGAGATGCTCGAGGACGTACTCCCGCACGTCGTCCAGAACCTCATCTGCGTCCCAGTCGATCCGATTCAGCAAGCGGTGGATCCGGTCCGGACCCGCATGCCCGGCCTCCTCCGCCAACGTCCAGCCGTTCTTCCGCTCCAACGGAGCTACCAGCCCCTGCATATACGCAAGCGCCGACTCACGCGGCTCCGACCTGGCAAAGCGGTGCACGAACCGATCATGCAAAGCCTTCAACCACCCGCCCACGAACGGGCCTCAACAACATCCCCACCCATGGACAACCCAACGACCCACCTGCCCAACCGTCACGGCAAAGACCGTTGCAGTACTAGCAGGTCGATGGGTCGACCTGCGGCAGACGCCCGACCCAGGAGCACCCCTGTGTCACTCGCCGCCCCGCCGGGGACACCCCAAGCCCCGGTACGCGTGCTGTCCAGGGCCCATCCGTGGTCTCCGATCGTCCGAGCCCTTCTGGCCAGACATTCCTGGTCTCACAAGGCCAAGGGACCGGATGGTCACCGCTTCCCGCACCACCCTCCGTGTCAGTCCTTGGTTGAGCCCAACAGCGGGAGAAGCCATCCCCCGCGGGTGCGGGGATCCTGCTGCTCGACCCTCCGCAGTACGACGACGAACTGCGCGCCCTGGTCGAGTGGGTGGAGGGGGTTCTCGTATCCGGTTACCTGGCCGAGCCGTCTGCCGACGCCAGGTGGTGTCACCTGTGGTTCGAGCACACCGTCGCTGTCGCCCGCCTGCACGCTCTGTGGCTCGCCTGGCAGGAGCTCACCGACCCGGCCACCTGTGGCTACACCGGCCCCTCGGTGTGGCACCGCGACCACCTTGACCCTTGCCTCCGGGAACTACGGGGCTCGAGCGGCCCGTTCGCGGGCCGGTGCCGACGCCGTCGTCGGTGATCTTGCGACGATCGCCGTCGATCTCGTACTCGCACCCCACTCCTTTGGCGCGGCAGTCACTGGCACACTCCACGCTCCCGCAGCAGGCACCTGCGAGCTCTTTTGCTTAACCTCCACCACGTCCCCACCCGGCTCCTGGCCCATCGGTGCCGCACGCTGCGCCCGGCTGCGGGCGCTGTTCCGGGCCCTGGACTCCTATCCGTGACCCACGGTGCAAAGTGGCCGCCGGGGCTCCCCCGCTCCCGTTTCCTCACGTCCTGACGCTTCGTTAGCTCGAACGAGTAGTCGACCAGGGGTGGGCGAACATGCCGGTTCCCGTGACAACTGCAACCACGGGCGGTTGAGGCATCGCGGATTCAGTTGAGCTCACGAGGCAGAATGGCGGATCTCAGCTCAGCAGAGAGTACTGAGGAGCCGCACAGCGCCGCGAGGGCATGCCGCTGCCGACCGCGCGGGCGATCGACATCGTGGCGTTCGTGCCGGCGGAGTCGATCGACCCCGTCCGGATCGGCGACTCGTACTACCTGGAGGCCGACGGGCAGGTTTCGGCGAAGCCGTACAAGCTGCTCCGCCAGGCCCTCGAGCGCTCCAGCAAGGTGGCGGTGGCGAAGTTCGCTCTCCGCGGCCGGGAGCGCCTCGGTCTGCTGCGCGTCAAGGGTGACGCCCTGGTCCTCCATTCCATGCACTGGCCCGACGAAGTTCGCTCTTCCGCTGAGCTCGCCCCGCCGCCCGTCGAGATCGGCGACTCCGAGGTCGACGGGCGCTCGCCCTCATGGACGCCATGGGCCAGGACGACCTGTCCGACTACCACGACGAATACAGGAAGGCGCTCGAGCAGGTCATCGCCGCCAAGGCGGAGGGCAAGGCCCTGCCGACCCTCGAGGCGCCACGCCCGGCCGGGCAGGTCGTCTACCTGATGGCGGCGCTACTCCAGTCGACGACGTAGATGGTCAGCTTCGCCACGTCATCGAAGGAGCCGCCGATCCCGGCCAGAGCGGTGGCGACATTGAGATAGCACTGCTCGACCTGAGCGGCGAAGTCTCCGTCGCCCACGGGCCGGCCGTCGGCGTCGCGGGCGACCTGCCCCGCCAGGAACACCAGCTTCGATCCGGTGGCAACCGACAGCTGCCGGTAGACCTCGGGCTTCGGCAACCCAAGTCGCCATCGCCAAGGCGATGGTCCGCCGGGCGATCACGGAGAAGATCCCGTTCCGGTGGGTGACCGCGGACGCCGCCTACGGTTTCAGCAAGGGCTGGCGGACCGAACTCGAGCGGGCCTATGTCTTCCACGTCATGGCCACCACCCGGCACGATCGGCGTCAACATCGAGGAACTGGATCTCGCCGGGCGCCGCGCCCCAGTGAAGGCCGAGGGCGCCCGGCCGCGCACCCGCCGCCGCGGCGCGGTGCGCGAGGACTACGTGCTGGAGACCGTGTACTGGGACGCCGGCACCCCGCCTACTGCCCCGCCTGCTCAAGGCCCGACGCGTGGGCCGGTGTTCGTCACCCACCGCAGGCCCGGCCCCGGCAAGGTCGTCAGCCCGCGCGACGTGTGCCCGGACACCGGGCTGGTCCGGTTGTCGTACGGGCAGGCCCGCATGCTGCTGGACGAGCACACCGCCCTCGGCGGCCAGAGCGGCACGGGCTGGGACTTGCACGAGTGGCGGCACTCCGGACTCACTCACCTCGGCGAGGCCGGGGCGAGCCTGCTGATGCTCATGGCCAAGTCCCGGCACAAGAAGCCCGAGAACGTACGGCGCTACTTCCATCCCTCTGCGGACGCGGTCGCCGAAGTCACCAGTCTTCTCGCGCCCGGCGACTGCAGGCGCTGACCGCTGTCGGCCCGGTGTGGGGCCGATGAGGGTTCACTGTGGGTAGCGCACGATCAGCAGAGCCTCGACGTCTCCGGACGGTGCTTGGTACAAGTGCGGAACGTCGGCGGCCCAACTGCCATGCATGCCGGGGCCGATCAGGGCAGGAGCGGAGAGTACGCCGACGCGCGCGGTGCCGGCGAGGACGATGATGTCCTCTGTTGTGCCGGGGGTGTGGGCGGCGGACTCCTGCGTCGTTCCCGCGCGGATGCGCACTCGGTAGGTTTCCGTGACCGCAGCAGCAGTCTCGAATCGCTCGGTGAGGATGGCGTCCACGGCGTGACCAGAGACCTTCGTGGGAAACGCGAGATTGTGCAGCGCTGTGCTGAGGGGCACTTTGAGGGCCGTCGTCAGAGCGTAGAGCGTTTCCAGGGTGGGATTGCGCCGGCCGCTCTCCAACTCGGAGAGCGTCCCCTTGCCGATCTTGGACCTGCGGGCCAGCTCGGACAGTGACATCCCCTGCGCTTCGCGCAAATCCCGCAGGCGCAATCCGACGCGAGTGGCCAGGTCCATGGTGAGCCCCTCCTTGTTGCCGAGGCCAGTTGATCCGATGCCGCGCGAGATCTATCGTTCCATATACGGAACGTTCTGTATATGGAACACGTGATGATGCGACCTCGTATGAAGGAGTCTCATGGGGCCTCAGGAAAACGCGTCCCTGCCCGTTCGCAGCATGCAGGTGGCCCGCGTCCTCGCTGCGGCCGGCGTCGCAGGTCAGGTACGCGAGCTGGCGGAGTCGACGCGCACGGCCGCCGAGGCTGCATCGGCCCTGGGGTGCGACGTGGGTGCGATTGCCAACAGTCTCGTGTTCATCTCCGATGATGAACCCGTTCTGGTTCTGGCCAGTGGTCAGCACAAGGTGGACACCACGGCACTCGCCGCCCGGTGGGGGCGTGGCAAGCTCCGGCGCGCCACCCCCGAGCAGGTACGCCAGGCCACCGGACAGGCGATCGGAGGTGTGGCACCCGTCGGCCACCCCCGTGCGCTTCCCACCGTGGTCGATGCAGCGCTGGCCGACTACGCCCGGGTCTGGGCCGCCGCCGGAACTCCCCGCACGGTCTTCCCCACCACCGCTGGCGAACTTGTCCGGTTCACAGGTGGACTTCTGCTCCCCGTAGGCCCATGACGAAGGGGTCCGTCGGACCGGGGACGGATCTGTCCGGGCAGGTGGCTCTGGTCACCGGGGGCTCGACCGGGCTCGGCCGGGCCATCGCGCTGGGCCTGGCGTCCGCCGGATGCACGACGGTGGTGGCCAGCCGGCGGCCAGAGGTGTGCCGTCAGGCGGCGGCCGAGATAGCTGCCCAGACGGGCAATGCTGCCTTGGGCCTCGCCTGCGACGTAACCGAGGAGGACGAGGTTCACCACCTCGTCGAGGAGATCGTCACCGAGTACGGCCGTGTGGACGTGCTGGTGACCAGCGCCGGGATCCAGGCGCGAGGCGAGCTCGGGGCGCTCGACGCTGTCACGTTGCGTCGCTGCCTGGATGTCAATGTCGTCGGAACCTTCCTCGCCTGCCAGGCGGTCGTGCCGGTGATGCGCAGTGCCGGGTATGGCCGCATCGTCACCTTGGCCAGTGCTCTCGGGCTCGTCGGTGCCGCAGGTCGGGCAGGCTACGCGGCCAGTAAGGGCGCGGTCGTCCAACTCACCCGCAGCCTTGGTGCCGAACTCGCCGGCCACGGTATCTGTGTCAACGCGCTGGCTCCAGGTCCCTTTCGCACACCGTTGAACGACGGCATCGATGACGACCCGCACGTACGGGACTTCCTCGATCACCAAGTCCCCATGGGGCGCTGGGCCGACCCTGAAGAACTGGTCGGCGCGGCAGTCCTGCTGGCCAGCCCAGCGGCCTCTTACCTCACGGGTGCCGTACTTCCGGTCGACGGAGGCTGGACCGCCCACTGACAGCGACGGTCCTCGGCTGCCCCGGCCCCGGCCCAAGCCGAGGACAATTCGATCTGCCGCGGGCATGCCTCTCGGCATGTCGTGTACCAGGCCCGCCGCTGAGGAACACAAGTGGGTGCAGCGAGCCGCCGTCCCTGGCGCCTCGCTGCACCCACTCCGATGCTGAATAGCGCCAGGGCGGGGATGCAGGTGACCCGGCAGGAGGCGGTCACTCGTCCTTGGGGGCATGCGGATCGCGTAGGGGGCGCAGTCCGCCGGGTATGTCGGAGAGTTGGAAGGAGTAGCGGCCGAGCATGTTGATGTGCTGCCGCACGAACGGCGAGAGGCGGGCCACGTCCTCGTCGCGGACGTCGAAGCCGTCCGCGCGCAGCTGGTTCACCGCGGCGTCCATGTAGCGGGTGTTGAAGAGGACTACGGCGCTGAGGACCAGGCCGAGGGCGCCGATCTGGTCCTCCATACCGTCCTGGTAGCGCTGGTAGCGCTGGTAGAGCTGTCCCGAGCGGCCGTGGAAGATCTTCCGGGAGAGGGAGTGGCGGCCCTCCTGGAGGGTGGCCTGCGCCTTGATCTGGCGGCGTTAGCCGGGCTCGTCGGCCAGGCGCAGGATGTGCAGCGACTTGGCGATCCGCCCGTAGTGCGCGATCGCGTCCCCCAGCGGGGTCGGCCGCCCGTCCCGCGACAGCATCCGAATCACCTCGTACGCCCGGACGGCGCCGGTGTGGATGGGGTTTCCAGGCTGGAGCACCTCCACGACCACGGCTCCGCGCCGTACGCCTTCACCTTCCTCCAATCGTGGAGCACCGACCAAACTCGAAGGCGTCGGAACGAAGAGCGAGGTTCGCTGACTCGGAACCCTGAACGACTAGGTTCGCTGTGCAACGCCTCGATTGGATGACGGCGGACATCGTCGGTCGGCCTGCGGAGCCCGTTCCGCAATCTTGGTGACAAAAAGCCTGCCTATGTGACAACTATCGTGCTTCAGCTCACCTCTCGGCGGATCGAGATCGGCCTCCACATCCGTTAGTACTGCAACCGCATCTGCGTGACGGATGTGGTGTGGGGCTCGTTGGTGTACCTGTGCGCCGATGAGCTGACGGTTGAGCAGGTCGAGTCGTGGTACTCGTTCGGAGTCACCCGGGGCTCCGAGGCGGCCCCGGCCGCGGGCCCTGGCGACCTCCGGTTCGGCCCTCCCGGGTACCGCACCGGCTCACTCCGGTCGGGCGGCGAGCAGTGCGCGGCGGGTCGCCGGCCAGCGCCGCCTACGGCCGCAGCTGGGCCGCGAGTGCCTCGGCGACCTTCCTGAGCGACTCGCCGGCCAGGGCCGGGTCCGCCTTGGTGACGGGCCATCCCTGGGAGACCACGAGCGCCAAGTCGCCCTTGCCCGCCACCGCCACCCGTGCGACGGCGACCGTGCCCCGGCCCGGGGTGACCCTGGTCTGGCCGATCCCGGGCCTGTCCTTGGAGAACGCCATCACCTCGTCGGCGCCGAGGTTGCCGAGGCGGGCGATCTGCGGCAGCGCCAGGTTCACCGCCACCCCGCCCTCGGACGCGGCCACGAGGTCGATCTCCACCGGGGCTTCCGAAGCCGTGAAGTTGCAGACGACGGACGTGTGCGGCGGGACGGCGGGGTTGGAGGGGAGCCCAAACGACGGCGTGGGCTGCCCGCTGGGCCAGGCCTCAGCCGGCCGGCCCGGGTCGACGGTCCCCTGAGCCGCGGGGTCGCCGCCGGACGCCGCCGGGGTGACGGTCCGTTCGGCACCGGCCGCCTTCAGCGCCGCCGCCGGGTCTAGGCCGAACGGGCAGGCCGACGTACTCGTCAGCTGCTTCGCCGTCGAGGCGACCCGGTCGTAGGACAGCCTCTCACCGCCCGAGGCTGCCCCGCCGGAACTCCCGGACGAGGAACAGGCGCTCCCTGCAAGGGCGATCCCGGCCGCGCCGGCCAGGGCGAGGATGCGGCGGTACTTGGCTGCTGTGCGATCAGCTGTCATCCGGTCAGCCTAATCCTGCAACCGCATCTGAGTGACGGATGTCGTGTGGGGCTCGGTGGTGTATCTGTGTGCCGATGAGCTGACGGTTGAGCAGGTCGAGTCGTGGTTCGAGGGGATAGCCGGGTTCCATGCCCGCATCGCGCATCGTTTTGGCAGGTCGGAGCCCCGCGATCGGGCGCTGGACTACCTGGCCGGGCTGCTGGCTCCGTTGGAGCGGAAGAACGGCTGGACGCTGGCCGAGCAGGTCGGGCAGCTCCGTCCGGACGGGGTCCAGCGCCTGCTGGACCTTTCCGACTGGGATGAGGACGCGGTCCGCGACGACGTGCGCGATTTCGTGGTGGAGAGCATCGGCGCTAGGGACGGGATCCTGATCGGCGACGACACCGGCTTCCTGAAGAAGGGCACCCAGTCGGCCGGTGTCCAGCGGCAATATTCCGGAACTGCGGGCCGCACGGAGAACTGCCAGATCGGAGTCTTCCTGGCCTATGCCGCCGGCCGCGGCCGCACACTGATCGACCGCCGCTTGTATCTGCCCACGTCGTGGACGGATGACCGTGACCGGTGCCGCCTGGCCGGCATCGACGACGCGGTCGGCTTGGAGACGAAGGTGGTGATGGCCAAGACCATGGTCCGCCGGGCGATCGCGGACCGGATCCCGTTCCGGTGGGTTACCGCGGACGCCGCCTACGGCTTCTCCAAGGGCTGGCGGTCCGAGCTTGAGCAGGCCGATGTCTTCCACGTCATGGCCACCACCCGCCACGACACCGACGTCACCCGCTGGGCCATCGACCACCCCGTCCACGACCTGTTTCACGGGCTGCCAAGGCAGAAGTGGAAGCGCCGCTCATGCGGCGAGGGGGCTCACGGCCCCCGCGTCTTCGACTGGGCGAGGGTCGAGGTCCGCCCATGGCACCGGCCCGACCGGCAGCACTGGGTGATCGCCCGCCGCAGTGTGAGCCGGCCCGGGGAGGTCTCCTACTACATCGCCTACTGCCCGGCCGGAACCACACTCGACGAGCTGATCCGCGTCGCCGGCAGACCGCCAAGGGCGAGTGCGGGCTGGACGACTATCAGGTCCGCCGCTATCCCGGCTGGCACCGACACATGACCCTGGCCATGGCCGCCCACGCCTGCCTCACCGTCCTGCGAGCCCGCGAACTCGACGCCGCAAAAGCAGAAACGGATCCTCCGACCTCGTCCCCCTCAGCCTCCCCGAACTCAGGCGTCTGATCCACCGCCTCACCCACCGCCGCCCGGCGTCTGTCGACCACGTCCTGCACTAGTCACACTGGCGCCGCAGACGACAGCACCAAGCCCGCATAAGCCACTACAAACGACGCGGCCACACACCACCCGCACCTGCCCAACCGTCACGACAAAGACCGTTGCAGTACTAGGGGGCCGGCAGCCGGTGCGTGCGAGGGTGGTCGGTGGCACGGGTCGGCTGTCGACACGGTCGGCGCCTCGCCCGGACGAGCTGGATCACTACAGGGTTGTCGTCCTGCGGTGCACACAACAGGTCCATCGCCTCGACGGTGAAACCGTGGTCGGTGAGCAGTTCCTCCCACAAGTGCGGAGTGAGCACCCACATCCGGGTGGCGATGGGTTCCTCGTCCCGTAGCCGGATGACTTGCTCGCGCGGCGCCACAGTGCTGGAGGGCCCTCGGCCGTCGCTGTCGGTATGCAGGGCGGAGAAGACGAGGGGAGCCCTCTCGGTGAGTCCGTCCCGCAGGGCGGGGAGCAGATGGTGCGGGTCGACGCAGCCGAAGGTGCGGATGCCGTAGGCGACGTCGTAGGGCTCTGCGCCGTCCAGATGCTCGGCGACGTCAGCGCAGACGAATCGCACGCCGGGTTCGCTGCCGTGGTCGGCCATGGCGCGTTGGTGCTGCGTGGGCGACATGTCGACCCCGTCCACGAGGGCGCCGTGTGTACGCGCGAGGTGTACGGCGTGGTGGCCGGGCCCCGATCCGATGTCGAGTACGCGTTTGCCTCGCAAACCGCCGAGGATCTCGGCGCCGGGGCCGATGCCGGGCCAGAACCCCCAGTCGATGCGGTCCGGCACCGGTGGCGAGTAGCCGTGGTCCAGCTGGCGCTGCCCGTAGATGGTCCAGCTCTCGTCGTTGATGGACTGCGCTGTCATGAGTGCATTCCCTCCGTAGGGATGGGCGAGGTCAGGGCTGCAGGGCGTAGCAGTGAAAGGAAGGATCGAGCTCGATCAGGTGGACCCGGGACCACGACGTGGTGAGCAGGTCGGCTTCTTGGGTGCTGAGGTCCCATACCTTGGCCTGCCCCTGGGAGCGGGTGTGGATGGAGGTGACCACCCACAACGTGCCGCCGGGTACGAGCAGGCTCCGTACGCGGGAGAGGAATGCAGGCTTGCAGGTGATCCACCGGAAGACGAGTCGGCAGGTGATGACGGTGAACGCCGAGTGGGGAAGGCGGACGGGGTCGTCGGTTTCGAAGTCGTGGAGCCGGACGTCAAGGTCCGGGTGGTTGCGTCGGGCGGCTGCCACCGCGGTGGGCGCGCAGTCGATGCCTGTGATGCGGTAGCCGAGCTGGGTGAGCCGGTCGGCCAGTGCGCCTTCGCCGCAGCCGATGTCGAGCGCGGGTCGGCCTCGGCCCGGGCCGAGCTGCCGGCGCATGGCTGCGGCTTCGGCTGCGTCGATGGTCCGGTAGCGCCGGCCCTGGTGCCAGACTGGCTCCCAGTACGCCGCGCCGGCCGTCTCCGCGTCTGCGGGGCAGTTCATGAGGTCCAGCCCATGTGCGTGTAGGGCTGATCGCGCGTGATGGCGGTCAGCGCGGTGCGGGTGTAGTCGACGAGTTGCGCGGGCAGCGCATTCAGTGGCCACCATCGCCACTCGGTGCATCGGTCCGGTTCGAGGACACGGGGCTCTCCTTCCCACTGGGATGCGCTGAAGAAGAGCTGCACGCGAGGGATCGTGCTGCCGACGTCGAGAAGGTCCAGGGTGTGCACCAGCCTGAGGTCACCCTCGGCGATGATCAGACCGGTTTCCTCTGCTGCCTCGCGAACCGTGCAGGCCAGTGCGGACTCACCCTGCTCCCGGTGTCCGGCCGGCAGGTGCCAGGTGGAGGGCGCGAACGCGCTATCGGGATGGCGCTTGCCGAGAAGTACGGTGCCGTCGCGTACGAGGACGAGGTGGGCGCCGACGATGCTGCGGCTTCGGTGATCGCTCGGCTCGCGGACCTGGATGGTGGGCGGCGTGCCGTTGACGTCGAGGCCGGGGCGCGGGTGGCGTCGGTGTTCGCGGATGACGGCAGCCGTGCCAGGGTCCATGCTCATCTCGGCCGTCTCGTCGACGCGGGTCCACCGCAGCTGAACGCCCTCGGTCAGTTCGATCTCGTGAGCGGGCCGGTTGAGCGTGCCCTGATAGACGCGGACCCGGTCCTTGAATGTGCCGTTCGCGTCGAGTGTGTCCACGGTGGCGAAGGGTGTGAGATCAGGGACGGTAAGGCCGGTCTCCTCGCGCAGTTCGCGGGCGATGGCGTCGTCGCATGTCTCGCCGCTTTCGGTGTTGCCGCCGAGGAGGGCCCAGTGACCGGCGCGCCAGATGGGTTTGTTCGCGGAGCGCAGGTGCAGCAGGTAGCGGCCCTGGTCGTCGGTGAGGAGGGCGGCTGTGCCGGGAACGACCGGCCATCGGATCGCGAGTCGCGTGTACTTCTTCTCGATGATGTGCGCAGCGATGTGCGCAGCGCATGGGTCTGCCGACTCGGCGGTTCGGGGGCGAACGGTGATGTGCGGGCAGGTGGCGGCACGGTGGTTGCGCTGCCAGTGCCGGACCTGTTCGCCCATCTCGGTGGCTGCCTGCCGGCCTGCGGGACCGTAGCCATGGATGACGAACTCGTAAACGCCCTTGCCGTGTTCGTCGTCACGGATCCTGTCGTGGGCCAGCCGCGCCAGTGAATTGCCGCGCACGATCGCGGCGGCGGGCCAGGTCCGGGGTGGCGGCGGACAGATGATGCCGGTGTCGTGGTCCGGGTCGATGGCCAGGCGGCAGAACCCCGGAAGTGCGCCGGCCAGGTACAGGTTGAGGGAGTCGAAGGGTTCTTCGCCGCCGACGGTGACGTTCGTGCGGACCTCGGTGCGGGGCCGGTCGAACGCTGAGGCAAGTCGGTCGACGGGTTGGGGTGTTCCGTCCTCGAAGGCGAGGTGGATGCCGTGCCGGGGGACGGTGCGGTGGTTCGTGTCCCAGGCTCCGGCGCCCTGCATGGGGACGAATCCGCACACGGTGAGAGGCTCGTCGCTGATCAGCTCGCCATCGCGCTTGGTGAAGCCGATGGACCAGACGTACTGGTGGATGCGCAGTGGCGCGACGAGGCGTCCGCCGTCCGCGACGAGGCCGATCCAGGGCAGGTCCCAGGTGTCGACCGTGACGATCACGGCGTCGAACGAGCCGGCGGGAACGGCGTCCGGCGGCAGGCGTGCGGCGTCCGCAGTGATGACGCGGACGTGGTCGTATCCAGTGGCCTTGAGGCAGCCGGTGGCACGCTCGGTGACAACGGCGTCGATGTCGACGGTGGTGACGCTGCCTGTCGGGCCGACGAGTTCGGCGATCAGGGCGGCGTTGTAGCCGCCCGAACCGATTTCCAGGACGTGGTGGCCGGGCCGCAGCCGGGCTGCTTCGAGCATGTCGGCCTGTAACCAGGGCGCGGACACGGAGCTGCTGATACGGCCGTCGGGTGTGTGACGGGTGGGGATGATGTCGTCGGTGTACGCGGTCTCCACCGGCACTTCGGGCGCGAAGGCGTGGCGGGGCACCGTGCGGAACGCGGCCTCGACGGCGGCAGTGCGGACATGACCGGCTGCGACGAGCTGATCGGCGAGGCGGCTGCGCAGGATGCTCGGTTCGTGTTGCTCGGTGGTGGTGGGTGAGGTCGACACGGTGAGCCTTCCGGCCGGAGGTTCTTCGGAGGTTTCATGCGGGATCCGCGACGGTGGGTGAGGCGGGGCGCGGGATGGTGCCGGCGGGGGCGTATTGGGCGGCCTGTGCAGCGAACATCGAGGCGTAGCGCCCCTGGGCAGCCATGAGTTCGTCGTGGCTGCCGTGTTCCGCCAGCCGCCCTTGGTGCAGGACGTAGATGCGGTCGGCGTGGCGGACGCCGGACATGCGATGGGTGACGAGGACGACAGCGCGGTTCGGTGCGGCGAGCCGGCGGATGCGGTCGAACGCCTCGATCTCGGCTTCCGGGTCGAGAGCGGAAGTGGGTTCGTCCACGATGAGAACGCTGTCCGCCGGTGAGGTCGAGTTTCTCCAGTGGGTGCGGGCCAGGCCGACCTTCTGCCATTCGCCGCCGGACAGTTCGATGGCTCCGCGGAACATGCGGGCCAGCAGGCTCTGCAGCCCGTCGGGGAGGTCGGCGATGACCGAGTCGGCTCCCGCGTGGTCGACGGATGCCCGCAGGTCTTCCGGAGAGGCATCGTGGTCGGGGCGCCCGATCCGGATGTTCATCGCGGCCGTCATGGGCCAGCGTTGGAAATCCTGAGTGAGCAGTGCGACGCGGTCGAAGACCTGGGAGCGTTCCAGGCCGACGATGTCCGAGTCACCCCACCGCACGGTCCCTTCCTGGGGCAGCAGCAGGCCCGAGAGAATCTTCATCAGGGTGCTCTTGCCGGAGCCGTTCTCGCCCACCACGGCCGTGACCGAGCCCATGGGCAGCGTGAGCGTCACATGGTCCAACGCTGGAGCTTCGCGGTCGGGATAGCGATAGGTGACCTGGTCGAGGGCGACCTGCCCGACCACTTCCGGGACCGGATCGCCCTCCTGGGGGATCGCGTGTCGGGCGGCCTCCGTCAGGAAACGTGCGTGATCGCGGACGTAGAGGGACTCCTCATGCAGCTGATTCACATTCATCACCAGGGCGCCGAGGCTCGCCGATCCGGAGCGGACGGCGATCACCGCGGTGCCGGCCACCGCCAGGCTCATGTGCCCTCTCATGACGAGCCAGATCATGGTTCCGTAGGTGGCCGCCATCGCCACTCCGGACAGCGCGGCGGCGACCCACTCGGTGACCGCCTTGCTGGAAGCCAGCCGCTCCTGCTCGGCCTCGGCGCTTCGGGCCATGCTCTTGTACCGGCTGAGCAGGAAAGGACCGACGCCGTGGATGCGCACTTCCTGGGCGGCCGTGCGCTCGGTCAAGAGACTGCCGATGAGGCGGCTGGCCCGCAGGTGCTCGATCCAGCTCATCACCGACACGTAGCGCTCCTGGGCCACGCGCATGGCGCCCCAGCCGCGGGGCGCGGCGATGAGGATCAGCATGGGCAGCAGCGCCGGGTGCAGGACGGTGAGCACGCCGGCCGTTGCCACCAGGGAAATGGTGCTGTTCAGTGCGGCGACACAGGCGCCGATCATGCTGCGGGCGCTGGCCGGGCCGTACTGGGCGATGTCGATCAAGCGGCGGAAGTCCGGGTCGTCGATGGCTTCCAGTTCGACGGAGGCTGCGGCAGCCAGGTACTGGGTGGTGGCGATCCGCTCGACGAGGGGTTCCAGGCGGCCCGCTCGGGACGTGGACCATCCGGCAAGAACGGAGTTGACGACGGCGATCGCAGCGGCCGCCAGCAGCCCGGGTAACAGAGCATGCAGCCGCTCCACGGCACTGCCGGACCCGAGGAGGGCGTGCATCACGGCATTGACGGCAAGCAGCCCGACGGCAGCGGCGATGCCTTGCCCGATCTCGCTGATCCCGACGGCGATGAGTGCCCGGCGATCCGCATTCCAGGCCATGCGCAGGGTCGCGCCGACCAGAGTGGGCATCGATCGGAGCGCGGACAGCATGGTCAAGTCCAACCGCGCGTGCTCGTGTTGGGACCAGCCCAAGTCGTAGCGCAGCGGGCCGCCGAACAATTCGCGCTCTGCGTCGGAGACCTCCGGCTCGGCCAGGCTGATCTTCCCGAAGAACCGCTTCACAGTGGGCCTCCCCGCTCGGGCCGGTCCAGCGCCCTGTACGAAGGGCCGTGGGTCAGCATCTCGAATGCCTCCCGACGTGCTTCCCGGTCCAGAACCTCGCCGGCGTGAAGGTGGCCGCCCACGACGGTGAGCCGCCCCGGCCGCCCCTGCGCCGAGTCGGGTCTCCTGCGGACGAGGGCAGGGCGAGGCGAGGTATGCATGGGTGCTCCTCGAGGCTCGATACGGACAGGTGATCGGGTAACGGGCGGTTCCTTGTCGCCGTAACGGGGCTGCGGGGGCGAAATCCAGCACGTGATTTCGTATTCTCCGTCCAGCCGCGGCGGTGCCGGTACGACGTCGACCGACAGTTGGCCGACGACGCTCGGAGCCTCCCAGGTCAGCCCGTCGTGACGACTCGAGTTGGGCGGTCTGCGGGGCGAAAGTCGGCCGCTCGGTAGTCCTGTCCAAGCCTCGCGATGGTTTCCCGGGGCCTGCGCCAGGCCCGGGAGTACCACCGCGTTCCCTGCGGGGCGTGTCCGCGTGTGTCGCGCGAGCCTGCCGGGATTTTCCGGCAGCGTGAGCCTCATGAACGGCGGGAAGGTGGGCCCTCACTAGGGTCTGTCGTCAATGTGATCTTGGTTGGTGGATCATGGTCGGGTGATACGTCGCCATGAACTGACCGATGCCGAGTGGGACTTCGTGCGGC
>NZ_JBIVAU010000014.1:0-107561 GCF_044745705.1 Streptomyces sp. NPDC086835
CCGTGCGTGGTGTGAAGCCTAGACACCTCCACCACACCGGAGGTCTTCGCCATGATCAAGACCCGCGACTGTCAACAACGCTCGTGATCAATACAACTAGGGCCACGCCGCGTCTTCGGACGTGGTGCGGCAAGGGGCCGTCCGGACCGATCCTTCGCGGATCAGTCCGGACGGTCGCTCACCAGGAGATCCTCGGACGGGTCGTCGGACGCAATGTCGGACGCAATGTCGGACGCAATGTCGGAGAGGATGTCGGACGGTTCGTCGGAGGACTCGTCGCGTACGTACCGCAGGATTCCCCACATGCTGTGTTCCTCCGGGGCGTCCTGCGCGCCGGTGACGCGTGCGGCGTCCAGCTCCGCCAGCAGGGCGGGGGCGTCGATGCCGGAGCCGATGAGCACCAGCTGCGTCTGCCGCCCACCGTCACCCGGCGGCCAGGGCTCGGGACGAAAACGCAGGAACCTGCCGACGGAGTGGACGGCGTAGCGGTTACGGGGATCGAGAGCGCCGAAGTCGACGAAGCCCTTGATGCGGTAGAGGCCCTTTGGCCGTGAGTCGAGGAAGTCCAGCAGCCGGCGAGGATGGAGCGGGTCGTCCGAGGTGAACGAGGCGCTCTGGTAGGCGGCGTGCAGATGGCCGCCGTGCCCGGTGCCACCGCAGTCGTGGGCGTGGGGTTCGTGGTCGTCGTCGTGCTCGTCGTCGTGGACATCGTCGTGGACATCGTCGAAGGAGAGCTGGCCCACGCGCTCCGACGGCGGGCGCGGTTCGAAGAACAGCTCGGCGTCGACGCGGCCGTACGACGCCGGGATCACCGCGGCCCGGCCGGCGAGACCTGTGATCCGCTCACGCAGCCCGCGCAGGGCGTCCTCACCGGCCCGGTCGGCCTTGTTCAGTACGACCAGGTCGGCCACGCCGAGGTGCCGGTCGATCTCCGGGTGCCGTGTCCGGGTCTGCTCGAACTCGGCCGCGTCGACGACCTCGACGAGACCGCCGTACACGATCCGCTCGTTCTCGCTGGCCAGCACCATGCGCACGAGCTCCTGCGGTTCCGCGAGCCCGCTCGCCTCGATGACGATCACATCGAGGCCGACGGCCGGGCGGGTGAGCTTCTCGAGGAAGACGTCCAGTTCGCTCGCGTCGACGGCGCAGCACAGGCAGCCGTTGCCGAGGGAGACCGTGGAGTCGCCGAGCTGTCCGGCCACCGTCATCGCGTCGATCTCGATCGACCCGAAGTCGTTGACGATCGCGCCGATCCGGGTGCCGCGACTGGTCCGCAGCAGGTGGTTGAGCAAGGTCGTCTTACCGGATCCCAGAAAGCCCGCGAGGACGATGACGGGGATCTGCGACGTGCTCAAGACGGCACCTCCAGGGCTTGGCTGCACTTCGGTCCCCAGGATATGGGTCGGCCGGAACGGGGGCGGTGGGCGCAAGATGCTGCGCGGGCTCCGCAAATTCGCGGCATGGGGGAAGGGGAAACGGCCCCGCGCAACCGCCCCGCCCCGCCCCGCCCCGCCCCGCCGCTAGGGTCGCCGCACCTGCGCCGTCGACCCCCGGACCACCAGTTCCGGCTCGAACAGCAGCTCGCCCGGCGGCACCTCGCCCCCCTGGATCTGCGCGGTCAGCAGTTCGACCGCCGCCCGCCCCATCGCCTCGATCGGCTGCCGTACCGTCGTCAGCGGGGGCTCCGTGCAGTTCATGAACGCCGAGTCGTCGAAGCCGACGACCGACACGTCGCCGGGTACGGCGAGCCCGCGCCGCCGGGCGGCGCGTACCGCGCCGAGTGCGAGCGGGTCGCTCGCGCAGATGATGCCGGTGACGCCCCGCTCCAGGAGCCGACCGGTCGCGGCCTGACCGCCCTCGAGGGAGAACATCGAGCGCTCGACGTACTCCTCCGGCAGCTCCGTCCCGGCCGCTTCTGCCGCCGCCTGGGCGGCCGCCAGCTTGCGGCGGGAGGGCACATGGTCACCGGGGCCGAGAACGAGGCCGATGCGTTCGTGGCCGAGCGAGGCGAGGTGCCGCCACGCCTGCTCGACGGCGACGGCGTCGTCGCACGAGATGCACGGGAAGTCCAGGCCGTCGATGGAGGCGTTGACGAGCACGACAGGGATTTGTCGCTCGGCGAGCAGCCGGTAGTGGTCGTGCGGGGCGTCCGCCTGCGCGAACAGGCCTCCGGCGAACACGACGCCGGACACCTGTTGCTGGAGCAGCAGCTCCACGTAGTCGGCTTCGGAGACGCCGCCCTTGGTCTGCGTGCACAGCACGGGGGTGAGTCCCTGCTGGGCCAGCGCCCCGCCGATGACTTCGGCGAAGGCGGGGAAGATCGGGTTCTGCAGTTCCGGCAGCACGAGCCCGACCAGCCGCGCCCGCTCGCCCCGCAGCTGGGTGGGCCGCTCGTAGCCGAGGACGTCCAGCGCGGTGAGCACGGACTGGCGGGTGGCCTCGGAGACTCCTGGTTTGCCGTTGAGGACCCGGCTGACCGTGGCCTCGCTGACTCCAACCTTCTTCGCCACCTGAGCAAGTCGTCGCGTCATACGCGCAAGGCTAGCGCAAGCCACGCAAGTGGCTTGCGCTGGCCCGATCGTCGACCGGGGCCTCACCCCGATCGTCGACCGGACCTCGCCCTGCCCGCCCTACGGATTGATGTTGATCTTGAAGGTGGAGGTCGTGTTCCTGATGTCCTGCGCGTTGCCGCTGAGCCTCAGGCCGTTGAAGGTGACCTCGCCGACCGCCGGGCCCTGTCCGCTCTCGGGCATCTCGTTCGCCCATAGACCGAAGCCGGACTTGGCGTCGAAGGCGTCACCGCTCTTGCGGGCGCCGGATATCGAGATGTCGGTGAAGACGGTGTCCTTGATCGGGAACTCCGGTTGTCCTCCCTCGTACTTGGTCTGGAACATGATGCCGCTGTACGTCGGATCCACGATGTCGACATTGTTGACCCGGATGCCCTGGAAGACCTTGTCCGCGGAGAACAGCCAGATGCCGGGGAAGGTCTGCGCCCCCCAGAAGTGGCCGCCGGCCCGGACGACGGAGACGTTCTCGACGGTCGTCGGTCCGGTGCCGAAACCGTTCATCGGGTAGCCGAAGTCCAGGGAACTGATGGTGATCCCGGAGTAGACCAGGGTGTCGGCGATGTGGATGTTGCGGAAGGTGTTGTCGTAGCCGCCGTAGACGGCGATGCCCGCCGCGCGCCAGGTGAGGATCGAGGTCAGGTTCTCGTAGACGTTGTTCTTCATGTCCGCGCCGCCCGCGTCGATCGCCGAGAAGAGCGCGAAGCTGTCGTCGCCGGTCGCTCTGGCCTCGTTGTTCGAGACCAGGTTGTCGGTCGAGCCGTTGGTCATGTTGATGCCGTCGGCGAACATGTTCCGGATGCGGGAGTTCTTGACGGTGATCCGGTCGGTGTTGGCCCCCCAGTAGAGGCACACCATGTGCTCGTTCCAGATGTTGTCGATGACGATGTCCGACACGTTGGAGAAGTCGAACACCTTGCCCGGACCGTCGATGCGGGACGTGTAGTTGCCGAAGTAGGAGAAGTTCCTGAACGACGCCCCCTTCGCCGACGCCTCGGCCCGGAACCCGATGTCGGTGTTGTCCTGGGTGGAGGGGGCATGGAACTTCGTGAACCAGGGGCCCGCACCCGTCACCTGCACGGCCTTGCCGTACACCTGGAACTTGCTCGACGTCTGGTAGTCGCCCGCCGGCAGGTACACACCGACGAGCTTGCCGCTCGTGTCCATCCGGACGCGGTCCAGGGCGTTCTGCACGTCCTGGTGGGTGAACCCGGCGGGCACGGCGTACGACGCCGGGTCCGGGTTCGCGACCGGGGCGACCTGCTCGAGGTTGACGAAGTCGATCGCGTACGACGATGTGTTGGCCGCGTCCTTCTGCAGCCTGATCGTGCTGCCCGCGGGGACGGTCCCGCCCAGCATGATGTGTGCCTCGTCGTAGATGTGGCGTGGAGCTCCCGCCCCGGGAGAGTTGCCCGGCGAGGCCTCGGCCCCGTACAGCCAGGCGTACTTGGACGTCAGGTCGATCGCCTTGCGGAAGACGCCGTCGACGTACACGTTCAGGGTGGCGTCGATGCCGCCGCCCCCTGGCGCGTCCGGTATGGAGAAGCGGGTGACGAGGGTGTTGGTGCTCGCCCGGCTCGTGAATTCCACGTACTCGCCGGTGCTGTCGAGGGTGACCGCCTTGCGGCCCGACGCCTCACCGGCGATGTCGCCGACCGTCCGGTTCGGGCCGACGACCTGCGCGCCGCCGCCGGCCGTGCCGTCCTCGGCCTCGTACATGTCGAACGGCAGGTCGGCGCCACGACCGACGAAGAACGCCTGGGTGCTGGTGTTGTTCCCGCGCTTGACCGGCAGCTCGTGGGCGTCGGCGGCGACGGTCACCCTGAGCGTGTACGAGCCGTCGGCGGCCGTCCAGGTCCCGAGGTTCACCGGCGCCGTCGTCGCACCGGCGGCGACGGCGCCGCTGTAGGCGCCCGTGAAGGTCCTGACCGTCGCGCCCCGGGAGTCGACAAGAGCGAGGGTGAGACCGTGGCTGCCGCCCGCGGACGCGGTGGTGCCCTGGTTCCTGACGGCGACGGAGAAGGTGACGCTGTCACCGGCCGCCGGCGAGGACGGCGAGGTGGAGACGGAGGCGGCCACCAGGTCCGAGCTCGCGACCGGCTTCACCACCAGAGCGGTGGGGCTGGTGTAAGTGTTGTCCGTCTCGTTCTGCTCGATGACCGCGTCCGCCTCGTCGGCGACGGCACTCAGCTGGTAACTACCGGCCTCGCGTGTCCCGATGGAGGCGCTGACCGTCGTCTGCGCCCCGGCCGCCAGCGGGCCGGCCTGGGCGGTGGCCACCTTGGTGTCCCCGAGCCGCAGCGCGACGGCGCTCGCCGGAGCGGCGGACGGGCCGCTGTTGCGTACGGTGGCCGACAAGGTGATCTCGTCCGACTCGACGGGCGAGACCGGCGACGCGGACACAGAGGTGATCGACAGGTCCGGGTTGGGAGCGGGTACACCGAGCACCTGGAACTCGGCGATCTGCCCGGCCGTGGCGCCGGTGTTGGAGGTGAACCGGAGCTGGACGTCGGCGAGACGGGCGTCGAGCGGGACGGTGACCGTGTTGCCGCGCGCCGGGTCGAAGGCGTAGTCCTTCGCCGCCACCACGCCGGTGAACCCTGAGGCGTTCTGCCCGCGCCCGAGCACCTCTATGTTCTGTGTGCGGGCGCCCCAGGCGCCGGCCGGATTCAGCTTGAGCACGACGGCGCTGACGTCCGCGTCGGCGCCCAGCTTCACGGTGAGCGTGTTCGGGTAACTGCCGGCCGCACCCTCCCAGTAGGTGGTCACGTCGTTGTCGTTGGCGTTCTGGGCGACGAAGGTGTGGATCACGGAGGACGCGGTGATCGGTTTGGAGACGGCGAGGTTGGAGGCGGAGTCCGTGGAGCCGTTGCGGGTGACGCTGTTGCTGTCGCCCGACTCGTTCCCGGCCGCGTCCTTCGCGCGCACCCGGTAGGTCACCGTCTCCGACACGGGCCGGGTGTCCGTGTAGGTGGTCACGTCGCCGGCGACGCTCTTGCGCAGGACGTTGTCTGCGTAGATGTCGTAACCCGCCACTTCGGTGTTGTCGACGGAGGCGCCCCAGGTGAGGACGATCCGCCCGGCGACCGGCTCGGTGAAGGACAGGTTCGACGGCGCGGTCGGGGCCTGCGTGTCACCGGAGTCGGCCCTGCGGGTCACGGTGTTGCTGTTCGCGGACTGGTTCCCGGCCGCGTCCCTGGCCCGCACGTAGTAGGAGACGGTGACGTTCGAGGGCCTTGTGTCCGTGTACGTGGTCACGTCGCCCGCCACGGCGGCGAGCAGCTGATTGTCGGCATAGACGTCGTAGTCGGTGACCGCCGTGTCGTCGGTCGACGCCTTCCAGGTCAGCTGGATCCGGCCGGTCGCCGGCTCGGTGAAGGCGAGCTCCGCCGGGGCGCTCGGAGCCTTGGTGTCGCCTGTCGCCGGTCCGTAGATCTCGAGCTCGGACAGTTGGGCGGCAGGCTGCCCGGTGTTGGCGCTGACGAGGACGCGTACGTACCGGGTCGTGGCGGCGTCGAAGGCGATCGTCGCCGCATGGCCGCCCGCCGCGTCGAACACGTAGCCGCTGGAAGCGGTCAGATCGGTGAAGTCGGAGCCGTTGGCGCTGCCCTGGATCTTCAGTGTCTGGGTCCGTGCGCCCCAGCCGTCCGGCAGCCGCAGCACCACGCGGTCGACGCGCACGGACGAGCCGAGGTCGGCCTGGATCCACTGCGGGAGTTCGTGGTTGCGGCTCTCCCAGTAGCTGGCGCTGTTCCCGTCGGCCGCGTTCGCGGCCGAGTAGACCTCGGTGTGGCTGCTCGCGGTGAGCGTGCGGCCACGGGCGAGGTTCCCCGAGGACCCGTCGGCGGCACGGACCTCCAGCGCGGACAATTGGGCCGCCTGCCAGCCGGTGTTGGCGGTGATGTGGACTCTCACGTAGCGGGCGCGGGCCGACGGGAAGGACACGGACACCGTGTTGGCCGAGCCCGGTGCGAAGGTGTAGGCGGCCGAGCTCTTCAGGGTGCTGAAGCTGGTGCCGTCGGCGCTGCCCTGGACGGACAGGGTCTGCGTCCGGCTCTCCCAGCCGGCCGGGAGCTTCAGCACGACCTCGTCGACGCCGGTGGTGCTGCCGATGTCGGCCTGCACCCACGGCGGCAGCGTGCTCCCTGCGCTCTGCCAGTACGACGACTGGTCGCCGTCCGTGACGTTGGCGGCGGCGTACTCGCTGTGCGAGCTGCTCGCGGTCGCCGGGCGGCCCGCGGCGATGTCCGGACCGTCGGCCGCCGAGGCGGTCCACGAAGGCCGGCCGAGCATCAAAAGACTTGTGGTGATCACGGCGGAGAGGACCCGCCATCTCCAGCGTTGCGGTCTCATCTGTCCCCGATCTTCGGCCCCGTGCTCTGGTGCGACGAGGGCGCGGCTCTGACGACTCATCGGTGCAGCAGCATTTATGCGGCAAAGTGCTGCACCTTTTGCGTTTAGCGGTCAGAGAGTTGCAGAGATATGCCGGGTCGTCCACTGTCGCGGCAACCCCCTCTCCGACCGCCTCGCACCCCTGACCCGCCGCGCATCTGCCGATACCAGGGGCTTTCATTCGCGCTGTCAGGAAAATGAAAAATGGCCGCAAGGAGCGCAAGTCATTTGCGCGGAGACCACAATTTCGGAAAGCGGACGGCTGCCCTTACCGTTCCTAGGCATGAGTCCCGTTCCGACCGCCCCCGCCCGGCGACGGCGGTTCGGCTGGCCGCAGCGGGTCTTCTCACAGGTCCTGCTGATGCAGCTGACGATCGTCACCGGGGTCATCGCGCTGGCCACCGGCCTTTTCCTCGCCCCGCTCAGCGCCCAGCTCGACGACCAGGCGATGCGCCGCGCGCTCGCCATCGCGGAGACCACCGCGTCACCCGAGCTCGCCGAGGACGTGACCGGCTCCCGGCCGACCGCCGACGGCCCGGTCCAGGCGGAGGCCGAACGGATCAGGCAGGCCACGGGCGCCGAGTACATCGTGATCATGGACGGGCGCGGCGTGCGCTGGTCACACACCTCCCCCGCCCAGATCGGCCGGATCGTCTCCACCGACCCGAGCGAGGCGCTGGCCGGTCGGGACGTGATGGAGATCGACAGCGGCACCCTCGGCCGTTCCGCCCGCGGCAAGGTGCCGCTGCGCGACGCGGACGGCCGGATCGTCGGCGCGGTGTCCGTCGGCATCGAGTACGACAGTGTGCGGGCCCGGCTGCTGGCGGCGATCCCAGGACTGCTCGCCTACGCCGGCGGCGCACTCGCCGTCGGGGCGCTCGCCGCGTACCTGATCTCCCGCAGGCTCCAGCGGCAGACCCATGACCTCGCCTTCTCCGACATCTCCGCCCTGCTCGCCGAGCGCGAGGCGATGCTGCACGGCATCAGGGAAGGCGTCGTCGCCCTGGACACGGCCGGGCGGGTGCGGTTGTTGAACGACGAGGCACAGCGGCTGCTCGGGGTGGGGCCGGAGGCCACCGGACGGCCGCTGGACGAGGTTCTCGGCGCGGGACGCACCAGTGACGTCCTGGCGGGCCGGGTGAGCGGCGACGACCTGCTGACGGTACGGGGCAGCCGGGTCCTCGTCGCCAACCGGATGCCGACCGACGACGGCGGCGCCGTCGTCACCCTCCGCGACCGCACGGAACTGGAGCGGCTGGGCCGGGAGCTGGACTCCACCCGCGGGCTGATCGACGCCCTGCGCGCGCAGGACCACGAGCACGCCAACCGCCTGCACACCCTGCTCGGCCTGCTGGAGCTGGAGATGCACGAGGAGGCGGTGGAGTTCGTCACCGAGGTCGTCGGGGTGCACCGGGCCACCGCGGAGCAGGTCACGGAGAAGATCCACGATCCGCTGCTCGCCGCCCTGCTCGTCGGCAAGGCGACGGTCGCTGCCGAGCGCGGGGTGTCGCTGCGGATCGCCCCCGCCTCCCTGCTGCCCGACCGGCTGGTCGACCCGCGCGGACTGGTGACGATGGTCGGCAATCTGGTCGACAACGCGCTGGACGCGGCAGCGGGCACACCGGACCCGCAGATCGAGGTCGAGCTGCACACCGTCGGCAGCACGGTGATCCTCCGGGTCGCCGACAGCGGTCCCGGTGTCCCGGCCGAACACCGCGAGTTGATCTTCACCGAGGGGTGGACCACCAAGGAACTGCCGGCCCACGGCAAGCGCGGCCTGGGGCTGCCGCTGGTCCGCAGGTTCGCCGAGCGGCAGGGCGGTAGCGCCACGGTCCGCGAGTCGGCCGCCAAGGGCGCCGAATTCGTCGTCGTACTGCCCGACGCCCTGGCAGAGACCGGTCCGGACGAGGACCTCACACGGATTCCCCGACCGCTCGACGCACCGGATCCGGGAGAGACCGGCGCACCGGGACGGGCAGGCGGCGCACGAGAGGTCCGGCAGACGCGATGATCGACGTACTGGTCGTGGACGACGACGTCCGGGTCGCCCGCATCAACGCGGCCTACGTCGCCAAGGTGTCGGGCTTCCGGGTCGTCGCGGAGGCCCACTCGGCCACGGAGGCGCTCGCGAGGATCGCCGAGGCGCCCGTCGATCTGATCCTGCTCGATCACTACCTGCCGGACGAGAACGGGCTGTCGGTCGTCCGTGAGCTCCGCGCGCTCGGCCACCAGACGGACGTGATCATGGTGACGGCCGCCCGGGACGTGGCGACCGTCCAGGCGGCGATGCGCCACGGCGCCCTCCAGTACCTGGTCAAGCCGTTCAACTTCGCCGGGCTGCGGGCCAAGCTCGAGGCGTACGCGACGCTGCGGCGCGCCCTGGACGGCGGTGGCGAGGCCGAGCAGGCCGAGGTCGACCGGATCTTCGGCACGCTGTCGGCCGGCTCGATCGCCCCGGAACTCCCGAAGGGGCACTCCCCCACCACGGCAGAACTGGTACGCCAGGTGCTGCTGGCCGCCGACGGCCCTTTGTCGGCCCAGGAGATCGCGGAACGGGCGGGCGTGAGCCGGCAGACCGCGCAGCGCTATCTGAAGCTCCTGGAGCGGGCGGGCAGGGTGCGGCTGACTCTCAGGTACGGCGAGACGGGCCGCCCCGAGCACCGTTACGTGTGGGTGGCGAGTACCTGACGCCGCGGGCCCGGACTCCGTCAAACGTCACGACCCGCACCACGGCGTCAGACGGCGCCCGCTCCCGTCAGCGCCCGCACCTCGGTCTCGGCGTGCTTCGCCGCGTCCGGCGGCTCACAGGAGACGACCGTGCCGATCCAGCCCGCCAGGAAGCCCAACGGGATGGAGACGAGCCCCGGGTTCTCCAGCGGGAAGAGGTGGAAGTCCACACCCGGGAAGAGCGACCGCTCACTGCCGGAGACGACCGGCGACACCAGGACGAGCAGCACCGCGGGCACCAGCCCGCCGTAGACGGACCAGACAGCGCCACCTGTGGTGAAGTTCCGCCAGAACAGCGAGTAGAGCAGGACGGGCAAGTTGGCGGAGGCGGCCACGGCGAAGGCCAGGCCGACGAGGAACGCGACGTTCAGGTCGCGGGCCAGCAGACCGAGCGCGATGGCGACGGCGCCGATGCAGACGGCGGCGATCCGGGCGACGGCGACCTCGCTGTACCGGCCGTCGCCGTCCTCCGCGCCCGCCGGCCCGGCCGCGCGCCGGCGCCGCAGCGTCGCGTACAGGTCGTGCGCGACGGAGGCCGAGGAGGCCAGCGTGATCCCCGCGACGACGGCCAGGATGGTCGCGAAGGCCACGGCGGCCACGACCGCGAACAGGACGGCGCCCCCGGTGGACCCCGCCCCACCGCCGAGGTCGAGGGCGAGCAGCGGCACGGCCGTGTTGCCGGCGGCGTTGGACGCCCGGACCTCGTCCGTGCCGACCACCGCGGCCGCTCCGAAACCGAGCACGATCGTCATCAGGTAGAAGCTGCCGATGAGACCGATGGACCAGACGACCGAGCGGCGGGCGGCCCGCGCGGTCGGCACGGTGTAGAAGCGGGCCAGGATGTGCGGCAGTCCCGCCGTGCCCAGCACGAGCGCCAGGCCGAGGCTGATGAAGTCCAGACGGGCGATCCAGTCCCCGCCGTACCTGAGGCCCGGGGCCAGGAAGTCCTTGCCGTGACCGCTGCGTGTGGCGGCGGAGTCGAGCAACTGGTTGAAGTCGCCGTGGAATCGCATCAGCACCAGCACGGTCATCGCGATCGCGCCCGCCATCAGCAGCACGGCCTTCACGATCTGGATCCAGGTGGTGGCCCGCATCCCTCCCATGGACACGTAGATCACCATCAGCGCTCCCACGCCGATGACGGTCCACGACCGGGCGGCCTCACTCGTGCCGCCCAGCAGCAGCGCGACCAGGCTCCCGGCTCCCACCATCTGCGCCACCAGATACAGGACGGAGACGGTGACCGAGGAGGTTCCGGCCGCGATGCGCACCGGCCGTTCCTTCATCCTGGCGGCGATGACGTCGGCGAGGGTGAACCGGCCGCAGTTGCGGACGAGTTCGGCTACGAGCAGGAGCACGACGAGCCAGGCGACGAGGAAGCCCACGGAGTAGAGCATCCCGTCGTAGCCGTAGAGCGCGATGAGCCCTGAGATGCCGAGGAAGGAGGCGGCCGACATGTAGTCACCGGCGATGGCGAAGCCGTTCTCCATCGGGGAGAACAGCCGCCCGCCCGCGTAGAACTCCTCTGCTGAACCATGCCTGTTGCGGCTCACCCAGGTGGTGATGCCGAGGGTGACCGCGATGAACGCGCTGAACAGCAGCAGGGCGAGCGCCTGGTGGTCCCCGTTCAACGCCCGGCCCCTCTCGTCATCTCCTGCGTGTCCCACCGCAGATCGAGCGCGGCCCGGTCCCTCCGCAGCCTGGCGTGGCGGGTGTACGCCCAGGTCAGCAGGAAGGTGGTCAGGAACTGTGCGAGTCCCGCGACCATCGCCACATTGACCGCTCCCGCCACCGGCCTGGCCATCAGCCCCGGCGCGGTCGTGGCCGCGACGACGTACGCCAGGTACCACACGAGGAAGGCGGCGGACGCGGGCACGACGAACCGCCGGTAGCGGGCGCGTACTTCCTGGAAGGCCTCGCTGCGCTGCACTTCCAGATAGATGTCGGCGGCGCTGCGTCCGGCCGTCAGGTCCTCCCCGGCGAGCGGCGCTCGGGGGGCAGGGGCTCCGGTGCTGTCCCGGTCGCTCCAGCCCGAGGCCAGCGCGTCGTACCACGGGTCCTCGAGCCGCACTTGGGCGGCGTCCGGGCCTTCCTGCTTCTCCACGCTCACCTCTCCTTGCCGACGAACCGTTTCGGCCGCCTGCCCAAGGATGGACAGAGTGGGAAGATCCAGGACTCTTCTCCGGGGGTCTTCACCCCATCAGGTGACGTTTGTCCCCGGAGGCTTCGCGAGACCCTCCCGATAGGCGTACCGGACCGCCTGTGCCCTGTCGTGGAGGCCGGCCTTCGCGAACAGGTTGTTGATGTGGGTCTTGACGGTGGCCGTGGAGATGCCCAGCCTCGCGGCGATGTCCGCGTTCCCCAGACCCTCCGCGATCAGGGCGAGCACTTCCCCCTCGCGGGCGGTCAGCCCGTCGGGCAGCCGGGGACCGGTGGGCGCCGGCTCCGCCGTGACCTGCTCCAGCAGACGCCGCTGGACGACCGGGGACAGCCCGGCCCGGCCGGCGACGACGTCCTGGATCGCCCGTACGATCTCGTCCCCGTCCGCATCCTTGGTGAGGTATCCCCGCGCGCCGGCCCGCAGAGCGGGGAAGAGCGAGTCGTCGTCCGCGTAGGTGGTGAGCACGACGACCTGCGTGCCGGGGTACTCGCTGCGGATGCGGCGGGTGGCCTCCACCCCGTCGACCCGTGGCATCCGCAGGTCCATCAGGACGACGTCGGGCGACAGTTGGGCGACGAGGGCGAGAGCCTCCTCCCCGTCCCTGGCCGAACCGACGACCTCGATGCCGGGCAGCAGTCCCAGCAGCATCACGATGCCCTCGCGCACCACCGCCTGGTCGTCGGCGACGACGACCCGCGCGAGCTCCCCGGTCACGCCGGCACCCGCAGTCGCACCACGAACCCCTCCCCCTCCGGTCCCGCCTCCAGCGTGCCGCCGAGCAGTTCCGCACGCTCGCGCATACCGAGCAGACCGTACCCGGCGCCGGATCCTTCGAGCTCACCGGAGACTCCCGGCCCGTCCGGCACCGTGGGTCTCCCCGAGTCCCTCACCTCCAGGACCACTTCGCCGTCCAGGTAGGCGAGCAGCATCCGGACCACCGCTCCAGGCGCGTGCTTGCGGACATTGGTCATCGCCTCCTGCGCCACCCTGCGCACCGCCTGCGAGGCGTCCGCGGACAACTGCCGCCGCACCCCGGTGACTTCGGTGGACACCGGACCGCTTTCCGCCAGCTCCCGCAGGTACTCCTCCACGGGCGCCATCTCTCCGCGCAGCGCCGACAGCGCCTGCCGGGTCTCCGCCAGTCCCTCGCGGGCCATGCCGCGCGCGGCGACGACCCGCTCCAGGATCCGGTCACGGAAGGGCCCTTCCGGGCCTCGCTCGATCTGCAGCCGGGCCGCTTCCAGATGCACCAGCTGCGCCGACAGGCTGTGTGCCAGCACATCGTGGATCTCCCGGGCGATCCTGGCCCGCTCGGCGAGAGCGGCGGAGACCGCCTCGGCCTCACGGGCCGCCCGCTCCTGGGCGAGCAGCCTGAAGCCCGCGCCACGGGCCTGGGCGTCCAGGCGCAAGGCGCATCCGCCGAGCACGACGGCGGCGGTGGTGAGCAGTGCTCCCAGCGTGCTGTCCTCGGTCACCAGGAATCCGGCCACCGGGAGCGTGACGATCGCGACGACGGCGGCCACCGGCAGCCGCTCGATCGCCATGAGGGCGACCGAGACCCACAGCACCATGGCCGGGACGTCCGCCCCGGCGGCGTGCGCACCGAGCCCGGTGAGGGCGATGACGCCGAGCAACCACAGTGAGGCGGGCAACCGGTTCTCGAGAGTGGTGCGGTGGTAGCGCGTGGCGGCCGCCGCGCAGCCCAGGAGACCCAGCGGCGGAAGCACCGCCCCCCAGCCGTGGAAGACCTCGGACGTGTACGCGCTGGACACGGCCCACGACGACAGGGCGGCGAGCAACGCGACGTCGAGCACGATCCGCGCCCGCGGGACACCGATGCGGGACAGGGACTCGCGGCTGGGCCACTCGGTCCACTTGCTGCTGGGCACGCCGGGCACGTGTGTCCTCCTCCGTCGCACCCGATGCTAGGGAGCGGGGAGCCCGGCCGGATCGGACCAGGGGTGGAGTCCTCGACTCCACCCCTGGGTGCACGACCTGTCGTACCGGTCAGGCGTCGATACGCGAGCGGTCCAGCGTGGCCGCCGAACTGGTGATGAACTCCTTACGGGGAGCGACCTCGTTGCCCATGAGCAGGTCGAAGACCTGCTCCGAGGACTCCAGGTCCCCGATGTTGATCCGGCGCAGGGTCCGGTGGCGGGGATCCATGGTCGTCTCCGCCAGCTGGTCGGCGTCCATCTCACCGAGGCCCTTGTAGCGCTGGATGGAGTCCTTGAAGCGGACACCCTTGCGCTGGAACTCCAGCAGCGTCTGCCGCAGCTCGTTGTCCGAGTACGTGTAGACGTACTTGTCCTGGCCCTTCTTGGGCTGGATCAACTCGATCCGGTGCAGCGGCGGCACGGCGGCGAAGACCCGGCCGGCCTCCACCATGGGCCGCATGTAGCGCTGGAAGAGCGTCAGCAGCAGACAGCGGATGTGCGCGCCGTCGACGTCGGCGTCGACCAGCAGGACGATCTTGCCGTAGCGGGCGGCGTCGATGTCGAACGTCCGGCCCGAGCCGGCCCCTATGACCTGGATGATCGCCCCGCACTCGGCGTTCTTCAGCATGTCGGAGACGGACGACTTCTGGACGTTGAGGATCTTGCCGCGGATCGGCAGCAGCGCCTGGAACTCGCTGTTGCGCGCCAGCTTGGCGGTGCCGAGCGCCGAGTCACCCTCGACGATGAAGAGCTCGCTGCGCTCCACGTCGTCGCTGCGGCAGTCGGCGAGCTTGGCGGGCAGGGACGAGGACTCCAGGGCGGTCTTCCTGCGCTGCGCCTCCTTGTGCTGGCGGGCGGCGATACGCGTACGGGCGGCCGCCACGGCCTTCTCCAGCACCGCGCGGGCCTGCGCCTTGGCGTCCCGCTTGGTGGACGTCAGGAAGGCCTTGAGCTCCTTGGCCACCACGTTGGCGACGATCCTGTTGGCCGCCGAGGTGCCGAGGACCTCCTTCGTCTGGCCCTCGAACTGCGGCTCCGCGAGGCGGACGGTGACGACGGCGGTGAGGCCCTCCAGCGCGTCGTCCTTGACGATGTCGTCCTCGGCGACGCGTAGCATCTTGGCGGAGCGCAGCACCTCGTTCATCGTCTTGGTCACGGAGCGTTCGAAGCCGGTCACATGGGTGCCGCCCTTGGGGGTGGCGATGATGTTGACGAAGGACTTGAGCGTGGTGTCGTAGCCGGTGCCCCAGCGCAGGGCGATGTCCACGCCGAGCTCGCGGGTGACCTCCGTCGGGGTCATGTGGCCGCGATCGTCGAGAACGGGGACGGTCTCCTTGAACGTGCCCTGGCCGGTGAGCCTCAGCACGTCGCAGACCGGCTTGTCCTGGGCCAGGTACTCGCAGAACTCGCTGATCCCCCCGTCGAAGCGGAAGGTCTCGACGCTCTTGCCCTCGCCGCCGGCGTCGGTGAGGCCGCGCTCGTCGTGGACGACGATGGTCAGGCCGGGAACGAGGAAGGCGGTCTGGCGGGCGCGCTGGTGCAGCGTCTCCAGGGAGAGCTTGGCGTCCTTGAGGAAGATCTGGCGGTCAGCCCAGTAACGGACGCGGGTGCCGGTCCTGGCCTTCGGAACGCGCTTGCCCTTGCGCAGGCCGTTCGCCGGGTCGAAGGGGGCGTCGGGGCCGGACTCGGTGAAGATGCCGGGCACACCGCGCCGGAAGCTGATCATGTGGGTGGCGCCACCGCGGTCGACCTCGACGTCGAGGCGGGCGGAGAGCGCGTTCACCACTGAGGCGCCGACACCGTGGAGACCGCCGGACGCCGCGTAGGAGCCACCGCCGAACTTGCCGCCGGCGTGCAGCTTGGTCATCACGACCTCGACCCCGGAGAGTCCGGTCTTGGGCTCCACGTCCACGGGGATGCCGCGGCCGTTGTCCCGGACCTCGACGGAGCCGTCCTCATGGAGGATCACCTCGATGTGGTCGCAGTGGCCGCCGAGGGCCTCGTCGACGGAGTTGTCGATGATCTCCCAGAGGCAGTGCAGGAGACCGCGGCTGTCGGTCGAGCCGATGTACATGCCAGGTCGTTTGCGAACCGCCTCGAGCCCCTCCAGGACGAGCAGGTGCCGCGCGGTGTAGTTGGAGCCGTCACGGTCTGCTGTCAGCAGTGCGGTGGACGGCACGGACGATTCGGCGGTCACGCGGTTCGCTCCTCGCTGAATTTCAAATGTGGCCAAGGGGGGTACGGGCCCGGCGTCGGTCGCCGGTGAGAGCGTACCGAGGCCTGGTAGAGCCGATGTAACGCCACCCACCCGATTTCTCATGCTAGTCCAGCTTCGCATGGGTGTTCGATCCCTCGATGGAGTGACGTGCACATCACGTTCCCATCGGGGCATGAACCATTTAGGCTCCGGGCACGTCCTCATCAACAACCGGCAACCCGGCCGGGAGGGCCAAACGAGACAAGCAACGCGAAATCCGTAGAGCGAAGCAATACGGCTCATTCGCCGCCAACCGGCAGCAGACAGCCACCTCGGGAAAAAGTTTCGAGGAAAAGCCACGAGCGGGAACGTTTTCGGCCTGGTTGGATGTTGACCCTGGTACGACAGCTCGTCGAGCTAGAGAAGAGGCGACGTGACTACTGTTCTGACCCCCGCGAGCCCGCTGACGGCCGCTGACCGCTGCGACCGCTGCGGCGCCCAGGCGTATCTGCGCGTCGTACTGATCAGCGGTGGTGAACTGCTCTTCTGCGCCCACCACGGGCGCAAGTTCGAGCCGGAACTCAAGAAGATCGCCGCGGAAATACAGGATGAGACGGACCGCCTGACGGCCGTGCCGGCAGACACCGGCGAAGAGGATCACTGACACCTCACATCCCGACGAGCCAAGGGCCGGTCCAGGACCGGCCGATGGGCGGCTCCCCCGGCCACCGGGGGAAGCCGCCCGCTCTCGTTCCGTGACCTTTTTCCCGGTGCCGTCCGGCCGGACCGGTCAGTCGGCCTCGGCCGCCTGCGGCACCACCGCCGAGACCCGCGTGTAGACGCCGGGTCCGTCAGGGCGCCCGCAGCCGCTGCCCCAGGAGACCAGGCCGATGAGCCTGCCGCGGGCGATCAGCGGCCCGCCGCTGTCCCCCTGGCAGGCGTCGTGCCCGCCCTGCGGATCCCCGGCGCACAGCATCGTGGAGCGTGTGTACCTGCTGCCCTGCCCGCCGGGGTACGCGGCGGCACATGTCTCGTCCGGCAGGACGGACACCCGCGCCGCCCGCAGCGACGACGCGTAACTGCCGTTGCCCTGCGTGTCACCCCAGCCGTAGACGGTCGCGACCGTCCCCACCTCGTACGCCGGGTCGCCGGCCCCCGCAACCGGCAGCACATGATCCTCGGGCAGGGCCTTCGCGAGGGTCAGCAGTGCCATGTCGGCACTGTTCGTCACCGGGTCGTACGCGGGCGTGACCCACGTTTCCCGTACGGGCACCTCGTGGCCGCCGTCACCGGCGAGCTCCGAGCGGCCCGCGATGACCCGCAGGTCCCGCACGGACGCCGCGTCCTGGCCGAGGACGGCGTTGCTCAGACAGTGGGCTGCTGTCATCACCTTGGTGGGCGCCACGACCACACCTCCACAGAACTGTCCGCTCCGCGCTGGGCCGAACCGGTCACGGCTGGCCAGCGCGACCACCCATGGACTCTCGTCGGCACGAACCTCGTACCCTCCGACAACGACGCTGTCGGCGGCGGCGGGGAAGGACATCGCCGGTGTTGTCACGGCCGCTGCTGCGATCAGAGCCGGCACCCCGGCCAGGCTTCGGGCAGTGGGGCGACGCATACGGTCTCCTGACTCTGCGTGAATCCGATCCCACCCAGAGTCGTCCAGTCGGCCGTCTCGCGCACCCTCGCGCCACACCGAAGGGCCCGGCTCCCCCATGGGGATCCGGGCCCTTCGAAGCCGTGCGGCGCGCGCGCCCGCGCCTCGATCGGGTGCGGCCTAGTCGAGGTAGTCGCGCAGGACCTGCGAACGCGACGGGTGACGCAGCTTGGACATCGTCTTGGACTCGATCTGCCGGATGCGCTCTCGCGTCACGCCGTAGACCTTGCCGATCTCGTCCAGGGTCTTCGGCTGGCCGTCCGTGAGACCGAAGCGCATGGACACCACGCCCGCCTCACGCTCGGAGAGGGTGTCGAGCACCGAGTGGAGCTGCTCCTGCAGGAGGGTGAAGCTGACCGCGTCGGCCGGGACGACCGCCTCGGAGTCCTCGATCAGGTCACCGAACTCGCTGTCGCCGTCCTCGCCGAGCGGGGTGTGCAGCGAGATCGGCTCACGGCCGTACTTCTGGACCTCGATGACCTTCTCGGGGGTCATGTCGAGCTCCTTGGCCAGCTCCTCCGGGGTGGGCTCACGGCCCAGGTCCTGGAGCATCTGGCGCTGGACGCGCGCGAGCTTGTTGATGACCTCGACCATGTGCACCGGGATACGGATGGTGCGGGCCTGGTCGGCCATGGCGCGGGTGATCGCCTGACGGATCCACCAGGTGGCGTACGTGGAGAACTTGTAGCCCTTGGTGTAGTCGAACTTCTCGACCGCGCGGATCAGACCGAGGTTGCCCTCCTGGATCAGGTCCAGGAAGAGCATGCCGCGGCCCGTGTAGCGCTTGGCCAGCGAGACGACCAGCCGGAGGTTGGCCTCCAGCAGGTGGTTCTTGGCGCGACGGCCGTCCTCGGCGATGATCTCGAGCTCGCGCTTGAGCTTCGGCGCCAGCTTGTCGGAGTTCGCCAGCTTGTCCTCGGCGAACAGGCCGGCCTCGATGCGCTTGGCGAGCTCGACCTCCTGCTCGGCGTTGAGCAGGGGGACCTTGCCGATCTGCTTCAGGTAGTCCTTGACCGGGTCGGCGGTGGCACCGGCGACCGCGACCTGCTGCGCGGGCGCGTCGTCCTCGTCGTCGTCGGAGAGGACGAAGCCCTTGCTCTCGCCCTCGGGCTCTTCCTCGTCGCCCTTGCCCGCTGGCTGGGCCTCGTCGAGCAGCTCCTCGCCCTCGGCGTCGTCGCTGTCCTTCTTGGCGGTGGTCTTCTTCGCCGCCGTCTTCTTGGCGGTGGTCTTCTTGGCCACCGTCTTCTTGGCCGTCGCCTTCTTGGCGGCCGCCTTCTTCGCGGGCGCGGTCTCCGACGACTCGTCGGCCGGGACCTCGACGGTCTCGGCCGTCGGAGCCGCGGTGGCCGCGACGGTCTTCGCCGTGGTGGTCTTGGCGGCGACGGTCTTGGTGGCTGTGCGCTTTGCCGGGCTCTTCGCTGCGACGCTCTTGCGGGCGCGCTTCGGCGACTCCGCTGCACTGACCATCAGCGTCACACCCTCTTCCTCGAGGATCTGATTGAGGCTGCGCAGAACATTCTTCCACTGGGTTGGCGGAATCTGGTCAGCTTCGAAGGCACGACGCACGTCATCGCCGGCGATCTGCCCATCAGCCTTTCCCCGCTCGATGAGCGCCATCACAGACTCGGACTCGGCGATCTCCGGCGGGAGCGTACGGGATGTGCTGGCCGACACGAACAACCTCTCGGAACGATGGAAACGGCTTCCGGCCCCACCCATGATCGGGCCGGAGCCGACGACCACCGGGCTGCGGATGTGCCGGTGGCGCGGGCAAAACCAAGGAGCTGTCACAGCGCCATGTGCGGCGGCTGTATTCCCTCCTCGGCTGTCACCTCTTAGGTCATCGCGCTGTCTCGAGGAGTGTTACGCCCAATCCACGTGGCCCGAGTCACACCCCAAATGCCGCTTTAGGGTCAAAGTGGTGCGATCGGTGCAGAGCGAGTCGCCGGACCCCCAGGGAATCCGGCGACATGCAGCCCGAACACTGTCGCACTCGCCGACCGCAGCCGCGGTCAGTGCTCACGCGGCGCGGGGACCACTCGCTCCACTTCCGGGTGAACGGTGAGCAGCCGGCGCATGGCGGACTCGGCGGCGTGCGCGTCTCCCGAGGCGAGGGCTTCCGCGATGTGGGCGTGGTGCGACAGGGACGCCTCGGTCGGGCGGTCACAGCCCGTGACCGGACCGCCGGACACCTGGAGCGCGGCCGAAACGATTCCCGACAGGTGCTCGAGCATGCGGTTGCCCGCGAGCTGGATGAGCAGGGAGTGGAATTCGGCGTCGGCGCGCGAAAAGGTGAGGCCGTCCCCCTGAGCCAGGGCGTGGCCCATGATCTCGACCATGCCACCGAGACGCTGCTGGACGTCCTCACGGCCGTGACCGGCGGCGAGCCGGGCGGCCAGCGGCTCGATCGTCCAGCGCAGCTCGCTCAGCTCCCGGCGCTGGTCGTCGCGCTGGGGGCCGAAGGCGCGCCACTCGATGATGTCGGGGTCGAGGAGGTTCCAGTCGCTGACGGGCCGGACGCGGGTGCCGACATTGGGGCGGGCGCTGACCAGCCCCTTCGCCTCGAGGACACGGAGGGACTCGCGCACGACCGTGCGGGAGACCTCGAAGCGCTGGCCGATCTCCTCGGGGACGAGCGGACGGTCGGCCCCGAGGTCGCCCGAGACGATCATCTGGCCGAGCTGCTGGACGAGTTGGCCGTGCAGGCCGCGACCGCGGCTGCCTGCCGTACGGCGACCCACCCGGCCCAACTCGCTGTCGGACGCTTCCCAGGCGGGAGGACCGACGCGATCGGCCGCGGGCGACTCCCCGTAGCCGTAGCGGTTGAGTTCGCCCGGACCGGCCAGACCGGTCTCGGCGGGGCGGGCGGGGGGCATCATGGTGTGCGCAAGGGTACTCACGCATCCTTTGTCGGCTCAGCTTCCGAGCCCCTTGAGGTCTTTGGTGAAAAGCACACGAAAGGGTGATCGGCGCTCACCCCGCAATTGACGCCTTATCGGAAAGAAACGGGCATTTCTCAAGACGTTGTGGGCAGTTCACGGACAGCCGGTCGCCCTTGATCACCAAAATGCCCTCCGGCGAAGGCCGGTGAACACATACGCGCAGATCAGGGCCACCAACGACAACACCAGCGCGACGCCCACGGGTTGCGCCGGCAACCGCATCGCGGCGATCAGCCAGCGATCCGCCTGCTGCGGAAGCTCGACCCAGGCCAGCTCCCGGAGCCTGCCGGGAAGCCCGGCGATCGAACGGACTGCCGGTACGGCGAGCACCTTGTGTGCGAGGGGTGCCACGACGACCGGCACGGCGAGGACCGCGGCGACTCCGGCCGCGGTGACCCGAAAGACCCCTGCGGCCAGCAGGCCCGACCATGCGCAGCCGACACAGAGGGCGCCCCAACCGGCCGCCAGAACAGGCCAGTCGGGCGGCACAGCCACCGAGTCCGGCCCGAACACCAGCCGGAGCGCCTGCACATCGAGGACCACCACGAGCGCCGCGAGCGTGACGGCGGCAGCCGCCGTCACACCGAGCTTGGCCAGAAGCAGTCCCAATCGGCGAGGCACCGTGCCCCGCGCGGAGGCGAGAGCGGGGTAACGGAACTCCTCACCGAAGGCGAGCGCGCCGATCAACCCGGCCCCGAACGCCGCCGGCGGCAGCGGCAGGAAGCCGGGCCACGCGGCGACGGTGTGCGGCTTCACCGTGGTCGCGCCGGTCCGGGCAAGCAGGAGGCACAGGGTGAGCGAGGCGGCAACCGCGGCCAGAGCGATCAGCGGAGAGGTCCGGACACCGAGGAGCCGGCGGAGCTCGTAGCGCAGTGGCCACCGGGGACCGCGCACCGGTCGCGGCGCCCGCGGGACGACCGCCGCGCCGGCGGAGTCGGCGGGAGTGGGGGTGGGGGCGGGCGCGGGGGGCGGTACTGAGGCTGAGGCCGGGGCCGGGGCCGTCGGCACTGGGGCCGAGGCCGGGGAGGCAGTCGAGGGCGGGAGGGGCGCGGGACGCCGGGGAGGTGCGGTCACGGCGACGGGCCCTGCCTCGGCCACGGGAGCCGTCTCGCCGACCTCCTCGGTGAGGCGGTGGACGAGTACACCGTGCCGGAAGGCGGTCTCGCCCACCTCGGCACAGCTGCTGCCGAAGACGGCGAGCACGGCACTGCTCTCGGCGACCACCTCGACCGAGCGCCGCTCTGCGCGCGCCTCGCGTGCGAGGACGGCGGAGAGACGGGCCGCGTGCGGGGTACGGACGGCGACGCGGGGCCGGAGCCGGGTCCGCGAGAACTCTGCGGCCTCCTGGTCCGCGAGCAGGCGCCCCTCGTGCAGCGTGACGACGCGGTCGGCGATCCGGGCGGCCTCCTTGGGCTCGCGAAGCGTGCACAGAACCGTTCCGCCATGGGCGGCGTGCGCCCGCAGCAGCGCGAACAGCCGGCTTCTCTCGCGCGGCGACAGCCCCCGGACGGGGTCGTCTAGGACCAGCGTCTGCGGGTCGCCGAGAAGGGCGGCCGCCAGCCCCAGTCGGCGGTCCATACCGAGCGAGAGCCTCCCCAGCTGCTCCTGCGCGAGACCGCCGAGGCCGACGACGTCGAGCAGTTCGTCGGCGCGGGACGCGGGCACCCCGACAGCGGCGCTCAGCATCCGCAGCTGACCACGTACGGTCCTGGCGGGATGCCCCGGCACATCGCCGAGCAGGGCTCCCACCTCGCACGCGGGGTTGGCGATGCGATGCAGCGGGTTGCCGCGGAAGTACGTGAATCCGCGGCCGGCCTCGAGCCCCAGAACGAGCCTCAGCGCCGTCGTCTTCCCCGCGCCGCTCGCGCCGAGCAAGACGGTGACCTGACCGGGGCGGGCTTCGAAGGTGAGATCGTCGACGGCGGGCGGGTGCTCTCTGCGGCGGGTGCTGGTCAGCCCGATGGCCTGGAGCATCGCTTCTCTCGCCTCTCTCGCGGAAGGTGAGACCGCTCAGCGGCAGCACGGCTACCGGAGCAAGATAACGCGACATTTCAGACTTCTTGCGCATCGCCGGAAGACCCGGGTGTCAGACCGCGGCTGAGGGACCACACCTCCGCCCGGACGTCGGACGGGGCCGGACGTCGGCCCGCGTCCCGGACCGGACCAGGCCGGACGCCGGACGGGGCCGAACGCCGGACGGGGCCGAACGCCGGACCGGGCCGAACTCGGAGCACGCCTCAGGCCGTCTGCCCCACGGGCTCGCCGACGAGTGGTCCGGGGCCCGGACTCCTACAAGCGCTTCGTACCGTGCCGCGCCGCACCCTTGCACGCGGGCCGCTGGACGCGACTCCGCCCCGAGGTCAGACCTCGGGCCGCAGCATGGGCGGGTTCAGAATCGTGGCGCCACCGGCCCGGAAAAGCTGCGCCGGACGGCCGCCCTGCCGGGTGGTCGTGCCGCCCGCCGGGACCAGGAAGCCCGGCGTACCAGTCACCTTGCGGTGGAAGTTGCGGGGGTCGAGGGCGACGCCCCACACCGCCTCGTACACCCTCCGCAGCTCTCCGACGGTGAACTCCGGTGGGCAGAACGCCGTGGCCAGGGACGAGTACTCGATCTTGGAACGGGCCCGCTCCACGCCGTCCGCCAGGATCACCGCGTGGTCGAAGGCGAGCGGCGCCTGCTGTTCGTCCTCCCGTGCGAAAGCGGTGTCCCGGTCGAGGAGCTCCTCGACCGGCGCCCAACGGGCGCTGTTCGCGTCGCCGCCGGCACGGGGCGCCGGCAGGTCCGGGGCGAGCACGAGATGCGCGACGCTCACCACCCGCATCCGAGGATCACGCTTGGGGTCGCCGTATGTGGCGAGCTGTTCCAGGTGGGCGCCGTTGGCTGATCCCGGGGAGGCCGGGTCGTGCGCGCACAGTCCCGTTTCCTCGGCCAGTTCGCGTGCGGCCGCCGTCGCCAGGTCCTCGTCGCCCCTGACGAAGCCTCCGGGCAGCGCCCACCGTCCCTGGAACGGCGGCTCGCCTCGGCGTACGACGAGGGCGCAGAGCGCATGCCGACGCACGGTGAGCACGACCAGGTCGACAGTGACGGCAAAGGGCGGGAAGGCCGACGGGTCGTAGGGCGACATGCCGCGATCATAGTCGTCTGCCTGACGATAAACACACCCTTCCCCGCCTGCGCGCCATCGTTTTCGGCCCGGCTCCGGAACTCCACCGCCCTCGGCCCACCACCTCCCAAGCGGGGGCCCGCCTGCGGCCTGCTCGACCGTCGTCGGACCGCTGGGACCGCTGCGGATTCCTCGACCGTCGGCCGTCGCCCGTTGTCCGTCGCCGGATCGCGGAGGCCGCCGAAAGCCGCTCGCCTGCCCTGCCGTCGGCTACCGCACCGGCACGCGGTCATCGGCCGCTCCTGGCACCGCGTTGCCCGCTGCGCCGTGCGGCACGCGTACGAGCACGAGCGGCCGCTGTTCCGTGGCGTGGGCGGCCGGGCGCGGCGCCGCTCCGGGGGTGCGTGCGGTGCGAGCCGGCCTGGTCCGGCCCGGCGGCGGACGGCCGGGCGGGCCTGCCTCGACGCCGCCGAGCGGCCAGGGTGCGGTGCGCCTCGGGGCAGGCTGCCGGCGATGCCCCCTGCGACGGGACGTCCCGTTGACTCCGCAGGCATCGGCGCACCGTTTCCGGGTCCAGCCCTTCGTTGCACGCCTGGTGCAGCAGGCGTGCGAAGACGTACTCGGGATCTGCCCGGAGGGCGAGCCCCAGTGCCACGCGTGCGCCGGGCTCGTCGCCGACGGACCAGGACACCCATCCGGCGAGGGTGAGGGTCGCGGCGGCGTGCTCCGTGTAAGGGCCGGCGCAGCGCCTCGACAGGACACGCCACAGACGCAGGGCCGGAGCCGCTTCCTGCCCCTCCATCCACTGCGCCGCCCGATCCCTCGTCTCCCGGTCCTGCAGCCCGAGGATCACCGCGGCGGCTTCGTCGTCCGAAACGAGCCGGTCGTCCTCGGCGTCGGCAGCGGGATCACCGTCGGCACGAGGGGCTGCCGCCATCCGTTCCAGCAGAAGGCGGGCCAGCGCGACGGTCTCGTCGGCGACCTCCTGCCGCCCCTGCGCGTCGAGAATCCTGAAGGTCAGTACGGCACCCGCGGCGTCCAGCGCTCGCACCTGGTCCTCTGCCGCCGGTCCGGGCCGCGGGGCGAACCGCCGCTCCATGTCGCGCAGGCTTCCCCGCACCCGGACACCCGCGTACGCGGCTGCGGCGGCCATCACCGACGTGCCCGGCAGAGCGAGGGGCGTGCCGTCAGGCGGGCAGCAGCGGGCATCAGGACAGCAGTAGCTCCAGAAACGGCCGTCGGAAATGCACAGTGCCTCGTACACGGGCACGTCGAGGCCTCCGCAGGCGGTGCGCAACCGCTGCGCGAGCGGGCGCAGGCGCTCCATCACCCGGTCACCTGTCTCGTCGCCGACCGGGTCCTGGCACAGGAAGACGACAATGCCGTCGGGCCGTGGGCCGCGGCGTCCGCTGCCCCGGATCAGACACTCCGCGAGCTGGGCCGCCACGGGCTCCCATTCCCGTGGTGAGCGTGGAATTCCGAGCCGCAGCCGTCCGCCGAAGCGGCCGCTGCTGCCGTGCAGGGCGACGAGCACGATCGAATCGGTCGGGTGGAAGCCCATCATGTACGGAAGCGCGTCGGCGAGTTCGCCAGGGCCGCGCAAGGTGATCTGCTGGTCGGGGCTTGATCCGGTGAGGTCGTGGTGCTTGTTCATGCCCTGACGGTCCCGTGCCGGCCCCACCCGCCGCGACCCCTGTGGATAAAGTTGTCCACAGGTCACGGGCTCGTTCGCGCTTTGTCGGTGTCATCGGGTTGCATGGGTGCATGACCAACGCAGACCGCGCGGAGCTTCGGGCTTCCGCCGATTCCGTACTGGCCCGGCTCGTCTCCGACACCTCTGGCCGTGCCCGGCTGCGTGAGGACCAGTGGCGGGCCATCGAGGCCCTCGTCGCTGACAAGCGCCGTGCGCTGGTCGTCCAGCGGACCGGTTGGGGAAAGTCCGCGGTCTACTTCGTCGCCACCTCCCTGCTGCGGGCACGCGGCAGCGGCCCCACCGTGATCGTCTCTCCCCTGCTCGCGCTCATGCGCAACCAGGTGGAGGCGGCGGCCCGGGCGGGCATCCGCGCCCGGTCGATCAACTCGTCGAACACCGAGGAATGGGAAACGATCCAGGCGGAGGTCGCCGCGGGTGAGGTCGACGTTCTGCTCGTGAGCCCCGAGCGGCTGAACAACCCCGACTTCCGCGACCAGGTACTGCCCCGGCTCTCGGCCGCGACCGGACTGCTCGTGGTGGACGAGGCCCACTGCATCTCGGACTGGGGCCATGATTTCCGTCCCGATTACCGCAGGCTGCGCACCATGCTCGCCGAGCTGCCCGCCGGCGTCCCCGTCCTCGCGACGACCGCCACCGCCAATGCGCGGGTCACGGCGGACGTCGCGGAGCAGCTCGGCACGGGAGCGGGCACGGACGCCCTGGTGCTGCGCGGCCCGCTGGACCGGGAGAGCCTGAGCCTCGGTGTGCTGCAACTCCCGGACGCCGCCAGCCGTCTTGCCTGGCTCGCCGACCATCTCGGCGAGCTGCCGGGCTCCGGAATCATCTACACGCTGACGGTCGCCGCCGCCGAGGAGGTGACCGCGTACCTGCGCCAGTGCGGTCACACCGTGACCTCCTACACCGGACGCACGGAGAACGCGGACCGCCAGCAGGCGGAGGAGGACCTGCTCGCGAACCGCGTGAAGGCACTGGTTGCCACTTCGGCGCTGGGCATGGGGTTCGACAAGCCGGACCTCGGCTTCGTCGTGCACCTCGGCTCCCCCTCGTCGCCCATCGCCTACTACCAGCAGGTGGGCCGCGCCGGCCGTGGCGTGGAGCATGCGGAGGTGCTGCTTCTGCCCGGCAAGGAGGACGAGGCGATCTGGCAGTACTTCGCGTCGGTCGCCTTCCCTCCCGAGGAACTTGTGCGGCGCACGCTCGACGTGCTTGCGCAGGCGGACAGGCCGCTGTCCCTGCCCGCGCTGGAGCCCTTGGTGGAGCTTCGGCGTACACGGCTCGAAACGATGCTCAAGGTGCTCGACGTGGACGGCGCGGTGCGCCGGGTCAAGGGCGGCTGGACCACGACGGGACAGCCGTGGTCCTACGACGCGGAACGCTATGCGTGGGTGGCCCGGCAGCGCGCGGCCGAGCAGCAGGCGATGCGCGAATACGCCCGCTCCACCGGGTGCCGGATGGAGTTCCTGAGGCGCCAGCTCGACGACGAGGAGGCGACGCCCTGCGGGCGCTGCGACAACTGCTCCGGAGCGCGATTCAGCGACAAGGTGTCGGCGGGGGCTCTGGACGCGGCACGCGGGGAGCTCGGCAGGCCGGGCGTCGACGTAGAGCCCCGAAAGATGTGGCCGACCGGACTGGCCGCCGTCGGCGTCACCCTCAAGGGCCGGATCCCGGAGAGCGAGCAGTCCTTCACCGGGCGGGCGCTGGGGCGGCTTTCGGACATCGGCTGGGGGAACCGCCTGCGCCCGATGTTCGCCCCCCAGGCACCGGACGGCCCCGTTCCCGACGACATGGCCGACGCGGTGGTGACCGTGCTCGCCGACTGGGCCAAGGGGCCCGGCGGTTGGGCCTCCGGGGCCGTGGACGCGCCGGCGCGGCCCGTGGGCGTGGTCACGATCGCCTCCCGCACCAGGCCCCGCCTGATCGGCTCTCTCGGCAGCCGTATCGGGCAGGTCGGCAGGATGCCCGTGCTCGGCACCGTCGAGTACGTGCCGGAGGCATTGGACGCCCACGTTTCGCGCACCAACAGCGCGCAGCGGGTGCGGGCGCTGCACGAGACGCTCGTCGTGCCGCCGCAGCTGGCCGATGCCTTGGCCGCCGCGGGCGGCCCTGTTCTTCTGGTGGACGACTACTCGGAAAGCGGCTGGACTCTGGCCGTGGCGTCGCGGTTGCTGCGCAGATCGGGCGCCCAGGGCGTGTTTCCGCTGGTCCTTGCCGTCCAGTCCTGATGCGGAGGGGTCACCGGTGGCAGATAGGGAAGGGATATGAGAGTCAAACCCGCCGATTTCAGCCGGTCGTGCCGAATTGCTCGTTGCCGCATTCCCATGCGCCAGGAAGAATTGGACTGCTCCCCGCACGGCCCGTAAGCGGTCCAGAAGGGCCATGCCGCGGCGCGCCCTCACCCGACCCTGCCCGCACTGTGGGCGCGTATGCGAAGGGAGGACCGTGACCTTCGGATTCGCTTCGTCCGCAGCCACTTCGATCACCGCATCGGCCAACTCCGCCAACCGCCTTGCCCGGTTGCTCGAACCGGCCGAGTGGGCAGCGGCCGGAATCCCGCTGCTGCGCAACCCGCGCGAGGTCGTCGGCGGACTGCATGCGCGACACCGCCCCGCCCCGGCGACGGCTGTCGTCGCCGTGCTCGATCACGAGGAACGGCTCGCGGCCAGTGCGTCGTTCTCCCGGCGTGCCGTCCCGGCGGACGGCTGGGAATTCCGCAACGCGCTGCTGGCCCACCTGCGCCGCGTGATCCCTCACGATCTCCGTCGGCGCACGCCGGTGCGCACCGCCGTGCTGCTCTACTGCCGTGAGGGCGACGAGCGTTGGACGGAGGAGGACGGGGCATGGATGTGGGGCCTGCGGGATGCCTGCACGCTGCACGGCCTGCGCTGCGGCGCCTACATCACGCTGACGCGCGGCGGTTGGCAGGTGCTCGGCGAGGGCCGGGGCGGCCGCCACCCCAACTCCACGTCCTCACCCGGCCGTCTGGCCGACGCGGGGAACGACACCGACCATGTGCCCCTGCGTACGGCAGGGGGCGCCGTGGACGCGCTCCGGCGCACGGCGGCCCGCTGAAGGTGTCATCCACCGGCTGCCCAGGCACTGGGCAGCCGGGTCACGACCGGGCCGTGCGGCCCGTTCCGCGGGTACGGATCAGACACCCGCGCCGAGCACGGCGTTGATCCGCTCCGGGTCACCGCACACGATGAGAAGCGCCGAAGCCTTCTCCATGGCGGCCGGCAGCGCGCGGGCGGTGGTGTCGTCCGTGCCGCCGTTGACCGCGACAACGACCACGGGGCGTGCCGCGGCCCGCTCCACCGAAGAGGCGTCCGCGTAGAAGACATCGTCGCGGGCATCGTGCTGGGCCCAGTAGGCACCCTCGCCGAACGACAGCTCGTGAGCGGCCCACGGGTGCTGGTCACCGGTGGTGAACACCAGGACATCGCCGGGGGCGCGACCGGAGTCCAGCAGCAGGTCGACCGCCTCGTCGGCGGCGTCCAGCGCGCCACCCACCGGGGCGGGGACCAGCTGGACCTGCGGCACGGAACGATTCTCCGGCCGTGACGGCTTCGGCTTGCCGACAGCGCCGGACGCACGCTGCGCGGGCGGGGCGGGCCGGGACGGGCCGGGGCCCGGGTGACCGGGACGCGGCGAGGCCGCGGAACGCGGACCGGGGACGGGACGGGGGGTCGGCGCGGTGCGGCCTGTGGCCGGAGTGACGCGGGGACCCTGGGCGCTCTCGTGAATGTGAGGCTCCTCGGGAATGAGAGGCATGGGTGGATGTCTATCAAATGCCGCTGCGGATGGCATCGGCGGGTGGCACAAAACGTGCGACGGACGTTGACGGCGGGGCGAGTTCAGAAGTCGAAGCCGAGCTGGCCCCCGCTTTCGAGTTCGGCCGCCTCCGGCGAGAGCCGGACCTTCTTGAGGTGCCGCCATTGGGGCAGGTAGTCGAGATAGGCCCAGGACAGCCGGTGGTACGGGGTGGGTCCGAGCTCCCGGAGGGCGGCCTTGTGCACGGGCGACGGGTAGCCTGCGTTGTCGGCGAAGCCGAACGCGGCGAACTCCTCCGGCAGTTGAGCCATCATCGCGTCCCTGTGCACCTTGGCGATCACCGATGCCGCGGCCACGGCCACGCAGGACTGGTCACCCTTGATCACCGTGCGCACCTGCCAGGGCACTCCCAGGTAGTCGTGCTTGCCGTCGAGGATGATGGCGTCCGGGCGTACCGGCAGCGCCTCCAGCGCCCGGCCGGCGGCCAGTCGGAGTGCCGCCGTCATCCCCAGTTCGTCGATCTCCTCGGGGGAGGCGTGACCGAGGGCGTGAGCCGTGACCCAGCCCTCCAGAAGCTCCGCCATCTCCGCGCGGCGCTTGGGAGTGATCAGCTTGGAATCAGTGAGGCCGACGGGGGGCCGGCGCAGGCCCGTGACCGCCGCGCAGACCGTGACCGGTCCCGCCCACGCTCCGCGGCCGACTTCGTCGATCCCGGCAACGATCTTGGCGCCGATCGTGGCCCGGATCGAGCGCTCGACTGCGTGGGTAGGTGGTTCGTAGGCCATGGCGCCAACAAGGGTACGCCGCCCCGGCGGCCGGCTGACACCCGGCTCCTGGTCACGTTCCGCGGCTCGGCGGCGGACAGCTGTGGGGCCGCAGCAACGGGACCATCACCTGGTCGATCATCTCGGCGATGTCCGGGTCCGGCCAGCGGCTTCCACAGATCTTCGAGCGGTACATCAGCAGGCCGGGGATCACGTCGAAGACGAGCTCGCAGGCCGCGTCCGCCCGCACGTCGCCGCGGCGCACACCACGGTGCACGACCTCGCGGAAGAGCTGGGTGGACGGTCCGATCACCCTGGTGTTGATCAGGCTCTGGAAGCGTTCCGCGGTAGCGGTGTCGCATTCGTAGAGCACCGAACGCAGCGCGATCCCGGTGCGGGAGAACATCGCGTCACGCACCCGCCGGCAGATGTGGAGGAGGTCCTCCCGGACGCTGCCGTGGTCGGCGGCCTCGTCGAGGCTCGGCAGGCCCGCCTCGAGGGCGTCGGCGACAAGATCCTCCTTCGAGGGCCAGCGACGGTAGACGGCCGCCTTGCCGGTCTGCGCCGAGGCGGCCACCCCCTCCATCGTGAGCCCGCTCCAGCCGACCGTACTGAGCTGTTCCAGGGCGGCTTCGAGGATCGCTCGCTCCAGCACGGGCCCTCGTCGGCGCAGGGCGACCGGCGGAACCTCCGCGGCACCGGTCCAGCGCGAAGTGGCCATCTTCATATCTCCGTTGGGGACGGGAGGTTCAGTGAACGCTTGCGTTCACTGACGGGGACTCTCTACGGTTGACGAGAAAGTGAACGCCTTCGTTCACTAACTCATGTGTGGGGGACTCATAGTGACAACCTCTCAGTTAACCGCACCCGCCGGTCCGGGGGCTGCCCGCCGGCCGGGGCGCCCGGGCATCGCACTCACCGTCATCGCAGCGCTGCAGCTCATGGTGGTCCTCGACACCACGATTGTGAATATCGCGCTCCCCCACATCCAGGGAGCTCTCGAGTTCACCACGACCCAGCTCTCATGGGTGGTGAACGCCTACACACTCACCTTCGGCGGACTTCTGCTGCTCGGCGGCAGGGCGGGCGACATCCTCGGCCGCCGCCGGGTGTTCGTCTCCGGCGTGCTGCTCTTCACCTTCGCCTCGCTGCTGTGCGGCATCGCCCAGGAGCCCTGGCAGATGCTGGCGGCCCGCGCACTGCAGGGCGTCGGCGGTGCCATCGCCTCGCCCACGGCGCTCGCCCTGATCACCACGACCTTCCGCGAGGGCCCGGAGCGCAATCGCGCCTTCGGCATCTTCGCGGCCGTCTCCGCGAGCGGCGCCGCCATCGGGCTGCTGGCTGGAGGCATGCTCACGGAGTGGCTGGACTGGCGCTGGGTCTTCTACGTGAACCTGCCCATCGGCATCCTCATCGCCGTTCTCGCGCCGGTGTTCATCAACGAGTCGGAGCGCAGCCCCGGCCGATTCGACGTGGCAGGCGCCCTCACCTCGACCGCGGGCATGGCGTCCCTGGTCTACGGCTTCATCAGGGCCTCGGAGGACGGCTGGAGCGATGGGCTCACGCTCGGTGCGTTCGCAGCCTCCCTGGTGCTGCTGACCGCGTTCGTACTGACCGAACGCCGGACCCGCGATCCGATCACACCGCTGCGGATGTTCGCCGACCGCAACCGCTCCGGCACCTATCTGATCATGATGAGCCTCGCGGCGGCGATGTTCGGCATGTTCTTCTTCATCGTCCTGTTCGTGCAGAACGTGCTCGACTACAGCCCCATCACCTCCGGACTCGCGTTCCTCCCGGTCACGGTGGCGATCATGACAGCGGCCGGCCTCTCCACGAGGCTTCTGCCGGTGCTGGGCCCGAAGCCCTTCCTGACCGCCGGCGCGGTCCTCACGGGCACCGGCATGGCCTGGCTGACGCTCATCTCCCCCGACAGCTCCTACCTGGGCGGAGTGCTGGGGCCGATGCTGCTCTTCGGCTTCGGCATGGGCCTGGTGTTCGTGACGGCGACCCTGACCGCCGTGTCCGGCGTGGCGCAGCACGAGTCGGGTGCGGCCTCCAGCCTGCTCAATGCCACCCAGATGGTCGGCGGTTCACTCGGCCTGTCGATCCTCATGACGGTCTTCGGGACGGCCAGCCGTGAAGAGGCCGAGCGCCAGCTGCCGTCGTTCCTCGCTGAATCGACGCCTGCCCAGCAGGAAGCCTTCGCACGGACGCACGAGCTGCCGCCCCCGTGGGGTCACCAGGTGCTGGCCGAAGGCATCGCCACCGCGTTCTGGGCGGGGGTGGGCCTGGTCGCTCTCGCGGTCGTGACAGCCGTTCTCGTGGTGCGGGTACGCAAGAGCGATCTGGAGGCACTCAGCGGAGCGGCGGGCCCCGGCGGCCACGCCGCATGACGCCCCGGATACAGGCCGTACCCGCGGGGACGGCCTGTATCCGCTTCGGGGTGTTCCGGCGTCAGCCGAGCCGGTCGGCGCCGGGCAGCCAGCCGGGCAGTTCCTCGGTCTGCTCCAGCCAGTGGGCCGGCGGCTGTCCGCCCTTGCTCGCGGCGACGACTCCGCAGGCGATGGCGCAGGTGGTGTCGACGTCACCGCCGACCTGGGCGGTCGTCCAGAACGCCTGCTCGAAGTCACCGAGCGACCGGGCGGCGGACCAGAGCGCGAACGGCACCGTGTCATGGGCGCTGGTGCGCCGGCCGCAGCCCAGTACGGCGGCGACCGTACCGGCGTCGTCGTAGTCGAGCATGTCCCGGGCCCGGCGCAGTCCGGCGCCCACCGCGCTGCGCGGCACCAGGGCGACCACGCCGTCCAGCAGGTCCGCCGGCGCGGGCGGCCCGGCGGGGTCGGCGGCGAGCGCCGCCGCCGCGGCCACCGCCATGGCGCCGACCACCGCCTCCCGGTGCTGATGCGTGGGGTACGAGGAGATCTCGGCCTGGTGCGTGGCCTGCTCGGGGTCGTCCGCGTACCAGGCGCCGAGAGGAGCGATCCGCATCGCGGAGCCGTTGCCCCACGACCCCTGGCCCTTGAACAGCGCAGCAGCCAGCTCCCGCCAGTCGCCGCCCTCCCTGATCAGCCGGAGAAGCCGGTTGACCGCAGGGCCGTAGCCGCGGTCGAAGTCGTGGTGCTCGGCGAAGGACCGGGCGAGGGCGTCCTGGTCCACACGGTGATGGTCGACGAGCACGGCAACGACGGAGCAGGCCATCTCCGTGTCGTCGGTCCACTGCCAGAGGGACGGCGGCAGCTCGCGCCTCTTGAGCAGCGGATAGTTGGAAGGAACGAAGAACTGGGAGCCCAGAGCGTCTCCCACGGACAGGCCGCGCAGGCTGTCCAGAGCGCGTGCGAAGCGCTGGTCGGATGCGGATTCAGCGGTCATCTTCCTGCCACTCTATCCGGTGGCCCCGTACGGCTCCGGGGTCCTCCACTGCTCGAAGGGCCGGTCAAGGTGGTACCTGCCGTCGTCGCCGAGCTGCAGGATGCGGGTCTCGCCGTTGCCCGGATTGGACAGCGATTCGAACTCCGCGACGGACCAGTGGAACCACCGCATGCAGAACAGCCGCATGGTCAGACCGTGGGTGACCAGGAGGACGTTCGGCGGGTGGTCCGGGGCCTCGAAGCTCCGGTGCAGGCTCTCCAGAAAGGCGCCGACCCGGTCGTACACATCGGCCCCGGACTCGCCCTGTGCGAACCGGTAGAAGAAGTGGCCGTAAGCGTCGCGGTACGCCTTCTGAAGCCTTACGTCATCCCTGTCCTGCCAGTTGCCCCAGTCCTGCTCCCTCAGTCTCGGCTCTTCCCTGATCCGGACGAGCTCCGGGTCGAGCCCGAGCGCCTGGAAGGTCTCATGCGTGCGGCGGTACGGGGAGACGTAGACGCTGACCCGCTCACGGCCGAACAGGTCCCGCAGCCGAGCCCCCGTCTCAGCGGCCTGGGCCAGACCCGCCGCGGTGAGCCGTAGCGCATGGTCGGGCTCGCGTTCGTACACCGTGTCATCGGCATTGCCCACCGATTCTCCGTGCCGGACGAGGACGATACGTCGCGGTCGTGCCATACCAAGACCCTATGGCGACATCCGTTCAGTCGAGGAGCCGCCCCGAGACCATCCGGCGGACCTGGCCGTCGAACCGACGGCGCAGCAGACGGTCGTGGGAGACGACCACCAGCGCACCCGTCCACCGGGACAATGCCTCTTCCAGATCCTCGACCAGGCCGAGTGCGAGATGGTTGGCCGGCTCGTCGAGAAGCAGCAGGTCCGCGGGCCGGGCCAGCAGCCGGGCCAGGGCCAGCCGTCGGCGCTGCCCGGCAGAGAGGGATCCCACCGAGATGTGCAGGTCCCGTGGGCGGAAGAGCCCGAAGGACAGCAGTAGTTCCGCGGACTCGTCGTCGGCGAGCGCGAGGCCCCGCCGGAAGACCTCGAGAAGGGGCTCCGCCGGCCGGTTCACCGGAATCTCCTGGGCGAGGAAGCCGGTCCTCCCCCTGCGTGTCACAGATCCGGTGTCGGGTTCGACGAGGCCGGCCATGACCCGTAGCAGGGTGGACTTCCCGGCGCCGTTACCGCCGTGGATGAGGATCTTCTGCCCGGCCGCGACGCTGAGCCCGTCCACCGAGAGCCTGTCGCCGACGCGCACGCCGGTCAGGGTGACGAGCTCGCCCGACGCCGCGCCCGACACCGGCCCCGCGGTGAACCGAAGCGGCTCCGGAGGCTTCGGGACCGGCTCGTCCCGGAGTCTGCGCAGCCGCTCCTGGGCGTTACGGATCCGGCCGGAGACCGAGGCCTGGACCCTCCCGCCGGCCCGGTCGTAGGCCATTTTGTTGTTGTCCTTGATGGACCGGCCGACGGCGACGCTGTGGGCCGTGGTGTTCGCGAAGACTTCGAGCCGTGCCACCTCCTCGGTCCACTCCTCGTACGCCTGCTCCCAGCGCTTGCGAGCGGCTGCCTGCTCGGCACGGAAGCCCTCGTAGCCGCCGCCGTAGCGCACGACGGAGCAGCGGTCGGCATCCACCTCGATGACCGCGGTGGCGACACGCTCCAGGAAGGTGCGGTCGTGCGAGACCGCGATCACCGTGCCGGTGTGGTTGAGCAGTGTGCTCTCGAGCCAGTCGAGCGCCGTCTCGTCCAGGTGGTTCGTCGGCTCGTCGAGCAGCATCACCTCGGGTGCCGCCGCGACGAGACAGGCGAGGCCGAGTCGGGCCTGCTCGCCTCCGGACAGAGTGCCGAGGATGCGCTCGCGGTCCACGTGGGCGATGCCCAGGCCGTTCATCGCCTTGTCGACACGGGCGTCGGCTTCGTATCCCCCGCGGAGCTCGAAAGCTGTGAGCAGATCGCCGTACTCGTCGAGGACGTCCTGCTCCGCCGACCCGAGGTCCGCTTCGAGCTCGCGCAGCCTCGCTTCCATGGAGCGCAGTTCGGCGAGAGCGGCGTCGACGGCTTCGCCGACCGTGCTCCCGGGCGGTAATTCAGGAGTCTGGGCCAGATGACCCGCCCCGTTCTCGGCAACGGTGACCACCTCGCCGTCGGCCGGCCGCTCGATGCCGGCCAGCAGGCGCAGAAGGGTCGACTTCCCCGCGCCGTTCTCCCCGACGATGCCGATCCGCTCGCCTGGACGCACCGCCAGGGAGACACCGTCGAACAGCAGCCTGTCGCCACGGGACAGGGTCACTCCGCGCAGGGAGATCTGAGTGGGCAAGTGCACCTCCGACGGAGATCTAACGCAACGGTTGTCGCGTTACGAGCAGTGTGGCACACTCGAATCCCCTAATGCAACGGGAGTAGCAATTGACTGATTCAGGATCCGCCCCCGGCACGCTCCGCCCCGGCGGTCGCACCGCCCGCACCCGGGCCGCCGTCCGCGACGCCGTCCTCACGGGCCTGGGCGAACACGGCTACCCCGGCCTCACCGTCGAATACGTCGCCGAGCACTCGGGGGTGCACAAGACGACCCTGTACCGGCGCTGGGGTGGCATCGAAGGTCTCCTGGCCGACACGCTCGATCTCGCCGGTGAGGACGACTGGAGCCCACCGGACACGGGGAGCCTCGAAGGAGATCTGCGGGCGCTGGCACGCGAAGCGGCCGAATCCTTCGCCGATCCGGGACAGGCAGCCGCCCCCACCGCGATCATCGCTGCGGCCTTCCAGTCCCCGCGCGCCGCCGACGCGCTTCATTCCTTCTACGCGGAGCGGTTCTCCCGCTGCGAGAGAGTCGTGCAGCGGGCGGTGGAGCGCGGGGAGGCACCGGCCGGGACCGACGGGGGCGCCGTCGTCCGTGCGGTCAGCGCGCCGTTGTACTTCAGGCTGTTCATCACCCGCGAGCCGATAGATCCGGCGCTCGCCGACCAGTCGGCCGCCGCCGTCCTCGCGGCGGTCCGGGCAGGCGCCTTCGCCACGGCCCGGACGGCGGGACGGACGGTCCTGAGCAGCTGATCACACCGTCCAGGACGGCTCGAGCTCCACCACGTCACCGGCCAGTGCCACGACATCCGTCTGTGTCTGGGCGCGCAGCAGCAACCGCTCTATGCGCTCGTCGCGGTATTTCCCGTGCTCCGCCGACGACAACCACATCGACATCACAAGGAACTCGCAGCCGGGCGCCTCACCGAACACCCCTCGCACCATTCCCGGCGACCCGGCCATGGCCGGGTTCCACACCTTCTCCTGCATCAGGCAATAGTGCTCGACCCTGTCCTCACGCACCTTGCAGTGCGCCACCCTGACCACGTCGGCGTCCGTGAACCGCGGCTCGAACCCGGTCTTGACGTCGAAGCGGTAGTCGAAAAGCTTGGCCTGGATGTCCTTGTAGGTGCCCGACTGACCGGCCGCGAGCCGGTCGTGGGAGCGGGCCATGAAGGAGTCGTAGAAGGCCCGGGTCTCCCAGAAGGCGAAGACATGGGCCACGTTCGGCCGTAGCCTGCTCCACCCTCCGCCCTGTCCCCGGAATCCTGGCTCACCCGGCAGCCCCGCCCATTTCCGCTGCCCGCGTTCGAACCCTCGACGGTCCACCACCGTGCAGCGAATCCACTTGACCAGCACCGCGCCATCGTACGGCTCGGAACGTGGCCCCGGTCACTCTCCGCGTCAGCCCGGTCCCCGCCGCGGCTGCGATCGGCCGGTCCGAGGGGGCGGAGCGCCCGATGAATTCGCGCGTACCGCACGCCGTCCAGGGCCCGCACAATGATCGTCATGACCGACCTGCACACCAACCCGCTCTTCCATCGCCTCCGGTCCGCCGAGCGCATCCTCGTCGCCGGCGCCGGCGGCGGATTCGACGTGTACGCAGGCCTGCCGATCGCACTCTCCCTGCGCCACCAGGGCAAGGAAGTCCACCTGGCCAACCTCACGTTCAGCGCCACCGAGGGTCTGCCCCTGGAGGCGTGGCTCGCCCCCGACGTGGCGGTGATCGGTCCCGACACGGCACCGCACCAGACCTATTTCCCTGAGCGTTCGCTGGCACGGTGGCTCGCCACCCACGGCTACCCCCACACGGTTCACGCCCTCTCCCGCGTGGGCGTCCAGCCGCTGCGTGCCGCGTACCGCGCGCTGATCGAGCGGTACGACATCGATGCGGTCGTGCTCGTGGACGGAGGCACGGACATCCTCATGCGCGGTGACGAGTCGGGACTCGGCACGCCCGAGGAAGACATGACCAGCGTCGCCGCCCTACACGGCATCGAGGGACCTGAACACTTTGTCGTGTCCGTGGGTTTCGGTGTCGACGCGTACCACGGTGTCAGCCATGGACTCGTATTGGAGAACATCGCGGCTCTCGAGACCGAGGGCGCGTACTTCGGCGCGTTCTCCGTGTCGCGCACCACCCGCGAAGGCGCCCTCTTCCTTGACGCGGTGGCCCACGCCCAGGCCGCCACACCGGATCACCCCAGCATCGTGAACGGCTCCATAGCCGCCGCCGTGCGGGGCGGTTTCGGGGATGTGCAGTTCACCTCCCGCACCCGGGGCAGCGAACTCTTCATCAACCCTCTGATGTCGATCTGCTTCGTCTTCGAACTCGAGGGGATCGCTCGGCGCTGCCTGTACCTGGACCGGATCGAACACACCCATCTGATCCGCCAGGTCAGCAGTGAGATCGCGGCATTCCGTGACGAGGTCGTGCGCCAGCGGCCGCCTCGCCGCATCCCGCACTGAGCGGATACGGTCAACGAACGCATTTCATCCGGCAGTTACGGGGAAGGAAAAAGCGGTGAGCAGCCTCAACAAGGGCGTCCGGAAGGCGGAGGTGACCCTCAGGTGGGATCCGAGTCCGCTGGGAGAGCCGCCCCATGACCTCGACATCGTGGCCGCGACGTACCCCGCCCAAGCGCCGTTCGGTGAGCCGGCGTACGTCGTGCACTTCGACAGCCGCTCGCCCGACGGCACGATCATCCTGACCAGAGAGAGCAAGACGGGACAGGGCTTCGGGGCCGACGAGGTCATGACTCTGGAGTTCGACCGGCTGGCCGCGGAGTACGGCCGTGTCGTCCTTGGCGTGGTGATCCAACAGCGAGGCCGACGCACGGTGTTCGGTGACGTCGCGAACGTCTCGGTACGGGTCCTCGAGGGGCACCACGAGATCGGGCAGCACGACTTCACGGCCGTCGCCGGCGCCACGGCGGCCAAGGTCTGCGAGTTCGTCCGAGACGAGTCGGGGGACTGGGCGTTCAGCGACTCGCTCGTCGGCTTCGACGCGGACCCTCAGACCTTCGTCACGGTGATGGGCGGCCCCACCCCCTGAACACGCGTCCGCCGTTCGACGGGCGCAGGGCACAGGGACGCACGACAGAAGGGGGACCGGCCTCTGGCCGGTCCCCCTTCTTGCTGGTCAGCTCCGTGTGCGAACTACACCGGATGCCGCATCGGCGTAGCCGCCCAGGGTCAGCTGCAGCCGCTGGTCGAGCCGCAGCCCTCGCAGATGTAGCACGAGCCTGCGCGCTGCATCTTGGTCCCGCAGGAGAAGCAGAGCGGGGCGTCGGCGCTGATGCCGAGCTGCATCTCGACGAGCTCGGCGGACGTGTGCGCCTGCTTCGGTGCCGGGATCTCCGCCTGCGGGGCGGTGACGGCCTTCAGCGACTCCTGCTGCCGGGGTGCGGACTGGGCCAGCGCCTCGACATCCATCTCGTCGTCCTCGAACGACGGCTCGTAGGAGCCGGTCTCCAGGTGACGCTGGCGCTCCTCCGCGGAGTGGATACCGAGGGCGGAACGGGTCTCGAACGGCAGGAAGTCCAGCGCCAGGCGACGGAAGATGTAGTCGACGATCGACTGGGCCATCCGCACGTCCGGGTCGTCCGTCATGCCTGCCGGCTCGAAGCGCATGTTGGTGAACTTCGAGACGTACGTCTCGAGCGGAACGCCGTACTGCAGGCCGACCGAGACGGCGATCGAGAAGGCGTCCATCATGCCGGCGAGGGTGGAGCCCTGCTTCGACATCTTCAGGAAGACCTCGCCGAGACCGTCGTCCGGGTAGGAGTTGGCGGTCATGTAGCCCTCGGCGCCGCCCACCGTGAAGGAGGTGGTGATCCCGGGACGGCCCTTGGGAAGGCGCTTGCGGACCGGGCGGTACTCGACGACCTTCTCGACCGCGGCGCGGATGGTCCCCTCGGTCTTCTGCGTGACCTCGGCCTTCTCCTGCTCCTTCTTCTTCGCGGAGAGGGGCTGGCCGACCTTGCAGTTGTCGCGGTAGATCGCGAGCGCCTTGACGCCCATCTTCCACGCCTCGAAGTAGACCTCTTCGACGTCCTCGACGGTCGCAGTCTCCGGCAGGTTGACCGTCTTGGAGAGCGCGCCGGAGATCCACGGCTGGATCGCGGCCATCATGCGGACGTGACCCATCGCGGAGATGGAACGCTCGCCCATGGCGCAGTCGAAGACCTCGTAGTGCTCGGTCTTCAGGCCGGGCGCGTCGATCACGTTGCCGTGGTCGGCGATGTGGGCGACGATCGCCTCGATCTGCTCCGGCTGGTAGCCGAGGCGGCGCAGGGCCTGCGGGACCGTGCCGTTGACGATCTGCATGGAGCCGCCGCCGACCAGCTTCTTGAACTTGACCAGGGCGAGGTCGGGCTCGAGACCGGTGGTGTCGCAGGACATCGCGAGACCGATGGTGCCGGTCGGGGCGATGACCGACGCCTGGGCGTTGCGGAAACCGTTCTTCTCCCCGAGGCGGATCACGTCCTGCCAGGCTTCCGTGGCGGCTGCCCAGATCGGGCTGTCCAGGTCGTCCATCCGGACGGCCACGGTGTTGGCGTCGGCGTGCTGCTTCATGACGCGCTTGTGGGGCTCGGCATTGCGCGCGTAGCCGTCGTACGGACCGACGACAGCGGCGAGCTCGGCGGAGCGCTTGTACGAGGTGCCGGTCATCAGCGAGGTGATGGCGCCGGCGAGCGCACGGCCGCCGTCGGAGTCGTACGCGTGCCCGGTCGCCATCAGGAGCGCACCGAGGTTGGCGTAACCGATGCCGAGCTGGCGGTAGGCGCGGGTGTTCTCGCCGATCTTCTGCGTCGGGAAGTCCGCGAAGCAGATGGAGATGTCCATCGCCGTGATGACCAGCTCGACGACCTTGGTGAAGCGCTCGACGTCGAAGGACTGGTTGCCCTTGCCGTCGTCCTTCAGGAACTTCATCAGGTTCAGCGAGGCCAGGTTGCACGAGGTGTTGTCCAGGTGCATGTACTCGCTGCACGGGTTCGAGCCGTTGATGCGGCCGGACTCGGGGCAGGTGTGCCAGTGGTTGATCGTGTCGTCGTACTGGATGCCCGGGTCGGCGCAGGCCCAGGCGGCCTCTGCCATCTTTCGGAAGAGCGACTTGGCGTCGACCTCCTCGATGACATCGCCGGTCATCCGGGCGCGCAGGCCGAACTTGCCGCCCGTCTCCACGGCCTTCATGAACTCGTCGTTCACGCGGACGGAGTTGTTGGCGTTCTGGTACTGGACCGACGTGATGTCGTCGCCGCCCAGGTCCATGTCGAAGCCCGCGTCACGCAGGGCGCGGATCTTCTCCTCTTCCTTCACCTTGGTCTCGATGAAGTTCTCGATGTCGGGGTGGTCGACATCGAGGATGACCATCTTCGCCGCGCGACGGGTGGCACCGCCCGACTTGATCGTTCCTGCGGACGCGTCGGCGCCGCGCATGAAGGAGACCGGGCCGGAGGCATTGCCGCCGGAGGACAGCAGTTCCTTCGAGGAACGGATACGGGAGAGGTTCAGGCCGGCGCCGGAGCCGCCCTTGAAGATCATGCCCTCTTCCTTGTACCAGTCGAGGATCGACTCCATGGAGTCGTCGACGGAGAGGATGAAGCAGGCGGAGACCTGCTGCGGCTGGGGCGTACCGACGTTGAACCACACCGGCGAGTTGAAGCTGAAGATCTGGTGCAGGAGGGCGTAAGCCAGCTCGTGCTCGAAGATCTCGGCATCGGCGGGCGAGGCGAAGTAGTTGTAGTCCTCACCGGCCTTGCGGTAGGTCTTCACGATCCGGTCGATGAGCTGCTTGAGACCGGTCTCGCGCTGCGGGGTGCCGACAGCCCCGCGGAAGTACTTGCTGGTGACGATGTTGACCGCGTTCACCGACCAGAAGTCGGGGAACTCGACGCCACGCTGCTCGAAGTTCACCGAGCCGTCACGCCAGTTGGTCATGACGACGTCACGGCGCTCCCAGACCACCTCGTCGTACGGGTGCACGCCGGGGGTGGTGTGGACGCGCTCGATACGCAGGCCCTTGGTCGCCTTGGATCCCTTGGCTCGGGACCCTCGTGCCGGGCCGCTCGTCGTCTCGGTCATGCCGCCTCCCATATACGGGCAAAAACGCCCTGAAGTGCCCAGATCTTCCCGGGGCACGGTTTGTGTCTGTTGCTCTGGCGCCACGCACAGCACCCATGAGCAGGTCATTTGCCGCCTGAGCCGGCCGGCGGACCCTTCGCGGGGCCCTCTCCGTCCGACCCTTGCCGATCAGTCGGCGGCGGTGGCAGGGACGGGGACCTCTACGGCCCCGCGGCTCCCGCCTTCCTCAGCAGGAGGCCGCCCGGCGCGGAGCTCCGCGATGGCAGCCTCGAAGTCTTCGAGTGAGTCGAACGCCCGGTAGACGGACGCGAAGCGCAGGTAGGCGACGAGGTCGAGCTCCTGCAGCGGGCCCAGTATGGCCAGCCCTACGTCATGGGTGGTCAGCTCGGCACTGCCGGTGGCGCGCACCGCCTCCTCGACCCGCTGCCCGAGCTGGGCGAGAGCGTCCTCGGTGACCGGCCGGCCCTGGCACGCCTTGCGCACACCGGAGATGACCTTGGTGCGGCTGAAGGGCTCGGTCACACCGCTGCGCTTGATCACCATGAGCGATGCGGTCTCGACCGTCGTGAAGCGGCGGGCGCAGTCCGGACACTGCCGGCGCCGCCGGATCGCCGTTCCGTCGTCGGTGGTGCGACTGTCGACGACTCGACTGTCGGGATGCCTGCAGAAAGGACAGTGCATGGCCCCCAACCCCTCCTTCACAGCACGACCGAATAGCCTCTGAGGGCCGGATCCCGGCCCTTCGAAGCAGCCCCAAGCATAGGCGATGCCCTCGGCCCCGGAGCACCGGGGACACAACTTCTGGGTGGCTAACCCAATCCAACCACTAGATCTGGGGGTTCGACGCACACACAGGTCTCTACGCGTGTCGCGCCGGGCATCGCTGCGTGAAGGCACTGGAGCCTTGCCGCACAGACGGTATCGACCCTTGCACGCTGCGCGCGGGGCAGCGCCGACCGGGGGGCGGGGAAGGGCGACACAGGCGCACCGCATCCCGGCTTCGGGACGGCGGGAATGCGAAGATGCAACGACCTCACCGGACCCCGCTCCGGCTGCCGCCGACGGCGAAGGCTACCGTGGCGACACACCGCAACGGCTCACCGCTCCGGGTTCGATCGTTCGCACATACACCCAGCAGAATGCCCAGGTAAGGCAATCTGCAATTTTTCACTCGAACGTGTGTTTGGCGCAACCTTTCGAAAGCAACTACCGTTGTCAAACTAGGGAGACCATTCGAGAGGGGCCGACGTGACCACCACCGCCGACAGTGCCACCATCACTGCCCAGGACCGCTCACAGAGCCGATTCGAGCCGGTGCAAGCCATGAATGACGCAGCCACGACCCCGGAGGGGCCCAAGCCCGGCCGCTCGCTGCCCGGCCGACCTCCTGGCATCAGGGCGGACAGCTCCGGCCTCACGGACCGGCAGCGGCGCGTCATCGAGGTGATCCGCGACTCGGTCCAGCGTCGGGGATACCCGCCGTCGATGCGTGAGATCGGCCAGGCGGTCGGACTGTCGAGCACATCGTCGGTGGCGCACCAGCTCATGGCTTTGGAGCGCAAGGGCTTCCTGCGCAGGGACCCGCACCGCCCCCGGGCGTACGAGGTCCGCGGCTCCGACCAGCCCAGCACCCAGCCCACGGACACCACCGGCAAGCCCGCCGCCTCTTATGTCCCCCTGGTCGGCCGCATCGCGGCCGGTGGCCCCATCCTCGCCGAGGAGTCCGTCGAGGACGTCTTCCCCCTCCCCCGCCAACTGGTCGGCGACGGTGAGCTCTTCGTACTGAAGGTCGTCGGAGACTCGATGATCGAAGCCGCGATCTGCGACGGGGACTGGGTGACCGTGCGACGCCAGCCCGTGGCGGAGAACGGCGACATCGTGGCAGCCATGCTCGACGGGGAGGCCACCGTCAAGCGCTTCAAGCGGGAGAACGGCCATGTCTGGCTCCTCCCCCACAACGCCGCTTACCAGCCCATCCCCGGCGACGAGGCGACCATCCTCGGCAAGGTGGTGGCGGTGCTGCGACGGGTGTGACGGCACCCGCCGGCCCCAGACCGGACCCCGGGATCCACTGCGCCGGTCCCGGGGTCCTGCTCATGTCTGCGAGCAGGACCGCTTCGGCCCTACTTCCCCTCCTGCTTCGCCGCTGCGTCGATGGCGGCCAGTGAGCGGCGTACCTGATTGCGATCCGTCGTGTACCAGAAGTCGGGCAACGATGCGCGCAGGTAACTGCCGTAGCGGGCGTTCGCCAGCCGCGGATCGAGCACCGCGACCACGCCCCGGTCCCCTGTGGCACGCACCAGCCGGCCCGCGCCCTGAGCCATCAGCAGCGCGGCATGGGTCGCCGCCACAGCCATGAACCCGTTGCCGCCCGCCTCCTCGACCGCCTTCTGGCGGGCGCTCATCAGCGGGTCGTCCGGACGCGGGAACGGAATCCGGTCCATGACGACGAGCTGACAGCCGGGTCCGGGCACATCGACGCCCTGCCAGAGCGAGAGCGTGCCGAACAGGCACGTCTCCGCGTCCCCGGCGAAAGTCTTGATCAACTCGCCGAGGGTTTCCTCGCCCTGCAGGAGGATCGGCTTGTCGAGACGGCCGCGGAGTTCCTCCGCGGCGGCCTGGGCGGCCCGCATCGAGGAGAAGAGACCGAGCGTGCGCCCTCCGGCGGCCTCCACCAGGTCGGCGAGCTCGTCCATCATGTCGCCCCGGGAACCTTCGCGTCCCGGAGTGGCGAGATGGCGTGCGACGTAGAGGATGCCCTGCTTCGGGTAGTCGAAGGGCGACCCTACGTCGAGCCCCTTCCACTGCGGCACGTCCTCTCCCCCGCTGCCTTCAGGAGCAAGGCCCAGAGAGGCCCCGACACCGTTGAAGTCACCCCCGAGCTTGAGCGTGGCGGAGGTCAGCACCACCGAGCGCTCGGAAAAGAGCTTCTCCCGCAGCAGCCCGGAGACGGAGAGCGGTGCCACCCGCAAGGACGCGCCGAAACGGTCGTGCCGCTCGTACCAGACCACGTCGTACTCCGAGCCGTGACTGATCCGCTCGGCGACGGCGTGGACATTCTCGACGGCGGCCAGGGCCTGCTTGCGCACGGCGTTCTCGTCCTGGACCGACTTGTCCCTGGTGGCCCCGATCGCGGTGATCACGGTGCGGGCCGCGTCCCTCAGCGCCATCAGCGCATAGCCGAGATCCTCCGGGATCTCCTCGAGACGCCCCGGGAGAGCCAGCTCCATGAGCTTCTCGAACGACTCGGCGGCGGTCTGGAGAGCGTCCGCCGCCTTCTCGTTGACGAGCTTGGCGGCACGGCGCACGGCGCGGTTGACCTGGCCCGGGGTGAGCTCACCGGTGGCGACCCCGGTGACGCGGGAGACCAGCTCATGGGCCTCGTCCACGATCAGCACCTCGTGCTGGGGCAGCACCGGCGCCCCTTCGATCGCGTCGATCGCGAGAAGGGCGTGATTGGTGACGACGACGTCCGCGAGCTTGGCCCGCTCACGAGCCATCTCCGCGAAGCACTCCGCTCCGTACGCGCACTTGGAGGCCCCGAGGCACTCACGCGAGGAGACGGAGAGCTGGTTCCAGGCCCGGTCGGAGACGCCCGGGGTCAGATCGTCCCTGTCCCCCGTCTCCGTCTCGTCGGCCCAGTCCCGCATACGGAGCAGGTCCTTGCCCAGCTTGCTCGTGGGTGCCGCCGCCTCGAACTGGTCGAAGAGACCCTCCTCGTCGTCCTGCGGCATGCCCTCGTGCAGGCGGTGGAGGCAGAGATAGTTCGACCGCCCCTTGAGCATGGCGAACTCCGGGCGGCGGCGCAGCAGCGGGTGCAGTGCCTCGACCGTCCGCGGGAGGTCACGTTCCACGAGCTGCCGCTGCAGCGCCAGCGTCGCCGTGGCCACGACCACACGCTCGCCGTGGGCCAGGGCGGGAACCAGGTAGCCGAGCGACTTGCCCGTACCGGTGCCGGCCTGGACCAGCAGATGGGAATCGTCGTCGATGGCCTCGGCAACGGCCTCGGCCATGGTGACCTGGCCTGGCCGTTCCACCCCGCCGACGGCGGTCACGGCGGCGTGGAGGAGCTCGGGGAGGGATGGCTTCGTCATAGCCCGACCACCCTACGGGGCGCCACCGACAACGGGATCACGCAGCGGAGCATCAGGCCGGCGCCAAGGGGTTGGGCACCGTCCCGTGGACGGCGGCGTGCGGGCGCTCGGGGCGGTCCCGGTAGCCGTCGAGATGCAGCCGGTTGCGATTGAGGCACAGCCGCTCGATACGGGGAGTGAGCAGGTCGAACGTCTCGTAGCGCTCCTTGAGCTCGGGGAAGCGCGCCTGGTACCGGAGGATCTCCGCCCTTACGAGTGAGAAGAACTCCTCCTCCGGAACGTTCAGTTGCTCTGCGCAGAGCGGGGCGAGATAGCGGAAGACGCCCACGAAGAGACCCGAGTGGATGAACTGGGTGAGGAAGCCCGGCTCCTCGGTGAGGAGAATCCGCCGGACGTCGTCCGGCATGGACGCGTGCTCGGGCACCGGCCGGGCACTCACGTTCACGTCGTCGACGAAGTCCTTGATCGCGAGGCGGACGGGAATGTCGTGGTCGTCGTAGACGACGATGGCGTTCTCGCCGTGCGGGGAGAAGACCGTGCCGTAGCGGTAGAGGAAGTGCAGCAGCGGGGGCAGCAGCGCCGCGAAGAGCCGCCGGAGCCAGACGGTCGGGCCGAGCCCCGACCGGGCGACCAGTTCGGCCGTGAACGCCCGGCCCTGCGGGTCCGTGTGGAGGAGCGATGCGAGCGTGCGGGCCCGCTCGCCGGCTGCCAGCTGAGGCTGGAGCGGTTCCCGCCAGATGGCTCCCAGCAGTTCCTTGTACTGGTACGGCACCTCTGCCAGGTGGTCGTACAGCGGATGCTCGACCGTGACGGAGGCGACCTCCCCGAGCAGGACGACCCGGCACTCGTCACGCAGGAACGGGTCGGCGTCCCGCAGCCCGTGCACCCACGCGGTGACGGCTGGGGCGGCGAGAGTGCGCTCTGTGGGCAAGCCACGCCAGACCAGGGTGTTCAGGATGGACAGCGGCAGTTTGACGGTATGGCGATCGGGCCGGTCGAGGTTCACGAAGGTTCTGATGGACTGCTGGGGCAGTCGCAGGTCACCGTCGCTGGGGAGGGGAACGATGTCGCCGTCGGCGACGGCGGGCGCGTACAGGGGCAGGATCACCTCGTCCCACTGCCAGGGGTGCACCGGCAGGAGCAGGTAGCCGGCGGGATCCAGTCCCTTGGCGCGCAGGGTGTCGGCGAAGGAGTCGCGGGTCGTCCCGTCGAGCTCCCGACGGTAGAGGTCCTCGGCCTGGTCGAGGCCGGCGACGCCGCGGTAGGCGGCGAGGCCGGTCCGCACCGCTATCCAGGGGAGATGTACGGGGCGGCGGGCTTCTGGCGCCCACTGGGCGGCGTCGCCGGCGGAGAAGCCGATCCGGCCCTTGTTGAGAACCAGCCACGGGTGGCCTGTCTGGTGGCCCTCGAGCTCCGCGTAGCCGAGGTCCGCGAGCTCGGCGGCCGTCAGCGCGGTGCCGTCGAGCCGGGTGTCGCTGCTCAGCGTGACGGACATTTCGCGCAGCAGGTGGCCGAGCGTCGCTCCGTCGAGGCCCAGCAGGTTCCTGGCGCGCGCGAGGAAGGCGAGCGGGTCGGTGAAGGGGCGGCCGTCGCATTCGACAGAGTCGGGATCGACACGCCAGCTGCCGTAGGCGCCGCGGCGGGCGCGGAAGGTGAGCACGCCCGTGGCGTCGATGGGGAGGGTGTAGCGGCGGGCCTCGCCGGTGGGTCCGGATGTTCCGGACGACGGGTCCGGGACCGGCTCGATGATCTCTTCGTAGGCGAATTCGCCGATCATCTTCGCGAGGAGGCGAGCCGCGGCCCGGTCCCAGTTCTGCCGGGTCAGGCCGGGTGGCGTGAACGGCACGGCATGCTGCCGGGCCGCCGTGCCGGTGGCGGCTGCGTCGGTGCCGGTTCCGATGTCGCTGGAAGCGGTGCCGATTCTGATGCCGGTGGCATCGGTACCGGTGGCATCGACGGGCCGGGGATCGGTGGAGCCGGTGCCGGCGGGGGCGGAGTCGGTGGGGGCTGAGTCGATGGAGCCGTCGCTGGCAGGGGACTTCGGCACGGGGACTCCTCAGGTGGAACCGATGCGGATCGAGCGGTGTATGTAAGTCAGCGGGTTGTTCACAGCACGTTCCGCAGGGCGCGATCACGGACCATCAAGGCGGCTCGTTTGTCGGGAAGGTCGAGTTCGGCGGCGTAGCGGAAGCCGGAGGTGAGAAAAGCGGAGACGGAGGGGGTGTTGCACATGTCTGGCTCGGCGAGGACGCGGGTGCATCGAGGCCGATTGTCGAGAACGAGATCGGATACGGCTCGAAGGAGGACGGACCCGACGCCACGGCCGCGGTTCGCGACGCCGCCGATGAGCAGGTGGATACCGGTGTCGTGCGGGCGCGCGGGATAGTGGCGGGCCAGCGGATCGAGGTCGGCCCGGTAGATCTCGAAGTAGCTCATGGGCTTGTCGTCGAGGACGCCGAGGCAGGGGATGCTGCGGCCGTCACCGTCGAGTTGTGCGCGCAGGTGAGTGGCGGTGACGGAGTCGGGTCCCGCCAGTTCCCAGAAGGCGGCGACGGCGGGGTCGTTCATCCACCTGCTGATCAGCTCGAGATCACGCTCGAGGATCACGGGGACGAGTCGGAAGACACCGAGGGGCGTGGCCGCCGGCTCCCAGCCACCCAGGTTGTCGAGCAGATCGCCGGCGCCCGCGCCGCCGTCGGCCTTCGCCGGGGCAAGGTGCGCTGCCGCTGCCTGGCCCCGGCCTGAACGGGGAGCCGTTGTCGCGGCCTGGCCGACAGGCCATGTCGGCTCCCATGCCGGTGCCGGTGCCACCGTCGACGCCGGTGTCGGCACTGCCGCCGGCGTCGACGGCCCGGCACCGTCGTTGCCGCGGAACAGCGTGAGGAAGTCGTCCGGCAGCCGCAGGTCGAGCGTGTCCTCCGCGCCCCCTCCCGGCCGGGGCGCGGGTCCAGGCCCGCTGTCGGTGTGCACATCGGTGGGCGGCAATGCGGCGCTCTCCTCTCGCGGTTCGGTCGGTTCGTGGCGCCTCAAGATCGGAGGGGGTTGGCGATGGTGACGTAGACGGACTGGGTGTCGACCGGGCCGACGAGTTCGTCGAGCCCGTGGAGCCGGGTGAGCAGGTTGGCCTTGCAGCGGAGGGTAGGCGTCTCCAGCAGATGGCGGGGCAGTGGTGATCCCATGCCGACGGCGGAGGTGAGGAACTGCCGGAAGGCGGCGAGGAGGACGCGCTCGTCGGCGAGGCGCTGGGCTCCGAAGGCTCCGATCAGCCCCAGCACGTTGTTGATGCCGAGGTAATAGGCGAAGCGTTCGTCCGTGACCTCGTCGGACACGAAGGTGTCGCTGTGGGTTCCGATACCAGGAAGGAGGGCGGCAAGCCGCTCGCGGTGCGACTCGCGGAAGTAGTAGCCCTGGTTGTCGCGGTAGCGTCCGCCGGTCGGCCAGCCGTGGGGGTCGAGCAGTACGAGCGTGTTCTGTTGATGCGCCTCGAGCGCGATGCCCGCTGTGGCGTCCAGCCACAGCACCGGGCGCACGACGTGGTCGAGGTAGCGAAGGAACCACTCGGCGGCCACTGCCGTGACGGGCCGTCCGGTGTGGGCCGCGAGCCGCTCGACGACGGTGGCGAGGCGTGACTGCATGCCCACCCGCCCGGGCCACGGCCGGGGAGTGGTGAGCGCCGCTACGCAGACCGCGTCGTCCCCGGGGCCGAAGGGGTTGTGACGGATCATCACGTCGAGCCCTTGCAGGGGTTCGGCCCCGGGCGCGTCGACGGCGAGCCAGGCCGGGTCGCGAACGATGTCGAATCCGGGGTGCGCGGCCCGCCACTGCTCGGCCAGGCCGGCGCGGAGCAGTCGGTGCACCTCGACGCCGCGGTGGAGTTCTTTGCGGAGGTTCTCCCGACGCGAGTTGGTGATGCGCAGTCCGAGGGAGAGTTTGAGCATGGCGGGTGCACCCGGGCGGTGCACGGTGCGGACGGAAGAGGTGGGATACCAGACGTCGCCACGGGGACCGAGGTCGTGCAGCAGGCCCGCCTCCAGGAGGGCCGCCACCGCGGGACGCTGCCTGAGGTCCTGCGCCTGCCATGGGTGGAGGGGCAGGGCGGCGGTGTCGCCGGGGAGCGGGAGGTCTCCCGCGAGCCGGGCGGTCAGCTGGTCGGCCGTGACGGTGCGGCCCTGCTCGGTCCAGGCGGATTCGGTGGCAAGGACGGACCGGTCGACAGCCATCCAGTGCAGCGGGAAGGAGCCGTACAGCTCCGGCGAATAGCGCTGTGCTTCGGCCTCCGAGAGTCCTTCACGGCTCTTGGGAGTCGGATGGAGCGGGTGGCCGAGCAGCAGCGACTGCTCGGCGGTGAGGAACAGGTCCGCCTCGGGCGGGGCAGTGGGGCGGGCACGCCGGTCGGCGATGAAGTCTGCGGTCCGCCGGACGGAGTCGGCGACGCGGCCCACAAGGTCCGTGCCTTCGCCATGACCGGCTTCGCGGCCGAGGAGCGCGGCTACGGTCACGGCGTCGGCCCGCGTGGCCTCGTGCGGACTGCCCTGCAGGGTGGGCGGGCCGAAGCGGTGCCATCCGGTGTCCGACCAGTAGCGGACGGGGACCAGCAGCGCGGTCCCGCTGGCGTCGAGGGGGACGCGCAGGACGTCGCCCTCGGGCCGGGGCAGGCCGTTCTCCCGTACCCAGCAGCGGAGGATGTTCTCCACGGTCGCCGTGTCCGAGGCACGGCGCGGATCGGGGTCGTCGAGGTGGTCGTGCTCCGCGTCCGGGTGGGCGGAAGGCTCGGACAGACAGGCGTGCGGGGTGCCGGCTGTCGCCCCGCCGCGCTGTTCGTCGTACCGCCCGGCCTGCCGTGGCACCGTCGCTGCCTCCATGGTGAGCGGGCCGCTCACGCCGGCTTGGCTGCGGTGGTGGCCGGCGGGGCCGTCGAGGGACTCGGGCGCATCGGGTGCGGGGGTGGGGTTCACTGAGGGCTTCCTTGTGACGTTGTCCGGGTTCACTGCGACTGCCTGTTGGTGGTGCGGCGTTGCGTGGAGCGCTCTGCGGCGGCCAGGGCGTCGGCGAAACGGTCCAGGACGGCCACTGCCTGCTCGTCGGTCAGGGTGAGAGGAGGGAGCAGGCGTACGACACCGGCATGACGTCCGCCCAGTTCGACGATCAGGCCGCGGTGCAGACACTCCTGCTGCACGGCGGCCGCGAGCCGGGGCGAGGGAGGCGGTACCAGCGCGTCCGGTGCCGCGGAGTCGGCGTCGACGAGTTCGACGCCGATCATGAGGCCCCTGCCGCGTACGTCTCCGATGCAGGGGTGGGCCGCGGCGAGTCCCTGGAGACTCGCCAGCATGCGCGCGCCGAGGGTCGCGGCGCGCTCGGCGAGGCGGTTCTCGCGCACATGGGCGAGGGTCGCCGCACCGGCCGCCATGGCGAGCTGGTTGCCGCGGAACGTCCCGGCATGGGCCCCGGGCTGCCAGACGTCGAGCCCGGAGCGGTACACGACGACGGCCAGCGGAAGGGATCCCCCGATGGCCTTGGACAGCACCATCACGTCCGGCACGATCCCGCTGTGCTCGACACCCCAGAAGGTGCCGGTGCGTCCCACGCCGGTCTGCACTTCGTCGGCGATCAGCGGAATGGAGCGGTCGGCCGTGATGGCGCGCATCCTCCGCAGCCACTCGTCGGGCGCAGGGATCACTCCGCCCTCGCCCTGCACGGGCTCGAGGATCATGCCCGCCGGTTCGGGGACACCGCTCTTGGGGTCGTCGAGCAGGCTTTCCGTCCAGCGGGCGGCGAGTTCCGCGCCACGCTCGCCGCCGATCCCGAAGGGGCACCGGTAGTCGTGCGGGAACGGCAGCCGGGTGACCCGCACGTCCGTCGCGCCCCCCGATGCTTCGAGCGCGCCTGCCGTCATGCCGTGGTAGGCGCCCGTGAAGGCGAGGAGGCCGCTGCGGCCGGTCGCGGTCCTCACGAGTTTGAGAGCGGCTTCGACCGCGTCCGTGCCGGCGGGTCCGCAGAACTGGATGCGCGCGTCCTGTGCCAGCGCCCTCGGCAGTGTGGCGAACAGTTCCGTGGTGAAGGCGTCCTTGACGGGTGTGGCGAGGTCGAGCACATGAAGCGGGGCACCCGAGTCGATGACCTTCTTGATCGCCTCGAGGACGACGGGGTGGTTGTGCCCGAGTGCCAGGGTGCCCGCACCGGAGAGGCAGTCGAGGTACCGCCGGCCGTCGGCGCCCTCGATCGTCAGACCCCTGGCCCGTACGGGCACGATGGGCAGTGAGCGCGCATAGGTGCGGGCCGCCGACTCACGGAGTGACTGCCTGCGCAGAATCCCCTCATGGGTCGAGGTCGGCGCCACCGGAGCGGGTTCGGTCACGGCCACGGCTGTTGATCCTCCGGCTGTCACAGTTGCGTTGCACATCGGTACGGCCCTCCTGCGCGGCATACCCGCGCCGAAGGCTGTCCTTGTGTCCCCCGCACGTACCAACGACGCGGGGGGCCGGGGATCACGGCCGATCGGAAGATCCTTGCGGTGCCGGAACCGTGGACCTGCCGCACGCCGTCCCCATCGGCACCGGCATAGTGGGGGGCGCCTTCCGGCAGTGGACTCCACTGCGGCGGGCGGGAGCTTGCTCGTTCCAGAAGTTCCATGACAATTCCGACAGTTCAGATCAGCAGCACCGAAGTCCCAGGGGGATCAAGAGATGCGACCCATTCGCCCGACGCTGGCAGTGGCCTCCATGGCCGCGGTGCTCGCGCTGGCCGCCACCGCGTGCGGCCCTACCGAGGACAACGCCGGCGACAAGCCGAGCGCGTCGGCCGAGCAGCCGACCGACGACAAGATCACTATCCCGGACGATCTCAAGGACCGCCTCAAGGAGCGCGGGATCGACCTGGACAAGTGGAAGAACGGCGAGTGGAAGAACTGGGACAAGGACAAGTGGCTGCGTGAGGCCCAGGACTTCGTCAACCCGATCATCGAGGACCTCTGGGACCCCGACCGGATGCGCGACGCCGAACAGCCGCCCGAGAAGCCGGTCGACAACGACATCTCCGGCGACGAGGGTGTCACCGACCCCACCCCGGCCCCCGTCGACGCCCAGGCCGTGAAGGCCCCCTACCACGCGAGCGCCGCGGAGGCCGGCAAGGTCTTCTTCGACGGCCCGCAGGGCTCGATGGTGTGTTCCGCGACCGTGGTGAAGGACCCGGCCAACCCGGGCAAGTCCAACATGGTGTGGACCGCCGGACATTGTGTGCACGCCGGCAAGAGCGGCGGCTGGTACCGCAACATCGCCTTCGTCCCCTCGTACAACGACGGGGCGAAGGAGACGGCGGAGCTGGAGAAGGCGCCCAAGGAGGAGATCGCTCCCTACGGTGTCTGGTGGGGTGACTGGGCGCAGACCTCCGACCAGTGGATCTCCCAGGGCGCCGCGACCGGCGGCCAGGGCGCTGCCTACGACTTCGCCGTCATCCACGTGACCCCGGAGAAGGGCAGCACCGGCAAGTCCCTCGAGGAGACGGTCGGCGCGGCCCTGCCGGTCGACTTCGACGCCCCCGCGGTGCCGAAGATCGACAACATGACCGCCACCGGCTACCCGGCGGCCCCTCCCTATGACGGCCAGAAGCTCTTCCGGTGCGCCGACAAGCCCGGCCGGCTGTCGCTCAGGGCCGAGGAGCCGACGATGTACCGCATCGGCTGCACCATGACCGGCGGTTCGTCCGGCGGCGGCTGGGTCGCACAGGGCCAGGACGGCAAGCCCGCCCTTGTCTCGAACACCTCGATCGGCCCGGTGACGGCCGGCTGGCTGGCCGGTCCGCGTCTCGGCAAGGAGGCCGAGGGCGTCTACAAGGCGGTCAGCAAGAAGTTCGAGGGCCAGTAGGAGAATCCGGGCGCGCGAGTGCCCGGGCGCAGTGACAGGGGCAGGGGTCCGGCCGTACGGCCGGGCCCTTGTTCACCTGGTGGTTCTTCATCCTCGTGGAGACTCCGTGCAGTTGGGGCTCCCGCCCGGCTGATCGACCGCGCACCGGCCTAGAGTGGTGCCGCACCCCGAGGCGGCCCCGGAGGCCGCCTTTTTCCATGACGCGCTCATGGCAACAGTCCGACACCGCCGCATCGGCGTGCGTCGCGGCACACGGTGCGAGCACTTCCAGCACATGTCGAAGATTCGAAGCATTCAGGGGGAATCGTTTCCATGCGATCCATACGTCCGTTGCTGGCCGCGGCCGGTCTTGTCTCGGCCCTCGCGCTGACGGCGACCGCCTGCGGCCCGAGCGAGGACAACTCGGCCGACAAGCCGGCCGCATCCGGCTCCGCCGCGGACAACGCCGGCGCCGCGCTCCCCGCGGACCTGGCCGACAAGCTCAAGGAGCAGGGTGTCGACCTGGACAAGTGGAAGAACGGCGAGTGGAAGAACTGGGACAAGGACAAGTGGCTGCGTGAGGCCAAGGACTTCGTCAACCCGGTGATCGAGGGCCTGTGGAAGCCCGAGCGGATGACGACGGCCAAGGCACCCGCCAAGACCATGGCGGCCGGTGACATCTCCGGTGACCAGGACGTGACCGACCCGGAGCCGCGCCCCGTACAGGCCGAGCCCGAGAAGAAGCCGTACCACAAGAACGCCGCCCCCGTCGGCAAGGTGTTCTTCGACGCCCCCGAGGGCTCGATGGTCTGTTCCGCGACCGTCGTCAAGGACCCGAAGAACCCCGGGAAGTCCAACATGGTGTGGACCGCGGGCCACTGTGTCCACGCGGGCCGGGCGGGCGGCTGGTACCGCAACATCGCCTTCGTCCCCGCGTACAACGACCAGGGCAGGTCCCCTGCCGCGCTGGAGAGCGCGCAGCCGCACGAGGTCGCGCCGTACGGCGTCTACTGGGCCGACTGGGTCGCGACGTCCGCCGGATGGATCGACGAGGGCGGCCCCACGGGCGGCACGGGCGCTCCGTACGACTACGCCGTGATGCACGTGAAGCCGGAGAAGGGCACCAAGTCCCTCGAGGAGACGGTGGGCGTCGCCCTCGACATCGACTTCGACGCCCCCGAGGCCAAGGACATCAGCGCCATGGGCGCCTGGGGATACCCGGCCGCTCCGCCCTACGACGGCGCCCTCATGCACAAGTGCGTGGACCGGCCCGGACGGCTGTCCATCGCCCCCGGCACGCCGACGATGTGGCGGATCGGCTGCACCATGACGGGTGGTTCCTCCGGTGGCGGCTGGTTCGCGGAGCAGCCCGACGGAAAGCTCGCGCTGGTCTCCAACACCTCGATCGGCCCGGTGACTTCGGGCTGGCTGGCGGGTCCGCGGCTGGACCAGGACGCACAGCAGCTCTACGCGATGATGAGCGAGAAGTTCGCCGGCCAGTAGCGCCGGCAGGGCGGATCCCCCGCGCAGTCAGGGAGACGTCCGCAGTGCACGAAGGCCCGCCCCCCGTCGGGGGGCGGGCCTTCGTGCATGTCCCGGAGCGGTCGTCCGGTGGGTCAGGGCCGGATCAGTGCGCGGCAGGCACGAACGGAGACAGGGCCGCAGCCAGCTCCTCGTGCACCCGCGCCTTCAGCAGGGTGCCTTCCGTGGTGTGTTCCTCGGAGAGCACCTCACCGTCGGCGTGCACCCGCGAGACGAGCCCGCCCTCGGTGTAGGGCACGAGCGCCTCGATCTCGATCTGCGGCCTCGGCAGCTCGTCGTCGATCAGCTGCACCAGCTCGGCCATGCCCGCGCCGGTCCGCGCCGACACCGCGATCGCATGCCGCTCGATGCGCAGCAGCCGCTGCAGCACCAGTGGATCGGCCGCGTCCGCCTTGTTGATCACCACGATCTCGGGCACGTCGACCGCACCCACGTCGCGGATCACCTCGCGCACGGCTGCCAGCTGCTCCTCCGGTGCCGGATGCGAACCGTCGACCACGTGCAGGATCAGGTCGGAGTCCCCGACCTCCTCCATGGTGGAACGGAACGCCTCGACGAGGTGGTGCGGAAGGTGCCGTACGAAGCCGACCGTGTCGGCCAGGGTGTAGCCCCTGCCGCTCGGCGTCTCGGCCCGTCGGACGGTCGGGTCCAGGGTGGCGAACAATGCGTTCTCCACGAGGACACCGGCGCCGGTGAGACGGTTGAGCAGGGACGACTTGCCCGCGTTGGTGTAACCGGCGATCGCGACGGAAGGCACGCGATGACGGCGGCGCTCCTGACGCTTGATGTCACGCCCGGTCTTCATCTCCGCGATCTCACGGCGCATCTTCGCCATCTTCTCGCGGATCCGCCGCCGGTCCGTCTCGATCTTGGTCTCACCGGGACCACGCGTGGCCATGCCGCCACCGCCGCCGCCACCCATCTGCCGGGAGAGCGACTGACCCCAGCCTCGGAGCCTGGGCAGCATGTACTGCATCTGCGCCAGTGCCACCTGCGCCTTGCCCTCTCGGGACTTGGCGTGCTGGGCGAAGATGTCGAGGATCAGGGCGGTACGGTCGACCACCTTGACCTTGACGACGTCTTCGAGCTGGATCAGCTGGCCGGGGCTCAGCTCACCGTCGCAGACGACGGTGTCGGCACCGGACTCGAGGACGATGTCCCGCAGCTCCTGCGCCTTGCCCGAGCCGATGTACGTGGCCGGGTCCGGCTTGTCACGGCGCTGGATGACGCCGTCGAGGACCAGTGCGCCCGCCGTCTCGGCGAGGGCCGCGAGCTCCGCCAGGGAGTTCTCGGCGTCCTGCATCGTCCCGGTGGTCCAGACACCGACCAGCACGACCCGCTCGAGGCGCAGCTGCCGGTACTCGACCTCTGTGACGTCTTCGAGTTCGGTGGAGAGGCCCGCCACACGCCGTAGCGCCGCCCGTTCGGAGCGGTCGAACTGGTCGCCGTCCCGCTCGGTGTCGATCTCGTAGCTCCAGGCGACGTCCTCTTCCATCAGGGCATCGGCCCGAAGGCTCTCGGTGCGCGTGTCAGCCAAGCTCTGCTGTTCCTGGGAAGTGGATGAAGAGGAGGTCATTGGATCCTTACGTCGATGTGGGAGCCCTCCCGCCGGGATGACCGTCGGAGTGCTCGGTTACAGATGACAACGCGTGACGGTCCCGGAAGATTCCCCGTGGGATCCCCGGCCCGGCCGCGCCGCCGACCTGCCGATGGTCGCACGGGGGTACCGGCACCGTCACCCCGATTTCAACGGCCCGCGCACTTGCCCGACCGTCTTTGCCCGGCTGTCCCCCGCGGCATCGCTGCGCCAGTCCGGGTGCCCCGGCATCGGCGGGGTCTTCTTGCCGTACAGCCACGCCTGGAAGAACGCCGACAGGTCACGCCCCGCGACGGTCGAGGCGAGCTGCGTGAAATCTTCCGTGGTTGCGGTGCCGTTCCGGTGCTCCGTGACCCACAGGCGCTCCAGGCGCTCGAACGCGGCTGTGCCGATCTCCTGCCGCAGTGCGTACAGGACCAGCGCGCTGCCGTCGTAGACGACGGGCCGGAAGAGGCTCATCTTCTGGCCGGCGGCGGGGGCGGCGGGCGCCGCGGGCGGTCCGCCGGCGGCGCGCCAGGCGTCGGAGCGCGCATAGGCCTGACGCATCCGGGTCTCCATCGGCTGCTCTGCCTTCTCCTGCGCGTACAGCGCCTCGTACCAGCTCGCGTGTCCCTCGTTCAGCCACAGGTCGGACCAGGTGCGCGGCGAGACGCTGTTGCCGAACCACTGGTGGGCCAGCTCGTGGACCATGATGGAGTCGACGTACCACTCGGGGAAGTCGCCCGAGGTGAACAGGGAGCGCTCGAAGAGCGACAGCGTCTGCGTCTCCAGCTGGAAGCCCGTGTCTGCGTCGGCGACCAGCACGCCGTACGTCTCGAAGGGGTAGCGGCCGACCTTCTCCTCCATCCACTTCAGCTGGTCCGGCGTCTTCTTCAGCCAGCGCTCCAGCTTCTCGCGGTCGGCAGCGGGCACGACGTCGCGCAGGGGAAGGCCGTGCGGGCCCTCCCGCTCGACGACCGCAGAGCGGCCGAGCGATACCTGGGCCAGCTCGGTGGCCATGGGGTGACCGGTGCGGTAGACCCATGAGGCCTGCTCGTCGGTCCACGCACTGGCGACACGACGCCCGTTGGCCACCACCGTGATGTCCCGCGGCGCGGTGACCCGGAACGTGAAGTACGCCTTGTCGGAGGGGTGGTCGTTGGAGGGGAAGACCCTGTGCGCGGCGTCCGCCTGGTTGGCCATCACCAGACCGTCGCCCGTACGCACCCAGCCGCCGGCGTTCTTGGAGCCCCGCGGGTCGCTCGTGTGGGTCACCGTGATCTGCATCCGCGATCCCTCGGGGATGGTCGCGGGCGGATCGATGACGAGGTCCTCGCCGGCCCCGGCGAAGTCGGCCGGGGTGTCGTTCACCATGACCGAGCGGACCTCGCCGTGGGTGAAGTCGAGATTGACGCGGTCGAGCCTCCGGGTCGACCAGGCGTCGATCTTCGTGACGGCGTCGAGGGGCTTGTCGTTACGGCCCTCGTAGGTGAGGGAGATGTCGTACTCGAGAACGTCGTAGCCGGGATTGCCCAGCGCGGGGAAGAGCCGGTCACCGATGCCGAGCGGTTCCGGCGACGGCAGGGTGGCGGCGACAAGGGTGGCCGAGGCAGCGGCCAGCAGGGCGGCACGCAGACGGCGCCGGGGGGTGTGCAGCATGCCCTACCGCTACCAGCGCTCTTCGCACGGACCGTGGCGGCACGCGACACACAGTCACCCACCCACCCGAACGGGGTCAGGCGGTGGCCGCCGGATGCTGGGTGCGGCTGACGTCGTACACCCCCGGCACGTCCCGCATCGCCCGCATGAGAGCCGGAAGTCCGGCCGCGTCGGGCAGTTGGAGTGTGTACGTGTGCCGTACCCGCTGCTCCGTCGGCGGCTCCACCGTGGCCGAGACGATCGCGGCCCCTTCCCCCGCGATGACTTCCGTGAGGTCCGCGAGGAGGCGGGGCCGGCCGAAGGACTCGGCGACCAGGGTGACCCGGCACTCCGCCACGTCACCCCAGCGCACCGGTACCGGCTCACGCCCCCCGTCGGTCATACGGGCCACGGCGGGGCACTCCTGCCGGTGGACGGTGACGGCTCCGCCGCGCACGGGGAAGCCGGTGACCGCGTCCGGCGGCACGGGTGTACAACAGCCGGCGAGCCGGACGGTTGCCTCCGGGAGGTCCACGACGGCGTTCGCGGAGGCCGGCCGGCCGGCGGGGAGCGGGGCGGGGCGGCGGGGAGCGGTGGAGGGCGCCGCGGCCCGCTGCGGATGCGCGTCGAGCCAGCTGGTGATGGCGATGCGGGCGGCAGGGGTGCGGGCGTGGTCGAGCCACTGCGGCGACGGGCCGGAGGCGCTGTCCTGCGCCAGCAGGACATGCACGGTGTCGCCGTCGCCGAGGACCGTACTGAGCGTTGCCAGCCGGCCGTTGACCCGCGCCCCGATGCAGGTGTGCGCCTTCTCGCCGTACTGGGCGTAGGCGGCGTCCACGCAGCTCGCGCCGGCCGGCAGTCCGAGGGCCCGGCCGTCGGCACCGAAGACGGTGATCTCCCTGTCCTGCGCCAGGTCCGCACGCAGCGAGGTCCAGAAGGTGTCCGGGTCCGGCGTGGACTCCTGCCACTCCAGCAGCCGGGAGAGCCAGCCGGGTCTGGTCGGGTCGGCCCGCTCACCCTCCGCAGGCTCGGCACCCTCCACCGGTACGTACGGGTTGCCCAGTGCGACCACACCCGCCTCTGCGACCTTGTGCATCTGGTGCGTGCGGATGAGGACTTCGGCGACCGCCCCGTCGGGACCCGCGACGGCGGTGTGCAGGGACTGGTACAGGTTGAACTTGGGAGCCGCGATGAAGTCCTTGAACTCCGAGATCACCGGCGTGAAGCAGGTGTGCAGTTCGCCGAGGACGGCATAGCAGTCGGCGTCCTCCCCGACGAGGATCAGCAGCCGGCCGAAGTCCGTGCTGCGCAGCTGCGACCGCTTCAGGCAGACCCGGTGGACGGACACGAAGTGCCGCGGTCTGATGAGCACTTCGGCGCTGATGCCGGCTTCACGCAGCGCGGCACGGAAGTCGTCCGCGATGGCGGCGAGCGCGGTGCACGCGGTGGAGTTCTCGGCGATCAGCGCCCGGGTCCGCTCGTACTCCTCGGGGTGCAGGATCGCGAAGACCAGGTCTTCCAGTTCCGTCTTGAGGGCCTGCACACCGAGCCGTTCGGCGAGCGGGATCAGCACGTCGCGGGTGACCTTGGCGATGCGCGCCTGTTTCTCCGGCCGCATCACCCCGAGGGTGCGCATGTTGTGCAGCCGGTCGGCGAGTTTGATCGACATCACCCGGACGTCGTTGCCCGTCGCGACGAGCATCTTGCGGAAGGTCTCCGGCTCGGCCGCGGCGCCGTAGTCGACCTTCTCCAGTTTGGTGACGCCGTCGACGAGGTAACCGACCTCGGCCCCGAACTCCGATCTCACCTGATCGAGTGTCACATCCGTGTCCTCGACCGTGTCGTGGAGCAGAGAAGCGGTCAGCGTCGTTGTCTCCGCGCCCAGTTCGGCCAGGATCAGGGTCACCGCGAGCGGGTGGGTGATGTAGGGATCGCCGCTCTTGCGGAACTGCCCGCGGTGGGAGGACTCCGCCAGTACGTACGCCTTGTGCAGTGTGGCGAGGTCGGCGTCGGGGTAGTGGGCCCGGTGGGCGTCCACGACATGGCCGATCGCGTCGGGGAGCCGGTCGCGGCCCGTGGGGCCCAGCAGAGCGGCGCGGCCCAGCCTGCGCAGGTCGATCCTGGGACGGCCGCGCCTGCGGCTGTGGGCACCTGGGTTGGTGGCCTCTGCGCTCATGGGCACCTCCGGCAGCTTCGACCGGCGGTACGGAGAGCTGGCGTGCCTCCGGGCCGGTGCTTGATGCTACCGAGCCCACCACGTGGCGCAGTCCAGCTCTCGCCCAGCGTGAAACGGATCACCCATTCGAGCGAAGCCCTAGGAGGTCACGGTTTCGAGGAGAACGGGGTCGATCACGCCCTCGGCGACGATGACAGCGGCGCCGGTCATCTCGATCTCCCCGTCGGGCCGCTCGGTGATACGGAGCCGGCCACCGGGCAGATCGACCGTGTAGGTGACGGGAGCGCCGGTGGCGGCCGGATCCAGACCGTCGCGGCGCGCGGCGGCCACGGCGACGGCGCAGGCGCCGGTGCCGCACGAGCGGGTCTCGCCGGAGCCGCGCTCGTGGACCCGCATCGCCACATGACGCTCACCGCGGTCGACGACGAACTCCACATTGACGCCGTCGGGGTAGACCGACGCGGGGGTGAACGGAGGCACTGTCAGCAGGTCGCCCGCATGGTCCAGCTCCTCGACGAAGGCGACCGCGTGCGGGTTGCCCATGTTCACGTTCCTCGCCGGCCAGCTGCGGCCGCCGACGGACACGGTGACGCCGTCCTCGGGCAGCACGGCCCGGCCCATGGAGACCGTGATGTCGCCGGCGCCGCCGCTCCCGGGCACCGCCTTGGCGAGGTGGACCTTCTTGATCCCGCCACGGGTCGCCACGGACACGTCGCCGGCGTCGACGTGGCCCGCGTGCTGGAGATACCGGGCGAAGACCCGGACGCCGTTGCCGCACATCTCCGCGATCGAGCCGTCCGCGTTGCGATAGTCCATGAACCACTCGGCCTCGCCGGCCATGTCCCGCGCCTCCGGGTGGGCGGCCGAGCGCACCACGCGCAGCAGCCCGTCACCGCCGATACCGGCCCGGCGGTCGCACAGCCGGGCGACGGCGGCCGGGGGCAGGTCCACGGCGTTGTCGGGGTCGGGGACGATCACGAAGTCGTTCTCGGTCCCGTGACCCTTGAGGAAAGGGAGGGGTGACGTCTGCGAGGTGCTCACATGCTCCATCGTACGAGGACGGTCCGACAGCGGTCGGCGCCGGTCACCTCAGCCGTGCCACACGCCACACGGCGAGTGCGACGAGCACCGCGGCGACGCCCACGTACAGGGCGATCACACGCCAGTCGGGGCGCTCGCCCGAACCGCGCGACGGCAGGCCCGGCCAGGTGTGGCCGACACGGCGCGCCGCCATCACGCCCCAGCCGGCGGCGCAGCAGCTGAGCAGCAACCCGAGCATGGCCACGACCGCTCCCCCGTCGCCCGTACCGAAGGCGAGCGGGAAGGCGAACATCAGCGAGCCGACGGCGGCGAGAACGACGATGGGGGCGAGCTGCCAGATCCTGAGCCGCCGCTGCGGACGCAGCTCGACCTCGACCTCGTCGGCGAGCACATCCTGCTCGTCGGGCCCGTCCGGGCTGAGACCGGACGCGCCGTCCGCCGCATCCCGTCGTTGCTGTTCCGTGTCGCGAGGGCCGGCCTCCATCGCCACGCGCCCTCCCAACTCGGACTCAACTGTCGATCGATGCTCGATGATGGCACGCTCCCAGGGGCCGGAATGACGGCCGGAGCGTCCCGATGCCATCACGTGATCAGGCTGTGACCGCTCGTTCGATCAACGCCAGCGCGCGGTGCGGAAGTTCCGTCCTGTCGGCGGCGGCACCGCTCAGCCAGTGCACCCTCGGGTCGCGCCGGAACCACGAGTCCTGGCGGCGCGCGAAGCGCTTCGTGGCGCGCACGGTCTCGTCGCGTGCCTCCTGTTCGCTGCATTCTCCGGCGAGAGCCGTCAGCACCTGCTGGTAGCCGAGCGCCCGCGAGGCCGTGCGTCCCTCCCTGAGCCCCTGCGCCTCGAGTGCGCGCACCTCGTCGACGAGGCCGGCCTCCCACATCCGGTCCACACGTACGGCGATGCGCTCGTCGAGCTCGGGCCGTGCGACGTCGACGCCGATCTGCACGGTGTCGTAGACGGCGTCGTGGCCGGGCAGGTTGGCCGTGAAGGGCTTGCCGGTGATCTCGATGACCTCGAGGGCCCTGACGATCCGGCGGCCGTTGCTCGGGAGGATCGCCCGGCCCGCCTCCGGGTCGGCGGCGGCCAGCCTGGCGTGCAGGGCGCCGGGTCCGCGCACCGTCAGCTCCTCCTCCAGACGCGCCCGCACCTTCGGGTCGGTGCCCGGGAACTCGAGGGCGTCGATCGCGCCGCGCACATAGAGCCCGGAGCCTCCGACGAGTACCGGGGTGCGCCCCTCGGCGAGCAGCCGGTCGATCTCCGCCCTCGCCAACCTCTGGTACTCGGCGACGCTCGCGGCCTGGGTGACGTCCCAGATGTCGAGGAGCCGATGCGGCACCCCGCCGCGCTCTTCGGTCGTCAGCTTGGCGGTGCCGATGTCCATCCCCCGGTAGAGCTGCATGGAGTCCGCGTTGACGACCTCGCCGTTCAGTTGCCGGGCGAGAAACACCCCCAGATCGGACTTTCCGGCTGCGGTGGGACCGACGACGGCGATGACCCGCGGGGCGGGAGCTGCACTTCTCACCGCCCCAGTCTCGCAAACCCTGGCGCGTGTCCCCGAACGAGCGAGGTGACGGCGGCGACTCGGGGTCGTTGCCTGTTGCGAGGTTCCGAACGCCGGTTTCCGGACCGGCGTCCGCGCGTGACGCAAGACGGCGCTCCGGGCGGCGCGGAACTTCGCCCGCACGAGTAGGGTATGGAGTAGATATGGGTGTTTTCTCATGGTTTCGCGGTAAGCCCACAGCAGCCGAGGAGGCGTCGGCACCGGAGGCAGCTGCCGGAACTCCCGCCGAGGAGTCCGAGGAGTCAGGGCGGTCCGAGGTGAGCGACTGCACGGCCGAGGCCCCGGCTGCGGCGGAGCAGGCGGAAGAGGCGGCGCCTGCCGCCGGAGCCGTCGAGGCCACCGGATCAACCGATGCCGCCGCCGAACCCGCGGTACCTCCCCTCGACGGAGACACCGCGGCCGAGGCAGTGGAGATCCCGAGGCAGCAATCGGCCGGGGAGGCGGCGGACAGCGAGGCCGGCGAAGGCGCCCGCAAGTAGCAGCCGCGACGAGGGAAGGTGCCCCATGGGCTTCCTGGACAACCTGAAGACCAAGCTCGGCCCCGCGAAGGACAAGGTGTCCGGCCTTGCCCAGCAGCACGAGGGCAGGATCGGGCAGACGCTGGAGAAAGCTGCCAAGAAGGTCGACGACAAGACCAAGGGCAAGTACAGCAACAAGATCGAGACGGGTACCGGGAAGGCGAAGCAGGCCCTCGGCCGCATCGCGCACAAGGACGACGGCGGGACGCCACCGCCGGCGGCCTGAGGGTCACCGGAGCGGTTCGGCGGAGGGCGGCGGTGGAGCAAGGCTCCACCGCCGCCCTCCCGCGTCCGGAGATCTTTTCCCGCTGAGCCCCAGGCTCAGGCCTGTGACCAGGCCGCTACGAAGTACCCGACACCGTACGGATCACTCTCATGGAGCAGCCGGCCCGTGAGCCCGGCGCCCTGTGCGGCTCCGGCGAGGACCTGCCACGGGGCGCGGCCCGACACCCTGAGCTCGCGGGCCAGCGACTCGTCGAGCGCTCTGAGCCCTTCGATGTCGGCCGCGCCGAGCGCGTCGGCGGCCCGCCGGTCGAAGTCCGCGGCCCGCTCGTCGAGGTAGCCGGGCGCTTTGAGCGTGCGGCAGGCACTGCCGTCGCCCATCACCAGAAGCGCGACCCGTCCGGCGCGGGCGGCGAGTTCTTTCCCGGCCGTCATGCACCGGTGCCCGTCGAGGGGTTCGCCGACCCCGAGGCCTTCGACCGGAGCGGCCGCCCAGTCGCCGCGGGCGAGAAGCCAGGCGCCGACAGCCAGTGAAGGCGGCAGCGTCCGTTCCTGCCGGGGGCCGTCGCCGAGCCGGACGTCCAGTTCCACGCCGAACTCCCGGAAGGAGCCGGTGGTGCCCGCGGCGTGCGGTCCGCGCCGATCGTGCTCCGCGGGTCCGACCGCGATCAGCAGGTCCGGTTCCGCCGCGGCGAGAACGGCCACGGCGTCGGCACACGCGGCGCGAGTCGCGTCCAGTTCGGACGCGGCCCCGGAGGCGACCTCGGGCACGAGGAGCGGCGGGCACGGACACACGGCGGCGGCTACGAGCATGATCCGCAGCCTAGTCGGCGGGCTGCGTGAGTCGGGCACCTGCCGGGCCCAGGCGGCCGGACCGTCCCAGGCCGTCGCCCGGCGGGGCCGACCCCCTGCGGCGTTCGTCAGCCTGCCGCGCAACCGCCCGTCACCGGCGGCAGCGGCGCCGGGACGCCCAGCGAGGGCAGGCCCAGCATCACACCGGCCGGCTTCGCGGCCTCGGCACCGTTGCGCTTCTCCCACGCGTCTCCCGCGCGGGTGCGGCGCACGGATGTCACCGCGCCCTCCGCCAGGAGGTGGTGCGGGGCGGCGTAGGTGATCTCGACGGTGACCACGTCGCCGGGGCGCACCTCGGCGTCCGGCTTCGTGAAGTGGACGAGGCGGTTGTCGGGGGCCCGGCCGGAGAGCCGGTGGGTGGCCCCGTCCTTGCGGCCCTCGCCTTCGGCGACCATCACCTCGAGCATGCGGCCGACCTGCTTCTTGTTCTCCTCCCAGGAGATCTCCTCCTGGAGGGCGACCAGACGCATGTACCGCTCCTGGACGACCTCCTTGGGGATCTGCCCGTCCATGGTCGCGGCCGGGGTCCCGGGGCGCTTGGAGTACTGGAACGTGAAGGCGTTGGCGAAGCGGGCCTCGCGCACGGTGTGCATGGTCTGCTCGAAGTCCTCCTCGGTCTCGCCGGGGAAGCCCACGATGATGTCGGTGGAGATGGCGGCGTGCGGAATGGCCGCGCGCACCTTCTCGATGATCCCGAGGAAGCGCTCCTGCCGGTACGAGCGGCGCATCGCCTTGAGGATCGTGTCCGATCCCGACTGCAGCGGCATGTGCAACTGCGGCATCACGTTCGGCGTCTCGGCCATGGCGGCGATCACGTCGTCCGTGAAGTCGCGCGGGTGGGGCGAGGTGAACCGGACCCGCTCGAGTCCTTCGATGTTCCCGCAGGCGCGCAGCAGCTTGCTGAAGGCCTCACGGTCGCCGATGTCGGACCCGTACGCGTTGACGTTCTGGCCGAGCAGGGTGATCTCGCTGACGCCCTCCGCGACGAGTGCCTCGATCTCGGCGAGGATGTCGCCGGGCCGGCGGTCCTTCTCCTTGCCGCGCAGCGCGGGCACGATGCAGAAGGTGCAGGTGTTGTTGCAGCCGACGGAGATCGAGACCCACGCCGCGTACGCCGACTCACGGCGCGTCGGCAGGGTGGAGGGGAACGCCTCGAGCGATTCCGCGATCTCGACCTGTGCCTCTTCCTGGACACGGGCGCGCTCGAGGAGCACCGGAAGCTTTCCGATGTTGTGCGTACCGAAGACGACGTCGACCCACGGCGCCTTGGTGACGATGGTGTCGCGGTCCTTCTGCGCCAGGCAGCCGCCCACGGCGATCTGCATCCCGGGGCGCCGCGACTTCATCGGGGCGAGCCGGCCGAGATTGCCGTAGAGCTTGTTGTCCGCGTTCTCCCGCACCGCGCAGGTGTTGAAGACGACGACATCGGCGTCACCGTCGGCGCCTTCGGGCGCGCGTACGTATCCCGCGTCCTCCAGCAGGCCTGACAGCCGCTCGGAGTCGTGGACGTTCATCTGGCACCCGTAGGTGCGCACCTCGTAAGTTTTCGCACTCATCGCGCCCACCAGGGTACGGGGTCGCACCGACAGTGCGACCCCTCCTCCGGCAAGGCCGGGCCTGGCCATCACAAGGAGTGAGCTGGCAGGATCGCGCCATGCTCCCGGCTCTTCCCGTCCTCTCCCGCCTCGGCCGCCGCCGCGCTCTTCAGGGCGCCGCCGCTGCCCTGGTGGTCCTCGGGCTGCTGCTGTGGTGGCTGCTGCCGTTCGGCCAGTCGTCGCCGAGCGGGAAGCTGACGCTGAGCACCGGGTCGCACAGCGGTGTCTACCAGCGCTACGGCGTGCTGCTGAAGGACGCGCTGGCCCGCGACATGCCCCACGTCGCGATAGACCTGCGCACCAGCGAGGGGTCTCAGCAGAACCTCGAGCGGGTGGCGTCCGGGGAGGCCGACTTCACCATCGCCACCGCCGACGCCGTCGCGAAGTACAAGCGGGAAGGGCTGGCGGGCGCCGCCCGGCTGCGGGGCTGCGCCCGGCTGTACGACGACTACGTCCAGCTCGTGGTGCCCCGGGACTCGCCGGTCAGGTCGGTGGCCGACCTGCGCGGCAAAGTGGTCGGCGTCGGGCAGGACGGCTCGGGCATCCGGCTGGTCGCCGACCGGCTGATGAAGGCCGCCGGGATCGATCCCGCGCAGGACATCACCGCACTCCCGTCGGGCATCAACGTGGCTCCGGGCCAGTTGGAGAAGGGCCGCATCGACGCGTTCTTCTGGTCCGGCGGGCTGCCCACCAACACGGTGCAGAAGCTGTCGGAGCGCTTCCCGGTCCGGCTGGTCGCGCTGGAGCCGGAACTGGTCTCGAAGCTCCACGCGTCGGGCGATACGACCAGCTACTACCGCTCCGCCGTGATGCCTGCCGACGCCTACCCGCAGGCCCAGGGCGGACTGCCCGTCGAGACCGTCGCGGTGGCCAACCTGCTGGTCACCACGGACCGGATGAGCGCGGCGCAGACGGAGGGCTTCACCCGCACGGTGATCAGGAGCCGGGACCGCATCGGCAACACCGTGCACCCCGCCCAGCTGGTCGACCTGCGGACGGCCGTCTACACGGACCCGCTGCCCCTGCACGAAGGCGCGCGGCGCTACTACCGCTCGGTCAAGCCGTAGCAGCGACGCCGGGACCCGCCCGCTTCCAGCGGTCCCCACCCGGTGGTCTCAGGCGTCCTTCGCGTGGGTCCGCGGCAGCGTGAGCGTCACCTCCAGGCCGTGGGGTTCGTGGTGCGCGTACGCGATGGACCCGCCGCCGGCCGTCAGCAGCGCCCTCGAGATGGACAGGCCGAGGCCGGAGCCTTTCACGTTCTGGTGACGGCCGCTGCGCCAGAAGCGGTCACCGATCCGGGAGAGCTCCTCGTCGGTCAGGCCCGGGCCGCGGTCGGTGATCACGATGGTCGACGTGTTGCCCTGCGCCGCGACCTCGACGGTGACCTGCTCGCCCTGCGGGGTGAACTTCAGGGCGTTGTCGATCACCGCATCCAGTGCGCTGGAGAGCGCCACCGGGTCCGCCCAGGCGGTGACCGCGGCCGGCTCGTAGGACAGCGCCACTCGCTTCTCGTCGGCGAGCGGCCGCCAGGCGGCGACCCGCTCGGTGGTCAGCTCGCCGATGTCGGTGAGCTGGAGCTCCGCGGAGGCGTGCTCGGCGAGCGCCAGGTCCAGCAGGTCGTCGAGGACCTGGGCGAGGCGTTTGCCCTCGGTGCGGACGGAGGCGATCTCGGCGTTCCCCTCGGGGAGTTCGAGGGCGAGCAGTTCGATGCGCAGCAGAAGGGCGGCGAGCGGGTTGCGCAGCTGGTGGGACGCGTCCGCGACGAAGGCCCGCTGCTGTTCGAGGACTTCCTCGACGTTGTCGGCCATCTCGTTGAACGAGCGCGCCAGCCGTCTGAGTTCCGGCGGCCCCCCGGCGGCAGCGACCCGCGAGTTCATCCGGCCGGTCGCGATGTCGTGGGTGGCGGCGTCCAGGATCCGTACGGGCCGCAGCACCCACCCGGTCAGCCGGAAGGCCGCGCCGACGGCGACGAGCATCGCGGCGGACTCGCCGGCGGCGATCAGCAGCCAGCCGCGCAGGACCCGCGAGCGCAGCTGGTCGGTGGGCGAGTCGGTGAACACGACGGCGACGACGTCCCCGTCCCGTACGACGGGCGAGGCGACGACGAGCCGTTCGCCGCGCTGCCAGGGCCACACCTGCGGCGGGTCGTCGCTGCGCCGGCCGGTGAGCGCCTCCTGGAACGCCTCGCGGCCCTCGCCCTCGCCCGGCACGTACCAGTCGTGGGGTGCGCGGGCCATGGAGTCACCACTGCGGTAGAAGACGCCCGCCTTGATCCCGTACGTGTCGTGGTACCGGTCGAGCTGCTCCTGCAGCGTGGAGCGGCGCTCGTCCCGGGTGGAGCCCTGGTCGGTGACGAACTGGGCCAGCGCCGCGAAACGCACGGTGTCGTCGATCCGGTCGACGACGACGCCCTGCTGCTGCGCCGCCGCAACGCTCACCGCCAGCGGAAAGCCGAGCGCCAGCAGCACACCGGCCATGAGCACGATGAGGAGCGGAAGGAGTCGGGTACGCACCGGAGCGAGGGACCTTACGCCCCGGCGGGCGCGACGAGCCGGTAGCCGACACCCCGCACGGTCTCGATCAGGGCCGGCATCCGGAGCTTCGAGCGCAGCGACGCCACATGCACCTCGAGCGTGCGGCCGGTGCCCTCCCAGCTGGTCCGCCACACCTCGCTGATGATCTGCTCACGCCGGAAGACCACTCCCGGGCGCTGGGCGAGCAGCGCCAGCAGGTCGAACTCCTTGCGCGTGAGCTGCACGTCAGCCCCGTCGACGCTGACCCTGCGGGTGGGCAGCTCGATGGTGACCGGCCCGAGCCGCAGCGCCTCGTCGGAGGCGGGCGCACCGGCGTCGTCACCGGCGGTGGTGCGCCGGCTGACCGCGTGGATCCGGGCGAGCAGCTCCCCCGTGTCGTACGGCTTGACCACATAGTCGTCGGCGCCGAGGTTGAGTCCGTGGATGCGGGAGCGGACGTCCGAGCGCGCGGTCACCATGATCACGGGCGTGGACGTGAGCTTCCTGATCTTGCCGCAGACCTGGTATCCGTCCTGATCGGGCAGGCCGAGGTCCAGGAGGACGACCCCGAAGGGCGGCTTGGCCGGGTCGGTGGCGGGCAGGACGGCGCGAAGGGCTTCCTCGCCGTTGCGGGCGTGGACCACCTCGAAGCCGTGCCTGGCGAGCACCGCCGACAGGGCGGCGGCGACATGGTCGTCGTCCTCGACGAGCAGCAGCCTCATGGCCCCCCTCCGGTCGTGTGGTGTTCGTGGCGCGGTCGTGCGGTGTTGGTCGTGCGGTGTTGTACGAATGGTTCGCGACACACCACAGGGCATCAACGCGGATGTCACGGCGCACAGTCAAGAGGCTTCCGGGCGCCGAACGGTTCCGTTATCCACCCGGTATCGCAGTGGACCACCCTGTTCACACATAGTGTCCGGATGAGGCCGGATCGTTATGCTCAATTTCCCCTCAGATGTAATGACGCTGGTCGCAGTGGGTGACTAGGGTCCTCCCAACCGAGGAGGACGGAGCAAGAAGCCGATGAGCGGAGTGTCAGTGACCAAGGACGCCGAGGACGCGGTGCCCACGGCCGATCTGGTCGTGCTGAGCAACGTGAACAAGCACTTCGGCGCGCTGCATGTGCTCCAGGACATCGACCTGACCATCGCCAGGGGCGAGGTCGTGGTCGTCATCGGACCCTCCGGGTCCGGAAAGTCCACGCTGTGCCGCACCATCAACCGCCTGGAGACGATCGACTCCGGCGCGATCTCGATCGACGGCAAGCCGCTGCCGCACGAGGGCAAGGAGCTCGCCCGGCTGCGCGCCGACGTGGGCATGGTCTTCCAGTCGTTCAACCTCTTCGCGCACAAGACCGTGCTGGAGAACGTGACGCTGGGCCAGATCAAGGTACGCAAGGCCGACAAGAAGGCGGCGGAGACCAAGGCCCGGGCCCTGCTGGACCGCGTGGGCGTCGGTGCGCAGGCCGACAAGTACCCGGCGCAGCTCTCCGGTGGCCAGCAGCAGCGTGTGGCGATCGCGCGTGCGCTGGCGATGGACCCGAAGGTGATGCTCTTCGACGAGCCGACGTCGGCGCTCGACCCCGAGATGATCAACGAGGTTCTCGAGGTCATGCAGCAGCTGGCACGTGACGGGATGACAATGGTGGTCGTCACTCATGAGATGGGCTTCGCCCGTTCGGCCGCGAACCGGGTCGTGTTCATGGCCGACGGCAAGATCGTGGAAGAGGCATCGCCCGAGGAATTCTTCAGCAACCCGCGCAGCGACCGGGCCAAGGACTTCCTGTCGAAGATCCTTCACCACTGAGTCCTGGATCAGCTGATCCAGCACATCGCGTCTGTTTCCAATACCTCGCGTCAACTCTAGGGAAGTCACCATCATGAAGCTTCGTAAGGTCACCGCCGCTTCGGCCACCGTCCTCGCGCTCGCCCTGTCGGCCACGGCCTGCGGCTCCGACAGCGGCAAGGAGAGCGGCAGCGGCTCCGGCGAGGGCGGCGGCAAGAAGATCACGGTTGGCATCAAGTACGACCAGCCGGGCCTCGGCCTGAAGACCCCTGACGGCAAGTTCACCGGCTTCGACGTCGACGTCGCCACGTACGTCGCCAAGGAGCTCGGCTACGACGAGGGTGACATCGAGTTCAAGGAGACGAAGAGCGCCGACCGCGAGACCGCGCTTGCCCGCGGCGACGTGGACTTCATCGCCGCCACGTACTCGATCACCGACGAGCGCAAGCAGAAGGTCGACTTCGCCGGCCCGTACCTGCTCGCGCACCAGGACCTGCTGATCCGCGCCGACGACAACATCGCCAAGGGCGACGACCTCAACGGCAAGAAGCTCTGCTCGGTCACCGGTTCCACGTCCGCGCAGAACGTGAAGAAGGACTTCGCGAAGGACGCCCAGCTGAAGCAGTACGGCACGTACTCCCAGTGCCTCAGCGCCCTCCAGAGCGGCCAGGTCGACGCGCTGACCACGGACGACTCGATCCTCGCGGGCTACGCCTCGCAGGAGCAGTACAAGGGCAAGTTCAAGCTCGCCGGCCTCAAGCTGAGCAACGAGAACTACGGCATCGGCGTCAAGAAGGGCGACAAGGAGATGGTCGACAAGATCAACGCCGCCCTCGAGAAGATGGTCAAGGACAAGGCCTGGGACGAGGCCGTGAAGGCCAACTTCGGCCCGGCCAACTACAAGAACGAGCCCGCCCCGAAGATCGGCAACATCGTCAAGTGAAGCAGGGCTGACGTGGCGCGCCGCCGCTGACGGCGGCGCGCCGGGCCCTCCCACACGCGGAAGCGCGGGAGATCGTGTTCGACTTTCTTGAAGGTTACGACTTGCTCGGGGCGTTCTGGATGACGGTGAAGCTCACCGTCCTCTCCGGAATCGGCTCCCTGGTGCTCGGCACCGTCCTCGCAGGGATGCGAGTGAGCCCGGTGCCCTTGATGCGCGGATTCGGCACGGTCTACGTGAACGTGGTCCGGAACATCCCTCTGACCGTGATCATCGTCTTCTCGTCCGTCGGTCTCGCCGATGTCTTCGGCATGACCCTGGGCGCGGCGGACGACTTCGACGCACTGGCGTTCCGGCTGGCGATCCTCGGACTCTCCGCCTACACCGCGGCCTTCGTCTGCGAAGCCGTACGCTCCGGCATCAACACGGTGCCGGTCGGCCAGGCGGAGGCGGCACGCGCCATCGGGCTGAGCTTCACCCAGGTCCTGATGACCATCGTGCTTCCGCAGGCCTTCCGCTCGGTCATCGCCCCGCTGACCAATGTGCTGATCGCCCTCACCAAGAACACCACGGTCGCGGCGGCCATCGGTGTGGCGGAAGCGGCTCTGCTGATGAAGGAGATGATCGAGAACGAGGCACAGCTCTTCCTCATCACGGCAGTCTTCGCCTTCGGCTTCGTGGTTCTGACCCTTCCCACCGGACTCATCCTCGGCTGGGTCGGCAAGCGCATGGCGGTGAAGCGATGACGTCCGTCCTCTACGACGCCCCCGGGCCCCGCGCCAAGCGTCGCAACATCATCTACACGATCGTCTTCCTCGTCCTGCTGGTGCTGGGCATCTGGTGGGCCATGGGCGAGATGTCCGACAAGGGACAGCTCGAGTGGTCGCTGTGGAAGCCGTTCACCGAGTCCGAGGCCTGGACGACCTACCTGCTACCCGGACTCGGCAACACGATGAAGGCCGCGGCGCTCGCGATGATCATCGCCCTGCCGCTTGGTGCGATCTTCGGCATCGCCCGGCTCTCCGACCACCGCTGGATCAGGGTTCCGGCCGGTGTCGTCGTGGAGTTCTTCCGCGCCATCCCGGTCCTGATCCTGATGTTCTTCGCGAACGAGCTCTACGCGGGCTTCGACGGCATCAGCAGTGAAGTCCGCCCGCTGTACGCCGTGGTCACCGGTCTCGTGCTCTACAACGCGTCGGTCCTCGCAGAGGTCGTACGCGCAGGCATCCTGTCGCTGCCCAAGGGGCAGTCGGAGGCCGCGAAGGCGATCGGCCTGCGCAAGGGCCAGACGATGACGAACGTGCTGCTGCCGCAGTCCGTCACCGCGATGCTGCCCGCCCTGGTCAGCCAGCTCGTCGTCATCGTCAAGGACACCGCGCTCGGCGGCGCTCTGCTTGCCTACACCGAGCTGCTCAGCGCCCAGGGCACGCTGGCCGCGAACTACGCGAACACCATCCCGAGCTTCATCGTCGTCGCGTTGATCTTCATCATCGTCAACCTGATCCTCACCACGTTCGCGTCATGGCTCGAGGGCAGGCTGCGGCGGGGCAAGAGGAGCACCGGTGCGGTACTGACCGCACCCGGCGGCGCGGAGGAGCCCGTCGCCGAGCCCGGCCTCGGCAAGACCGATGACGGACGCGGCGCCTGACGGTTCATCGGATGTTCGACCGCTGAGGGGCGGTGGCCTGCGGGCCACCGCCCCTCGCCGCGTCCCGGTGGCGCTTGACGCAGGCACCGGCAGTGGGTTGCATACGTTCTGTGATCGCGCACCGGGCTCCAACCGCACTTCTCCGCACGACCCTACGGACCCGGGGAGTCACGCCGTGGATCCGGTGATCGTGGTCGGCGCGGGTCCGGTCGGACTGGCGCTGTCACTCGCCCTCGCGGCACAGGGCGTCCCTTCGGTCGTGCTCGACGAGAGCAACGGCAAGGACGAGCCGCGCCCGGCCCGCACCGTCGTACTCCGTCCCGACACGGCCGACCTCATGTCACGGCTCGGCTGCGCAGCCGTGCGCCACGAAGGCACCCGGTGGAGCGGCTGGCGCTCGATGCTGCGCAAGCAGGAGCTGCGGCAACTGCCCCTCGACGGCGGCGGCGAGGACCACCGCCGGGACGACGGACACCACTGGGACAGGGACGACGCCTACTCCGGGGACGGACGCGACGGCGCGTACCAGCGGGGCGACAGGGGCGCCGGAGTCGACGGGGGCCCCGCCGCCCCCCTTCATATCCCCCAGCACAGCCTCTCTCGCGGACTGCGCGAAGCCGCCGCGGAGCACCGGCTCGTACGGCTCGTGACCGACAGCCGCCTCGACTCGCTGGAACAGGACGCCGGCGGCGTCGGCGTGCACACCAGGGGGCCCTCCGCCACTTGGTGGCGGGGCAGTTATCTGGTGGGCTGCGACGGCGCGAGGTCCACGGTCCGCAAGCTCCTCGGCATCCGTTTCCCGGGCCGTACGGCGGTGGAACGTCACGCCGTGGCCGCGCTGCGCACCGAACTGCCCTGGCCGGGCGAGGCGGTGCTGCACCGTCAGCCCCCGTGGAGCTCGGGCGGGGACGAGATCACCGCACGTCCGCTGCCGGACGGGACGTGGCGACTTGACTGGCTGCTTCCGCCCCGCGGCGAGCTGGTGACGCCGGAGGCACTCGTGGCGCGGGTCCGTGACACTCTGGCCGGCTGGTGCGGCGGTACGCCGCCGTACGAACTGCTCGACACCGGCGTCTACACCCTTCATCACCGCCTCGCCCGGCGCTGGCGCGTGGACCGGGCCTTCCTCGCGGGCGACGCGGCGCACCTGCTGGGAGCGATCGGCGCCCAAGGGCTCGACGAGGGTCTGCGCGACGTGGACAACCTGGCCTGGAAGCTGGCGCAGGCCTGGCATCACGGTGCGTCACAAACACTGCTGGACAGCTACCAGGCCGAGCGGCGCACCGCCGTCGCCGCACGGCTGCGCGCCGCCGACCAGTCCCTGCCGATACTGCGCAGCGGCAGCGGGCTGCGCATGTATCTCCCCGGCGCCGCCCGGGGACACGACGCGATGCTCACCGACGCGCATCTCGGGCGGGGGGCCCTCGGCGCGCCGCCCGTCTACACGCATTCACCGCTCACCCCGGAGCCCACCGGTCCGCAGACACTGGCGGGCGCCGTACCGGGCTCACCGGTCGCCGACGTACAAGTGACGGCTCCCGACGGCACATGCGCCCGCTTGCGGGACCGGCTGTGCCGGGGGCGGTTGCTGGTCGTACTGGTGGCGCCGGGCACCGGAGTGTGGGACCGGCGGCACTGGGCCGGCGCGGGCATCATGCCGCGGCTGGAAACAGCGGTGTCCGGCCTGCCGGTGCCGGCGGAACTGCTGGTGACGGAGAGGTACCCGGGCGCCTCCGCGCACACCGTGCTGCTCGTACGGCCCGACGGACATCTGGTGGCCGCTTTCGCGGGGGTGCGGCCCGCCGAGCTGTACGCCGCCGCGGACATCGCGAGAGGAGGGGACCCCGCCACGGCGGGCGGTGACCGCACTGCGGACATCGATTGATTCACGATGGCCGGCGTGGTGTACTCCCGAGCATGAACGACACTGATGTGCGCCTGTGGCGGAGGGTCCATATGGACCTCGTCCGCTACGCGGGCTGCGTGTGTCGGCCGTCCTGCTGAATTCGCCTTCCCTTCGCGCCGTGGCCTCTGGCCCGTGCGCTCACCAGCGAACCCCAGGACGGTTTTCCGTGTCCCACCCTGCTCCGCTCCCCCCTGCCTCGGCGCCCCCGGCCCGCCCTGCTCCCGGGTCCTCCGCCGATCCCGTTCCCCTCACCGGTTCCTGGCCCGCCCCAAGCATGACGGGCGCGCCGACCTCCGCAGAGCTGCTCGACTTCGTGCGGCACGCCGCCGCCGACAAGGAACTGCTCGCTTCGCTGCCTCTCGACCCCGAGGGACGCACCTGGCTGCGGCTCGAAGGACCGCGCGGCAGTGAGGCGTGGCTCATCGGCTGGCCGCCCGGCACCGGCACCGGCTGGCACGACCACGCCGACTCGGTCGGGGCGTTCGCCACGGCGGAGGGCGTGCTGAAGGAGAACTCTCTCGCCGTGCGGCTCCCCTCTGCCGGCTGGAAGACGCTCGAACTCGACGACGGTGTGGACCGCGAGCGACACCTGGCCGCCGGCCGGTCCCGCGCCTTCGGTACGCACCATGTGCACGAGGTGCTCAACGAGTCGTCCGTCGAGCATGCCGTCTCGGTCCATGCGTACTATCCGCCGCTGCCGCTGATGAGGCGCTACAGCCGGTCGGGGGCCGTTCTCCGTCTCGAGCACGTCGAGCACCCGGAGGACTGGCAGTGAGCGGGCCTCCGGGGATCGACGAGTACCTGGAGCGGGTACGGCAAGGGCTCGAACGGATCGGCCCGCACGAGGCCTTCGAGGCGGCGGCCGACGGGGCGCTGCTGGTCGACATCCGCTACCAGGCACTGCGTGAGCGCGACGGGCTGATTCCCGGGGCGCTGGTCGTGGAGCGCAATGAACTGGAATGGCGGCTGGACCCGCAGGGCAGTCATCGCCTCCCCGAGGCGGTCGGCCACGACCTGCGGATCGTGGTGATCTGCAACGAGGGTTACGCCTCCTCCCTCGCGGCGCTGTCCCTGCACCAGCTGGGACTACGGCGTGCGACCGACCTCGTCGGTGGTTTCCAGGCATGGAAGTCGGCGGGACTGCCGGTCACGCGGTAGTCCGCGGCCCGGACGCGTCCCTGGCCGGCGCCGGGGTCCGGTACGTCTAGTACCCCACGTCGTCCAGGTCCGCCGTGTCCTCGCCCTCTTCCTCCAAAGCACGCCTCACCACCCGCAGGGCCATGCCCTCGGAGTAGCCCTTGCGGGCCAGCATCCCGGCCAGCCGGCGGAGACGACGGTCACGCTCCAGGCCCCTGGTGGAGCGCAGTTTCCGCGCCACCAGCTCGCGGGCCGTCGCCTCCTCCTGGTCGGAGTCGAGCTGCCCCACAGCCTCGTCGATCAGCGCGGAATCCACGCCCTTGGTACGCAACTCCCGCGCGAGGGCCCGCCGGGCAAGGCCCCGGCCGTGATGCCGGGACTCCACCCACGCGTCCGCGAAGGCGGCGTCGTTGATCAGCCCCACGTCCTCGAAGCGGGAGAGGACCTCCTCGGCCACTTCCGGAGGGATCTCGCGTTTGTGCAGCGCGTCCGCGAGCTGTTTGCGGGTGCGCGGGGTCCCGGTGAGCAGGCGCAGGCAGATGGCCCGCGCCCGCTCCGCCGGATCCTTGGGTGACAGCTCCTTCTCGGCCCTCGACGAGTCGGGGCTGTCACCCGGCCATTCGGTACGCCGGGCGGCCATGTGCTACCCCTTGGCCGCCGCCGTCTTGGCCGTCTTCGCCTTGGACGCGGGTGCGGGCACGGACTTCGCCGTGTCCTCGGCCGGAACTGCTCCGGCCGCCGCGTCCGCACCCGGTTCCGCCGCCGGGGTCTCCGGCCTGACGCCGACGCCGAGCTTCTCCTTGATCTTCTTCTCGATCTCGTTGGCGAGATCGGGGTTGTCCTTCAGGAAGTTACGGGCGTTCTCCTTGCCCTGACCCAGCTGGTCGCCCTCGTACGTGTACCAGGCGCCGGCCTTGCGGACGAAGCCGTGCTCCACGCCCATGTCGATCAGACCACCCTCGCGGCTGATGCCCTGGCCGTAGAGGATGTCGAACTCGGCCTGCTTGAAGGGCGGGGCGACCTTGTTCTTGACGACCTTGACGCGGGTGCGGTTGCCGACCGCGTCCGTGCCGTCCTTCAAGGTCTCGATACGACGGATGTCCAGACGCACCGAGGCGTAGAACTTCAGCGCCCGGCCACCGGTCGTGGTCTCCGGGGAGCCGAACATCACACCGATCTTCTCGCGGAGCTGGTTGATGAAGATCGCGGTGGTCTTGGACTGGTTCAGCGCGCTGGTGATCTTCCGGAGCGCCTGGCTCATCAGCCGCGCCTGCAGACCGACGTGCGAGTCGCCCATCTCGCCCTCGATCTCCGCCTTGGGCACAAGGGCCGCGACGGAGTCGATGACAATCAGGTCGAGCGCGCCGGAGCGGACGAGCATGTCGACGATCTCCAGCGCCTGCTCGCCGTTGTCCGGCTGGGACAGGATCAGGTTGTCGATGTCGACGCCGAGCTTCTTGGCGTACTCCGGGTCGAGGGCGTGCTCCGCGTCCACGAAGGCCACCGCTCCGCCCGCCTTCTGGGCGTTGGCCACGGCGTGCAGCGTGAGGGTCGTCTTACCGGAGGACTCCGGTCCGTACACCTCCACCACACGCCCGCGCGGCAGGCCGCCGACGCCGAGGGCGACGTCGAGGGCGGTCGACCCGGTGGGGATGACCTCGATGGGCTCGTTCGGTCGCTCGCCCAGCCGCATCACGGCACCCTTGCCGAATTGGCGTTCAATCTGTGCGAGCGCGGCGTCGAGCGCCTTCTCGCGGTCGGTTCCTGCCATGGGTTCCACCCGATTTGCTTGTGTCGATCGCTTCACGTCAAAGACGCTAACCCCTGCCACTGACAATGGGCCCCGACGTCCGGCCGGCCTGTGGACAACTCGCGGGAGCGAGGGCCGGAATCCCATAAGAATGGATGTTCGATTTTACTGTCAAGCTCACCACGCGGGGGCCGGAAACCTGTGTGGTTCGGCCCCGCGTCCGGCCCGGCGGGCCCCTCGGCGGACGTGGCTCAGGACCCGGAGCCGGCCTGCGGGGGCACCCCACCGGGTGAGCCCTCGGCTGTGGACGGAGCCTGCCGGCCGTTCCCCAACGCGCTGCGCACCCGCGCCAGCCGGCCGCCACCGTGCCTGCTGTGGGCGTGGACCCGCGGGTCGTCGGTCACCGTGTACCGCTTCACGTACGCCCCGAGAAACGCCTGGAGGGTGGCGACCGCCGGGATCGCGATCAGCGCGCCGACCGCCCCGAGCAGGGCGGTACCCGCCACGACCGAGCCGAAGGCCACCGCCGGGTGGATGTCCACCGTCCTGGCGGTGAGCTTCGGCTGCAGCACGTAGTTCTCGAACTGCTGGTAGATCACGACGAAGCCGAGGACCCACAGGGCGTACCAGGGATCGATCGTGAACGCGATCAGCATCGGCAGCGCGCCCGCCAGGTACGTGCCGATGGTCGGGATGAACTGCGAGACCAGGCCGACCCAGACCGCGAGGGCCGGGGCGTACGGCACCCCGAGGATCTCCAGCAGGATGTAGTGCGCGACTCCGGAGATCAGCGCCATCAGTCCGCGTGAGTAGAGGTAACCGCCGGTCTTGTCGACCGCGATCTCCCAGGCCCGAAGGACCTCCGTCTGCTTGGCCGGGGGCAGTACGGAGCACAGCGCGCGGCGCAGCCGGGGCCCGTCGGCCGCGAAGTAGAACGAGAACAGGAAGATCGTCAGCAGTTTGAACAGTCCGCCGAGCACTGTCGCCGAGACGTCCAGCACACCGGTGGCGCTGTTCTGTACGTATTTCCTCAGCCAGTCGGACCGCAGCAGGCTGTCCTGGACCTCCACCCGGGACAGTTCCGTCTGGAAGGTGGTGTTGATCCAGCGGATGACCGAGTCGAGGTACTGGGGGAAGTCCTCGACCATCTCGACGATCTGGCCGGCCAGCATCGAGCCGAGCAGGACGACGAACCCCACCCCCGCGACGAGCACCGCGAAGAAGACCAGGAAGGTGGCGAGACCCCGGCGCATCCCACGGGCCGCCATCCGCCCCACCGCGGGCTCGATCGCCAGCGCCAGGAAGAAGGCGATCAGAACGTTGATCAAGAGGCCGATGAGCTGGTGGAAGGCCCAGCTGCCGAGCTGGAAGCAGGCGTAGAGCGCCAGCGCGAGGATCAACGCGCGTGGCAGCCAGCGCGGCATTCGGCCCGAACCGCCGCTGCCGGCGTCGGCCCCCGGGGGCGGGGACGCCGGCGGAGCTGTGGGCGCCGTGGTGCCCTGTGCGGGGATCCCCGCCGCGGCCTCGTCCGACGCGACCGTGTCCGGCGCGGTCCTCTCGTCAGCGGTCATGTCGTCAGCGGTCCGTCCTGTGCGGTGGCGTTTGCGGTCGGGCCGGTGCGGCCTCGTCCTGTACAGGCTCGTTTCCGTACGGGCCCGCCCCTGGGGCCCTGCCTCGTGCTGTCGTGTGCGTCCTGTCGGTCGTGGCCATCGGCTCAGTGTGGCTCACCGGGAGGACCGCGAGCTGCCCGCCCGGTGGCTCACCGCTTGTCCGCGGGAATGTCCATGGCGGCGCAGACGGCGCGCCACACGTCCTTCGCCTCCCAGCCGGCGGCCAGGGCCTCATGGATCGTGCGGCCGCCCAGCTCGGCCATCACATGGTCCCGTGCGAAGGAGTCCGCGTACGCCGCACCGAAGTGGTCGGCCATGCGTTCCCAGAAAATCGTCAACCGCATGACCTCAGTATCCCGCCCCTGAGAGTGCAGCCCTGTCGGTCCGCCTTGCTGAAAGCCCTTTCCGCTCTACCGTCGGGACATGGCTGGAAACGGAGCAACCCCCGACCCCTCCCCCGCGTCCGCACTCGCACGCGCCGAGCGCTTCATCTGGCTGACGGCCCGGGTGCTGGAGCAGCGGCGGTTCGCCTACCACTTCCTCGCCGGCGGCTCCGACGCGGTCGAGACGGCACTGACCGCCTACCTCAATGAGGACGGCGGCTACGGCCACGCCCTCGAGCCCGACCTCCGCGGCCCGGTCAGCCAGCCCCTGCACACGGCGCACGCCCTGCGGGTGCTGGACTCGATCGGCCGCTGCGGCGGGCTCAGGGTGGAGCGGATGTGCCGCTATTTCACCGAGGTGTCCACACGGGACGGGGCTCTGCCGGCCGTCCACCCCTCCCAGCGCGCCTACCCGGCCGCCCCGTTCCTGCCGATCGTCGACGACCCTCCGAGCGAGCTGCTCGCGACGGGGCCGGTGGTCGGTCTGCTGCACCGCAACGAGGTGTGGCACGCATGGCTGTTCCGGGCCACGGACTTCTGCTGGTCGGCGGTCGACGCGATCGAGAAGTCGCATCCTTACGAGATCCAGGCGGCGATCGCCTTCCTGGACGGCGTACCGGACAGCACACGCGCGCAGGCAGCGGCGGACCGGCTCGGCACGCTCGTGCGCGAGCAGCGGCTCGTCGCGCTGGACCCAGGCCGGCTCGACCAGCAGCCGGTGGCCCCCGGCTACGCCCCGGGCGAGCATCATTTCGCCTACGACTACGCCCGCAGACCCGATTCCCTCGCCCGCCGCTGGTTCACGGACGAGGAGATGAACCGGGCCCTGGAGCACCTCGCGGCCGGGCAGCAGCAGGACGGCGGGTGGCCCATCACCTGGCCGGAGTGGGCCCCGGGCACGGCTCTGGAGTCGCGGCCGATCGTGACGATCGAGGCGCTGCGGACCCTGCGGGCGCACGGCCACCCCATCGAGTGAAGCGGGTGCCGATACACAGCCGTGCCGGCCGCACAGGGCCTCTTGCCGGCGTGCCGACCGCGCAGGCCCCATAGCCGCCGACGTGCCGGCCGCGCAGGATGTCCGGTCGGCGTTCCGGTCGCAGAACCCCTGACCCGCGTGCCGGCCGCGCAGGACCTGGCACCGGCGCGTTCCAGCCGCCGCGCGCGTCAGCCTCCCAGCGCCCGCACACCCGCCGTCACGGCCACCGCGACCCCGACCACCACCAGGAACGGGGCGCGCAGCAGCAATGCGAGCGCCGCCGCACCGACTCCTGCGGCCCGTGCGTCGAGGACCAGCGACTGCCCCGTGCTGAACGTCTGCTGTGCGGTCAGTGCGGCCAGCAGGGCGACGGGCAGCAGGGCCGCCAGCCGCTGCACGAGTGGCCGTTCCAGGGTGTCGGCCGGCACCAGCAGGCCGACGAGTTTCACGAGGTAGCAGCCGACCGCCGTCGCCCCGATCGCGATCCAGATGCTCATCGTCCCGGCTCCTTCCGCTGTGCCTTCTTCGTCCGGCCCGCGCCGTCCCGGGTCGAGCCGTCACCCTTCACGCCGTCGCCGATCGCGCGCCCCTTGAGCCACAGGACCGCGGGAGCGGCCACCGCCGCCACCAGCACCGGCACCCCGGCGGGCAGCACCGGCAGGAAGCCGAGGCCGAGGAGGACCGCGAGGCCGGCCACCGCGCGTTCGGTGGCGGTCCGCAGCATCGGCGCGAGCAGCGCGAGGAAGACGGCCGGACCCGCCGCGTCGATCCCCCACGCGTCGGTGTCGCCGATGGCTTCCGCCCCGAGCGCCCCGAGGAGCGTGGTCAGGTTCCACAGCACGTAGAGCGTCAGGCCGGTCACGGTGAAGCCGAGCCGCGCACTGCGCCGCGTCGGCTGGGCGAGAGCTACAGCGGTGGTCTCGTCGATGACCCAGTGCGCGGCGAGAGGCCGTACGAAGCGGGGCAGCGCGAGCAGTTGTGAAAGCCGCAGCCCGTAGAAAGCGTTGCGCACGCCGAGGAAGAAGGCTCCCGCCGCGGCGGCGAGAGGATTGCCGCCGGCCGCGATCGCGCCCACGAGCGCGAACTGCGACGCCCCGGTGAACACCAGCAGGCTGAGCACGCAGGTCTGCAGAAGGGTCAGGCCGGAGCCCGCCGAGGTCACACCGAAGGCGAAACCGGAGAGGCCGACGGCTATCCCGACGCCGAGTGCGTCTCTGACGACGGCCGAGTCGGGCTTCGGTTCCCCGGGCGCGGAGGACGCGTCCCCGGGCGCGGATCCGGGTCGCGGCCCGCCCGCGCCCCCGCTTCCGGGCGGGGGCCCCTCGGTGCGCGTCGCCGCGAGCGCCGTGGACGGCGCGGCGGTCGCGTAGGCCTCCCCGGCCGGTATGTCTGATCGAGCTGTCTGTTCTGCCACGCCAGGGACGTTACGCAGGGCTCCCGCCTGCGGTCTTGTACGTTCTTGCGCGCTCCCGGCGATAGGCGCCCGGGGGGACGCCGACGATCCGGGTGAAGTGGCGGTTCAGGTGCGGCTGGTCGGTGAAACCGACCGCGACGGCCGCCTCCGACGGGGCCGTGCCGGCGTCCAGGAGGAGGCGTGCACGCCGGACGCGCGCGTCCGTGAGCCAGGTGTGCGGCGGGAGCCCGTAGGCGGCCTTGAAGGCACGGAGCAGTGCGAAGGGCCCGACACCGACCTCCTGCGCCAGTTGCTCGAGCGACGGCGGGTCGGCCATCCGCTCCTCGAGGAGCTGCTTCGCGGCGGCCGCCGTCCGCGCACCCGCCGCCAGGGGCTTGCGCGACGGGAGCGAGCGCCCGTGGCGGCGCAGCAGTGTGGCGACGGTGATGCGCAGGACACTGTCGGCGGCCAGGGCGTTGCCCGCCTCGGCCGCCCGGTGCACCTCGTGCACCAGCCTGGCGGTGTTCGGGTCCTCGACGATCGTCTCCGCGAAGCCGGCCGTCCCGCGCAGGGTCGTCGTCTCCTCGGCGATCGAGGCGACGAGCTGCGAGGACGGGTAGAGCGTGGAGTACACCCAGCCCTCGGGCACACCCGCCTTGGCCGAGTGCGGCACCTCGGGGTTGATCATGACGACGGTGCCGGGCCTCGCCCGCACCGTGCCCTCGGGAAGGAAGACGTCCTCGATGCCGCGGCGGACCGCACCCACGACGAACCCCTCATGGCTGTGCCGGGAGAAGGAATGGCGCACGTAGCGCGCCTGCAGCAGATCGAGACCGGGCACGCCCGGGTACTGCCAGTGCCGTGCCCACTCGCCGTCCCTCTCCGGCGCCGCTTCCTCTTCCATGCAGCCCATTCTGCTCCCGCGCCCCGTCCGGCGGCCCGGCCGGTCCATGTCCCGGACAGGCGTTGTCAGTGGTCGGGTGCACGATGGTGGGCATGGCCAGGACTGCGCTCGACTCCTTCTCCCCCGCGACCCGAGGCTGGTTCTCGGGGGCGTTCAACGCGCCCACCGCCGCGCAGGAGGGGGCGTGGAAGGCCATCGGCGAGGGCTCGGACGTGCTGGTCGTGGCGCCCACCGGATCCGGCAAGACGCTGGCCGCCTTCCTCGCCGCCCTGGACCGGCTCGCTTCCACGCCGCCGCCTGCGGAGGCGAAGAAGCGCTGCCGCGTGCTGTACGTGTCACCCCTGAAGGCTCTGGCGGTCGATGTGGAGCGCAACCTCCGCAGCCCGCTGACGGGGATCAGGCAGGAGTCGGTCCGGCTCGGCCTGCCGGAGCCCGAGGTGCGGGTCGGGATCCGCTCGGGCGACACGCCCCCCGCGGAGCGCAGGTCGCTGGTCACCCGGCCGCCGGACATCCTGATCACCACTCCCGAGTCGCTCTTCCTGATGCTCACCTCGTCCGCCCGGGAGGCGCTGGCGGGCGTGGAGACGGTGATCCTCGACGAGGTCCACGCCGTCGCGGGCACCAAGAGGGGCGCCCATCTCGCCGTGTCCCTGGAGCGCCTCGACGAGCTGCTGCCCCGCCCTGCCCGCCGGATCGGCCTGTCGGCCACGGTGCGGCCGGTGGACGAGGTGGCCCGCTATCTGTCGCCGCAGCGCCGGGTGGAGATCGTCCAGCCGGTGTCCGGCAAGGAGTTCGACCTCTCCGTGGTCGTCCCGGTGGAGGACCTGGGCGAGCTCGGAGGCTCGCCCGCCTCCGACACCGGCGACGGGGTCGCCGAGAAGCCGTCGATCTGGCCGCATGTCGAGGAGCGCATCGCCGATCTCGTCCAGGCCCACCGTTCCACGATCGTCTTCGCCAACTCCCGCCGTCTTGCCGAGCGGCTGTGCAACCGCCTGAACGAGATCGCGTACGAACGGGCCACGGGCGCACCCATGCCCGAGGACGGGCCGCCGGCGGAGATCATGGCGCAGTCCGGGGCTGCCCGGGGCGCCCCGCCGCTGCTCGCCCGCGCTCACCACGGCTCGGTGTCCAAGGAGCAGCGGGCCCTCGTCGAGGAGGACTTGAAGGCGGGCCGCCTGCCCGCGGTCGTCGCCACGTCGAGCCTGGAACTGGGCATCGACATGGGCGCGGTGGACCTGGTCGTCCAGGTCGAGTCACCGCCGTCCGTGGCGTCCGGTCTCCAGCGGGTCGGCCGGGCGGGCCACCAGGTGGGCGCGGTCTCCACGGGTGTGGTCTTCCCCAAGTACCGGGGCGATCTGGTGCAGGCGGCGGTGGTCACCGAGCGCATGCGCACCGGCTCCATCGAGTCGTTGCGCATCCCGTCGAACCCTCTGGACGTGCTGGCCCAGCAGCTGGTCGCCATGGTCGCCCTGGACAGCTGGCAGTCCGACGACCTGCTGGCGCTGGTCCGTCGTGCCGCGCCGTTCGCCGCACTGCCCGAGTCGGCCTTCACCGCCGTTCTCGACATGCTCGCCGGCCGCTATCCCTCCGACGCGTTCGCCGAGTTGCGCCCACGCGTGGTCTGGGACCGTGTCGCGGGGACGGTCACCGGCCGCCCCGGGGCGCAGCGCCTCGCCGTGACCTCCGGAGGCACCATCCCGGACCGCGGCCTCTTCGGCGTCTTCCTCGCCGGCGCCGACCCCAAGAAAGGCGGCGGCCGCGTCGGTGAGCTCGACGAGGAGATGGTCTACGAGTCACGCGTCGGCGATGTGTTCACGCTGGGCACCACCTCCTGGCGGATCGAGGACATCACCCGCGACCGGGTGCTGGTCTCCCCCGCCCCGGGGGTGCCCGGGCGGCTCCCGTTCTGGAAGGGCGACCAGCTGGGCCGGCCGCTGGAGCTCGGACGAGCCGTCGGCGCTTTCCTGCGGGAGGTAGGCGGGCTCACACCCGAGGACGGCCGACTGCGCCTGCTGGCCGCCGGTCTGGATGCCTGGGCCGCGGACAATGTGCTGGCCTACCTCGACGAACAGCGCCGGGCCTGCGGCCATGTCCCCGACGACCGGACGATCCTGGTGGAGCGGTTCCGGGACGAGCTGGGCGACTGGCGGGTCGTGATCCATTCCCCGTTCGGCGCCCAGGTCCACGCGCCGTGGGCACTGGCGCTGGGCGCGCGTCTCGCCGAGCGCTACGGCATGGACGCGCAGGTGATGCACGCCGACGACGGCATCGTGCTGCGCCTGCCGGACGCCGACCTGATGGGGCTCGACCTGCTCGACCAGGACCCGGTGCGTCCGGACGCCTCACCGGACGGGGCGTACGACAGCGAGCAGGCGCCCGTCGGTGCGACGGACGCCGTCTTCGACAAGGGCGAGATCAGTCAGATCGTGACGGACCAGGTCGGCGGATCCGCCCTGTTCGCCTCCCGGTTCCGCGAGTGCGCCGCCCGCGCGCTGCTGCTGCCGCGCCGCAGTCCCGGTAAGCGCACCCCGCTGTGGCAGCAGCGGCAGCGCGCCGCCCAGTTGTTGCAGGTCGCCAGTGAGTTCGGTTCGTTCCCGATCGTCCTGGAAGCGGTCCGCGAGTGCCTCCAGGACGTCTTCGACGTCCCCGGGCTCACCGAACTGATGGGTGACATCGAGTCCCGCCGCGTCCGTCTGGTCGAGGTCACCACCCCCGAGCCCTCCCCCTTCGCCCGCTCCCTGCTGTTCGGCTACGTCGCCCAGTTCCTGTACGAGGGGGACTCGCCGCTCGCCGAGCGCCGGGCCGCCGCCCTGTCCCTGGACTCCCGGCTGCTGTCCGAGCTGCTCGGCCAGGCGGAGCTGAGGGAACTGCTGGACGCCGATGTGCTCACCGAGCTGGAGCGGGAGCTGCAGTGGCTGACCGAGGAGCGGCGGATCAAGGACGTGGAGGGCGTGGCCGACCTGCTGCGCGTCCTCGGTCCGCTGACCGAGGCGGAGCTCGTCGAGCGCGGCAGCGACCCCGCCTGGCCGCAGGAGCTCGCCGCGACCCGTCGCGCCATCCGCGTCCGCATCGCCGGCGCCGACCACTGGGCGGCGGTGGAGGACGCGGGGCGGCTGCGTGACGCGCTGGGCACGGCGCTGCCCGTGGGCGTCCCGGAGGCGTTCACCGAGCCGGTCAAGGACCCGTTCGGTGACCTGCTCGCCCGGTTCGCCCGCACCCACGGCCCCTTCACCTCCGCCCAGGCCGCCGCCCGCTTCGGCCTCGGCGCCGCGGTCACCGACGGCGGACTCCAGCGCCTGGCCGCGAGCGGCAGGGTCGTACAGGGCGAGTTCCATCCCTCCGGCATCGGCCAGGAGTGGTGCGACGCCGGCGTGCTGCGCCGGCTGCGCAGGCGTTCCCTGGCCGCGCTCCGGCACGAGCTGGAGCCGGTGCCGCCCGCCGCGCTGGCCTCCTTCCTGCCCCAATGGCAGCACCTGGGGAGCAGCAGCCTGCGCGGCATCGACGGCCTCGCCCGCGCCATCGAGCAACTGCAGGGCGCCTCCGTACCGGCCTCCGCCTTGGAGAAGCTGGTCCTCCCGTCCCGTGTCTCCCACTACAGCAGCACCCTCCTCGACGAACTGACCACGAGTGGCGAGGTGTTGTGGGCGGGTGCCGGCGCTCTGCCCGGCAAGGACGGCTGGGTCTCGCTCTATCTGGCCGACGCCGCCCCCCTGCTGCTGCCCCCACCGCACCCGCTGGAGCTGACGGCGCTGCACGAATCGGTGCTCACCGCTCTCTTGGGTGGATACGGCCTGTTCTTCCGCCAGATCGCCGACCAGGTCCGCGCCACCACGCATCCCGATGCCACCGACCCGCAACTGGCCGACGCCGTATGGGATCTCGCCTGGTCCGGCCGGCTCACCAACGACACGCTCGCACCGCTGCGGGCCATGCTCGGCTCAGGTCGCACGGCGGGCTCCACGGCCCACCGCGCCAGGCGCACGGTCCCCCGTGGCCGCTACGGAAGCTTGACGGCAGCGGCCCGTCCCGCCTCGCGCACCGGTCCTCCCACGGTGAGCGGCCGCTGGTCGCTGCTGCCGTCCCTCGAGCAGGATCCGACCCACCGGGCGCACGCCCTGGCCCGGACCCTGCTGGACCGCCACGGCGTGGTGACGCGGGGCGCCGTCGCGGCGGAGGGCGTGGAGGGCGGCTTCTCCGCCGTGTACCGCGTCCTGTCGGCCTTCGAGGACAGCGGACAGGCGCGCCGTGGCTATGTCGTCGAAGGGCTGGGCGCCGCCCAGTTCGCGATGGACGGCGCGGTCGACCGCCTGCGAGCGGCGTCCTCCGCGCGGGACCGTGCCGAGGGCCAGGCCGCGCCCCGCGCGGTGGTGCTGGCGGCTGCCGACCCCGCGAACGCCTACGGGGCGGCGCTGCCCTGGCCGGAACCACCTGAGGGCGCCGGCCACAAGCCGGGCAGGAAGGCGGGCTCCCTGGTGGTCCTGGTCGACGGGGAGCTGACGCTGTACATGGAGCGCGGCGGCAAGACGCTGCTCGCCTGGGCCACCGACCCGGATGCGCCCGCCCTGCACGCGGCGGCCGGCGCGCTCGCCGCCGCGGCCCGCGAAGGCGCCCTCGGGACGGTCACGGTGGAGCGCGCCAACGGAGCCCCGGCCCTGACGGCACCCCTGGCCCGAGCCCTGGAGAGCGCCGGATTCCATGCCACACCGCGGGGGCTGCGCCTGCGCCCGTGACCGCCCCGCACCCGCCCGGCCCGCCCCGTCGCGCATCATGGGTGCCATGCCCGAAGGAGACACCGTCTGGCTGACCGCCCACCATCTGCACGAGGCACTGGCCGGCCAGGTCCTGACCCGTTCCGACCTCCGTGTCCCGCGCTTCGCCACGGCGGACCTGACCGGCCGGACCGTCCTGGACGTGACGCCGCGCGGCAAGCATCTCCTCACCCGGTTCGAGGGCGGGCTGACCCTGCACTCGCATCTCGGCATGGACGGCTCATGGCGGGTGTACGACGTGAGTGCGCGCTGGAGCGGCGGTCCGTCGCACCAGATCCGCGCGATCCTGGGCAACGCTGTGCGCACCGCCGTCGGATATCGCCTGCCCGTCGTCGAACTGCTCCGTACCGCGGAAGAGGAGGAGGCCGTCGGCCATCTCGGGCCCGACCTCCTCGGCCCGGACTGGGATCCCCGGCGGGCGGTGGCGAACCTGCTCGCCGACCCCCTCCGGCCGCTCGGGGAGGCTCTCCTCGACCAGCGCAACCTCGCCGGGATCGGCAATGTCTACAAGTCGGAGCTGGCCTTCCTGGCCCGCGTCACACCATGGCTGCCGGTCGGCGAGCTGCCGGCGGGCATTCCCGAGCGGCTGGTGGCCACCGCGCAGCGGCTCCTCGAGGCCAACAAGCGGCGCTTCGACCGGCGCACCATGACCAGCGGCCGCAATCCGTCCCAGAAGCTGTACGTGTACGGACGCGAGGGCCGCCCCTGCCCACGCTGCGGTACGCCTGTGCGCAAGGCCGACCAGGGTGACGCGGGGCGTGAGCGTCCGACCTACTGGTGCCCGCGCTGTCAGACCGGCCCCACCACCTGACGAAACGCACCTGCCTCCGGAAGAAGAGCCAAGCGACACAAGCAGTTGACGGTCCGTCAGATATGGTCGTACGTTCCCCGCATGGCCCTCACGGCGTACGACCTCACCGGCCGCACCGCTTTCGTCACCGGAGCGGCAGGCGGGATCGGTCGCGCCTGTGCCGTGCTGCTCGCCGAGGCGGGAGCGATGGTCCACTGCGCCGACCTGGACGGGAACGGCCTCGCCGGGACCCTCTCCCTGATCGAGTCCACCGGGGGCAAGGTCCACACGCACACCCTCGACGTCACCGACCGCACCGCCCTCGAAGCGGCGGTCGCGAGCGCGGACCGCCTCGACATCATGGCCGCCGTCGCCGGGATCATGCACACGAGCCGGGTCCTCGAGACCCGCGACGAGGACCTGGACCGCGTCATGGCCGTCAATTTCAAAGGCGTGCTGTACGCGTGCCGGGCGGCGGCCCGCGCCATGATCCCGGCGGGCGGCGGCTCCATCGTCACGATGGCCTCCGGCGCGGTGGACGCGGCCACCGCCGGCCTGCTCTGCTACAGCGCGTCCAAGGCCGCCGTCGTCCAGCTCACCAGGACGCTCGCGACCGAACTCGGCCCGCACGGGATCCGTGTGAACGCGGTCGCCCCGGGCTGGGTCCGCACACCGATGACCGACCGTCATGAGACCGGCCTGCAGCACAGGACGGAGACCGCGATGGCGCGGTCGTCACCCCTCGGCCGCGTGGGCGAGCCCGCGGACATCGCCCATACCGTTCTTCATCTGGCTTGCGACGCCTCGTCGTTCACGACGGGTCAGATATGCCGTCCGAACGGGGGCGTCGTGATGCCCTGGTAGCCCGGCGGGCCGCGGTCGCATGGACCGGGAGCAGGCTGAGCCCCCAACCACTCGCGGCCACCGCCCCTTCGACGACGCCGGAGTGCTCCGGGACGAGGGTGAGTCGAAGCACGGCCCACCACCACAAGCCGCCCACCACGAGTCCGAGCGCGACAACGGACACGAGGACCGCCCCGCGTACTGCCATGGCTGCCTCCTCCGGCCCACGCTAATGCGACGCACCGGGCCGCGGGGAGGGCGCACGGTTGGGCGACCCGGCGCGCGCGGGCAGCGATCGCGCGCTCGACGTCACGCGTTCTCCGCTTGGAACATCCACGCATGCTTCTCGAGGTCCGCGGTGAGCTGGATCAGGATGTCCTGGCTCACCGGGTCCGGCTCGGCGGTCGCCTCGATGCGCTCACGCATGCGTCCGATGACGGCCCCCAGGGAGTCGACCATGGTCCGCACGACATCGACGTCCTTGATCCAGCCCTCGGGAACGGAGCCGATCGCGCTCCGGGCGGCCACTGTCGCCGCCCGCCCGTCAGGCGCCACGCCTATCGCCGACGCCCTCTCCGCGACCATGTCGGAGTGCTGCCGTGCGGTGTCGACGACCTCGTCGAGCTGCAGGTGCACGGACCTGAAGCGGGGGCCGACCACGTTCCAGTGCACCTGCTTGGCCACCAGGCCGAGGTCCACCAGATCCACCAGCGCACCCTTCAGCGCATCGCCGACCGTCTTGAGGTCCGCATCGGACAGAGTGCTCTTCACGACAGACATGCACGTCCTCCACTCGGTTCGCCGACTACCGTCCACGATTACATAACTACCGAAAAGAGCCATTCGGGACAGACGGTCAAGCGGGGTGCCTGCCCAAGCGAAAGGCCCTGACCGGTATCGAGTACCGGTCAGGGCCCAGCTCAAACAGAAATGCCGTGCGGGATGGTGCAGGACCTGCGATCAGGCGGCGACGACGTCGACCGCTTCCGCGGGTGCCTTGATCGTCACGCGCTCCGTCGGCACACCTGCCACCGACGTCACGGAGACGGAGCCCAGCATGGGACGTACCGGTGCGGGCACCTCGCCGGCGGCTGCCGACTCGGCCAGTTCGGCCAGCGACAGTTCGTCGCTCACTTCACGCATGAGCTCGGACATCCGTACGTCAAGCGCGTCGCAGATCGCGGAGAGCAGCTCGGAGGATGCCTCCTTCTGCCCCCGCTCCACCTCGGAGAGATAGCCGAGCGAGACTCGGGCGGACGAGGAGACTTCGCGCAGAGTACGGCCCTGGCGCTGGCGCTGCCGACGCAGCACGTCACCAAGCAGGCGACGGAGCAGAATCATCGGTGGCTCCCTCCTCGGACCGCGTAGCCGCATCCTTCACGCCCCACCGTACCGCCTTGCGCGGCGGCCGTGCGGGGAGCGATGTCGTGTTCACTCAGGGCTGCAAACATCAATTCCCCCCGTTCTGTTCCGTATCCTGTGCGCGCGCGTTCTCGCGCAGTTCCTCGTGCAGCAGCTCCAGCACGCTCCGTACACTCTCTCTACGGATTTCCCCGCGGTCGCCGTTCAACCGCAATGCGGCCACTTTCCCGGCTCCCGCCGGTCCCGCGACAGCCACATATACCGTCCCGACGGGCCGCCCGTCCTGCGGATCGGGACCCGCCACTCCGGTGGTCGCCAGACCCCAGTCGGCACCCATGACGTCCCGGACACCGGCCGCCATCTGCGACGCAACCTGCGGATCGACCGCGCCGCGCTCCGCCAGAAGGACACCGTCGACGCCGAGAACATCCCTCTTGAGAGTGGTGGCGTACGCCGTGACGGAACCGCGGAAGACTTTCGAGGCTCCGGGCACCGAAGTGAGCTCCGCGGCCACGAGACCGCCCGTGAGGGACTCCGCGGCGGCCAGGGTCTGACCACGCTCCGCAAGCAGTGCCAGGACTGCGGCGGCCCCCGTCACTTCGAGGAGCCCGCCCCGGCCCGCTCGGCCGCGAGCCCCTTGCGCCTCAGCACTATCGCCTGCCGCACGTAGTCGAGGCCGGTGACGACGGTCAGCACCACGGCGAGAGCCATCACCCAGAACCGCAGCGTCGCCAGCGGTCCGGTCAGAGCCAGGACGTACATGCCCACAGCGGTGCCCTGCGCGAGCGTCTTCATCTTGCCGCCGCGGCTGGCCGGAATCACCGCGTGTCTGATCACCCAGAACCGCATCAGCGTGATCCCGAGCTCACGGAAGAGGATGACTCCGGTCACCCACCAGGGAAGGTCACCGAGTGCGGAGAGACTGATCAGTCCCGCCGCCATGATCGCCTTGTCTGCGATCGGGTCCGCGATCTTGCCGAAGTCGGTGACCAGGTTGTACGTGCGGGCGAGGTGCCCGTCGAAGATGTCGGTGATCATGGCGACGGCGAACGCCGCCCATGCCCAGGCCCGCCAGGCCGGGTCGTAGCCGCCGTCCTGCAGCAGCAGCACGACGAACGCCGGCACGAGGACGAGCCGCACCATGGTCAGAATATTGGCGATGTTCCACAGGCTGGCCTGATTGACGGCCGCAGCGCCCAGCTTGCCGCCGGGCGCCGGCCTTCCGGTCCCGCCCGCCGCGGATGCCGGCACTCCGGTCATCTGCCCGCCTCCTCGTGAGGGGTCCGGGAGCCGACCCCCAGGACCTCGCAGTACTCGGCCACCAGGTCGACACCCTCGCTGCCCACGACCTTCGCCACGACCATACGACCGGGCTCGAGGCCCTCGCTCGACGTGAAGACGACCTGCCCGTCGGTCTCCGGCGCCTGGTGAGCGGCACGCCCCACCGCGCCGTCCTCGTCGTCGACGGACTCCACCAGTACCTCAAGGGTCTCACCCAGGCGCTCCTCCGCCCGCTGCGCGGTGAGCTCGTCGGCGATGCGCGACATGTGCTCGAGCCGCTCCGCGATGACGTCGGCGTCGAGCTTGCCGTCGTAGGTGACGGCCTCCGTGCCCTCTTCGTCGCTGTATCCGAAGACTCCGACGGCATCCAGGCGCGCGGCCGAGATGAAGCGCTCCAGCTCCGCGAAGTCCGCCTCGGTCTCGCCCGGGAACCCGACGATGAAGTTCGAGCGCACGCCGGCCTGCGGAGCCTTGCCGCGGATGGTCTCCAGCAGCTCCAGGAATCGCTCCGTGTCACCGAAGCGGCGCATCGCCCGCAGCACACCGGGCGCGGAGTGCTGGAAGGACAGGTCGAAGTAGGGAGCGACCTTCGGGGTCGAGGTGAGGACGTCGATCAGCCCGGGACGCATCTCGGCCGGCTGCAGGTAACTGACCCGGACCCTCTCGATGCCGTCGACGGCCGCCAGCTCGGGCAGCAACGTCTCGAGCAGACGGATGTCACCGAGGTCCTTGCCGTACGAGGTGTTGTTCTCGGAGACCAGCATGATCTCCTTGACGCCCTGCTCCGCCAGCCAGCGCGTCTCGCCGAGGACATCGCTCGGACGGCGCGAGATGAAGGAGCCGCGGAAGGACGGGATGGCGCAGAAGGAGCAGCGCCGGTCGCAGCCGGAGGCCAGCTTCACGGAGGCGACGGGGCTCGTGCCGAGCCGCCGCCGCAGCGGCGCGCGCGGTCCGGACTCCGGGGCGACGCCTTCCGGCAGGTCCTCGGGCGCCGGGGCCACCTCGCCGTGGCCCGGCAGTGCCACATCGGTCGCCTGCTGCCGCTCGACGGGGCTCAGCGGCAGCAGCTTGCGCCGGTCGCGGGGGGTGTGCGAGGCGTGGACGCCGCCGCTGAGGATGGTCTGCAGGCGGTCGGAGATGTCGGCGTAGTCGTCGAACCCGAGCACGCCGTCGGCCTCAGGGAGGGCCTCCGCGAGATCCTTGCCGTACCGCTCCGCCATGCAGCCGACGGCGACGACGGCCTGGGTTCTGCCGTGATCCTTGAGATCGTTGGCTTCCAGCAGGGCGTCGACGGAGTCCTTCTTGGCGGCTTCGACGAATCCGCAGGTGTTGACGACGGCGACGTCGGCGTCGGAGGCGTCCTCGACGAGCTCCCAGCCGTCCGCTGCCAAGCGGCCTGCAAGCTCCTCCGAGTCCACCTCGTTACGGGCGCATCCGAGAGTGACAAGGGCGACGGTACGGCGTTCGGGCATGAGCTCAAGACTACTTTGTCCCGGCGCGGGCCCCGGCCGCGAGGGTCGGGGCACGTGCCGGGACGAAAGGGCTCAGCCGACCTCGGGGTCACCCTTCGTGTAGGAGAGCCGTTCGACGCCGCCCATCTTGAATTCGTCCTGGACCTTCTTGCCGTTCACGAACAGCTCGATCGCGCCGGCGTTGCCGAGGATCAGGTCGACGCGCTCGTCGTCCTGGAAGGTCTTGGTCTCACCCTTGAGGAGCAGGCCGTCGAAGAGCACCTTGCCGTTGTGCGATTTGGCGGAGATCCAGCTCTTGTCGCTGGTGGCGGACAGCTTCACCGTGACCTTGTCCTTCGGCAGGGCCGCGATGGCACTGTCCGAGGGGTCGGGCTTGGGGTCGGCGGGCTTGGTCGTCCGGGCGTCGGTGGGAGTGGGCTTCGTGCCGGACGCGGGGCCTTCCGCGACATTGCCGCCGCTGCTGCTCTCTGAGTCACTGAAGAGCGTGAAGCCGGAGAAGCCGACCACGGCGACGATCGCCGCGACCATGGCCGCGGTCCAGTTGGGGCGGCGCCGCTCGGGGCGGATGCGCTCGGCTTCGAACAGTGGGGCGGCAGATGTCGGGGCCGGGCGGCCGCCGTGCTCGTCGTCGAACTGTTCGACGAGCGGTTCGGGGTCGAGTCCGACGGCGCGCGCGAGCATACGGATGTGCCCGCGGGCGTACACGTCGCCGCCGCAACGGGAGAAGTCGTCCTCCTCGATCGCGTGCACGATGGGGATGCGCACCCGGGTGGAGGTACTGACCTCGTCAACAGTGAGGCCTGCGCCGACACGCGCCTGCTGGAGCACGTGGCCGATCGAAGGCCGGTCGTCTTCGACTGAAGGCCGGTCGTCTTCGGGGGAGTTGCCGATGGACACGGGGGCGCCTTTCGAGCGTGTAACCACCTGCTGGAGGTTCAGTCTATGGGTGGTACGAAAGGGTGGGGCAACCGGGCGGTGGAGCTTTGTACGCCATCGGAATGGCCGGGCGGTCCCGGGGTCGGGACATCTGTACATCCCTCCCTCCAACTTGACGTACGACCAAGGGAAACGGTTGCCCGCCAATCCCTTACGAGTGAGTCTCTCCCCGGATCACGGCGAGCACTCCATCCAGTTCGTCCGGTTTCACGAGAACGTCACGGGCCTTTGAGCCTTCGCTGGGGCCGACGATGTTCCGCGACTCCATGAGGTCCATCAGCCGTCCCGCCTTCGCGAAACCCACGCGCAGCTTGCGCTGCAGCATCGACGTCGAGCCGAACTGCGTGGAAACGACGAGTTCGGCGGCCTGGCAGAGCAGATCGAGATCGTCGCCGATGTCCTCGTCGATCTCCTTCTTCTGCTTCGTGCCGACGACCACGTCGTCCCGGAAGACCGGGGCCATCTGGTCCTTGCAGTGGCGGACGACCGCGGCGACCTCTTCCTCCGTCACGAAGGCGCCCTGCATGCGGGTGGGCTTGTTGGCGCCCATGGGCAGGAAGAGGCCGTCGCCCTTGCCGATCAGCTTCTCCGCGCCCGGCTGGTCGAGGATGACCCGGCTGTCGGCGAGGGAGGATGTGGCGAAGGCGAGCCGGGAGGGCACGTTCGCCTTGATCAGGCCGGTGACGACGTCGACCGACGGCCGCTGGGTGGCCAATACCAGATGGATGCCCGCCGCGCGCGCCAGCTGCGTGATGCGGACGATCGCGTCCTCGACGTCACGCGGCGCGACCATCATGAGGTCGGCCAACTCGTCCACGATGACCAGCAGGTAGGGATACGGCTGGAGCTCGCGTTCGCTGCCCTCCGGCGGCTTGACCTTGCCGCTGCGTACGGCCTGGTTGAAGTCGTCGATGTGGCGGAAGCCGTAGGCGGCGAGGTCGTCGTAGCGAAGGTCCATCTCGCGCACGACCCACTGCAATGCCTCCGCGGCCCGCTTGGGGTTCGTGATGATCGGCGTGATCAGGTGCGGGATGCCCTCGTAGGCGGTGAGCTCGACCCGCTTGGGGTCGACCAGCACCATCCGTACGTCCTCCGGCGTCGCTCTTATCATCACGGAAGTGATCAGGCAATTGATGCAGGAGGACTTGCCGGAGCCGGTGGCGCCCGCGACCAGGACGTGCGGCATCTTCGCCAGGTTGGCCATCACATAGCCGCCCTCGACGTCCTTGCCGAGCGCCACGAGCATCGGGTGGTCGTCCTCCGCGGCGTCCGCGAGGCGCAGCACGTCGCCGAGGTTGACCATCTCGCGGTCGGTGTTGGGGATCTCGATGCCGACGGCGGACTTGCCGGGGATCGGCGAGATGATCCGCACGTCGGGGCTGGCGACCGCGTACGCGATGTTCTTGGTCAGGGCGGTGATGCGCTCGACCTTCACGGCGGGGCCGAGTTCCACCTCGTACCGCGTGACCGTCGGACCGCGGGTGAAGCCGGTGACGGCGGCGTCGACCTTGAACTCCATGAACACGTTGGTCAGCGACGCCACGACCGCGTCGTTCGCGGCGCTGCGGGTCTTGCCCGGGCCGCCTCGCTCGAGCAGGTCGAGCGAGGGCAGCGAGTAGGTGATGTCGCCCGACAGCTGGAGCTGCTCGGCCCGCGGCGGCAAGGGCTGGGACTCGTCGGGCGCCGGCTTCGTCAGGTCGGGCACGGCCCCCTTCGCCTCGGGTGCCTTCTGCCCGCGGCGGGGTGTCTCGGGTTCGCGTGCGGTGGGGACGGGCGAGGCGGCACGCTGCCGCTCGGCGGTGACGTCCCGGGTGAGGTCGGCGACGAGCGGCGAGGGCGGCATGCCGTTCAGTACGGCTCCGTCGAGCGCGGCTGCCGCGGCTGCGGCAACGTCCACCGCGTCCATCTCCCTGCCGAGGGCCGGCTGGGCCGACGGCCTGCGCGGGCGGCGGCGCCGGGTGAGGGCCTCCTCCTCGGCCACGTCCGGGTCGGGTTCCGCGGCTGCGCGGCCACGGCCGGCGGAGCGGCCCGGGCGGGCGGGCAGAGCCTCGCGCCACTGTTCGTCGTACCGCTCGTCGTCGGTGTCGGCGTCGGGGCCTGGCAGCGGCTCGATGAGGCCGAGCTTGGAGCCGAGCAGCCGCAGTCGCTGCGGGATGGCGTTGACGGGCGTGGCGGTGACCACGAGCAGGCCGAAGACGGTGAGCAGTACGAGCAGCGGCACCGCGAGCACCTCGCCCATGGCGAAGATCAGCGGTTTGGACACGGCCCAGCCGATCAGGCCGCCCGCGTCCTGGATCGCTTCGGTGCCTTCGCCGCGGCCGGGCGAGCCGCACGCCATGTGGACCTGACCGAGCACACCGAGGACCAGCGCGGAAAGGCCGATGACGATACGGCCGTTGGCCTCCGGCCGCTCCGGGAAGAGGATCAGCCGTACGGCGATCGCGCCCAGCAGTATCGGCGCGAGCAGGTCGAGCCTGCCGAAGGCGCCGGTGATGAGCATTTCGACGAGATCGCCGACGGGGCCGCGCAGATTCGACCAGGTGCCCGCCGCGACGATCAGCGCCAGGCCGAGCAGCAGCAGAGCAAGCCCGTCCTTGCGGTGCGCCGGGTCGAGGCCCTTGGCTCCCCGCCCTATGCCGCGGAACATCGCTCCGACGGCGTGCGCGATCCCCAGCCAGACGGCGCGCACCAAGCGGTACACACCCCCGGTGGGAGACGGTGCGGGCTTCGGCGCGGCCGCCTTCTTGGTCGCCGCCCTCTTCGCCGGTGCCTTTTTCGGGGGCACAGCCTTCTTGGCTGCGCTCTTCTTGGCGGGCGCTGCTTTCTTCGCGGCGCCGGTCGTACGGCCGGCGCGCGGCTTCGCGGTGCCCGCCGTGCCCTGGGAACCCTTGCCGGACGTACGTGAGGCCATGGTGGTGAGGTTACCGGTGTCGACCGCAGCGGACACGTGTGCCCACTGCTTCACCCGTTCGTGTCGTTACAGATGATGCGCAGAACTGACGTGGCCTCAAGCGCCGGTCGGGCGCCCGTGGGTGCCTGACGCCCGGCGCCGGACCGGCGCTAACTCTGCGAGGGGAGGGTCGGCGAGCCGCCGCCCGTGCCAGGTTCGAGGGCGTCAAGAGCCCTGCGCAGTCCGGTGAGTTTGCGCTCGAGGTGGGCGGCCGTGGCCACTGCCGCCGCGTCCGCCGAGTCGTCGTCGAGCTGCTTGGAGAGGGCCTCTGCCTGCTCCTCGACGGCGGCGAGCCGCGCGGACAGTTCGGCGAGGAGACCCGCGGATTCCCGGCCGGCTCCCGTTTCCGCCCGGTTGCCGCCCTCGAGCTGGAGCCGCAGCAGCGCCGCCTGCTCCCGCAGTTGGCAGTTCTTCATATAGAGCTCGACGAAGACGGAGACCTTCGCGCGCAGCACCCACGGGTCGAACGGCTTGGAGATGTAGTCCACGGCGCCCGCGGCATAGCCACGGAAGGTGTGATGGGGGCCGTGGTTGATCGCGGTCAGGAAGATGATCGGAATGTCCCGCGTCCGCTCCCGGCGCTTGATGTGCGCGGCGGTCTCGAATCCGTCCATTCCAGGCATTTGGACATCCAGCAGAATGACCGCGAAGTCGTCCGTCAGCAGCGCCTTGAGCGCTTCCTCCCCTGACGATGCCCGCACCAGCGTCTGATCGAGCGCTGAGAGAATGGCCTCCAACGCGAGCAGATTCTCCGGCCTGTCATCGACCAGGAGGATCTTGGCCTTCTGCACCATGCCCCGTCCTCCTCGCCCCGGCATGGGGTCTCCCCAGCTCGATGAGCCGGGGGACGCACCGGGCGCCGCCCCAGGGGACGACTCTCTTGCGCCGCCCGTCCTTGTGCCGGTCATCGTAGCCGCACCCCGCCCGTCGCCACACCCTGTCACCGTGATGTCACTGTGCACGTACCGCAAACGTGGGGGGAGACCGGATAGTTCCCCGGATACTGCCCTCTCACACGCCTCCGGCCAAAGTCGATCAGGGACTCGCACACAATCACACGACCTGCTGTCACTTCTCGCGCATCCACTGCTCCATCACCGACAGAAGGTGATCCGGATCCACCGGCTTGGTCACGTAGTCGGATGCTCCCGACTCGATGGCCTTCTCCCGGTCGCCCTTCATGGCCTTCGCCGTGAGCGCGATGATCGGCAGGCCGGCGAACTGGGGCATCCGCCGGATCGCCGTGGTCGTCGCGTACCCGTCCATCTCCGGCATCATGATGTCCATCAGTACGACAGTCACATCATCATGCTGCTCCAGGACTTCGATGCCCTCCCGGCCGTTCTCCGCATACAGCACCGACAGCCCGTGCTGCTCCAGAACGCTGGTGAGCGCGAAGACGTTGCGGATGTCGTCGTCGACGATCAGGACCTTCTCGCCGTCGAAGGTGAACACCCGCCGCTGATCCGGGCCCTCCTGCTCGCCGGCCGCCCACGGCTCCTGGCCGGGCGTCTCCCCCGGCTGCCCCGCGCCCCGCGACGGCTCCAGGGCCGCCGCCTGGGCCTTGCGGCGCCGCCGCAGCAGGGCCGCAGGGCCGGTGGGAGCCGCCTGGGTCGGCTGCGGCCGCACCTGCGCCCCGCCGTCCTCCGCGACACCCTCCTCGCCCGGACGGTTACCGACGCCGCCCGGTCCGAGCTGCGGGTAGCCCTGCGGCGGCAGTTCGCTCGGGTGGAGCGGCAGATACAGGGTGAACGTCGAACCGCGCCCCGGCTCGCTCGCCGCGTGGATCTCGCCACCGAGCAGCCGCGCGATCTCCCGGCTGATCGACAGTCCGAGGCCCGTACCGCCGTACTTACGGCTGGTCGTCCCGTCGGCCTGCTTGAACGCCTCGAAGATCACCCGCATCTTGCCGGCAGCGATCCCGATGCCCGTGTCGGTCACGGAGAAGGCGATCAGATCCCCGTCCGGGTCGCGCAGCGATCCCGCCTCCAGCAGCTGCTCGCGGATCGACTGCGGCACATCCGCGCCGGCCGGCCTGATCACCAGCTCGACCGCACCGCTGTCGGTGAACTTCACCGCGTTCGACAGCAGATTGCGCAGCACCTGAAGCAGCCGCTGTTCGTCGGTGTGCAGCGTCGCCGGCAGCTCCGGCGAGACACGGACGGAGAAGTCGAGTCCCTTCTCCGCCGTCAGCGGCCGGAACGTCGCCTCGACGTAGTCCACCAGCTGCACCAGCGCGATACGGGTCGGGCTCACGTCCATCTTGCCCGCCTCGACCTTCGACAGGTCGAGGATGTCGTTGATCAGCTGGAGCAGATCGGATCCGGCGCCGTGGATCGTCTCAGCGAACTCCACCTGCTTCGGGGAGAGATTGCCCGCCGCGTTGTCCGCGAGCAGCTTGGCCAGGATGAGCAGGGAGTTGAGCGGCGTCCGCAGCTCGTGCGACATGTTCGCCAGGAACTCCGACTTGTAGCGCATGGAGACCGCGAGCTGTTCCGCCCGCTCCTCCAGCACCTGCCGGGCCTCCTCGATCTCGGTGTTCTTCACCTCGATGTCGCGGTTCTGCTGCGCCAGCAGCTCGGCCTTCTCCTCCAGTTCGGCGTTGGACGCCTGGAGCGCCTTCTGCCGGTTCTCCAGCTCCGCGGAGCGCTCACGCAGCTGCTCCGTCAGCTCCTGCGACTGCTTGAGCAGCACCTCGGTCTTCGTGTTGACGCTGATCGTGTTGACGCTCGTCGCGATCATCTCGGCGATCTGGTTCAGGAAGTCCCGCTGGATCTGCGTGAACGGCTGGAACGACGCCAGCTCGATCACTCCGAGGACCTTCCCCTCGAACAGCACCGGCAGCACGATCACATAGGCGGGCGACGCCTCACCCAGCCCCGAGGAGATCCGCAGGTAGCCCGGCGGAACGTTGACCTGGATGGTCCGCTTCTCCTCCGCAGCCGTCCCGATCAGGGTCTCCCCCGGCCGGAACGACGTCGGCATCAGACCGGCCGAGTACCCGTAACTGCCGCGCATGCACAGCTCGTACGACTCCCCGCCCCCGGTCTCCGAGCCGTTGCCCGCGGGCACGGCCAGGAAGAAGGCGCCGTGCTGCGCCGAGACCACGGGGGTGAGCTCGCTCATGATCAGCGATGCGACGTCGTCGAGATCGCGTCGGCCCTGCATCAGACCCGAGATACGGGCCAGATTGCCCTTGAGCCAGTCCTGCTCCTCGTTCGCGAGGGTGGTGTCGCGCAGGTTGGCGATCATCGTGTTGATGTTGTCCTGGAGCACCTGGATCTCGCCGGCGGCGTCCACATCGATCTTGAGGTTCAGATCGCCGCGGGTTACCGCGGTGGCCACGGCCGCGATGGCACGCACCTGACGGGTCAGGTTCCCGGCCATCTCGTTCACCGACTCGGTCAGGTCGCGCCAGGTGCCGTCGACGTCACGGACCCGTGCCTGACCGCCCAGCTGTCCGTCGGTGCCCACCTCGCGGGCCACCCTGGTGACCTCCTCGGCGAACGAGGAGAGCTGGTCGACCATCGTGTTGATGGTGGTCTTCAGCTCGAGGATCTCGCCCCGCGCGTCGATGTCGATCTTGCGGGTCAGGTCGCCCTTGGCGATGGCGGTGGTGACGGTCGCGATCTGGCGCACCTGACCGGTCAGGTTGGACGCCATCGAGTTCACCGACTCGGTCAGGTCCTTCCAGGTGCCGGAGACACCGGGCACCCGCGCCTGACCGCCGAGGCGGCCGTCGGTGCCCACCTCACGGGCCACCCGGGTCACCTCGTCGGCGAACGACGACAGCGTGCGCACCATCGTGTTCACGGTGTCGGCGAGCTCCGCGACCTCGCCGCGCGCCTCCACCGTGACCTTCTTCGTCAGGTCGCCGTTGGCGACCGCCGCGGAGACACGGGAGATGTTGCGCACCTGGCTGGTCAGGTTGTTGGCCATCAGGTTGACGTTGTCGCTGAGGTCCTTCCAGATGCCCGTCACACCGCGGACCCGCGCCTGGCCACCCAGCACGCCCTCCGTACCCACCTCGCGGGCGACCCTGGTCACCTCGTCCGCGAAGTCGGACAGCTGGTCGACCATCGTGTTGACGGTCGTCACCAGCTCCAGGATCTCGCCCTTGGCGTCGACGGTGATCTTCTTCGACAGGTCGCCCTTGGCGACCGCCGTCGTGACCTCCGCGATGTTGCGCACCTGACTCGTCAGGTTGTTCGCCATGAAGTTGACGGACTGGGTGAGGTCCTTCCAGGTGCCGGAGACGCCCTGCACCTCCGCCTGACCGCCGAGGATGCCCTCGGTGCCCACCTCGCGGGCGACCCTGGTGACCTGCTCCGCGAAGTTCGACAGCTGGTCGACCATCGTGTTCAGGGTGTTCTTCAGCTCGAGGATCTCGCCCCGCGCGTCCACGTCGATCTTCTGCGACAGGTCACCGCGCGCCACCGCTGTGGCGACCTGCGCGATGTTGCGGACCTGCGCCGTGAGGTTCCCGGCCATGCCGTTCACGGAGTCGGTCAGGTCGCGCCACACACCGGCCACGCCCGGCACCTGGGCCTGACCGCCGAGGCGGCCGTCGGTGCCCACCTCGCGGGCGACCCTGGTGACCTGCTCCGCGAAGGCGGAGAGCTGGTCGACCATGGTGTTGATGGTGTTCTTCAGCTCGAGGATCTCGCCCCGCGCGTCCACGTCGATCTTCTGCGACAGGTCACCGCGCGCCACCGCCGTCGTCACCTGCGCGATCTGACGCACCTGCGACGTCAGATTGCCGGCCATGAAGTTGACGGAGTCCGTCAGCTCCTTCCAGGTACCGCTGACGCCGTCCACCCGGGCCTGGCCGCCGAGGCGGCCCTCCGTACCCACGTCCCTGGCCATGCGCGTGACCTGGTCGGCGAAGGAGGAGAGCTGCGCGACCATCGTGTTGACGGTGTTCTTCAGCTCCAGCATCTCGCCCGCGACATCCACGGTGACCTTCTGCGACAGGTCACCGTTGGCCACCGCGGTCGTCACCTGCGCGATGTCACGCACCTGGCCGGTGAGGTTCCGGAACGCGGTGTTCACCGAATCGGTGAGGTCCTTCCACGTACCCGCCGCACCCGGCACCTCGGCCTGACCGCCGAGGCGGCCCTCGACACCGACCTCTCGGGCGACCCGCGTCACCTCGGAACCGAAGGACTGCAGCTGGTCCACCATCGTGTTGACGGTGTTCTTCAGCTCCAGCATCTCGCCCGCGACATCCACGGTGACCTTCTGCGACAGGTCACCGTTGGCCACCGCGGTCGTCACCTGCGCGATGTCACGCACCTGGGTGGTCAGGTTCCGGAAGACGGTGTTCACCGAATCGGTGAGGTCCTTCCACGTACCCGCCGCACCCGGCACCTGCGCCTGACCGCCGAGCAGACCTTCCGCGCCGACCTCGCTGGCGACGCGCGTGACCTCGTCGGCGAACGTCCGCAGCGTCTCGGTCATCTGGTTGATGGTCTCCGCGAGCTGGGCCACCTCGCCCCGCGCGTTGACCGTGACCTTCTGCGACAGGTCACCGTTGGCGACGGCCGTCGTCACCTCCGCGATGCCACGCACCTGGGACGTGAGGTTTCCGGCCATCGTGTTCACCGAATCGGTGAGGTCCTTCCACACACCGGCCACACCGGGAACGGTCGCCTGACCACCCAGCTCACCCTCGGTGCCCACTTCCCGGGCCACCCGGGTCACCTCGGAGGAGAAGGACGACAGCTGGTCGACCATCGTGTTGACGGTGTCCTTCAGCTGAAGCATCTCGCCGGCCACATGAACCGTGACCTTGCGGGACAGATCGCCCTTCGCGACGGCCGTCGTGACGAGAGCGATGTCACGTACCTGCGCGGTCAGCCGGTACGCCATGGTGTTGACCGAATCCGTGAGGTCCTTCCACGAACCGGACATACCGCGCACCTGGGCCTGGCCGCCGAGCTTGCCCTCCGTGCCCACCTCGAGCGCGACCCGGGTCACCTCGTCGGTGAACGCCGACAGCTGGTCGACCAGGCTGTTGACCGTACGCGCGACCTTCAGGAACTCGCCGCGGAGCGGGCGCACCGCCGCAGCCCCGTCCTGGCCGTCCGCGGCGGGCGAACGCAGCTCCATGCGCTGCTCGAGATCACCGTCCGCGACGGCGGACAGCACACGCCCGACCTCGGAGACGGGCCGTGCCAGGTCGTCCACCAGTTCGTTCGCCGCGTCGACGGCCGCCGCCCAGGACCCCTCGCAGGCACCCGTCTCCAGCCGCTCCGTGAGTTTTCCCTCACGGCCGACCATCCTGCGGACTCTCGCGATCTCACCTGTGAGGTGGAGATTCCGGTCGGCGACCTCGTTGAAGACAGCCGCGATCTCGGCCATCACACCGTCGCCGGACACCGTCAGACGGCGGCGGAAATTCCCGTCGCGCATCGTCACAAGCGCCGCCAGCAGCCTGTTCAGGGCCGCCGTATCGACTTCGGTTGTCCCATTGCTCCGGGACCGTCCGCCTTTCGCGCGCGTATCCTTCGCCCGCGCCGTCACGCCAGACTCCACCGTGTCCCTCCCGCAGGGGTTGACCGTTACTGCCTGGGCCGTCTCAGGAAGCCTGCCCAGTGTTTCACCATGCCGGAACCAGGCGATAACAGTTCGGCAGCTTCGCATAGCGTCCCCACCCCCGGAGGGCGGAAACAGCGGCAACCGGCATCCGCTCGGACAGCGAAGGTAAGTAACCTGGCATCCGGCTGTCCAACCGCCCCGGTCCGCCCGGCGGGGGCGGTGTGGTGCGCGTTCTACCACCGGGCACCGGGAGGGGCAGGCCGATCATGGCAGAGCCGGGCGTCGAGACGCGTACGAGGAGTTCTGTGATCACCGCGCGGGCGGCCGCCAGCTTCGACCCTGTCGGGCGGTCCGTCGCGACCGCCCGTGCCTTCGTCCGCGACACCCTCCAGGGGTGGGGATATTCCGACGTCGTGGACGACGCGGTGGTGCTCACCAGCGAGCTCGTCACCAACGCCGTCGTCCACGCGGGAACCTCCGCGGACGTGCTGTGCCTGCGCTCCGAGGACGGCGTGCGCGTCGAGGTCGCCGACCGCTATCCCGAGCGGGAGGTCCCGATACAGGGCGCCGGCCGCGCCATCGCGAACCTCGACAGCGAGAACGGTCGCGGGCTGCTGCTGTGCGCGGCCCTCGCCTCCCGGTGGGGCGTCGAGTACACCCCCACGCACAAGACGGTGTGGTTCCAGCTGGATCTGCCCCAGCGGCCCGTAGGTACCCGGTCCGCCGGCCCGGTCCTGCCCACCGCGATGCTTCCGGTGGCCGAGGAACGGGTACGGGTCGCTGTCGCCCAGATCGATCGCACCGGCTCGATCTCCGCCTGGAACGAGGACGCTGAGCGTCTGTTCGGTTACGCGGCGGACCAGGTCGTCGGCAAGCCGCTCACCGACCTGGCGGCCTGGCCGCAGACTCCGGGCATCGGCACCGGTATCGCCGAGGCCCTTCAGCTCTCCCGCTGGGAAGGCAGCTACGGAATCCGCGGTCTCGACGGCCGTGTCCTCCCGGTTTACGCCTCCCACCTGCGGGTACGGGACGCGGACGGCGAGCCCTCCACGGTCTGCCTCCTGGTGCGCGACGACGAGCGTGCCGTACTGCAGACCCCTCAGCGGACGCCCGACAGCGGCGCGGAGCACCGCAGCACGGACCCGTTCGAGGTCTTCATCGGCTCGCCCGCCCCCGACGACCTCGACGGCCTGCTCCAGCGCACCGTCGAACGGGCCAGGGACATGCTCGACGGCGACGCCGCCTTCCTGCTCCTCGCCACCGACGACGAGACGGAGCTCGAGGTACGGGCCACGACCGGCCTTCCCTCCGCCCGTCAGCGCTTCGCACGCGTCCCCGTGGAAGCTGGCGCGGGGCGCTACGGCTCCGCCCGCATGCCGGCGGTCCACGAGGACCTCACGGCCGTCCCCGGCGCCGTCCCGCTCCTCAACTCCACCGGCATGCGCTCGGTGGTCACCGTGCCGCTGAAGGTCGAGGGCCGGCTCACCGGCTCCCTCGGCGTGGCCGCCGAATCCGCGGGCCGCTACTCCAACGAGGAGGCCCTGCGGCTCCAGTTCGCCGCCGACCGGATCGCGCTGGCCGTCGAATCGGCCCGACTCGGCGAACTTGAGCGGCTGCGTCGCGGCTCCCTTTCCTTCCTCGTCGAGGCCTCCGACCTGCTGGCCGGCACCCTCGACCGGGACCAGACGCTTGCCCTGATGGCGCAGATGACGGTTCCCACGCTCGCCACCTGGTGCGCGGTCTACACGATCGCCGACCAGTCGTCCGAGCCGTACCTCAGCTATGTGCTGCACGAGGACGAAGAACGCATCGACGGCCTCAAGGCCCTCCTGTCGAAGATCGACCCGCCGGACCCCGTCCCGACACCCGGCGCCCGCGTATGGAACGCACCCGCGGAGGCCGCCCAGCGCGCCGCCCTGCTCGCCTCCAAGCGTGAACTGGGTCTCGGCTCCACTCCGCCCGTCTCCTCCGGGATCGGCACAACCTTGGCCACGGCGGCCGCAGTCGGCGGCGAGACCGTCGTCCTGCCGCTCGTGGCCCGTAACCGCGTGATCGGCATGCTGACCCTCGGCAAGCCCTCCGACGACCACTTCCGCCAGGAGATCCTGGAACTGGCCGAGGACCTTTCCCGCCGAGCGGCCCTGGCTCTCGACAACTCCCGGCTCTATTCGGAGCGCGTGGCGATCAGCCAGTCCCTTCAGCGCAGCCTGCTGCCGCCGGAGCTGCCGCTGATCGAGGGCGTCGAGGTGGAGGTCATCTACCGCGCCGCGGGTGAGGGCAACGAGGTCGGCGGCGACTTCTACGACCTGTTCCCCATCCGGGACGGCGCGTACGGCTTCGCCATCGGCGACGTCTGCGGCACGGGCCCCGAGGCCGCGGCCGTGACGGGCCTCGCCCGCCACGCGCTGCGTCTGCTGGCCAGGGAGGGCTTCGGAGGCCCCGCGGTCCTGGAGCGGCTGAATGCGGCCATTCTCGACGAGGGTGCCCGCAGCCGCTTCCTGACGCTCCTCTACGGCGAGTTGTGGCCCCAGGAAGACGGCAGCGCGATTCTCAAGGTCGTGTGCGCCGGCCACCCGCTGCCGCTACGGCTGCGCCAGGACGGCACCGTTGAGCCGGCGGCCGAACCGCAGCCGCTGCTCGGGGTGATGGAGGACCTGGAACTGTACGAGCAGATGGTGACGCTCGATCCGGGCGACGTTCTGCTGTGTGTGACCGACGGCGTCACCGAACGCCGCGAGGGCACGCGCATGCTGGGTGACGACGGCCTGAGCGACGTTCTGACGACCTGCACGGGGCTCACCGCCGGTGCGGTGGCGGCCCGGGTGCTGAGGGCCGTGGAGCGCTTCGCGGCAGAGCCGGCGTCGGACGACATGGCCATCCTGGCGATGCGCGTCCCGGAGCCCCACAACAGTTGACGGCAGCTGGTGGCTGCTGACCGCGTCAGCGAATCGGCACACGAAAAAGGCCCCCGCCTTTCGGCGGGGGCCTTTGTGCTGTCCGGAGCCCCCAAACGGAATCGAACCGTTGACCTTCTCCTTACCATGGAGACGCTCTACCGACTGAGCTATAGGGGCCTGTTGCCCTGCGGCAACGGGATAAAGCATACCCTGCATCCGGGGATGCTCATAACCACCTCCCGAAGCAATCCAGGGCGCCCGGTTCCAGCCTTCCTGGTGCCGGCCTGGGCAGTGCCCCCCTGAACGCAGGAAAGCCCCGCACCAGAGGTGCGGGGCTTTGCCACAATGATTGTTCGGCGGCGTCCTACTCTCCCACAGGGTCCCCCCTGCAGTACCATCGGCGCTGAAAGGCTTAGCTTCCGGGTTCGGAATGTA
>NZ_JBIVAU010000015.1:0-81295 GCF_044745705.1 Streptomyces sp. NPDC086835
CGCGCGCACAATCCGTACTGGGACGAGCACGGGGTGACGGTCGCCGACCCGGACGGCTACCGGCTCGTCCTGTGCTCCCGCACCTGGGGTTAGCGCCTGCCCGGTCGCGTCCGACGGGACGCGCCGCGGCGCCCGGTCACCAGCGCCATCGCGTGGCCTCGGCGAGCGCTTTCGGAGTGTGCTCGGCCAGCGCCTCCGCCTCGGCGCGCCGAACAGCCAGCGCTGCCCCGTACAATGCCTCCCCGAGTGCGTCGCGCAGCGTTCTGTTCCGTTCGAAGTGGGTGAGCGCCTCGCCGAGCGAGGTCGGCAGCCGCTCCTGGTCGCCGCGGCCGGCGGGGTCGCCGCTTACGGGGGCGGGCAGCGCGGGGCCGCCGTCGCCGAGGCCTTGAAGACCCATCGCGATGACGGACCCGACCAGGAGATACGGATTCGCCGCGGCGTCGAAGGGCTTGAGCTCGGCGTGCCCGCCATCAAGGTCGTCGGGCTCGCCGAGCACCAGACGCAGCGCGGCCTCGCGGTTCTCGATGCCCCAGCAGCGGTGGACACCCGCCCAATGGGAGGGGAGCAGGCGCAGATAACTGGCAGGGGAAGGGGCGCCGATGGCGCACAGTGCTGGCATGGCATCCAGGACGGCGCCGAGGAAAGTGTTCGCCGTGGCTGCGAGGCCGTGGGCAGCGGTGGGGTCGCGGTGCAGGTTCCGCCCGTTCTGGCGCAGGCTGAGATGCAGATGGCAGCCATTGCCGACCTGTCCGGCGACGACCACCGGCGCGAAGGAGGCACGCAGGCCATGTGCCACGCTGACCGCCCGCACGCTCTCGCGGACGAGGACGAGCTCATCGGCGGCGCGAACGGGATGGGCCGGGACGGTGGAGACCTCGAACTGGCCGGGTGCGTACTCGGGATGGAGCTGCAGAACCTCGACGCCTTGCGCAGCGAGCGTGTCGTGGACCGCCAGCAGATAGTCCGACAGCTCGGCCACCCGGGTCAGCCCGTAGGCGGGACCCCGGCAGGCATGGCCTTCGGTGCTGTCATCCTTGAGGACCACCCATTCGGTCTCGAAGCCCATACGCATTTCCAGGCCTTGCGCTTCGGCCAGCCGTACCATGCGCCGGGCGAAGTGCCGCTGGCACGCCGGATACGGGAGACCGTTCTGGTCATAGCGGTCGGCCGGGGCCCAGGCCCAGCCCGGCTGCGCCGCCAGGATCGTGAGCCGGTCCAGGTCGGGCAGGAGCCGTAGGTCGCCGTCGGGGCCGCCGATGTGCGGGGATGTGGTGACGGCGTCGTCGGAGGTGTAGACGTCGAACACCGGGGACATTCCGACGCCGCGGTGCGCGGCCTGCGGCAGTCTGCTGGTGGGCACTGTCTTGACCCGGCTGATGCCCGCGTTGTCGACCCAGCTGATCGCGACGGCCCTAACGCCTTCGGCGGCAAGCCGCGCCGCTGCACGGCGGGCCGCCAACCGCCGCTCGTCCCGTTCTACCGCTTCCACCGAACGCCTCCTCCCACCGCGCGGGTGTCCATCGCTGGGACACCTGCGTTCATGGTTGCCGATTCGCGCTCCCCGGCCCCGTCTCATGCGCGCGCCGCGCGTCGCACCGCGCGGCATTAGCCCCGGGGTGACGGTCGCAGACCCGGACGGCTACCGGCTCGTCCATCGCTCGCGCACCGTGGGTCGGCGTCCGTCCGGTCGCGTCCGGGGTCGCGCCGCGGGAGGCGCCTCGGAGCCGGTACGCCCGGTGGCATCTAGGACGGAATCTGACCTGTTCGCGTTCTACGGTCGTCAGGTCACGCAGATCCGCAGGACCGGAAGAACCGGCAGGACGGGCAGCAATCCCGTCGCCGCCAACGCGCCGTAGTGCTGGAACAGCAGATCGACGTCGGTCGTGTAGACGTTGAGCCGGACGAGGTTCGCGAGGGATATGCCGACCTCGCCGAACACGGCCTCCAGATTGTCGAGGCTCAGCGCCAACTGTGCGGCCACCGCTGCTCATCACGGTCTGCCCGAGATGTACAGGGTCAGGGTGTGCCCGGAGACGAGCTCACCCTGGTTGAATCCCCATCTCCACCGACCACATCATCGGGTTGACTGCCGTTCACTCACTGCCCCATCAGCTCCGTTTGCTTCACTGGGAGTGCGTGCGCTCATCGGCGCGGTAGCCGCCATCGTCAACGCCGGTGGTCACGAGCCTTCCAACAAACCAGGACACCCTTGGTCATGTATGCGATGAGGTTCTCGCATGCGCGCCGATCGGCTGGTCTCGCTTGCGTCAGCATGGTGCTGACTGTGGGACATGTCGGTCCACGAGCTGGAGTTGACCGTTTTCCAGGCCGAGCTGACCGGACAAGCGGTGTGCTTGCCTCCCGCCTTGGTTCACTGGTCGACGTGCTCGGCCGCGGCCTTCGGGAGCGCGAGCATCACGAGTCCCGCCACGAGGTAGAGCACCGCGGTGACGACGAGGACGATGCTGAGCGCGTGACCGTAGTCGGCCGGTCCTGGTGCGTCAGTCGTCGATCCGGTGACGGCGGTGAAGAAGATCGTTCCGAGAACGGCGATGCCGATGGATCCGCCGATCTGGTTGACGGTGGATAGGACGCCGCCTGCCGCGCCCGCATTGCGTCCGGGGATACCGGCGAGCACGACGTTGACGAGGATGGGTGCGGCGAGGCCGAGTCCGAGGCCGCCGATGAACAGGCCGAGCGCGAGGAGCCAGAATCCGGGGTCGCTGCCGTGCCTGATGACGGCCAAGAGCACGAGCTGAGATGCCGCGATGGTGAGCGAGCCGGTGATCAGCAGGGCTCTGCCCGCCTTGGCGGCGAGAGCGATGCCGAGTCCTGAGGTGATGATCGAGCCGAGGGCATAGGGCAGGATCACCAAGCCGGTCTCCCACGCGGTCCGGCCGGTGCCAAGCTGAAGGTAGACCGACAGCGTGAGGAAGAACGATCCGATACCGCCGAAGAAGAGCACGGATGCGCTCAGGCCGATGGCGAAAGCGCGATTTCTGAGCAGGGCCGGATCAAAGACGGGTTCGCCCCCACAGCTGGCGAGGCGGCGCTCGTATGCGAGGAAGATCGTGAGCAGGATGATTCCGGCCGCCAGGAGGGCGTAGCTGGTCGGGGTCCATCCCCACGTCTCGGTCTGGATGATCGGCAGCAGGAGGAGCAGGATGCCCGAGGCCGCCAGTAGGGCACCCACGAGGTCCAGTCGCGCGGTAGAGGCGGAACGGGACTCCGGCAAGACCCTCGCCCCGACGACGAGGGCGAGGATCGAGATGGGGACGTTGATCCAGAAGATGGTGCGCCACCCCAGGTCAAACAGGTCGGCCTCGACGAGGAGTCCGCCCAGCAGTGGTCCTGCGACCGAGGCGAGCCCCTGGACGGCCCCGTAGGCGCCGAATGCCTTGGCGCGCTCTGCCGGGGCGAACGATGCTCGGATTACGCCGAACACCTGCGGGACCATGATCCCCGCGGTCAGTCCTTGCGCGGCGCGCATGCCGATGAGCATCCCCGGAGTGACGGCGAGCGCGCAGAGCGCGGAGGTGACCATGAACCCGACCAGCCCGATCATGAACAGGCGCTTGCGGCCGAACTGGTCACCAAGCCGTCCGCCAGTGATCAGTCCGGCGCCCAGTGCGAGGGTGTAGGCAGCGATCGTCCATTGGATCTGAGCGTCGCCGGCTCCCATATCACGGGCAATCGCCGGGGCCGCGACGGTGACGATCGTCGCGTCGACGAGGTCCATGAAGGAACTGAACAGCACGACCAGGAGCGCCAGGTTCGCGCCTGCGCCGGAGATAGGTGCTGGGGCAGCGTCGGGGGCGCGTGTGCCCTCTCGGGATGTTTGTGGAGCGGTCATGCCGACCAGGGTCACAGTTATAGTTGCCGTCGAATGACCGCTTTCCCGGGGGGCGGGATCATGGCTGTGACCACCGCGCGGACGCTCAGGCTGCTGTCGATCCTCGGTATCGGCGCCACCCTGACCGCCGAGGAGCTCGCTGAAAGGCTCGGAGTCTCCCTTCGGACCGTGCGACGCGACATCGACACGCTCAGAGAGCTCGGGTACGAGATCGAGGCCGTGCGCGGGGTGGGCGGAGGCTACCGGCTCGGCCGCGCCACCCGCTTGCCGCCGGTCGTCTTCGACGAGGACCAAGCAGTCGCCGCGGCCGTCGCGCTCCAGACCGTCCCCACGATCCTCTCCGGCATCCGCGAGAACTCGGCACGCGCCCTGGCCACGTTGCAGCAAGCGATGCCGGCCCGCAGCCGCATCCGCACCGAGTCGTTCAGCGTCTCCGCAGCGCGCAACTACTGGGAATTCCTCGCAGCACCCATCGATGCCGAGATCATCCGCGTCATCGGCGGCGCCATCAACCGACAGCACGTCGTTTGCGTGGACTACTCCGGCGGGGACGAATCCGCGACGCTCACGCTGGAACCACACGACCTCGTCGTGTGGGCGGCACGGTGGTACCTCGTCGCATTCGAACCGGACGCGGACCGATGGCGCGCGATGCGCGTCGACCGCCTCGAACCACGCATGCCCACGGGGAGAACCTTCAACCGCCGCGACGTCCCGCATGGCGATCCGGTCGCATTCGTCATGAGCACGCACGACCGCGGCGACACCCTGGCGGAATGGCCATGTTGCGGGTCGGCGCTCGTCGCGCTGCCTGCGCCCATTGTCGCCCGGTTCGCTCCCGGCGGGTCGACGGTCGAGCACGACACCGACTCCAGCTGCCGACTCACGCTCGGTGCATGGTCATGGGCAGGGCTGGCAGGACTGCTCCTGACTTTCGACGCTGACGTCACAGACATCGAACCGGCAGAGCTCAGGCAGGCGCTGCGCTCCCTGCGCACCCGCATCGACGAAGGACTCAGGTGTGCTACGTGAGTTCACTCGACCGCGATACGGTCTCGCCGACGGTGCCTCCTCCGGTGGTGAAGTTGCTGGCTGACCCCGTCGCATTCCACTCGCGAACGCTGCTGCCCAGCTGCTGTGCGACACCCCTACTTTGGCGGCCCTCGCCGAACAGGTTGCGCATCTGCCCCTCGGTCACCGTCTGCCCGGGGGTCAGGCCGACCGCGGGCAGAGCACGGCCCATCCACACGCCCGCGGGACGCCGGCCTCACCCTGCGCCTGATCCAACGTCTTACGGCAGGGTCAACGCCCCTCACTACCCCGGCCTCCACGGAAGCAGAGTGGCTACGCAGTCGCGTCGGAGAAGCTCACCCGCACCGCCACCACAGCGCCCGACCCATTTAGGTCGGCCGACACAGGGAAGTAGCCGTCGCCCCAGCTCGTCATCGCGCAGAGCAGTCGGGCGTCGCCGACATCCACAGTTCGACTTCAGAGGCGCGAATCTGTCGCATGACCTGCCAGTGATGGGAATGGGGCCGGAAGTCCACCATCATGCGGCGCCCGGTCTCCTCCTTCCAGCTCTGCACAGCGCGAGCCTTCTCCATCGCCTCCGCCACCGCCAGCCCAGTCCACCCGCGGACACCGTCCTCGCCGGGTTCGCCCAGTTCCGGTGCTGCGAACATCGCGGCGGCTTCCTCTGCGGCAGCACCCCAGAACGCGACGTCGGCCAAACCGTCCACAGGCTTGTCGTGCTGCCAGGCATTCAGGGCATCGGCATCGCCGAAGAGCACCCGGGCCCAGTCGACGCCGATGTCACCCAGCAGCACGGATGACTCCGCTGGGGCGTCGCTCATCCGAACCGACATCTCTGACCAGCTCGGTCATCTCGGCAAAGACATCGGCGGGAAAGCCGTTGCCCTGCTGCGCGTACTCCTTGAGTCGCTCGAACTTTTCCTTGCCACGCTTCTTCAGCTCCTGCTTCGTAACGACAACGCAAGCGGACGGAAAGCGGCCAATGGCGCTCAGGAGCGTCTGATCATCCAGCCAGGGCACGCATCCGAGGACTGCTGCTCCCATGGACCGGAACTGCCTCCAGCGGCCGTCAGGGTCCGCCAGGAACTCATCCGCCATCCCCATGGGTCGACCGGCACTCCACCCGGCCCCAGCACTGTGCCGGAGCACAACCGCCCTGGCCGGGAGCCCAAGGGTGCTTCGTGGCCCGGATTCCCAGGTTCCCCGCAACAAGGAGCCGGTGCCGGTCGCCTCGGGGCGTAGGGGGTCGGCGACGCCCTCGACGGACCGGCGAAAGATCCTTTCGATGACACGGCGGCAGCAAACCACCCCGGGCACATCGCCGCGCCCCGATCCGCCGTCGGCGGGCCGAAGGCTCCGTGCCGGTCGTGGCTTGCACCGCCGCGGGGGCTGTCTCATAGTCCGAGGTATGGACGCGCGCGAAGCGGCGCTCCGACAGGCATACCGCCATGCCCTCCGGTGGCTGGCGAGCCTTTCCGATCGCCGGGTTCCCGCCCGCGCTTCGATCGACGAGATCGTGCGCGCGCTCGGTGCCGAACTGCCCGACCGTCCGAGCACACCCGCCGATGTCGTCGACCTGCTGGCCACAGCCGGTGAGCCGGGGCTCACCGCTTTTCCCAGTGGTCGCTTCTACGGGTTCGTGGTCGGTGGCACCGAACCGGCCGCCCTGGCCGCGGACTGGCTCGTCAGTGCCTGGGACCAGAACTGTGTGATGCGCGCCGTCTCGCCCGCGTACACGGCGGTGGAGGACGTCGCGAGTGCGTGGTTGCTCGATCTGCTCGGCCTGCCGGTCGGCAGTGCCGTCGGCTTCACCACAGGTGCCACGATGGCGAACTTCACCTGCCTTGCTGCCGCGCGCGACGCTGTGCTGCGGCGCGCCGGCTGGGACGTGGCCCGCGACGGACTCGTGGGTGGGCCACCTGTACGCGTCATCGTCGGCGAGGACCGCCACATGGCCGTCGACCTGGCGCTGCGCTACCTCGGGCTCGGCAGACCCGAACCGGTGAAGGCGGACGATCAAGGGCGCATCGAGCCCGAGTCCCTGCGGCACGCTCTGGCGGTCGGCGGGCAGAGCCCCGCGATCGTGATCCTCCAGGCCGGAGACATCCACTCCGGTGCCTTCGATCCCTTCGTCGCGACGATCGGGGCCGCCCGCCAGGCGGATGCGTGGGTGCACGTCGACGGAGCCTTCGGACTGTGGGCGGCCGCCTCCCCGATGCACGCGCACCTGACGGCGGGGTGCGCGGACGCCGACTCCTGGGCGACGGATGCCCACAAGACGCTGAACGTCCCCTACGACTGCGGCCTCGCGGTCGTGCGCGACCCGTTCGCGCTCCGGGCGGCAATGGGCCTGCACGGCGACTACCTCATCCAGGACGAGGGCGGCGACCCCATCGACAAGGTCCCCGAACTCTCCCGCCGCGGCCGAGCCTTCCCCGTGTGGGCCGCCCTCAGGTCCCTCGGCCGGTCAGGTGTGGCCGACCTCGTCGAGCGACTGTGCCGGCACGCCTCCGCGTTCGCCGCCGGCATCGCCCGGATCGACGGCGCGACAGTCCTCAACGACGTGGTATTCACCCAGGTCTGCGCCGAGTTCGGCGACGACGAACGCACGGATCGGATACTGACGCGGCTGCTCGACGACGGCACGGCGTGGATCAGCGGCTCCACCTGGCACGGCCGCCGCGTCATGCGCATCTCGGTGAGCAACTGGTCGACGACCGACGACGACGTGACGCACGCGCTCGCCGCGATCCGGCGCGCGTCCATCAGCGCCTGACAACCGGCTGATCGCAGCGCATGATGCGGGCGGCCCCTGCACAGCGCCGTGGAGCACGTTCCACCCAGGCAGGCTTCCTGCCGGCGTCACTGTGAGAAGGGAAACGGAAGGAGTGGTTCCCCGGGCTCATCGACAGAAGGCTCAGGCAGGTGACCTGGCCGGAGATCGACCGGCACCGCGACTACATCGAGAGCCTGCTCGGGACGGTCACCGTCTCGACGATCCACCAGCGGCCGCGTCACCGGCGTCGAGGAGCGCACGGGCGGTGTCGGTCGCGGCACGGGCCGGCGCTCGGGCGTGGGCAGGGCAGCCGGCTCCAGCTCAGCGGCGTACGCGAGCGCCACATCGACGTCTCCGAGCTCGTGGTGGATCCCGACCCGGTACAGCACGCACTGCGCCGCTGACAGCTCCCGGTGCCGGCCGTCGTCCGGGACACGCACGGTGGCCCTCGGGCTCCTGGCGGTGTTCGGCGTCGTGTCGGTCACGCTGTCCGGGACGCACGCGGCGCGGGCCCAGGAGCGGCGCCTCGCGACGGCCGCGTAACGGCGCGGGTCACACCTTTCGGGGGACCGCCCGGAATACGTCGCGAATACGTCCCCCGTCCGTGCAACTACCGCTCCCTTTCGCGTGTCTCAACCGGCAGACCGTCCCAACCGGAGGGGATGGGAAGGGGAGTTGGGGGACATGAGGGGCAGAATAGGACGTACGGGAGTGCTGCTCGGGCTGACTGGCATGCTGCTCCCGCTCGGCGTGGCGCTCGGGAGCGGCACCGCGCACGCCGCGTCGTGCACCACGTCGACGGGTCCGTACCAGAAGCAGGTCGAGAAGTTCCTCGGCCGCCCGGTCGACGGGCGCCAGTCGGCAACCGACTGCCAGGCGATCCGCGCCTTCCAGGCCAAGCACGGCATCACGCCCACGATCGGTTACGCGGGCCCGATCACCTGGCGCACGATGAACACGATGCTCGCGCAGCGTGCGGCGGGGAACAACCCGAACAAGGCGGGCAAGTGCCCGACCAACAAGGGCCGGATCGCGTGCGTCGACCTGACCCGGCAGCTCAGCTGGATCCAGGACGGCCGGACGCTCAAGTACGGCCCGGTGCCGGTGCGCACCGGCAAGAACGGCACCGAGACCCGCACCGGCGCGAAGAAGATCTACTGGCGCAACATCAACCACTGGTCGACGCTCTACAACGTGCGGATGCCGTACTCCCAGTTCTTCGACGGCGGACAGGCGTTCCACTCCACGACCAAGTCCATGTGGAACCCGCCCGGCTCCGGCGGCTGCGTGAACATGCGCTCCGCGGACGCGAAGGCATACTGGAACCTGTTGAAGAACGGCGACGACGTCTACGTGTACGGGCGCAAGCCCGGCACCTGAGCCCGTCGGTCAGACGGCGGGTGGCCTGCTCGGCCAAGGCGAGGACTCCTGGGCGATGAACGGCTGGTGGGCCTTCGCGGCGGGTAGGCAGCGGTCAGCGCGACCCCGGCCGGTGCGGCGCAGCGGGGTCGCGGCCGCGCGAGCCGCGGCCGCCAGCACCGACGCATCGCCCGTGCGGCGCGCCACGGCGCCCGCCCGTTCCGCGTAGGCGCCCGCGTCTCCCGTACGGCCCTGCTTGACGGCCGCCTGGGAAGCGAGCTGCCGCGGCGCGGGGCGGCCCACACCACCGTCGGCCGGGCAAGGACCACGGCGGCCGTCAGGGCAACCCCGTACCGAGAAGGCTGCGTCGCTCCATGGGCGCTCCCCGCTCTTCGCTGCCCGGCGGGTGCCGAGCTGGCACGTCCTCTGACGCTACGGCCCTGCTCAAGGCGGCAACAGGGCGTACCGCCCGCTGGCCGCGCGCCCCCAGGCCGGTTCCCTGGCGCCACCGGAGGCCGGACAAGAAGCGAGCAGGGCCCGCCGGAGGCCTGCCGTCGAACGGGCAGCGAACGGCACGGGCATGGAGGCAACAAGCAGGGACCGCCCAGAAGCAACGCAGTCGCGGCGAAGATTCTCTCCACACCATCACGGGACCTCACCCACGAGACGCCGAAAAACTGCAGGTCACCGCATGGCACCGGCTCGAGTGACGGAGGACTTGGGGCCAGGGCACCCCGAAGCGGGCGTGAAACGGGTCCACGACCGCCCCGCGCACCTCCATCCAGTACGCGGAGCAGCCCTGGTTGACCCCCTTCCTGAAGGACGGCAGCCGGACACGGCTTCAGCGGCAGCACACAAGCGGGACCGCGCGGCACTCATGCGGGCGCTGCGTACCGGCAGCGAGCCGCCCCGCCCTCAGCGGCGCCGCATCGACTGGGACGCACACTGAGTCGGCCCCGACGAAAACGACCCCGCCCACCAGCGGGGCCGTTTCGCGCAGGCGGTCCTCTCATCGCCAGGATCCTGGGCGAGGTTGTCGGTGATGCACCGCAGGGTCTCGACGTCCTGGTCGTTGATGGCAGCGCGTACCAAAGCCTGGTCGATGTCATCACCGTTCGAATCAACGGATACGGCAACGCGGGCGCTTCCGGGAGCGTCTCCGGTCAGTACGGCATCGGCCTGGTAGTCGGTGGCGCCGGTACGTAGCCTGTCGAGTTCGTCGGCGAGCTCATCAACCCGTGCCTGGACGCGGGCGGCGAGTTCCTCTGCCTGGCGCTGCTTTTCCCTCGGCGCGCCGGAGTTCCTGACGGGCGCGCTCTCCTGCTGGAGGGCACGCGTGGGCTGCTGCTGAGTCTGCTGGAGGGCTTGGGCTCGTCGTGGTGAGCGCGCGGAGTTCGCGTTCCGTCGGCTTGGGGCCGCTGTTCGCGGGAGGTCGTCATGACTGGTCTCCGTGCAGGGGCGAGGTTCCCAGTACGCCTGCCTCTCCCGGGCGGTCGATTGCGCAGTGTCGACGGTCACGCAATTCCCCAGGGCAAACGTCACGTAATTCCCCAGTCTCCCGGTTGATACGGTGCCCGGGCCGAGGCTGGCGCCGTCTGTGCAGCGAGCACACAACGGGTGCCAGCGGGGCCTGGCTGCCTGTGCACCGGCAGGCCCTACGATCGGCATCATGACCTCCGCACTGATCCTCATCGACCTGATGCCGCGCATCATCGCCCTCCCCCTCGCCCCGCACTCCGGTCACGAAGTCCTCACACGCTGCCGTGAGTTGGCCGAGTCGTTCCGGGCGAGCGGGCGGCCAGTGGTACTGGTTCGAGTGGAGCGCCCGAACGTCGCTGAGCAGCCGCCGGGCAGCGACTTCGCGGACGGCCTGGTACACGGCAGCGACATCGTGGTGGTCAAGCGCACCATCGGCGCGTTCTATGGAACCCATTTGGACGAGCAGTTGCGCAATCTAGGTGTGGACACTTTGGTGATCGCCGGGCTGGTCACCACGATGGGCGTCGAGTCCACCGCACGGGCCGCGGCGGACCACGGCTACCAACTGGAGTTCGTAGCCGACGCGATGTCCGGACTGACCGCGGACGAGCACGAGTTCACCGTAGAGCGGATCTTCCCGCGCTTCGGCGAGGTGCGGAAGGCCGACGACTACAGCTAACGCCCACTCAGTGAGCCGGTCCCCAGCCTGCGCCTCCACCACGTCCAGACACGACCGCCGTCCCCATGGGGAAACGTGACCACGAGGGTGGGGAATTACGTGGCGCTGATCGTGTGGATCGTGGGGAATTGCGTGACCGCTGACACGCAGGACTGCGCGATAGGGCGGCAGGTTGAGGCGGGTTGCTTACGCGGCCTGCACCTGTGCCCGCGCCCGGGCAATCAGCCGGTGAGCCCGTGGACCGTACGCGGCTGCCTCGGCCAGCTGGTCCCACACCCGGCCGTACAGGGCGACGTCGTCGGCCGAGTCGTACTGAAGCTCGGTGTTGATGGTCTCGACGATGACGCGTTCCTCATCGAAGATCCAGAATCCGTGCTTCGGGGTGAGAGGCATGGGGGCGCCGAGCGGGACGAGGCCGAGCTCCACCGTGCTCATGCCGATCAGGCCGACGAGCCGGTCCAGCTGCCCGGCCATCACCTCTCGTGGGCAGATCAGGGCATGCAGGGCGCCCTCCCAGATCAGGACGCGGAACAGCTTGCCGACTTCGTACAGCACCTCTTGGCGGCGCATGCGTGCGGCCACGGCCTCGTCGGTGTCGCGCGGGGAGCGCATAAGGGCGGCGTTCTGGACGAGGAGGTGGCGGGCGTACTGAGGCGTCTGGAACAGGCCGGGGATCACGGTGGCCTCGTAGCCCCGCATGGTGGCCGTCCGCTGATATTCGACGACGTAGCGGTCCTGCACCGGGCGGTGTCCTGCGGACAGCTGCCGGCGCCATGAACGCTGCTGCGACTCCAGTCCGCGTCGGCGGCTCTCAAGGTCCGGGCCTTGGCTCGGAGCGCCGACTGCCGCCGCCCACGCCATGAGGTCCGCAGCACTGGCTGTCTGCTTCCCGGTCTCCAGCCGCGACACCTTCGACCGCTGCCAGGCAAGGCGCTCGGCGAGTTCCTTGCCGGTGAGGCCGGCCTCGACGCGCAGCTCCCGCAGGCGCGTGCCGAGGGCGATCCTTGCACTCTGGAAGTCCGTGCTCACACGGACGAACGTACCTGTGCCCAGACCTCAGCAGTAGGGATTGCCGCAGCCCGGGCGGCATCACGGGCGCGGCAGGCGGCGAGCACCTGCGCCTCGTCCTCGATGACCTCGACGCCGATGGTGGTGTCGGTGTCGTCGATGTGCATGCGGACCACGGTGCGCGAGTCGAACAACCACAAGTCGTAGTCGGGCAGTTCGAGCTGCTCGGCCTCGGCGCGGGTGAGAATGCGGATGTCCTCGCCGGCCGCCACGTTCCCGGCCGCGGTCGCCATGAGGAACCGCTGCCCGTCGGTAGGTGGTTCGTCGACGATGCGGACGCGGGAGAACCGGGCGCCGACCGCCGTCTTGGCGCGCACGTTGACGTTCCACGGGTGGTCCGGCTCGGGCTGCGGGTCGACGCCGCGCATGAACGCCTGGAACCGTTCCCCCGCTCGGTCGGTGGCGTACCCCGCGGCGGGTCTCAAGACGGAACGCCGTGTGCGCGAAGTCGGCGAACAGGTGAGTGACCTCCTCGAAGGGGACCAGGGCGGGCACGGTCACTTCTTGGGGGCGAAGTGGGTGAGCAACTCGCGGGGGACGACGAACGTCTCATGCTCGCCGACGTCACGGAGCTGGGCCAGGTGCTCGGGGTCGGTGAGCCGGTCACCCTGGACGACAATGTCGCCGGTCTCCTCAACCTCGTACAAGCTGGGGCAGTTACCGTGCTCGGACGTGGTGCGTGCGGTGGGTGATTGCGGCGGATTGCCCGGCAAGTGGCCGCAGTCCCCGGTTGCGCGCGCAGTGACCTACGCCCAGACCCTCCAAGACCTCGCCACGGTCGACAGCACCACACCAAAGGCGATGAGCGCGGCAGGACCCGGACCGCCAGCGCTGGCCTGGGGTTGAGGTGGCGGCGCCGAATCACCAGGACCCACGAGCGCGGCCCTCAACGCGCCTAGCGCGGGCGGATGCCGGCCGGGCGGCGGGAGCACTCCTCCGCACGACTCCTGGGAGGCTCTTCCGCCATGACGGCCGCTTCCGACAAGGCCCAGACGGCCTGCGTTCTCTCTGCACGAGAATGCCGAGTTCGGTATCGGCACGGCCGCTGTGGGTGGCGCTCGAGTCAGCCCCGCCGCCGCTCCAGCTGCTGCTTCGCAGGCACGGCAGCCACCTCAGACAGCGGACCCACTCGTGCGCACCGCTACGCATCCTTGCCGCCCAGGCCGACCTTCTCGACACACTGCCCGGCGTCCATCTGCCAGATCTGGACGACCTGCGAGCCCGCGGAACCCTCGGAGTGCGCCCCACCGCATCGCTGACTCCGCGACGGAGCCTCGGAACGGGCCGCCCCGAGGACGCGGAGCCCATCCGGTAACCGGACGTCACCCATACTCCAGCGCCAGCACGAGCGGCTCGGGGGCGGCTGGCGGGTGGGAGTGACTGTCGCCGTGACGGACGCGGCGGACATGTCCAGGGCCGTCGCCGCGCCCGCGCCCTTCAGCTCCCCGCCGCCACCCGCCGTACCACCGCCAGCGCCTCGCACACTGCCCCCGGGATGTCCGTCACCGGGAAGCGCGCCTGGCGCACCACGCGTTCGCGGTCCACCACCAGCACCGCCCGCTTCAGCCGCAGTGTCTGCCCGGCGCGGAACACTGGCAGCCGCAAAGCGGCGGCGAGGCGCAGGTCGACGTCTGAGAGCAGGGTGAAGGGGATGCCCTCCTCGACCGCGAACACCCGCTGCTCGTCCGGGCGTTGAGTACTCACGCCGTGCACCTCGGCGCCCGCCGCGCGGAAGTCGTCGTACGCGTCCCGGAACAGCCGGTTTTCCAGCGTGCAGCCGATGGCACCCGGGATGTCGGCCCAGCCGTCCGGCAACGGGCCCGGGTGACCTGTCGCCGGGTAGCAGAACAGGACGGTGGCCGCAGCCTCGGCCACCGGGTCCAGTTGCTCACCGTCCCGGTGTCCCGGCAGTTCGAGGCGCGGCAGCGACTCGCCCACCAGGCCCGCCACCCGCAGCGCCTCCGCACTCTCCTCGTCAGCCGTGCCGCTCAGCGAGCCGTCGCCGAGCAGCCAGCGGTCCGCCCAGTCCTGCATCGAGAGCAGCACGGGCAGCAGCCCCCGCCCGCTCTCCGTCAGCCGGTACTCGTACCGCACCGGGCCGCTCTGATACGGAACCTTCTCCAAGACCTCCGCATCCACCAGGTGTGCAAGGCGCTCGGTCAGCACCTTCCGGGAGATCCCCAGCTCCTCCTGAAGCGCGTCGAACCGGTGGTGCCCGCGTGCGGTCTCCCGAATCAGGAGCAGGCTCCACCAGTCGCCGACCACCGCCGCCGCCTGCGCGATCGCACAGGCGGCGTCCCGCTCGGGTACCGACCTGCCCATGGCTCTCCTGTCTTGCGGATACAACGTCCGGCCTTCGAAGCCATCTTGCGCCATGTAGTCAGTTCCGGATAGGAACTGAGTCGCAAACAATGTAAGTTCCCATAAGAGACTCACTGAAGGGTGGGCGTCGCATGAGCGAGACACCGACGGTCCCGGAGCGCGATCGCCGCAGTACCCACCATGCGACCTCGCCTCCGGCCGTCTTCTGGCGCTACTGGGCCGCTGCCACCGTCAGCAACGCGGGCACCGCCGTCACCGCCCTCGCTCTACCCTTGGTCGCCCTCACAGTTCTCGACGCCACCGCGCTCCAGGCCGCCCTGCTCGCCGCCGCCGGACAGATCTCCTGGCTGCTGCTCAGCCTCCCGGCAGGAGTGATCGCCCAGCGCGTCGCGCTCCGCCGCCTCCAGGTCACCCTCGATCTCGTACGGTTCGCCGCCGTCGGATCCCTCCCGCTCGCCTGGTGGCTTGACCGGCTCACCTATCCGCACCTGCTACTCGCCGCTCTGGTCACCGGCGCCGCGACCGTACTCTTCGACATCGGCAACTCGACCTTTCTGCCCGCCATCGTCCCGGACCGGCAGCTCGCCGCCCGCAACAGCCTGATGTCCGGCACGCACGCCGTCACCGAAACCGGAGGGCCCTCCGGGGGCGGCCTCCTCGTGCACGCCGCGGGCCCGGTCGGCGCGCTCCTCGTGGACGCGGGCAGCTACCTGCTCTCAGCCGTGCTGCTGCGTACGCTCCCCGAGCGCCGTCCCGCCGCCCGCACCGGCGACGGCGCCCTCCGGCTGATCCGCGAGGGCTGGACGTACGTGACGCGGCACCCAGTGATGCTGCCCTGCATGCTCTGGGCCACCGCCACCAACTTCGTCTGCGCCGCCCTGGTCGCCCTCACACCCCTCTACCTGGTCCGTGAGGCCGGACTGACGCCCGTACAGCTCGGCGTGGTGCTCGCCATGGACGGAATCGGCGCGCTCGCCGGATCCGCCGTGGCGGTCCGACTGACCCGGCGGTTCGGCACCGCCCGGGGGCTCGTCGGGACCGCGCTGGCCGGTGGCGCTGCCGCCCTGTTGGCCCCGCTGACCACGTCCGCAGCCGACGCGTACTGGTTCGCCTTGGGTAACGCCGGCTTCGCCTTCGGCGTCGTCATCGGGTCGATCGCCACCCGCACCCACCGCCAGACCGAGTCCCCGCCTGAGCTCCTCGCCCGTGTCATGGCCACCGTCCGCTTCGTCTCCTGGGGCGCCCAGCCGCTCGGCGCCCTCACCGCCGGCCTGCTCGCCACGTACGCGGGGACGCACGCGGCATTGTGGGCGGTGTGCACGGCCGCGCTCCTGCCGCCGCTGTATCTGCTCGCGGTCCCGGTGGGCCGCCGCCGGGACCTCGCCTGACACAGACGCCCCAGGCTGGGAAAACAGGGTCCCCACCTCACAGGCCTCACAGACAGATAGGGCGTTTCACCCCACGGCTTCGGCGGGCCTCACAGGTGATCGCAGAGTCCGAGAAGTCGCTCACCGTGAGTGCTGTCCTACCTTTCTAGACATGGGTCTGACCGATCATTCGTAGGATCGGAGGGCCCGGGGGCTCCGGGCATGGCTGTAAGTGCTGAGCCGCTGGATGGCTTACGGGACTTGGCCACCCGGAGCCCCGTGACGACTCGACCGCTGATTGGGATACGCGACTCGATCGCTGCTGTAGGACAACGCCGGCGAGGTCGTCCGCGGATCAATGTGAGGCGAGCTGGCGGGAGGGGATGTGCCCGAGATCTGGGCCGGGGTGGACATCGGCAAGACGCACCACCATGTCGTGGTGATCAACGCGGAGGGCGAGCGGCTGCTGTCCCGCCGGATCGAGAACGACGAGACTGAACTGTTGGCTCTGATCGGCGATGTGCTGGCGATAGCCGACGATGTGCTGTGGGCCGGGCCCTGACAAGGGGCCGCTGACGGCCCTGCTGTTCAAATGGCCCGGTTGCTCCTGACTGTCCGGACCGTCACTTACCCGGGGATTAGGATTGCGAGCGTGTCGGCAAGAAGCAGTGACATCGAGAAGGCAGCCGGTGTGCTGCGCGCCGGAGGCCTGGTGGCCTTCCCGACCGAGACCGTCTATGGCCTGGGCGCCAACGCGGAGGATGCCGCCGCGGTCGCGCGCATCTTCCAGGTCAAAGGGCGCCCGCCCTCCCACCCGCTGATCGTCCATGTCGGCGGCGCTGAGCACCTGGGCGGCTGGGTCGAGGGCGTGCCCGCGACCGCGTGGCTGTTGGCCGAACGCTTCTGGCCGGGGCCGCTGACGCTGGTCCTGCGGCGCGGTCGCCGGGTGCCCCTCGAAGCGACGGGTGGGCTGGAGACGGTGGCCGTGCGGGTGCCCGACCACCCCGTCGCGCTCGCGCTGCTGTCTGCTTTCGGCGGCGGTGTAGCGGCCCCGTCCGCCAACCGCTTCGGCTCGGTCAGCCCCACCTCGGCGGACCACGTCCGTGCGGAGCTCGGTGATGCCGTCGACTTCGTGCTGGACGGCGGCCCCTGCGAGGTGGGCGTCGAGTCGACGATCGTCGACGCCACGGGCGATGCCCCGAGTGTCCTTCGGCCCGGCGGGGTGACGCGCGAGGACCTTGAAGCGGTGCTGGGGCGCCCGGTTGCGGTCCACTCGACGAGCCGGGTTCGGGTGCCGGGCCAGCATCCGTCGCACTACGCGCCTCGGGCTCGGGTCGTCCTCGTCGAGCCCGAGAAGGTCGTCGCCGAAGCGGAGCTCGCCCAGGAGCTGGGGCACCAGGTGGGCGTTTTCCTTCCCCCGTCCTTCGCCGGCGCCCCGGTGAAGGCGCATGCCGTGGTGGAAGTCCCCGGTTCGATTGTCTCCTACGCGCGCGGGCTGTACGGGTTCCTGCGCGAGCTCGATCAGCGCGGGTGCGACCTCATCGTCGTGTCCTTGCCGGCGGAGGAGGGGCTGGGAGTGGCGATCGCCAACCGGCTCCGCCGCGCCGCGGGACCCCGGCCCTCCACCGGCATCGACGTGCCGGATCTTCAGGAACGCTGAGCACCCGGCATCACGACACCGCGTCTGCGGGTACCTCAAGGCCGCGGGCGGTGACCAGGCGGGCCGTGCCGTCGGCCAGCCGGTACGACAGCCCCACCACCGCGGCCTGCCCGGCTTCGACCGCCTGAGCGAGGACGCGGGAGCGGTCCAGCAGCAGGTCGACGGTGTGCCGGATGTGCCCGGCGATGAAATCAGCGTCCTCGGTATGCCCGGCCGCACGGGCGGCCAGCACGCTGGGGGTCACCCGCTCGATCACGTCCCGCACGTAGCCCCCGGCCGGCGTGCCGTCCTCGACCGCGGAGCGGGTGGCCGCGACCGCCCCGCACGCGTCATGTCCCAGCACCACGACCAGCGGTGCGCCGAGCACGCTCACCCCGTACTCGATACTGCCCAGCACCTCCGAGCCCGCGACGTGTCCGGCGGTGCGGACCACGAACAGGTCACCCAGCCCACGGTCGAAGATGATCTCGGCGGCCAGCCGGGAGTCGGAGCAACCGAAGAGCACGGCGAACGGATTCTGGGCCGGGACAACCTCGGTACGGCGAGCGGCGTCCTGGTTCGGGTGCTCCGGCGAACCGGCGACGAACCGCTGGTTGCCGGCCATCAGCATCTCGAAGGCGTCACGAGGCGCAAGAGTGTGGGTGTCGACCATGGCAAGCAGACTACGGCCACAGCCCGGACACGAGGCAGCCAGGTCCGGATGAGGCACTGATCGCCTCTGCCCTGTTCGCGCTGTACGTGGCGAACTTCTCCAGCTACGACGAGAGCAGGGCAACCTGGCAGCGGTCATCGTCTTCCTGATCTGGCTGTGGCGTGTGCTGGACGATCCGGCTGACTGTCGGGCGATTCCAGGCGACCGTCAGCTCGCCTGGCCCCGCGCCAGTTGAGGAGCCGTTGCGTGCTTTGGGCAGACGCCGGGCCGACGTCGTCACGCAGCGTGCCGGCCCTTGCTGTGGCCGGTGGGGCGGTGTGCTGTGCTGGGGCGGACGGGGGAAGTGGGACGGGTTCTGGTACGGCGTGCAGGTGGCGTTTGTGTGAGGCGTGCCTGGGCTGGGGCTCGCTGGGCTCGCCCAGCATGCGTTCTGCGTAGCGTCCGAGAGCCAGGAGTGCGCACAGCATCAGGGGAGGTATGAGGAGGGCGGCGACAAACCACGAGGTTCCTTCCGGCGGGCTGGTTCCCCAGGTTCGGGTTGCCTTTCGTGGCTGTCTTCAACTGCCGGGAGGGTGAGGGTTATAGCCAGCCGTTGCGGCGAAAGGCCCGGTAGAGGCAGCCTGCCGCTGTGGCCATCATGCCGACGGCCACCGGGTAGCCGTAGCTCCAGTTCAGTTCGGGCATGTGCTCGAAGTTCATGCCGTACACACCGGCGACCATGGTGGGAATGGCGAGGATCGCGGCCCAGGCGGAGATGCGGCGCATGTCCTCGTTCTGCCAGGTGCCCACCCGGGCCAGGTGAGCGTTGAGCACGGAGTTGAGCAGCTCGTCCAGGGAGCGGACTTCTGTGTCGGTGCGGTGCAGGTGGTCGGCCACGTCGCGAAAGTAGGGCACAGCTTCCTGCGGCCATGGCGCGGACGGAGCGATGAAGCCCTGTACCACCGGCACCAGGGGCTGCACCGCGTCGCGGAACTCCAGTACTTCCCGTTTGAGGGAGTAGATCTGTTCGGTGACGTCGTCGCGGGCGGAGGAGAAGACGCACCGCTCCAGTTCGGTCAGGTCCTGGCGCACCTTGCCGGCTGCGTCGCTGTAGGCGTCCACCACCACGTCAAGGACCGCATGCAGCACGGAGGCGGGCCCGAACGCCACCGTGGTGGGATCGGCCGCGAGCCGACGGGCAACGTCGGCGGTGGGATCGACCGGTCCGTGCCGGACGGTCAGCACGAAGCGAGGTCCCAGGAAGACCATCACCTGTCCCGTCTCAACCGCCGAGGCCTCCTCGATGTACCACAGGGTCTTCAGCGCCACTGCCAGCACATCGTCGTACCGCTCGCACTTGGGGCGCTGATGGGCTTGTACCGCGTCCTCCACCGCCAGCGGATGCAACCCCAGCTCCGCGGCCAGTGTCTCCCATTCAGGCTGCGCGGGATCGTCCAGGTGCAGCCACCCGAACTCGCCTTCGCCAAGCTCCCGCAGCCGCTTCAGCGCGGCGTGGCACTCCCCGCCGGCCTGCCCACAGTCGACCCGGCGCGCCCGGCCGGGCTGCTCCTGAAAAATCACACACTCCATGGTCCACGCATGCTTCATCGGACCGGTTTCATGCACGTTCACGCCGCCCGCTCTCAACGCGTTTCATGAGGTGCTGGCCGATCCGGACAGACCCTTCTCCTTTCGGTCGCGTTCGATCTCGGCGCGTTCATGAGCGATCTCTCGAGCCTCGTCGAGGGCGTCGAGGCCGCTGTGGGCGAGTGCGGCGAGTCGGCGGGTCAGGCTCCGCGACGTCGTTCGTGCGGCCGGAGACGGCGATCAGGGCGCGCTGGGACAGGCCGTAGCGAGCGCGGCCACGGCGGCCGGGTCGCTGTCTCGCGTGCGAGACGTCTCGGTGCCAGCGGTGACGGCGTCGTGGATCGCGGCCAGGGAGCGGGCGACGTCCAGCAGTCGGTACGCCTGAGCACGGGAGATGCCGAACGCCGTCTCGCAGAACGACGCCCAGTCGTTGTAACCGAGCGGCGCCCAGACGCGGGCCGCGGGCGCGTCCCGGACCCGAGCGGCGAGTACCGCCACCGAGCGTCGGACATCGTCCATCGCCTCCCGCAGCCTCGCCGTCACCTCCCGGGCTCGGGCCGCACTGAGCAGCGGCCGCACCGGGTCGGCGACGTGCTCCTGGTCCTCGTTCTGCTCGCCCACGACTCCATCGTCCTGCGCACCGGAGGGCTGCACCAGGGCGTGCGGAAGCACGGGCAGAACTCCGCCTCACAGGTTCGCGGCTGACGTGACAGACAGTGCATGACACCGGCCCGGCCGCGAGCGGGCCGGGCTACGCGTCCTTCGGACCGCCGACGACGACGGCGTCGGCGTCGGCGTCGGCGTCGGCGTCGGCGTCGGCGTCGCAGAGAAGCTCCCGTGCCGCTCCAGACCGCCCGCCATCATCTCCCGCAGGCCGCAGAGGGGAAGTCGGCTCCCAGTCGGCCCGGAAGGCCAGGCTGACCAGGCATGACGCGCCAGAGCCGTTGCAGGGGTGGCCCCTCAATCGGCCCTCTATTCGGCCCCCTGATCGGCCCCTCACGTGGCCCCTCATTTGGCCCCCTGCCCTCGCGCGCGACGCGCCGGGACGTCTGTTCGTCGGCGGCCAGCTGCCGCATGGTGGCGGCGTTGCGGGTGGCGGTGAAGGCCGGAGAACAACCGCGGTAACCGGGCCGGCTTTCCGAGCCATGGGCACACCCGCCACCAGGCGCCGATCCGACGGGCGGCCGGGCGATGCCCGCAGAGGCCGGACCGGCAAAGCTCCGGTGAACAACACCGCAGACAAGCCAGAGCCCCCGCAGCGGGATGTGATGGCCACTACGGGGGCTCTCGCTCAGCAACCCCAAAGAGGCGCTTGGAGTTAACCCAGCCACTGTCCCACCTACCGCCGCCCAGTCGGGCGGTCGCCACGACGGAAGTCACCTGGACGGACCGGTACACAGGTGGGCGCTTCCGCCAGGGGGAACGGTGGCCGCAGTACACAGGTACGAACAGCGCCGCTAGCGCTGAGGCCCGCCCGTACGATGATCATGTGACCAATCGCCGCAACCTAGGCACAGGCCCCGAGGCTCCCGCGCACCTCCGTGCCGCCCAGGCCGACCACCTTCTCGACACACTGCCCGGCGTCGATCTGCAAGATCTGAGCGAGCTGCGAGCCCGCGGAACCCTCGGAGTGCGCCTCGCTACGTCGCTGAGTCCGCGACTTCGAGCCGGGTGATGCGGGCTTCACGCAGGACGGGGAAGCGGCCGTCGCCGTCTGCCACGGTCCACTCGTGGTGGGTACGAGTGCGGACCGGCTGGTCCTTGGTGTCGATGCCCAGCCAGGCGAGGTCCATGGAGACGAGCAGGTGGCCCTTGTCATCGGTACGGACGCTGAGGTTCTCGACGTCGTGGTGGGTCGCGTGTACGAGGCCGGGCAGGTCCGCGTACCAGGTGGAGATCTCCGCGAGGCCGTCGAGGGTACGTCCGTCGGAGAGGTGGAACACGGCGTCGTCGGCGATGATCTCGGGCAGGGGGGCGGTGTCGGGGTCGCGGCTTTCGAGGAGCGCGAGCCAGTAGTGGACCAGGCCGGCTGCCCGATTGATCGGGTAGGCGTCCTCGAAGGGCTCGTCGAGGATGTCGTCGAGTTCGACGACGACGCGCCTGATCTTGGGCAGGAGGGAGCCGTCCTCGGCGAGCTGCATAGCGTAGTGGAGGGCTCCGGCGCGTTCGTCGCCCTGCTCGGAGCGGTTGTGGTAGTGCAGGTCCACGCTGAGCAGCCACTGGCCCGTGGTACCGATGGGGAGGAGCTGGAACCGTTTGATGTGGTGGCCGTGGCCCTGCCCGGTGGGGAAGGCCTCGACGCTGCGCCGGTAGGCGTCCTTGCCGATTTCGATGCCGCCCTCCGGGCCGACGCCGCGGATGATCTCCATGTCGTCGGTGAGCAGGTCGAACTGGTTGTCCCAGTGCTTGGTGTCCCGCTCGTAGAACGCGTACCAGCGGTGCAGTTGGGCGCGTGCCCGGTTGGCGGTGTTCTTGTGGTCGAGCTGCGCCCGGAGCTGGGCGATGCCGTCGGTCGCGGACATGGTCGTACTCCTTGTACGGGTGGGTGAGTGGGTGGATGGATGGTGGGGCTTGTCAGATGTTGACGCGGTGCATGAGCGGTTCGGGGTACCGAAGGCCGGAGGCGGCTCCTCGGGGCAGGGCCTCGTCCAGGGTTTTGAGCTGGGCGGCGTCGAGACGGACATCGGCAGCTGCGGCGTTCTCCTCCAGGTAGGCGATGCGCTTGGTGCCGGGGATGGGAACGATGTCGTCGCCCTGATGCAGCAGCCAGGCGAGTGCCAGTTGGGTGGGGGTGATGTCGGCTTCGGCGGCCAGGGCGTGGACGCCGTTTGCCAGGCGGAGGTTGCGGCGGAGGTTCTCGCCCTGGAACCGCGGGTCGAACCGGCGGTAGTCGTCGGCGGCCAGGTCGCTGGTGTCTGTGATGGTGCCCGTCAAGAAGCCGCGTCCGACGGGCGAATACGGGACGAGGGCGATGCCGAGCTCACGTGCGGTCGGGAGGATCTCGTCCTCCAGACCCCGTTCCCACAGGGAGTACTCGCTCTGGAGGGCAGCGACGGGGTGGACGGCGTGGGCCCGGCGCAGGGTGTCGGCGCTGACCTCGGAGAGGCCGATGTGCCGGATCTTGCCTGCCTTGACGAGGTCGGCCAGGGCTCCGACGGTTTCCTCGATCGGTACGTCGGGGTTGCGGCGGTGCAGGTAGTAGAGGTCGATGTGGTCGAGGCCGAGCCGGGCCAGAGAGGCGTCGACGGCTCGTGCGGCGTATTCCGGGGAGGAGTCGACGACGAAGGTGCCGTCGTCGAGCCGGGACCCGAACTTGGTTGCGACGACGGCCTCGTCACGGCGTCGGCCGGCCAGGGCGCGGCCCAGCAACTGCTCGTTGTGGCCGGCGCCGTAGACGTCGGCGGTGTCGAGCAGGGTGACGCCGAGGTCGAGTGCACGGTGGATGGTGGCGAGGGACTGGGCGTCGTCGGTGGTGCCGTAGAACTCGGACATGCCCATCAGGCCGAGGCCCAGGGCGGAGACGACGGGGCCGGCAGTGCCGAGAGTGCGCTGTCGCATGGGGCTTTCTCCCTGTGGCGAGAAGGTTATGTTCGATAATTATTATTGCATAGGACAGTATCTGGCCATAGGTTCCGTTAGTGTGTGCGGCATGACACGCGCAGCCGATCCGCTCACCGCGCAGGTGATCTCGCTCTTCGCTCGGGTCACAGAGCGCTACACGCGTGAGTACGAGGCCGCAGCCGCGCAGCACGGCCTCACTCCCCAGCAGGTCAAGGCGCTCCTCGCGCTCGACGAGCAGCCCCTTCCGATGCGGCGGGTCGCGGAGCGCCTGGGCGCCCAGCCCTCCAACCTCACGTCGGTGATCGACCGGCTCCAGAGCCGCGGCCTGGTCGAGCGCCACGCGGACCCCGACGACAGGCGCGTCAAGCTGTTGGCCACCACCGAGACCGGCGCATCGGCCGCCCGGGAGCTGCGGGAGCGGCTCCGGTTCGCCCGCGATCCGCTCATCGCGCTCACCCAGGATCAGCGTCGGGACCTGCGTGACCTCCTTGAGCTGATCATGGGCTCCTAGCCGCTGCGTGCGGCGCGACGGGAGACGGCCCATCGCGCGTACACCAGGCCCGTGGTTGACCGGATCGAGAAGGGCAAGCTGCCCACCGAGATCCCCAAGCCGTCGTCGACGACGCCGCCGTCCCCGCTGATCCCGAACCCTCCGCCGGCTGACTCCTTTGGCCGCCGGCGAGCAGGAGCACTGCCTGCGTACTCGGCACCGACGCGGTGTCGCTCAGGCCCAGTGCGGTGCTCCCTCAGTGGTGACGAAGCGTTCGCGCGGATCAGTCATGGCCGGTTCGCCGTCGTAGGCAGCGTCCATGCGGTACGGCTTGATGAACGAGCGTCACGAGTGATGAAGTCGGCCCTCGAGTACTCTTCCGTCTGCGCCGGGAGCACTCGTTCGGTGCACTGGCGCTGGAGTCAGCCGATCACTTGCTGTCTGTGTCGGCCTTCCGGCATGGCCCGAACGAGCGAGCCGCCTTCTTCACGTGGCCGGTCGCGCCTCCGTTCCGGGTTCTCACGAACACCTGGGCGGTCGGACGCGTGTGGAACTCGGCCCGGGAGCACGGTGCTTGGCCCCTGGAGTCCCGTAGACGCCGGACCGTGCCCGGGTGCTCCCCCACCGCCGGCTTCCGCGGCCCGGTCAGCCGGTGCGGTGGACGGCGACGGTGGCGGAGCGTGGGCGGCCGTGGGGGTTGCCGCCAGACCCCGAGAAGGGGTAGTTCGGTGCCTGGAGGCTTCGGTCCGACGTAGGTCGCGTTGGCCATGAGTGTTTCCCTCGGGTGCTGGGTCCGAGATCCAACCGCGGCGCGTCATCTGATGGTCCTCAACCACGTGGAGCAGTCCGTCGAACGGGTCCAGCGCCGCAGAGCTGACACGCCTGCTGAAGCCTCCGCCGACGACGTGGCCGGTGGCGAGATCGTGACCCGGAATCTGACGGATCTCTTGGGCCTGCTGCTCCGCCACTTCCCGCTCGTGCGGCACGAGGTGCATGGTGCCAATGTTCTCCCATGAACCCCGCCCACCCGGGCTCGCGGGCCGCGATGGCGGTGCCGTGAACTGGCACAACCCGGAGATCACCTACGGGCAGGTTGGCAACTGGCGGTCCTACGTCTTCGCCGCCGACGACACGGAGGGGTGAGCTCCGCTCGCCGTGGCGAGGACATGTGCCGTAGCCGCCCACCGCGACTCCTGGCCCGGTCCCCAGCACACCGCCGACTGGACGCGGACGGCCTGGAGTTCCGTGCCAGCACCGGAGCGGCGGGAGCCGAGGAGGCCGCGGTGCGGGGAGCGGCCGTCCGCCTGTGCCCCCCCCCCTGCGGCGGACGCCGACTGGGCCTGGTCGTCCGCCCGTCACACCGGCGTCCGGGCCGGGACCGGGGCCGTGCCGTCAGCTGGGCTGGGGAACGACCCGGCCCTTGCCGTCGAGGGTCTTGTCGGACCAGTAGCGGTCCCACTTGTCGCCCAGGTACCGGGGCTCCATGCCCTCGGGGTAGCGGGCCCACCCCTCTCCGGGCTCCTCGCCGTCGGAGACGCAGTCGCCGCCGGTGTTGTTCACCGCGAGGACCGGGTAGTGGTCGGACAGGCAGACCCTCTCCTGGTACCCGCATCCGGTGAGCAGGAGTGCGGCCGCGACCGCTCCGGTCAGTACGACGTACGGAAGTGCGCGGTGCTGCGGCATGGTGGGGTACCTCTCTGGATCGGTGGTGCCGCCAGTGTCACAGCCCGTGCCGGGGCCTGTGATGAGCACGCGTACTCAGTCCGCTGCCGGGTCGGAACCTATTAGAGGTCCTATAAGGCTGACGCCCGCCTCATGCACCAGGTCCTCTCCGGCCGGTTCGGTGACCAGGTCCAGGACACGGGCATCCACTACCGCTTCGTGCACCTCGCCGAACCGCGTCCCGTGTTCGAACACCTGGCCCGGCACGGCGTCGCCGTCCGGCTATTCCAGGGTGCGGCCCATGGAGTGTCCGGCATTCGCATCATGGCGCCGACTGGGCCCCTTGAACTCGCCGTGCTCGCGGCCGCGCTCGACACGCTCCCCGCCAGCTGGGGCAGGGCATGAAGCTCATCATCGCCACCGACACCGTCACCTACGAAGACGCCCAGGCGGCGCTGCGCTCCGCCTACGGCCGCGACGCGCGTCCGTCGTCTGCACTCCCTGTACGAGCCCCCTACGCGGGCAAGTTCGTCCTCGAGCCGCCCCCCGAGCACGCTCGGATGGCGCGGCGTCAGTGACGCCCCGCGCGCCACCTGGCTTTCGATGCGAACCGGCGGGGCCGGAATCCGATCGCTGACGTCAGGCGGCTGACGCCCGAATAGGACGCGGCCCGATTGGCGACTACCAGAGCACCCGGGAAGGAGCGTCGTCCCCCTCCTGACCCGGCCCGCGCAGCCTCTGATCCGAGTGTTCCTGCCGACTACAGCGGGGAAGGCCGACGGCGTGGCTGAGCGATCCCGAGGTCGGCACGTAAGAGAAGGGGCACCTCCGGGATCCACTCTTGTCAGCCTGCGGCTCGATGGAACGTGGTTCCCTCTACACCGCCGTAGCGATCGATTTCGTACGGAGCTGCGCCGCCAGACGTCTGTCGGTCCTGTCCCGTCTTGCCGTCCAGGACGATCGGCTCGTCCCCCACTTCCCCGTACACGGCGCCGTGCCAGAAGCCGGTGACCTTGGGCACCACCCGTCCGGAATCGTCGGGCAACGCCCACCGCTTCTGAACCGAAGCGGCGTCGAACACCGTGATCCCGCGGTCTGCCGCCCCGTACCCGTACTTGGAACACAGGACCAGGGACCGGGCGTCGTGGCGACACCGCCAGCCCGCGCCATCGAGCGTCACCCGCCGCTCGCCGCTGACCGCGTCCACGACGAGTGTCTTGTCATCGAGGTTTGCGCTCAGCAACCGCGGTGCCGCTGTGGCGGGCTGCCGCGCATCCGCAAGCGTCCACTGCTGTTCGCCCGTGGCGGCAGCCAGTCCCACCAGCCTGCCTTCGGCGTACCCCGTCCTCTCACCACCGGCGACGACACCGTCGGCGAAGGTCAGCGCACGAAAATCGGCCTTCTTCCAGCGGACGGTGCCCGCGGAGGGATCGACGGCATACGTGGTGTCGGCCGCGGTGACGAACGCTGCGCCGGCATCCACTCCGACGACCTGCGGCGCGAGGAGCTCATCGGCCCCGATGGGAACGGCGGCGAGCCCGGTGGAACTGGGAGCCGATGTGATCTCTGCCGACCAGGCCGTCTTACCGGTGGCCGTCTCGACGGCCAGCACCTCGATCACGGATCGGTCCGGCATGGTCCCTTCGCCCTCCGCCTCCCTGTTCCAGGCGGCGTACACGGTTTTGCCGTCAGCCGCGACCAGAGGAGCGACACGATTGCTGCCGAAACCGCCCGGGTCCGCGGCGTGCTTCGTATCCACTTCCCACCGCGGTTCCCCGGTCCCGGTGTCGATCGCTGCCAGTCCGTCCTCGGCCGTGATGTACGCAACCCCGTCGGCAAGCGTGACTGCCGGCCGTGATTCCTCCCCGCTCGTCGTACTCGGCTGGGCGGCATCCGGCAATTCGACCGCAGGCCCGTCAAAGCGCACGGGCGGGTCGAACCCGGGACGGCTCGGCTCCTTGGAGGTCACATGGGATGGTTCTGCGGACTTGCCGGACGACTTCGCATCCGATGAGCCGCCGTCTCCACAGGCGACTAACGCCGTTGCCGCCAGCGTGACTCCTGCCGCGGTAACGGCCCATCGTCGCAGCCTGCCTCTCCTGCTCATCTCCCCCGTCTCTTGATCTTCGCGATCACGACGATAGCGCTTGGGCTCCCTGTAGACCGGAGGTTCTTTGACCACCCGAGGGACTGTAAATCGTTCGGTCACGCAGCAGACTTGAGGTCGGCGTTTCCTGGGTGGCACACCCGACGGCGGGAGCCCGCCGGGTGTGTCGTTGTGCGTCACGGGGTGAGGGAGGTGAGGGTGCCTCCTTCGACCTTCAGTGCCGCGCCGGTGGTGGCCGAGGCCCGGTCGGAGCTGGTGAAGAGGATGAGGTCGGCGACCTCGGAAGGCCGGATCAGCCGCTGGATCAGGGACGTCGGGCGGAAGCGGGAGATGAACTCGCGCTGCGCGGCGTCGAAGGACTCCGCCTCGGGGATGAGGGCGGTGATGTATTCCTCGATGCCCTCGGTGTGAGTGGGGCCGGGCAGCACGGAGTTGACGGTGACGCCCGTGCCGGCCGCGGCCTTGGCCAGGCCGCTGGCCACCGCCAACAGGGCGGTCTTGGTCACGCCGTAGTGGACCATGTCCAGGGGTGTGTCGATGGCCGTCTCGCTGGAGACGAACACGATGCGGCCGAAGCCGCGCTCCATCATTCCGGGCATGTAGTGGCGAGCCAGCCGTACGCCGCTGAGGACATTGACCTCGAAGAAGCGACGCCACTCCTCGTCCTGGATCTCCAGGACCGGGGTGGAGGCGAAGATGCCGGTGTTGTTGACCAGGACGTCCACCTCGGGCACCGCTGCCAGGAGCGCCTGAGCGCCCTCGGCCGTGGACACGTCGGCGGCCACGGTCACGATGTCGGCGCCGGGCACACGCTCGCGGATGCCGTCGGCCGCCGCTTCGAGGCGGGCCTCGTCACGGCCGTTGAGGACGGTGCGGGCTCCGGCGCGGGCGAACGCCTCGGCGGTGCCAAGGCCGATGCCCAGCGTCGAACCGGTGATCAAAGCAGTTCGGCCGGTGAAGTCGATGTACATGCTGTCTTCCCTCGATAGTCCGCGACGGGGCAGAGAATCCCGTCGAGCCGTCCGTCTGAGACGGAACGTTCTCTCTGAGAATGAGACGGAACGTTCTCTCTTGTCAAGCCTTGCCAGTGAGAACGTTCCGTCTCATAATGGGGGCGGCCAGAACCGAACCTGCGTCCCGACCCGAGGAGGTCCCCCGTGGCACGACGCTCGCCGGAGGAGACACGACGGCACATCCTGGAGGTCGCCGGTGAACTCTTCTACGGCCGGGGTGTCCGCGCGGTCGGCATGGATCTGGTGATCAGTACCGCCGGCGTGGCCAACGCCACCCTCTACCGCCAGTTCGCGACCAAGGACGAGCTGGTCACCGCCTACCTCGTCACTCGCAACGAGCACTGGTGGAAGCGCCTGCACGAATCCGCCACCGCGCTCGACGCCCGCGGGAGGATCAGGGCCCTCTTCGACCTCACCCGCCAGGACATGGCCGTCCCGGGCTACCGCGGCTGCGCCACCCTCAACATCACGAGTGAGTTCCCCGACACGGACCATCCGGCCCACGCTGCCGCTGTCGCGCACAAGACCGAAGTGCAGGCCTGGATGCGCGACCAGCTCCGCGAGGCCGGCGACCCGGATCCCGAGGACACGGCCGGCAAGCTCCTGGTCATCCTCGACGGCGCACAGGTCCTGGCGGCCGCGCTGGGGACCGACGCCCCCGGTGACCATATGATCCAGCTGGCCGAGCAACTCCTCGACGCGCGGCTGCCCACCACCCACTGAGCCTGCCGACCGGCACAGGCCCGTACGAGAGGCGGGACCCAGCCGGTTCGACCAGGGGCCCCCGCTCAAGGCAGTAGCCGGACGGGGAAGTTACAGCCCTCCGCCCGCAGGGAACAGCGGGCCAGCCTCGCCGGCGCGTGGGCCCTGTCTCCGCGTGAGGGGCAAGGACCGTGGGCGCCTCCTACGGGGGATGCGATCTCGTGCGCGGGGTATGCCGGCGGACCGGCCGCTGACGGCCCGGCGCGGGCCCGTGCGGGCGCCCCGCGTCGCTGGATCGTGGGCGTCGGCGCAGGAGGGGTCAGGCGGGGGTGACGTTCTCGGCCTGGGGTCCCTTGGGTCCTTGGGTGACCTCGAATTGCACCTTCTGCCCCTCGGTGAGCTCGCGGAATCCCGTCGCGCTGATGGCCGAGTAGTGGACGAACACGTCCGGGCCGCCGCCGTCCTGGGCAATGAAGCCGAAGCCCTTCTCCGGGTTGAACCACTTCACCGTGCCGGTAGCCATCGTGCTGTTCTCCTTCGTGCGGCGCGGGAGAAGGCCCGCGTCGGGCGTTGCCAAGCGATCGTCACGGCTGCCCGGTTTCCTGAGCGGCCGACACGCCCACACGTATGAGTGAGGTGCCTGTTTGCGATCCTGAGGAGAGCGTTCTGCCCAGCTCAGGGTCGAACGGGTCTGTCAAACGAGCGGTGTAACTGGGGTGGTTGATGGTTACTGACGGGCCGCTGAGAGCCGGCCGTCGAAGGTGATGTCGAAGGCGTTCAATGCGGTCTTCCAGCGCATGCTCCAGCGGGCCTGGCCCTTGCCTGTGGGATCGAGCGACATGATCGCCATGTAGACACACTTCAGGGCGGCCTGCTCGTTCGGGAAGTGTCCGCGGGCCTTGACCGCCCGCCGGATCCGCGCGTTCACCGACTCGATCGCGTTGGTCGTGCAGACGATGCGGCGGATCTCGGTGTCGAACCGCAGGAACGGAGTGAACTCCTCCCACGCGTTCTCCCACAGTTTCACGATCGCTGGATACTTCCTGCCCCAGGCGTCGGCGAGCTCGGCGAACCGTTCGAGGGCGGCCTCCTCGGTCGGGGCCGTATGGACGGGCTTGAGGAGTTTGGCGATCTTGTCCCAGTCCTGGCGGGCGGCATAGCGGAAGGAGTTTCTCAGCAGGTGCACCACGCAGGTCTGCACGATCGTCTTCGGCCAGACCGTCTCCACTGCCTCGGGCAGGCCCTTGAGCCCGTCGCAGACCAGCATCAGCACGTCTTGGACGCAGCGGTTCTTGATTTCGGTGGATGTGCAGCCAGTGCTTGGCACCTTCGCCGCCGTCGCCCGCCCACAGCCCAAGAATCTCTCGCCGGCCTTCGACCGTAACAGCCAGCGCCACGTAGATGGGCCGGTTGGCGACCGCACCGTCACGGATCTCACGTGAATGACGTCGATGAAGACCACCGGATATACGACGTCGAGAGGCCGGTTCTGCCATTCGGCCATGCCCTCGAGGACCTTGTCGGTAATCGTGGAGATGGTCTGCCGGGACACCTCGGCGCCATAGACCTCCGTGAGATGGGCCTGGACCTCACCGGTGGTCAGGCCCTTCGCGGCCAGCGAGATGACCATCTCGTCGACACCGGTCAGGCGCTTCTGCCGCTTCTTGACGATCTTCGGCTCGAAGGAGCCGTCCCGGTCGCGGGGCACGGCTATCTCCACCGGCCCGACCTCGGTCAGGACCGTCTTGGAGCGCGTGCCGTTGCGGGACTTGCCGCCGTCCTTCCCCGCGGGATCGTGCTTGTCATAGCCGAGATGGTCGGTGATCTCGCCCTCCAGGGCGGACTCCAGCAGCCGCTTGGTCAGCTGCTGGAGCAGCCCGCCTCGCCGGTCAACTGCAGGTCACAGGCCCCGCGCCATGGCGCAACCTGCCTACAACCGATAAAGATCATCTTCTCAGTCCATGAAGAACCGCAGCTCAGAGAGCTATGACCTGGGCGACTACGTCAATCAGATTGAGACGACATACCGCTCACGAACCTGGCTCGCCGCCCTCGGGGGGCGCTATAGCCGGAGCTGCGATCGTCGGCGCCGTGTGGGCCATTACCGCCAATCAGGAGCCCGACGGACCGGGGACGTTCGACCTCACCGGCACGTTCGAGCTCACAGACAGTGGGAGCGTGGGAAGCCTCGACGACTCCACCTGCTACGGCACCGGCGACATCGCCACCGGCACGTCGGTCACCGTGTCCGACGCGGCCGGGAAGACGATCGCGACCGGGGAACTCGGCACGTCCACCCTGCTGCGGGAGGACGGCGACACGTACGGCATCACCGAGACGTGCGAGTTCGCCATCGTCGTCCAGGGCGTGCCGAAGGGGTCCGACTTCTACAAGGTCGAGGTGTCGCACCGCGGCACGCTGCAGCTGACGGCGGTAGAGGCCGAAAGCGGAGGCTTCGCCGGCACCCTCGACTGACCGGCCCGCCCGGGCCCTGACGCACGTCCAGCCACTCCCCGGTGGGGCGTCCGCCGACGCGGTCGGGGCCGCTCGGCGGCTCCGCCCGTACCGCCGCCTCCGGGCCGCCTCCTGTGGGTCGGCGGTCGCCAGCTGCGATTGGTCGGCTAGCGCGGCCTGCCGGGCCTGTTTGAGCTCCTCGATCCGGTCCTCGTCGGGAACCGGCGCCCTGCGTTCAGTAGCCAGCTGGGTGGTGTACCAGAGCACCACGTCCCGGACGATGTCCGCGGCCTGCTGCTCGTCACGCCTTCCAGGCCGGAGAAGTCGGGGATATCGGGGTCGGACACGGCGACCACTCTCCTTATTTGATCTTGCAAGGGAACTCGCCATTGTCCTACCGGCGTCTCCCCCAGGGCAGCGTGGCCAGTGGCCACGCGAAGGGCGGGAAGCCGCGCTGTGACGCGCCGCCCAGTCAGGGGATGCTGTCCCCGAAGGACCCGCCGCAGGACGTAGGTTGGGGCCGGTTGATCATCTAGCGGGGGTTGGCGTGGCGGGAAGAGATCTGCGAGCGCTGTTCAGCAGCAACGACCGGGGCATGGCCACTGCGGAGGCGTTCACCAACCGCCAACTGCAGTGGGAATTGATCGCGGCCGCGCTCGCCGAGCACCTGCGGCACACCGCCGATCGAGGCTTCGACGTCGAGGACCTCGAAGCCCCGCGCAACAACCTGATCGTGTTCCACGGAGTCGGCGGCATCGGCAAGACCACGCTCTCCCGCAAACTCGAGAACGCGCTCGCCGGCGCCGAGCACCGGCCCGCTCAGTGGGGCGAACCCACCTGGAGCGGCGAGCGGATCCTGCCCGTACGCATCGACCTGGCCCGCTCCGCGAACACGGATTTCGAGCAGCTCGTGCTGACGATCCGGGCCGCGCTCGCCGAACTAGGCCGCCCGCTGCCCGCTTTCGACCTGGCGCTGCGGCGCTACTGGGAGCAGCAGCACCCTGGGGAGTCGTTGGAGGAGTACCTGCGCCGCGGCGGACTGATCGGCCGGTTCGGCAAGGCGATGCCGCAGCAGGTGCAGGCCGCGCTGGCGGACGTCGCCCAGGCACTGCTGCTGCCGGGAAGTGTGGGTACGGCGGTTGGTGCGGTGGCCGGCTCCCTCACGAGGGCGCTGCGGGAGCGGCGGCAGACTGTCCGCGCGCTCTCCGGGTGTGCGAGGCTCGCCGATCTGCTGGAGGCAGATCCCGATCTGGAGGCGCTGTCCTTCTATCCGCACCTGCTGGCCTGGGAGCTCGCCCAGCTCCCCGCGGACAAGAGCGTCACGCCGGTGATCCTGCTGGACACCTTCGAGGACGTCGGCGACCGCACCCACCGTGACCTGGAGCGCCTCATCCAGCGGGTCGTGTGGCTGATGCCCAACGCGTTCTTCATCGTCACCGGCCGTTCCCGGCTGCAGTGGGCCGAGCCTGGGTTGCAGGGCCAGCTCGACTACACCGGACCGGCGGCCTGGCCCGGTCTGGCCGCCTCCGCCGTCGTGCCGACCGCCCGTACTGCGGCGACCGGGGTCGCACGGAGCGGCGGCCGGCAGGTGCTGGTGGGGGACTTCTCCCCCGAGGACTGCGACGACTACCTCGTCCGCCGGCTCGCCCGCGACGGCCAGCCCCTCATCAACGCTGAGATCCGCCAGGTCATCGCCGACCGCTCCCACGGCCTACCGCTCTACCTCGACCTGTCGGTAATGCGTTTTCTCGAGATCCGCCGCACCGGCCGTGAGCCGGTCCCGGCCGACTTCGACCATGACTTCGGCGCCCTGATCACCCGTACTCTGTCCGATCTGACTCCCGAGGAGCGGCACGTCCTGCGCTCCGTCGCCCTGCTGGATGCCTTCGACCTCCCTCTGGCGACCCGAGTCGCGGGCATGACCCACGAGGCACCGGCAATGCGGCTGATCGAGAGGCCCTTCGTCCGCGAAAACGCCTTCGGGCTGTGGCCCTACCACTTGCACGGCCTGATCCGCTCCTCCGTGCGCAACGCCGACGACCAGGCTGACGACCGCTGGTCCCCGCGCGACTGGCACCAGGCCGCGACACGTGCCCTCGCCGCGCTCGGCGAGCAGTGGGCCACGGGTACCGGACGGGACCGAATGCTGCTCGTCAGCTGCCTACGCCAAGGCCTGCTGCTCGCCCGCGACTTCCGCCTCGGCCTGGGGTGGCTCGCGGAGGCAGCGTGGGGCTACGTGAGCGACTCCGTATGGGAGCCGCTCGCCCCACCCACCCGGACTGACTCCGCCAGCACGTTGGAGACGGCCGCTGATGCCCTGGTCGAATTGCTCAGCGCGCTCGCCCGGCGACAGCACGAGCACCGGGAACGCACCGCCGACCGGCTCGCCGCGGTCGCAGCCACCGGGCTGCTGCCCGCCGACCTGCACGAGATGGCCGTCTACTACCTGGCCAAGGCCCAGCGTGACCTCGGACGGACCGAGGACTCACGCCTCGGCATGCAGCGCGTCATTGCCGGGGGCGGCCCACTGGCACCGGCCGCCAAGCGTGGCCTTGCCCACCTCAGCCGCCTCGTCGGCGACTTTCCCACCGTCATCGAAGCTGCTCGGACCCTCGGCTGGGAAGGGCGGCACCACCGGGTACGGGCGGAAGTGTGGTGGGTACAGGGTGAGATGGCACGGGCGGCTGCCGCCTACCAAGCCGGCCGCATCGAAGCGGAGCAGCACTCGATAGCAGGTGAGGCGGCCACCGCTCAGTCGATGCGCGCCCTTGCCCTCGCATTCCTCGATCCGGACGAGACCGACGACGAACTTGAATTCGCAGAACAGCTCCTGTCAGGAGTCAACATTCGCGCGTCGCGCATCAACGCTCAGATCGCCGCGCTCGTACGCGACGCCGGCAGGCACGCGGACTGGGAAGACCGCGCCGCGCACCTGCGCACCGAGATCAGCATCGCTGGCCTCTCATCCGTGGAAACCACCCTTGAACTGGCCGCGTGCTTCCACCACGCCGCCCGAAACGCACACAACGAACTGGCGGCCGCCATTGCGCGACTCCGCCACCTCACCCAGTCCGGCAACTACGCCTACTACGTCGACCTCGCCCACTTCATGGCCGGTCTCGCCCTCGATGTCCCCTCCGCGGCACGGTGGCTGGACGGCGAGCAGGCCACCCGCATCCGATGGCGGGCGCTGGTCACCGCCCGGCGCGAGTACCTGCGCAACGCGCGCTGAGAATGCAAACGGCGGCCGTTCCCAGTGGAAACGGCCGCCGCCGTTCCTGCGAGCCGGCGTCTGGATGCGACGTGTCAGGTGGGATTCAGCGGGGTGATGCCCGTTCCCGCGTACAACTCAGGCTCGAGGGACAGAACGGGGATGTTCAGCTTTTCGTACCTCTGCACGAAGGCGTGATGAACGTGCCGGAGCTGACGCCGGATCGGATCGAGCAACTGTCCGAGGTCGGGATGCGGCAGACGTAGCGAGCGCAACGATGCGACTGCTGTCGACCTATCGCGGGGTGCGTTGGCCGGACTCCACTCTCGACACAGGTCAGGGCCGCGCAGCAACAGCTGCGCAACCCTGTTTCGGTACGCCTCGGATCCCGCCGGCTGCGGCGAGCGGTCAGGCCGGGTTGATGTTCTCGGCCTGGGGGCCCTTCTGGCCCTGGGTGACGTCGAACGTGACGACCTGGCCTTCCTGGAGCTCACGGAAGCCCGAGGAGTTGATCGCGGAGTAGTGGGCGAAGACGTCCGGGCCGCCACCGTCCTGGGCGATGAAGCCGAAGCCCTTCTCCGCGTTGAACCACTTCACAGTTCCCGTAGCCATGTCTGATGCCTTCCAGTCGATGAACGCCTCCCACACCGTGCGGAAGGCGGAGGTGATCGCCCTGGTTCCTGCGGCACGGCACAGCAAAACGCCCACGCCGAGGCGTGGGCAAAGGGAACTTCCGAACCACGACAGCTGACCCAGACGGTACACGTCCGCACCTGCTGTCACCACAGCAAATCTGTACACGTCGCGCCTTGGACCAGGTGCGCGCCTATCCGCCGCAGGCCCGCATGCGCGGCCCCAACTCAAGCCGCGGCCGTTGGATTCGTTGATTCGGCTACGCGGCGGGATTCGGTGTTGATGCGCTGTGCCTCCTCGAGCTGATCCTCGAGGATGACGATCCGGCAGGCCGCCTCGATGGGCGTCCCCTGATCGACGAGTTCCCGAGCACGGGCGGCGATGCGCAGCTGGTAGCGGGAGTACCGGCGGTGTCCGCCCGTCGAGCGCAGCGGTGTGATCAGGCGGTGTTCGCCGATGGCGCGGAGGAAGCCCTGGGTGGTGCCGAGCATCTCGGCGGCCCGGCCCATCGTGTAGGCGGGGTAATCGTCGTCATCGAGACGGCCGTACGTGTCGTCTGCTGTCATTGCACCTCTCTGGTGAACGCGTGGAGGGGCCCGGGTGCCGTACTGGCACCCGGGCCCCGAAGGAACTGCTACACCATCTGCCGGCCCTGATGCTGCGCCGGCCTACTGTTTCCGCAAACCCGACCGAGATGCTGTCGGGGGTGCGGGGATCGCGGATGCGTGACCGGAGACCACCTCGCTATCGATGTCCTGCGGTACCCGGGCCTCGTACTGCTCACCCGGGCGATCCTGATGGCGCTTGGCTCCTCCGTTCTTCCCTCTGGATCAATCACTTACCAAACGGGAACTACGAACTGCTGTTACTGCGAACTGCTTGTACTGCTGGTGGCCTCTCACAGCGCCACTTCGGCAGCCAGCCCCGTCGCCCATCCTGCATCTGCTCTGGCTCAGAACCCCACTGCCGAACCTCCCGGTGCGCGCGCCCGCAGCCGACGCCTTCACCGAGGTACCACTCACTGATCTCACTGCTGGGTACTGCCAACTGCACTTACTACGGGTACTGCCACTGCGTTAACTGCGGTACTGCTCACGGCGGCCCCTGATCACTGCGGGCCGCCCGGTCCGGTCACCAGTCCCGTCGCCGTCCTGCAACAACCCTGGCTTCGAAACTCCGTCACCGCACCGTCCTGCGAACTGCAACTGCGTGTGCTGCTGGCCCGGCAGTTCGTCTCTGCCGGGCCCTGCGGTCTTTCTTGGTTACGGGAGAAACCATAACCACACCACCACCCAATGTCTACTCCGGCCGACATAGATTTCTGCGCGTTCACCGATCAGGTAATCGGCCTCGAACAACGACACGGACGGGTGCGAGGGGCGGCCTGCGTCGCCGTGAGGGACGGGACGAACTCCAGCGGGGTGTGAGGGGCGGTCACCCCTCCCCGCTGCTGCTCGAGCTCTACCGCTGCGGCGGTTGAGGTCTGGCGGGGGGATCGGGGGCGGTGGTTTGGGTGCCGGCACATGGTGGGGTGCCGTGGGCACTGTGTGCGGCCGGTCGTTCCTGAGCCATGACGTGCGTCGTATTTCATTTCTGGCGGTATGCGGGTGATCTGGCCCGATAGCCGCTGTCCGCCCGGAGGGGCTCCCCCGACCAGGAGAAGGTGGAGGCTGTGCACGACCTGTTCGCCGACGAACAGGTCGTGCACAGGGGGAACCGATCTGCTCACGGGGTGCTCGGGTTCCTGGCCCGGTCGGTGCCGGGCCGAGTCTCTGCCGATGCCACCGTTGCGTTCGTCCGCTCGGCTGCCGCGCTCCACCTTCGCCAGGAGCCCGGGCTACGCCTGCGGGGCAAGCTCGGCCATGGGGCCCCAACCGTGCTGGTCGGGGATGGTCACATTGATGATCTCGGGTGTCTCGGCGATGGCGGCGGCCATCGTGGCCAGCCCGGCGTTGAAGTGGCCGGACTGTACGTGGGCGGCTGCGGCGGCGTCATCTGCGAACGCCTCCAGCAGCGTGAACCTGTTCGGGTCGTCGACACTGCGGGACCAGTCGAAGAAGAGGTTGCCCGGTTCGGCGCGGGTCGCCTCGGTGAAGGGACCCACGAGAGACAGCCACTCGTCCGCGTGCTCTGGACGGACGGTAAAGCGTACGGCGATGAAAATCATGGCTCCACGATGCGGCGCACGACCGTCAGCGGCCAGTTGCGGGCGGGCTCATTCCGACGCTGCCGGAAACGCAGCCGCGGCCAGCGTGAGGAGGGAACTGATCTCGCCCCGGCGGCGCTGGAAGTCCGCGAGGGGAAGGGAGGCCGACAGGACATGGTCCGGACGGCGGGGCAGCGGTACGGCGAGACAGGCGTAGGCCGGGTCCGCCTCACCCACGGAGACCGCCAGACCTCGCTGCCGGACGCTCGCGAGCTCTGCCTCGAAGCGTTCCTCGTCGGTGATCGTCCGTTCGGTGAGGCGGGCCATCCCGTGGCCGGCGAAGTAGCGCCGCCGTTCGGTTCGGGAAAGCGAGGCAAGCAGGGCCTTGCCGTGGGCCGTGGCGTGCGCCCGGGTCTCCAGGCCGGGCACGAAGGGGTTCTGGCTGTCGGTGAGAGGGGCGGTGGTGTCGATGACGGTGATGCATCCGCCGCGGTATGCGGTGAAGTAGGCCTCGGCACCGGTGGTACGTCGCACGTGCGGCAGCAGCGCGGCGACCGCGGTGCCGGCACCCAGGTGCCGCTGGAAGGACCGGTGCAGAAAGGGAACGCGCGGCCCGGGCGCGTACCCTTCCGGTCCCCGGATCAGATACCCGCGCGCCGTCAGCGGTCCCAGCAGGTGGTACACGGTCGACAGTGAACACCCCACACGCCGTGCGAGTGCTTTCGCGCTCAGCGGTCCCGGCGCATCGGCCACAGCGTCCAGCAGGGCCAGCGCTCGGTCCACGGACTGGGGCCCGGACATGGCGTTGATCCTTTCGGGTGGGCGTCGGCGCCATGAGGGTACTGCCGTCGCGCCCCCAGGTTCGCCCAGGTGAGCTCGGCTCAGCAGCGAGGGCCCGTGCCATTACCGCTGATACGTTGAATTTGTGCATTTCCTGGGCTCGAGAGTGTGGAGATGCGAATCACACAGCGGATCCGCGTCGGTTCGACGTGGTCACGGGCGGCACATGGGGCGGGGAGGGCTGAAGCGAACGCGTTGGGCTATCGGCTGGTGCAGCGGAATGTGCGGCCCCCGCGTGCCACGACTCTGGTGTGTTCTGGCGGGATCGCTTGTTCGCCTGCGTGGGAGGTCGCGGAGCCGTTCTGGCGGCTCGCGGAGGCTTTCGACGCGGATCACTGGGCGGTGTTCGCCCGGACAGGGCGGGGCATGCAGATGTCGGACCCCCAGGCGTACGAGGCGCAGCTCGCCTCGATCGTTGAACGGTGGGCTCGGGAGAGCGACGTTGACGAGGACCAGGCCCGGCGGATGCTCGAGCCTCAGCTCCTGTCGGACGAGGGCGCGGGGATGGTGGCGCCACAGGAGCTGGGGACCGTATCCGACGGCGCATGGCTCCGCTGGCGTCGGCGCAGGTGGCGGTAACAGCAGAGTTCCGGCGGACGAGGCGCCACCGCACCGGCTGGTGGACATGTGCGGGCTGACATTTCAGCCCGAGCGCATCACCGGCCTCGACGTGGACGGGCTGCCGCCGACGGTGCAGCTGCTCGTTGCCGCGCGCACCGACCTGGTGGCACCGGGGCACCTGGCGCGGCTGCGGGAGCGCGGCGAGATGGACGCGGCTGCGGTCTTCGACCAGCCCGTCGGTGTAAAGCACCAGGCTGGATCCCTCCTCCGTCAGCTGCAGCTCGGCAGTCTCGAAGGGCTCCCCGCCCAGTCCCAGTCCCAGGGGGCAGTTGTGGACGGCGGTGCGCAGTCGGCCCATGGTGGCCGCCGCGTGCAGCCCATGGCCGACCACGTCACCGACCACCAGGGAGACCCGTGCCCCGGGAAGGGGGATGACGTCGAACCAGTCCCCGCCCACCCCTGCCTGCGCGGGCCGGTACCGGTTGGCAACCTCCAGGGCGGTTTGTTCGGGCAGGTCATCACCGTGACTGTGAATTGGCGGTTCCGGAACCGCCGTTCGACTGCGGCGTCCCTTGTCGTCGGCCGTCCTCCTGCCGCTTGATAGGCGCGACCTCTCAGGGAGCCGTCAGCGGTTCGAGTCCGAAGGTCCGGCCGAGCCGTTCTTCGACCGCCTTGAGGCCTTTGATGCCCTTGGCGAGTTCCTTCCAGCCCCGCTCCACCTGCCTGGCCTCCTCGGCGCTCTGGCTGCTGTCTCCGGTGCCGAGCCGCGTCGCGTCGTACACGGCGCCGCCACCCTCGCTGATGTCCTTGAGGGCGGCCGACCAGGCGGCCTGGGTCTTCGGGTCGGGGATGGGAGGGTACTCCTGGGCCTCGCGGACGCCATCGAAGAACCAGGTGAAGTCGATGACCCACATCTCCTCGTCATGGTGGGAGTGGACCTCCTCGGCCAGGCGGTGCACGCCGGTGATCTGCTCCTCACCTCCGGACCCGTACCAGAGCGCAACATTGGCGGCGGTCCGCGCGGAAGTGGTGGCGGACGGGTAGTGCGTCGGTGGGGTGCTCTCCGTCGGCGTCAGCAGGTCGTCGATCGTCGTGGTGGTGTCCGTGGGTGTCGGTTCAGTGGCCGGTGCCGTACCGGGAGCGGTGGAACAGGCGGCCAGGGTCACCGCGGCTGTGAGCGCGGTGAACACCAGCGCGAGGTGTCGTGTCGGTTGCTTCATCGCAAGGTCCTCCTCATCAGCTCGGCCAACAGGCGGGCGCGGGGGACCATCTGTGCGACCTCCACGTACTCGGTGTCCGCGTGGGCTCCATCACCCACGGCGCCCAAGCCGTCCAGGGTCGGACAGCCCGACGCCGCGATGTGGTTGCCGTCCGAGGCGCCACCGACGGCGGCTGCGCTCAGGGGCGCCTGGCCCAGTTCCGAGGCGACGCGAGAGGCGAGGGCGAACAGATCGGCGCTGGACTCCGGTTCCATGGGCGGCCGCCCGGGGCCGCCCAGAATCTCCAGCCGGGCACCGGGCGTTCGGGGGATGAGTTCTCGTACGAGCCCGTCGATCCGGTCCTGTGCCGCCGCGGTCGGTACGCGTACGTCCACCGACACCCTTGCCGTCGCGGGCACCGTGTTGCACGCGCTGCCGGCCGACAGCAGGGTGGGCGTGACGGTCGCGGCGCCCATGAGGGGGTGAGCTGTGCCCGCGACTGCCCCGATGCCGGCGAGGGCCAGTACCTGGTGAGCGGCCTCCACGGCGGCGTTGATCCCCTTGTGCGGTTCCTGACCCGCGTGGGCGGCCCTGCCGTGGACCACGACTTCGTACCGTGAGGTGCCCTTGCGGGCGGTCTTGAGCGCGCCCCTCGCGTCCGCGGCCGCCTCCAGCACAAAGGCGGCGACGCACCCCTGGGCGGTTTCCTCGATCAGGTGCCGGGAGGTCGGGGAGCCGACCTCCTCGTCCCCGTTGACCAGGATGCACACCCCGTCCGGGGAAGGAAGCAAGGCCAGCGCGTGGAACATCTGCACCAGGCCCGCCTTCATGTCCAGGACCCCGGGGCCGCGGGCGATCCCGCCGGCCACCGACCAAGGACGGGACCTGAGCGAGCCGATGGGCCACACCGTGTCGTGATGTCCCACCAGCAGCACGCGCGGGGTGCCGAAGGCCCACCGCAGATGGGTCACCCCGTCGATCACTATCGTCTCCGGCTCGGCTCCCAGCAACCTCGTACCGATGGCGCCGACCACCTCGGCACTGCGCGCCACCGCGGCGTGGTCGCCCGAGAAGGACTCGCACCGGACGAGCTCCTTCAGATCAGCGAGCATCACCGGCAATTGGAGCGCGGCCCCCCGGTCAACAGATCCCACCGGCCCCACCTCTTCACCTCGTCGCAACATCACGCATCTCCCCCTCGGATCACACGTGTCGGTGGAGCGGCCGTGCGCCCGCCTCCTCCGCAGCGCCGCCGCACGAACGACGCTAGGGCGCGGCAAGGAATGTCACCAGCGACTGGATTGCATGGAATCCATGCGTCGCAGGCATGTGTCGGGGACGATGTCCAGGGCCGGAGAAAGGCCCTGGCGGCGGGAGGAACGTGTTCGAGAACGACGCGCTGCGGCTGCTCGTGGCGGTGGCCGAGACGGGGTCGTTCACCAAGGCGGCGGTCCGGCTCAACTACACGCAGTCCGCGGTGTCCCGCCGGATCGCCACGCTGGAACAGCAGGCGGGCGGGCCGCTGTTCGAACGGCTGCCGCGGGGTGTACGGCTCAATGCCGCGGGGCGGACGCTGCACCGTCACGCCGTGGAGGTGCTCGACCGACTGGCACGTGCGGAGCGGGAACTGGCCGTGCTGCGCGCGGGACGCGGCGGGCTGCTGCACGCAGGAGCGTTCGCCACGGCGAACATCTCGCTGCTGCCGGCCGCCCTGCGGGCGCTTCAGGAGGCGACGCCGGATGTCGAGGTCGTCGCGGTCGAGGGCCCGACCGACACGCTGATGCGGCGGCTCACGGACGGGGCACTGGACATCGCCGTCGTCAGCGACTATCCGTACGGGCTTCCGTCGGCCGACGGGGTCACGACCACCGTGCTGTGCGAGGACGAACTGTTCGTCGCCCTCCCGCGTGGGCACCGCCTGACCGGCGCCGGGGCGATCGACCTCCGCGAACTGCGCGACGAAGCCTGGCTGCAAAACGCGTACGGCGACCGTCCCACGATGCTCGCCGACGCCTGCGCGCGGGCGGGCTTCGCTCCCAGGAGGATCATCCGCATCGCGGAGTGGACCGGGAAGTTCGGCTACGTGGCCGCCGGGCTGGGAGTGGCGCTGGTGCCGTCGCTGGCCGCCTGGGCGGTGCCTGAGGAACTCGTCCTGTGCCCCCTCACCGACCCCGCCTTGCGCCGCACTCTGCACATCGCGCTGCCTGCCACCCCCTTGCCGACGGCGCTGCAACTGCGGAACCTGCTGCGCAACGCCGTGAACTAGTTCTACTGCCCAGGGAGGTTGGTCAACCTGGTGACGGGCGGTTTGCCGCCGGTTGCGGTGTGGGGGCGGTGGAAGCGTTCGACCTTGCCGTTTGTCTGTGGCCGGTAGGGCCGGGTCTTCTTCGGAGTGATCGCGAGCTCGGTGCAGGCCTGGGTCCAGGGTCGGGAGCGGTAGGCCGAGCCGTTGTCGGTGAGGACCCGCTCGGGGGTCACCCCGCGCGCCCGGCTCTCCCACGTGCTGCTGGCAGCAGGTCGGCTACGGGCGCCCGTAGCGGGATGCCGACTCGAGGGCTATGTCCTGGGATGGGCTTTGACCCCCCACAGCCCAATGGGCTGACCTCTCGGGCACTGGACCACGCCGCACCCGTACCAGCGAGCCGCCCGCTTTCGTCGAGGGCAGGCCAGTGGTGCGCTTCGCGCGCTCGGAGTTCACCGGGAACTCGGTGAATGCGGTACGCAGGCCGGGACCGACCGCCATCAGAGGTTCAGCTCCGCCCAACAGGTGGATCCGCCCAGGTGTGCAATCGTTCCGTATCGAACTGCCACGGCGTCAACAATGATCATGCCCCGGCCGTGCTCCTCTTGCTGATCGGCTGTCGCCGGTGGGGTGGGGCGTGGGCCGCCGTCGGTGACTTCGATCCGTAGGAGGTGTTCCTGGGTGCAGCGCAGGCGCAGCGTGGTCGGCGGAACGGCGTGGAGCACTGCGTTGGTGACGAGTTCGGAGATGATGAGCAGGGCGTCGTCGAGTGCTGTCAGGGACATTGTCAGGTCATCGAGGAATTCCTTCGCAAGGCGGCGAATTCGACTGACATCTTTGGCATCAGCACTCCCCAGGGCGAGGTGTCGATCTCGCGAGTCGGCTGTGGCGTGCCAAGGGCTTTCGCCGAGCTGGTCGGTGGCAGTGGCCCTGCAGGATGCGTTCGGTGTGAGCTGTCGCACCGGCTCGGCCAGTTCAGGGAGTGCTTGAGCAGTCATCACGACCTCGTTTCCGCGGATGAGACAAGTGGTCGTCACGTCCGCTGACCGATGGCTCAACTGGTTATAACCAGATATGACCAGTTTGAGCTCGCAGCGCGAGGTTGTCAATTTCGATATCGCACTAAATGCGCGGAATCTTTGCGGATTCAGCGGTCACGGCCGATTTTGGGGCTGTTCTCGCCTGTGGCCTTCCTGCCAGCGGCTTGGACTGGTCACCGGAGTCACCGCTGGTTCCTGGTTCGTAGTGCCCGTGAGTGCCACTCCCGGACCTCCTTCAGCGGATCGCCGTCCAGTTCCCAGGGCCAGGAGGTGGCGATCGCCGCGGTTGCTTCGAAGACCGGCCAGGCGTCCCGCACGCGTGCGGCTTTCGTCAGCACGTAGGCCAGAAGGTTCAGGTCGGCGAGTGCGGCTGCGTGCTTCAGGAAGCCAGGCCGGGGCCAGGTTGCCAGCGCCTGGTCGACGAGGACGCGTTCGTGGGGCTGGTCCCAGTGCCTGCGGGCGGTCAGCGCGGTGATTCCTCCGGCTGCCAGAGCCCTGCGGTACCGGTTGAGGCTGGCAGTGAGGCTCAGAGCCGCTACGGGGGAGCTCGAGGGTGCAGAGGCAACGACCGAGTCGGTGAACTGGACAGTCAGGACGTTGGACCCGCATTCCTCCGGAGAGACGTAGTGCAGCATCTGCCAGTGAGCCTCGCGATTCCACGGATCACGCGTCTTCACGGCCGTCCATATGGGGTGAACGAGGGCCCAGGGTGCCCGCAGGAGTCGGTAGTAGCTCAGCAGCCCGACCCAGGGGGCAGGGTCCGCCGGCGCCAGCTCAGCGGCATCCCGGCACAGGGAGACCGTGGCGCCCAGATCGCTGCCGGCGCCGCCGGCTCGTGCCCGGGTGATGTCGGCAAAGGCCTGTAGAAGCATTGCGTCGGCACTGGCAGGATTCCAGGCGCGCCATTGGCCTGCCAGGACGTGCGCGTCGGGAAGCGTGGTGAAGATGAGCAGGCGGTGCATCCGCCGGTCCCAGTCCTCTCCCGGATCGCGCAGTGCCTGCTCTATCGGGTAGGTGAGGGCGCCACGGTCGTTGCACTCGGCCAAGTTGTTGCCCTGGGCCGCGATCTGCGCTTCCAGATGTGTCAGGGCGCGGATCAGCGGCCAGTCATCGAGCTCGGGCTGCAGCCGCTGGGGAGGCCGCTGGCTTCGTTTTCGAGGCCACACCGTGACCTGCTCCTTTCATGCGCCGTCCACGTGCCGGTGGCGACGCCATTGCTGCCGGCCGCAGGACGATCCTCGGCGTGTGCTGTCCCGGCGTGGTGGCTTCAATGTGTCCATTGCGGGAGGGCGGGAGCCCTGAGGTCTGCGGCCAGCAAGGCCGCTCCGAGAAGGCCCGCATCCGCGCCCAGTGGCGAGATGTCGACGGACGGCGCGGCGCGCCAGGTGAGTCCGCGCCGCAGGGTGCGTCGGACGGGGGCGGTGAGTGCTTCTCCGGCCGCGCTCATGCCGCCGGCCAGGACGATGTGCTGGTGGTCCAGGAGCACGGTCGAGGTGACGAGCGCCCTGCCGAGAGCGTCGGTTCCCTCGGCCCACAGCCGTGCGGCATGCGGGTCGGTGTCCAGCCGTGCGGTGATGTCGGCCGCGTTCTGCGCGGTGTTCCCGGTGCGGCGGTAGCGGCGGACCAGGGCACTGGCTGACACGTAGGCCTCCAGGCATCCGTGCTGGCCGCAGGCGCAGAGCTCACCGTCGGCATGGACGGGGATGTGGCCGAATTCGCCGGCGAAACCCTGGGCGCCTCGTACGATCCGGCCGTTGCTGACGATTCCGGCAGCGACGCCGGTGCCGAGGACGACGACGAGCAGGTCCTGTACGCCGGCGCCGAGTCCGAGGCGTTGCTCGGCCAGGCACGCTGCGCGGACGTCGTGCTCGAGCGTGACGGGCAGGTGCAGCCTGTCCCTCACGGCTGCGGCGAGAGGCGTCTTGTGCAAGCCGAGATTCGAGGCGTACCGGACGACACCCGCATCGGCGTCGATCAGCCCTGGGGCACACAGGCCGACGGCTGCGGTACCGGGACGGACGAGAGCAGCGGCGGTCCGCACAACGGCAGCGACAACCGCTGCGGGCCCTTCGCAGGACGGGGTGGCCAGCCGCAGGGACTCCTCGGCCACCCCCTGAGGGTTAAACCGCGCGGCCTTGATGGTGGTGCCGCCGAGGTCGACGGCGACGACATTGGCGGGGCGGCTCATCAGTACCCCTGACCGGGGGGCTTGTGTCGGGCGATGTAGCGGTAGTAGGGCTGCTGTTCCAGTCGGGCGGCGGCGAGCTCGTCCACCACAACCGTGACGTGCGGATGCAGTTGAAGGATCGATGCGGGGCACTGCGCGGTGACGGGTCCTTCGACGGCGGCGGCCACCGCATGGGCCTTGTGCGGACCGGTGGCGATCAGCACGAGGTGGGATGCCGCCCCGATCGTGGCCAGCCCCTGGGTGATGACGTGCCGGGGCACCTGGTCGATTCCGCCGAAGAAGCGCGCGTTGTCGCGGCGGGTGTCGTCGGTGAGGGTTTTGAGCCGGGTGCGTGAGGCGAGGGAGGAGCCCGGCTCGTTGAAGCCGATGTGGCCGTTGACGCCGACCCCGAGGATCTGCACGCCGACCGGTCCCGCCGCGGTGAGTGCGCGCTCGAAACGGCGGGCCTCTTGCTGCAGGTCCGATGCCGTGCCCTGCGGGGCGTGTACCCGGGTGGGGTCGAGGTCGATGTGGTCGACCAGCTCGCGGCGTATCACCTGGGCGTAGGACTGGGGATGGGAGGGCGGGAGTCCCACGTACTCGTCGAGCAGGAAGGCGTCGATACCTGCGAAGCCCAGCCCCTGGTGCCGGTGGCGGCGGATCAGGTCCCGGTAGACGCTCAGCGGCGAGGAGCCTGCGGCCAGCCCCAGAGTCTTCACACCGTCGACGATCGCGCGCTCGATGATGCCCGCGACAGTGCGGGCGGCCCCGTCGGCGTCGGGGAGGAGCACCACCTCCATGTCAGGCCTCCTGCCGTTCGCTCGCTGTGGCGGGGAAGGCGTCACTCATCCGCAGCACGGTGGCGCGTGCTGCGGCCGGTTCTCTGGCGCAGAGCGCGCTCGCGGCCAGGTCTTTGCAGTCCTGCAAGGTGAGCTGGGTGAGTGCGTCACGGACCGCGGCGACGGCCGGTGTGGCCATGGACAGGCTGCTCACGCCCAGCCCGACCAGGACGGGGGCGAGGAGCGGGTCGGCTGCGGCTTCACCGCAGAGGCCCACGGGGCGGCCGAGTGCCGTGGCGGCGCTGCACACCTGGGCAATGAGGGTGAGCAGGGCCGGCTGCCACGGGTCCAGGAGGTGAGCGAGGGTGTGGGCGGTGCGGTCGGCGGCGAGTGTGTACTGGGCAAGGTCGTTGGTGCCGATGCTGGCAAAGTCGACGTGCTGCAGCAGATCGTTCGCGAGCAAGGCTGCTGCTGGTACTTCGATCATGATGCCGACGGTCTGTACTCCGTAGCTGCGGGCCAGGTCGGCGAACTCGGCGGCCTCCTGCACGGTGGAGACCATGGGTGCCATGACCCTCATCTGCACGCCGGTGCGTTGTTGGGCTGCGACGAGGGCCTTGAGCTGGGTCTCGAGGATGCCGGGCACGACCGTGGAGGTGCGCAGGCCCCGAACGCCCAGCGCCGGGTTGTCCTCGGGCGGAAGGCGCAGGAACGGCAGGGGCTTGTCGGAGCCGGCGTCAAGGGTGCGGACGGTCACGGCGCGGCCCTCGAATGCGGTGAAAACCTGCGTGTAGGCGTGGATCTGTTCATCGATGGTGGGGGGCTCGCTGCGGTCCAGGAACAGAAATTCCGTCCGGAACAGCCCCACGCCCTCGTTGTCCTCCTGGGCTGCCCTGGAGGCGTCGCCGAGTGTGCCGATGTTCGCAAGAAGGGCGACAGCGTGCTGGTCGGCCGTGCGTCCAGGTCCGTGTGCGCGGCGCTGCTGCCGGACTCGAGCCTGTTCTTCCAGGGCCTGCTGTCGGCGTTCGGGGGTGGGATGCGCTTCGACGGTCCCGGCCCGGCCGTCGAGGATGACAGGCGTGCCGCCCGGCAGAGCGGCGGCCTCGGCACATCCCACCACGGCGGGCAGACCAAGGCTGCGCGCGAGAATGGCCGTGTGACTGGTCGGGCCTCCTCGCTCGGTGAGCAGTCCCACCGCGTCGCTGTCGGCCAGGCCAACGGTGTCGGCCGGCGAGAGGTCTTCGGCCGCCAGGATGAAGGGGTGTCCGGGGCAGGGGATGCCGGGCATGGGTACGCCCAGAAGGAGTGCGACCGCCCGGTTGCGGACGTCGCGCAGGTCAGCGGCGCGTTCGGCCATGTAGCCGCCGAGTCCCTCCAACTGGCCGCAGTAGTCGTCGACGGCGAGGGTGAGGCTGTGGGCGGTGGGTACGCCGTCGCAGATGTGCCGGGCGGCGGCCTGGACCAGAGCAACGTCGCTGGCCATGGCGGCGCCGGCCTCCAGAATGGCGCCGCCCGTTCCGCTCGCCCCGATCGCGGACAACTGCTCGGCGACTTCGGCCAGGGCCTGCCACACGCGCTGTACTTCGTGCGCCGGATCGTCGCCGGGGGCTTCGGCGGGGTCGGTGACGACCGGCGGCGCCATGCGGATCAGTGGGGCGCATGCCAGCCCCGGGCTGACGCCGTAGCCGGTCATCGTGGTGGAGGCGGCGCTCACGCGTCGAGCTCCTCGCTCAGCAGGGTTGCCAGCTCTTCCAGGACGGCCTCCGCCTGGTCCCCCTCTGCGGTGAGGGTGACCTGGTCGCCGTAGCCGGCGCCGAGGGTCATGACGCCCAGCAGGCTGTTGGCGGGGACCGGGGGCTTGCCGTCGGCGGCAATGGTCACGGGGACCGGTACCTGGGCGGCGGCCTGGACGAAGGTGGCGGCGGGCCGGGCGTGCAGTCCGCTGCGTGAGCCGATGGAGACGACGCGCTGCGCCATGGACGGTTCCTTTCGACGGTTCTCAGGGATGTATGCGGCTGACGTCAGGCCGCAGGTTCGGGCTGTCGCTCCTGCGCGGAATCCGGGTTCTCTTCCTCTCGTCCGGGAGTGCGCAGGTTCCAGCGGCGGATGACGAACCGGAACAGGACGTAGTAGAGGGCGGCGTAGGCCAGGCCGATGGGGATCAGCAGGAGGGGGTTCGTGGCCTTGCCCCAGTTGAGGACGTAATCGATGAGCCCGGAGGAGAAGGTGAATCCGTGGTGGATGTCCAGAGCGTTGACCAGGGCGAGGGAGGTGCCGGTCAGCACGGCGTGCACGAGGTAGAGGGGCCAGGCGACGAAGAGGAAGGAGAACTCGATCGGCTCGGTGATGCCGGTGAGGAAGCTGGTGAGTCCGGCCGAGAGCATGATGCCGCCGACGGCCTTGCGGTGCTCGGGACGGGCTTCGCGCCAGATCGCCAGGGCTGCGGCAGGGAGGGCGAACATCATGATCGGGTAGAAGCCGGTCATGAAGATGCCGGCTTCGGGATCGCCCGCGAAGAAGCGGTTCAGGTCGCCCTGGACACCGTTGTAGTCGCCAAGGATGAACCACACGACGGAGTTGAGGATGTGGTGCAGGCCGAGGGGGATCAGCAGCTTGTTCGCCGTGCCGTAGATTCCGCCGCCCACGATGCTGTTGTTGTCGACGGCCTCGCCGACCGAGGTCAGACCGTCATTGAACAGGGGGTAGATCAAGCTCATCAGAACGCCGACGCCGAGAGCGGTCACGGCCGTCAGGATGGGCACCAGCCGGCGTCCGCTGAAGAAGCCCAGATAGGGCGGAAGCGCGGTGCGGTAGAAGCGCTGCCACAGCATCGCCGCCAGCAGACCGATGACGATGCCGCCCAGGACCCCGAAGTTGACCAGGGCCTGCTCTCCGGCAGGGTCCTTCTGTCCTTCGAGAACGACCGGCGACATCGCTTCGAAGACGCCCTCCAGGACGAGATACCCGACCACGGCGGCCAGTGCGGTGGAACCGTCCGCCTTCTTCGCGAATCCGATGGCGATGCCGACAGCGAAGATCAGGGGCAGGTGAGTGAAGAGCGCCCCGCCGGCAGCGGAAATGACGTGCGCGGTGTCCTGCAGGGCGGGGAAGCGGCCAAGGACATCGTCCTGCCCCAGCCGCAGCAGGAGACCTGCGGCGGGGAGCGTGGCGATCGGCAGCATCAGGCTGCGGCCCAGCTTCTGCAGGCCCGCCAAGCCAGGTCGGCGGCCGGTGGACGGGGTTGTGCTGGTGCTCATGACGACCTCAAGGGGTGTGCAGGAGGAAGGGAGCCGATGGGACGGGCGGAAACCCGGCACGGCAGAAACGGTCAGTGGACAGGACCGGTACCATCTGGTTATGACCAGTAGTTTCAGCATGACCTCGCCGCCACGCGGGTGTCAATGCCTGGGGCGCTCGTTATCGGAGCGAACGACAGCACTGCCGCCGGGGCTCGCCCACTCCCCCGTCCGGTCCGGCCGGAGGCGGGGGTAAGGTGAAGGCATGATGCATACTGGTAATAACCAGTAGGGGCGCGTCGCCCTGGACGGAAAGCGGGGTCGCAGTGGCCGGACAGCAGATTGTCACCAAGGGCATGGTGCCGAAGCACGCACAGCTGCGCGCGATCCTGGTCGACATGTGCACCAATCAGCTGTCACCCGGGGACGCACTCCCCAGCGAGCGGCAGTTGTGCATCGACCACGGCGTCAGCCGCGTCACGGTACGCGAAGCACTCAGCCAGCTCGTGAGCGAGGGCCTGGCCGTCCGCGTCCACGGGCGCGGGACCTTCGTGGCCGAGCGGGCCTACCGCTCCGAACTGCGCCTGGCCTCGTTCCACGAGGACATGCGCCGCCTCGGCCTGGAGCCGGGCACCGTCGTCCTGTCCATCGGCCAGGACACCCCTCCCCCCGCATCTGTTACGGCACTGCAGATGGCCGAGGGTCAGCAGGCATGGCATGTCCGCCGCCTCCGACTGGCCGACGCGACACCTATCTCCGTCGAGGATGCGTGGTACAGCGCCGAGACCCTTCCAGAGCTGGACAGCGTGGACTTCACCGCCTCGATCTACGACACCTTGGCCACGCGCTTCGGGCATCCCATCTCCCGCGCGGAGCAGACGGTCGGAGCCGGGCCGGCCTCTTCCGAGACAGCAGCGTTGCTGGGCGTTCGCACAGGCGCCGCCGTCATGACCTTCGACCGGATCGCCTACAGCGGCGAGCAGCCCATCGAGCACGCCTTCTCATGGTTCCGTGCCGACCGGTACCAGCTGCACATGACGCTCACCGACAGGTGATTTGACCCTCCCCGGGCGGAAGGGCACACATCCACGAATGATTTGACATGTCCACGACATTCTCGGAGTCGTCGTTGCGCGATGGACGCCTGACGAAGTACCTTCTGGTTATATCTGGTCATGACCAGTCTGCCCCCTGTCGGGCATGCATTCCCAAGGTGATCCATTTGGAGGGGACCCATGTCAAAAGCACGGTTGATCGTCGAAGGCCTCGGCGGGGCCGGCAACATCGCCGACATCGAGGCTTGCATCACCAGACTCCGCACCGAGGTGAACGACTCGGCCGCCGTGGATGTCGCTGCCCTCAAGAAGGCAGGGGCTCTCGGGGTCCTCGTCTCGGCCGGCATCGTGCAGGTCGTCGTCGGCGCCGAGGCGGACGGCCTGGCCGAAGACATCAAGGAGCTGCTGTGAGACTCGCCGTCCATGCCCCGCTGTCCGGCGATCTTGCAGTACTCGGCAAGGTGCCCGACCCGGTCTTCGCAGCTCAGATGGTGGGCCCGGGACTGGCGGTGGAACCCTTCTCTGGCACAGGACCCGTCGATGTCGTGGCACCTGTCGCCGGTGCAGTGGTCAAACTGCACCCGCACGCGTTCGTCATTCAGACCGCCGGCGGGATCGGCGTTCTGGTGCATGTGGGCATCGACACCGTGCGGCTCAAGGGAACAGGTTTCCGCACGCATGTCGTGGAAGGAGACCGGGTCGAGGTCGGCCATGGCGTGATCACCTTCGACCCCGCCGCGGTCCGAGCGCACGGCCTGTCGGCGATATGCCCTGTGGTCGTGCTCGACGGCCCGCCCGGATCGGCGCAGCCGCCGGCTGTTACCGGTCCGATCCAGGCCGGTGCACTCATGTTCAACTGGGCTGCGTCATGACCCGCCCCGACGTGGGCTCGCGACAGACGTTCGACACCAGCTCTCCCTGTGAGGCGGTCCTCCTGGACCTGGACGGCACTCTGGTACTCAGTGAAGACGTGCACCGCCGTGCTTGGCAGGCGTTCTTCGACACATGGGGCGTGGAGGTGACCGACGCCGACTACGAACAGCGCTACATGGGACGGCGGCCCAGCGACATCATCACGGGCGTGCCAGGGCCCTGGACAGGAACGGACCCGGCTGCCGCCCTCGCCACCATGACCGCCTTCACCCTGGAGCACGCCGACAGTGTGAAGGTCGTGCGCGGCGCCGCCGCTCTCATCCGACAACTGCGTATCAAGTACCCCTTGGCCGTAGTCACCAGCGCCGGAGCGCAGTGGGCCCAGCACCTCCTTGAAGATGTCCTCGGCGTGCGCCACCTGGTGGACTTCGTCATCACCTCGGAGGAGATCACCTGCGGCAAGCCGTCACCCGAGGGCTATCTGAGGGCCTGCGCGGCCTTGCGGGCACGGCCTGAGCACTGCCTCGCCTTCGAGGACTCGCCCTCGGGAATCCAAGCTCTCACCGCCGCGGGTGTCCGGGACATCGTCGGTGTCACCACAACCGCCGACGCAGCCGATCTCACCCGCGCCGGAGCGCGTTGGACAGTTCCCGATCTCACCCCCCGACACCTACTTCACGTACGCAGATCCATCAACGCCGAACAGACGGCCCGGGAAAGCAACGACAAGAAGGCCAAAACGTGAAGAGACTCGACGTAGCCATGATCGGCGCCGGCTTCATCGCACGCACCCACTTGCCGGCCTGGATCGCCCTCGGCGCGCGGGTGCGCGTCTTCTCGACGGACGGCCAGGCCGCCCGTCTCGCCGAAGACTTCGGAGTCACCGAGGCCTCCACCCTCGAGGAAGCGCTGGAGTGGGCCACGGTCGTGGACATCTGCACTCCCACCGCCACCCATCGCGACATCGCTCTGGCCGCCTTCGAGGCGGGGGCGGACGTACTGTGCGAGAAACCGCTGGCCCTCGCCCCGGCAGATGCCCTGGAGATGGCGTACGCCGCAGACAAAGCGGGACGTCAGCTGTACCCCGGGCACGTCGTACGGTTCTTCCCCGCCTACGTCCGGCTCCGCGACGCCGTCAACTCCGGTGCGCTGGGCCGCGTCGCGGTGGCCCGTTTCACCCGTACCGGTCGCTATCCGACATGGAGTCCGTGGTTCTCGGACCCAGCGCTCTCCGGCGGAATCGTGACCGACCAGATGCTCCACGACATGGACATCGCCAGGTGGCTCTTCGGGGACGTCGTCTCCATCCACGCCACCCAGCGCGGCCACCTCACCGCGCCCGCCTCCGCCTCCGAAGGGCCCGTGGCCACCGGCAGCGCCACCCTCACCCACGCATCCGGCGTGATCTCCCAGGTCCTGGGCGTATGGGGCCCGCCCGCGACCCCGTTCCGCTACACGTTCCACGTCGCCGGCTCCAACGGCACCCTCACCCACGACTCCCTCGCCCACCCGTCGCTGCGACTGATCGGCCAAGCCGGCGCCGAAGCCGCCGGGGTACCCACCGGCGACTTCGGTGAAGACCCGTTCGCCACTCAGATCCGCGAGTTCGCCGCCGCGTTCCAGGGCGGCAGCGCCCCCCGTGTCAACGCGCTCGACGGTGTGGCAGCCGTTCGCATCGCCGCAGCCGCCCGCCAGTCCGTAGCAACCGGCCTGGCCGTCGCGGTCGACGACGACTGTCCGCCCAAGCTCATGGAAGGAAGCCACTGATGAAGGTCGCCGTCCTGTCCTTCGCTCATGTGCACGCCGCAGCGTATGTGGAGCTGCTGCGCGACCGTGGCGACATCGAGCTCATCACCACCGACCCCGACGCCCCGCCCGGGGACCCGACGCGCGGCAAGGCACTGGCGGATGAGCTCGGCGTCACCTACAGGGCCGGCTACGACGAGGTCTTCGCAGAGCGCCCCCAAGCCGTCATCGTCACCAGCGAGAACAGCCGCCACCGGCAGCTCGTCGAACAGGCCGCCGCGGCAGGCGCACACATCCTGTGCGAGAAGCCCCTAGCCACCACCGAACCAGACGCACGCGCCATGATCGACGCCTGCGAGCAGGCCGGTGTCAGTCTCATGACCGCATACCCTGTGCGCTTCCACCCGGCATTCACGGCACTGCGCCACACTCTTGCCGATGGCTCCCTCGGGTCCCTCCTGAGTGTTCACGGCGTCAACAACTCCCGTCCCCCGGGCCTGGAACGGCCCTGGTTCGCCGACCCGGCCCTCGCGGGCGGCGGTGCGATCATGGACCACACCCTGCACATCGCGGATCTCTTGGACGTCCTCCTCGACGGCGAACAACCCACATACGTCTACGCCGTCGCCAACACCCACCTCGCGCCGGACCACGAAGACGAACCAAGGGTGGAATCCGCCGGCCTCCTCACCCTCACCTACGCCCGCGGACTCGTGGCCACCATCGACTGCAGCTGGAGCCACCCGTCCTCCCACCCCACCTGGGGAGGCCTGACTCTCTCCTGCGTCGGGGAGCGCGCCGTCGTCGAGTTCGACGCCTTTCCGCCGCTCCTCGACGGCTATGACACCACCCAAGCCACCACCCGCTGGGAGCCCGCCGCCGTCGATCTCAACGAGGCCATGCTCGACAGCTTCCTCACTGCCGCCCGCACCGGCCAGCGAGCCCATCCGGACGGGGAGACCGGACTACGCACCCTTCGAACCGTCCTGGCCGCCTACGAATCCCTCCGCACCGGCCAGCCCGTAGTCAAGGCCGCTGCAGCTTGGTGAGCCGACCCCGCCACTGTTTCCCGGCAGAGGCCCTTCCCTCGGTCGACTTCACCGGGATCAGCCGAGCTTGGGCGCTTCCTCGATGTGCCGCTGAGCATCGAGCGGCCTCTCGACCGATTGCGACGTGGCCACAGGAACGTGACAGCGTGTCATCACAAGCCAGCAGCCCCGATGCCCCTTGCGGTCACCGCCCCCTAGCGCGCCTGTCATGTGGGAGCGCCCCCGGCACCTCGACGTGGGAGGCGGAGCCCAGCAACTGGTCAACCTGGCGGACGAGATCAGCGCCTCCATGTCCGCCGTCGCAAGCGACCGGCCGGGCTTCGTGTCCCTGTTCCCGCGCGAAGGCGAGATCACCGCCATGGTCGCCGAAGGCATCACCACTCCCGCCATCGCCACCCGGCTCTGTCTCAGCCCCCATGCGGTCGAGACCCATCTCGCCCGGATCTACCGCAAGACCGGTGTCACGTCCCGGGCCGCCTTTGTTGCTCTCCAGGCCCGCACCGAGCTACGCGATGAGATTACATAGTCTCACCTATACCACCGCGACTCTCCCCGCCCAGTAAGAGCGAACCAACGAATGCCGAGAGCTAGGAGTCAGCAAGTGCGGGTCAAGGCGACGATGTCAGTGCTCCTCACAGCGGCCCTCCTGACCGGATGCGGCAACGGCGGGACCACCGCCGACGGCACCGGAGCGAAGAGCAGCCCTTCCTCCCCGCAGGCATCCGCGAAGACCAAGCAAACCCCAACCCAGGCCCCCGCCGACGCCCTCAGCACCGACCGATTGAAGTCCGCCGCGCTGTCCGGCACTGACGCGGACGGCTTCCAGATCACCGACTGGCCGCCTGCGAAGCCCGACAGCCGTTCCATCGCCGAGCCCGCCGCCTGCCAGCCGGTCGAGAACGTTCGTGTCGCCCACCTCGACCCGTCTCCCCAAGTCGTTGTCGGCAAGCTGGCCTACGCAACCTCCGGCCCCTCGGCCGGCTCCGCCACCACCATTGGCCTCATGGCCTACGAGCAGTCCGACGCCGAGCGCATTCTCTCCGACCTCCGTACCTCTCTCGAAAAGTGCACCTCCTACGACGGCGGTGTGCCCGCACGCACCACTGTTGAAGCCATCACCGCTCCTGACGCGGGCGACGATGCGGTGGCCTTCCAGCTGACAACCAAGGGCAAATCACCGGAACCCATCGCGGTCGTGCGCAGCGGTGCCACCGTCGTGCTGTTTTACACCGCCAGTGGCACCGGCGCGTCCGTCGAGTTGCCGGAAAGCCTGGTGACCGAGCAGATCAATAAGCTGGAGCGGGTCTCCGCGGACTGACGCCGCCGCCACGACCCGTGGCCGCCCGAAGAGCTCCTGGAACACACCACCCCGGTCAGTCCTCGACGACCGGGCGTCCGGGCGAAAGAAAGGAGTCCAAATGGACCTGCACTTCGCCTCTGGCGATGACACAGACATGGAAGGCGCCTGGACCGGGCGGCTTGTCCCAGAGCCTTTTCCCACCTCACGTTGAGGCGCGATGAAGGACGAGAACGGCCTTCACGATGTCGGTGATTCGGTTTGTGCTGTAGCGGAGTTTCCGCAGCAGGCACCCAGCCTTCAAGGTGGCCATGGCCTGCTCACCGACACTCCGAAATCTTGGCGTAAATGCTGTTGTGCCTGCGCTGCCAGGGCTTGAGGCAACGGCCCGGAACGGCACTCGGACGGGACGGCTGGCGCCGTGGTACGCGTTGTCCGCCCAGCATTTCAGCCCCGCGGCAGCGACAGCGTCCATAATCCCGTGGCGGCGGGCAGCGGTCAGATCATGGGCGGAGCACGATTGGGTCTGTCAAATGATCGGCTCTGTCGCACATCCGGTGGTGACGGAGTGTGAGAATCTGCCGCCGCCAGTTGCAGAGCGTGCGATCGACGCCCTGACCTCGCTGTTTCACGAGTGGACGGCGCTGCCGTGAGGAAGCCGCCCTGGCACGCCAGGCGCACATCGGCAGGCACCGTGCAGGTCGGCCGAACCGGACAGCGAGCGCTGCAACGTGCTGACCTGCCACTCCTTGATCGGTGGGTCCTTCCACCGTCAAATCACCGTCCGTCACCACCGGATGTGCGACAGAGCCAACGATTTAATGAGCTGGGCGACGGCCGCGGTGTTGTCCAGTTCGGCGGCGGCCCCCAGCGCGTCGGCCGAAGGACAGCACCCTGGATCTGCCTGTGGCCCGAAGTGGGCAACCGGCCGCTCGTCCAGCGCGAGACCACCAAGGCAGTGGACCGGCTGGCGCCTTGCTGCTGGGCGTCGAAGAGGCGGTTGGCGTACTCCGGGGGCAGGTGGACGGTCAGGCGGCGCATGCGGCCGTCGTCGGTGGTGCCGATGGGTGCGGTGTAGCCGAACCGGGCGCTTGTTTCCACGGTGATGCCGATGGTGGCGGCCTACCCCGGCGTAGCCGACGAGTTCTCCACGGGCTTCGTTCTTCTCCTCCTCGTCGTAGCTGTGGGATTCGCCGCCTACCTTCACGCACCACTGACCGGGTCTCATCGGGCTGCCGTCGCACTCGACGGCCTTGCCGTTCATGAGGGCCTCGGCGTTGATGACGAACGTGGTCGTTCCGACGATGAACAGGCCCCAGGCCAGGACCCTGAGCGATGGCCGCCCTGAGCTGCGCATTCAAAAGGCCCTTTCCGTCTGACGTCAGAAGGGGACGCCCGCACGCCCACTGGCCCTGCGCCGTCTCGGCACCCTTCACGGAATCCTGCCCCAGGGGGCCGAGCCGTACGTCACCCTGCGGGGTCGATACGGAGGAGGGCGGTGGTGTCGAGGATCTCTGCGACCTCCAGGCTCATGGCGTCGTTGATGGTCGCGGCGGGTCCCTTGCCGCAGCTGAGCCGGACGCCGCCGCTGCCCTCCGAGGACACGCTGCCGCCACCGGAGCAGCCCGAAACGCTGTAGCCCGACCCCGTCAGCGGCGCGACCATCTCGACCTCGCCGCCGGTGATCGCCGTCACCTCGATCGGCCCGAGGCCGTACTTTTCCGGCACTGTCACGACGTCCCCTACGGCGACCTCGATCTCACACGTGCCGTCAGCGCACGGCCCGGTCGGCGAGGGAGACGGCGTGGCCGTCTCTGTGGGAGTCGGTCCGGGGTCCGACGCCGATTGCCCGGAGCCGGACCCACCGGGCCGGCCCTCGGCGGGGGACCCGTCCGAAGAATCCGAGGAACACGACGTGAGGGCGGCGAAGACGACCGCGACAACGACGGCGACGACGGCGGTGGATGACGTTCTACGCATCATGGCCGCCATTGAACCGCGCCACGACCGGATCCGGGGCAGACACGGAGGGCCGGTACGCCAGTGAAGGGGCCGCCGCGAAGGGTCGTGCTCGGCAACCACGGCCGGCATCGCCTCGGCCGGCTGCGCTGTCCGGGACATGTCCCGGACAGCCGTTGGGGCTGCGCGGATGAGCCGCACTGCGGATCGTGGTGATCGTGCCCTTACCGCCGGACAGGCAAGCCCTGCCCACTGGTCCGGCCCGAGAACAGGAGACAGCGCATGAACCGATGGAAAGCCCTCGCCTGCGCAGCCGCAGCAACCCTGGGCATCAGCATGCTTGCCCACAGCCCGGCATCGGCGGCAACCGGATTCACCTTCGAGCGTCCGGGAGCGCGCGTGGTCGGCAACGTGTCGGTCTCCGGCAACACCGTGTACCTCAGCGGCACTGTCAAGGACACTCCCCCCGGCGATGGTTACTGTGCCTGGGTCCGCGTCACCTTTCACTACACGGACAGTCCCTTCAACCGAGTAGAGAGCCGCAAGGCGTGCGGTGCCGGCAACCCAGCCGCAAGCTGGGCATGGAACAGCCCCAGCCCCACCGTCTCGAGCGTGGACGTGTTCGCCTGCAGCGGCAGTTCCAGCGCCTACTACAGCTACACCTGCGACGACGGCGACCAGGTCTTCTTCCGCTGGAATTAGCCTGCCACCTTCCACGCCAACAGGCCGCAACACGCTTACTCGAGTCACCACACGCCTCCTGGCCTCTCGTTCGGCAGGACGAGGCGCGAGACCGGCGAGGATCCCGTACGGAAAGCAGTTGACGCTGACCCAGCGGCCTGGCCTGGAACCCGAGAACGCAAACGGCGACGGGCGGCCCCCGAGCGGGTGCCGCCCGTCGCGTGGTGCAGACGATCAAGGCGTGGGATCACTCGGGCGTGTGCCCGGGCCGGAGCGTCGCAGGAAGGCGCGGACTCACGGGGTGGGGCGGCAGTGCACGCTGACTGCGTAGCCGCAGCCTTCGTCATAGGGATCACCGCTCCAGGTGGCGTAGCGCTGCCGCAGGGTCAGTCCGGCCTGGGTGCACCAGTGGTCGAACTCCGTAAGGGTCACCGTCGGTTCCGGCAGCGGCAGGTGTGCCGCGTCCAGTCCCATGCCCGTGACCAGCAGTCCGCCAGGGCGCAGTACGGCGGCCAGCTGCCGAACAACAACGGATTCGGTGCCGGGGGCCAGCAGGGGGATGACGTTTCCGGCGGCGAGCGCCAGGTCGAAGCCCGGATTCAGGCCGAGGGTGTCCAGACGGGCCAGGTCACCGAGGAGCCATTCCTGCGTGGGGGCCTCTCGGCGGGCTACGGCGAGCATCGAGGAGTCGACGTCCACGCCGGTGCAGTGGTGGCCCAGCTCCGCGAGTCGGATCGCGATCCGGCCGGTGCCGCAGCCGGCGTCGAGCACCCGGGCGGCGGGCTTCAGCAATGCGGTGCAGAAGGTGGCCTCGCCGTGGATGTCGTGACCTGATGCGGCGAGCTGCGCGAAACGCTGAGCGTATTCCTCTCCGGATTGTCCGCCGGTCAGTTCCGCCCAACGGTCGCGTTGCCCAGTCATGTTCAGAGTGCCTTCCGGTCAGCCTCGCCCAGCAGCAGGAGCGAAGACGGTGCCATCACACTATGTGCGGCCGTGGGTGTGCACCCCGCGGGGTGCCCGGGTCGTCGCCCTCCAACAGCACGCCGGCTCGATGGTCGGAAGGGCACCGTTGGCATCGCGGTACGTCCCCCGACGTCGAGCGTCGGCGCTCAGAGGTCGAATTCGATGTGCTCGACGTCGGTGTACTCGACGAGGAGGCCGGAGGCCCGGCGGCCGCCGTCCTTGAAGTAGGTCTCCTGGAGTGCTTCGGCGGTGATGTTCTGGAGGTGTTGGTCGGTGGCGCCTTGGTCGCGGGCTTCGAAGAGGCGGGCGGCGTAGGGGGGCGGGAGGGCGACGGTGAGGTGGCGCAGGCGGGCGTCGTCGGTGGTGCCGGGGGCGGCGGTGTAGCCGAAGCGGGCGCGGGTGTCGATGATGATGCCGTCGGTGGTGGCGGCCTTCTCTTTGGCCTTGGCGCGGATCTGCGGCTGCCACCGTCTTGTCACCTCGTGCTCCAGGCGGGCGGCGAGGTCCTTGCGGGGCCTTTTGATCTGGTCCTTCACGTAGCGTTCCACGGTGCGCTGGGTGATGCCGAGTTGCTGGGCTGCGGCTCTGGTGGACTTGAGCTGTTTGACGAGGTAACGCATCCGGGCCCCGGCCGTCTTGGGGATGGGGCGGGTGAATGCTTTGTGGACGGCCTTGTCGAGACTGTCGGCGAGCTGTCCCATCGGTTACTTCCCGTTGTCCGTGTGGGTGACGTGGCCGTCCTTGATGTACCGGGCGAGGTTCTCGTCGTGGCCGTGTTCCTCGTGGACGCTTTCGGCCCACAGGGTGGTCTGGGTGCCTTCGTGCTTGACCATGCCGGGGCTGACGCCGAGGCGGAAGCCGCCGGGCAGCGGCTTGTCGTCCTTGTAGGGCAGGAAGTCCAGCGGGCTGGGGCCGTCGGAGGGGTATACGGCGCAGTCGGAGAGGACCGCGACCGGGTACTGGCCGGTGGCGTCGGCGAGTTTGAGCATCTTGCGGTGCATGTTGGTCCGGGCCTTGGAGATGACGGCGGCGCGGATGTCGGGCCGCCAGGTGGGGCGGGCGAGCGCCCGCCACGGCCGGCCGGGCTTCCAGCCCTCGCCGCGGGGGCGTTCTCGGAGTTTGCCGATGCCGCCCTTGACGGTTGCTTTGACGGCGGTGAGGACGATCGCCATGTGCGGGTCGGTCTGCCGGTAGCCGTCCATCGCCGCCAGGAAGCCGGCCGGGGACAGGGTGGAGGTCACGCCGAGGTCGGCCATCGTGGCCATGTAGGCGTCGCGGAGCCGGTTGTACCAGCCGTCGAGGTAGCGGCCGTTCTCGTAGCGTACGTAGGCCTCGAGCGGTGCGACCTGGTAGCCGAGTTCGACGGCGTAGGCGACGGTCGGGGTCGCGTACCAGGCCGGTCCTTCCGGTCGTCGGCCGGTGGGGGTGAACGGCGAGGGCAGGCGCTCGTCGAGCTCGATGTGGGAGAGGTCGACGAGCCAGGAGCCGGGCAGTTTCGGGTCGAACGCCGGGTTGTGGAGGTGCGTCGGTGCGCCCAGGCCGACGGTGGTGCCGTTGGCGGCGGCGGCGAAGGCCATGTTGACGTCGATGCCCACCACGTACCGCTTGGCGCACTCGTCGTCGGTGAGCGGGCGGGCCCAGTCGTACGCCTCCTCCATCAGCATTTCGGCGGGGGTGCGCTGGTGGAAGCGGGGCAGGTCGGCGAGGAGCGGGTGTCCGTCGGGCGCCTCGCACGGCGCGCAGTCCACCGGCTCGGTGCCGAGCGAGCCGGGGTTGTGCACGCTGTGGCGCCGTCCGTCGGCGTCCGGCTCGGACGCGCGGGTGGGCGGGTGGAGCGCGGTCATCAGCTCCAGGCCGGTGACGGCCGTCGAGCCGCGCGGGGTCATCACGCGGGTCGCGTACGTGCCGAGCAGGCGGGCGAGTTCGGCCGCCGGCAGCTGTCCGGCGCTGCCCCAGCTGCGGGCGTCGAGTGCGTTCCACGACGGGATGCACAGCTGGACGCACGCTCGCTTGCCGCCCTGGGCGGGGCGGTAGATGCGGGCCCACGGGCCGAAGCCGCGCCGGGTGAGCTGCCAGTCGGCGCGTGTCAGCTGCTTGATGACCTTGTGGTCTTCCGGCAGTCGTCCCGAGGTGCGTTCCTCGTCGCCGAGTTGGACGGGCAGGCCGTAGCGTTCGCACGCGGCAGGGGTGAGGACGATGAGCGGGTCGGCGTCCTTGCCGTTGCCGCTCAGCCGGGGTGCGCCGAGCTTCGCCTCGCTCAAGGTCCAGTCGACCAGGGCGGGCAGGGACGTGGCGGGCACGTCCAGGACCAGGCCGCCGACGCAGTACGCCGACACCTGCCCGTCCTCGACGTCCACGACGGCGAGCGGTCCGTTCGCGAAGCGCGGATCGCTGACGGCCGAGGCCGCCGGGGGCTGGGCCGGGGCCTTCTTCGCCGCCGGACGCCGCGGTGTCAAGGGCCTCGCGGTGCCGGCGGGTCCGCCGGACACGTCCGGCGCGGTGGCGGGCGGCGCGGTGGCGGGCACGGGGGTGGGCACGGGGGTGTCATCGTCAGCGGTCACGGCCGGAGCCTGCGGTGCCGGGCCGGACACGGCCGGGGAGGCCGGCTCGGTCTGGGAGGCCGGCTCGGCCGTCCGCGGCGAGGGCGCGATGAGGGTGGCGGGGGTAGGGGGGTAGAGCTCGGCGAGCTTGTCCAGGAGCCGGGCGTAGGCGTCGCGTTGCGGCGGTCGCGGCTCCGTCTTGCCGTTCTCCCAGCTCACCACGGTCGCGCGGCGGACCTTCAGGGCGGCGGCGACCTGTTCCTGCGTGAGGCCGTGCGCCTTGCGCAACCGCTCCCGCTCCTCAGGGGGCGGAAGGGGCGCATGCCCGGCGATGAGGGCATCGACGGCGTCGAACAGCTCAGACATGAGAAACCTCCCCGTTCACACCTCGATCCTACCCGGACGTGGCACTGAAACGAACGCTACCCGGTCTTTTTTCGTACTTTTCGCGCACACTGGATGATCGTCGGACGTCATTGTGTGGCACGGGGCATGTTGAGCGGTCGGAGCGTCGCGACGGCCGCCGGCCTGGTGGCGGCGGCTCTCATATTCAGCACAGCCGGAACAGCGGCGGCAGGTGAGGCCGCGACTGCTCCCCCCGCACGCGGAGGGAGCAGGTTCCAGCGGCCTGGGCTCGCCGGCTGAAGCCGTTCACGAAAACGCTCGACGCTCAGCGGTCAGCCACCGCCCGTCCCAGCGCTCCATCGACACCGCTGACGTAGCGGGTGCGTCGCTCCTTCGGCAGGGCAACCGGCTGGTCCGACTCATCGGCTGAAATCACAGCGCCCTCAGTGCCGATGCCATGGAGCTCACCAACCGCCGTCGCCTGAAGGGAACGCTGCCACCGCCTTCGAACTGGAGCCGACCGCACGCACGCCCTCCCGCCCCTCCCAGGGACCGATCGGCGCAGCGCTGGGGGTCCGTGCCACGAAGCGGACCCGGCGCTTCTCGGGCAGGTCGCGGTTGTGGGCGCGCAGCCATTCGACGGGGTTGACCATCTCCTTGGTGCGCCAGGTCCAGAAGCCCAGCCGTGCGACGAGCCGTTCGGGGTCGCCGGTGCCGTGCCGTACGTACGCGTCGAGCGCGCGGGCGGCGGACGGGCTGGCCTCCATGGCGAGGGTGGCAGGCGGAATATGCTTCGATGAGCTGCTTCGCACCCACATTTTCACCATATCCGCTTACAGACGGTCCTCGAACCGGGCAGACTGCACTGCACGTTCGTTGCCTCGGGGGGACTGTGTGAGCCGTGTGCCTTTACGTCTGCGTCTGGCCACAGGTGTGATCGGCGCGGCATGTGTGATGAGCGCGTGCAGTGGATCGGCCGGCGAAGGTGAGGCCTCTCGGACGGGAAGTACATCGGAAAGCGCCGACACCACATCGCCTCCGGCGGCATCCGCGTCGCCGGTACCCGCCGTGACTTCCGGTCAGGAACTGGCGACATACGCCTCTGACCGTGCGCCGCACCCTGTGTCGGACGGCCGGACGCTGGCGGTCTTCAGCACTCCGGCGGGCGGAGGGCATCAACTGGATCTCTTCGACCTGCGCAGCGGGCAGAAGACAGGGTCGATCGATCTTGAAACGTCCGACCAATGGAAGAACACGTGCGGACTCACACTCGTCGCACAGAAGCGCCGTGCACATTCCCTCATCGTCTCGACGAGCGTCGTGGCGCAGCCGGCTGAGGGAATCCACTCCGCGCGAGGCACTCTGAGCCTGCGTGCCCACGACGCGGTGACCGGCTCCTTGGTCTGGAAGAAGGACCTGGAGAGGAACAGTACGCAGTGGAGCAACAGCTGCGAAGGCACGACCGCCGCGGAACTCGACCTGTCCGCCACCTCGGACGGGGCCTACGCTCTCCTCGGTCCGGGCCTGAAGACCTACCTGGTCCATCTCGCTGACGGCACTGTGCGACAGGTCCCGGACTCGACGGTCGTCCTGGACCGCTGGCTCGGTCTGCCACGCGGGGACTCCTCCCGCATCGGCGCGGTCTCCGTGGACATTCAGGCGCCTGCCACCGGAAAGAAGCTCGGGTCCGTCGACGAGCCGGTGACGGCGGACAACCAGGAACTCGGCAACACCGCCGCCCATCAAGGGCTCCTGATCGCCTTGGACAGCGAGGACACACAGGGAGAGGACGCCGTCAGAGGCTACTCGCTGCCCTCAGGGAAGCCGGCATGGTCCTTGCGGCACTCAGCCACCGGTCATGGCGGCTGGGTCACCATGGACCTGGACTCCGCGACAGGCACCGCCGTCGTCTACGACAACGGCGGTGGTTCTCTTGGCGCACTCGCAGCCGTCGACGTCATCTCCGGGAAACTGCGGTGGAAGGTCGACGGGTCGGACGACTTCTGTGGAACCGCGGACGGGCGCGTCTACCTCCGGGTCAACAGTCAATTGGCCGTTCTGGACGCGAAAACGAAGAAGCAGGTGCACTTCGACGCTGAAGACACCGAATGCCCGGACGTCTTCCCAGGTGCGCTGGTGTACACCGACGAGGAAAAGGAAGACGTCATCGACACGTACCAGTACAGGATCGCGGCGCCATGACCTCTGAAGCAGTCGATTACTTCATCAGCTACACCGGCGTCGACGCAGGCTGGGCCGCGTGGACGAACGAAGTCCTTGAAGACGCCGGCTACCGCACCGTTCTCCAGATGCTGGACTTCGCAGCCGGCGGGAACTTCGTCACCGACATGGACGATGCCCTGCGCTCGGCGGAGCGGATCGTGCTGATCCTCAGCCCGGCCTACTTCGAGTCGGGGATGACGAAAGCCGAGTGGACCGCCGTCTTTCGCAAGGACCCGGACGGCTCTCACCGCCTGATCATCCCGGTGATGGTGGAACCTACGGCGGTCGATGGACTCCTCGGCCCCCGCACGAGGATCTCGCTGGTCGGGCTCGACGAGGACACGGCCCGCGGCAAGCTTCTCGACGGCCTGCGGCCGGCCCGCTCCCGTCCTCGTTCCCGCGCCCCCTTCCCGGGTGCCGGATGACCGTCGACTTCTTCATCTCGTACGCCGACGACGACCTCACATGGGCCGAATGGATCGGCTGGCAGCTCGAGAACGAGGGATACACGATCCGCCTGGGTGCCTGGGACCACGAGATCCCCGGGGGCAACACCGTCCTGGCCCGCGACCGGGATTTGCAGGTGGCGAAGCGGCTGATCGCCGTCGTCTCGGCCTCTTACCGTCTGTCGCCGCACAGCAGTGCGGAGTGGACGTCCTTCGTGCGCAACGACCCCTCCGGCGAGGGGCTCACCGTCCTCCCCGTGGAGGTCGAACCCGTTCCGCGCAGCGCCCTGTTGGGCAACCTCAACCCCGTGGTCCTGCACGGCCTGCCCGAGGCACGGGCCGCTGCTGTGCTCAAGCGAGCCGTGAGCCAGACACGCCTCAAGCCCTCACAGCAACCGGGCTTCCCGGGGCGCAGAGCGCCGCAGTTCCCCCGCCGTGTCACCCCTGCCGGTATGCGCAGCGACACGAAGTTCCTCCTGGCCCTGCTGGCGTTGGACGGCCTCGGGTTTCTGTACGGCGCCACCGCCTACAACGGCGATGGCGGCAGCGCGGACCTGAAACGGGCGGCCATCGCCATCGTGGTGCTTGCGTTCACCGTAGGCACTGTCAAACGATGGTTCACGCGCCGCTTCTGACAGGCATGTCCAGGGGAGGGGGAGGACAACGGGGGTGCCGGAGGTCTCGGCCTACTCCGCTGAGGGCAGGATGCGAATCAGCGCACCGTCGTCGGAGTAGTAGGAGTACTCACCGAGGGGTGCTCCGCAGTCGGTCCGATCAGGGCTGTAGCCCAACTGCCGGCCTGTTCGGGGGTCGAGCACCACCAGTTGGTCATTCGCCTCGACTGCGACACCAGCGGCGTTTGCCGCACACACTTCGAGACCGGGAATGGCCCACAGCCGTTTTCCGTCGGACAGTGAGAGGCCCAGTTCCTTCTGTCGCCCCTCCGGGCTGGCTCCTTGTTCATTGGCTGCTGCCAGGTCGGGAAAAATCACCACGTCGGCATTTTCGGCGAGCGTCACTCGCTGACTGACCATCCCGGTGTACGAGACCCCCTTGACTTCCCAGTTCACCTTTCCTGTGACGAGTGAACGGGACTGCAGTGCGTAGGTAAGCGGGCTGCCGGAGATACGGCGGGCGATGAAAAGGGTCGACCCGTCGGAGGAGGTGGCGAACTTGCCTGGTGCGTCGGAGAGGTCGCTGATCATGTCGTGATCCGAGAAGGAGAACAGCGTCCGTCCGGTCGCCGGGTCGGTGATCGGCACCGACGTCATACCGTTGATGCAGTTGGCACACACGCCGTCGAAGACCAGGACGGTGTTTCCCACGGCGCGGGGGACCATTCCGTCACCGAGCGCGCGAGACGTGCCGTCGGCCAGGTTGATCACCCACTGGTCGTAGGCGAGCCACTTCTCGTCGCTGGTGAGTGTCGCCTCATGCACGTCCGGGCAGCCAAGGGCTTCGGTGGAGTCGGCGACGAGCGGCTTGCTCCACCGTTGCTTGTACGTCCTGGTGTCCGTGGCGACGATCGACAGGGTCCACGTCTCCGGTTCCAGGCCCGCGGCCGGCTTTTGCGTGACCTTCCCCCAGATCAATGATCCCGACTCCGCTGCCGAACCCACAGCGGCAATGACGCAACCGTCCTCGAACTCCGCGACACCGGAGCGCGCGATTTCCGTCCCGTTCGCCGCATGGGTGACCACGCTGTCCCGGCCGACGGAAACGAAGAAGTCGCGAGCCGAATACAGATCCTCGACATCTTCGAGTGTGGCGGAGGTGGCGAACAGCGCTTCGCGCTTGCCACTTGGAGTCGACGGATTCTTCCCCGCGTCCGATGTTGCCTTCGAAGAGGACGTATCCGGCGAGGGAGGACGGTTCTGGCTTTCCTCTTGGGGGCCGCAGGCAATCAGTACAAGCAGTGCCGATAATGCGACAGGTGAAAATCTCTTATATGTCACCACATGACCGTAACAGCGGGCATACGCAGGCGTCTTGAGAACCACACAAGACACGGCCACAAGGATTCGCCGTCGCAGGCTGGTTCGCTGAACTGCTCCATCGTCGCTCTGATCAGGTGACCGCTCAGGTTCGCGAAGACACTGGCCTGCCGCTCCAGGTCGGCCATACGGCCCTTCGTCACCCCCACGTCCCCAGGGCCGCGCGTAGGGCGATCCAGTCGCCGACCGCGAGCCCGCTGTCGACCAGGTCCGTCCGCGTCGGTCCGGATGATGACCACCGGGGCAATCACCCCGGCCAGCAGCATCGGCACATCGGAGGCATCCCGTCCGGCAAGGACCAAGTCAGCGTCTCATGCCGAGGTCCAACAACCCATCACGCAATTACTGAGGTTTCCCCGACCGTCGCCGATGCCCAGTTCGCCGTGCTCGAGGAGGAACTTGACAAGGGACCGTCGGCGCACGGCTTCGAGGACGAACGCTGGACTCTGGCCCGGGTTCAGACGGTGATCAGCCGGCGTCTGCGGGTGAAGCTGTCTGTGGCCACGGTGTGGCGGCTGCTGAAACGGCACGGCTGGTCCTTTTGGCAAGCACCTGCCCGCAGAGCCCTCGAGCGGGACGAGCACGCGGTGGAGCTGTGGAAGAAGGAGGTGTGGCCCCGGGTAAAAGGCTCGCGGCGGCATCCGGGGCCTGGATCGTCTTTGAGACTGACGCCGGGAGGGCAGCGCGGGAGCGTTTGCGGCTGCAGGCCGTGGCGTGTAAGGAGTGCTTCTCGATGTCCAGCACCCGGTTCTTCCTCCCTCCTCGACGCCTCGACCGTCCGTGCCGCTGCGGCACGACCCGACGCGCAGGACGAGGATCAGCCTGTGAAGGCGGGGAGCACGAGCTGGTACGTCCCGTAGTTCATGAACCCCGCGATGACGGCGGCGACCATTGAAACGACGAGCATGAGCACCCTGTCGCCCGTCGGAGGGCAGACGGCGGCGTACGCGGGGGTTTTCGGGTGGTAAGCGATCCGGACAGTCTTCCCCTTGTTGTGGCCGAGGATGTAGCGGGTCACGCCGTCGGTGGCCGAGAACGCGTGGACGGTGTCGCCGTCGTCCTCCCGGAACACCTGCCGCCCCTCCACAGTGATGCCGTAGCGGGGCAGATACCAGTCCCGCCACACCATCGCGAACAGCATCACAACGAAGTAGGAGCAGGCCACGCCCGTCGCCCCGAGCAGCAGCGTCGCGATGGCCCGACTCCAGTCCCCGCCCAGCACACCGACGACGACGGCCAGGGCTGCGATGGCCGCGCAGCCGGTGTACATCAGCCGGATGCCGTGGGAGGGCAATCCGACTTGGACCAGGTTCTCGTCCGCTTCGTCTTCGCCCTCGTCACCGATGACCAGGCTCCGGATCACGACAAGCGTGGAGCCGTCGCCTGTCTCCTCGTCCGCGGTCTGTTCCGGCAGAGCGGCGTTCACCGCGTCGGCGAAGACGCCTGCGGCGACCGCGCTGACGTCGCTGACGCGGTACACCGTCGGATCGACTTCCGCCGGAGCGGTTAGCTCCAGGAGGATGTCGCGCCGTTCGGCGTGGACCCGGGCGATCGCGGCGAACGGTATGCGCAGCTCGGCGTCCGGACGCCGCAGCAGCAGCTCCTCACCGGTGGAGCGGAGTTCGATGCCCCTGTCGCCACGGAGGACGGGGACGGGCGAAGAGATCGACATGCGCGTGATCGTAGGTGGCGAAGTCCCTGCTGGTGAAGAGTCTGCGGGGCTTTCGGATTGAACCTGTGGTGCCGTACCGTCCGTCTGTGAACCTGGTGATGACCGTGCTCCTCCTTGCCGTCCTCGCATCCGCGGCCTTCTGCTTCTTCGGCCTGATGCTGATCAAAGGCGAAGGAGCGGAGCTCAAGAAGATGACGGAGCTGTACGAATCCGGCGTCGAGGTGCGAGCGGAGCTGGTGAGCCTAGTGCCGTTCGGCACCAACGGTTACGCGAGCGCTGTCTACGAGTGGCAGTCCCCGGAAGGCTCCGGACGGCACCAAAAGGGTGCGAGCGTGGGCCACGCCCACGTCGTCGGACAGAGCTACCCCCTCGTCTTCGACCCGCAGAACACCAGGCGGGTGCACCTGGGGACGAAGGTCGCGGTCCGCAGGGAGCGCAAGCGCCGCCAGGGCTACGTCCGCAACGCCCAGCGAATGGCGCTTCTGGCCCTCGCGGGCGGCGCCTTGGCGACGGTGGGGCTGATCATCAGCCCCTGACGGCCGGCAAGGTTCGAACGCGGGCAGCTGGTGACGACTACGGGCGGGCTGCTGTCCGGCGGATCTTGGGGGACGACGGCCGAAGCAGGATATGCGGGCCAGGTCCGTGGCGAGGCCGGCCCGATCGAGGTTCGCTTACCTCGCGGCGACCGAGACCGTCGCCGCGAAGCTGTACGCCCTCCTGCGGCAGGCCCTGGAGCGCAGCACTAAGGGTCGCCGTCGCAAAGTTCGCCCAGCGCGACCGCGAGCGGCTGGGGCTCCTGCGGGTCAAGGGGCCTACCACCATCCCGGGCCCGATCGGCGGCCCCGGCCGTACCTATGCCGTGCGGGGTCAGGCGGGGCTGTCGGCGTCCAGGTGCGGGTGGTGTGGGCCTGTGTGAACCTGGCCGCGGAATCATGTCGTCAATGACGAGGGAGCGGGTCGTGAACCAGCTCGGAGACAAGCCGGAAGAGGTCCGCAAGCAGCTCGAGGAGGAGAAGCGTCGGAACAGGAAAGGCCGGCCCGATGGTGAGAAGACGGGCGACGCCGCGGAACGGGGCGACAGGTCGGGCGAGGCGTCTGCCTCCGAGGGAAAGCCACCGGGGAACGAGGACCGGAACCCTTTCTGAGAACGGTCGCAGTCAGCATCCGGACGCCACCCCCGGCCGCAGACAGAAATCCTGCCGCCGCTGTTTTTGTGTCGGCGGAGGTTGTGTCGAGCGAACCGGCCATGTACCCGGCGGCTGCTTTCAGCCCCTCGATGACCTCTTGCTTCGGGCAACCCCAGGTCGACGCGCAGCGCCTTTGTCCCCGCGATCCGTTCCGTGCATGCGGCCGCCGCCCGCTTCGGGCTCTGCTGTCTTAAGGGGCCGGTTGTCCTCCGGTGTACCGGCTCCCTTGTCACCTTCCTGGCTTGCGCGTGAAGGTGGCTGAGTAGCAACTGAGCCCGGTCGCCAACGTGTCGCGGTTTCTCAGGCTGCTCCGTTCCGGTCGAGAGGGCCCCAGTCGCCGGGCTGTCCGGTGACGATGTCGCATGCCTCGTCGATGACGTGGTCGGCGATCCAGCCGATCGGTTCGACCTCCGTCACCAGGGGTTCGTTGTCCGGGCCGCGGGCTCTTTCCGCTCCGTGCAGTACCCAGGGCCGCGTCCGGGGGTCTTTCACGCGCGGCAGATGGCAGTAGTCGTAGAGCCGCCGGGCGACCCAGACGTGGACGGGCCTCTTGCCCCACCAGTCCTCGATATCCAGGGGGGTGGCCGACAGGCCGGGCAGTTTCACGCCGGTCAGGTCGTCCGTACTGGAGACCCCCCGCAGGTCTTGCTCCGGGCCACGGGACCAGCGCACGTAAAGGCCGTGACGGCTGGTGACCAACCCGGTCAGCTCCTCAAGGCTGTTGAGGGTCCGCATGTTGGCTGTCGTACTCATGACGCTGGGTCCGGAAGTGGGTCAGGCGGTGAGGAGGGAGTCGTCCTGGGGGCGGGCGCCGGGCAACTGATGACGGGCAGCGACGAGGGCGGCGTCGACATCGCGCGTGCCGGTCGAGACACACAGCGTGTAAGCGATGTCGTCCATGCGTCGCCGGACCTCCGTCGTGCCGTTCTCGGCGTGCAGCATCCGCAACGTGTCGTACTGCTCGACCAGGTTCCTCAGGACCGCGGGATGTGCCATCAGCATCAGACGTCTCCCTTACACCGTCATTCACACGCGTCATCACCGACCGCCTACCCGGAGCCCGCACCGCCATACCGCCCTTCTCAGGCATGTCCAACGGTGCGGGCTCCGGAGAGAGCGGACAGGATCAGTCGGTGGACAGGGCCTGCAGCAGCTCGCCGACCTGGGGGTCGGGCAGGGAGCGGGCAACATCAGCCTGAGCGACCATGCCGACCAAATCGTGGCCGTCGATCACCGGCAGACGACGGACCTTGTGCTCGGACATCGTCCGCAGGATCTCCTGAGCGTCGTCGTCGGCACCGATGGTCACGGCTTCGCCCTGCGCCAGGTCACCGGCCGTACAGGTGGCAGGGTCCTTGCCCGCGCCGAGAACCTTCACGACGATGTCCCGGTCGGTGAGCATGCCCTTGAGCTTGTTGTCGGTGCCGCAGATCGGCAGGGCGCCGACCCCCAGGTCCTTCATCTTGCGGGCAGCGTCCAGCACCGTCTCCTCGGCCCCGATGCACTCGGTCCCGCCGGTCATGATGTCCCGCGCCTTCGTCATCTCAATCCTTTCCTTTGCTTCTGCGGCATGGGCGTGCCACATCGCCGCTGAGCCGCGCAACGACATGCACACGGGTTCCCGAACGCCACGAGCAGTAACCAAGGTGCCGGTACCTGACTCGAACAGCCCCCGTCTGACGCTGTGCGCCCCGGAGAAACCGACCGGACCTGTTTCGACGCGGACGTTGACGGCGTATTCGACCAGGTCAACGGCCTCCTCCGCCGAACGGTCCGGGAGGCCGCAGGCCGGAACGCCGAAGGATCGCCGGACGCAAGCGCCACATCGGCGTCGATTGCCCTCGGCATCCTCCTGGCCGTCTCGGTCACCGCCGCCAGTGTCTCCGCAACGACGAGTTCGCGAAGAAGCCCGGGACGCCCGTGGTCAGCACCGTGACGACCATGTCCTGCACGCTGGGCGGCGAGTTCGGCGTCCGGCCGGGGCGGCGCGAGGTGGCTCGGGCGCCACGTCGCAGGGACACTACCCCTTCGTCGGCGGAGGGGGTGTGTCGCCGGATGGGCGTCACCGCAGGTGGAGCGGGACTCGTCCCTCGACGGCCCGGGTACAGGCCCGTTATGGCGTCTTTGGAGCCCGACGAGACGGTGGGCCTGCCCGTCCTGCGAATGGGCTGGTCCCGGCAGGCCTTCCTGCACTGGCCCTTCGACCCGGCCGCGGTCCGAAGATTTCTCCCCCGAGGTCTGGTGCCGGAGGAGTACCAAGGGCGGGCGTGGGTGAGTCTGACGCCGTTCGTCATGACCGACGTACGGCACGCAATCCTGCCGAGCCTGGAGGTGACACGCCGGCTGGCTACCTTCCCCGAGACCAATCTGCGCACCTATGTGCGCGGCCCGGACGGCCGGGACGGACTGTGGTTTCTGTCCGTCGAGGCGGGCAGTGCCGCCATGACCGTGATCAGCCGGGTCGGTGCAGGAGCCCCGTACCACCTGGGAGACCTGAGCGTCACCGACGACGGTGGGGTGCTGACGTACGCCGGGTGCCGGCGCGGCGGCGAGCCGGCATACCGTCTACGGATCCGCCCCGGCGCCCCGCTCGAGCCGTCCGCACTGGAAATCAATCTGACATCCCACTGGAGGGTGTACACGCAGCGCTGCGGAACACTGCTGCAGACTCCGGTGTGGCACGAGCCCTGGCCGCTGTACACCGCAGCGGTCGAGGAACTCGCCCAGACGCTTACCACGGCCGCGGGCCTGGCCGACCCGAGCGCTGAGCCGATCGTCCACTACTCCCCCGGGGTCCGCCATGTCCGCGTCGGCATCCCCCGGCCGGCCGTCTGCCGGCGGCCCACAGGCCCCAGCTGATCAAAACCCATCACCGACCCACCCGGTGCCGTGTACGACAGGAGTTGACTCGTCGGCCTTTTGTCCGGACGCCGTCGGCCCTCCACCCCTTCGGGGCATCGACGGCGCGTTGGACGGCCTCTCCGCAGCGTCGCCCATAGGTTGCGCGTGTAGGCATTCGGCCATACCTCTGCCCGTTCGAGGCCGGCGACCCGCCGGCTCGATGGCCGTCATGGTTCCGCGGGCGTGACCTTCTGGGAGGCGTCCGTGAGCGGCAACAGCGCCGAGCGCTCGTGGTGGCGACCGATGCGGCGGAAGCTGCCGCAGGTGCTGACTGCGGGCCTGATCCTGGCTACCGCTTCCGGTTGCTCGTACAACTGGGAGGACTTCCCGCGGCTCGGTATGCCCACCCCCGTGACGGAGGAGGCGCCGCGGATCCTCTCCCTCTGGCAGGGCTCGTGGGCGGCTGCGCTCGCCACCGGCGTGCTGGTGTGGGGTCTGATCCTGTGGAGCGTCATCTGGTACCGGCGCAGCCGTACGAAGGTCGACATCCCTCCGCAGACCCGGTACAACATGCCGATCGAGGCGTTGTACACCGTGGTTCCGATCATCATCGTGTCGGTGTTCTTCTACTTCACCGCGCGGGACGAGGCGAAGCTCCTGGAGCTTTCCGAGAAGCCGGCTCACACCATCGGTGTGGTGGGCTACCAGTGGAGCTGGGGTTTCAACTACGTCGAGGACGTGGACGGCAAGCCGGACACGGGCGATGCGCAGGGGAGCCCCCTGCTCGGCACGGTCCCGGACCGGTTCCGCAAGGACTTCCCTGCGGGTGCGGAGGGCGTCTACGACGCCGGTGTCCCCGGCACCCGGAATCCGCAGAACGGCAACCCTGGTCCGACGCTGTGGCTGCCCAAGGGGGAGAAGGTCCGCTTCATTCTCTCCTCCCGGGACGTCATCCATTCGTTCTGGGTGGTCCCGTTCCTGTTCAAGCAGGACGTCTTCCCCGGTCACAACGTCAACGCCTTCGAGGTCACGCCCAGCAGGGAGGGCACCTACAGGGGCAAGTGCGCCGAGCTCTGCGGCGTCGACCATGCCCGGATGCTCTTCAACGTCAAGATCGTCTCCCCGGAACGCTACCAGCAGCACCTGAAGAGCCTTGCCGCGAAGGGACAGACAGGATTCATCCCCGCGGGCATCGAACTGACCGACCCGGCCAGGAACGCGGAGCCCAACAAGCTGTGAGCCCAGGGCTGAACAACCCAGCACCCGTACAGTCCAGCCCGCAGTCCAGGCCCGCCACGACGCGGCCGGGCACCCGGGCGGAGGGCATCGTGCCGGGTACCCGCCGAGCATGATGAAGCGCGCGCTGCGGCAAGGACTGATCGCCGGCACAGCAGGAGGCCTGGTGATGACGGTCGGCGAGAAGATCGAGCAGTCCCTCACCGCCGACCAGATTCGCATGTGACGGGCCGTGTCCTCGAGCGCCTGACCGGTCGGCCCGAACGCCGCGGTAAGCAGCCGCTGCCGGTGAACTGGGCCATGCACTTCGGCCAGGCAGCTGTCCTGGGGGTGGTGCGCTCAATCATGGTGCAGGCGGGACTGCGTGGACCGCTGGCCCAGGCATGGATCCCGTGCACCGCTGAGGCGAGCTGCGCCTGTACGCGTCGCAACGGCTGGCGGACGATTCGCGCCGCCTGACACGGGCACCCGGTGGGGCGGTCTTGAACCGGGCCGAAGCCCTGGCCGGATCGCGGCGATCGGCGGTATAGCCATGAGCAAGCGGTACGCCGTGGCGGCCTCCGGGCAGTGGTGGGACGAGGAAAGCAACCAGCGGCTGCCGTCGGGGGAAGCGCACGCATTGGAGCAGGGCAGGAACGAAACCGTGTGCGGGCTGTCCCTCAGCCGCTCGCATCATGTGGCGTGGCCTGAGGTGGCGCAGCCGCCGGCTGGCAAGGACCTGACGCCCGGCCGCTGGCGGCGCTCAAATCCAAGGCCCTGACCGATCGGGGGTCAGCCCCGCTCCCGCTCCTCAGGGGACGGAAGGCGCCTGCTCGGCGATGAGGGCATCGACGGCGTCGAACAGCTCAGACATGAAACCCTCCCCGTTCACGTCTCGGTCCTACCCGGGGAGGGAGCACCGAGGCGAACTTTTGCCGGTCCTTTCGCGCACTTTTCGTGCCCATGAGGTGATCGTCGGACGACGGGCCTCCCGGAACAAGAGTGCGTGTGACCGGGCGGCAGTGCCGCGCGTGCTGGGCGCCGGGCACAACCGGTGCCGGGTCGGCTGTGGCGCGCCGTGCCTGCCGCCGAGCACAGCACCGCTCATGGCCCTCACTTGCAGGTCGCCCGGCCCGCGCCACCCCCGGCGCAGAGTGTCGCCGCGGCGGGATATGTTCCTCCCGCGGGCGCGTCGAGAGTCTTCTCCGCGCCGCGTAAGGGAGGGAATCCATGCGTAAGACCCTGCTTCGGCGCGCGGCCGTGTTGGCCGCGACGTTGGGGCTCACATCGCTGGGGCTGCTCGGCGCCGGCGCGGCGCCCGCGCAGGCCGCGAGAAGCGACTGCCCGTCGGGCTACCTGTGTGCCTGGCAGAACGGCTACGACGGGCCGATGTTCAAGACGAACACGAACAAGGCCACACTGGGCTCCTGGGACGGCAAGCTCCAGACGATCTTCAACCGCACGTCCATGATCGCCTGCCTCTACGAGCAGCCGAACTATGCGACGCCGGGCTACAACTGGGTCGAGCCCGACCCCAACTATGCGACCCACTTCGGGTGGCTCTCCACCAGCTCGGTCAAGTTCGTGCGCACCTTGCGCGAGTGCGAGACGGAGGCCTACCCCGGCTGGGTGGCGACGCCCTCGCCCCAGGCGAGCGGGTTCGGCGACATGAACGCCGACCGGCGAGCTGACATCGTCCTCCGCGACGAGGCCGGGCGCCTGTGGTTCCTGCCCGGGGACGGCACCGGGCGCCTGATCGGCTCCGGCGGCTGGAAGGCCTTCGACGCCCTCGTCCGGCACGGCGACTTCAGCCGCGACGGCCGCGAGGACGTGATCGCCCGCGAGAAGGCCACCGGGAAGCTGTGGCTCTACCCCGGCACCGGCAGCGGTGGCCTCGGCGTACGCAAGCTGATCGGCACCGGCGGCTGGAACTCCATGGGGCAGCTCGCCGCGTTCGGCGACCTGTCCGGCGACGGCCGCTCCGACCTGCTCGCGGTGGAGAAGGCCACCGGCAAGCTGTGGCTCTACCCGGGCACCGCGTCCGGCACCCTGGGCGCGCGCAAGCTCATCGGCACCGGCGGCTGGAACGGCATGAACGCCCTCATCGGCGCCGGTGACATGAACAGCGACGGCCGCGCCGACCTGGTCGCCAGGGAGAAGGCCACCGGCAAGCTCTGGCTCTACCCCGCCACCACTAGCCGGACCCTGGGCGCGCGCAAGCTCATCGGCACCGGCGGCTGGAACTCCATGCAGCCGATCCTCGCCGTCGGCGACACCTCCGGCGACGGGCGACCCGACCTGGAGGCTTCGGACGGCTACGTACTGTGGCAGTACCAGGGCCTCGCGACCGGTGGCCTGCGGAAGGCCGATTACAACGGCGGCTGGTGGGGCCTGGAAGGCGCTACCGCCTTCTGACCCACCTGCGGGGGCCTCATCTCCGTAGGCCCCTGTACACGGGGATCATCGGCGTCCATGGCAGTAGCCGCCGGCCGACCGGTCCGGCCCTGAACGGACATGTGCCCGGGAGGCCCGCACTCGCGGGCGTGCCCGGGCACAGCCGTCACGGCGCCGCGGTGACGACCGTGGCCTCACAGGCCTCACCGAACGCCGTCAACGTCTCCAGTTCCTCTGCGTCGACCGCCAGGCCCCACCGCAGCTTCGTGCCGACCCGCTCGCCGACGTACCGGCATTGGACGTCCGCGACCGGCGGGAGCCATGCCGTGTTTGTTCTGCCGCAGCCGGGTTCCAGGAGGCGCTGCGGCTGGGGCCGACGAGTCACACGAAAGAGGCCATCGTGATGCAGAGGTCTGGAGAAGGATCTTAATTGTGCGCTATTTTCTAAAGCCCCTTTAGTTGAGGGGCAGTTGTCACGTAGAGCACAGGAGGCAGAGCCTTGGTGGCACTCGGGATCCTGGTGGGGGCGGCGGGCGGCATCGCCGGCGACTTCCTCGCCGGAGTCCACCGTGGTCGACGAGAAGCACGCCACCGTGAAAGTCACGATCCGCGGCTGAGGTGTGAGGACAGGGCTGAGGGAGGGATGTGGATGGCGAGTCCGGGGCGTCGTGAACGGCTGCGTGCCCAGATGTCGGCAGAGGTGCGGTCCGCCGCACGCGACATCATCAGGCGCCAGGGGGTCGAGGCCCTCACCCTTGCCGGGATCGCCCGCCGTGTCGAGGTGACTCCGGCCGCCCTCTACCACCACTTCCCGGGCGGTCTCCCGGAGATCGTGTACCGGGTCGCCGAGGACATCGTTGATCACCTGGTAGCGGAGCTTCAGTCTGCTTCCGATGCGTGTCCTGCGGACAATTTTGCGATGCGGCTGATCGAGCCGGTGCGGTCGCTCCGCAAGTGGGCGATCACGCACCAGCCGGAGTTCAATCTTTTGTTCGGCACGCCGTCCACGGCCGCCGGCGACGCTCACGCCGAGCTGACCAGCGCCTGGGTTCGGCGGCTTGCCGCCGTCTGGGGCCCGATCTTCGTGGAGCTGTGGACGGAGCGCCGGTTCCCGGTCCTCGCCGAGGAGGATATGGAGCCACGACTACGGCAGCAGATGCAGGACTACCGGATCGATACCGGCGTGGATCTTCCCCCCGGCGCCATGGTGGTGATGCTGAGCTGCTGGCGGTCGCTCTACGGCCAGATCGCGCTGGAGGTCTTCGGGCACTTTGCTCCGCTCTTCTCCGATCAGGAGCCCATGTTCGAGTTGCTGATGCTCGACCTGATGCGCGGCATGGGCCTGCAGGACCAGTACCAGCCGCCGGCGCGGTAGGCCCACAACGGCCATTGCCCCCGCCGAGGGCGCGGCCGACTCGGCAGCCGGCGGGCGGCCCCACGGTGCAACTCGTCATGTCCGCACATCGCCAACGCCCTGTGCAGGAAGGCTGATAGATGTCTACATGGTTGATCATCTCAGAGGAGACGGTCACTGCCGATGGGTCGGCAACGCACCGACACGTGAAGGTCGTGCGGCCGGTGACCGGGAACAAGACCCGCGAGCAGGCTCTCGTCGAGTTGCACAACGTGGCCAGGAGCCACACCCCTGACTCGCTGAAGGGCACATCGACAGTGGTGGGCCGTGACAGCGACGGCTCCTTCTGGGTACTGCCGAAAAGCGGCCGGGGCGACGCCTCCTGCCATCTCCGCCTGATCGAGCAGATACGCCCCTGAGCCGACGTAGGCCGTGGGCCTGGCCGGGCTGTGACCGGGCAGCCTGGCGACGGTCGTTGCTGCATGACTCGCCGGACGACGTTCCAGACCTTCTTGTCCGGGCGGACAACCGCACACTCATCGACACCGGAGGAACCGCTCCATGCAGACCGCGACACCTCGGACACGGGCGGCAGGCCCATTACTCAGCTGCGACACCGCAGCCGAACGCGCCGCCTACGCGCGGGCTGTGGCCGCGGGCCTTGACTCCCCGCAGGTCCGACGGCGGTTTGATGCCCGGCCAGGCGTCACTGCGGCGGCAGTGCTGGCTGAGATGGAGTCGTCGGACACGGTCGGTCGGGCTCTGGCCTACGTCGAACCATCACTCAGCAGCTACCGTGCGGCGGTCCGCGAGCTGGACCGAACACGCAGCGAGCTGGTGCGGCTGTGTCAGGTCGTCGGCGCCGATGTGTGGTCCGCCCTGGCGGTCGTCAGTGTGCCCGCCTGTGTCACGGCCATCTTCTACCTGCAGCAATCAGGAGTTTTCTCGTTCTGGGCCGAACAGGCGCTGATCGTCGCGCTGCTGATCGCGACTGCCGTGCCGTTCGTCGTTGCCGTGGCCAAGCCGCGGTCGAAGCAGAACCTGAAGAACCAGTTCGAACTGCTTCTCCACCTCCTGTACTTGCCCCTCGCTGCCGTGGAGGTCCGCAATACGGCGAACCGGTGGGAAGGCGACCTGCGAGTCAACGGCACGCCTGGGGCAGCTCTTGCGGTGATCGATGAACTCATGGGAACTGATCCGCACTCCGTTCTCCTGCCGGGGCGCTACGACGGTCTGCGAACCGCCGCCGGTGTCGCCGGGGTGGTCTCCAGCGAGGCGTCGCGCCAGTTGGAGCGGAAGCTTTCCGCCCTTGAAGGGGGAACGATCGCTGTCTCCGGCCCCCGCGGGGCCGGTAAGACCACACTGCTGAACGAGTCGGCCGGGAAGAACGACTTTCAGCTCAGCATCAGGGTGCCTGCCGCATATCATCCCTACGACTTGGTCTATTTGGCGTTCGTCACGCTGTGCGAGCAGTTCATCCAGCGTGAAGGCTTCGAGGTGCCACAGCTGACACGGCTGTCAGGCTTTGTGCGAACCCGTCAGCGCTTGCGCCGCGCGTTCCGGAGTCTGCGACGCCGCCTCTTCTTCGGCATTCCCGCCGCCGCACTGATCACCCTCGGCACTGCCGCCACTGCGAAGGCGTGGTGGGACGAACACAACGCCGGGGTACGCTCGTCGGCGGGGAATGCGGGCCACTGGATCGCACAGCAGGCGGGAGACATCTGGCACGGTCGGAGCATCGGTGCCGGCCTTTCCGTCACTCTGGCGGGACTGCTCATCTGGCGACTGAGGAAGTCCGCCCGGTGGCGGCGAAGGCTGCTGCGCGGACCTGCCGCTGTGGCCCGCATCGCCGCGTACTGCCTGATGTACGGGTCACTCCTGAGCGTCCTCTTCGACCCCGACTTCAGGCGCCGCCTCGGGGCACTGCCCGACCTGGCGGTCCCGGGTCAGGCCAAGTTCCTCCTGATCGCGCTCCTGTTGGTCCTGTCCGCAATCGCCTTGTTCCGCGGTGACAAGTCCTCCAGCTCCATGAAGGAGCGGGTGTGGAAGGTGGCCAGTCTTTCACTGGCGTTCTCGGCCGCTGTCGTCGTCTGGCGCAGCACGACGTTCCAAGCACTGCTCCTCGATTCGGAGAACCCGGCTCGGCTGGCCTGCTTCGTAGCGGGAGTGCTGCTCTTCTACCTCGGGCGTTGGAGAACGAAGCGGGAGGAACCCGAACTGGTGGCCAAGTGTCGTGACCACCTGTATCAGCTCAGAACGACCCAGTCGACGTCGGCCACGTTCAACATGGGCGTGGCAGGGCCTGGTGTGCTCGGCAGTGCTCATGCCTCGTCACTTGCCAGTGTTCCCCTGAACTTCCCGCAGCTGGTGGAAGACCTGAGGGCCCGACTCGGCGATGTCGCCGACCATGTGCACCGTCAGCGCGGGCGCACCATCGTGTGCATCGACGAGCTCGACCGTCTTGGCACCGAGCAGCAAGCGCTGCATTTCCTCAGCGAGGTCAAAGCAATTCTGGGCGTTCCCCGGGTGCACTACCTCATCTCCGTCGCCGAGGATGTCGGTGCTGCCTTCGTCAGACGAGGGCTCCCTGACCGTGATGCCACGGACAGCTCGCTCGACGACATCCTGCATGTCCAGCCGGGGGACGTGACGCAGTCCCTCGCCATCATGGGCAAGCGAGCCAGCGACCTCCCCGAACCCTACGTGCTGCTGGCGCACGCGCTGTCGGGAGGCATTCCCCGTGACCTGATCCGGTACGGGCGTCGCACGCTGGAGATGCACGCGGAGATCTCGTCCGTCCGGCAAGCGCCGGCGGTCGAGCTCACCGAGATCTCCGGCCGCCTGATCGTGGAGGAGCTGTACGACACGCTTGCAGGCTTCCGCACCCTTCTGGCCAAGCTGCACTGGACGCACGAGAACGCGGCCTGGTTGTCGACCTACCGCGTCGTGATGGACCACTTGCGCCATGCCCGCGCCGGCACGACGAGTGAACTCATGGGGGCTCTCGAGTATCTGGCAGCCTCGGGCGCAGTGCCCCCTACCGGATCTCCGGCCGAGCCGCCGGAGGCGGCTCGGCAACTGATCACGGAAGCCTCTGCCTACACGTACTACGCGCTCACTTTGCTGCAGATCTTCCAGCCTGATGACTTCGAGGACCGGCGCCGCACCGCGAGCGCAGCACCGGCAGGGCAGTTCCAGTTCCTTGCCGAGGCCCGACTCGAGTTGGCCGTCTCCCCCCACAGTGCACGGCCGTTGATCGATGCAGCACGTGGCGCGTGGCGCCTGCGTGCCCTGAGCGGCACCCTCCTGCCGGTGCGTGTTCCCCCGGCTCGGGCGTGAGCGGTGGCCGCTCCGGCACTGTCTGCCGGTCCTTTCAGCCGCCAGGCTCGACTCCCGGAAAGGGCTCTTCGGTGACGTGGCGGTCCTTCGCGCAGTCCATCGGTGCCCGCGGGTCTGTCCTTGGCTCGCCACGAGAAGGGATCCCTGACGGTGACAGGTTGCCGGCACGGGGCGCTGCACCGGAGCATCTCGCAGGCGTCCTCCCGGACCGCAGGGTCATCTGGGCACGGGTACCTTCCGCAGGGGGTCTCCCCCGTCGATGAAGA
>NZ_JBIVAU010000016.1:0-54233 GCF_044745705.1 Streptomyces sp. NPDC086835
GCTTTCCTCCGGGCGCTTCCCTTCGGTCTTGCGTTTCCGACTCTATCAGATCTTTCCGATCCGATTTCCTCGGTGTGCTTTCCGGCCTTTCGGCCCTCCGGCGTGTTCACTACTTTAGCGGATTTCCCAGGCGACTCATAATCGAGTCAAGGGGATTGAATTCCGGCATGCCGAAATCGCACCCGTTCGGGTTTGTCGTAAGTAGTGGATGGCCGCTCCGGATCTGCTGACAGCAGTGCTCCGTCTCAAGCGGCTCGGGCTACATTAGGCGTCCCCGGCATCCGAGTCAAGTTGCGCCGAGGGCCTGCGTCGCGGCACGTGGGCCCGGTAGGGACTGACCGTCGGGTCCCCGTCTATCCAGAAGCGCCACGGATGGAATGCGCCTTCGCCGCCCACCCCGGTGCGCGGGCCGTTCCTGACCTGGTCGGGCGTCGGCCGGTGGCCCGGGAGAAGAGAGAGGGGCGCGTCCGGGCCGAGGCAGAAGTCGGCGCCGTTGAGGCTGCGGTCCACATCGAGCGCAGTGGCCAGCCGGGCGGGGCCTTTGGCCAGTTCCTTGTCATGCCGGGCCGAGAGTCGACGTTTGCGCGCCAGGTCGGCGCCCACTGTCACCTCGCCGGCACGGAGCAGGACTCCGCTCGCCCGGCCCTCCGGACCGCACACCACATTGAGGCAGTGCCACATTCCATACGTGAAGTAGACGTACGCGTGCCCCGGCGGGCCGAACATCACCTCGTTGCGTGCGGTTCGGCCGCGGAAGGCGTGCGAGCCGGGGTCGGCCTCTCCCGCGTACGCCTCCACCTCCGTGATGCGCAGCTCGATGGGGCCGTCGTCGGTCAGGCGGGTCAGCGTGCAGCCGAGGAGGTCGGGAGCGACCTCCAGCACCGGGCGGTCGAAGTGGTCCCGGGGCAGCGGCGTACGGTCAAAGCTCTCGATCATCGCGTTCGAGCGTACCGGGGATCCGCTCGAGGCCGGGGGGAACCGACTACGGTCATCGGGCGTATGTAGGGGTCAGGACCAAGAAGGAGTGGACATGGGCTTCAAGAAGCTGCTTGCGAGCATGGGTGCCGGCGGTGCCTCCGTGGAGACGGAGCTGACCGAGGCGAACGTCGTCCCCGGCGGTGTCGTCCAGGGCGAGGTTCGTATCCAGGGCGGCTCGGTGGATCAGCAGATCGAGGGGCTGTCCGTCGGTCTCCAGGCCCGCGTCGAGGTCGAGGGCGGTGACCAGGAGGTCAAGCAGGACATCGAGTTCACCAAGCAGCGGCTCGGCGGTGCCTTCGTGGTGAAGGCCGGAGCGGTGCACGTGGTGCCCTTCGGGCTCGACATCCCGTGGGAGACCCCGATCACCACCATCGAGGGACAGAATCTGCGCGGGATGGACATCGGTGTGACGACGGAGCTGGAGATCGCGCGCGCCGTGGACTCGGGCGACCTCGACCCGATCCGCGTGCACCCGCTGCCGGCTCAGCAGGCGATCCTCGACGCCTTCGTCCAGCTCGGTTTCCGCTTCAAGAGCGCCGACATGGAGCGCGGTCACATCCGTGGGACGCGTCAGCGGCTGCCGTTCTACCAGGAGATCGAGTTCCTCCCGCCGCAGCAGTACCGCGGACTGAACCAGGTCGAGCTGACGTTCGTCGCCGACGACCGCGAGATGGACGTCATCTTGGAGATGGACAAGAAGCCGGGCCTCTTCAGTGAGAGCAGCGACTCGTACAAGGCGTTCAAGGTGGATCACGAGGACTTCCGGTCGACCGACTGGGCGGCCTACCTCAACCAGTGGCTGGCCGACGTCGGCGGCCGTCGCAACTGGCTCTAGTCTCGGAGCGAAAGGCAGTACGCGAGACGCAGAACGGCCGATTCGGAGGGTTTGACGTGACCGAGCTCAAGAGGGCTCCGCTTCCCCACGACTTTCATCCGGCGGTGCCGTCGTTCACGGTGGTGAGCGACGACCTCGAGCCGGGGTCGGTGCTGAAGGACTCCCAGGTCCAGGCGGCGGGCAACAGCTCGCCCCATCTGCGCTGGGAGGGCTTCCCCGCGGAGACCAAGAGCTTCGCAGTGACGTGCTTCGACCCGGACGCGCCGACCGGCAGTGGTTTCTGGCACTGGGTGCTCTTCGACATCCCAGCGTCGGTGACGGAACTGCCGGCGGGTGCGGGCGGCGGGAAGTTCGAGGGGCTGCCCGACGGCGCCCTCCACGCCCGGAACGACTACGGGACTCAGGACTTCGGCGGGGCCGCTCCGCCGGCGGGCGAGAGGCACCGGTACGTCTTCACCGTGTACGCGGTGGACACCGAGAAGCTCGGACCGGACTCCGACGCCTCTCCCGCGGTCGTCGGCTTCAATCTGCGCTTCCACACGATCGCGCGCGCCCAGCTGATCGGCGAGTACGAAGCCCCCGCGGAGGGCTGACGATTCGGCCGGGAGCTCGGCCGAGAGTTCGTCCGGAGTTTGCCCTGCCCTGGTCTTGGAGAGATCAGGGCAGGGCAGTTTTGTTGCCAGGGGTTCAGGTGTCCTCCCCCGGCAAGGCACAGATATTGCGTTGTCCATCTCGGCGCGCCCGGCCAGAGTTGATCCAGGCTGATGCCCGCCGACGGGGGCCGGGCCGGCGAACGGAGGTGGGCAGGATGCGGGACACACTGGTGCTCAATGCGAGCTTCGAGCCGTTGTCGACGGTGACGCTCAACCGCGCGGTCGTGCTGGTGCTTCAGGACAAGGCCGTGGTCGAGCAGTCCCACCCGGCGCTCAGGGTGCGTGCGGCGGCGGTGGATCTTCCGGTGCCCCGGGTGATCAGGCTCTGCAGATACGTACGGGTGCCGTTCCGAAGACAGGCGCCGTGGTCGAGGCGGGGTGTGCTGGTACGGGACCAGCACCGGTGCGCCTACTGCGGGCGGCGTGCCACGACGGTGGACCACGTGGTGCCGAAATCGCACGGTGGCGCCGACAGCTGGCTGAACACGGTGGCGTCCTGCGCCGAGGACAACCACCGCAAGGCGGACCGTACTCCGGAGCAGGCTGGGATGCCGCTGCTGCACGAGCCGTTCGTGCCGTCGCCGGCGGACGCGATGCTGCTGGGTCTGCGGTCGGGCGAGCGTGCGGCGCTGCCGGACTGGCTGGCGGCGCAGCCTGCCGCGTAGGACCGACGAGACCCGCTCCCCTGGAACACGAGGGGCGCGGGTCTCGTCGTGTCAGCGCAGCAGGAGCTGGACGATGGCGACAGTGCCGACGACGACGATGATGCCGCGCAGCACGGCGGGCTTGAGCTTGCGGCCGATTCCGGCGCCGAGTTGTCCGCCGATCGCGGATCCGACGGCGATCAGCAGGACGGCTGTCCAGTCGAACTCGGCGACGAAGAGGAAGAAGACGGCGGCGACTCCGTTGACCACGGCGCCGAGGACGTTCTTCACGGCGTTCATCCGCTGAAGGCTGTCGTCGAGGAGCAGACCCATGAGGGAGAGGTAAAGGATCCCCTGGGCGGCACCGAAGTAGCCGCCGTACGCGCTGGCGAGGAGCAGGCCGGTGTGGAGGACGGGGCCGCCGTGCGGGCGCGGCTCGGTGCCGCGTGCCTCGCGGCGCCGCTGCACGGCCTTGGCGAGGCGCGGCTGGAGGACGATGAGGATCAGGGCGAGCGCGATCAGTACGGGGACGATCGTGTCGAACGCGTCGGAGGGCAGGGCGAGAAGCAGGACCGCGCCGGCCAGGCCGCCGAGGAGCGCGGTGACTCCGAGGCGAAGGACCCGGCCGGTCTGTCCGCGCAGCTCGGCGCGGTAGCCGATGGCGCCGCTGATCGAGCCGGGCACGAGTCCCAGGGCGTTGGAGACGTTCGCCGTGATCGGGGACAGCCCGGTGGCGAGCAACACCGGGAAGGTGATCAGGGTGCCGGAGCCGACGATGGTGTTGATGGTGCCGGCTCCCACGCCGGCCGCGAATACCGCCAGTGCTTCCCAGATGGACAACGCCATCTCCTTACATGGTCCGTGAGTCGCCTCCCCGCCTCCAAGGTCGAGGGGCCTCACCGATCATGCATGAAGGAGCGTGGGCGTCAGTCGATGGGGGGCTGCTCGCGGCGTTCGGTGCCGTTGCCGCCGGTCTGCTTGGGCACGGAGCCGCCGCCGCCCATGCCGCCCATGCCGGCCATGGGGTTGAAGTTGCCCATGGCGCCGCTGAGGCCCTTGAGGGCGTCGCCGATCTCGCTGGGGACGATCCAGAGCTTGTTGGCGTCGCCCTCCGCGATCTTCGGAAGCATCTGCAGGTACTGGTAGGCGAGCAGCTTCTGGTCGGCGTCTCCGGCGTGGATGGACTCGAAGACGGTACGGATGGCCTGGGCCTCGCCCTCCGCCCGCAGCGCGGCCGCCTTGGCCTCACCTTCGGCGCGCAGGATCGCCGACTGCTTCTCACCTTCGGCGGTCAGGATCTGCGACTGCCGGATGCCCTCTGCGGTGAGGATCGCCGCGCGCTTGTCACGGTCGGCGCGCATCTGCTTCTCCATCGAGTCCTGGATGGAGGTGGGCGGCTCGATGGCCTTGAGCTCGACGCGGTTGACGCGGATGCCCCACTTGCCGGTCGCCTCGTCGAGGACACCGCGCAGGGCCGCGTTGATCTCCTCGCGGGAGGTCAGGGTCCGCTCGAGGTCCATGCCGCCGATGATGTTGCGCAGGGTGGTGACGGTGAGCTGCTCGATGGCCTGGATGTAGCTGGCGACCTCGTAGGTCGCGGCGCGGGCGTCGGTCACCTGGTAGTAGATGACGGTGTCGATGTTGACGACCAGGTTGTCCTGGGTGATCACCGGCTGGGGCGGGAAGGGGACGACCTGCTCGCGCAGGTCGATGCGGTTGCGGATGGAGTCGATGAACGGGACGACGATGTTCAGGCCCGCGTTGAGGGTGCGGGTGTAGCGTCCGAAGCGCTCGACGATGGCGGCGCTGGCCTGTGGGATGACCTGGATCGTCTTGATCAGGGCGATGAAGACCAGCACCACCAGAATGATCAGGACGATGATGATCGGTTGCATCGCGTTCCCTGTGCCCTTCGCTGCCGGATGAGTCTGATGATCAGTTTCCCAGAACACGGGCTGCTCTGTGGGGCGTTCGGCCCGTTCTGCCCGGCGGCTTCAGGTCGTTCCGCGCGGAATCCGTGCGGAACAGGGTGCCGGGCGGGTGGAGTGCGCGTCACATGACGACGGCGGTTGCCCCGTCGATCTCTATGACGTCGACCTGCTGGCCTTCTTCGTAGGCCATCGTCGCGTCGAAGGCGCGGGCGGACCAGACCTCGCCGGCGAGCTTGATCCGGCCGCCGTTGCCGTCGACCCGTTCCAGCACAATGGCCTGACGGCCTTTCAGGGCGTCCACACCGCTGGCGAAACCGGGACTCTGCGATCTGTGCCGATTGGCGATCGGGCGCACGACGGCGATGAGCGCCACCGACACCGCCGCGAACACGAGCACCTGGGCGACCGTGCCACCGCCGACCGCCGCCACGACGGCCGCGGCCACCGCGCCCGCGGAGAACATTCCGAATTCCGGCATGGCGGTCAGCACGAGCGGAATGCCCAGTCCGACCGCGCCGATCAGCCACCACACCCATGCGTCGATGTCCACATGGGCATGGTAGGTCCGCCGGGCGCGCTCGGGACAGGGGGCGAGGTCGTGTCACCTTGCCCGTAGGGCAGTTGTCCGTAAGGGAGTTGCACGCAACGGAGTCGCCTGCGAGGGAATCGCCCGTGCGGGAGTCGCCCTTGAGGCGGTTCAGCGAGCGGGGGTTCAGCCGAGCGGAAGTCCCTGGGCGGACCAGCGCTCGCCGTTGCGCTCGACGACGAGCGGCAGGCCGAAGCAGAGCGAGAGGTTGCGGGAGGTCAGCTCGGTCTCCATCGGGCCCGCGGCGAGCACCTTGCCCTGGCGGATCATCAGGACGTGCGTGAATCCGGGCGCGATCTCCTCGACATGGTGGGTCACCATGACCATGGAGGGGGCGTACGGGTCACGGGCGAGCCGGCCCAGGCGCCGGACCAGGTCCTCACGGCCGCCGAGGTCGAGCCCGGCGGCGGGCTCGTCCAGGAGCAGCAGCTCGGGGTCGGTCATCATGGCGCGGGCGATCAGGGTCCGCTTGCGCTCGCCCTCGGAGAGCGTGCCGAACTTCCGGTCGAGGTAGTCGGTCATGCCGAGGCGGTCGAGGAACGCGCGGGCACGCTGCTCGTCGACCTCGTCGTAGTCCTCGTGCCAGGTCGCGGTCATGCCGTAGGCGGCGGTGAGCACCGTCTGCAGGACGGTCTGGCGCTTGGGGAGCTTGTCCGCCATGGCGATGCCGGCCATGCCGATACGGGGCCGCAGTTCGAAGACGTCGACGGCGCCGAGGCGGTCGCCGAGGATCTGCACCGTGCCGGTGGTCGGGAAGAGATAGCTGGAGGCGAGGTTGAGGAGGGTGGTCTTACCGGCGCCGTTGGGGCCGAGGATCACCCAGCGCTCACCTTCCTTGACCGACCAGGAGACGTCGTCCACCAGAGCGCGTCCGTCGCGGACCACGGATACGTCCACCAGCTCCAGTACATCGCTCATGAGCGCGTAGTCTCCCCATGCAGTCGTCTTGAGGTGTTCGGGTGTGATTCGGGTGCTTTTGTGCACCTGTGGGCACACCACCCAGGGAAAACCTACGCCACCGGGTGAGTGCTCCGGTCGCCCGGCCCGGTCCCTAGGCTGGTGCCATGCTTTCGGAACCACGCTCAGGACGGTTGGCCGCATGGGGAAATGCCCTCTTGGCCGGACTTGTGTCGCCGGACGACGCCGTGCACGCGATCGTCGGCGACGACACGGTGCACCGCGTCGAGGGCCTGCCCGGGGAGACGGCACCGGTCGGTCTCACTCTGGCGCTGGGGCGCCTGCGGGCGCTCGGTGTGACCGGCTTCCGGGTCGCCCTTCCCGCCGCCGGACACCCTCTGGGGCTCAGCGGCCCGCCGGCGTTCAACGCGCGGGCACTCGAGGCGGAGGAAGCGGTCGTCGCCACGGGGGCGGCGTACGGGCTCGTGCCCGAGGTGTACGAGGCCGGCCCGGCCGGGGACGTCCACGTCGAGGTCGTCTGGCACTGCCTGCCGGTTCGGGACGCGCCACCGGCGGACGTGCCGTCGCTCGGCGAGGCGGAGCGTGAACTCGCGGAAGCCCTGCGGGACGCGACGAATACGCTGACGCGGCTCGACGTGGCGGCGTCCGGGCCGGTGGCGGAGGCGGCACTCGACGCGTACCGTGCGCGGGCGCAGCGGGGCGCGGCCGAGACGCTGGCCCCGGGCTATCCGCCGCGTGCGGTACGGGTGCTGGAGCTCGCGCAGCGGATCGGCCTGCTGATCTCCGTGGCGTACGAGAACGGCCACGGGGGCGCGGTGAGCGCGTCGGAGATGGCGGCGCGGGGCGAGGCGCTGCGGCCGGTGGAACGGGTGGCGCGGAGGGCGCAGGTGGCGGCGTACAACGCATATGTGGAGGAACGGGAGCGGGGCTGACGCCGGAGCAAGCGCCGGACCCGTACCGCGCTCCGCGCGTGCCCCCGCGCCTCGAACTCCGTCTTACGGCCTGGCGGCCGTGGGAGGTGCCCACAGCGAGGCCGGACGCCGCGCAGCGGACTTTCCAGCCCGTCCGGCGATTGAGGACACCGCGCAGCGCGGTGCCGGTCGGGCGAAGCCCGGTTCGGGAAGGGGGGGTCCCCACGGCCGCCAGGCCGTAGGGGAGGGAAGGGGAAAGTGCCCGCCGCAGGCGCCACCCGCCCGCGCGCGGAACGCCGCACGGCCCCGGGGCTGCGCCCTGGGGCCGTGCGGTCGGACTCGAGCGGCCGTCAGCCGTTGACGCCGACGTTGCCGAACGCCGGGTTCAGCAGGCCGATCACGTTCACCGAGTTGCCCACCACGTTCACCGGGACGTGCACCGGCGCCTGGACCAGGTTGCCCGAGAGGACGCCCGGGGAGTGCACAGCCTCGCCGTGGGCGTGCGAGCCGCCGGTCGTGGCCGACGCGACACCGGCGCCCGCCGCGACGAGGCTTCCGGCGATCATCGTGAGGGCTGCGGCCTTCTTCAGGTTCTTCACTTCGTCATTCCTCCTGAGCACTCGCTGCGGCCGGCCGCCGCAGCACGCTATGGAGAACGCCCGCGAGTGGATCAGGATGCGCCGTATGGGTGACATACACCCGACAGTATGAATCTCGGATCGGAGGATGACGCTCCGCTCAGTCCGTCATCCCGTGCCGGACCGCCCACAGCGCCGCCTGCGTGCGGTCCGCCACGTCCAGCTTCATCAGGATGTTCGAGACATGGGTCTTGACGGTCTTCTCCGAGAGGACCAGCGCCCGCGCGATCTCCCGGTTCGAACGTCCGTCCGCGATGAGGCCCAGCACCTCGCGCTCCCGCTCGGTGAGGCTGCTCCCGCGGCCCGTGCCGCTGCCCGGATCGTCGTCGGAGAGCAGCGCCCCCGCGATCTCCTGCTGGAGCAGCACATGGCCCGCGTGCACGGAACGGATGGCGCCGGCCAGCGCGTCGGGGTCCACGTCCTTGTACACGTATCCCGAAGCGCCCGCGCGCAGGGCGGGAACGACCGTGCGCTGCTCGGTGAAGCTGGTCACGATGAGGACCTTGGCCGGATTGGCCAGCTCCCGCAGCTTCCGCAAGGCGTCGATGCCGTCCATGCCCGGCATCTTGACGTCCATGAGGACGACGTCCGGCCTCAGCTCCTCGGTGAGGGCCACTCCCTCCGCGCCGTCACCCGCCTCGCCGACGACCTCTATGTCGTCCTGGACCTCCAGGAACGTGCGCAGGCCACGCCGCACCACCTGATGATCGTCGACCAGCAGCACGCGGATCCTCTTGTCAGCCACCGGGGACCTCCATCTCGACCGTGGTGCCCCTGCCGGGCGCCGATTCGACCTTGAGCCTGCCTCCGACGCCGCTCGCCCTGTCCCGCATGGAGACGAGTCCCAGGTGGCGTCCGGCCCGGCGGACCGTCCGCGGCTCGAAGCCCTTGCCGTTGTCCGTGACGGAGAGGACGGCGCCCTGGCCCCGGCGGATCAGCGCCACGTCCACCTGAACCGCGCCGGAATGGCGCAGCGCGTTGTGCAGAGCCTCCTGGGCGACCCTCAGCAGCGCCTCCTCCTGGGCGGCGGGCAGCGCCCTGATCCCGCAGGCGTCGAAGGTGACGCGCGCGCTGTGGGCGCGGTCGAGGACCTGTATCTGCGTGCGCAGGGTGTTGACGAGGCCGTCCTCGTCGAGCGCGGCGGGGCGCAGCTCCACGACGGCGGCACGCAGCTCGTCCGCGGCCTCCGCGGCGAGGGCCGCCACCTGCTGGAGCTCGCCCTTGGCGCGGGCCGGGTCACGGTCCACGAGCGCGGCGGCGGCCTGGGCGGTCAGCCGCAGGGAGAACAGCTTCTGGCTCACGGCGTCGTGCAGCTCGTGGGCGAGGCGGGAGCGCTCCTCCGCGATGGTGAGCTCGCGGCTGCGCTCGTAGAGGCGGGCGTTGGTGAGGGCGATCGCGGCGTGCTGGGCGAGGATGCCCAGCAGCTCCTCGTCCTCCTCCGTGAAACCGCAGCCGCCCTGCGGCTTGGGGCACCTCTTGTTCGCCAGGAACAGGGCGCCCATGGTCTCCTCGCCGTCCTTGATCGGCAGGCCGAGGAAGTCCGACATGTCGGGGTGGGCCGACGGCCAGCCCTCGAAACGCGGGTCCTTGCGGACGTCCGCGAGCCGCTCCGGCTTCGCGTCGCGGAGCATCGAGGCGAGGATGCCGTGCTGCCGGGGCAGCGGTCCTATCGCCTTCCACTGGGCGTCGCTGACCCCGTCGACCACGAACTGGGCGAAACCTCCGTGGTCGTCGGGCACGCCCAGCGCCGCGTACTCGGCGTCGAGGAGTTCGCGCGCCGAGGCCACGATCGTCTTCAGCACGTCGCGCACCTCGAGGCGCCTGCTCATCGCGAGGAGCGCGGTGCTCACGGCCGCGAGGCCGGAGCCGGGTCGGTGACTCATGGACCAACCGTACCGGCGGGATGTGACGGTCCGTATCGGTCCGGGGACCGCGTCCGCTTAGGGCTGCGGACGTAGGTCGAAGTGCCTTGTGGAGTGGGGCCTCGGGCACGAGGCGGCGGGACCGGCCGCGTTCCTACGTTGAGTCCATCCATACGGACGGCGACAGCGGACAGCACGTGGCAAGGGGATGGGAACCATGGCGGTAGCAGTGATCACCGGAGCGTCGAAGGGCCTGGGGCGGGCCCTGGCGGAGGCTCTCGCGCGGCAGGGCTGGGACCTGGTCCTGAGCGCCAGGAGCGCGGACGTACTGAAGGAGAGCGCGGAGCACGTGGCGCAGTACGGCACCCGGGTCGTGGCGGTGCCGGGGGACGTCACGGACGCCGCACACCGCGGCGAGCTGGTGGCGGCGGCCGGGCGGCTGGGCGGTCTCGACCTGCTGGTGAACAACGCGAGCGCGCTGGGCGCCGAGCCGCTGGTGCGGCTGGAGGGGCTGTCGCCGGCAGGGCTGCGGGAGGCGCTGGAGACCAACGTGGTCGCTCCGCTGGGCCTGGTGCAGGAGGCGCTGCCCCTGCTGCGGGCCTCGCGGACGGGTGGCACGGTCGTCGCCGTCAGCTCGGACGCCGCGACCACGGCCTACGAGACCTGGGGCGGCTACGGCGCCTCGAAGGCGGCGCTCGACCAGCTCGCCGCCGTGCTGGCGGTGGAGGAGCCGGGGCTGCGGGTGTGGAGCGTCGACCCGGGTGACATGCAGACGGACCTGTACGCGGCCGCGGTGCCGGACGACGACGCCCCCCGCCCCTCGCCCGGGTCCGTGGCGCCCGCCTTCCTGCGCCTGCTCGAGGACCGGCCCGCCAGCGGCCGGTACGAGGCCACCACGCTGCTGGGGACCCGATGAGGGCGGGGCAGCGCGCGGGGGCGGTCCTGGAGGCCCTGAAGGTGCCGGAGGAGCTGTCCGCCCGGGTGCCGGCGGAGGAGCGCGGGTCGGGCAGGGACGACGTGCGGCTGCTGGTCTCGCGGGGTACGGAGGTGTCCCACCACCATTTCCGCGACCTGCCGGGCCGGCTGCGGGCCGGTGACGTGCTGGTCGTCAACACGTCGGCCACCCTGGCGGCCGCCGTGGACGGGAGGCTCGGCGGCGAGGCCGTCGTGGTGCACTTCTCGACCCGCGGGGACCTCGGGCGCTGGGCGGTGGAGCTGCGCAGGCCCGACGGCGCGGGCAGCACCCTGCCGCGCCCCGGGGGGCCGGTGGGGGCCGTCGTACGGGTACCGGGCGGGGGCGAGCTGGTGCTCGAGGCGCCGCTCGTGCCGGGCGGCGAGCGCCTGTGGTGGGCGACGGCGTCGGTGGACGTACCGACGCTGCTGCGGCGGTACGGCAGGCCGATCCGCTACCGCTACACGGAGCGGGACCAGCCCCTGTCCGCCTATCAGACGGTCTTCGCGCTGCCCTCCCCCGACGGCTCGGGTTCCGCGGAGATGCCGAGCGCCGCCCGTCCCTTCACGCCCGGTGTGGTGGCGGACCTCGTGAGCAGGGGGGTGCAGTTCGCGCCGCTCGTGCTCCATACGGGGGTGGCGTCGGCGGAGGCGCACGAGCCGCCGTACCCGGAGCGCTTCGAGGTGCCGGCGACCACGGCGTGGCTGGTGAACGCGGCACGAGCGGCCGGGGGCCGGATCGTGGCGGTGGGCACGACGGCCGTGCGGGCCCTGGAGTCGGCGGCGGACGGCGAGGGCGTGGTGCGTCCCGTATCCGGCTGGACGGACCTGGTCGTGACGCCGCGACGCGGTGTGCGGGCGGTGGACGGTCTGCTGACCGGACTGCACGAGCCGGAGGCGTCGCATCTGCTGATGCTGGCGGCCATCGCCGGCCGGGACGCTCTGACCTGCGCGTACGACGAGGCGCTGAGGCAGCGGTACCTCTGGCACGAGTTCGGCGACGTCCATCTCGTACTCCCCGCGGAGGGCCCTCACCCAATGAATTGCTGACGCAACACGCGGTGAGAACGGGGCACGGCCGATGTGAGCCCTCACATAGGGCCCAGATCACTTACGAGACTCTTTAGTTGATACATAAGGGGCATCTGAGCGCGGACAGCACAGGCGAATCCGGACATTGGGAACATGTGTCCACTACCGCGGATCGTACGTCACACCTTTGCCACGCGATTTTGCGCCAGCTAAGAATTGCCGACGTCGCTACCGAACAGCGCAGAGCCGACCGGCCTGGAGCGACTTTCCGCTATTCGAAGAGGTACGTCTGTATGTCCGCGTTCATCACCCCTGAGATCCGCCGCCGCCTCAAGAGTCGTAGGACCGCCGTGGCCGGCATCGCCGCCGTCGCCGCCACGACCGTCGCGCTCTCGCTCGCCCCGTCGGGTGACGCCGAGGCCGGCGTGAAGACCGAGGCAGCAGCCGCGGCGGCGCCCGTCGCGTGGAAGGCCGACGCCAAGCAGGTCGCGGCCGTCCACGAGAGCATCACCAGCCAGAAGTCCGCCTTCGAGGCCCAGCTCAAGGCCACCCAGGCCAAGGCCAAGGCCGCGGCAGAGGCGAAGGCGAAGGCCGAGAAGGCCGCCGCCGAGAAGGCCGCCGCCGAGAAGAAGGCAGCCGCCAAGGCCGCCGCCGAGAAGCGCGCCAAGGAGCAGGCCGCCAGCCGCTCCGCCGCCCGCCCGGCGAAGGTGACCTACCCGAACAACCTGGACGGGTGGATCCGCGAGGCCATGGCGATCATGAAGAAGCACGACATCCCCGGCAGCTACGAGGGCATCCACCGCAACATCATGCGGGAGTCCTCCGGTAACCCCCGGGCCATCAACAACTGGGACATCAACGCCATCAACGGTGTCCCCTCGAAGGGTCTGCTGCAGGTCATCAAGCCGACCTTCGACGCCTACCACGTCCCCGGTACCTCGTGGGACCAGTACGACCCGGTCGCCAACATCGTCGCCGCCTGCAACTACGCGGCCGACCGTTACGGCTCGATGGACAACGTCAACAGCGCCTACTGAGGCACTTTTGCGCTGAGCCGGCAGCACAACCGGCGGACATCAACAGACGCTGAAGGGCGCACCCCGCGCAGGGTGCGCCCTTCGGCGTCGTGCTGTCACCGCGTGACGTGCGTTACTTGCGCATGACCTCGGGCTCGTGGCGGCGCAGGAAGCGGGCGACGAGCACTCCGCACAGGGCGCCGAGAGCGATCAGTGCGGCCATGTCCATGCCCCAGGCGGCAGCCTCGTGGTCCCACAGGGGGTCGGTGCTGGTCGGGTCGTCCGTGTTCGGGTTGATCTTGTTGAAGTCCAGCGTGGTACCGGCGGCCGCGACCGCCCAGCGCGACGGCATGAGGTACGAGAACTCGTTCACGCCGACCGTGCCGTGCAGGATGAACAGGCAGCCGGTGAACACGACCTGGATGATCGCGAACATCACCAGCAGCGGCATGGTCTTCTCAGCGGTCTTCACCAGCGCGGAGATGATCAGACCGAACATCATCGACGTGAAGCCGAGAGCCATGATCGGCAGCGAGAGCTCGAGCATGACCGCCCCGCCGAGGACCAGGCCCTCTTCCGGGAGTTCGCGGGTGGCGAAGCCGATGGCGCCCACCAGACCGCCCTGGATCACGGTGATCATGCCGAGGACGACGACCTTGGACATCAGATACGCGGAGCGTGACAGTCCGGTCGCGCGCTCCCGCTCGTAGATCACCCGCTCCTTGATCAGCTCACGGACGGAGTTCGCCGCGCCGGCGAAGCAGGCACCGACCGCGAGGATCAGCAGCACCGTGGTGGCCGTGCCGTTCGGGATGATCCGGCCGGTCTGCGCGTTCTGGTTCACCAGCAGACCCTTGTCCGGGTCGATGAGCAGGCTCACCGCGCCCAGCACCGCCGGCAGGATCAGCATGAGGGCCATGAAGCCCTTGTCGGAAACGATCACCGAGACGTAGCGGCGGATCAGGGTGAACAGCTGGGATCCCCAGCTCTGCGGCTTCGGCGGACGCATCTGCTGCGCCGGCGGCATGTTCACGGACTGCGCGGCGACGGCGTCGATGTCCGCCGCGTACATCTGGTAGTGCTGCGAACCGCGCCAGCGGCCCGCCCAGTCGTAGTCGCGGTAGTTCTCGAACGCGGAGAACACGTCGGCCCAGGTGCTGTAGCCGAAGAAGTTGAGCGCCTCCTCCGGCGGACCGAAGTAGGCCACCGAACCGCCGGGAGCCATCACCAGGAGCTTGTCGCACAGCCCCAGCTCGGCCACGGAGTGCGTGACGACGAGGACCGTACGGCCGTCGTCCGCCAGCCCGCGCAGCAGCTGCATGACGTCACGGTCCATGCCCGGGTCGAGGCCGGAGGTCGGCTCGTCCAGGAAGATCAGCGACGGCTTGGTCAGCAGCTCGAGGGCGACCGACACGCGCTTGCGCTGGCCGCCGGAGAGCGAGGTGACCTTCTTGTCCTTGTGGATGTCGAGCTTCAGCTCGCGCAGCACCTCGTCGATACGGGCCTCGCGCTCGGCCTCGGCGGTGTCGCCGGGGAAGCGGAGCTTGGCCGCGTACTTCAGCGCCTTACGGACGGTGAGCTCCTTGTGCAGGATGTCGTCCTGCGGAACCAGACCGATGCGCTGGCGCAGCTCTGCGAACTGCTTGTAGAGGCTGCGGTTGTCGTAGAGGACGTCGCCCTGGTTGGCGGGCCGGTAGCCGGTGAGCGCCTTGAGCAGGGTGGACTTTCCGGAGCCGGAGGGGCCGATGACGCCGATGAGCGACTTCTCCGGGACGCCGAAGGAGACATCACGCAGGATCTGCTTGCCGCCGTCGACGGTGACCGTGAGGTGACGGGCCGAGAAGGAGACCTCGCCGGTGTCGACGAACTCCTCGAGCTGGCCGCCGACGATACGGAAGGTGGAGTGGCCGACGCCGACGATGTCGTTCGGGCCGATGAGGACCGTGCCGGACTTGGCGATCGGCTGACCGTTGACGTAGGTGCCGTTGTGGGAACCGAGGTCACGGATCTCGAAGCGGCCGTCGGGGTGCGCGGTGAACTCGGCGTGGTGGCGCGAGACCTGCAGGTCGGAGACGACCAGCTCGTTCTCGAGCGCACGGCCGATGCGCATGACGCGGCCGAGGGAGAGCTGGTGGAACGTCGTCGGGCTGCGGTCTCCGTGGACCGGCGGGACGCCCTGGGCGCTGTGCACCCCCTGCTGGTGCGGGACCTGCGGCTGCTGCGCCTGCGGGGGCTGCTGCGGCCAGCCCTGCTGCGCGGGCTGCTGCGGCTGCGGCCAGCCCTGCTGCTGCGGCTGCGGCTGCTGCACCGGCGCCTGCGCGGCCTGCTGCGGCGCACCCTGGGCGTAGGCGCCCGCGCCCGCCACCGCGCCGACGCCGCTCAGGCCGAGGCGCGGACCGTCGGTGGCGTTGCCGAGGTGCACCGCTGTGCCGGGGCCGATCTCCATCTGGTGGATCCGCTGGCCCTGTACATACGTGCCGTTGGTGCTGCCGTGGTCCTCGATGACCCAACTGCGCCCGCCCCAGCTGATCGTGGCGTGCCGCCACGAGACCCGGGCGTCGTCGATCACCACATCGCCCTGGGGATCACGGCCCAGGGTGTACGACCTGGACGGATCGAGCGTCCAGGTGTTTCCGTTCAATTCCAGTACGAGTTCCGGCACTCCATGCCCCACTAGTTGTCCCCCGAGCTTCCCCCGTCGCCGGGAGTCTAGGGAAGGCGAACATCGTGGGGAACTATTTCAGGCCCGGTCCCGTATCCGAAAGCCGGGCCGTGTGAAGACCTCGTTCGGTACCGAGTTGGGACGTTCGCCGACGCCGAGGGACCGGGTCGGCGGCGACGATCACCCACGAGTGGTGACGGATCATGCGTGAAACGAATAATCCGCGCCATTCCGGTCGGATGCGCCGCTCCCGGCCGCACGGGCGTGCGGCGGCCGCTCGGGTGTCCGTCTGGCGGGACAGGACCGCTCCTCCCGGCCGTCGCCCGATACGGTGGTAGCACCATGAGCGCATCTCAGCCCCCTCCCGACACCGATGTCCCCACCCTTCTCGTGAAGATCTTCGGGAAGGACCGCCCGGGGATCACCGCCGGGCTCTTCGACACCCTCGCCGCGTACGCCGTCGATGTCGTCGACATCGAACAGGTCGTCTCCCGTGGCCGCCTCGTGCTCTGCGCGCTCGTCACGGCACCGACGGCCGGCGGGGCCACCGAGGGCGACCTGCGGGCCACCGTGCACAGCTGGGCCGACTCCCTGAAACTGCAGGCCGAGATCATCTCCGGTACGGGCGACAACCGGCCGCGCGGCAGCGGGCGTTCGCACGTGACCGTGCTCGGCCACCCGCTCACCGCGGAGTCGACCGCGGCCATAGCGGCCACCATCGCCGGCACCGGCGGCAACATCGACCGCATCTTCCGGCTCGCGAAGTACCCGGTGACCGCGGTGGAGTTCGCGGTCTCCGGCGTGGAGACGGGGCCGCTGCGGACGGCGCTGGCCATGGAGGCCGCCGAGATCGGCGTCGACGTGGCCGTCGTCTCCGCCGGACTGCACCGGCGGGCGCAGCGGCTTGTGGTCATGGACGTGGACTCCACGCTCATCCAGGACGAGGTCATCGAGCTGTTCGCGGCCCACGCCGGCTGCGAGGACCAGGTCGCGGAGGTGACCGCCGCGGCGATGCGCGGCGAGCTGGACTTCGAGCAGTCGCTGCACGCGCGGGTGGCGCTGCTGGAGGGCCTCGACGCCTCCGTGGTGGACAAGGTCCGTACGGAGGTGCGGCTCACCCCGGGTGCGCGGACCCTGATCCGCACGCTGAAGCGGCTCGGCTTCCAAGTGGGCGTCGTGTCCGGCGGCTTCACCCAGGTCACCGACGACCTCAAGGAGCGGCTCGGGCTCGATTTCGCGTCGGCGAACACGCTGGAGATCAAGGACGGGAAGCTCACCGGCCGGGTCGTCGGCGAGATCGTGGACCGGGCCGGCAAGGCGCGGCTGCTGCGCCGCTTCGCGGCGGAGGCCGGGGTCCCGCTCGCCCAGACGGTCGCGATCGGCGACGGCGCCAACGACCTCGACATGCTGAACGCCGCGGGTCTCGGCGTCGCGTTCAACGCCAAGCCCGTCGTGCGCAAGGCCGCGCACACCGCGGTCAACGTGCCCTTCCTCGACACGGTGCTCTATCTGCTGGGCATCACCCGTGAAGAGGTCGAGGCAGCCGACGACGGCACCGGCGAGCACTGACGTCCGCGAGAACGAAACGGCAGGGCCCCGGCGCACTCGGTGTGCCGGGGCCCTGCCGTTGTTCGTGCCGGATCACTCGTGCGGGGTCCAGTAGTCGAGCAGCTTGCCCACGCCGTGCTCCACGGACTTCCACGGACCGGTGATCGACAGGACGGCGAACGCCGAGGTCGGGAAGCCGTCGCTGGTCATCCGGGCCAGCGCGTCACCCTCCGTGCTGCCCGCGAGGGCGTCCGCCAGCGCGTGCATACCGGGGTTGTGGCCGATGACCAGCAGGTCGTTCACGTCGTCGGGGGTCTCGGTCAGCAGGGCGAGCAGGTCGCCGAGGGAGGCCTCGTAGAGCCGCTCCTCGTAGACCGTCTTCGGGCGGTGCGGCAGCTCGTGCACCGCGAGCTTCCATGTCTCGCGGGTCCTGACCGCCGTCGAGCACAGGGCCAGATCGAAGTCGATACCGGTCTCCGCGAGCCGGCGGCCGGCCACCGGGGCGTCCTTCCGGCCTCGCTCGGCGAGCGGGCGTTCATGGTCGGACACCTGGGGCCAGTCGGCTTTCGCGTGCCGGAGGAGGACGATCCTGCGGGATTCGGGAGGTCCGGGGGGCGTCCCACCGGAAGACACAGCGGCGCTCATGTCACCCAGCTTCGCATGAAATGAGCCAGCGGGCGCAGGGTGTTGAGGTGCTCTGCCGTGAAGAGTGACCCCGTCAACGGGCCAGCATCCGGTGCACGAGCCGGATGAACTCGCCGATCCCCTGTTCGTCGCCCGCCGCGGCGTGTGCCTGCCCCGGACCGGCGATCAGCAGGAGCAGCGCGCAGAAGGCGATCACCGGGAGTGCCAGCGCCCACCAGGGCAGCTCGCCCCCGGTGATGCCCGGGGACCGGGTGAGGGACCGGGGGTGCGTGTGGGCCGGCATGGCCGCCTCCGTACGTCTAGAGGTCGAGTCCCTCAAACGTACGGATCATGGACGGCCGGGCCCATCCGGTGGCCCACCCACTTCACCCTGAGCCTGGCCCCCTAGGGGAAGGTGGGGCCAGCACCACCGTCCTCCTCGAGGGAGGGACGGGGCCCGGGTGCCCGGCCGGTGCGGGGCGGGTCAGGGAGCGGCGATCGTGGCGATGATCGAGATGACCACGCCGATGAGCAGGATCAGGCCGAAGATCCCGAGGAGCTTCTTCTGGCCGTTCTGGGGGTTCGGGTCGAGCACTGGCATGGTCTCAGTCTCGCACTCCGGTCTCGTCCTCGATCGTCCGGTCCCTGCCCGCGAGGACGCCCATGGCGATCTGGGGCACGAGAAGGGCGGCCATCAGCCCGATCGGCAGGCCCCAGCCGCCGCTGTGCTGATAGAGCACGCCGACCAGGAGCGGCCCGGGAATGGAGATCAGATAACCGGTCGACTGGACGAACGCGGAGAGCCGCACGACGCCCGCACCGGTCCTCGACCGCATGCCGATCATGGTGAGCGCCAGCGGGAACGAGCAGTTCGAGATGCCCAGCAGCAGCGCCCACGCCCACGCCCCCGCCGCCGGTGCCAGCAGGAGTCCCAGGTAGCCGGTCAGGCCGCACAGGCCGAGGCCGATCGCGATCGGTCCCTGCTGGTTCAGCCGGGTCGCCAGTCGCGGAATGACGAAGGCCAGCGGCACGCCCATGACCATGGTGACGGCGAGCAGCACGCCGGCGGTCTGCGCGGAGACACCCGCGTCGCGGAAGATCTGCGGCATCCAGCCCATCGTGATATACGCGCCGGTGGCCTGGAGCCCGAAGAAGCAGGCCAGTGCCCAGGCGGTCGGGCTGCGGGTGATCCGCGGCGCGGGGGCGGACCCGTCCCCCTGCGCCGTTCGCGCCGCGCCGTCCTCGCGGTCGCGGTCGCGCACCAGCCCGAGCCAGGGCAGTACGGCCACGGCCGCCAGCAGCGCCCACGCGGCGAGGCCGACCCGCCAACTGCCGCCCAGCGCGTTCGTGATGGGCACGGTCGCGGCCGCCGCCACGGATGTGCCGAGCGCCAGCGCCATCGAGTAGAGACCGGTCATGGAGCCGACACGGCCGGGGAAGTAGCGCTTGACGATCACCGGCATCAGCACGTTGCTGACGGCGATGCCCATCAGGGCGAGCGCGCTGGCGGCGAGGAAGCCGGCCGTACCACCGGCGAAGGGCCGTACGACGAGCCCCGTCGCGATGGCCGCCATTCCCGCGCACAGGACGGCGCCGGGTCCGAAGCGGCGGGCGAGGCGGGGTGCCGCGGTGCCGAAGAGGGCGAAGCAGAGCGGCGGGACGGAGGTGAGCATGCCGGCCACGCTGCCGCTCATGTGCAGCCCCGTCCTGGCCTCTTCGAGCAGGGCTCCGAGGCTGGTGATGGCGGGGCGCAGGTTGAGCGCGGCGAGGACGATGCCGACGAGGACGAGCCGGGTGATCCACACCGGGCCCGTGCGGGCGGCAGAATCCTGGGGAGCAGGGGCCGTCGTGGCGGGGCTCAGTGTGCGGGTCTCGTCAGGCATTGGCCCATCATAGAATCATGGGATGATTGGTTGTCCAATCCTGGACGACACCTCGGCCGTCGGCCGCCCCAGGGGCGTCGGGCGGACGCCTTCACGACAAGGAGCACCATGGCGCTGTCCTCTCCCCGGCGTTCCGCACTGTCCGACCAGGTGATCGCCCAGCTGCGGAACCAGATCACCTCGGGCGAGTGGCCGGTGGGTTCGCGGATCCCGACCGAACCGGAACTCGTCGAACAGCTCGGCGTCGCCCGCAACACGGTCCGCGAGGCGGTGCGGGCGCTGGCCCACAACGGGCTGCTCGACATCCGGCAGGGCTCGGGGACGTACGTACTGGCCACCAGCGAGCTCGCCGGCGTCATGCACCGGCGGTTCGCCGACGCCGACCCCCGGCACATCGCCGAGCTGCGCTCCACCATGGAGTCCTCCGCGGCGAGGCTGGCCGCCGAGCGGCGCACCGAGCGCGACCTCAGGCAGCTGGACGCCCTCCTGGCGAGGCGCGAGGAGGCATGGGCGTCCGGCGTCGCGGAGGCGTTCGTGGCCGCCGACGCGACGTTCCACCTCGCCGTGGTGGCCGCCTCGCACAACGAGGTGCTGACCGGGCTCTACGCCGACCTCGGGGATCTGCTGCGTGACTGGCTGCGCGAGGACGTCGGCCAGGAACTGCGCCCCGAGCACCACATGGACCACGCGCGGATGGTCGAGGCGATCCGCGCGGGCGACGGCGACGCGGCGGCCTCGGAGGCGGCCGGCTACCCGTTCATGTGCCTGCGTCGGCCCGCGGCGGCTGGTGGCTGATCCACACCGAGCGGATCTCCTTCCAGCACCGCCCGGTCAGTTCCCCGTACTCGGCCGGGCGGAGCAGGACCGGGGCGGTGTCCGCGTCGACGTCCCACCAGCGGTCGCACTCGACGTGCAGCCGCACGCGGTCGGCGGCGGGATAGGGGTTGTGGCAGTAGGCGGTGACCCGGGAGCCTTCCACCACGGTGCTGCACCGTGCCTCGTAGGACGGCGGCTGCGCCGGGCGGGGGTCCTGCGTCTCCTGACGGAAGTGAAGGGCGGTGCAGGTGATCCCCAGCACCAGGACCGTCGCGGCGGCCAGGGCGGAGGCTTTGCGCCATGTCGTAGGCACGAGCAGGACCTCCTCGGCCGGGCTGCGACGCACGCGCCACAACAGCACCACAAGGAAGATGTGCTCCTCCAGCATCGCCGCCCTCGGCGCCGCCCGCCCCGCCGCTGGGCCGAACGAGGGACGCCCCGTCCACCGCGCCGGGCGGTGGACGGGGCGTCCCTGGTGTACGTATGTGCTGGTCAGGCACCCATGATGTGCACGCCGCCGTCGACGTGGACGATCTCGCCGGTGGTCTTCGGGAAGAAGTCCGAGAGCAGCGCGACGACACCGCGGCCGGCCGGCTCCGGGTCGGCCATGTCCCACTCGAGCGGGGAACGCTCGTCCCACACCTTCGCGAGGTCGGAGAAGCCGGGGATGGACTTGGCGGCCATCGAGCCGAGCGGGCCCGCCGAGATCAGGTTGCAGCGCACATTGCGCGAGCCCAGGTCACGGGCCAGGTAACGGCTGGTGGCCTCGAGCGCGGCCTTCGCCGGGCCCATCCAGTCGTACTGCGGCCAGGCGAACTGCGCGTCGAAGGTCAGACCGACGACCGAGCCGCCGTTCTGCATCAGCGGCAGGCAGGCCATCGTCAGGGACTTCAGCGAGAACGCGGAGACGTGCATCGCGGTCGACACCGACTCGAAGGGCGTGTTGAGGAAGTTGCCGCCGAGGGCGTCCTGCGGGGCGAAGCCGATCGAGTGGACGACCCCGTCCAGACCGCCGAGCTCCTCGCGCACGATGCCCTCGACGCGGGCCAGGTGCTCGTCGTTGGTGACGTCGAGCTCGATGACCTTCGCGGGCCTGGGGAGCTTCTTGGCGATGCGCTCGGTCAGGGTGGGCCGCGGGAAGGCGGTGAGGATGATCTCCGCGCCCTGCTCCTGGGCCACCTTGGCGGTGTGGAACGCGATGGAGGACTCCATCAGCACACCGGTGATCAGGACGCGCTTGCCCTCGAGAATTCCGCTCATGTGATCAGTGACCCATGCCCAATCCGCCGTCAACGGGGATGACGGCTCCAGTGATGTACGAGGCGTCGTCGGAGGCCAGGAAGCGCACGGCGGCGGCGATCTCCTCCGGCTTCGCGTAACGGCCGAGCGGCACCTGCGAGACGATGCCCGCGCGCTGCTCGTCGGTGAGCACCTGCGTCATGTCCGTGTCGACAAAACCGGGTGCGACGACGTTGAAGGTGATGTTCCGCGAGCCGAGCTCACGGGCCAGGGAGCGGGCGAAGCCCACCAGGCCGGCCTTCGAGGCGGCGTAGTTGGCCTGCCCGGCCGAGCCCAGCAGCCCGACGACGGAGGAGATCAGCACGACACGGCCCTTCTTGGCGCGCAGCATGCCGCGGTTGGCGCGCTTGACGACCCGGAAGGTGCCGGTGAGGTTGGTGTCGAGGACGGAGGTGAAGTCGTCCTCCGACATCCGCATCAGAAGCTGGTCCTTGGTGATGCCGGCGTTGGCCACCAGCACCTCCACATTGCCGTGCTTCTCCTCGATCTCCTTGTAGGCCTGCTCCACCTGCTCGGCGTCCGTGATGTCGCAGCGGACGGGCAGGCAGCCCGCCTCGACGAGCTCGGCGGGCGGCTCGCCCGACCGGTAGGTGATGGCGACCTTGTCGCCGTTCTCGGCGAAAGCGCGGGCGATGGCGAGGCCGATGCCCCGGTTTCCTCCGGTGACGAGAACCGAGCGGCTCAACGGATCACCCTTTCGTCAGTGGTCTGGAGCACCTGGCAGCCAGGCGACTACCCGAAAACCTATCGGTCCGGTCCGTCGTACGGGGAATCGGTCCCTGACAGCGCCACCGATCAGTCACTGTCGGGTCCCTACAGAAGAGGACCGCGCGGCATCCTGCACAACCCGCTGGGCAACAGGCCCCCCGTCGCGACATGATCGGGGCGACCCGTCGCGACGACAGGAGACATCCGTGCCTCATTCCATCGACGAAGCCTTCACGGCACTGCCGCTGCGGGCGCTCGCCGACGCGGCACTCGCCCGGGCCCGCGCGCTCGGCGCCGAGCACGCCGACTTCCGTCTCGAGCGCGTACGCAGTGCCTCCTGGCGGCTGCGTGACGCCAAGCTCGCCGGTTCCTCCGACACCACGGACCTCGGGTACGCCGTGCGCGTCGTGCACGGGGGTGCATGGGGCTTCGCCTCGGGGGTGGATCTCACCATGGACGCCGCGGCTCGGGTCGCGGGCCAGGCGGTGGCGATGGCGAAGCTGTCGGCGAAGGTGATCGCGGCGGCCGGGTCCGACGAGCGCGTGGAGCTGGCGGACGAGCCGGTGCACTCGGACAAGACGTGGATCTCCTCGTACGAGATCGACCCCTTCGAGGTACCCGACGAGGAGAAGACCGCACTGCTCGCCGACTTCAGCGGCCGGCTGCTGCGGGCGGACGGCGTGGCGCACGTGGACGCGTCGCTGCTCACCGTCCACGAGAACAAGTTCTACGCGGACACGGCCGGCACCGTCACCACCCAGCAGCGGGTCCGGCTGCACCCACAGCTCACCGCGGTCGCCGTCGACGGCACCAGCGGCGAGTTCGACTCGATGCGCACGATCGCGCCGCCGGCCGGCCGCGGCTGGGAGTACCTGACCGGCACGGGCTGGGACTGGGACCGGGAGCTGGAGGAGATCCCCGGGCTGCTCGCGGAGAAGATGCGCGCGCCGAGCGTCGAGTCCGGCCGCTACGACCTGGTGGTCGACCCGTCGAACCTGTGGCTGACGATCCACGAGTCGATCGGCCACGCCACCGAACTGGACCGGGCGCTCGGCTACGAGGCCGCGTACGCGGGAACCTCGTTCGCGACCTTCGACCAGCTGGGGAAGCTGGCGTACGGCTCGTCCGTGATGAACGTGACCGGCGACCGCACGGCCGAGCACGGGCTGGCGACGATCGGGTACGACGACGAGGGCGTCGAGGCGCAGAGCTGGGACCTGGTCAAGGACGGCACGCTGGTCGGCTACCAGCTGGACCGGCGGATCGCGAAGCTGACGAACCTCGGCCGCTCCAACGGCTGCGCCTACGCCGACTCCCCCGCGCACGTCCCCGTGCAGCGGATGGCGAACGTGTCGCTCCGCCCGGACCCGGGCGGCCTGTCGACGGAGGACCTGATCGGCGGGGTCGAGCGCGGGATCTACGTGGTCGGCGACCGGTCGTGGTCCATCGACATGCAGCGCTACAACTTCCAGTTCACCGGGCAGCGGTTCTTCCGGATCGAGAACGGCCGGCTGGCCGGACAGCTCCGGGACGTCGCGTACCAGGCGACGACCACCGAGTTCTGGGGCTCCATGGAGCAGGTCGGCGGCCCGCAGACCTATGTGCTCGGCGGTGCTTTCAACTGCGGAAAGGCCCAGCCGGGCCAGGTCGCCGCGGTCTCCCACGGCTGCCCCTCCGCCCTCTTCCGGGGCGTAAACATTCTGAACACCACGCAGGAGGCCGGCCGATGAGCCCCCGTACGACCAAGCCGCACGAGATCGTCGAGCGGGCTCTCGAGCTGTCCACAGCCGACGGCTGTGTCGTCATCGCCGACGAGGAGTCGTCCGCCAATCTGCGCTGGGCCGGCAACACCCTGACCACCAACGGCGTCACCCGCGGCCGCACCCTCACCGTCATCGCGACCGTCGACGGCTCGGAGGGAACCGCCTCCGGTGTGGTGTCCCGGTCCGCGGTGACCGCCGCCGACCTCGAGCCGCTGGTGCGCGCCGCCGAGGCGGCCGCCCGCGGCGCCGGTCCGGCGGAGGACGCCCAGCCGCTGGTCGAGGGCACCCCGGCGTCCCCCGACTTCACGGACCCGCCCGCCGAGACCAACTCCGCCGTGTTCGCCGACTTCGCACCGGCCCTCGGCGAGGCCTTCGCCCGGGCCCGGGCAGGCCGCAGGGAGCTGTACGGCTTCGCCAACCACGAGATGACCTCCACGTATGTGGGCACCTCCACCGGGCTGCGGCTGCGGCACGACCAGCCGAACGGCACCCTCGAGCTGAACGCCAAGTCCCCGGACCGCACGCGCTCTGCGTGGGCGGGCCGTTCCACGCGCGACTTCAAGGACGTCGACCCGGCCGTCATGGACGCCGAGCTGGCGCAGCGCCTGGTGTGGGCGCAGCGCCGGACCGAGCTGCCCGCGGGCCGGTACGAGACGCTGCTGCCGCCCACCGCGGTGGCCGACCTGCTGATCTACCAGATGTGGTCATCCGCGGCCCGCGACGCTGCGGAGGGCCGCACGGTCTTCTCCAAGCCGGGCGGCGGCACCCGCGTCGGCGAGAAGCTGTCCCCCCTTCCGCTGACCCTGCGCAGCGACCCGCACGCGCCTGGCCTCGAGTCGGCCCCCTTCGTGATCGCCCACTCCTCCGGCGACGACGCCTCCGTCTTCGACAACGGGCTGCCGATCACGGCGACGGACTGGGTGCGGGACGGAAAGCTCGATCATCTGGTGACCACCCGGCACAGCGCCGGTCTGACCGGCCTGCCGGTGGCGCCCGGGGCCGGGAACCTCATCCTGGACGGCGGCGGTGAGCGCAGCCTGGAGGAGATGGTGGCCGGCACGGCCCGCGGTCTGCTGCTGACATGCCTCTGGTACATCCGCGAGGTCGACCCGGCGACGCTGCTGCTGACCGGTCTGACCAGGGACGGCGTGTATCTGGTGGAGAACGGCGAGGTCGTCGGCGAGGTCAACAACTTCCGGTTCAACGAGTCGCCCGTCGATCTGCTCTCGCGTACGGCGGAGGCCGGGCGCAGCGAGAAGACGCTGCCGCGTGAGTGGGGTGACTGGTTCACCCGGGCCTCGATGCCCGCGCTGCGGGTGCCGGACTTCAACATGAGCTCGGTGAGCAAGGGCGTGTGAGCGCCGGATATCCGGTCGGGCCGGGTCCCGGTCACCAATAGACTGGGTGGTAGCGCCCTGCTACCACCCAGCGGGGTTTCCACTGTTCCAAGGAGACACGACACCGTGACGGACATCGTCGACGAGCTGAAGTGGCGCGGGCTGATGGCCCAGTCCACCGACGAAGAGGCCCTGCGCAAGGCTCTCGCGGACGGTCCTGTCACGTTCTATTGCGGCTTCGACCCCACCGCGGCGAGCCTGCACGTCGGTCACCTGGTGCAGGTGCTCACCATCCGCCGCCTCCAGCAGGCCGGGCACCGCCCGCTCGCGCTGGTCGGCGGGGCGACGGGGCAGATCGGCGACCCGCGGCCGACCGCGGAGCGCACGCTGAACGATCCGGAGACGATCGCGCGCTGGGTCGACCGGCTGCGTTCGCAGATCGAGCCCTACCTGTCCTTCGAGGGCGACAACGCGGCGATCATGGTGAACAACCTGGACTGGACCGCGGGCATGTCCGCGATCGAGTTCCTGCGGGACATCGGCAAGCACTTCCGCGTCAACAAGATGCTCACCAAGGACTCGGTCGCCCGCCGCCTGGAGTCCGAGCAGGGCATCAGCTACACGGAGTTCAGCTACCAGCTGCTGCAGGGCATGGACTTCCTGGAGCTGTACCGCCGCTACGGCTGCACCCTGCAGCAGGGCGGCAGCGACCAGTGGGGCAACCTGACCGCGGGCCTGGACCTGATCCACCGGCTCGAGCCGGACGCCGACGTGCACGCCCTGGCCACGCCGTTGATGACCAAGGCCGACGGCACCAAGTTCGGCAAGTCCGAGACGGGAACGCTCTGGCTCGACCCGGAGATGACGACGCCGTACGCGTTCTACCAGTTCTGGCTGAACACGGACGACCGGGACATCTCCCGCTACATGCGGGTCCTCAGTTTCAAGAGCCGCGAGGAGCTCGAGGAGCTGGAGAAGCAGACCGAGGAGCGGCCGCAGGCACGGGCCGCGCAGCGCGCGCTGGCGGAGGAGCTGACGACGCTGGTGCACGGCGAGGACCAGTGCGCCGCGGTGATCAACGCCTCTCGGGCGCTGTTCGGGCAGGGCGAGCTGGCGGACCTGGACGAGGCGACACTGCGTGCCGCCCTCGCCGAGCTGCCGCACGCGCGGGTAGGCGAGCTGCTGCCGGTGGTCGACCTGTTCACCGAGGTCGGTCTGGCGCCGAGCAAGTCCGCCGCCCGCCGCACGGTGAAGGAGGGCGGCGCCTACGTGAACAACGTGAAGGTGACCGCCGAGGACGCGGTGGTGGCCGGCGACGACCTGCTGCACGGCCGCTGGCTGGTGCTGCGCCGGGGCAAGAAGAACCTGGCGGCGGTCGAGGTCGCGGCCGGCTGACCGGAGCGGGACATTCCGTGGCCGGGTGACCGGAGCGGACATGACCGTGGCCGGGTGGGCGTGATCGCCCACCCGGCCACGGGTCTTCGTCAGGCGTGATGCCGTTTCTTACCGCGGGCGGCGGTGTAGGCCATGTCGCCCAGGAAGACGATGACGATGGCAGCCGCGAGCTGCAGTGCGTGCCGGCCCCAGTCGATGCCGCTGGTCTCCTCGATGCCGAAACCACGTGCGACGGCGTTGCCGATGACGGCGCCGATGATGCCGAAGATGGTGGTCAGCCACAGGGGACTGTGCTGCTTGCCTGGGATGATCGCTTTCGCGAGCAGGCCCAGCACGAATCCCACGACGATCGCCCACAACCAGCCCATGGCTGCCTCCTTGTACGGCCCTGCGTGAGCAGTTACGTCGCCAGTCTCGGCCCGTAGGCCGTACGGCGCATGTCGAAGTCAGCCGTACGTGCGTCTGCGCAGGCCGGGCACGCAGACATCGGCGGCCCCGCTCTCGAACGCGGCGCAGCCCAGGCGTACCGTGGAGGGTCCGAGCAGGGAATTTCCGCCGAACGTCCGGCGCGGGGAAATCGGGTGGTGGAGCACGATGCGGAAGCACGGTGGGACCGAGGTCTTCCGGATCACCGGCGCACGGCAGGGCCTCGCCGACGACGTCCGCGGCAGGCAGCGCCGCTATGTGATCTCGATGTCGATCAGGACGGTCGCCGTGATCCTCGCGGCGGTCCTGTGGAACGTGGAACGCCATGTGGCGATCGTGGCGCTGGTGCTCGGTGTGCTGCTGCCGTACATCTCCGTCGTCATCGCCAACGCCGGGCGGGAGAACGCCCCTTCGCTGCCGTCGACGTTCGTCGAGCCCCCGGTCCGGCCGGCCGTCGAGGCGGGCCCCGGGCAGCGCGCGGCGGAACCGGAGCCGGAGGCGGAGCCCTTCCAGGAGGACCGTCCGGGGGCCGGGCAGCGCTGATCGCGAGCGGTGTCCGGCGGGCTCGTGAAGCTCAAGAAAAGCTCAGATCAATCATGAAGTTCCGGTGCACCGCACCCTGTCCCCCGTGACATACTGCGTACGCGCTCCGCATCCCCCGTCGGAGCGACGGACCGACGCCGGGCAGCTCCCCCCGTGGCTGCTCGGCGTCGCCATGCTGGGACAATGATCCCGTGAATCTTCCGGTGAGTGACGAAACCCCGATCTGCTCGGCCAAGGGCTGCCGTACCGACGCCGTCTGGGTCCTCGCCTGGAACAACCCGAAGCTGCACACTCCGGACCGTCGCAAGACGTGGCTGGCGTGCGACGAGCACCGCGAGCACCTGTCCCAGTTCCTCGGGGTGCGCGGTTTCCTGAAGGACGTCGTGACGCTGGAGGAGTGGGAGCGGGGTGCCGGGGCCGGGTCAGCCGCCGATGGCTGACATGGGCCGCTCCGGCTGAAGGAACGACGGGTCGTCGAGACCGGATCCGGCCTTCTTGCCCCACATCGCCAGCCGCCAGATGCGGGCGATCTCCTCGTCGGGCGCCTCCGAGCGCAGCGCCGCCCGCAGGTCGGTCTCCTCGGTGGCGAAGAGGCAGGTGCGCACCTGACCGTCGGCGGTGAGCCGGGTCCGGTCACAGGCGCGGCAGAACGGACGGGTGACGGAGGCGATGACGCCGACCCGGTGCGGCCCGCCGTCGACGAGCCACCGCTCCGCCGGCGCGGATCCGCGCGCGGCGTCGCCTTCGGGGGTGAGGGTGAAGCGTGTCCGCAGGGACTGGAGGATGTCCCCCGCGGTGATCATGCCGTCACGCTTCCAGCCGTGCTGTGCGTCGAGCGGCATCTGCTCGATGAAACGCAGCTCGTAGTCGTGCTCCACGGCCCAGGCGAGCAGGTCGGGGGCCTCGTCGTCGTTCATGCCGGGCATCAGGACGGCGTTGACCTTGACCGGGGTCAGACCGGCGGCGCGGGCGGCTTCGAGGCCGTCGAGCACGTCGTGGTGGCGGTCGCGACGGGTGAGGGTCTTGAAGACGTCGGGCCGCAGGGTGTCCAGGGAGACGTTGACCCGGTCGAGGCCGGCGGCCTTGAGGGCAGCGGCGGTGCGCTTGAGTCCGATGCCGTTGGTGGTGAGGGACATCTTGGGGCGGGGCTCGAGGGCGGCGCAGCGCTCGACGATGCCGACGAGTCCCGGCCGCAGCAGCGGCTCACCGCCGGTGAAGCGCACCTCGGTGATGCCGAGGTCGGTGACGGCGATGCGGATCAGGCGGACGATTTCGTCATCGGTGAGCAGGTCGGGCTTGGCCAGCCATTGGAGGCCCTCTTCCGGCATGCAGTACGTACACCGCAGATTGCACCGGTCCGTCAGAGAAACGCGCAGGTCAGTGGCCACTCGGCCGTAGGTGTCGATGAGCACTGTGGGCCCCCTCCCCTATTCGCGGATCCGACGGTTTCGAGCCTACGCGACGGCGCCGACAACACCAGGGCCCGATTGGCACGAGGTACGGCACGGCCGCGTCGTAGGACCCTACGACGCGGCCGCTGACATGCGTGTGTCGGTTTCCTCTCAGTGGGCGCCGATGCCGGTGAGGGACTTGACCTCGAGCTCGGCGTACTTGCCCTCGTCGGGCTTCTCCTTGGTCAGGATCGAGCCCAGCCAGCCGAGCAGGAAGCCCAGCGGGATGGAGATGAGACCCGGGTTGGACAGCGGGAACCATGCGAAGTCCACGCTCGGGAACATCGCGGACGGGCTGCCGGAGACCACCGGCGAGAACAGCACCAGGAACACCGAGGAGGCGAGGCCTCCGTAGATGGACCACAGGGCGCCCTGGGTGGTGAACCTCTTCCAGAACAGGCTGTAGAGGATCGTGGGCAGGTTGGCCGAGGCGGCGACAGCGAAGGCGAGGGCGACGAGACCGGCCACGTTCAGGTCGCGGGCCAGCGCGCCGAGGGCGATGGACACGATGCCGATGAAGACGGTCGCCCAGCGCGCGGCGCGGACCTCCTCCTTCTCCGTGGCCTGTCCCCTGCGGATGACGTTGGCGTAGATGTCGTGCGCGAACGACGACGAGGAGGCCAGCGTGAGTCCGGCGACGACGGCGAGGATGGTGGCGAAGGCGACGGCCGAGATCACGGCGAGCAGGATCGCGCCCCAGGCGGAGTCGACGCCGCCGATGTGCAGGGCGAGCAGCGGGGCAGCGGTGTTGCCCGCCGGGTTGGACGCCTTGATCTCCGCGGGTCCGACAATCGCGGCGGCGCCGAAGCCGAGCGCGATGGTCATCAGGTAGAACGCGCCGATGATGCCGATGGCCCAGTTGACGGACTTACGCGCGGCCTTGGCGGTGGGCACCGTGTAGAAGCGGATCAGGATGTGCGGGAGTCCGGCGGTGCCGAGGACGAGCGCGATGCCGAGGGAGATGAAGTCGAGCTTGGTCATCCCGTCGACGCCGTACTTGAGGCCGGGCTCGAGGAAGGCGTCGGGGTTGCCCTTCTGTCCGACCTCGCTGTTCTTCGCCGCCTCTCCGAGCAGGTCGGAGATGTTGAAGTTGAACTTCCACAGCACCAGGAACGTGATGAGCAGGGTGCCCGCGATGAGCAGGACGGCCTTGACCATCTGCACCCAGGTGGTGCCCTTCATCCCGCCGATGGTCACATAGACGATCATCAGCAGACCGACGAGGGCGACGATCGCGATCTTGCCGCCGTCGCTGGTGATGCCGAGCAGCAGCGAGACGAGGATGCCCGCGCCCGCCATCTGCGCGAGCAGGTAGAAGATCGAGACGACGATGGTGGAGACGCCCGCGGCGGTACGGACCGGGCGCTGGCGCATCCGGTAGGCGAGGACGTCGCCCATCGTGTAGCGGCCGGAGTTGCGCAGCGGCTCGGCGACCAGCAGCAGGGCGACGAGCCAGGCGACCAGGAAGCCGATGGAGTAGAGGAAGCCGTCGTAGCCGAAGAGGGCGATGGCGCCGGCGATGCCGAGGAACGAGGCGGCCGACATGTAGTCGCCCGAGATGGCGAGGCCGTTCTGGAAGCCGGTGAACTGGCGTCCGCCCGCGTAGAAGTCGGCGGCGTCCTTGGTCTGCCGGCCGGCCCAGACGGTGATGAACAGCGTCCCGACGACGAAGGCCGCGAAGAGTGTGATGATCAGCGGCCGGTGCTCGGTCGTGGCGCTCGAGGCCGCGAGGTGCAGGGCGGGGCTCATGCGTCGGCCTCCATACGGGACTTGATGGCCTCGGCCTTCGGGTCGAGCTTCGCGGCGGCGTGCCGGGAGTAGAACCAGGCGATGAGGAACGTGGTCAGGAACTGCGCGAGGCCGAAGACCAGAGCGACGTTGATGTTGCCGAAGAGCTTCGTGCCCATGAAGCCGCCGGCGTAGTTCGAGAGCAGGACGTAGAGCAGGTACCAGGCGATGAACGCGACGGTCAGGGGGAAGGCGAAGGAACGGTATGTGCGGCGCAGTTCGCCGAATTCCGCACTCTGCTGCACCTGCGCGAACGACTGGGTCGTGGGCTTGACGGTGCTGGTCTGCGTACCGCGCTCGGGCGGCGGTGCATCGGTGGTCACGGAATCTCCTCGCGACGCGGGGGCGGTGGGGATTGACTCGGGGATGTCACTGGCAGGGGCGGTTCGATGTTGCTCCACTCCCTGACAACGGCACGGGGCACGCGCCGAACTGGTTCAGCCCTGGTCTTTTTCTTCTGTACTTCCTTCGCGAACTCATTGAATTCGGACCTTGATCAGCGATAGCTTCGCTCGTCATGTACCCGCCCATTCGCACAGGGGTGTCTGGGCGGTTGTCACGGATGATGTGGAGAACCCATGGCTCATCTGGGATCCAGACGGCGCCGCGCACTCGCGCTGCCCGCCGGTCTGGCGCTCACGGCCTCGCTCGGCTTCCTGCCCGCGGGGGCCGCTACGGCGGCGCCGGTCGACGACGTACCTGCGGCGGTCCAGGCGGACGGACCCAAGCTGTCGTACGTCGTGAACGTGAAGGGCGGTCACGGCACCGCGAAGTCGGTCAAGAAGGCCATAGCCAAGGCCGGCGGAACGGTGGTGATGGCCTACGACCAGATAGGCGTCATCGTCGTCCACTCGCAGAACCCGGACTTCGCCACGACCATCCGCGGTGTGCGGGGCGTGGCGTCGGCCGGTGCCACGCGCACCGCGCCTCTGGCGCCGTCGGCCGACATGGCCATCGAGTCGGAGCGTCCGCTCACCGCCGACGAGGCGAAGGCCTCCGCCGCGGTGGCGTCCTCGGGCCAGGACCCGCTGGAGCCCCTGCAGTGGGACCTCCCGGCCATCAAGGCCGACAAGGCGCACGAGAAGACGCTCGGCAGTGACAAGGTCACGGTCGCCGTCATCGACACGGGTGTCGACGACACCCACCCGGACCTCGCGCCGAACTTCGACCGTGAGGCCTCCGTCAGCTGCGTGGGCGGCGTGCCGAACACGGCGGACGGCGCCTGGCGTCCCGGTCCGACCGAGTCGGACCACGGCACCCATGTCGCGGGCACGATCGCCGCCGCGAAGAACGGCGTCGGCGTCACCGGCGTCGCGCCGGGCGTGAAGGTCTCCGGCATCAAGGTCTCGCAGCCCGACGGCTTCTTCTACACCGAGGCCGTCGTCTGCGGCTTCGTGTGGGCGGCGGAGCACGGCGTCGACGTGACCAACAACAGCTACTACACGGACCCGTGGCTGTTCAACTGCAAGAACGACGCGGACCAGAAGGCCCTCGTCGAGGCCGTCTCCCGCGCCACCCGCTACGCGGAGGGCAAGGGCGCGGTGAACGTCGCCGCGGCCGGCAACTCCCGCATGGACCTGGCGGCGGACGAGCTCACCGACACCACGAGCCCGAACGACACCACCCCGGTCGAGCGGGTCGTCAACCCGCGCGAGTGCCTCGACATCCCGACGCAGATCCCGGGCGTCGTCACGGTGTCCGCGCTGGGTGCGAAGGGCCTGAAGGCCTCGTACTCCAACTACGGCGACGGCGTGATCGACATCTCCGCCCCCGGCGGCGACTCGACGCGCTACCAGGCGCCGGACGCGCCGGCGGTCGACGGCCGGATCCTGTCCACGGTTCCGGGCGGCTACGGCTACAAGGCCGGTACGTCGATGGCCTCCCCGCACGTCGCGGGCGTGGCCGCGCTGATCAAGTCGACCCACCCGTACGCACCGCCGGCCCTGGTAAAGGGTCTGCTGTACGCGCAGGCTGACGACACGGCGTGCACCAACCCGTACGACATCAACGGCGACGGCACCGTCGACGCGGTGTGCGAGGGTGGCGAGCGCGACAACGGCTTCTACGGCACGGGCGTCACCGACGCTCTGGACGCGGTCCGCCGCTAGCAGCTTCATGTGAGGGGCCCGGTGCGCGATCCGCGATCCGCACCGGGCCCCTTGCGTTGTGGCAGCCGGTGCCATAGTGAGTGCATGACCCACTCACCCCTCGGTCTCCCGTCCAGCGGTACCGCCCACGCATGGGCGGCTCTGGGTGGTGATCCGGCTCTGCTCGGCCGTGTCGTCCACAAGGGCGGCGGCTCGCTGCCCTCCCGGCTGCCGGTCATGGAGCTGGCGCGTGCCACCGTCGCGGTCTGCTCCCTCGCCGCCGCGGAGCTGGCCGCGCGGCGCGGTGGCGGTCAGGTCCCCTCCGTGACCGTCGACGACGGTGCGGTGACGACGGCGTTCCTCAGTGACAGGCTGGTGCGGGTGGACGGCGTGGCGCCGACCACGTTCGCACCGCTGTCCCGGTTCTGGCGTGCCGCGGACGGATGGGTGCGCACCCACGCCAACTACCCGCACCACCGGGCACGGTTGCTCGACGCGCTGTCCCTCCCCGAGGACGCCGGCGTCGAGGCCGCCGCAGGCGCGATCGGCGAACGCCGCGCCGTGGACGTAGAGGAGAGCGTGTACGCGGCGGGCGGCCTTGCCGTGGCCATGCGCAGCGGGGACGAATGGGCGCAGCACCCGCAGGGTGCGGCCACCGCCGGGCGTCCGCTGCTGCGCGCGGAGCGGCTCGGCGACGACTGCCCGCCGCGAGCCGCGAACGGCCGGGCGTCCCTGCCCTGTTCGGGACTGCGCGTGCTGGACCTGACCCGGGTGCTGGCCGGACCGGTCGCCACGCGGACACTCGCGCTGCTGGGCGCCGACGTGTTGCGGATCGACTCCCCGCATCTGCCGGAGAGTCAGGACGCCCACAGCGACACCGGCGTGGGGAAACGGTCCACCCGGCTCGACCTGGCCGCGGTCGCCGACCGTGCCACGTTCGAGGAACTGCTGTCCCTGGCCGACGTGGTGGTGACCGGCTACCGACCGGGCGCCCTCGACCGGTTCGGTCTCTCTCCCCAGGCGCTGGCCGAGCGCCGTCCGGGCCTGGTCGTGGCCCGGCTGTCGGCCTGGGGCCGTTACGGTCCGTGGGACGGGCGGCGCGGTTTCGACAGCCTGGTCCAGGCGGCGACCGGCATCGCCGCCACGGAGGGCGAAGAAGGCCGCCCGGGCACACTGCCCGCCCAGGCCCTCGACCACGGCACCGGATACCTGCTGGCCGCCGGGGTGCTGCGCGCGCTGACCGGACAGCACGGCGCGGGCGGATCCCGGCTGGTGGAGGCCGCTCTCACACAGACGGCGGCCTGGCTGACCGGAGGTCTCGTCAAGGCCCCGGACGGGGACCCGGCGGCGTACGACGCCGATCGGTGGCTCACCGGGAGGGACAGCCCCATGGGCCGCCTGCGTCACGCCGTTCCGGCGGTCGGCTACGACGGCGGACCGGCCGACTGGGCCCGCCCGCCCGGGATCTGGGGGACGGACGCGCCGAAGTGGGAGAACGCCGCCGCTTGACGCCGTTTCGGCGTGTCCGGCGACCCGTCGCACAGCCGCCGCGGCGAGCGCCGGACCGGTGGAGTACGTCCCGCGTGTGTGCGCGGACCGCGACCGTCTTCGCCCGCTGAGGGTAGGCCCGTCCGCACCGCGGGCATGCACCGATGACCGGCGCGACACGGATCGCGGACCGTACGATCCGGTGGCCGGTGAATTCACGGGGAGGAACCGCAGTGCAGGGGTTGGAAGCCGTCGTCTTACGACTGGCCGGGACGCTGGCCGTGACCGTCGTGAAATCGCTGATCGCCGCCCGCCCGGGGGCGGGCCTGGTGACGGGCCGCCGGGCCGCGCCGCTCCCCCGGCCGAACCCTGCCCCGGTGGCGAAGAAGCTCGCGGGCCGGCTCTCGGACCCGTACACCGACCTGCCCGACCATGAGCGCGAGGCCGCCGTCGAGGCGGTACGGGACACCGTCCAGGCCGCGGGGACGGTCAGTCCCGACCGGCTGTTCGCGCTGGACCTCGACCCGGAGCGGCTGTTCCGGACGCTGCGGGACCCGGCGGCCGGCCTGGCAGAGCGGGGCGTGGAACTCTACGACGAGCTGCTGCGGCTGTGCTGCGCGCACATGGTCGAGAACCTGACCGCCGACCAGTCGTTCATGGCACGGGCGGCGGTGGAGCAGACCCGCAGGGCGGGCCGCACCGAAGCGCTCGTCGAGGACGTCAGGGACCGGCTCGGCCCGCGTCCGGAGGCGGTCGCCCTCGGCTTCGAGGGACGGTACGCGGACTATGTGGCGGAGACCCACGGGCGTCTGGAGCTGTTCGGGCTCACGCTCGGCAGGTCCGGCAGCGAGTGGCCGCTGGACACGGCGTACATCTCCCTGGCGGTCAGCGGGGACGGGCCCCACCAGAAGGGTTTCGGCCTGCCCCGGACCGGACAGGTCGCCGTGAAGGCGGAGCAGATCCTGTCCTCGGCCGACCGGCTCGTCCTGCGTGGTGCCGCCGGCTCCGGCAAGAGCACCCTGGTGCAGTGGCTCGCGCTGAACGCCGCCCGGCGCAGTTTCGGCAAGGATCTGGAGGACTGGAACCGGTGCGTGCCCTTCCTGTTGCGGCTGCGCGCCTTCACGTCGTCCGACACGCTGCCGATGCCGGACGCCTTCCTACGGGCGGCGGGGGTCCCGCTGCACGGTGAGGCACCCGCCGGCTGGACGGAGAAGCTGCTGACGGACGGCCGGGCGCTGATCCTGGTCGACGGGGTGGACGAGATCCCCTCACGGCAGCGGCACCGTACGGAGAACTGGCTGAAGTCGCTGATCGCCGCCTATCCGGACGCCCGGTACGTGGTGACGACCCGGCCGTCGGCCGTCCCGGAGGACTGGCTGTCCCGCCAGGGATTCGTCGGGCACTCGCTGCTGCCGATGGAGCGCGACGACATCCGCTCGTTCATCGGCCACTGGCACGAGGCCGCGCGCCAGGAGTGCCTGTCCCAGACCGAACGCGCCCAGCTCGACACCTACGAGACGTCCCTGCGCAAGGCCGTCTCCACCCGCCGTGATCTGGGCCGGCTGGCCACCAACCCGCTGATGTGCGCCCTGCTGTGCGCGCTGAACCGGGACCGCAGGATGCAACTGCCGCGCGCCCGCAAGGAGCTGTACGACGCCGCGCTGGACATGCTGCTGGTGCGGCGGGACACCGAGCGGGAGATCGTCGGTGTGGAGGGTGTCGATCTGACGCGTGAGGAGCAGACGGCGCTGCTGCAGCGGTTGGCGTACTGGCTCATCCGCAACGGTCAGGTGGAGGCCGAGCGCGCCGAGGCGGTGGAGATGGTGGCCGAGTGGCTGGCCGCCATGCCGCAGGTGCAGGGCAACCCCGAGCAGGTCTTCTCCCATCTGCTCATCAGGAGCGGTCTGCTGCGTGAACCCCGCCCGGGTGCGGTGGACTTCGTGCACCGGACGTTCCAGGACTATCTGGGCGCCAAGGCCGCTGTGGAGGCTCGCGACTTCGGGGTCCTGGTGCAGAACGCGCACGACGACCAGTGGGACGACGTGGTGCAGATGGCCGTCGGCCACGCCCGCGTCGAGGAACGGGCCCGGCTGCTGCGGCACCTGCTCCGCCGCGCCGACCGGGCGCAGCGCCACCGGCACCGTCTGGTGCTGCTCGCCGCGGCCTGTCTGGAGCACGCCCCGGAGCTGGACCCGGAGATCCGCGCGACGGTGCAGTCGCGCACGCAGGATCTGCTGCCCCCGCGCACCCAGGAGGACGCGGCGCAGCTCGCCAAGGTCGGCGAACTGGTGCTGGAGCTGCTGCCGGGGCCTGAGGACCTGGAGGAGTACACGGCGGCGGCCGTGGTGCGCACGGCGGCCCTGATCAAAGGGGACGCCGCGTTCGAGGTGGCCGCGCGGTTCCGGGAGGACGCACGGCTGTCCGTGGCGTTCCAGGTGTCGACGGCGTGGGGCTCGTTCGACACCGAGTCGTACGCCAGGGACGTGCTGGCCGCCGGGGCGTGGAACACCTCGTACCTGCATGTCCAGACGCCCGAACAGCTCCGCGCCCTCCGCCACATACCCAAGGCCCGGCGCCTGCACGTGGCGGGCGACCACCACGACCTCACTCCGCTGCTCGCGGTGGAGGACCCCGAGTGGCTCTTCCTGTACGAGAACGGCGTGGTGGACGACCTCACACCGCTCGCGTCGTTCCGGCGGCTCAAGGATGTCGGTCTGAGCCGGTGCCCCGAACTGCGCGACCTGCGGCCGCTGGCGCGACCGGGACTCGAGCGACTCTCGCTCTGGGAAGTTCATCCGGAGGTCTCGATCGAGCCCTTGCGGGACATGCCCGACCTGCGCAGCGTGAATCTCTCCCAGCCGCTGCTCATCGAGAGCCTCGCGGAACTGCCGGTCGGACCGGGCCTCGTCCACCTCGGGCTCCACCACCAGACCCGTTACGTGAGCCTGGAGGGCATCGAGCGGTGGCCGTTGCTGGAAGGGCTGACGATCGCGGGCCAGTCGCAGCTGCGTCAACTGGCGCGCCTGCCGCTGCCACCGTCGCTGACGAGTCTGAGCCTGTACGAGGTCGACCCTCTCGACCCGCGTCCGCTCCTCGGCCACTCCACGCTGCGGCACCTGCACCTCTGGCGGTGCGAACTGCCGAACGGCCTCACCGCGCTGCGCGAGCTGCCCGCGCTCACTTCCCTGGAGCTCTGGCAGTGCTCACCGTCCGGAGCGCCCGTCGACATCGGACCGCTCGTCGCGATGCCCGAACTGAAGATCACGGTCAGCGACGACACCCCGGTCGTCGGCATCGACCGCTTCCCGCCCGACCGCGTCGAGGTGAAGCGCGTCAGGACCTGACAGCGCCTCAGACGCCGACCGCGTCGAGCGCCGAACCGGCGGCGTACGTCACCGCCATGGCGAGAGCCCCGCCGCACACGTTGCGCAGGACGGCGGGCCCGGCCGCGGCAGCGCCCAGCCGGGCGCTCCACCAGCCGGTCAGCGCCAGCGCCGCGAGCACCGAGAGGACCGTGACGTACAGGCGGGCCGACGCCGGCGGCAGCACGATGGCCAGCAGCGGCAGCAGCGCACCGACCGTGAACGCCAGGAAGCTGGCGCCCGCCGCGTGCCAGGGGTTGGTCAGCTCGTCGGGGTCGATGCCGAGTTCCACCCGCGCGTGGGCACGCAGCGCGTCCCGGTCGGTGAGCTGCACGGCGGCCTCCCTGGCCACCTCCTCCGACAGGCCGCGGTCGGCCAGCATGCGGGTCAGCTCTTCCAGTTCGGCCTCCGGCTGTTCCTTCAGCTCCCGCTTCTCCACCGCCAGCGCGGCCCTCTCCGAGTCGCGCTGCGTGGAGACGGACACGTACTCGCCTGCCGCCATCGACATCGAACCGGCGAGCAGGCCGGCGAGGCCCGCGGTGAGCAGCGCCGGCCGCGAGTCCGTCGCACCGGCCACACCGACCACGATGCCCGCCGTCGAGACAATGCCGTCGTTCGCGCCGAGGACGGCTGCGCGCAGCCAGTTGAGGCGGGTGCCGAGTCCGCCGGAGTGCGCCTCGTCGTGACTTTCGCCGCCGGTCGCTTCACTCATCCGGGGAGCCTCTCACGCAAGGAAGTTGGGGACGCGGAGCCACACCCCGGCCTTCGGGCGCTGGGGGCGGGACAGGGCTGTCGGTGCCTGCCCGTATTCTCTGTGACCATGCTCGACGACCGTAGGACCGCAGCGACGACGTGGCCGGCCGCGTACCCACAGGGGTACGCGGTCGTCGACGTGGAGACCACCGGCCTCGCCCGTGACGACCGGATAGTGTCGGCTGCCGTCTACCGCCTCGACACCCACGGCAACGTCGAGGACCACTGGTACACGCTCGTCAACCCGGAGCGCGACCCCGGACCGGTGTGGATCCACGGTCTGACGAGCGAGGCGCTCGAAGGCGCCCCACTGTTCGGGGAAATCGCCGGCGAGCTCTCCGCGCGGCTCGACGGCCGGGTCCTGGTCGCGCACAACGCCACGTTCGACTGGTCCATGATCGCCAGGGAGTACGCGCGTGCGCGGGGCGCGGCGCCGACCCGGCAACGGCTGTGCACCATCGCCCTCGCCAAGGAGCTACGACTCCCGCTGCCCAACCACAAGCTCGAGTCGCTGGCCGCGCACTACGGGGTCGTGCAGCAGCGTGCCCACCATGCCCTGGACGACGCCCGCGTACTCGCGGAGGCGTTCCGGCCGAGCCTGCACACCGCGGCCCGTGACGGTGTGCGGCTGCCGCTGCTCGAATGCCGGCCGCTGACGGAGTGGTCGGACGCTCCCGCCGCCCCCCGCGTCGGCTACCAGTCGTCGTACGGGCACAGCAGCTGGCGCCCGTCGCGCAAGCGGCCGCCGTGCCCGTACGCCAACCCCGGGAGGTACGAGCCGGGCGGGCAGCTGGTGCAGGGCATGCGGGTCGCCTTCTCCGGCGACACCTCCGTGGAGCGTGAACTGCTCGAGGACCGGGCCGTCGAGGCGGGGTTGCACGTCGCCACGAGCGTGTCACGGCTCACGAGTCTGCTGGTGACCAACGACCCGGACGCGGCGACGTCCAAGACCGTCAAGGCCGCCTCGTACGGCACGCCGGTCGTCGACGAGGGCGCCTTCACCCAGCTGCTGCGGGACGTCGCCCCCGCGCCGGACGCGTAGAGGCGGACGGACACCCGCATCGGAGTGAACCGGGCGCGACTCGCCCGCCGCCCGCTCGCCCGGGGCGCCGAAGCGTTTCACCCTGTGGCGCATGGCACGTTGCGAGGTTTGCGGAAACGACTACGGCATGTCCTTCGAGGTGCACGCGCAGGGCGCGGTGCACGTCTTCGACTGCTTCTCCTGCGCCATCCACCGCATGGCGCCCATCTGTGAGCACTGCCGGGTGCAGATCATCGGCCAGGGTGTCGAGGTCGAGGGCCACTGGTACTGCGGCGCCCACTGCGCCCGCGCCGAGGGGAGGGCCGGCATCGTCGACAGGGTGTGACCTGCGCCCGGCCGGGGCACGGGCGGGGACCCACCGTCCGTGGCCCGGCGCCGAGCAGGTACGGTCGAAGCCGTGTACCGCTTCCTGTTGTCCCGGCAGTGGGTGATCCTCACCCTCATCGGCCTCGTTCTCATCCCCACGATGATCGAGCTGGGCTTCTGGCAGCTGCACCGGCACGAGCGCAGGGTCGAGCAGAACGCCCTGATCGCACGGAACCTCGAGGCGAAGCCGGTGCCGATGGAGGAGCTCACCTCCCCCGGGCACACCGTCCCGCGCTCCGACTACTGGCGGCAGATCACCGCGACCGGCACCTTCGACACCGACCACGAGATGGTCGTCCGCCGCCGCACCAACGCCGACGACCGCGTCGGCTTCCACGTACTGACCCCGCTGGTGCTGGCCGACGGCCGTGCCGTCCTCGTCAACCGCGGCTGGGTCCCCGCCGCCGCCGACCAGAAGGCCTTTCCCGAGGTGCCGGCCGCCCCCGCGGGCACCGTGACCGTCACCGGCCGGCTCAAGGCCGACGAGACGACCGGCGCCAGCGGCATCAAGGACCTGAAGGGCCTGCCGCCCCGCCAGGTGATGCTGATCAACAGCGAGCAGCAGGCGCAGCTGCTGGACCGGCAGGTGCTCGGCGGCTATCTGGAGCAGACGGCGCCGAAGCCCGCAGGCGGCAGCCCCGAGATGATCCCGACCCCGGACCACGACTCCATCGGCGCCCACATGGCGTACGCCGTGCAGTGGTGGCTGTTCGCAGCGGCGGTTCCCGTCGGCTGGGTGGTTCTCGTCCGGCGGGAGAGGCGCGACCTGGCGGCGGCGGAGCGGACCACGTCCGAGCCTGCTCCCGCGGCTGCTTAGCGTCCTCTTCTGGCGGGAACACGCCAGAGCGTGACCCAACGTATCGAGGACTACGCCCTCATCGGCGATCTGCAGACCGCTGCACTGGTCGGCAAGGACGGCTCCATCGACTGGCTGTGCCTTCCCCGTTTCGACTCCGCCGCATGCTTCGCCGCCCTCCTCGGCGACGAGGAGAACGGCCATTGGCGGATCGCGCCCAAGGGCGCGGGCGCCTGCACCAGCCGCCGCTATCTCGGCGCGTCACTGGTGCTGGAAACAGTGTGGGAGACCCGCACCGGCAAGGTCCGGGTCCTCGACTTCATGCCGCAGCGTGACGAGGCGCCGGACGTCGTCCGCATCGTCGAGGGCCTGAGCGGCTCGGTCGAGATGGCCGGCACCCTGCGGCTGCGGTTCGACTACGGTTCCGTGGTGCCGTGGGTACGCCGCGAGGACGGCCACCGGGTCGCGGTCGCGGGACCCGACTCCGTGTGGCTGCGCAGCGAACCGGAAGTCAAGACATGGGGTCAGCACTTCAGCACCTGCTCGTCGTTCACGGTCGAGGAGGGCCAGAAGGTGGCGTTCGTCCTCACCTGGCACCCCTCGCACAAGCCTCGGCCCCCACTCGTCGACCCGCACGAGTCCTTGGACCACTGCCTCCAGGACTGGGAGACATGGTCGTCGAAGTGCCGCTACCAGGGCCCCTACCGCGACGCCGTGCTGCGCTCCCTGATCACCCTCAAGGCGCTCACGTACGCCCCCACAGGAGGTATCGTCGCCGCGCCCACGACGTCCCTGCCCGAGGACCTCGGCGGCGTACGGAACTGGGACTACCGCTTCTGCTGGCTGCGCGACGCGACCCTCACCTTGAGCGCCATGGTGTCCGTCGGTTACCTGGACGAGGCCGCGGCCTGGCGGGACTGGCTGCTGCGGGCCGTCGCCGGCGACCCGGCCGATCTGCAGATCATGTACGGAGTGGCCGGCGAACGCCGCCTGCCCGAGATGGAGCTGGACTGGCTCAGCGGCTATGCCGGCTCGGCGCCGGTCCGCGTCGGCAACGAGGCGAGGTGCCAACTGCAGATCGACGTCTACGGCGAGGTCATCGAGTCCCTCTACCTGGCCAGGCAGGCCGGTCTCACGCCCGAGCGACACGCCTGGAACATCCAGCTGAGCCTGCTCGGCTTCCTCGAGTCCAAATGGCGCGAGCCGGACGAAGGTCTGTGGGAGGTCCGGGGTCCGCGCCGTCACTTCGTCCACTCCAAGGTCATGGCATGGGTCGCAGCCGACCGCGCCGTACGCACTCTCGAGGGCGAACCGTCGCTGCGCGGCGACGCGGCACGCTGGCGGGCCATGCGGGACGACATCCACCGCGAGGTCTGCGAGAAGGGCTTCGACCCGGCCCGCGGCACCTTCACCCAGTCGTACGGCTCCACGGAGCTCGACGCCGCGGTCCTGCTGATCCCGCGCGTCGGCTTCCTGCCCCCGGACGACCCCCGGGTCGTCGGCACGGTGGACGCGGTGCGGCGGGAGCTGGCCAGTGGACCGCTCGTCCGCCGCTATACCCAGGACGCCACCCAGGTCGACGGACTGCCCGGCCGCGAGGGCGCGTTCCTGGTCTGCTCCTTCTGGCTGGCCGACGCGCTGCGGATGACGGGCCGCGAGAAGGAGGCCCGCGAACTGTTCGAGCAGTTGCTCGGCCTCTGCAACGACGTGGGTCTCCTCTCCGAGGAGTACGACCCCGCGACGGGAGCGCACCTCGGCAACTTCCCGCAGGCGTTCAGCCACATCGGACTGGTGACCACGGCCCTCGCGCTCACCGGGCAGAGGACGGCAGGATAGGGCCATGGATCTTGGACTGAAGGACCGCGTCTACATCGTCACCGGCGCATCGAGGGGCCTCGGCAACGCCTCCGCGCGGGCGCTCGTCGCCGACGGCGCGAAGGTCGTCGTCACCGGGCGCGACGAGAAGACGGTCACCGACGCCGCGGCCGAACTCGGCTCGGCCGCGGTGGGCGTCGCCTGTGACAACGCCGACCCCTCCGCCGCGGAACGCCTCGTCGCCGCCGCCCGCGCGCACTTCGGCCGCTTCGACGGCATCCTCGTCAGCGTCGGTGGCCCGGCACCGGGCTACGCCGCGGACAACACCGACGAGCAGTGGGCCGCCGCGTTCCAGTCCGTCTTCCTCGGCGCCGTCCGCATGGCGCGCACGGCCGCGGCCGAACTGAACGAGGGCGGTGTGATCGGTTTCGTGCTGTCCGGTTCGGTGCACGAACCCATCCCCGGCCTGACCATCTCCAACGGCCTCCGCCCGGGCCTCGCGGGCTTCGCCAAGTCCTTGGCGGACGAACTGGGCCCGCGCGGCATCCGCGTGGTCGGCCTGCTGCCCTCCCGCATCGACACGGACCGCGTCCGCGAGCTGGACGCCCTGTCGGGCGACGCGGAGGCGGCACGCAGGGCCAACGAGGCGGCCATCCCGCTGCGGCGTTACGGCACCCCGGAGGAGTTCGGCCGCACGGCGGCGTTCCTGCTCTCGCCGGCGGCGTCCTATCTGACCGGCGTCATGCTCCCGATCGACGGCGGGGCGCGCCACGGCTTCTGATATGGCGGTGCCCCCGAACGCCGACGGAGGCGATTCCTGCCCCGCCGGCGTTCGAAGCACGGCGGTCCGGGGGCGGAGCACCGGTTACGGCCGCACCCCGACCGTCAGGAAACCCGCCGGGCCCGGTGCTTCGCCGCCCGCATCCGTACCTCCGTCGGCAGGGACTCCAGCCCCGCCGAGTCCCTGGCGTGCGCGACCGCCTCGTCCGAGAGCCGCGCCAGCGTACCGGCGGGCGAGGCGTCCGGCTCCAGGCGCAGCGCCACCAGCGCCTGTGGCGCGGTCCGGCGGCCCGTCAGCAGGACGGACGCGCCGGAGACGCCTTCCAGCGACGCCGCCTCGTCCTCCAGGGCGCCCTGCAGCGCCCGGCCCCTCAGCAGCGCGCCTTCGCCGTCGCCGCTGTCGACCAGGACCTCCGCCAGCCGTGCGCGCCGCAGTTGGGCGAAGAACCACCACAGACCGAGGATCAGCAGCAGCGCCAGCACCGCGATGACGACCGGCCACCACCAGCCCTCCTCGCGCCAGCGCGTCCGGTCGGCGTCGCTCAGCAGTACGTCGTGCCGTCCGTCGTAAGGCCACCACGAGGGGACGGAGAGACCCGCGCCCGCCACGAGGACCGCACCGCCGACGCACAGCAGGACGAGCCCGGCGAGGCCGAGGAAGACCCGGTTGACGGCTCGAAGCATCCCCTGCACCGTTCCTCACCTCTTCTTCGCGGGCGGTCTGCCGACGTGCACGGCCAGCTCCGGGCGCCGGGCGAGGCCGAGTTCCTTCAAGGCGGCGCCGAGCGCCTCGTCGAGGTCGGCGCGTACGTCGTCCAGGTCGCGGAAGTGCGCCCGCGCCCGTACCGACGCGCGGGAACGCCCCATCCGGACCTGTACCGTCTGCACGCCGGAGACCTCCATGGCCCGGTCGCGCAGTACGACGGCCGCGGCCTCACGGCGCAGTCCTGCCCGTACATGGGGCCGGTACCGGTGCATCGGCAACAGCGCGCGCAGCCCAGGTGTCACCGCGAGAAGGATCAGCCACAGGCCCAGCAGCATCACCGCGCCAGCCCCGGCGAGCACCGCGATCTCGTCGAGGCGCCATTCGGCGAGGTGATCGGCCAGCCACCGCCGCCAGCGCATCGCGGACCGGTCGGCCCGCACGGCGGCGACGTCGTACAGCAGCAACCCCGCGCCCACGACGACGACGAGGGCGAGCAGCCCGGCGGGCACCCGGCGCACCGACCAGAAGCGACCGGTCCTGCCGGCGTCGCCGTCGTCGTCCGCCACCGGGTTGTACGCGGAGGCGGAGGCGGACTGGTCCATTTCGAGAACGGGCCGTGAGGAGCGCGCTTCCCGCTCCTGGGGGGCCGGCTCTTCGGGGCCCGCGGGCCTGTCCGGTTCGGTCATCGGATCCTCCCCTGCGCCGTGCCGCGCGAGAGGGCGGAGTGCAGCCGCTCGACGTGCACCGCCACCTCGGGGACCTCCATCCCCGCCAACGCCTTTACCCGCTCGACGACCTGCCGACGCACCGCGCCGCACTGAGCGCCGATGTCGGACGGGTACTCCAGCTCGAGGCTGACCCGCACCCGGGCCGTCTCGTGGTGCACGACGACCATGGCGTGCGGCGGCGCGCCGCCCTCCGGTACACCGGAGAGCGCTTCACGCGCCGCCCGCGCGGCGATCTTCGCGACGACGCGGTCGGCGATCGCGGTCGACCCCCGGTCCGAGGGCGGCACCCGGCCCGCGGGAGCGTCACGACCGGAAGCGCCGGCCACCGCGACAGCGTCTGCCACGGCGCGTCACCGCCGCCCGTCGCCACGCTCGCGGCCCCGGATGAAATCGCCGACCTCGAGGTCGCCCTCGATGAACCGGCCGATCACGAAGCCGACCGCTCCCAGGGCGGCCACCAGCAGGAACGCCCCGAAGCCGCCGAAGTATCCGGCGAAACCGAGTGCCATGCCGGCCATCAGTCCGACCACCGCCATGCTCATGTTGGGCTCCTCTACTGGATTCGAGGCTCCGGCTCGTCCTCTTCTTCGTCCGGCAGCTTCACGTCGCTGACAGCGATGTTCACCTCGACGACCTCGAGGCCCGTCATCCGCTCGACGGCGGAGACGACGTTCTCCCTGACAGCACGGGCCACGTCGGAGATGGATACGCCGTAGTCGATGACGATCTCCAGGTCGATCGCGGTCTGTACCTCGCCGACCTCGGCCTTCACTCCGCGTGCGACGTTGGACGTCTTGCCGCCGCCGGGCTGCACCCGGTCGCGCACCGCGCCGAAGGTACGGGAGAACCCGCCCCCCATCGCGTGCACGCCGAGAACGTCCTTGGCGGCCAGTCCGGCGATCTTCTCCACCACTCCGTCGGCGATGGTGGTACGACCGCGGGAGCCTGGCTCCGGCAGGCGCTTGCCGCCTGGACCCTTACGGGTGGCTTCGCTGGAACCGGACAGCTCGTTTCCGGATGTCGTGGGCAGGCTGCGCCCAGGTGTTTCGGTCATCGCCGTGGTCCTTTCCGGGCGGGTGACGGCCCCGTTGCCCACATTAGGTGACCTTGCCCACATCCGCGCCGGGGATGCGGCAGGCTGGAGGAATGACCACTCCGAATGCGGTTCTGCGGCGGGTACGCGGTGCGTTGGGTCTCGGCAGACTCCTCGCCCTCGGCGGCCCGGCGGACGGTGCGTGGCTGTCGGAATCAGCCGCCGCCGCGGTCCTGCGCCGTGCGGCGGCCTCGGTGCCGGGGGCCGTCCTGAACGACGTCAGGCTCTCCCTGGTGGACCCTGAGACGGCGGAGCCCCCGACGGTGCCGACCCCACCGGCAGCCGTGTGGCCGGGCCCTCTGCGGGTCGAGGCGGGGGTGTCCGTCTGGGACCTCACAGAACCGCTGCCGGCGCTCACGGCGGCGTTGCGGTCTGCGTTGCTCGACGCGGCGGCGGAAGCGCTGGGGCTCACGGTCACGGTCGTCGATCTGCGCGTCGACACTCTTTTGGACGCGGCCCCCGAGAGTCCTGCCGCGCCCGGCGCCCCGGCGGCCGTCGAACCCTCCGACCCGGTGGGCACGGCCGTGGCCGCGACGGCGGGCGTGGCGCATCTGACGGGGACGCTGGGCGCGGCGGTCCATCACGCGCCGGACCACGTCCGCGTCGAACTCGCGACGGCGGAGGGGCATCGGGCGCTGGACGTGGCGCGGGCGGTACGGAGGGTGGTGGCGGGGGTGCTGGAGGACGACCGCGCGGTGACGATCGTGATCACCGCGACGGCCTGACCGCTGGGTACCGCGCTTCGCGCGGCGTCCTCCAACGCCGGACGGGCTGGATTTCGCTCCGCGAAACCAGCCCCTCCGGCAGATCCAGCCTCGCTGGGGGCACCTCCCACGGCCGCCAGGCCGTAGGGGGAGTTCGAGGCGCGGGGGTCCGGGCTCAGTCCGCGAGACCCGCCAGGTCGCGCAGGCGCCGCCCCTGCGCCGCGCGTTCCGCCGCGCGCTGTTCGTCGTACGAGCGGCCCGCCGCTCCCCGCAGCAGCGCCTTCGTCTCGTTCACCGCGTCCCGGGGCGCGGCAAGCAGCGCCGCGGACAGGTCGCGTACCGCGGCGTCGAGTTCCTCGCCGGGGACGACGAGGTTGGCGAGGCCCGTGCGCTCGGCCTCTTCCGCGTGGACGAAACGGCCGGTCGCACAGATCTCGAGTGCGCGGGCGTATCCGACGAGCGACACCAGGGGGTGCGTGCCGGTGAGGTCGGGCACGAGACCGAGCGCGGTCTCGCGCATGGCGAACTGCACGTCCTGCGCGACGACCCTCAGGTCGCAGGCGAGGGCGAGCTGGAAGCCCGCTCCGATCGCATGGCCTTGCACGGCCGCGATGGAGATGATGTCGTTGCGGCGCCACCAGGTGAACGCCTCCTGGAACTCGGCGATGGACGCGTCGATCTCCGCGTCGGTGCCGCGTGCCAGGTCGATGAAGGACGGCTCGCCGTCGAAGCCCTCCGGTGTGAAAGCCTGCCGGTCGAGGCCCGCGGAGAAGGACTTGCCTTCGCCGCGCAGCACGACGATCCGCACGCTGCCGGGCAGTGACCGTCCCGCCTGCGCCAACGCCCGCCACAGCGCGAAGTTCTGGGCGTTGCGCTTGTCCGGGTTCGTCAAGGTCACCGTGGCAACCGCGTCTTCGACGGTGAGCCGTACGCCGTCCTTGTCGAGTACGGGGTCGAGCGAAGTCATGAGGCGCCTCCGGTTCGGTGCAGTGTGGCCTGGCCTTCGAGTCAAGAAGGTAAGCTACTGCACAGTAACCGCCCGGCCGGCCATAGGGCCGACCAGGTGGCCACCGTAGGTACCGATGAACCGGAGGAGCAGCCTCGTCGACGGGACCGTCAGGCCGAAGCGGCCTTCTTGCCTCGCGTCGCTCCGCCACGTCCCCGCAGGACGACTCCGGACTCACTGAGCATCCGATGGACGAATCCGTATGAGCGACCGGTCTCTTCGGCCAGCGCCCGGATGCTTGCACCGGAGTCGTACTTCTTCTTCAGGTCTGCCGCGAGCTTGTCGCGCGCGGCGCCGGTAACCCGGCTGCCCTTCTTCAGAGTCTCGGCCACCCGTGCCTCCTCATGGGAAGTGCGCTCTGGACTTCTCATGATCACCCCTCACGGGCGTCCTGGCCACCCATTCGACAAGGTCAGTACGGAACGCTTTGCGGTGCGCTATGAGGCCACCATGAACGGAATGATGCATTCCGATCGGTGCTCGGTCCACGCAGTCACGGCCCGGCACGGAAAAGGCCAGCTCAGAGCAGGCGGGAGGAATGGCGCTCAGCGGGGCCGTGGCGACGGCGGTCCACCAGTCGCCACGCCGCAATACGAGACGCACTCACACAGATGATGGATCACTCGTAGGCCGAATGATCCATGCGGAGATCCATACGAAGATCGTAGAGGGATGGATCGACGGGTTCCGGTACCGGCCCGGAACCCGTCGCAGGGCCTCAGGCCAGGGCCACGAGGTCCGCGTAGTCCGCGCCCCACAGGTCCTCGACACCGTCCGGCAGCAGGATGATCCGCTCGGGTTCGAGCGCCTCGACCGCGCCCTCGTCGTGCGTGACGAGGATGACGGCGCCCTTGTAGGTGCGCAGCGCCCCGAGGATCTCCTCGCGGCTGGCCGGGTCGAGGTTGTTGGTGGGCTCGTCGAGCAGCAGGACGTTGGCGGACGAGACGACCAGGGTCGCCAGCGCCAGCCGGGTCTTCTCGCCGCCGGAGAGCACCCCGGCCGGCTTGTCGACGTCGTCGCCGGAGAAGAGGAACGAGCCCAGCGTCTTGCGCACCTCGACCAGATCGAGGTCGGGCGCGGAGGAGCGCATGTTCTCCAGGACCGTACGGTCGGGGTCGAGGGTCTCGTGCTCCTGGGCGTAGTACCCGAGCTTGAGGCCGTGCCCCGGGGTGACCATGCCGGTGTCCGGCTTCTCCACGCCCGCGAGGAGCCGCAGCAGCGTGGTCTTGCCGGCGCCGTTGAGGCCCAGGATGACGACGCGCGAGCCCTTGTCGATGGCGAGGTCCACGTCGGTGAAGATCTCGAGGGACCCGTACGACTTGGACAGGCCCTCGGCGCTGAGCGGCGTCCTGCCGCAGGGCGCCGGCTCCGGGAAGCGGAGCTTGGCCACCTTGTCGGCCATCCGGACGTCCTCGAGGCCGGCCAGCAGGCGCTCGGCGCGGCGGGCCATGTTCTGCGCGGCGACGGTCTTGGTGGCCTTGGCGCGCATCTTGTCGGCCTGCGAGTTGAGCGCGGCGGCCTTCTTCTCGGCGTTCTGACGCTCGCGCTTGCGGCGCTTCTCGTCCGCCTCGCGCTGCTGCTGGTACAGCTTCCAGCCCATGTTGTAGACGTCGATCTGCGAGCGGTTCGCGTCCAGGTAGAAGACCTTGTTGACGACGGTCTCGACGAGGTCGACGTCGTGGGAGATCACGATGAAGCCGCCGCGGTAGGTCTTCAGGTAGTCGCGCAGCCAGACGATCGAGTCCGCGTCGAGGTGGTTGGTGGGCTCGTCGAGCAGGAGCGTGTCCGCGTCCGAGAACAGGATCCGGGCGAGTTCGACGCGGCGGCGCTGACCACCGGAGAGCGTATGGAGAGGCTGGCCGAGGACGCGGTCGGGCAGGCCGAGCGCGGCGGCGATGGTGGCGGCCTCGGCCTCCGCGGCGTAGCCGCCCTTGGTGAGGAACTCGGTCTCCTGGCGCTCGTACTGGCGCATGGCCTTCTCACGGGTGCTGCCCTGGCCGGAGGCGATGCGCTCCTCGTTCTGCCGCATCTTGCGGATCAGGGTGTCGAGGCCGCGGGCCGACAGGATGCGGTCGCGGGCGAGGACTTCGAGGTCGCCGGTGCGCGGGTCCTGCGGGAGGTAACCCACCTCGCCGGAGCGGGTGATGGTGCCGCCTGCGGGGATGCCCTCACCCGCGAGGCACTTGGTGAGGGTCGTCTTGCCCGCTCCGTTGCGGCCGACGAGGCCGATGCGGTCGCCCTTGGCGATGCGGAAGGAAGCGGATTCGATGAGGACGCGCGCGCCTGCGCGCAGCTCGATACCGGATGCGGTGATCACGGGGGAAGACTCCAGGGCGGTATGGACGGCGGAAGGGACGGGCGGAGACGCTTCTACGCCGTCTAATGCACAAGGAGAATTGCCATACGGCCCAGTCTAACGGGACCGTGCAAGTGTTTTTCGCGGCCGGACGGCGGCCCGGGAGGGCCGCGGCACGGTGTGCGGAGCCACGGCGTGGCGGGCCGCCGCCGTGGTGGAGCAGAGGCGGTGGCCACGCGGTCGGCCATGACACCGGTCCCGCCACTTCACCGGCGCGGGACATTCTGCCGCCGCGCGACACGTTCCGCTGAGCCCCGTCGTCAGTGGCGGATGCCAGACTGAGACACAGATCACATCCGAGTCGTCGAGCAAGTGAGGGAGCGATCGGGATGGCTCAGTCGCCGAGCATCTGTCCGACCCTGTTGTACGCGGACGCCAAGGCCGCGATCAGACAGCTCACCGAGGCCTTCGGCTTCACCGAACACGCGGTGTACGAGAACGAGGACGGCGGCGTGATCCATGCCGAGCTCACCTACGGCAACGGCATGGTGATGCTGGGCAGCAAGGGCACCGGTGGCGAGTTCGACAAGCTCATGGAAGGCGCCGGGCCGACGGGGGTGTTCGTCCATGTCGACGACGTCGACGCCCACCACGGCAGGGCGGTGGAGCACGGCGCCGACGTCGTGATGCCGCCCACCGACCAGGACTACGGCTCGCGGGACTACATGGTCCGCGATCTGGAGGGCCACATCTGGAGCTTCGGCACGTACACGCCGGGGGCGGCGGAGGCCTCGTAGACCTCCCCGCCCCTGCGGTCGTGGCCTGCGGGGGTCAGACGCCGCCGGTGTGCACCTGGAACGCGGCCCTGCGTACCGCCTTGGCCAGGGCCGGGTCCGGGTGCGCCGCCGCCAGGGCGACCAGGACCTGCACCGTACGAGGATGGCCGCCGGTCCGGACCGCCTCGAGCAGCGCGGGGACCGTGCCCTGCACGGCGGAATCGAGATGGCGCAGCAGCAGCTGGGGCTCCCCGTGGTCCGCGACGGCCGCGGCGGTGTCCACCCACAGCCAGGTCGCTTCCTCACGGGTGAGGACATCGGCCGCGTCCTCCGGGTCCGCGCCCTCGTGCTCGGCGAGCCACAGCAAGGCGTAAGGGCGAAGGGACGGTTCGGCGGCGGCCGCGCGCACCTCGCTCTCGGCGGGAGCGCCGACCATGCGCAGCGCCTCGAAGGCAAGGCCGCGCAGCAGGGCGTCCTCGCCCCGGGCGACGGCGAGCAGTTCCCCGACGGCACTGGAGACGGTGCGCGCCGCGAGCCACGCGCGGTACTCGGCGCGGGCCGGGCCGGGGGTGAGGCGGGCGCAGCCCCGGAGCATGTCCTCCGCGGACTGCTCGATGTTGCCGGCGGGGCTCTGGGCGGCGACGCAGATCTGCTCCAGCTTGACCCAGACCGCCCAGTTGCCGAGCGGGGTGAGGGTCGCCTGGCCCCGCTCGAGGGTCAGGGCGCCGACGGCGGACAGCCCCTCGAGCGCCCAGTCGAGGAGTGCGGCGACGGGGGCCTCTTCGGCACCGGACCCGGTCTGCGGTTCGGCGGGGGCGCCGGCGCCGTAGGGGACCTCGCAGCGTTCCTCGCGGAGCTCGGCGACGCGCTGCTGGAGCAGGTCGAGCAGAGCGGGCGTGAGCACGGGGCCGGCCGACAGCTGGAGGAGGGAAAGCACCTGGGGCACCGCCTCGACCACCTCGGCGACCGCAGTGGGAGCGACGTCGCCGGGGGCGGGGTGGATCAGGGACCAGGCGTCGAAGAGGGCGACCCAGCCGCGCAGCACGGCCATGTCGTCGCGGTCCCAGGCACGCAGCCGCCAGCCGGGGCGGACCGTGTCGCCGTGCAGCTCGACGAGGCCGGCGAGGCGGGCGCGGTCCCAGCCGGCCCGCACCTCGTCCATGGTCAGGTCCAGGGCGGCAGCAGCCCGTTCCTGGGCGCCGACCGCGAGCGGTGTGGTGCCGAGGTCGCGGTCGGCGGCCGCCCAGCGGGCGATGCGGACTGCGTCGGCGAGGACAGCCCGCGCCTGGCGCGCGAGCTCGGCGGGGGCGGGTGTGCCCTCCGGCGGCCGGGGCGCCGGACGGGTCCGCCGGGTCGTCACGGCCCGTCGCGCGGCGGCCAGTGACCGCGAGCGGACAAGGCGGAGTCTGGAGTTGCGCGCCAATTGCTCATCAGGCTTTCGGGACGTCACGGGGTGCAGTCTTCCCGTTGACGGCCCGAAAGCCCAAACGGAACCTGGCGGGCGGCGCTGGACGGCCGTCCCAGGCGGGTCGTACGCGGGTCACATGAGGGGGGTGAGGAAGCGCCGGAGGACCTCTTCGTACCCCTTCGGGTCGGCGTTCCACATGGCGGCGTGCGGCGCCTGCGGGACCGTGTGAAGGGTGACCAGATCAGGGCGGCGGGCGGCGAGTTGGCGCGAGCCGCGCCAGGGCGCCAGGGTGTCGTCGGGGCCGTGGAAGATCAGCGTCGGTACGGCCAGGGACTTCGGGTCGCCGGCTTCGGCGAGGCGGTCGCCGTGCGCTCCCGTGCGGCCCTGGGCGGCCCGGACCGCAAGCGGAAGCAGCGGGGCGGGGGTTCTGCGGGCGGAGGCCAGTGCGCGCACCGTCGCCTCCCACTCGAGAACGGGCGAGTCGAGGACGACACCGCTGATCCGGTCCCGCAGACCGGAGTTGGCGGCCGCGTGCAGCGCCATCGAGGCGCCGACGGACCAACCGTGGACGATGACCCGCTCGGCGCCGTAGCGCACGGCGTGGCGGACGGCGGCGTCGAGGTCGCGCCACTCCGAGTCGCCGAGGTGGCCCAGCCCGTCCGGGGGCCGTGGGGCGCCGGAGTCTCCCCGGTAGGCGAGGGACAGCACCGGGAACTGAAGGGCGTGCAAGCAGCCCAGCACGTTCATGGTGTGTTCCCGGGTGGTGCCGAGCCCGTGCACGGCGATGACCCAGGTCGAGCGAGGGCCGGGCACGAACCAGGCGGGGAGCGCGCCGAGTTCTCCGGGGACGAGGACCTCGGAGTGCTCTATGCCGAGCGCGCCGGTGGGGTCTCCCCGGTGGACCTGCGGGGTGAGGCGCACCTTGGTGCCAGGCTCCAGTTCGCCCTCGGTGACGCGTACGAGGCGGCGCACGACCGTGTCCGCGTCGTGCGGGACTCCGCCGAGCACCTCCCCCACGACCGCGTGGACGCCGGACCCTTCCAGCCCGTACGTCCCCGGGCGCAGCGAGGCCAGGCTGCGGGTGAGGACGACGGCGCCGGGGGGTGTGGCGTGGACGGTGAGCCGGGGGTCGCCGGGCAGGGGCCTGTTCGCCGCCCGCAGGGCTGCGTGGCTCGCGTAGCGGCCGGCCGCGACTGCTGCCGCGCCGACTCCGATCAGGGTGGTGACGGCCGCTGCCGTCGCTGTAGCGGGGCGCACGTGTACCAGTGTCGGGGCGGCTGCGGGAGGGGGCCAGTGGGCGGGGCCGGGCGTGTTGCGACGGGGGCGTCGCCTTGCGGGGGGCGTGTACCCCCACCCCGCCCCTTCCCGAATCCGGGGCAGGCCCCGGACCCCGCCACCGCGCGCCGCGCGCCGCTTCGGCTCCGCCCCCTACGCCTGGCGGCGTGGAGAGACACGCCCACAGGACCCCGCGCCTCGAACTCCCCCTACTGCCTGGCGGCAGCGGGAGGTGCCCCAGCGAAGCTGGAAATGCCCCCGCCGGGCCCAGGCCGGAGCCACCGGCAGGGCCGGAGCCGCCGCCGGCGAGGCCGGAACTGCCCGGGCCCGAGGCGCGCCCAGGCGAGGGCGTGTTCCCCGCCCCGCCCCTTCCCGAATGCGGGGCAGGCCCCCGGACCCCGCCACCGCGCGCCGCGCGGCGCTCCTCCCCCCTACGCCTGGCGGCGTGGAGAGACACGCCACAGGACCCCGCGCCTCGAACTCCCCCTACTGCCTGGCGGCAGCGGGAGGTGCCCCAGCGAAGCTGGAAATGCCCCCGCCGGGCCCAGGCCGGA
>NZ_JBIVAU010000016.1:54329-79640 GCF_044745705.1 Streptomyces sp. NPDC086835
CGGAGCCACCGGCAGGGCCGGAGCCGCCGCCGGCGAGGCTGGAAATGCCAGGTCCGAGGCGCCGGCCCCGGGCGGGGCCGGAGCAGCCGGGCGCCTCCAGCCCGGCTGGGGCACCTCTCACGGCCGCCAGGCCGTAGAGGGAGATTGAGGACACCGCGCGACGCGCGGTACCGGGTCCGGGCGGAGCACGGTTCGGGAAGGGGCGCCCGAGGCCGGCGGGCCGTACGGGCGGGAAATGCCACCGCGGCTACGTCGGGCGCTGGCCGTAGTCGTGGAGTTGGTGGGAGACCTCCGCGAGCTGCGCCTCGGAGAGCAGCGTCGGCGTGCGGCCGGGGACGGACGAGGCCGTCAGCCAGAGGCGGCACATCCACTCGAGCTGTGCCGTGCGGTCGTACGCCTCGGACAGGGTGGCGCCGTACGTGACCGTCCCGTGGTTCTGGAGGAGGCAGGCCGTGCGGTCGCGCAGTGCGTGGAGCATGTTCCGGGCCAGCTCCTCCGTGCCGTACAGGGCGTAGCCCGCCACGCGGACCGGGCCGCCGAGGGCCGCGGTCATGTAGTGGACGGGCGGCAGCTCGGGGACGAGCGTGGAGACCGCTGTGGCGTGCACGGCGTGCGTGTGCACGACGGCGGCCGCGCCGGTGTGGCGGTGGACCGCGAGATGCAGCGGAAGCTCGCTGGTGGGCCGCAGGTCGCCGAGGACCTGTCTGCCGTCGAGGTCGACGGCGACGGTGTCCCGCGGGGTGAGCCGGTCGTAGGGGACTCCGCTCGGAGTGACGAGGATCAGCTCGCCCACCCGTACGGAGACGTTGCCGGAAGTGCCCACCACGAGACCTTCGGCCGCCGTTCTGCGGGCGGTGTCCACGAGCTCCCGCCATGCGCGTTCGACCGCGCTGTGCCGCGCCTCATCAGTCATGCCCGTGATCCTTCCAGGCGGGGCCGGCCGGGCACGGGGACACAGAGGGTGTTCGAGTGGCTGCGGGGAGCGCCGCGCGAGTTCGAAAACGGACAACCGGAATCGGCCGGCACCACTTGGGGACACCGCAGCGCCTGACCCAGTTCACCTTCCGTTCATCCAGGTTGCTTACGGTCCTCGCGTCAATGACGTCAAACGATTGCCTGGGTAAATGGAACACATCACACTGCTGCTCGCGATTGTGATCGTGACAGCTCTCGTGTTCGATTTCACGAACGGTTTCCACGACACCGCCAACGCGATGGCGACGACCATCTCGACCGGCGCCCTGAAGCCCAAAACCGCGGTGGCCATGTCCGCCGTTCTGAACCTCGTCGGTGCTTTTCTCTCCGTGGAGGTCGCCAAGACGATCTCCAGTGGACTGGTCGACGAATCAGGCATCACACCTGAAGTCATCTTCGCGGCGCTCGTCGGCGCCATCCTGTGGAATCTGCTCACCTGGCTGGTGGGCCTGCCGTCCAGCTCGTCGCACGCCCTCATGGGTGGTCTGATCGGCGCCACGGTCGCCTCGGTCGGCTTCGGCGGCGTCAACGGCGGCGTCGTCGTCACCAAGGTCCTGATCCCGGCCGTCGCCGCGCCTCTCGTCGCCGGCCTCGCCGCGATGCTGGCGGCCCGGCTGACGTACAAGATCGGCAAGAACACGGACCCGAAGGCCACGGCGAAGGGCTACCGCGCCGGGCAGATCGCCTCCGCGGGCCTGGTCTCCCTGGCCCACGGCACCAACGACGCCCAGAAGACGATGGGCATCATCACGCTGGCCCTCGTGGCCGGCAATGTGGTCGCCCCCGGTTCCAACCCTCCGATGTGGGTCATCGTCTCGGCCGGTGTGGCGATCGCGCTCGGCACCTACCTCGGCGGCTGGCGCATCATCCGTACCATGGGCAAGGGCCTCACCGACCTCCAGCCGCAGCAGGGCTTCGCCGCCCAGACCAGCGCGGCCAGCGTGATCCTCGCCTCCTCCAACCTCGGCTTCTCGCTGTCGACGACGCACTCCTGCTCCGGTGCCGTCATGGGCGCCGGTCTCGGCCGCAAGGGCGGTGTGGTCCGCTGGTCCACCGCCACCCGGATGTTCGTGGCCTGGGGTCTGACCCTGCCGGCCGCCGGTCTCGTCGCGGCGGGCTCCGAGTACGTCACCAAGCAGGGTGACTGGGGTGTCGCGGCCGTCGCCGTCTTCCTCGTCGCCTCCTGCATCGCGATCTGGTTCATCTCGCGCCGTCAGGTCGTCGACCACACCAACGTCAACGACGTGGAGGAGGAGCCCGCGGGCGTCGTCACGACCGCCATCGCGGCCGTCTCCCCGCCGCCCGCCGGTGACCTCAAGGCCACCATCCCGGCCCCGGCCGAGCCCGAGACCGAGTTGCCCCGCCCGGCCACGGTGTAAGGAAGAAACAGAATGAAGATCGACTGGACTGCTCTCGGCTCCGTTTTCGGCGTGAGCCTCGTCGCCACCGTCGCGCTGGTGGGACTCTTCACCCTGGGCGTCGTGGGCCTCACCAAGCAGGAGGCGGCCACCCAGGCCGGAGGCTCCGGGGCACTGGCCCGGACCGGCGCGTACGCCTGCTTCGCACTCTGCGCGGCGGCAGTGTCCTACGGGATCTACCTGATCGTCGTCTGACGACCGCACAGCGCTTCGGCGGCCGGGCCGTGAGCACCCTCGGGTGTTCGCGGCCCGGCCTTCGTGTGTCCCCGTGTGTGGGGCTCGGCACACTGCCCCGCCGCAGGTCAATGGCGAGTTGACGGGCGTTCGCGCGCGTGGTGGACTGCCGGGGCCAACAACGGCGGCAGAAGAGGAAGTCCGGTGCGAATCCGGCGCGGTCCCGCCACTGTCACCCGGGATGAACGGTCCCGGGGAGCCAGGAACTCTCACCGCCGGTCACGTCGAACCAGGGCGCGGACCCTGAGTGAGGACTTTTCGCATGCCCGGCTGCGGTACAGCCCTGTCCGTCGGACACCACCCCTGGGGTCGCTGATCCCATGACTGCCGACCGAGCCTTCGTGTACGGCGCCGCCGCCGGCCTCGCCGGTGACCTGCTCCTCGGCGATCCCCGCCGCGGGCATCCGGTCGCCGCGTTCGGACGGGCCGCGAGCGCCCTCGAGCGTGTCCTGTGGCGCGACCACCGCGGCCGGGGCGCCCTGCACACCGCTGTGTGCGCCGGTGGCGCCGTCGCAGCGGCCGTGCTGGCCTCCCGGGCCGTACGCCGCTCCCCCGCCGCGTCCGTCGCCCTGACCGCCGCAGCCACCTGGGCGGTCGTCGGCGGTACGACCCTGGGGCGGGAGGCCACGGCCATCGGCGACGCGCTGGCCGCCGGGGACGTCGAGGCGGCCCGCGAGCGGCTGCCCCACCTCTGCGGACGCGACCCGCAGGCCCTGGACGAGCAGCAGATCGCCCGCGCCGTCGTCGAGTCCGTCGCGGAGAACACGTCCGACGCGGTCGTGGGCGCCCTGGTGTGGGGAGCGCTGGCAGGCGTGCCCGGGCTGGTCGGCTTCCGGGCGGTGAACACTTTGGACGCGATGGTCGGCCACAAGTCGCCCCGCTACCTGCGGTACGGCTGGGCGTCGGCCCGCCTGGACGATGTCGCCGGGTGGCCCGGCGCCCGGCTGACCGCGGCCCTGGCGGCCGTCTGCGGCCCGGACCGGCGCGGAGCCGTACGGGCCTGGCGCGCGGACGCGGCCAAGCATCCGAGCCCCAACGCGGGCCCTGTGGAGGCGTCTTTCGCGGGCGCCCTGGGCGTGCGGCTGGGCGGTTCCCTCTCGTACGGCGGGCGGGTCGAGCACCGGCCGGTGCTCAACGGGGCCGGGCGGGCGGTGGAGTTCGGTGACATCGGACGGGCGGTGCGGCTGTCGCGCCGGGTCGGCCTGCTGACCCTCGCCGTCTGCGCGGCGGGGCGGGTGCTGCGGCAGGGCCGCGGCGGAAGGAGGCCGGCATGACCGGTGGGGGGCTGCTCGTCGCCGGGACCACCTCGGACGCGGGCAAGAGTGTCGTGACCGCCGGGATCTGCCGGTGGCTGGTGCGCCAGGGCGTGAAGGTCGCGCCGTTCAAGGGGCAGAACATGTCCCTGAATTCGTTCGTGACGCGCGAGGGCGCGGAGATCGGGCGGGCGCAGGCCATGCAGGCGCAGGCCGCGCGTGTGGAGCCGACCGCGCTGATGAACCCCGTACTCCTCAAGCCCGGCAGCGACCGTTCCAGCCAGGTGGTGCTGATGGGCCGGCCGGTCGGCGAGCTGAGTGCCAAGGGGTACCACGGGGGCCGGCAGCGGGAGCTGTTCGAGCCGGTGATGGCGTGCCTGGAGGAGTTGCGGGGCACGTATGACGCCGTGATCTGCGAGGGGGCGGGCAGTCCGGCCGAGATCAATCTGCGCCGCACGGACATCGTGAACATGGGCATCGCGCGGGCCGCCCGGCTGCCGGTGCTCGTGGTCGGGGACATCGACAGGGGCGGGGTCTTCGCCCAGTTCTTCGGTACGACGGCGCTGCTGAGCCCCGAGGACCAGGCTCTTGTGGCGGGCTATCTGGTCAACAAGTTCCGCGGGGACGTGTCGCTGCTGGAGCCGGGACTCGAGATGCTGCTCGGGCTGACCGGGCGGCGGACGTTCGGGGTGCTGCCGTACGCGCACGGGCTCGGTATCGACGAGGAGGACGGCCTGCGGGTGTCCCTGCGCGGCGCCGTGCGGGAGTCGGTGGTGGCGCCGCCCGTCGGTGAGGACGTGCTGCGCGTCGCGGTGTGCGCCGTCCCCTTGATGTCGAACTTCACGGACGTGGACGCGCTGGCGGCGGAGCCGGGCGTCGTTGTCCGGTTCGTGGACCGCGCGGAGGAGCTGGTGGACGCCGACCTGGTCGTGGTCCCTGGTACGCGCGGCACGGTGAAGGCACTGGCGTGGCTGCGCGAGCGCGGTCTCGCGGACGCCTTGGTCCGGCGCGCGGCCGAGGGCAGGCCGGTGCTGGGCATCTGCGGCGGCTTCCAGGCGCTGGGCGAACACATCGAGGACGACGTCGAGTCGAGGGCCGGCGCGGTCGACGGGCTCGGGCTCCTGCCGGTACGGGTGCGGTTCGCGCCGGAGAAGACCCTCGCACGGCCCGTCGGCGAGGCTCTCGGCGCACCCGTCGAGGGCTACGAGATCCATCACGGCGTCGCAGAGGTCCTCGGCGGCGACGCCTTCCTGGACGGCTGCCGGGTGGGCGCCGTGTGGGGCACACACTGGCACGGGTCGCTGGAGAGCGACGGCTTCCGGCGGGCGTTCCTGCGGGAGGTCGCCGCACAGGCGGGCCGCCGTTTCGTGCCCGCGCCGGACACGTGCTTCGGCGCGCTGCGGGAGGAGCAGCTGGACCGGCTGGGGGATCTGATCGAAGAACACGCGGACACCGGGGCGTTGATGCGGCTGATCGAGGAAGGGACGCCGGCGGGACTTCCGTTCGTCCCTCCGGGCGCGCCGTGAGAGCGGTCGCCGGGCAATCGGCCCGCCGTCGGATCCGGCAGGGCACAGGCGAGCCGCTCCGCGGCTCCAGCGAAGGAGTGATCAGGCGATGAGCACCCCCTATCCGTTCACCGCGGTCGTCGGGATGGACGATCTGCGGCTGGCCCTGCTGCTCAACGCGGTCAGTCCGGCGGTCGGCGGCGTGCTCGTGCGCGGCGAGAAGGGGACCGCCAAGTCGACCGCCGTGCGGGCGCTCGCGTCCCTCATGCCGGACGTCGACGTGGTCGCCGGGTGCCGGTTCTCCTGCGCCCCCGACGCCCCGGACCCGGCGTGTCCGGACGGCCCGCACGAGGCGGGGCCGGGAGTGGCACGGCCGACGCGCATGGTGGAACTGCCCGTCGGCGCCTCCGAGGACCGGCTCGTCGGGGCGCTCGACATCGAGCGGGCGCTCGCCGAGGGCGTGAAGGCGTTCGAGCCCGGCCTGCTCGCGGACGCGCACCGGGGGCTGCTGTACGTCGACGAGGTCAATCTGCTGCACGACCACCTCGTCGACCTGTTGCTGGACGCCGCCGCCATGGGCGCTTCGTACGTCGAGCGTGAAGGCGTCTCCGTACGGCACGCCTCCCGCTTCCTGCTCGTCGGGACCATGAACCCCGAGGAGGGCGAACTGCGGCCGCAGTTGCTGGACCGCTTCGGCCTCACCGTGGAGGTCGCGGCCTCCCGCGACCCCGACCTGCGGGTGGAGGTCGTACGGCGCAGGCTCGCGTACGACGACGACCCTGCCGGCTTCGCGGCGCGCTGGGCCGGTGAGGAGGAGGCGCTGCGTGAGCGGATCGTGGCGGCGCGGGAGCTGCTGCCGCGCGTGGTGCTCGGTGATGTGGCGCTGCGTCAGATCGCGGCGACCTGCGCGGCGTTCGAGGTGGACGGCATGCGTGCGGACATCGTGATGGCCCGTACGGCGACCGCGCTGGCCGCGTGGGCGGGCCGGGACGAGGTCACGGAGGAGGACGTCCGGCAGGCCGCGCTGCTGGCGCTGCCGCACCGCAGGCGCCGCAACCCCTTCGACGCGCCCGGCCTGGACGAGAGCAAACTGGACGAGACGCTGGACGAGTTCGGCGGGCACGACGAGCCGGACGGGGACCCGGACCCGACCGACCCGGACCCCGGTCCCGGTCCGGAAGGCGGGCCCGACGGCGGAGGCGGCGGCGGGGTGCCGCCGCAGGACGGCGGACCGGACAGGGGTGAGGCGGCCGCCTCCGCGCCGGAGACCGGTCAGGCACCGGTACCGGCGCAGGGCGCCGGCGCCGGCGCCGAGCATCAGCCCGCACGGGCCACGGAGCCCTTCCGTACCAAGATGCTCAGCGTGCCCGGCCTGGGTGAGGGCGCGGCGGGGCGCAGGTCCCGGGCGCGTACCGAACACGGCCGTACCACCGGCGCACGACGGCCCCAGGGCGCGCTCACCAAGCTGCACCTGTCGGCCACCGTGCAGGCCGCCGCTCCGCACCAGCGCGCCCGCGGGCGCAGCGGCCCCGGGCTGGTGGTCCGCCGGGACGACATGCGGCAGGCGACCCGCGAGGGGCGTGAGGGGAACCTCGTGCTGTTCGTGGTCGACGCGTCCGGTTCGATGGCGGCCAGGAAGCGGATGGGCGCGGTCAAGGGCGCGGTGCTGTCCCTGCTGCTCGACGCGTACCAGCGGCGCGACAAGGTGGGGCTGATCACCTTCCGCGGCAAGGGCGCGGAGCTGGCGCTGCCGCCCACGTCCTCGGTGGACGCGGCGGCGGCGCGGCTGGAGTCGCTGCCGACAGGCGGCCGTACGCCGCTGGCGCAGGGACTGCTCAAGGCGCAGGACGTGCTGCGTATCGAGCGGCTGCGTGATCCGTCGCGCCGTCCGCTGATGGTGGTCGTCACCGACGGACGGGCCACGGCCGCGGGCTCCGGGGACGCGTTCGCGCCGGCCCTGCGCGCCGCACGGCTGCACGCCGCGGAAAGAACCGCGGCCGTCGTCGTGGACTGTGAGGCCGGGCCGGTGCGGCTCGGCCTGGCCGGCACACTCGCGCGGGAGCTGGGCGGCAGCGCCGTCACTCTCGACGAACTGCGGGCCGAATCGATCGCCGGACTCGTCAAGGACGTCCGGGACGTATCCGCCACAAGGAGGGCCGCGTAATGCCGCAGGGACAGCCGTCCGTCGTACCGGACGACGGACTCACCACCCGCCAGCGCCGCAACCGTCCGCTGGTGTTCGTGCACACGGGCATCGGCAAGGGCAAGTCGACGGCCGCCTTCGGGCTGGCGCTGCGGGCCTGGAACCAGGGCTGGCCGGTCGGGGTGTTCCAGTTCGTCAAGTCGGCGAAGTGGAAGGTCGGCGAGGAGAACGCGCTCAAGGTGCTGGGCGCCAGCGGCGAGGGCGGCACGGTCGCCTGGCACAAGATGGGCGAGGGCTGGTCGTGGATCCAGCGCGCCCCCGCGGAGGGCGAGCAGTCCAACGAGGACAAGGCCCGTGAAGGCTGGGAGCAGGTCAAGCGGGACCTCGCCGCCGAGACGCACAAGCTGTACGTGCTCGACGAGTTCGCGTACCCGCTGCACTGGGGCTGGATCGACACCGACGAGGTGATCGAGGTGCTGCGCGGGCGGCCCGGCACCCAGCATGTGGTGATCACCGGCCGCAACGCGCCGCAGAAGCTGATCGACTTCGCCGATCTGGTCACGGACATGTCGAAGGTCAAGCACCCGATGGACGCGGGTCAGAAGGGCCAGCGGGGCATCGAGTGGTAGCACGTCTCGTCATCGCCGCGCCGTCCTCCGGCGCGGGCAAGACAACGGTCGCGACTGGCCTGATGGCCGCGTTCACGGCGGCCGGTCTCACGGTCTCCCCGCACAAGGTGGGCCCGGACTACATCGACCCCGGCTACCACGCGCTGGCCACCGGGCGGCCGGGCCGCAACCTCGACGCGTACCTGTGCGGTACGGAGCTGGTCGCCCCGCTGTTCCGGCACGGTGCCGAGGGCTGCGAACTAGCCGTCGTCGAGGGCGTGATGGGGCTGTACGACGGAGCAGCCGACCAGGGCGAGCTGGCCTCGACCGCGCAGGTGGCGAAGCTGCTGCGCGCGCCTGTGGTGCTGGTGGTGGACGCCTCGTCGCAGTCCCGGTCGGTGGCGGCGCTGGTGCACGGGTTCGCGTCGTGGGACCCGGAGGTACGGATCGGCGGGGTGATCCTCAACAAGGTCGCCACCGACCGGCACGAGCACCTGCTGCGGGAGGCGCTCGGCGGATCGGGCGTGCCGGTGCTCGGTGTGCTGCGGCGGGCGGCTGAAGTGGCGACGCCGTCGCGTCACCTGGGGCTTGTGCCCGTCGCCGAGCGTCAGGCGGAGGCGGTGGACGCGGTGGCGTCGATGGCCGAGCAGGTGCGGGCGGGGTGCGACCTCGACGGGCTGCTGGCGCTGGCGCGCAGCGCCCCTCCGTTGCACGCGCAGGCGTGGGAGCCCGCGTTCGACGCGGGACCGCACGCCGGGGGTACGGTCGAGTCCTCCGGCGCGGGCACCGGGGCCGTGCGGCCGGTCGTGGCGGTCGCCGGTGGCGCCGCGTTCACGTTCTCGTACGCCGAGCACGTGGAACTGCTGCGGGCCGCCGGGGCCGAGGTCGTGGCCTTCGACCCGCTCCGGGACGAACAACTCCCCGAAGGGACCCGCGGCGTCGTCATCGGCGGCGGCTTCCCCGAGGTGTACGCGCCCGAGCTGTCCGCGAACGAGCAGCTGCGCAAGGCGGTCGCCGAACTGGCGCGCTCGGGCGCGCCGGTCGCGGCCGAGTGCGCGGGGCTGCTCTACCTGGCCCGGTCCCTGGACGGCAGGCCCATGTGCGGCGTGCTGGACGCCGACGCGCGCATGTCGGGTCGGCTGACCCTCGGCTACCGGGAGGCCGTCGCGGTGAGCGACAGCCCGCTCGCGGCGGCGGGAACGCGGCTGCGGGGCCACGAGTTCCACCGCACGGTGCTGGAGCCGGGCGCGGGGCCGGTGCCCGCGTGGGGCATGGTGCGGCCGGAGCGCCGGGTCGAGGGCTTCGTGCAGCAGGGCGTGCACGCCAGCTACTTGCACACGCACTGGGCGTCGCGGCCGGAGGTGGCCGCCCGGTTCGTGGCGGCGTGCGGCACATGAGCGGGGGAAGATCCAGGGAGGCGACGGCCTCATTCGGCGATGCCGACGACCAGCCAGATGAAGCCCACTCCCCCGACGGTGCACACCAGGGTGGAGCGGGCCGGGTGTTCGTGGTGGGCCTCGGGCAGGATCTCGGCGGCGGCCAGGTACAGCAGCGCACCGCCGAAGAAGCCGAGGTAGCTGCCGAGAAGATCCTCAGGAAGAGTGAACAGCACGGTCGACGCCGCGCCGACGACGGGGGCGGCCGCGTCGGCGAAGAGCATCATGTTCGCCTTGCGGCGGGTATTCCCGTACAGGCTGGTGATCGTGTACGTGTTGAACCCGTCGGCGAAGTCGTGGGTGACGACGGCGAGCGCCACGGCGGCGCCCATCCCGCCGCCGACCTGGAACGCGACGCCGAGCGCGATGCCGTCCATCAGGCTGTGGGCGACCATCGCCGCGGCCGCCGTCAGGCCCACCTGCGGCACGCGGTGGTCCGCCCCGTGCGCCGCCTGCCGTACGGCCAGCAGCCGTTCGACCATGTGCGCCGTGAGGAAGCCGCCGACGAAGAGCAGCAGGGCCCGCGGCACGCCCAGCACCGGTCCGCCCGCGGCCTCCAGCGCCTCCGGCAGCAGCTCGAGGCCGACGACGCCGAGCATCAGCCCGCCGGCCAGGCCCAGCACGAGGTGACGGCGGTCGGTGACCCGACCGGCCGTCCAGCCTCCGAAGAGCGTCATCAGGAACGCGCCGAGCGCGACGATCACCGCCATGCGCCCTTGCTAGCCGATCCCGGCACCCTCCCGCACATCGCTGTGCGTCCGGTTCACCCGGTTGACAGGGCGCCGGCCACGGCCGGGAGAGCCGCTGACCGGCCGTCGGCCGCCGACCGGGGAGCCGCCTCGTGAGCGATGCCGTGGCCGGGTCCCCGGGCGGCACCACGACCGGTCCGCCGACCGGGACGACAGGCTCCCGGACCGGTCCCACGGCCTGCTCGACGGACGGTACGACGACTGGCTCGGCGACCGGCCCCGCCGCAGGGTCCAGGGACCTGGTCGTCGGTGTCGGCGCGTCACGCGGCGTGCCGGCCGACGAGGTGCACGGCCTGGTCGAGGAGGCGTTGCGCGACGCGGGGTTGTCGGCGGCCGACGTGGTGGCCCTGGCGACCGTCGACGTGAAAGCGGCGGAACCCGGCGTGCTGGGCGCCGCGGAGCGCCTGGGCGTTCCGCTGTGGACGTACAGCGCCGAGCGTTTGGCACGGGTTCCCGTGGAGAACCCGTCCCGCGTCGCACTGCGTGCGGTGGGGACGCCGTCGGTCGCCGAGGCCGCGGCGCTGGCGGGCGGCGGCCAACTGCTGGTCCCCAAACGGCGGTCCGCACCGTCGGGACGGCCCGCCGGTGCGACGTGCGCGATCGCCCGCCTGGGGTCGCGGACGTCGTCGACCACTGCCGTGACGCGGCCGCAGAGGACATGATGTCCGTGCGTTTGTTCACCTCTGTTCGATCCCTCATTGTTCGCCCCCACACCGAGGAGACTTCCGTGACCAGTTCTCCCCCACCACGGCACGGCAGCCATGTACAGGCACGCTGAGCACCCCGAGCGCCCGGAGGATCCGGAGCGGCGTTCCGGCGGGCACGATCTGCGGCACCACGGCGACGCGGAGGTGCGGGACGGCGCGGCGGGTCTGATCGACCTCGCCGTCAACGTCCGTACCGGCACGCCTCCGAGCTGGCTGCGCGAGCGCATCACGGCTTCGCTGGGCTCGCTCGCCGCGTACCCGGACGGCCGGGCCGCCCGCGCCGCCGTCGCCCGCAGGCACGGGCTGCCGGAGGACCACGTCCTGCTGACGGCGGGCGCGGCGGAGGCGTTCGTGCTGCTGGCGCGGGCCCTTCCGGTGCGGCGGCCTCTCGTGGTGCACCCGCAGTTCACGGAGCCCGAGGCGGCGCTGCGCGACGCGGGCCATGCCGTGGAGCGGCTGCTGCTGCGCGAGGAGGACGGCTTCCGGCTCGACCCGAAGGCCGTGCCGGACGAGGCGGACCTGGTCGTCATCGGCAACCCGACCAATCCGACGTCCGTGCTGCACGCCGCGGAGGACATAGCCCTGCTGGCCCGCCCCGGGCGTCTGCTCGTGGTGGACGAGGCGTTCATGGACGCGGTGCCGGGCGAACGCGAGGCGCTGGCGGGGCGGACGGACGTACCCGGCCTCGTGGTGCTGCGCAGCCTCACCAAGACATGGGGGCTCGCGGGCCTGCGGATCGGCTATGTGCTGGCGGAGCCGCGGACGATCACGGCACTGGAGCGGGCGCAGCCGCTGTGGCCCGTCTCGACACCGGCGCTGGTCGCGGCGGAGGCCTGCATGGGTCCGACTGCGCTGGCGGAGGCGGAGGCGGCATCGCTGCGGATCGCCGCGGACCGTGCCCATCTGCTGGCGGGGCTGGCCGAGTTCGAGGAGGTCCGGGCGGTGGAGGCGGCCGAGGGGCCGTTCGTCCTCGTACGGGTGCGGCGTGCGGCGCAGGTGCGGGAGCGGCTGCGGCTGCTCGGTTTCGCGGCCAGGCGCGGGGACACGTTCCCCGGCCTCGACGACGAGTGGCTGCGGCTCGCGGTGCGCGACCGCGTCACGACGAACCGTTTCCTCCAGGCACTCGACCAGGCGCTGACGATGGTCGGCCACTGACGGCGCCGGGGCGGCAAGTCGCGAGCTCTCCAGGGCACTTGGCTGCCGGTTCCCGGCGCACCGGGTGCTGCCCGGGTACGGAGGCGGTGGCGGCCGGGTCCCTCTCCCCTCCGTGAGGGGCCCGGCCGCGTGGGGCGTCAGCCCCTGGAGCGGCGACGGCCGATGAAGGTCGCCGCGGCACCGGCGGCGAGCAGGACGGCCGCGCCGCCCGCGAGGTACGGCGTCGTGGAACTGCCCCCGGTCGCCGCGAGGTTGTCCTCGCCGGGCTGCTCGCCGGACTGGGCGGAGATCCCCTCGGCGGGCTTGTCGTCCGCGGGCTTGTCGTCCACGGGGGGCGCCGGCTCGGCCGGCTTCGCGGTCCCGCCGGACGACGCGCCGGGCGTCTCGCAGGTCGCCTCCGCGAGCGTCACCTCCCCGTCGACCTCGGCGACGTTCAACTCCAGCGGGTTGACGGCGACCTGGAGCTGCAGGGCCGTCGCGGCGGCCGTACGGGACGTGGTGCGGGTCTTGGACAGCTCGAGGCTCACCTCGCCCACACCCGGCACCTCGACGCGCGTCGGGCCGCCCGCGCTGAGTGTGACCTTCTTGCCGAGGACCCTCACCTTGCCCAGCACGTTCGACTCGGCGACGGGCTGCCGCCCCGTCTCACAGACGGCCTTCGACGTGACCTGCTCGACCTCGATCAGCGACAGCAGCGTCAGGCCGGGGACATGCACCCTGGCATTGACCAGGTTGCTGCGGGCCTCGGCCTTGCCGCTCTCCACCGTGGCCTTCGAGGTCGCCACGTCCGCACGCAGCACCTGGACCTGCCCGTCGTTCCCCACGCCGTCCAACTCCACGCTCAGCGCGGTCTTCTCGGCGCTGCCGGGGGCCCGGACCTCGTTGAGCGTCGTCCTGAGCGGCACATGGACGGTCTCGTCGAGCAGGGAGACGTCCAGGCCGGTACGGAGCACCACCGCGGTGGCACTTCCCTCACCGCCGCCGGTGGCGTGGGCAGGGCCGGCGAGCGCCACCGGCGTGGCGGCCAGGGCGACGGCGGCTGTCGCCGCTGCGGCCTTGCGTGCGGGCATGCGGAAGGTGTTGCTGTTCAAGGTGGTGGAACCCCCACGGAGACATGGGGTCGCCTGCCGTCCCACGGGGACACGTGGACGGCGGCGACCGGGACACCGAAATCTTCACGCACGGCGAGTGAACTGACAGGCACCTGAAGTGAGTTCACCCTAAAGTGGGGTTTCCGCGCCCCTATTCGATTCTTGAGGCACGTGCGTTCCCTTACGACGCACCTGTCACGGCCCAAGGGTGGTGCGCCGGTCCACCGCCGAGGGCGTGCGTGAGACTTCCCGGCAACGGACGCCGAGTGCCCCAACGACCGCCGACGGCGCCTGGTAACGCCCTGTCAACCGGGCACCGCCGGCCCTTCCACGGAGGTCAGTCGACGACCCGCCCGTCGAGCACGATCCGGCGCGGCGCCGCGAGCGCCCGCACATCGGCCCGCGGGTCCTCGTCGTACACCACCAGGTCGGCCGGGGCGCCCTCCTCCAGCGCCGGGCGGCCCAGCCAGCTCCTGGCTCCCCACGTGGTCGCCGACAGGGCCTCGAGCGGCGGGATGCCCGCCTTCACCAGCTCGGCGACCTCCGCGGCCACCAGCCCGTGCGCGAGGGAACCGCCGGCGTCCGTGCCGACGAAGACCGGCACGCCCGCGTCGTAGGCCGCGCGCACGGTGTCGTAGCGGCGCTCGTACAGCCGGCGCATATGGGCGGACCACCGGGGGAACTTGGACTCGCCGCCCGCGGCGAGAGCGGGGAAGGTGGCGATGTTGACCAGGGTCGGGACGATGGCGACGCCGCGCTCCGCGAACAGCGGGATCGTCTCCTCCGTGAGCCCGGTCGCGTGCTCGATGCAGTCGATGCCGGCCTCGACGAGGTCGCGCAGCGAGTCCTCCGCGAAGCAGTGCGCCGTGACCCGGGCACCCAGCCGGTGGGCCTCCGCGATGGCCGCCTCCACCGCCCCGCGCGGCCAGCAGGCGGTCAGGTCGCCGGCGTCACGGTCGATCCAGTCACCGACGAGCTTGACCCAGCCGTCGCCGCGCCGTGCCTCCCGGGCGACGTACGCCACCAGGTCCTCGGGCTCGATCTCGTGCGCGTAGTTGCGGATGTAGCGGCGGGTGCGGGCGATGTGCCTGCCCGCCCGGATGATCTTCGGCAGGTCCTCGCGCTCGTCGATCCAGCGGGTGTCGGAGGGGGATCCCGCGTCGCGGATCAGCAGCGTGCCCGCCTCGCGGTCGGTGAGGGCCTGCTTCTCGCTGGTCGCGGCGTCGACCGGGCCGTGGTGGTCTAGACCGACGTGGCAGTGGGCGTCGACCAGCCCGGGCAGCGCCCAGCCGTGCACGGTGACCGCCTCGGCGCGGGGACGTTCGAAGGTGATCCGGCCGTCGACCGCCCACAGTTCGTCGCGCACCTCCTCGGGCCCGACGAGCACCCGCCCCTTCACATGCAGCACCGTGTGATCGCTCATGCCAGGAACTGTACGAGGCCCTCGGTACTCTCGAGCGAGAGCCCGAACACTGTCCGAACACCGTCCGGCCCTGGTGGGAACACCGTCCGGACGACCGAGAGAAACCGAGCACCACCGTGACACACCCGCTGCTGGACCTCGCCCCGCTGACCGCCGCGCACTTCGCGTCCATCGAGCGCCAGGTGGCGGCGCTGCTCGGCACCGAGCAGGACGTGGTCGTGATGCAGGGCGAGGCCCTGCTGCCCCTCGAGGGCTGCATCCGCGGCGGCGCGCGCCCCGGTTCGACGGCGTTGAACGTGGTCACGGGCCCCTACGGCCAGACCTTCGGCAACTGGCTGCGCGACTGCGGGGCCGATGTCGTGGACCTCGAGGTGCCGTTCCACACGGCGGTGAGCGCCGAGCAGGTGGCGCGGGCGCTGGCCGAGCACCCGGAGATCGACTTCGTCTCGCTGGTGCACGCCGAGGCGGCGACGGGCAACACCAACCCGGTCGCGGAGATCGGCGAGGTCGTACGGGCGCACGGCGCGCTGTTCATGCTGGACGCGGTCGCGTCCGTGGCCGCGGAGCCCCTCCTCCCCGACGCCTGGGGCGTGGACCTGTGCGTGATCGGCGCACAGAAGGCGATGGGCGGCCCGGCCGGTGTCTCCGCCGTGTCCGTGAGCGAGCGGGCCTGGGAGCGCATCGCCGCCAACCCGGCCGCGCCCCGCGGTTCGTACCTGTCGCTGCTCGACTGGAAGCGGCGCTGGATCGACGGTGGACGCAAGGCCCTGCTGCACGCGCCCGCGCAACTGGAGATGCTGGCGCTCGAGGCGTGCCTCGAGCGGATCGGGTCGGAGGGTCTGGACGCCGTGACGGCCCGGCACGCGGCGGCCGCCGCAGCCACCCGCGCGGGGGCCCTGGCACTCGGCGGCGGTATCTCCCCCTACGTACAGGAAGCCCGGCACGCCGCCCCGGTGGCGACGACGCTGCGCGCCCCGGCCGGGGTGGACGCCCGGGACCTGGTGGCGAAGGCGCTCGCCGCCGACCCGTCGCTGCCGGTGATGGCCGGCGGCGGCCCGCTGGCCTCGGAGATGATCCGGATCAACCACTACGGAGTGGACGCGACCCGTGGCGTGGTGCAGTCGTCCCTCGCGGCGCTGGGCGGCGCTCTGGCCGAGCACGGGCGGTCGGTGGACCTCGAGGGTGCGCGACGGGCGGCCGGCGAGAGCTGGGACTGACGCCCTGGCGGCCCCGTTCCGGCGGGGCCTTTGCCCGCAGCGCGCCTTCGCGGCGCTCTCCGGCAGGATCCTCATATCGGTTCCCGGTGTCCCATATAGGCCCCGCATAAACGCACTGTACAAATGCGGGAGCAAATTCGGGTTCACTCCGGTAAATAGCTCCCCGCATTCTGCTGCCCCCGATCACGGCCGTTAAACGTAGGGATTCGCATCGTTTTCGGGGTCGATTCAGTCACGTGTCAACGGGGTTGCCGCCGTGTGACCGACACCACAGAGAGACCGATATGCCCGGAAATATCCGGGCAAACACACGCGATCACCCGACGATTCGCAGCGAGCTCGCGCCCGCGCGATAACACAAGGGCTCTCTGTACCCAACCCCCTGGCCCGATGCAATTCGCGAATTTGCTCGGTAAATTGAATCGACATGACCGCCGCACAAGAAGACCTTGTACGAGCCCGAGACGAATTCCTTGAGATCGGCACCCCACGAGTGGAGGACGGAGCCGCGATCTGGCGCATCGCCCGCGACTCCGAGGTCCTGGACCTCAACTCCTCGTACAGCTACCTGCTGTGGTGTCGCGACTTCGCGGCCACCTCCGTCGTGGCCCGCGGCCGTGACGGAGAGCCCATCGCCTTCGTCACCGGATACGTACGCCCCGACCGCCCGGAGGCGCTCGTCGTCTGGCAGGTGGCCGTCGACCAGGCGCACCGGGGCCGGGGGCTGGCCGGCGTCCTTCTGGACGCGCTGACCGCCAAGGTCACCGGCGGACACGGGGTCCGCGAGATCGAGACGACCATCACCCCGGACAACACCGCCTCCGACGCCCTGTTCACCTCCTACGCCAAGCGCCACGGAGCATCCCTCAGCCGTGAGGTCCTCTTCGACGGCGGGCTGTTCCCCGAGGGAACGCACCAGCCGGAAGTGCTGTACCGCATCGGCCCCGTCGCCGCGTGACCGCCGCCGCGCGCCCTGTGCCCGCACGGCACCCGGCGCGCCCCGCGTCATCCCTGACCTCTCGCGCCCACCCCACCCCCATGGAGTTCGCTGTGACCATCACCCCGCCCGCCCTGAGCGTCTTCGAGACCCTCGAGTCCGAGGTGCGCAGCTACTGCCGCGGCTGGCCCGCCGTGTTCGACCGCGCCCAGGGCAGCTACCTCCACGACGAGGACGGCCACACCTACCTCGACTTCTTCGCCGGCGCCGGATCGCTGAACTACGGGCACAACAACCCGGTCCTGAAACGCGCCCTGATCGACTACATCGAGCGCGACGGCATCACCCACGGCCTGGACATGGCGACCACCGCCAAGCGGGCGTTCCTCGAGTCGTTCCAGAACGTGATCCTGCGCCCGCGTGACCTGCCCTACAAGGTCATGTTCCCGGGGCCGACGGGCACCAACGCGGTCGAGGCCGCGCTGAAGCTCGCCCGCAAGGTGAAGGGCCGCGAGTCCGTCGTCTCGTTCACCAACGCCTTCCACGGCATGTCGCTCGGCTCGCTCGCCGTCACCGGCAACGCCTTCAAGCGGGCCGGCGCCGGCATCCCGCTGGTGCACGGCACCCCGATGCCGTTCGACAACTACTTCGACGGCCAGGTCCCCGACTTCCTCTGGTTCGAGCGGCTGCTCGAGGACCAGGGTTCGGGCCTGAACAAGCCGGCCGCCGTGATCGTCGAGACGGTCCAGGGCGAGGGCGGCATCAACGTGGCCCGCGCCGAGTGGCTGCGCGCGCTGCAGGACCTGTGCCACCGCCAGGACATGCTGCTGATCGTCGACGACATCCAGATGGGCTGCGGCCGCACCGGCGGCTTCTTCTCCTTCGAGGAGGCCGGCATCGTCCCGGACATCGTCACCGTCTCGAAGTCCATCAGCGGCTACGGCCTGCCCCTGGCGCTCACCCTGTTCAAGCCCGAGCTGGACATCTGGGAGCCGGGCGAGCACAACGGAACGTTCCGCGGCAACAACCCGGCGTTCGTGACCGCCGCCGCGGCGCTCAACACCTACTGGGCCGACGGGCAGATGGAGAAGCAGACCATCGCCCGCGGCGAGCAGGTCGAGCGTGCGCTGCTCGCCATCGTCGACGAGATGGGCGGCGAGGGCGTCAGCTTCCGCGGCCGTGGCCTGGTGTGGGGCATGGAGTTCGAGGACAAGTCGCGTGCGTCCGCCGTCTGCGCCCGCGCCTTCGAGCTCGGAATGCTGCTGGAGACGTCCGGGCCGGAGAGCGAGGTCGTGAAGCTGCTGCCGCCGCTGACGATCTCCGCCGACGAGTTGGACGCGGGCCTGCGCATCCTGGCGCGCTCCGTCCGCGAGACCGCCTGACCACCCGTACTACCGAGAGGTGACGAACCACCGTGATCGTCCGATCGTTCAAGGACATCGAGAACACCGAGCGCCATGTGAAGTCCGCTTCCGGCACCTGGGAGAGCAAGCGCATCGTGCTCGCCAAGGAGAAGGTCGGCTTCTCGCTCCACGAGACCGTGCTCTACGCGGGTACGGAGACGTCGATGTGGTACGCGAACCACATCGAGGCCGTGCTCTGCGTGGAGGGTGAGGCCGAGCTGACCAACGACGAGACGGGCGAGACCCACTGGATCGAGCCCGGAACGATGTATCTGCTGGACGGGCACGAGAAGCACACCATGCGTCCCAAGACGGACTTCCGTTGCGTCTGCGTCTTCAATCCCCCCGTCACCGGACGGGAGGACCACGACGAGAACGGCGTCTACCCGCTGCTGACCGAGGAGGGCTGAAAGATGACCACCGCACCCGCACGCACCGACCTGTACCCGACCCGTGGCGCCAGTGAGGTGCTCACCCCCCGCAAGGACCCGGTCGTCTGGTCGGCGCCCGGCGCCCCGGGGCCGATCGCCACGGCGGACCTCATGGGGTTCGAGCGGGACGGCTTCCTCACCGTCGACCAGCTGATCAGGGACGACGAGGTCGCCGTGTACCGCTCCGAGCTGGAGCGGCTGATCAGCGACCCGGCGGTGCGCGCCGACGAGCGCTCGATCATCGAGCCGAAGTCGCAGGACGTGCGGTCGGTCTTCGAGGTCCACAAGCTCAGTGAGCTGTTCGCCGCGCTGGTGCGCGACGAGCGGGTGGTGGGCAGAGCCCGGCAGATCCTTGGCTCCGACGTGTACGTCCACCAGTCCCGTATCAACGTGAAGCCCGGCTTCGGCGCCTCCGGCTTCTACTGGCACTCGGACTTCGAGACGTGGCACGCGGAGGACGGCCTGCCGAACATGCGCACCGTCTCCGTCTCCATCGCGCTGACCGAGAACTTCGACACCAACGGCGGCCTGATGATCATGCCGGGGTCGCACAAGACGTTCCTCGGCTGCGCCGGCGAGACGCCGAAGGACAACTACAAGAAGTCGCTGCAGATGCAGGACGCCGGCACACCGTCCGACGAGGCGCTGACGCGCTTCGCGGACGACCACGGCATCCGGCTGTTCACCGGCCGGGCCGGGTCGGCGACCTGGTTCGACTGCAACTGCATGCACGGCTCCGGCGACAACATCACGCCGTACCCGCGCAGCAACGTCTTCATCGTGTTCAACAGCGTGGAGAACACGGCGGTCGAGCCGTTCGCGGCGCCGGTGCCGCGGCCCGACTTCATCGGAGCGCGGGACTTCACTCCGGTGCGGTGACCGCACGGCACACACGCGGGCGGGCCGGACTCCCTGGGAGTCCGGCCCGCCCGCGTCCGCGTCGGCGTGGCTGCCGGCCGATCAGCCTCAGCCGGTCAGCGCCGGGTAGTCGATGAAGCCCTTGTCGTCGCCGCCGAAGAACGAGGCCGGGTCCGGGGGGTTGTACGGGCCGCCGGCCGCGAGGCGGGCGGGCAGGTCCGGGTTGGCGAGGAACAGGGCACCGTACGAGATCACGTCGGCGATGCCGTCCTCGACGAGCGTCAGGGCGTCGTGACCGGTCGGGCCGTCGGTGGCGGCGTTGAGCACGATCGTCCCGGAGAACTGCTTGCGCAGCGTCTGGGTGAGCTCCCGCAGTTCGGGGGCCGCCTCGAGGATGTGCAGGTAACCGAGGCCGAGCGGCTCGAGCTTCTGGACGAGCGCGGTGTACGCGGCCTCCGGCTCGGGCTCGTCGATGTCGTTGTACGGGTTGGAGGGTGAGATCCGCAGGGCGGTGCGCTCGGCGCCGATCGCCGCGGCGACCGCCTCGGTCACCTCGACGGCGAACCGGATGCGGTTCTCCACGGACCCGCCCCACTCGTCGGTGCGGCGGTTGGTGCCGGGCGCGAGGAACTGGTGGATGAGGTACCCGTTCGCGCCGTGCAGCTCGACGCCGTCGAAGCCCGCCTCGATCGCGTTGCGCGCGGCGGACACGAAGTCCTCGATGGTCGCCCGGATCTCCTGCGCGGTCAGTTCCCTGGGTACCACGAAGTCCTTGGGCCCCTCGTGCGTGTAGACCTGCCCCTGCGCGGCGACGGCGGACACGCCCACCGGGACGAGCCCGTCGGGCAGCAGCACGGGGTGGCCGATCCGGCCGGCGTGCATCAGCTGGGCGAAGATCGTGCCGCCCTCGCGGTGCACGGCGTCGGTGACCTCGCGCCAGGCGGTGACCTGCTCGGCGCTGTGCAGCCCCGGGGTGTCCGGGTAGCCCTGGCCGACCACGGAAGGCTGGGTGCCCTCGGTGATGATCAGGCCGGCGGAGGCGCGCTGCCGGTAGTACTCCACGACGGAAGGCGTCGGTGTGAGGCCGGGGCCGTAGGCGCGGCTGCGGGTCATCGGCGCCATGGCGATGCGGTTGCGCAGGTGCTTGCCGGCGAGCTGGATCGGGTCGAATGCGGTGGTCACGGTGAGCCCCCAAAAAAATATGTGGTCGGCCAAGTAATTGGCTTCGGCGCCACTGTAGCGCATTCATTGGCCGACCAAGGTAATATTCTGGAAGCAGTGAGAACCGGCCGAGGAGAGCACCATGTCCGCAGCGGAGGAGGCACAGGGCGACCCCGCGTGCACCGGACAGCTGCCGCACGCCGCGAGCAGCGGCCCCGTCAGCCACGCCGTCTCCCGGGTGGCGCGGCTCCACCGCATCGCCGCGGGCAAGCTGCTCAAGAGGCTGGGCCTCTACCCGGGCCAGGAGTTCGTGATGATGCGCCTGTGGGACGCCGGGCCGGTGCGCCAGTCGGAGCTCATCAAGGCGGCCGACCTCGACCCGTCGACCGTGACGAAGATGCTCCAGCGCCTCGAGCAGTCCGGCCACGTCCACCGCCGCCCGGACCCGGACGACCGCCGGGCGGTCCTCGTGGAGGCGACGGAGCGGAGCTGCGCGCTCCTGTCGGACGTGTCGGCGGCCTGGGCTGAGCTGGAGGAGCACACGCTCCGCGGACTGGACGAGGACGATCGGCGGGAACTGGCGCGCCTGCTGTCCAGGGTCGAGGCGAACCTGTGCACCGAGACGGCCGACTGCCCGGAACGCCGCGGGGACTGACCCCGCTTCGCCGGCGGCCCGCTCTCGCCCCGTCCGCTGCCGCGATGGAGATCGGTGCGGAACCGGACGGGGGCGCGGACGCCTGGAGCGAGGTCCGGCACCGCGCTCGCCCGACCGGAGCCGCGCCGGCCCGGCGGCAGTCCTAACCGGCGAGGCGGTCCAGCACGCGTTCCACGTCGGCGGGCGAGTTGTAGAGGTGGAAAGAGGCACGCAGATTGCCCGCGCGCTCGGAGAGCAGGATCCCGGCCCCGGCCAGCTCGCCGGCTCGGTGGCCGAGGCCTGGCACGGCCACGATCGCCGAGTCCGCGGGCACCGGCTCGTGACCCAGCTCCACCAGACCGGACCTGAACCGCCGTGCCAGCGCGGTGTCGTGGGCCCGGACCGCGTCGATGCCGATCTCCTCCAGCAGGGCGAGCGACTGCTCGGCGCCGTGGTACGAGAGGAAGGCCGGGGGCTCGTCGTAGCGGCGGGCCGAGGTGGCGGTCTCCTCGATCGGGCCGTACGTCGTCTCCCACAGCCGTTCGGCGGCGAAGGTGCCCGCGTGCAGCGGCGGCAGCGCCTCCTGCGCTTCCTCCGTCACCGTCAGGAAGGACACACCGCGCGGGCAGAGCAGGAACTTGAAACCGCCGGTGACCGTGTAGTCCCAGTCCCCCGCCGCCAGCGGCTGCCAGCCGGCCGACTGGCTGGCGTCCAGGAGCGTACGGGCCCCGTGCGCCGCGGCGGCGGCGCGCACGGCCGCCGTGTCGGCGACCCTGCCGTCGGCGGACTGCACCGACGAGAACGCGACGAGCGCGGTGCCGGGGCGTACAGCGTCGGCCAGCCCCTCGAGCGGCGCGAACCGCGCCTTGAGATCACCTCTCACGGTGAACGGCGTGATCACGGAGGCGTACTCCCCTTCGGGGAACAGCACTTCTGAGCCCGGCGGCAGCGAAGCCGCGATCAGCCCCACATGGACGGAGACCGAGCCGCCGACGGCCACCCTCTCGTGAGGCACGCCGGCGATGCGGGCGAAGGACTCACGGGCGGCGGTCACGGCGGAGAAGTCGCCCGCGCCGCCCGGCCGTCCGTCGGCCAGCTCCTGCGCCAGTGCCGCCACCGCGCGGACCGCACGGCGCGGGAGCAGCCCGCAGCTCGAGGTGTTCAGATACGTCGTCGTGGGCGCGAACTCGCCACCGGCCGTGGGCTCCAGGATCTGCGTCTCCATGGGATCACCCTGCGGTCCCGTGCCCTGCGGGTCAATCACGCCTTGCTGGACAAAGCCGTTCAGCGGCGCTTCACGAAGCCGGCTGCGCGGCGTCGGCCGCCGCGGGGACCTCGCAGGCGCCGTCGGCGTCGCAGACGGCCGCGTCCGCGGCGGCGGGCGCGATCTCGCGCCCCTGCCAGGCCTGTTCCAGCGCCTTCGTGAACAGCTCGGCAGGCTGCCCGCCCGACACCCCGTACCGCCGGTCGAACACGAAGAACGGCACGCCGGTGGCGCCCAGCTCCGCCGCCTCCCGCTCGTCGGCCCGTACGTCGTCGGCGTAGGCGCTCACGTCCGCGAGAACCTGGCGTGCCTCCTGCTCGTCGAGGCCCGCCTCCACGGCGAGCGCCACGAGCACGGCCGGGTCGAAGACGGACCGCTCCTCCGCGAAGTTCGCCCGGTAGGCGAGGGTGAGCAGCTCGTCGTGACGGCCGCGGGCCTTGGCGAGGTGCAGCAGCCGGTGGATGTCGAAGGTGCTGCCGTGGTCGCGGCCCTCGACGCGGTACTCCAGCCCTTCGGAGCGGGCGTTGGACGCCACGTGCTCCTCCATGGCCAGCGCCTCCTCGTGGGTGCGGCCGTACTTCTTCGCGAGCATGTCGACGACCGGAGCGGTGTCGCCCCTGTCGCGGCCGGGGTCGAGCTCGAAGGAGCGGTGCACGACCTCGACCTCGTCACGGTGCGCGAAGGCGTCGAGGCCCTTCTCGAAACGGGCCTTGCCGATGTAGCACCAGGGACAGGCGATGTCGGACCAGATCTCGACGCGCATGCTTGTTCATCACTCCAGGGTCGTGCCGGCCGGCGGTCGCCGGACGCGGTTCGCCCGGGCTCGCCGGGCGGGGTCGGTGGGACGGACGGGGCGGGGCGCCTCCGCAGGCACCTCAACAGGGGAGGAGCCCGCCTCATTCCGCGGGAGGCCGCGGGAGGCCGCTGAGGTCCCGCAGGACCGACGGCCGTCGGCTCAGGTCACTGCCCCTGCTCGGCCGCCGGCACCGTGAAGCGGAGGACCAGGTGGTTCCCGGCGAGCGGCTCGTCGGGGTCCGGGTACCAGCCGTGGTGGGTGTAGAAGCCCTGGGCCCGCTTGTTCTCCTGGAAGACCTCGAGGCGGGCGCCCGGCACGCCCGCGCGCCGCCACGCCTCGACGCAGGCGGCGTGGAGCTCGGTACCGACGCCGGCGCGCCAGAGCGCGGGGGCGACGTGGAGCTGCGAGAGCGTCATGACGCCGTCGACCTCGCCGAACGCGGCCGTGCCCGCGACGACGCCGTCCCGCTCCGCGCACAGCACCCTGCCCTGCCTGATCGCCCTCTCCCAGCCGGCCCGGCTGCGGGCACGCTCGGCCGGGCCGTCGAAGGCCTCGTCGGGGATGTGGCCCCGGTAGTAGGTGGCGCGCGCCTCGGCGTGCAGGGCGGCTATGTCGTCGAGGTCCGCGAGCGTGGCAGTTCTGATCATGTGCCGGAGGACGCGACGGCGGGCGGGCGCGGTTGCGGATCCGTGCCGGTGCCCGGGCTCCCTTGACCTCGACCGTGGTTGAGGGTGAACGCTCGCGGCATGACCACTCATCAGGATCACATCGAGATCGGCCTGCTCGTCACCCGTTTCTTCCGGGCCATGGACGAGCGCGCGTTCCCGTCGGGCTGGGCACGCGACTGTCTGACCGACGACGCGCGCATGGTCGCCCCCGTCGGGATCTTCGAGGGCGCCGAGGCCGTGCGCGGCACGGAGGAGGCCCTCAAGAGGTTCGCCCGCACCCAGCACATGGCCTCCGACCTGCTGACCGACGTCGACGCCGGGTCGGACACGGCCAGAGCGTCCTGGAACGCGCTGATGGTCCACATCCACCACGAGGGCGACGATCCGTTGTTCACCGTGGGCGGTCGCTACGAGGCGGAACCGCGCCGCACCAAAGAGGGCCGGCGCTTCAGCCGGATGGCGGTCGAGGCCGTCTGGACGACGGGACGGCCGCCGGTGCTGACGCCGGCGTGAGACGCCCGGGAGCGGGCGCCTCCCGGGCGTCACGAGCCGTCCCGCAGCCCTTCCGGCCAGCTGTCGCGGTACTCGATGCGGTCGAAGGAGACCACACAGCCCTCGCCCACCGGCGACTGGGCCATGAAGCCGACCAGGGCCGCACCGGCCCGGTCCTCGTCGCCGAGCGTGAAGATGCGGACGAAGGTCCACTGCTCGCCGTCGGTGGAGGCGTGGAAGGCGAACGCCTTTCCCGTACGGCTGATGCGCAGCCAGACGCTGTCACAGTCGACCACGAACGAGTTGGCGTCGTCGGAGTGGCCCCGGGTGACGACCGTGCAGACCGTCGGCTTGTCCGGCGACAGTTCCAGGCAGAGCTTCGCCCACTCCTGCTCGGTGACGTGCAGGTAGAGCACGGCCGCGTCGAAGGCCGCGGCGAAGCCGGCCTTGACGCGGGCGATCAGCTGGAAGTCGCCCTCCGGCGCGCCGAGGAGGCGGGGCGCGTCGGAGGCCGGTTCCAGGGCGTGGCCTGTCGGCGGGACGAAACGGTCCTGGCGGGGGCCGGCCCAGGCGGTCAGCACACCGTCGTCGTAGGACCAGTCGGCCTCGGGCCCGTATGCCCGTAGGGGAAAGGGGAGGTCGGGCAGCTTCAGTTCCATGCGGGTCAGTGTTGCAGGCGGCCGTTCACGCGCCGGGGAAGTCCGAGCGGGTTGTCGTCGCGCAGTTCCGGCGGGAGCAGGGCCTGGGGGGTGG
>NZ_JBIVAU010000017.1:0-78416 GCF_044745705.1 Streptomyces sp. NPDC086835
GCCCCCCCCGCGCCCGCCGCCCCCCGCCCCCCGCCCCCCCCCCCCCCCCGCCCCGGGGGGGGGCGGGGGCCCCCCCCCCCCCCCCCCCCCGGCCGCTACCACAACCGCCGTTTCCTGGCCATTGCCGAGGAGATGGGCCTCGACCATGTGGACGAGCCGCACCCCAGCAGCGGCTTCTCGCTGGTCGCGCTCAACCCCGAGGCCAAGCGGCGGTACCGCCCCACGATCGAACGGCTGCAGCGCGCCCTCAAGGCGCACACCGTCGCGACGGCCTCCGACACCAAGCGCACCTTCCGCGGACCTGCCGCACGGCACGGTTCCTCGGGCGGCGGCGTGCGGGTCAAGGCCGTCTGTGACTGCGGCCGCAACGTCAGAGTCGTCCCGTCCGTCCTCGCGCAGGCGCCGATCGTCTGCGGGGGGTGCGGAAAGCCCTTCCGTATCCCGGAGGCCGTGGGCGCGGCGAACTGATCGTCCGCGCCCACGGGGGCAGACTGCCGACGAGCTCGTCGGCCGGCGGGCCGTGCGCCGACGGGCCCGCCGGGATGCCCGGGCGGGTGAACAGCCCTCGCCGGCATGTGGCACAATGGCTAGCTGTACTCGACAGCCGCACAGGAACCCTCTCGCCTCCGGCTGACGCGTCCATCGGGCACCCGAGTACCGCAACCCCACGTGGCATCTCGTTGTGCCCAACCACGTCAAGACCAGGAGACACCACTCCCGTGGCAGTCAAGATCAAGCTGAAGCGTCTCGGCAAGATTCGCCAGCCCCACTACCGCATCGTCGTCGCCGACTCCCGTACCCGCCGTGACGGCCGGGCCATCGAGGAGATCGGGCTGTACCACCCGACGTACAACCCGTCGCGCATCGAGGTCGACTCCGAGCGTGCCCAGTACTGGCTGTCCGTCGGCGCCCAGCCGACCGAGCCGGTCCTGGCCATCCTGAAGCTCACCGGTGACTGGCAGAAGGTCAAGGGTCTGCCGGCCCCGGAGAAGCCGCTGCTGGCCCCGGCGACGAAGGAAGACAAGCGCGCCTCCTTCGACGCCTTCGCCAAGGCCATCGAGGGTGACGACGCCAAGGGTGAGGCCATCACCCCGAAGGCGAAGAAGGCCGACAAGAAGGCGGACGAGGCCGAGGCCGCGCCCGCCGAGTCCACCGAGGCCTGAGGATGCTCGAGGAGGCTCTCGAGCACCTCGTGAAGGGCATCGTCGACAACCCGGACGATGTGCAGGTGGCTTCCCGCAACCTGCGCCGCGGGCGCGTGCTCGAGGTTCGGGTCCACCCCGACGACCTCGGTAAGGTGATCGGCCGCAACGGCCGCACCGCGCGCGCCCTGCGCACCGTCGTGGGCGCCATCGGCGGCCGTGGCATCCGCGTCGACCTCGTCGACGTGGACCAGGTCCGCTGAACAGTTGAACACCGGCTCGGGCCGGGGAGGGCTCCGGCTCTTCCCGGCCCTTGTCGTGTCGCTGTCGAAGTCCGCAAACCGATAATTGAGTAACCGAGGAACCACGGCGGCAAGCGACCACCCCGCGAGAGCGGCGGCGGTCCGGCCGCAAAGAGGGGTGAGCGTGCAGCTGGTAGTCGGACGGATCGGCCGGGCCCACGGCATCAAGGGCGAGGTCACCGTCGAGGTGCGCACGGACGAGCCGGAACTGCGGCTCGGACCGGGCGCCGTGCTGGCCACGGACCCGGCGACCGCCGGACCGCTGACCATCGAGACCGGCAGGGTGCACAGCGGCCGGCTGCTGCTGCGCTTCGAGGGCGTGAAGGACCGCAACGCCGCGGAGGCGCTGCGCAACACGCTGCTGATCGCCGAGGTGGACCCGGAGGAACTCCCCGAGGAGCCCGACGAGTACTACGACCACCAGTTGATGGATCTGGACGTGGTGCTCGAGGACGGCACGGAGATCGGCCGGATCACCGAGATCAGCCATCTGCCCTCGCAGGACCTGTTCATCGTCGAACGGCCCGACGGCAGCGAGGTGATGATCCCGTTCGTCCAGGAGATCGTCGCCGAGATCGACCTGGAGGAGCAGCGGGCGGTGATCACCCCGCCGCGCGGACTGATCGACGACAGCGAGGCCGAGGTCGCTTCCGGGCGTGACGCCTCGGAGGACGGGTCCTGATGCGGCTCGACGTCGTCACGATCTTTCCCGAGTACCTCGAACCGCTGAACGTCTCCCTGGTCGGCAAGGCCCGCGCCCGCGGGCAGCTCGGCGTCCACGTCCATGATCTGCGCGACTGGACGTACGACCGGCACAACACCGTCGACGACACCCCGTACGGCGGCGGCCCCGGCATGGTCATGAAGACCGACCCCTGGGGCGACGCCCTCGACGACATCGTGGCGAGCGGCTACGAGGCCGGCGCCCACGGCCCGGTACTCGTGGTGCCCACCCCGAGCGGCCGGCCCTTCACGCAAGAGGTCGCCGTCGAGCTCTCCGAGCGTCCGTGGCTGATCTTCACCCCCGCCCGCTACGAGGGCATCGACCGCCGGGTCATCGACGAGTACGCGACCCGGATGCCGGTCCACGAGGTGTCCATCGGCGACTACGTACTGGCCGGCGGTGAGGCGGCCGTGCTGGTGATCACCGAGGCCGTCGCCCGGCTGCTTCCCGGTGTCCTCGGCAACGCCGAATCCCACCGGGACGACTCCTTCGCGCCCGGCGCGATGGCGAACCTGCTCGAGGGCCCCGTCTACACCAAGCCCCCCACCTGGCGCGGACGCGCGATTCCCGACGTGCTGGTCAGCGGCCACCACGGGAAGATCGCACGCTGGCGGCGGGACCAGGCACTCTGCCGCACTGCCCTCAACAGGCCCGATCTGATCGAGCGTTGCGACCCCGCGGCGTTCGACAAGAAGGACCGCGAGACCCTCTCCATCCTCGGCTGGGCTCCCGAGCCCGGCGGCCGATTTTGGCGCAGGCCCGAGGCCGTGGAAGAATAGGCCGCTGCTGTACGTCCGGCCGGCGCCCCTGCCACAGGGGGAACGACGCCCGCCCGACCCGGCACCCCGGATCTCATACCGATATTCCGCTGATGACCTGTGGCATCGGCGAGGAAGCAGACCAACATGGCTCACCTGCTCGACAGCGTCAACTCGGCTTCGCTGCGCAGCGACGTACCGGCCTTCCGTCCCGGTGACACCGTGAACGTCCACGTTCGCGTCATCGAGGGCAACCGCTCCCGTATCCAGCAGTTCAAGGGCGTCGTCATCCGCCGCCAGGGCGCGGGCGTGAGCGAGACCTTCACGGTCCGCAAGGTCTCCTTCTCCGTCGGCGTCGAGCGCACCTTCCCGGTGCACAGCCCGATCTTCGAGAAGATCGAGCTCGTCACCCGCGGTGACGTCCGTCGCGCCAAGCTGTACTACCTCCGTGAGCTGCGCGGCAAGGCCGCGAAGATCAAGGAGAAGCGCGACAACTGAGCCTGAGCTCACCGCCGCGACGACGCTTCGGTTCAACCGGTCACAGGGCGGCCGGATAGGCTCTGCCCTCGATGGACACCGAAGCACAGCACACGGAGCGCGACCGCTCTTCCACCCCCGCGGACGGGGTCGAGGAAGAGGGGTCGCGCTCCGCGCGTCGTTACGGCGGGCGCCGCCGCTCGCCGATGTCCCTGCGCACGGCGGGAGTGATCGGAGGGGCCTGCGCCGTCTTCGTGCTGCTGCTGAGCCACTTCGTGGTGCAGCCCTTCCAGATCCCCAGCGGCTCCATGGAGCCCACCCTTCAGGTCGGCGACCGGGTGATGGTGAACAAGCTGGCGTACCGTTTCGGTGCGGAGCCCCGACGTGGAGACGTGATCGTCTTCGACGGCACGGGCTCGTTCGTACCGGAGGGAGTGACTGAAAACCCGGTCAGTTCCGTAGTACGAGAGGGGCTCGCCGCACTCGGACTGGCCGAGCCCGCCGAGACGGATTTCGTCAAGCGGGTGGTGGGCGTGGGCGGTGACCGGGTGGTCTGCTGCGACAAGGGGGGCAGGGTCGAGGTGAACGGCGTGCCGGTCGACGAGAGATATCTGCACTCCGACGGCGGGCCCTCCGAGGTGGCCTTCGACATCGTCGTTCCCGAGGCGACGCTCTGGGTCATGGGGGACCACCGCAGCAACTCACGCGACTCCCGGGACCACCTGGGGCAGCCCGGCGGCGGCATGGTGCCCGTCGACATGGTCATCGGCAGAGCGGACTGGATCGGCTGGCCGGTCGGCCGCTGGTCGGGAATCGACCCGACGGGTGCGTTCTCCGGCGTGCCCGACGCGCCTCCCGGCGGCGCCCATGGGTAACCGCGGGCGTAGTCCCAGCCACCGGGCGGACACCCGGCTGCCGACCGGGACCCGGCCGACGAACGGCGCGAGGCCGCTGCCCGGCCGTGCGGAACGGCGCCGGCTGGCGCAGAAGGTCAAACGCAAGCGCCGCCGCTCCGCGGTGAAGGAGATACCTCTCCTGATCATGGTGGCGCTGCTCATAGCCCTGGTACTGAAGACGTTCCTGGTGCAGGCGTTCGTCATCCCGTCCGGCTCGATGGAACAGACGATCAGGATCCAGGACCGCGTCCTGGTGGACAAGCTCACCCCGTGGTTCGGCGCGAAGCCGCAGCGGGGTGACGTCGTCGTCTTCAAGGACCCCGGTGGCTGGCTGCCGCCGGAGGAGAAGCCGAAGCAGGACGACCCGATCGTGGTCAAGCAGGTCAAGCAGGCCCTGACGTTCATCGGGCTGCTGCCGTCGGACGACGAGCGGGACCTCATCAAGAGGGTCGTCGCCGTCGGCGGCGACCAGGTGAAGTGCTGCGACAAGGACGGCCGGGTCACGGTCAACGGCGTGCCGCTGAACGAACCGTATCTGAACCCCGGGGACGTGCCCTCGACGATGACGTTCGACGTCCAGGTGCCAGAGGGACGGTTCTTCGTGATGGGGGACCACCGGTCGGATTCGGCCGACTCGCGTTTCCATCTCGATGAGGAGGGAAGCGGCACGGTGGCTCAGGACCAGGTCGTCGGACAGGCCGTCGTGATCGCCTGGCCGCTGGACCACTGGCGGCGACTGGAGGAGCCGGAGACCTATGCGTCCGTGCCCGACAGGCGCGCCGGGGCGACGGCGGCACAGCCACCGTCGAATAGTGTGTCCTCCCAGGACCAGAACCAGATGGTCCTGCTCCCGACCCCTGCGGAACTCCCGCTCGTTATGGGAGTGGTGGGCCTGTACCTGCTGTGGCACAGGCGGTTCGCACGGCGTGAGGAGTGGATGTGGGGGACGTGGCGGTCGGCGCACGGTCCGGGCACGACGATCCCGAGGAGCGGAAAGGGTCTCCTGAGACGCCCTCGGACATGACGGACGACTCGGTGTCGGCGACCGGCGACGGCGGCGATTCCTCGGAGGGCAGCGGTACGGATCGGAAGAAGCAGAAGTCCTTCTGGAAGGAACTGCCGCTCCTGGTCGGTATCGCGCTTCTGCTGGCGCTGCTGATCAAGACGTTTCTGGTGCAGGCGTTCTCCATCCCGTCGGACTCGATGATGAACACCCTCCAGCGCGGCGACCGTGTCCTGGTGGACAAGCTCACCCCGTGGTTCGGGTCGGAGCCCGAGCGCGGCGAGGTCGTGGTCTTCCACGATCCGGGCGGCTGGCTCGAGGGCGAGCCCACGCCGGAGCCGAACGTCGTGCAGAGGTTCCTGAGCTTCATCGGGCTGATGCCGTCCGCGGAGGACAAGGACCTCATCAAGCGGACGATCGCGGTCGGCGGCGACACGGTGGAGTGCAAGAAGGGCGGCCCGGTCAAGGTCAACGGCAAGGCCCTCGACGAGCGGGACTACATCTTCCCGGGCAGCACCGCCTGCGACGACATGCCGTTCGGGCCGTTCAAGGTGCCGGACGACAAGATCTGGGTGATGGGCGACAACCGCCAGAACTCCCAGGACTCCCGCTACCACATGGAAGACGTGAACCGCGGCTTCGTCCCGGTCGAGAAGGTCGTGGGACGCGCTGTGGTCGTCGCCTGGCCGCTCGACCGCTGGTCCACCCTCCCCGTGCCGGGCACCTTCGACCAGCCCGGGATCGACGCGGCCGCCGCCGCGCTGCCCGCCGCCGCTCCCGCGGCGCTCGGGCTGGCCGGGGCGCTGCCGGTCGTGCTGTGGCGCAGGAGGCTGACCGGCAGGCGTACCGCCGGGTAGGGTGCCGCCCAGATCGCCGATCCCCGGGGAACGTCCCGGGGGTCGTATCTCCGAGGTGGGGAGCGCCGGGATGGGCGGAACGGGACGTGACGACGACGGCCGCGGCCGGCTCGGCAATGCGCTGTCGGGGCTGGCCGTGGCCGTCGGCTGTGTGCTCTTCCTCGGCGGCTTCGTCTGGGGCGCCCTCGTCTACCAGCCGTACACGGTGCCGACCGCTTCGATGGCGCCGACCGTGGAGGCGGGCGATCGGGTGCTCGCGGAGCGCATGGACGGCGCGGACGTGCGCCGCGGTGACGTCGTGGTCTTCCGCGACAAGCTCTGGGGCGACATGCCCATGATCAAGCGTGTGGTGGGCGTCGGTGGCGACGAGATCGCCTGCTGCGCCGACAACGGCCGGCTGACCGTGAACGGCAAGGCCATCGAGGAACCGTATCTGCTCCAGGACGACGGGCCCGCGTCGCAGAAGTTCACCGCGAGCGTGCCCGAGGGGCAGCTGTTCCTGCTCGGCGACGAGCGGATGGGTTCGCTCGACTCGCGGTCCCATCTCCAGGACCCCGGCCACGGCTCGGTCCCGCGTTCCGCCGTCTCCGCCCGGGTGGACGCCGTGGCGTGGCCGCTCGACGGCGGCCTGGTCGAACGGCCCGCTGGGTTCGCGGCACTGCCCGGCGGAGTGTCGCAGCCCGGCCCGGTGAAACTCATGCTCGGCGCGGTGATCGCGGGCGCTGTGCTGATCTTCGGCGGGGCCGCCTACGGGCCGGTGGCGGGGCGTCTCGGCCGCAGTCGGCGCGCCGGCAGGGAGGTCTCCGGTGTCGCATGACGGGCCGGGCGCCGTGCCCCTGCTCCGCAAGGTCTCCCGGGTCGTGCTGCTCGACCCGCAGGACCGGATCCTGCTCATGCACGGGTACGAGCCGGGAGACCCGTCCGACGACTGGTGGTTCACCCCGGGCGGCGGCCTGGAGGGCGACGAGACGCGGGAAGAGGCGGCGCTGCGGGAACTGGCCGAGGAAACCGGGATCACCGAGGTGGAACTGGGGCCGGTGCTGTGGCAGCGCCAGTGCTCGTTCCCGTTCGACGGCCGCCGCTGGGACCAGGACGAATGGTATTTCCTGGCGCGTACGACACAGACCGAGACCGCCCCGGGCGGGCTGACGGAGCTCGAGCAGCGGAGCGTCGCGGGCCTCAGGTGGTGGACCTCCGCCGAACTGTCGGCGGCGCGTGAGACGGTGTATCCGACCAGGCTCGCCGAGCTGCTGCGCACGCTGCTCGACGAGGGACCCCCGGGTGCGCCGGTGGTCCTGGACACGGAAACGGTCCAGGACCCCAGTGCGGCTGGCGCACAATAGGGGGACGCAAGGCTGAAGGGGAACATGCCATGAGCGCCGAGGACCTCGAGAAGTACGAGACCGAGATGGAGCTGAAGCTCTACCGGGAGTACCGAGACGTCGTCGGGCTGTTCAAATACGTGATCGAGACCGAGCGTCGCTTCTACCTCACCAACGACTACGAGATGCAGGTGCACTCGGTCCAGGGCGAGGTCTTCTTCGAGGTTTCGATGGCGGACGCCTGGGTGTGGGACATGTACCGCCCGGCCAGGTTCGTCAAGCAGGTCCGGGTGCTCACCTTCAAGGACGTGAACATCGAGGAGCTGAACAAGAGCGACCTCGAGCTTCCCGGCAGCTGAAGCCACTCCCACGGGTGACGCGGTTGCCCACACTCCGAGTGTTTTCCACAGCTCTCGACCAAGATCCACATTGAGGGGTCCCAGGCGTCAGAGTCGGTGCCGGAGGTGGTGCCGAAATGAACGCGACGGGGGCACTGGGACGGTACGGAGAGGACCTGGCGGCGAGGCTGCTGACCAGGTCCGGCATGCGGCTGCTGGCAAGGAACTGGCGCTGCGGGCGGGCCGGGGAGATCGACATCGTCGCCCGCGACGGCGACACGGTCGTCGTCTGTGAGGTCAAGACCCGCAGGGTCGGCGGGTACGAGCATCCGATGGCCGCCATCACACCGGTCAAGGCCGTACGGCTGCGGCGGCTCGCCGAGTGCTGGCTGGAGCGGCACGGCGGCGCACCGCCGGGCGGCGTGCGCATCGACCTCGTCGGCGTACTGCTGCCCAGGCGCGGCGCCGCGGTCGTCGAGCACGCCCGCGGGGTGGCCTGATGGGATTCGCACGCGCGTGTTCCGTGGCCCTGGTCGGCGTCGAGGGCGTGGTGGTCGAGGTCCAGGCGGATCTGGAGCCGGGGGTCGCCGCGTTCACGCTCGTCGGGCTCCCGGACAAGAGCCTGGTGGAGAGCAGGGACCGGGTGCGGGCCGCCGTGGTGAACTCGGGCGCCGAGTGGCCGCAGAAGAAGCTCACCGTGGGGCTCAGCCCGGCGTCGGTGCCCAAGGGCGGGAGCGGCTTCGATCTGGCCGTGGCCGTCGCCGTGCTCGGAGCCTGCGAGCGGATCGACCCGCGCCAGATCGCCGACCTGGTGCTCATCGGGGAGCTGGGGCTCGACGGCCGGGTGAGACCGGTGAGAGGAGTGCTCCCCTCAGTGCTCGCCGCGGCCGAGGCAGGGTACGAACAGGTCGTCGTGCCCGAGCAGACAGCCGGTGAGGCGTCACTCGTACCGGGGATCTCGGTCCTCGGCGTGCGGAGCCTGCGACAGCTGATCGCGGTGCTCGCCGACGAGCCGGTGCCCGACGAGGAGGCCGTCGAAGACGGCAGACCCGATCCCATGCTCGCCGGGCTGCTGGTGCCGGGCGCGGGCGTCGGCACGGGTCTCGCCACGGACCCGGCCGGGGGACCGGACCTGGCCGATGTCGCCGGTCAGCACACGGCACGCACGGGCCTCGAGGTCGCGGCGGCCGGTGGGCACCATCTGCTGCTCTCCGGCCCGCCGGGAGCGGGAAAGACCATGCTCGCCGAGCGGCTGCCCGGTGTGCTGCCGCCGCTGACCCGGCGGGAATCGCTCGAAGTCACGGCGGTGCACTCGGTGGCAGGCCTGCTGCCGCCGGGCCAGCCGCTTGTGCGGACACCGCCGTACTGCGCACCGCACCATTCGGCGACCATGCAGTCGCTGGTCGGTGGTGGGAACGGCCTGCCGAAGCCGGGCGCCGTCTCCCTCGCGCACCGTGGACTGCTCTTCCTCGACGAGGCGCCTGAGTTCTCCGGCAAGGCGCTGGACGCCCTGCGGCAGCCCCTGGAGTCGGGCCATGTCGTCGTGGCCAGGAGCGGGGGAGTGGTGCGTCTGCCGGCCAGATTCCTGATGATGCTGGCCGCCAACCCGTGCCCCTGCGGGCGGCACACCCTGCACGGCGCCGGATGCGACTGCCCCGCCTCGGCGATCCGGCGGTACCAGGCCCGGTTGTCGGGCCCGCTGCTCGACCGTGTCGACCTGCGCATCGAGGTCGAGCCGGTGAGCCGGTCCGACCTCCTCGGCCAGGGCGGTCGCGGAGACTCCACAGCGGTGGTGGCCGACCGGGTGCGCGAGGCCAGGGCCCGTGCGGCGGCCCGACTGGACGGCACACCGTGGTCCGTCAACAGCGAGGTCCCCGGCCACGAACTGCGGACCCGCTGGACGGTCTCGCCCGGGGCGCTGGCGGCGGCGGAGCGGGACGTGGACAGGGGGCTGCTCACGGCACGCGGTCTGGACCGGGTGCTGAGAGTCGCCTGGACCATCGCGGATCTCGCCGGCCGGGACCGGCCGGAGGCGTCCGACGTCGCACTGGCCCTCGAGCTGCGGACCGGGATCGCGAGGGGCGTACCGGCAGGGGCCGTCGCGGGGATCGGGGGTCGGCCATGACACCGCGGACACCGGAACGCGCGGCCGACGACCGGGAGCGGACGGCGCGCGCCGCGTTGACGCGCATCCTCGAACCGGGTGACGAGCACGGCGGACGGTGGCTCCGCGAGTTCGGCGCCGAGGGACTGCTGGCCCTGCTGACATCGGAGGACTGCGCCGCAGGGGCACTCACCGGCCTTTCCGAGCAGCGGGTGCGGGGACTGCGGGACCGGGCCGTGGGAGTGTGCCCGGAGCGCGACCTGGACGCCGTGCACGCGGTCGGCGGCCGGTTCGTCGTCCCGGGCGACGCCGAGTGGCCGAGCCAGCTCGACGACCTCCAGGACGCCTCACCCGTCGGGCTGTGGGTGCGGGGCAGGCCCGACCTGAGGAAATGGGCGCTGCGCTCCGTCGCGGTGGTCGGAGCGCGGGCCTGCACACCGTACGGGGCACACATGGCCACCGGTCTCGGGGCCGGACTCGCGGAGCGCGGCTGGGTCGTGGTGTCAGGGGCGGCCTTCGGCGTGGACGGCTCGGCACATCGTGGGGCGCTGGCCGCCGGCGGTGCCACGGTGGCCGTCCTCGCCTGCGGGGTCGATGTCGCCTACCCCCGCGGCCACGGCAAATTGATCGGACGCATCGTCGAACAGGGGCTCGTCATCGGCGAGTTGCCGCCGGGCGATCATCCGACCCCGAGCAGGTTCGTCCAGCGCAACCGCGTCATCGCCGCGCTGACGAGAGGCACTGTCGTGGTCGAGGCCGAGTACCGCAGCGGCTCATTGGTCACCGCGCGCAGCGCCCAGCGGCTCGGTCGTCACACGATAGGAGTGCCTGGACCGGTCACCAGCGGGCTGTCGGCAGGCGTCCACGAACTGCTGCGCGGCGAGAGCGTGCTGGTCACCGGCGCGGCGGAGGTCGTCGAACTGGTGGGCCGGATAGGGGAACTGGCGCCGGCGCACAGCGGTCCCGTGGTGCCGAGGGATCTGCTGGACCCGCTCGGCAGGCGGGTGCTCGAGGCGCTGCCCGCGCGGGGTGCGTGCGCCGTGCATCAAGTCGCCCGCGAAGGCGGTACGACGGTGGACGAGGCCCGCGGCAAGCTGTACGAACTTCATTCACTCGGATTCGTGGAACGGGACGGAGAGGGATGGAAGTTGACGCGTAGACGCCGTCATGGTTCGAACGCGCGGCGAGGCGTTACTTGACCTCGGGCATTCGGGTGAAAAGGTGACGCCGATGACCTCTGCAGTCCAGTCGGCGGGACCTGAGGGGCCGGTGCGTGGGGCATCGGCCCCGGTTCGAAGGTGTGGACGAAGGCGAATGCCCGCCCCGGTTCGAAGGTGTGGACGAAGGCGAATAACCACACCGGTTCGTAAGCCTGACCTTCGCCCACCGCAACCGTGCAGTCACGCTACGCTCACCGGGTTCCCGGCCCAGGCGGCCTCCCGCTCCCTTCACAGCAGAACGGCTCAAGGCAACGCATGCCCCAGCACACCTCCGGGTCTGACCGCGCGGCAGCGCCACCCGCTGCCCGTGGCACCGTGCGGCCCGCCGCACCCTCGTCTCTCGAGGAGTTGTGGCGGTCGTACAAGGCCACGGGTGACGGCCGGCTGCGGGAACAGCTGATCCTGCACTACTCGCCGCTGGTCAAGTACGTCGCAGGCCGGGTGAGCGTCGGCCTGCCGTCCAACGTCGAGCAGGCGGACTTCGTCTCCTCCGGAGTCTTCGGGCTGATCGACGCCATCGAGAAGTTCGACATCGAGCGGTCGATCAAGTTCGAGACGTACGCCATCACCCGGATCCGCGGCGCGATGATCGACGAACTGCGCGCCCTGGACTGGATCCCCCGGTCCGTGCGGCAGAAGGCCCGGGCCGTGGAGCGCGCGTACGCCACGCTCGAGGCCCAGCTGCGGCGCACGCCTTCGGAGTCCGAGGTCGCCGCGGAGATGGACATCACGGTCGACGAACTGCACTCGGTCTTCAGCCAGTTGTCGCTCGCGAACGTGGTGGCGCTGGAGGAGTTGCTGCACGTCGGAGGGGAGGGCGGCGAGCGCCTCAGCCTCATGGACACGCTCGAGGACACCGCCGCCGACAACCCGGTCGAGGTGGCAGAGGACCGGGAGCTGCGCAGACTCCTCGCACGGGCCATCAACACCCTGCCGGACCGTGAGAAGACCGTCGTCACGCTCTACTACTACGAGGGGCTCACGCTGGCCGAGATCGGGCATGTCCTCGGCGTCACGGAGAGCAGGGTCAGCCAGATCCACACCAAGTCGGTGCTGCAGCTGCGGGCGAAGCTGGCCGACGTGGGACGGTGACTCTGGGATCGCCCGGGCGGGATCCGTAAAGTGGAGGCGTGCCCAGGATTCGAGCGGCCTCCGTGGCCGAGCACCGGACGATGCAGCGAGGCGCCCTGCTGGACGCCGCGCGTTCCCTCCTGTCCGAAGGCGGTACGGAGGCCCTGACCTTCCCCGCCCTCGCCGAGCGCACCGGCTTGGCGAGGTCCTCCGTCTACGAGTACTTCCGCTCGCGTGCCGCGGTCGTCGAGGAGCTCTGCGCGGTGGACTTCCCCGTCTGGGCGGCCGAGGTGGAGACCGCGATGGACAGCGCGGACACCCCGGAGGGCAAGGTCGAGGCGTATGTGCGCAGGCAGCTCGAGCTGGTCGGTGACCGGCGGCACCGGGCCGTCGTCGCCATCTCGGCGAGCGAGCTGGAGGCCGGGGCCCGGGAGAAGATCCGCGCAGCGCACGGTGCTCTGATCGCCATGATCGTCGAGGCGCTCGGTGAGCTGGGCCAGGACCGGCCCCGGCTGACCGCCATGCTGCTTCAGGGCGTGGTCGACGCGGCGGTCCGCCGTATCGAACTCGGCGCGGCCGAGGAGCCGGACGCCATCGCGGAAGCGGCCGTCGCCATGGTGCTGCGAGGCGTGCGGGGCTGAGCGTGGCCGCCGCGACGGGTGTCGGTCGCGGGCGTGCGTTCCGTGTCGCGGTGTCCCCGGCCGCCGAATTGTGTGCCGGCACCGGCGCAGCGTGGCCGACTGCGCAGGGCGCGGTGCGCCACAACGCCACCGGCCAGCAGTAAGGCCGCGTGGAGCAGGTCCGCCGCCCCTGCGGTGGCCGTCGGCGAGAGCGCCGTGACCGTCCCCCGGGGACCGGGAACTTCGAACACCGGCAGCAGGCGCGACGGGCCGCGGCGCAGCATCCAGGGCGGCAGCAGGGTCAGCGGGTCCAGGTACGTCGTGCCGCGTCGCAGCCCCCAGTGCAGACAGCCCCGGCAGTGGGAGGCCCCCGGCTCGACGGTCGCCACGACCTGCCCGGCCGTCACGGCCGTGCCTTCCTCGACCAGCGGGCGGACCGGTTCGTAGGTGGTACGCAACGGCGGGTCACCCGTACCGGTGAGAGTGATGGTGAGGACGCCCCGGCCGGCGACGGATCCGGCGAAGGAGACCGTGCCGGACGCCGCCGCCCGCACGGGCGTGCCGGCGGCCGCGGCCAGGTCCACGCCGCGGTGTCCCGGGCCGTAAGGGGACGAGGGCGGCTCCCACCCCCGGACGACGAGCGGCCGTGGCGCACCGACCGGCCAGCCGCGTGACGCGTCCGGCTCCGGCACCTTTGCGGTCACGCCGTCCCCGATGCCGGCGGCCCGTGACGCGTCCGGGACCGGCGCCGCGCGCCCTTGCCCGGCGTCCGCGGTCAGGCCGTCACCGCCGACCGCAGGTCCTGCCGGGGTGCCGGGCGGCGAGGCGTCCCGCGCGAACGACGTGCGGCCACCGGTGCCCGGCGCACCGACCGTGACGAGGCGCGGGTCGAGCTCGCGCGGCGAAGGGCCGGTGCCGGTGCCGGCACGAAGCTCCGGGGCGCCGGCCGTGACCACCGGCCCCGCACGGGCCGGGACGGGCGCGGCCGGTGTCAGGCAGCCCGCCACGGCCAGCGCGACGAGCACCGGCACGGCGGAGATCCGGCAGATCAGGGACGCTGGAGACGCACAGTTCATGGGCGGAACCGTGCCTCGGAAGCCGCTGCCCCCGCTGATCATGGTCAGGATCTGTGGACAACCGGTCCGTTGTGGAGAGCGCCGTCACCCGGTGCGTCCGCGGTCCCGTACACTTCTTCTGGCGATCCGGGTCACCGGGTCGACTTCGCACGCCCCGCCACCAGACCCTCATCGGTCGGTGGCCGCGCTCCTCGGTCCCTTGTGGCACGGCGCGTCGGGGCGTCAGGACATAACCGAGAACCCAAGGAGATACGGCCATGGCCGTCGTCACGATGCGGGAGCTGCTGGAGAGCGGCGTCCACTTCGGTCACCAGACCCGTCGTTGGAACCCGAAGATGAAGCGATTCATCTTCACGGAGCGCAACGGCATCTACATCATCGACCTGCTCCAGTCGCTGTCGTACATCGACCGCGCCTACGAGTTCGTCAAGGAGACCGTCGCGCACGGCGGCTCCATCATGTTCGTGGGCACCAAGAAGCAGGCCCAGGAGGCCATCGCCGAGCAGGCGACGCGCGTCGGCATGCCGTACGTCAACCAGCGCTGGCTGGGTGGCATGCTCACCAACTTCTCCACCGTCTACAAGCGTCTGCAGCGCCTCAAGGAGCTCGAGCAGATCGACTTCGAGGACGTGGCCGCCTCCGGCCTCACCAAGAAGGAGCTCCTGGTCCTCTCGCGTGAGAAGGCCAAGCTGGAGAAGACCCTTGGTGGTATCCGCGAGATGCAGAAGGTGCCCAGCGCCGTCTGGATCGTCGACACCAAGAAGGAGCACATCGCCGTCGGTGAGGCGCGCAAGCTCCACATCCCGGTCGTCGCGATCCTCGACACCAACTGCGACCCCGACGAGGTCGACTACAAGATCCCGGGCAACGACGACGCGATCCGCTCCGTCACCCTGCTCACCCGCGTGATCGCCGACGCCGTCGCCGAGGGCCTCATCGCCCGCTCCGGCGTCGCCACCGGCGACTCCAAGCCGGGCGAGAAGGCCGCTGGCGAGCCGCTCGCCGAGTGGGAGCGGGACCTCCTCGAGGGCGAGAAGAAGGCTGACTCCGAGGACGCTGCCGAGGCCAAGCCGGCCGAGGACGCTGCCGAGGCCCCGGCCGCCGAGGCTCCGGCCGCCGACGCTGCGGAGGCTCCGGCCGCCGAGGCGGAGAAGCCGGCGGACGCCGAGCAGGCCTGACCTCACAGGTTCGGTTGTTGACGGCGGGGACGGTGCCAGTGGGCACCGGCCCCGCCGATCACCCGTAGATCTTCGACTTTCGACTTCGAGAGAGATTCAAGGACATGGCGAACTACACCGCCGCTGACGTCAAGAAGCTCCGCGAGCTCACCGGCGCCGGCATGATGGACTGCAAGAAGGCGCTGGACGAGGCCGAGGGCAACGTCGACAAGGCCGTCGAGGCCCTGCGCATCAAGGGCCAGAAGGGCGTCGCCAAGCGCGAGGGCCGCTCCGCCGAGAACGGCGCCGTCGTCTCCCTCATCGCCGAGGACAACACCTCCGGTGTCCTCGTCGAGCTGAAGTGCGAGACGGACTTCGTCGCCAAGGGTGACAAGTTCCAGGCCGTCGCCGGCGCGCTCGCCGCGCACGTCGCCAAGACCTCCCCGGCCGACCTCGAGGCGCTGCTCGCCTCCGAGATCGAGCCCGGCAAGACCGTGCAGGCGTACGTCGACGAGGCCAACGCCAACCTCGGCGAGAAGATCGTCCTGGACCGCTTCGCGCAGTTCTCCGGCGCGTACGTCGCCGCCTACATGCACCGCACCATGCCTGACCTGCCCCCGCAGATCGGTGTCCTGGTCGAGCTGGACAAGCCGAACGCCGAGCTCGCCAAGGGCGTCGCGCAGCACATCGCCGCCTTCGCGCCGAAGTACCTCTCCCGCGAGGACGTCCCGGCCGAGGTCGTCGAGGCCGAGCGCCGCGTCGCCGAGGAGACCACCCGCGCCGAGGGCAAGCCGGAGGCCGCGCTCCCGAAGATCGTCGAGGGTCGCGTCAACGGCTTCTTCAAGGAGGCCACCCTCCTCGGCCAGCCGTACGCGCTCGACAACAAGAAGTCCGTCCAGCAGATTCTGGACGAGGCCGGTGTCGCCCTGAAGCGCTTCACGCGCATCAAGGTCGGCATCTGAGTCCGTACGCTACGGACACCGGACCCCGGTAGGGTCTGAAGCAGTCGTCGTCGGTGTTCGCGCCGGACGATCGCAGATCTGACGAGGAGGCCATTGCCGTACGGGAAACCGCAAGGACCCACTGGCAATGGCCTTCTTCGCATGTGCACGAGGAGATCTCCATGAATCAGGGCGCCGCACAAAGCGACGACAACCACGGCAAGAAGTCCGGACGCTTCATGCTGAAGCTGTCCGGCGAGGCCTTCGCCGGAGGAGGGGGTCTGGGCGTCGACCCCGACGTCGTACACGCAATCGCCCGCGAGATCGCCGCGGTCGTACGCGACGGGGCAGAGATCGCGGTCGTCATCGGCGGAGGCAACTTCTTCCGCGGGGCCGAGCTCCAGCAGCGCGGCATGGACCGGGCCCGCTCCGACTACATGGGCATGCTCGGCACGGTCATGAACTGCCTCGCCCTCCAGGACTTCCTGGAGAAGGAAGGCATCGACTCGCGTGTCCAGACCGCCATCACGATGGGCCAGGTCGCGGAGCCGTACATCCCGCTGCGCGCCGTGCGCCACCTGGAGAAGGGCCGCGTGGTCATCTTCGGCGCCGGTATGGGCATGCCCTACTTCTCCACCGACACCACCGCTGCCCAGCGGGCCCTCGAGATCGACGCGGAAGCGCTCCTCATGGGCAAGAACGGTGTCGACGGGGTCTACGACTCCGACCCCAAGACCAATGCGGACGCGGTCAAGTTCGACGCTCTGGAGTACGGCGAGGTGCTGTCGCGCAACCTCAAGGTCGCCGACGCCACGGCGATCACGCTCTGCCGTGACAACGCCCTGCCGATCCTCGTCTTCGAGCTCCTCGCCGAGGGCAATATCGCCCGGGCCGTCAAGGGTGAGAAGATCGGCACGCTCGTGAGCGACCGGGGCACCCGAGCCTGATCCGGGGGCCCTCCCTCGAGGGATGGACAAAGTCCTGCCGGTCGGACACCGTGCAGGCAATACGCGACGCAGGTCCCGCCGGCCCAGCGGTACGAGCCGGGCCAACCTCAAGACACGCAGGAGCAAGTGGTGATCGAAGAGACCCTCCTCGAGGCCGAGGAGAAGATGGAGAAGGCCGTCCTGGTCGCCAAGGATGACTTCGCCGCGATCCGCACCGGACGTGCGCACCCGGCGATGTTCAACAAGATCGTGGCGGACTACTACGGTGCCCTGACCCCGATCAACCAGCTGGCCTCGTTCTCGGTTCCCGAGCCGCGGATGGCCGTCGTCACGCCGTTCGACAAGACCGCTCTGCGCAACATCGAGCAGGCGATCCGCGACTCCGACCTGGGCGTCAACCCGAGCAACGACGGCAACATCATCCGTGTGGTGTTCCCGGAGCTCACCCAGGACCGCCGCAAGGAGTACATCAAGGTCGCCAAGACCAAGGCGGAGGACGCCAAGATCTCGATCCGCTCCGTGCGCCGCAAGGCCAAGGAGACGATCGACAAGCTGATCAAGGACGGCGAGGTCGGCGAGGACGAGGGCCGCCGTGCGGAGAAGGAGCTCGACGACACCACCGCGAAGTACGTCGCGCAGGTGGACGAGCTGCTCAAGCACAAGGAAGCCGAGCTGCTCGAGGTCTGATGAACGACTCTTCCTGGGGGGCCCCGCACGGCGCCGGATACGCCGGAGCATGGCCACCGCCCGACCAGGGGCCCCTCCCGGTGGGTCCCGTATACGATGGGCACGACGCGCAGCAGACTCGCCCCATGCCCATCGTGCCGGACCTTCCCGACGCAGGTAGAGACGCCGAGGACCACAGCGGCGGCGAACACCGCGAGGACCGTGACCAGGGGGCCGCTCGGCCGGGCGGCCCCCTGTTCCGCGACGAGATGCCGCAGGAGCCCATGCCCACCCCGCCGCCGTCGGGCGATCCCACTCCGCAGCCCTCAGCCCGGCCCGGACCGCCGCAGAAGAAGCGGGCCGGCCGGGACCTGCGCGCGGCGATAGGGGTCGGCGTCGGGCTCGGCGCGGTGATCGTCGTCTCCCTGTTCCTCGTCAAGGCCGTCTTCGTCGGGGTGATCGCCGTCGCCGTCGTCGTCGGTCTGTGGGAGCTGACCTCCCGTCTCGAGGAGCGCAAGCAGATCAAGGCTCCGCTCGTCCCCCTCGCGGTGGGCGGCGCGGCGATGGTCGTCGCCGGCTACGTCCGCGGGGCGGAGGGCGCATGGGTGGCGATGGCGCTCACGGCGCTCGCGGTGCTCGTCTGGCGCATGACGGAGCGGCCGGAGGGCTATCTGAGGGACGTCACGGCCGGCGTGTTCGCCGCCTTCTACGTCCCCTTCCTGGCGACCTTCGTCGCGCTGATGCTGACGGCGGACGACGGTCCGGAGCGGGTGCTCACCTTCCTGCTGCTCACCGTGGTCAGCGACACCGGCGCGTACGCGGTGGGCTGGCGCTTCGGCAAGCACAAGCTCGCGCCGCGCATCAGCCCCGGCAAGACCCGCGAAGGGCTCCTCGGCGCGGTCTCGTTCGCGATGGCCGCGGGGGCGCTGTGCATGCAGTTCCTCATCGACGACGGGGCGTGGTGGCAGGGCCTCCTCCTCGGCCTCGCGGTCGCCGTCAGCGCCACGCTGGGCGACCTCGGCGAGTCGATGATCAAGCGCGACCTCGGCATCAAGGACATGGGCACGCTGCTTCCCGGACACGGCGGCATCATGGACCGCCTCGACTCGCTGTTGCCGACGGCGCCGGTGGTGTGGCTGCTGCTGGTGGTCTTCGTAGGGTCGGGCTGACCCGTTGGATCTGTGTGTGTGAGGGCCCGTCGTCCACCAGGACGGCGGGCCCTCTTCGTCAGGTCAGCGAGGTGACCCCGGCCGCGCCGCGAAGCGGGCGAGCTCCTCGGCGGCGCCGCGAGGCAGGTCGGCGACCGCCGTCTGAGGCAGTGTCGTGATCACGGTGCGCAGCCGGTCGGCGAGGTCCGGCAGCAGGTCCCAGGCGGAGGCCGGGGCCTCGACGGCGGCGAGCAGCAGGTCTCCCTCGTAGTAGTACGCGTCCAGCAGCGGCTCCTCGAGCAGCAGGCGCACCACGAGCGGAAGAACGTAAGGCAGGGCCACCTGCTGCGAGACGAGCGTGTGCAGATCCGCCGGAGCGAGTCGGCCCAGCGGGACGCGCCGCAGCCCGTGCACCTTCCGGACCAGGTGGGTCGCGTCGGCGGCAGGAGGCGTCCAGCGGGGCGGATCCAGGTCGTCGAGCGTGCGGTCGAGATGCAGCAGAGGGTCCATGGGGTCATTCTCGACCCTCGACCGGCGTCCCTTCGCATCACGGGTGTGACCGACGACCACCTGCGACGACCACCCGTCGAATCATCGGCCGCAGGGTCACCGGCCGGGGTCTGCGACACTGGATTCACCATGCCCAAGCCAGGAGAACTCACCTTCGTCGCGCCCCGCGGAGCCAAGAAGCCCCCGCGGCACCTCGCCGACCTCACGCCCGCCGAGCGCAAGGACGCCGTCGCCGCGATCGGCGAGAAGCCGTTCCGCGCCAAGCAGCTGTCCCAGCACTACTTCGCGCGGTACGCGCACGACCCCGCCCAGTGGACCGACATCCCGGCGGCCGCACGGGAGAAGCTCGCCACCGAGCTGCTGCCGGATCTGATGTCCGTAGTGCGGCACATCTCGTGCGACGACGACACCACCCGCAAGACGCTGTGGCGTCTGCACGACGGCACGCTGGTCGAGTCGGTGCTGATGCGCTACCCCGACCGGGTCACCATGTGCATCTCGTCGCAGGCCGGGTGCGGCATGAACTGCCCGTTCTGCGCCACCGGGCAGGCCGGTCTCGACCGGAACCTGTCGACCGCCGAGATCGTGCACCAGATCGTCGACGGAATGCGCGCCCTGCGCGACGGCGAGGTGCCCGGAGGGCCGGCCCGGCTGTCCAACATCGTCTTCATGGGCATGGGCGAGCCGCTCGCCAACTACAAGAGGGTCGTCGGAGCCGTCCGGCGTCTCACCGACCCCGAGCCGGACGGCCTCGGTCTCTCGCAGCGCGGGATCACGGTCTCGACCGTCGGCCTGGTGCCGGCGATGCTCCGCTTCGCGGACGAGGGTTTCAAGTGCCGTCTCGCGGTGTCGCTGCACGCCCCCGACGACGAACTGCGCGACACCCTGGTCCCGGTCAACACGCGCTGGAAGGTCCGCGAGGTCCTCGACGCCGCGTGGGAGTACGCAGAGAAGTCGGGCCGCCGGATCTCGATCGAGTACGCGCTGATCCGCGACATCAACGACCAGGCCTGGCGCGGTGACCTCCTCGGCCGGCTGCTGAAGGGCAAGCGGGTCCATGTGAACCTGATCCCGCTCAACCCGACGCCCGGTTCGAAGTGGACGGCCTCGCGCCCCGAGGACGAGAAGGCGTTCGTGGAGGCCATCGCCGCCCACGGTGTGCCCGTCACCGTCCGGGACACCCGCGGTCAGGAGATCGACGGAGCCTGCGGGCAGCTGGCTGCGCAGGAGCGGTGACCCGCGGGGCCGTCGGCCGTGGCTGATACTGTGCCCTGTGCATTCGCACAAATGAACAACGAAACATTCCGACAGGGGAGCGCACCACAGCGCTGAGAGTGCGGCGAGGCCTTCACGGCCACGGGCCGCAGACCCTCGGACCTGATCCGGGTCATACCGGCGTAGGGAGTCAGCAGCATCATGAACAGCCAGCTTCGGCGTGCCGTCCGTACGGCACTCGTCGGCGCCCTCGGCGTCTGCGTACTCGCGGCGTGCGGCGGGGAGTCCAAGGACAAGGACCCGTCCGGCGGGGCGAGCGGCCCGAAGACCGTGACGCTCGTCAGCCATGATTCCTTCGCGGCGTCCGACGCCGTGCTGAAGGAGTTCACCGCGCAGACCGGATACACGGTCAAGGTGCTCAAGAGCGGCGACGCGGGCACCGCGCTCAACAAGGAGATCCTCACCAAGGGCTCCCCGCAGGGCGACGTCTTCTTCGGTGTGGACAACACCCTGCTGTCCCGCGCCCTCGACAACGACCTCTTCACGCCGTACGAGGCCAAGGGCCTCGACCAGGTCGCGCAGGAGGTCCAGCTCGACGCAGGCAAGCACCGCGTGACGCCCGTGGACACCGGCGACATCTGCGTCAACTACGACAAGAAGTTCTTCGCCGACAAGAAGCTCGCGCCGCCGCGGACCTTCGCCGACCTCGCGAAGCCCGAGTACAAGAACATGCTGGTCGTCGAGAACGCCGCCACCTCCTCGCCCGGCCTCGGGTTCCTCCTCGGCAGCATCGGCGAGTACGGCGAGTCGGGCTGGCAGGGCTACTGGACCAAGCTCAAGGACAACGGCGTCAAGGTCGTCGACGGCTGGGAGCAGGCGTACAACGAGGAGTTCTCCGGCTCCGCCGGCGGCAAGAAGGCCAAGGCCGACCGCCCGCTCGTCGTCTCGTACGCCTCCAGCCCGCCGGTCGAGGTCCTCTACTCCGACCCGCAGCCGGCGGAGGCGCCCACCGGCGTGGCCACCGGCACCTGCTTCCGGCAGATCGAGTTCGCGGGCCTGCTGACGGGCGCGAAGAACGAGGCGGGCGGCAAGGCGCTGCTGGACTTCATGATCAGCAAGAAGTTCCAGGAGGACATGCCGCTCAACATGTTCGTCAACCCGGTGGTCAAGGACGCGAAGCTGCCCGAGCTGTTCACCGAGCACGGCGCGGTGGTCGAGAAGCCCGAGACCGTCGCCGCGGACACCATCGCGAAGAACCGTGAGCAGTGGGTCCGGTCGTGGTCCTCGCTCGTCGTGAAGTAGGCAGGTCCCTGCGGGGGAACGCGGCCCGGCTCGGCCTGATGGCCGGTCCGGTCGCGTTCTTCGCGCTTTTCTTCGCCTACCCCGTCGCGGCGATCGTCGGACGCGGCCTCCACGCCGAGGGGGCCTGGCAGTTCGGCCGGTTCGGCGAGGTGCTCGGCCGGCCGGACATCCGCGAGGTCCTGTGGTTCACCACCTGGCAGGCGCTGGCGTCCACGGCGTTGACCCTGCTGATCGCGCTGCCCGGCGCGTACGTGTTCGCCCGGCTCGACTTTCCCGGGAAGCGGCTGCTGCGCGCGGTGGTCACCGTGCCGTTCGTGCTGCCGACCGTCGTCGTCGGTACGGCGTTCCTGGCGCTGCTGGGGCGCGGCGGACTCGTCGACGAGCTGTGGGGGATCCGGCTGGACACCACGGTGTGGGCGATCCTCCTCGCGCACGTCTTCTTCAACTACGCCGTCGTCGTACGCACCGTCGGCGGCCTGTGGTCGCAGCTCGACCCCCGCCAGGAGGAAGCGGCCCGGGTGCTGGGCGCGGGGCGCTTCGCCGCCTGGCGGCGGGTGACGCTGCCCGCGCTGGTGCCCTCGCTCGCCGCGGCCGCCCTCATGGTCTTCCTCTTCACCTTCACCTCCTTCGGTGTCGTGCAGATCCTCGGCGGCCCCGCCTTCTCCACCCTCGAGGTGGAGATCTACCGGCAGACCGCCGAGTTCCTGGACCTGCCGACGGCGGCCGTGCTGACGCTGGTGCAGTTCCTGGCGGTCGGCGCGGTCCTGGCCGTGCACGCCTGGACGGTGCGGCGGCGGGAGAGCGCGCTGCGGCTCGTCGATCCGTCGCGCACCGCGCGACGGCCGCGCGGCACTGTTCAGTGGCTGCTGCTCGGCGGCGTCCTGACCACGGTGGTGGTGCTGCTCCTGGTGCCGCTCGCGGTGCTGGTCGAGCGCTCCTTCGACACCCCGGCCGGCTACGGGTTCGGCTACTACCGGGAACTCGGCACCGTGGACCCCTCCGGCGGAGCGTTCCTCGTGCCGCCGATCGACGCCGTGTGGAACTCCCTCCGCTACGCCCTGGCCGCGACCGCCATCTCTGTCGCCGTCGGCGGTCTCGCCGCCGCCGCTCTCACCCGCCGGGCGGGCAGGCTCGTCCGGGGCTTCGACGCACTGCTCATGCTGCCGCTCGGCGTCTCCGCCGTGACCGTCGGCTTCGGCTTCCTCATCACCCTCGACGAACCGCCGCTGGACCTGCGGGCCTCGTGGATCCTCGTGCCCCTCGCCCAGGCGCTGGTCGGCGTGCCCTTCGTCGTGCGCACGATGCTGCCCGTGCTGCGCGCCGTGGACGAACGCCTGCGGGAGGCGGCCGCGGTCCTCGGCGCCTCCCCGCTGCGGGCATGGCGGGAGGTCGATCTGCCGCTGGTGCGCAGGGCGCTGGCGGTGGCCGCCGGTTTCGCGTTCGCCGTCTCCCTCGGCGAGTTCGGCGCGACCGTCTTCATCGCCCGGCCCGACAACCCGACGCTGCCCGTGGCCGTCGCACGGCTGCTGGGACGGCCCGGGGAGCTCAACTACGGGCAGGCCATGGCACTGAGCACCATCTTGATGGTGGTGTGCGCGGTGGCGCTGCTGCTGCTCGAACGCATCCGTACCGAGTCCACCACCGAGGAGTTCTGATGGCGCTGCTGGAACTGGCGGGCGTGACCGTACGGTTCGGGCCGCGTACCGCGCTGGACTCGGTGGACCTCGAGGTCGCCGAGCACGAGATCGTGTGCCTGCTCGGACCGAGCGGCAGCGGCAAGTCGACGTTGCTACGCGTGGTCGCCGGGCTCCAGGAGGCCGACGCGGGGCGGGTGTTGCTCGGCGGCGCCGACCAGGTGCGGGTACCGGTGCATCGGCGCGGGGTGGGGCTCATGTTCCAGGACCACCAGCTGTTCCCGCAGCGGGATGTCGGCGGCAATGTCGCCTTCGGACTGCGGATGCACGGCGCGGACCGCGGGGAACGGGCCCGCCGGACCGACGAGTTGCTGCGGCTGGTGGGGCTGCCCGGTGCGCAGCAGAGGTCCGTCGCCGCCCTGTCCGGCGGCGAGCAGCAGCGTGTCGCCCTCGCCAGGGCGCTGGCACCGGAGCCGAGACTGCTGATGCTCGACGAGCCGCTCGGCCAGCTGGACCGTGGCCTGCGGGAGCGGCTCGTCGTCGAACTGCGCGACCTGTTCGGACGGCTGGGCACGACGGTGCTCGCCGTCACCCACGACCAGGGTGAGGCCTTCGCGCTGGCCGACCGCGTCGTCGTCATGCGGGACGGCCGGATCGCGCAGGCGGGGACACCGCTGGAGGTCTGGCAGCGGCCCGCATCCGCGTTCGTCGCCCGCTTCCTCGGTTTCGACAACGTCGTGGCGGCGACCGTCGAGGGCGCGGCCGCGAACACCGAATGGGGCAAGGTGCCGGTACCGGACGGGTCCCCCCAGGGAGCGCGGACGGTGCTCGTGCGGCCCGACGGGGTGCGGCTCACCGACCCGTCGGAGGGCCTGCGGTGCACGGTCGAGTCCCGCACCTTCCGCGGCAGCCACGTCGCTGTGCGACTGCGCCCCGACGACGGACCCGCGCTGGAGGCGGAGTGCTCCCTCGGACAGGCTCCGGCGCCGGGCGCGGCGGTGGGCGTGGTGTTCGCCGCCGACGAGGTGGTGGTGCTCGGACCGGACGACCCTTCAGTGGGCGTCCGCCAGTAGCCGCCGCAGCGCGCCCGGCGCCTCCTCGACCGAGTCGACGAGGGCGATCCGCGCCTCCATCGACCGGCCGCGCGCGAGTGATCGCAGCAGCGGCCACGCCGGCAGATGCTCCGTCCAGTGGTGCCGGTCGACGAGCACCATGGGAGTCGGTTCGCCGCGCGACTCGTAGTAGTTCGGCGTGGCGTTGTCGAAGATCTCCTGGAGGGTCCCGGCGGCGCCCGGAAGGAAGATCACACCCGCGTTCGACCTGGCCAGCAGGCCGTCCTCACGGGTGGCGTTGGCGAAGTACTTGGCGACGTGCCCGGCGAAGGCGTTCGGCGGCTCGTGGCCGTAGAACCAGGTGGGGATGCCGACGGAGTCGCCGCCCCGCGGCCAGCGGTGACGGACCTCGAAGGCGGCCTGCGCCCAGTCGGAGACGGACGGCACGAACGACGGGGCCTTGGCGAGCAGCAGCAGCGCGTCGTCCAGCATCTCGTCCGGGTGAGGTGCCGCGTACGCGCCCAGGTTGGCGGCCTCCATCGCGCCCGGCCCACCGCCGGTGGCGACCGTGAAGCCGGCACGGGCCAGTTCCCGGCCCAGCCGTGCGGCGCCGGCGTACGCGTCGGTGCCGCGGCCCATCGCGTGGCCGCCCATCACGCCCACGACCCGCTCGCCGGCGAGGTGTTCGTCCAAGGCGTCGGAGATCGAGTCGTCGTGGACGGCGCGGAGCATCGAGGCGAAGATGTCGTTGTCCGCCTTCGTCCGCTGGAACCACGCGTAGGCCAGGGCGTCGGGCGTCGACTCGTAACCGCCGTCCGCGAGGCCCTCGAACAGGTCGTCGGGGGAGTAGAGCAGGCCGCGGTACGGGTCGAAGGGCAGGTCGGGCACAGGCGGGAAGACGAGGGCGCCGTCCACGCGGACCTTGGCGGCGGCGTCCGGCTCCATGGGGCAGCCGAGGAACACGGCGGAGGCCGTGTCGACGCGCAGGAGGTCGGCGGTGCGCCCGGTGAGATCCACGGACTGGACCCGGTGTCCGGCGAGCGAGCCGCGGGCGACGACGTCGTCGAACTCTGCGAGGGACTCGATCTCACGGTCGTGCGGGGTGGCGGTCATGCGCCCACGATAGGCGGGCCGGGCTGCGCTTCCCCGGCCCGCCCGTCACCGAAGGGCCGCACCGCCGCCGGGACCGGACAGCTCGTCGCCGCCGGCTCGGCGGTGCGGCACCGCCCGCCTCGGTGCCTCAGTGCCTCAACGCCCCGGCGTAACGGTTCAGCGGGTCAGCGGGGCGGCCGCCAGGGCGCCCACCGTCAGGGTCAGCGGGACGAAGACCATGAACAGGACCCCGGCACGCAGGGCCGCCGCCTGCCGCAGGACCGTCGCCGGGGTGCCCAGCCGGACCAGGTCCGCGGTCGCCTCCGTGCGGGACTGCCTGGACTCCAGCGCCGCCGTCAGTAGCGCCGCCGTCGTGCACACGACGACCAGGGACGCGCCCAGCGCCGTCATCGGGCCCCACGGGCGCGGGGCGGAGCCGTACGCGGCGACGGCCGCCACCACTCCGGAGGACACCGCGCAGACCACGCCGAGGGGGCGGCCGATGCGCCGGGACTCCGCCATGAGGATGCGGCCGGACAGCAGCCGCATCGCGTTCGGCCCGGCCGACTGGAGCAGACGGCCGCACAGGTACGTGAGGGCGGGTCCCGCGAACCACAGGCCGACCGCCGTGAGGGCCCAGCCCACCAGCACGCCGGGCGGGCGGCTGTCGGCCTCTGTCCCGCTCACGTAGGTCTCGACGGCCAGGCCCACCGCGACCAGCGCGACACCCCAGGGCAGCCCGGCCGGGGCGCCGGGTTCCTCGGCGTCGGGCGCCGCGGGGCGCGGTCGCAGGGCGACGGCGGCCGACGCGGTGGCGATGAGCGGCACGAGCGACAGCAGGGTGAGCGCGGCGGGCAGCGGCAGCGGCGTCCCGGCGGAGAGCAGTTCGGCCGCGGCCCCGTCGAACGGCAGCCCCGTCAGGTCGCCCCGCAGGTGCAGGAAGAACAGCAGCGCGAGCACGCTGCCGAGCGCGCAGGAGAGCGCGGTGGAGGCCGCGGCGAGGACGGCGAGGCGTACAGGCCCGAGTCCGACCGCGGAGAGGCCGGAGCGCGGCCGGGTGCCGGGGTCCGTGCGGGCCACGGCCACCGCGAGGTACACCGTGGCGGCGAGCGGCAGCGCGCACCACAGCAGGCGACCCACGGAGGACCGGTCGTCGGGATGCGACAGCGCGTACATCAGTGTGCACAGCAGCAGGAAGCCGACACCCGCCGATGCCGCCGCCACCGTGAGCCGGCGCAGCAGTACCAGTGGATGCGACCCGCGCGTCAGACGGAGAGCGAGCACGCGGCCCGCCCTTCCGCGTCGGCGGTCGCCTGGGATCCCACCCGCCGCCCGTCGGCGAGCGTGATCGTGCGGTCGGCGACCGCCGCGACGTCCGCGTCGTGCGTGGCGAGCACCATGGTGATCCGGTGCGAGCGGACGGCGGCCGTCAGCGTGCGCAGTACCTGGGCGCGGTCCTGGCTGTGCAGCGAGGCGGTCGGCTCGTCCGCGAAGAGCACGGACGGGGTGGTGACCAGGGACCGTGCGACGGTGACGCGCTGCTGCTCGGCCCGAAGCAGCGCGTAGGGGTGCTTGCCCGCGCACGTGCCGACGTCCAGACGTTCCATCCACTCCATCGCCGTGGACCGCGCCGCCCGGCGGGAGACGCCGGCGAGCAGCAGCGGCAGGGCGGTGTTCTCCCAGGCGTTGAGCTCCGGCACGAGGGTCGGCTCGGGGTCGATCCAGCCGAAGCGGTCGCGCCGCAGCCGCTCGCGCACCAGGGCGGGCATGGTGTGCACGGGCGAGCTGTTGAACCACACCTCGCCCTGCTGGGCGACGAGCTGTCCGGACAGGCACTTCAGCAGTGTGGTCTTGCCGCTGCCGCGCGCACCGAGCACGGCGAGGATCTCGCCCTCCCGCACACCGAGCGACACGCCCACGAGGGCCGGGGAGCCGCGGTGGGCGTGGTGCAGGGAGCGAGCCCAGATCACATCGTTGTCGGGCGGGGCCACCATGACGTACACCTCGGTTCTGATCAGATTTCCGGCCCCCCGTACGGGGGAACGAAGGCAGGGCCGATCGGTCACTGGGCACGCTAGGGAGTCACTGCCGGGGTACCGGGAAGCACGCGGCCCGGGCACCGTCCATCTCACTCGGATGGAGGTACCCGGGCCGCGTGCGGGGAGGGCGGGGTGGGATCAGAGCTTGGTCCACGCCTCGGCGAGGACGCCACGCAGGATCTGCTCGATCTCGTCGAACGTCGACTGGTCGGAGATCAGCGGCGGCGCCAGCTGGACCACCGGGTCGCCGCGGTCGTCGGCCCGGCAGTACAGACCGTTGTCGTACAGCGCCTTGGAGAGGAAGCCGTACAGGACGCGCTCGGTCTCCTCGTCGTTGAAGGACTCCTTGGTGGCCTTGTCCTTCACCAGCTCGATGCCGTAGAAGAAGCCGTTGCCGCGGACGTCACCGACGATCGGCAGGTCGTGCAGCTTCTGCAGCGTGGAGAGGAAGTTGCCCTCGTTGTCGAGGACGTGCTGGTTGAGGCCCTCGCGCTCGAAGATGTCGAGGTTGGCGATGCCCACGGCCGCGGAGACCGGGTGGCCGCCGAAGGTGTAACCGTGCAGGAAGGTGTTGTCACCCTGGTAGAACGGCTCGGCCAGGCGGTCGGAGACGATGCAGGCACCGATCGGGGAGTAGCCCGAGGTCATGCCCTTGGCGCAGGTGATCATGTCCGGCACGTAGTCGAACTTGTCGCAGGCGAACATCGTGCCGAGCCGGCCGAAGGCGCAGATGACCTCGTCGGAGACGAGCAGCACGTCGTACTGGTCGCAGATCTCGCGGACCCGCCGGAAGTACCCGGGCGGCGGCGGGAAGCAGCCGCCGGCGTTCTGCACCGGCTCGAGGAAGACCGCGGCGACGGTCTCCGGGCCCTCGAAGAGGATCTGCTGCTCGATCTGGTCGGCGGCCCAGCGGCCGAAGGCCTCGGGGTCGTCGCCGTGGATCGGGGCGCGGTAGATGTTGGTGTTCGGCACCTTGTGCGCGCCGGGGACCAGCGGCTCGAACGGGGCCTTGAGGGCCGGCAGGCCGGTGATCGACAGGGCGCCCTGCGGGGTGCCGTGGTAGGCGACCGCGCGCGAGATGACCTTGTACTTGGTGGGCTTGCCCTGGAGCTTGAAGTACTGCTTGGCGAGCTTCCAGGCGGTCTCGACGGCCTCACCGCCGCCGGTGGTGAAGAAGACCTTGTTGAGGTCGCCCGGCGCGTGGTGGGCGAGGCGCTCCGCGAGCTCGACCGCCTTGGGGTGCGCGTAGGACCAGACGGGGAAGAAGGCGAGCTCCTGGGCCTGCTTGTAGGCGGTCTCAGCGAGCTCGTGCCGGCCGTGGCCCGCGTTGACCACGAAGAGGCCGGAGAGGCCGTCGAGGTAGCGCTTGCCCTTGTCGTCGTAGATGTAGGTGCCCTCGCCACGCACGATGGTGGGCACGGGTGCGTGCTCGTACGACGACATGCGGGTGAAGTGCATCCACAGGTGGTCGTAGGCGGTCTTGGAGAGGTCCTTGCTCACGGCTATCGGGTTCCCCACATATAGGTCTGCTTCTTGAGCTTGAGGTAGACGAAGCTCTCGGTGGAGCGCACGCCGGGGAGCGCACGGATCCGCTTGTTGATCACTTCGAGCAGGTGGTCGTCGTCCTCGCAGACGATCTCCACCATGAGGTCGAAGGAGCCCGCGGTCATCACCACGTACTCGCACTCGGCCATGGCCGTCACCGCGTCCGCGACGGGGTCGAGGTCGCCCTCGACCTTGATGCCGACCATCGCCTGGCGTCGCAGGCCCACGGTGAGCGGGTCGGTGACGGCGACGATCTGCATCACGCCCTGGTCGAGCAGCTTCTGGACGCGCTGCCGCACGGCCGCTTCGGAAAGGCCCACGGCCTTGCCGATCGCGGCGTAGGGACGGCGACCGTCCTCCTGGAGCTGTTCGATGATCGCGAGGGAGACCGCGTCGATCGTCGGGGTCGACGAACCACCTGCGGTCCCGTTCCTGGAGTCTGCGCTACGACTGGCCACAACCTCACTCTGCACCGCGACTCGTCTGTCTGGCAAGCCCTGAGCGATGAAATTCGTTGTCGTGAGGGTCAAACTTCACTGAATCCGAAGTTGGAGGGTGGCGGGCCTGTTGAAAACGTCCGCGAAGCGATTAGGGTGGGGTGTCTCACCCATCGGACATGACAGGAGGGGTGGCAACAGTGACCACCGAGCTGCGTCGACTGCGCAACTACATCAACGGGGAGTTCAAGGACGCCGCCGACGGCCGGACGATCGACATCGTCAACCCCGCCACCGGCGAGGTGTACGCCACGTCGCCTCTCTCCGGCCAGGCCGACGTCGACGCCGCCATGGACGCAGCCGCGGCCGCCTTCCCCGCCTGGCGCGACACCACGCCCGCGGAGCGCCAGAAGGTGCTGCTGAAGATCGCCGACGCGTTCGAGGAGCGGGCCGAGGACCTGATCGCGGCCGAGTCGGAGAACACCGGCAAGCCCCTCGGGCTGACCCGCACCGAAGAGATCCCGCCGATGGTGGACCAGATCCGCTTCTTCGCCGGCGCCGCCCGCATGCTCGAGGGCCGCTCCGCCGGTGAGTACATGGAGGGCATGACCTCCATCATCCGGCGCGAGCCGGTCGGCGTCTGCGCGCAGGTCGCCCCGTGGAACTACCCGATGATGATGGCCGTCTGGAAGTTCGCGCCGGCTCTCGCGGCGGGCAACACCGTCGTGCTGAAGCCGTCCGACACCACGCCCGCCTCGACCGTGCTGATGGCCGAGATCATCGGTGCGATCGCGCCCAAGGGCGTCTTCAACGTGGTGTGCGGTGACCGCGACACCGGCCGTGCGATGGTCGAGCACCCGGTCCCCGCCATGGCGTCCATCACCGGCTCCGTGCGGGCCGGCATCCAGGTCGCGGCCTCCGCGGCCAAGGACGTCAAGCGGGTCCACCTCGAGCTCGGCGGCAAGGCGCCGGTCGTGGTCTTCGAGGACACCGACATCGACAAGGCCGTCGAGGACATCTCGGTGGCGGGCTTCTTCAACGCCGGCCAGGACTGCACGGCGGCCACCCGCGTGCTCGTGCACGAGTCCATCCACGACGAGTTCGTCTCCGCGCTCGCCAAGGCGGCGGCCGAGACGAAGACCGGCGCCCCGGACGACGAGGACGTGCTCTACGGTCCGCTGAACAACGCGAACCAGCTGGACCAGGTCACCGGCTTCATCGACCGCCTCCCGGCGCACGCCAAGGTCGAGTCGGGTGGCCGACGGGTCGGTGACAAGGGCTACTTCTACGCCGCCACCGTCGTCTCCGGCCTCAAGCAGGACGACGAGATCATCCAGAACGAGGTCTTCGGCCCGGTCATCACCGTGCAGTCCTTCTCGGACGAGGCGCAGGCCCTCGAGTGGGCGAACGGTGTGGAGTACGCACTGGCCTCCTCGGTGTGGACCAAGGACCACGCGCGGGCGATGCGGATGTCCAAGGCGCTGGACTTCGGTTGTGTGTGGATCAACACCCACATCCCGCTGGTCGCCGAGATGCCCCACGGCGGCTTCAAGAAGTCCGGCTACGGCAAGGACCTGTCGGCGTACGGCTTCGACGACTACACGCGCATCAAGCACGTGATGACGTCGCTCGACGGCTGAGTCCCTGTTTCTGAACACAGCGCGCCCGGTGCACTCGTGCACCGGGCGCGCTGTCGTGCGCGCGGCCCCCGGGAAAGGGTTTTGAACGCGTTCACTTCTGCCGTAGGGTGCCCGTATGAGCGAGCGAGCAGCCCTCTTGCGGGGGATACGCGTGTGGTTGGCCTTCTTCGTCGTGTGTCTCGTGCTCAGTGGGGTGACCGCGTTTCCCCTGGTGACGGAAGTGCGCCTGCTCGAGGATCTGCTGGGCTCCGCCGCCTCGCCCGTCCCCGAACAGCTGCCCGGCCTCATGGAATGGATCGGGCGGGTACGGGAAGGACTCGACGCGACCGAGGCGAAGTACCCGTTCGTCCTCTACGGCACCGACTGGCTCGCCTTCGCCCACCTCGTGATCGCCGTCGCCTTCTACGGGCCCTACCGTGACCCCGTGCGCAACGTCTGGGTCGTCGAGTTCGGCATGATCGCCTGCGCCGGAATCATTCCGCTCGCCCTGATCTGCGGCCCGATCCGCGGCATCCCCTTCTGGTGGTCGGTCGTCGACATGTCCTTCGGCGTCTTCGGTGTGATCCCGCTGTACCTCGTCCGCCGCAGGATCAAGCGACTCGAGGCGCTGACGGCGCCGGCGTCCGTGGCCGGACCGGTGCCGTCAGCGGCCTGAGGTCACTGGTCGTCCGGCGTGCCGAACGTGGTGAGGACGACGTTCGTCACGACCGGGTTGGCGTCCCGCCCCTTCGCGTCCGTGGAGTTGATGCTGTACACGAGGGTGCGCGACAGGTCGCGGGTACCGCCGATACCCGCGTTGTAGCCCCAGCGGCCCCCGGTCTTGCCCCAGACCTCGTGGCCGCCCAGCCGCCAACGGCTCATCCCCACGCTGTGGTTCGCGGTTCCCTTCCTCAGCCGCGGCAGGGTGAACATCTCCTCCAGCAGCGGCCCGCGCACCACCCGCCCGCCGAACAGCGCCCGGGTGAAACGCTCCAGATCGGCCGTGGTGGAGATGATGTCGCCCGCGGCCCAGCCGTCCGTGGTGCCCCAGACGCTGACGTCGCGCAGTTCCTCACCGCCGTCCGCGGACGCGAAGACCTGGTACCCGTGGTTGTGCCGGCCGTGGATGCGCGGATCGGCGCCCGGGTGGTAGGTGTCCCGCAGTCCGAGCGGCCGCAGGATCCGCCGTGCGACCTGGTTCTCGTACGTGTCACCGGTGACCCGCTCGATCAGGAGACCCGCGATCGTGTAACCGATGTTGAGGTAGTGCTGCTGCTCGCCGGGTGCGAACTCCCGCGGCTTCGACGTCGCCGAGCGCACCATGTCACGCGGATCGTGCAGGTCGAAGCGGTTCTCGTACCAGTCCTCGACGTCGTTCCCCTCGAAGTCCGGGGCCGGTATCCCGCTGGTGTGGTTCAGCAACTGGCGCACGGTCACGTCCGCGTAGGCCATGGGGATCAGCTCCGGAAGGTAGGAACGGGCCGTCCGGTCCAGGTCGATCCGCTGCTCCGCGGCCAGGTGCAGAACCGTCGCCGCGGTGAAGACCTTCGTCACGGACCCGGCCCGGAACCGTCCGGCAGGGTCGGCCGGACGTCCCGTCCGCAGATCGTGCACGCCGGCACTGCCCCGCCACTGCCCGTCGCCGCCGACGCGGACCAGGGCCGCCGTCGCCCGGGCCGTCGCCGGGTCGCGCACCGCGTCGATCGCGGCGCGAAGTGCGGCCGCGTCCGGCCCCGAAGGTCGAGCGGCGGCAGGTGCGTCGGCGACAGGAGTGCCGGCCGCGGCGGGGAGAACGGTGGGGCCCCCGGCGAGACCCAGGACGAGCGCGGCGGCGAGGACGGTTCGGGTACGGGCCTTCATGATGGGTGCTCCAGGATGTGGTGACGTCGAGTGACGGACCTGACTCATCCTGCTGACCGGAGCAGCCGCGCGGATCGCCGGAGCGGGCGGTCTTCGAGCCCTCAGCCGCTCGCCGGTGCGGGGGAGTCGCAGACGCCGTCTCCCTCGCGCGGGGGAGAGCCGGCCGCGATGAGTCCGCTCTCGTAGGCGCAGATCACCGCCTGGATCCGGTCCCGCAGCCCCAGCTTGGCCAGCACGTTGCCCACATGGGTCTTGACCGTGTGCTCGCTCACCACCAGCTCCGCGGCGATCTCGGCGTTCGAAAGGCCACGCCCCAGCAGCAGCAGAGTCTCGCGCTCCCGCGAGGTCAGTGACTCCAGCCTGCCGTCGGGCCGCCGGACGCGAGGAACGGCGCGTGTGTACTGCTCGATCAGCCGGCGGGCGACGGACGGCGCCAGCAGCGAGTCACCCTGGGCCACCACCCGTACCGCGTGGACCAGGTCGTCCCGCCGGACATCCTTCAGCAGAAAGCCACTGGCTCCCGCGTGCAGCGCCTCGTACACGTACTCGTCGGAGTCGAACGTGGTCAGCATGACGGTCCGGCAGGCCGAGACGGTGCTGATCCCCCGGCAGGCCTCGATACCGTCCATGCGCGGCATACGGATGTCGAGCAGCGCCACATCGGGACAGTGGCGACGCACGGCCTCCACGGCCTGCGCTCCGTCGCCAGCCTCCGCGACCACCTCGATGTCCGGCTGCGCGTCAAGGATCATCGCGAAGCCGCTGCAGACCAGTTCCTGGTCGTCCGCGACCACCACACGGATCGGCAACGTCCCACCTCCCGGCCGGAGTTTACGGCTCCCACGCGGATCCGGACGTGCCGGCCGGGAGCGGCAGCACGACCCTGACCTCGAAGCCCCTCCCGCCGGGCCCCGCACCGGTGCTCGCCGTACCGCCGTGCGCCGCCACCCTTTCCCGTATGCCCGTCAGTCCGTGGCCTCCCGTCCTCCCCGGGCCGCCGGCCGGGGCCGCCCCCCGGCCGTCGTCGGTGACCGTGATCTCCAGGGCGCCAGGGCCGTGGCGGAGCCGGACGGACGCCCGGGCGGCTCCGGCGTGCTTGACCACGTTCGTCAGTGCCTCCTGCACCACCCGGAACACGGTGGCGCCGGTCGCCGGCGGCAGTGCCCCGGCCGCTCCCTCCGTACGGCAGGAGACCTCCAGACCTCCGGCCCTGACCCGGTCGATCAGGGCGGGCAGGTCGCCGATGTCCGGCTGCGGCGCACGGGGCGCCCCGTGCGCCTCGTTCTCCCGCAACACCCCCAGCATGCCGCGCAACTGCGCCATGGCGTCCCGCCCCGCCTCGGAGATCGCGTCGAACGCCGCTTCAGCCTTCCGCGGGTCCGTGCGGACCGTGACCGGCCCCGCTTCCGCCTGCACGATCATCAGGCTCACCGCGTGGGAGAGGATGTCGTGCATCTCCCTGGCGATCCGGGCCCGTTCCCGCGCGGCCGACTGCTCCGCCTCGATCCGGTTCGCCCGCTCCAGCTGAGCCGCCCGGTCCTCCACCGCCGCGATGTACGCCTGCTTCGTGTCGGCGAGCCGCCCGAAGGCGTAGGCAGCGCCGAGGACGAACAGGGAGAACGTCAGCTCCCGCAGCGACCGGCTGTTCAGCCACACGGAGGCCGCCACGATCAGCGGCAGCGAGAGCAGGACGCCCAGGCGCTTGGCCGGCGGTGACAGCGCGGCGACGGTGTGCACCACGACCAGCCCCGTGTACGGCAGCGGCTGGCCCGGCCCGTCCAGCGCCACCTGGTACAGGCCGCCGGCCGCCAGCACGGCCAGCAGCACGGCCACCGGCGCGCGCCGCCGCCAGACGAGAGGCAGCACCGTCAAGGTGGTGAGCCCGTACGCCGCCCAGGTCGCCGGCGGCGTGCCGACGGGGCGCGGCATCACGAACGGCATGGTCATCGCCGCCTGCACGAGCAGCGCGACACCGATGTCGACGTACCAGGGATTGGCCCGCGCCAGGGCCCGCGCCCTGGCGGCCGTCCGCCGCGCGTCCACTAGGGCTTGCGGCCCACCGCGCCGAACTGCGGCACCTCGGCCGCCCGCGGGGCTCCCCAGCGCGCGCACGAGACGATGCCCGGTTCGACGATCTCCAGGCCGTCGAGGAAGGAGGCGAACTCCGCCCGGCTGCGCGCGGTGATGGGCGGGGTGGCGTTCTCGTTCCAGAACGCCATCGCCTGTGCGTTGCCCTCGCCGCCGAGCTCCAGGGTGGGGTGGGTGAGGACCAGGTGGCTGCCGGACGGCAGTGCGTCCATCAGGGTCCGCACGATCGACCGCGCCTTGTCGGTGTCGAGCACGAAGTTGAGGATGCCGAGCATCATCACGGCGACAGGGCGGCGCAGATCGAGCGTCGCCGAGGCGGACCGGAGGACGGCGCCGGGATCGTGGGCGTCGGCGTCCACGTACGCGGTGACGCCCTCCGGGGTGCCCGCCAGCAGGGCGCGTGCGTGGGTCAGCACGATCGGGTCGTTGTCCACGTAGACGATCCGGGCGTCGGGGGCGATGCGCTGCGCCACCTCGTGCGTGTTGTCGGCGGTCGGCAGTCCCGTGCCGATGTCGAGGAACTGACGGATCCCCGCCTCGCCCGCCAGATACGACACGGACCGGCCGAGGAACGCCCGGTCCGCGCGGGCCACTTCGGCGATGCTCGGGAACATGCCGGCGATCCGCTCGCCGACCTCCTGGTCCACCGCGTAGTTGTCCTTGCCTCCCAGCCAGTAGTTCCAGACACGGGAGTTGTGGGCCGTGTCGGTGCGGATCGGGTCTGTCACCTGTGAGGTCCCTTCAAAGAGCGTGGGTCTTCGAGGACGGCCCGCAGGGCGTCGACCCGGTTCGTGGTGATCGAGTCGATGCCGCAGCCGATCAGTCGCCGCATCGTACGGCGGGTGTCCGCCGTCCACGCGGAGACGAGCAGACCGTCCCGGTGCGCACGGTCCGTCAACTCCCGCCCGACCAGGCCGAAACGGTAGTTGAGCCAGCGCGGCTTCACGGCGTCCAGCAGCGCGGGCCGCGGCGGGGCCAGTGTCGTCCAGGTCATCGCGATCTCCGCGGCGGCGTCGGCCGCGCGGACCGCGAGCATCGTCGCAGGGCCGGCGCAGTAGTAGACGTGCTCCGCCGCACCGCAGTCGCGGACGGTGTCCACCACGCACCGCACCGACTCCGGTGTCGCGCCGGGCAGATCGATCATCAGCCGGTGCGGGCCGAGTCCGGTCAGCGCCTCGTGGAGGGTGGGCACACCGCCATGGGTGAGGCCGTCGACCTCCGCCTTCGTGAGCCTCGCCAGCGGCCGGTCATGACCCCACAGCCGCTTCAGCGTCGCGTCGTGCAGCAGCACCGGGACGCCGTCCCTGGTGAGCCGTACGTCGATCTCGACCGCGTCCGCGCCGCGCTCCAGGGCCGAGCGCAGCGAGGGCAGGGTGTTCTCACGGAACCGGTAGGGGTCGCCGCGGTGGGCGACCACCGTCACCGCGCGCATGTCAGCGGGCGAGCCACTCGGCGGTGTACGTGTCGATCTCCGAGACGATCCGGGCCTTGCCGGCCGGGTCGAGGAACGACGCCTGCACCGCGTTCTTGGCGAGACCGGCGATACCGCGTTCGTCCAGGTCCAGCAGCCGGGCGGTGACCGTGTACTCGTTGTTGAGGTCGGTGCCGAACATCGGCGGGTCGTCGCTGTTGACCGTGACCAGGACACCGGCGGCGACCATCTCCTTGACCGGGTGCTGCTCGAGGTCGGTGACCGCCCGGGTGGCGATGTTGGACGTGGGGCACACCTCCAGCGGGATCCGGTGCTCGGCGAGGTGCGCCAGCAGCTTCGGGTCCCGCACCGAACTGGTGCCGTGTCCGATGCGCTCGGCGCGCAGGTCGTTCAGCGCGTCCCAGATCGTCTGCGGCCCGGTCGTCTCGCCGGCGTGCGGCACGGAACGCAGACCGGCGGCGATCGCGCGGTCGAAGTACGGCTTGAACTGCGGGCGCGGGACGCCGATCTCGGGTCCGCCGAGACCGAAGGAGACCAGGCCCTCCGGCCGCAGGTCGACCGCGAGCCGGGCGGTCTCCTCCGCGGCCTCGAGCCCTGCTTCACCGGGGATGTCGAAGCACCAGCGCAGCACCACCCCGAGCTCCCGCTCCGCGGCGACGCGGGCGTCCTCGATGGCGGCCATGAAGGCCTTCTCGTCGATGCCGCGGCGGGTGGAGCTGAACGGCGTGATGGTCAGCTCCGCGTAGCGGATGTTCTGCCGCGCCATGTCACGGGCGACCTCGAAGGTGAGCAGCCGCACGTCCTCCGGGGTGCGGATCAGGTCGACCACCGAGAGGTAGACCTCGACGAAGTGCGCGAAGTCGGTGAAGGTGAAGTAGTCGGCGAGTGCCTCGGGGTCCGTGGGCACCTTCGAGTCCGGGTGGTTCGCGGCCAGTTCCGCGACGATCCGCGGAGAGGCGGAACCGACATGGTGCACATGCAACTCTGCCTTGGGCAGCCCTGCGATGAAGGGGCGCAGATCGGTCATCGGATTCCTCCAGGTGGGACGGGCCGCTCCTGCGGGGCCGGGGACAGGTCCTGTTCGCCGGGCGGTGGTTGTGCTCCGGGATCATGGTAGGCGGCCTCCGGCGCCGGGAACCGAGGCCGTAACATGGCCGGACCACCGATGGGGGAGAACGATGTCCGACAATCAGGCTCAGCCGCCCGGCGGGCCTCAGCCGCACGACCCGTGGGCTCCGCCGGAGAGCAGCAGTGCCGCCGGCAAGGTGCCCCTGGACAAGCCGGCAGCGGCTCCGCCCGGCGTGCACGACCAGCCCACCGTCATCGCGATGCCCGGCGCCGGCCCCGAGGACACCGGGTCCGTCCCGCCGCCGCCCGTCGCGCCCGGCGGGCCCGCACCCGCCCAGCCCGCCGCGGGAGCCTACGGCTACCCGGCCGCCCCCAGCCTGCCGCAGCCCCCGGCCGCCGGCTTCGGCGCCCCCGACCCGTACGGCGCCGGGTACCCGGGCTATCCCGGATACGGCCAGGCCGCGGGCTGGCAGCAGCAGCCGGCCAACGGCATGGGCATCACCGCGATGGTGCTCGGCATCCTCTCCGTCTGCCTCTTCTGCCTGTACGGCGTCGTCGCCATCGTCCTCGGCATCCTCGCGCTGATCTTCGGCATCCTGGGCCGCAAGCGTGCCCAGCGGGGCGAGGCCACCAACGGCGGTATGGCGCTGGCCGGCATCATCCTCGGCGTGTGCGGCATCGTCATCGGGGCCGTCGTCATCGCGCTGATCGCCTGGGGCATCACCACGGCGATCAACGAGGAGAACAAGCAGGACGACTACGACTACGACAGCTACTCGAACCACCTGGTCGTCGACGTCACCCGCTAGATCTGTCGTCCTGGATCAGGCGAGAGGCCCTGGTCCGGCCGCTGTCAGCTGATGCCGCTCCGCAGTTCCTCGCGTGCCTCCATCAGCGCGAACCCCAGCAGATTGAGCCCGCGCCAGCGCGTGGGGTCCTGCGCCCGCTCGTCGTCCGCGGCCAGTCCGATGCCCCAGATGCGGTCCATCGGGCTGGCCTCGACGAGCACCCGGTCCCCCGTGGCCAGCAGGAAGTCGCGCAGCGCCGCGTCCTGCCCGAACTTGTGCACGCTGCCCGAGCGCACGATCTTGAACCGCTCGCGCTTCCATAGGGCGTCGTCGAAGCCGCGCACCAGCCGCCCCACCTTCTTGGCCTCCGCCGGTGACTTCGCGGCCAGCGCCTTCCGCTCCGCCTCCGCGTCGCCGAACAGCCGGGCCTTGGACGCCATCATCCAGTGCTCCGCCGTCGCGTACCGCACGCCGTCGACCTCGAACGGTGACGGCCACCACTGACTCAAGCAACTGCTTGAGATGGTGCCGTCCTTGCGCGGTGTGTGCCCCCAGAAGTGCAGAAACTTCACCCGCTGACCGGCCGCCGTGCTCTTCATCAGCTCATCGATCGTCCCCATGCACAGGAGTCTGGCAGCCGCCACTGACATCCCGTCCCGCGCGGACGCCGGTGACGCGACACATGGTCGACCGATTCCGTCGCGTAATCAAATGGCAACAACGGAATCCCTTGTTGCGTGGGTCACCCTCTGTCAGGATCGGCACTCAAATCGAGCTGGGACTACGGAGAGCGCTATGGGCAACCGCTTCCAGACGCAGGACCGCTTCGCTGCCGGCGCGCAATTCATCGGCGGAAAGCTGCGCCCCGGAACTTCGGGGCGTACGCAGGACATCGTCGACCCGGCCACGGGCCGGACGATCCACACGTACGAACTGGCCGGCCCAGCGGACGTGGACGCGGCCGTCGCCGCCGCCCGCGACGCCCGGCCCGGCTGGGCCGGCGCCACCCCCGGCGAGCGCTCCGAGGCGATGCACCGCTTCGCGGCCGTGCTCGCCGACCAGGCGGAGGACCTGGCGGGGGCCGAGTCGCTCCAGTGCGGCAAGCCCATCAGACTGAGTACGGGGTTCGACGTCCCCGGCACCATCGACAACACCGCGTTCTTCGCCGGCGCCGCCCGTCACCTCGAGGGGCAGTCCGCGGGCGAGTACAGCGGCGACCACACCTCGTACGTACGGCGTGAACCGATCGGCACGGTCGGTTCCATCGCCCCCTGGAACTATCCGCTGCAGATGGCGGCCTGGAAGGTTCTGCCGGCCATCGCCGCGGGCAACACCATCGTCCTGAAGCCCGCCGAGATCACCCCGCTCACCTCGCTGATGTTCGCCCAGGCGGCCACCGAGGCAGGCGTCCCCGACGGCGTCGTCAACATCGTCAGCGGCGCGGGCAGGGACGCCGGCGAGTACCTCGTCGGCCATCCGGACATCGACATGACCTCCTTCACCGGCTCGACGGCGGTCGGCAAACGCGTCGCCCGCATCGCCACCGACACCGTCAAGCGCCTCCACCTCGAACTCGGCGGGAAGGCCCCCTTCGTGGTCTTCGACGACGCCGACCTCGAGGCCGCCGCGCACGGGGCGGTCGCCGGGTCGCTCATCAACACCGGCCAGGACTGCACCGCCGCCACTCGCGCCTATGTCCAGCGGCCCCTGTACGACGCCTTCGTCGCCGCGGTCGCCGATCTGATGGCGACGGTCCGGCTCGGTGACCCGTTCGACCCGGCCACGGACCTCGGTCCGCTCGTCTCCCATGTGCAGCGCGACCGCGTCGCCGCGGTCGTCGACCGGGCCCGCGGTTACGCCACCGTGGTGACCGGCGGCGAAGCGCCGCAGGGGGAACTGCGCGACGGCGCCTACTATCTGCCCACCCTGGTCATCGGTGCCGCCCAGGACAGCGAGATCGTCCGACACGAGATCTTCGGACCCGTCCTGGTCGTGCTGCCCTTCGACACCGACGACGAGGGCCTCGCTCTCGCGAACGACACGCCCTACGGGCTGGCGGCCTCCGCCTGGACCCGGGACGTGTACCGCGCCGGCCGTGCCACCCGGGAGATCAGGGCCGGCTGTGTGTGGGTCAACGACCACATCCCGATCATCAGCGAGATGCCGCACGGCGGATACCGCGCCAGCGGCTTCGGGAAGGACATGTCGGTGTACTCCTTCGAGGAGTACACGCAGGTCAAGCATGTGATGTACGACAACACCGCCGTGGTCCGCAAGGACTGGCACCGCACGATCTTCACAGGCCGATAGCCGCCGGGCCGCGCTCGTCGCGGCCATATCCACCCGAAAGGGCAGAGCGTCATGGAGCAGTACGAGACCGAGCGCCTCTCCGCGGCCCAGCTGGCGGCCATGCGGCGCAGCCTGACGAACGGGCGAGGGGCCCTCTCCCGCCGTTCGCTGCTGCGGGTGTCGGGCGCCGGCGCGCTCGCCGTCGGCGGCGCGGGCATCCTGAGCGGCTGCGGCATCCCGCCCGCCAAGCGGGAGAGCGGAGCAGCCGACGCCGACGACCACTCGGACAAGGAGAAACAGCTCACCTTCTCCAACTGGACCGAGTACATGGACACCAGCGAGGACGGGAAGAGCCGCCCGACCCTCGATGCGTTCACGAAGCGGACCGGGATCAAGGTCAAGTACACCGAGGACATCAACGACAACGTCGAGTTCTTCGGCAAGATCCAGCCGCAGCTCGCGGCCGGCCAGGACACCGGCCGCGACCTGATCAACGTCACCGACTGGCTTGCGGCCCGGATCATCCGGCTCGGCTGGGCCCAGAAGCTCGACCCGTCGCTGCTGCCGCACGCCTACGCCAACCTCTCCTCCCAGTTCCGCACCGTGGACTGGGACCCGGGCCGTGCCTACTCCTACCCGTGGACCGGCATCCCGTGCGTCATCGCCTACAACTCGAAGGCGACCCGCGGCCGGAAGGTCGACTCCGTCACCCAGCTGCTCGACGACCCGGCGCTCAAGGGCCGCGTCGGCTTCCTCACCGAGATGCGCGACACCGTCGGGATGACCCTGCTCGACATGGGCAAGGACCCCGGCAAGTTCACCGACGCCGACTACGACGCCGCCCTCGGCCGCCTTCAGAAGGGTGTCGACAAGAAGCAGATCCGCCGCTTCACCGGCAACGACTACACCTCCGACCTGGCCAAGGGCGACATCGCCGCCTGTCTCGCCTGGGCGGGTGACGTGATCCAGCTCCAGGCCGACAACCCCGACATCAAGTACGCGATCCCGGCCGCCGGTTATGTCACGGCGACCGACAACCTGCTCGTCCCGGCCGAGGCACGGCACCGCAAGAACGCCACCCGGCTCATCGACTACTACTACGAGCTGCCCGTCGCCGCGCAGCTCGCCGCGTACATCAACTACGTGTGCCCGGTCGCCGGCGTCGACGCCGAACTCGCGAAGATCGACCCGGAGCTGGCGAAGAACCCGCTGATCATCCCGGACGAGGCCATGGCCGCCAAGTCCCATTCGTTCCGCTCGCTCTCCTCCGAGGAGGAGACGGCGTACGAAGAGAAGTTCGCCAAGCTCATCGGCGCCTGACCCGCCCCCCTTCCCCCGACACCTGGGATCGCGACCCATGACTGACAAGCAAGCGGGCGGCGATGTCCGCCTCTCCGGGATCAGCAAGACCTACGGCTCCTTCACGGCCGTCCACCCGCTGGACCTGACCGTCCCCCAGGGCTCGTTCTTCGCCCTGCTCGGCGCCTCCGGCTGCGGAAAGACCACCACGCTGCGGATGATCGCCGGACTCGAGGACCCGACGACGGGCACCGTCCGTCTCGGCGACAAGGACGTCACCGCCCTGCCGCCGCACAAGCGCCCCGTCAACACGGTCTTCCAGAGCTACGCGCTCTTCCCGCACCTGAGCATCTACGAGAACGTCGCCTTCGGCCTGCGCCGCCGTGGCGTCAAGTCGGTGAAGAAGCAGGTCGACGACATGCTGGAGCTCGTCCAGCTCGGCGACTTCGCCCAGCGCAAGCCGCACCAGCTCTCCGGTGGTCAGCAGCAGCGGGTCGCCGTCGCCCGCGCGCTCATCAACCACCCGCAGGTCCTGCTGCTCGACGAGCCGCTCGGCGCCCTCGACCTCAAGCTGCGGCGCCAGATGCAGCTGGAGCTCAAGCGCATCCAGACGGAGGTCGGCATCACCTTCGTACACGTCACCCACGACCAGGAGGAGGCCATGACCATGGCCGACACGGTCGCGGTGATGAACGGGGGCAGGGTCGAGCAGCTCGGAGCGCCCGCCGAGCTGTACGAGAACCCGCGGACCACCTTCGTCGCCAACTTCCTCGGCACCTCCAACCTCATCGAGGCCGAGGTGGTTCAGCACTCGGGCGACGAGGTCGTCGTCACCGCGGGCGGCGGAAAGCTCCGGCTGCCCGCCGGGCGCTGTCCGGACGCCACCGCCGCAGGCGGCCGGCTCCTCGTCGGGGTCCGGCCGGAGAAGATCTCCCTCACTCCCGTCGCCGACGCGGACACCGTGCCCGCAGGCCGTAACTCCGTCACGGGCCGGATCCTCGACTCCTCCTTCATCGGCGTCTCCACGCAGTACGTCGTCGAGAGCCCGGCCGGCAAGGGCCTCGAGGTCTACGCACAGAACGTCGAACACCGGGCCGGCCTGGAACCGGGCGCCGAGGTCGTCCTGCACTGGAACCCGGAGCACACCTTCGGCCTCGACGCCGCCCAGGCCATCGACGCGGGCGTGGAGACGGTGGGGGAGCGCCCATGACCGTCACCCAGGCACCGCCGCTGTCGCCCGCCCCCGGCGGGCCGCCCGCCCACAGGACACCGGTGCGCCGCAGGCTGGTCCCCTACTGGCTGCTGCTCCCCGGCATCCTGTGGCTGGTCGTCTTCTTCGTGCTGCCCCTCGTCTACCAGGCGTCGACCTCCGTGCAGACGGGGTCCCTGGAGGAGGGCTTCGAGGTCACCTGGCACTTCGCGACCTACTGGGACGCGCTGAGCGAGTACTACCCGCAGTTCCTGCGCTCGCTGCTGTACGCGGGCACCGCCACCGCCCTGTGCCTGCTGCTCGGCTATCCGCTCGCGTATCTCATCGCGTTCAAGGCCGGCCGCTGGCGCAATCTGCTGCTCGTGCTGGTGATCGCACCGTTCTTCACCAGCTTCCTGATCCGCACCCTCGCCTGGAAGACGATCCTCGCGGACGGCGGACCGGTGGTGGAGGCGCTGGGAGCCGTCGGCTTCCTGGACGTCACCAGCTGGCTCGGGCTCACCGAAGGCAGCCGCGTGCTCGCCACACCGCTGGCGGTCGTCACCGGACTGACGTACAACTTCCTGCCGTTCATGATCCTTCCGCTCTACACCTCGCTGGAGCGGATCGACCCGCGGCTCCACGAGGCGGCCGGAGACCTGTACGCCAGGCCCGCCACGACCTTCCGCAAGGTGACGCTCCCGCTGTCCATGCCGGGTGTGGTCTCCGGGACGCTGCTGACGTTCATCCCGGCGAGCGGTGACTACGTCAACGCCCAGCTGCTGGGCTCGACCGACACCCGCATGATCGGAAACGTCATCCAGTCGCAGTTCCTGCGGGTGCTGGACTACCCGACGGCGGCCGCGCTGTCGTTCATCCTGATGGCGATCGTGCTGATCACGGTCACCGTCTACATCCGCCGGGCCGGAACGGAGGACCTGGTCTGATGAGCTGGGCAAGGCGCAACATCGTCGTCATCGCGGGACTGCTCACGCTCGCGTACCTGATCCTGCCGAACATCGTCGTGATGGTGTTCTCGTTCAACAAGCCCGCCGGGCGCTTCAACTACGCCTGGCGGGAGTTCTCCACCGACGCGTGGCGTGACCCGTGCGGCGTCGCCGACCTGTGCGGCTCGCTCGCGCTCTCGCTGCAGATCGCGTTGTGGGCGACGGTCGGTGCGACCGTGCTCGGCGCCATGATCGCCTTCGCGCTCGTCCGCTACCGGTTCCGGGCCCGCGGCACGATCAACTCGCTGATCTTCCTGCCGATGGCGATGCCCGAAGTGGTCATGGCCGCCTCGCTGCTGACGCTCTTCCTCAACCTCGGCGCCGAGCTGGGCTTCTGGACCATCCTCATCGCGCACACCATGTTCTGTCTGAGCTTCGTCGTGGTGGCGGTGAAGGCGCGGGTCATGTCGATGGACCCGAAGCTGGAGGAAGCGGCGAGAGACCTCTACGCCGGGCCCGTGCAGACGTTCCTGCGGGTCACGCTCCCGATCGCCGCACCCGGCATCGCCGCCGGCGCGATGCTGGCCTTCGCCCTGTCCTTCGACGACTTCATCATCACCAACTTCAACTCCGGCAACACCGTCACCTTCCCCATGTTCGTGTGGGGTTCGGCCCAGCGCGGTACGCCCGTCCAGATCAACGTCATCGGTACGGCCATGTTCGCCGTCGCCGTACTGATCGTGGCCGGCGGTCAGATCATCAGCAGCCGCCGGAAGAAGCGCGCCCTGACCCGGTAGCCCGGACCGGCGGCACCAGCACCGGATCCGGTAGCACCCAGAAGGAGTGGGAACCATGGCCCCAGCCGCCATGACCTCTGCACGATCACTCTCCGACGCGCGGCCCGCGCCGTTCTGGCTGGAAGACCCCGGCAAGCCGGAGCCGCTGCCCGCCCTCGCCGGCGACGAGAGGTGCGACCTCCTTGTCGTCGGCGGCGGGTACAGCGGACTGTGGACGGCGCTGCTCGCCAAGGAGCGGGACCCCGCACGGGACGTCGTCCTGATCGAGGGCCGGGAGGCGGGCTGGGCCGCCTCCGGCCGCAACGGCGGCTTCTGCGCCGCCTCGCTCACCCACGGCCTCGGCAACGGACTGGCCCGCTGGCCGGACGAGCTGGCCAAGCTGGAGGAGCTCGGCGGGCGCAACCTCGACGCCATCGAGGAGGCCGTCGGCCGGTACCGCATCGACTGCGACTTCGAACGCACCGGTGAGATCGACGTCGCCACCGAGCCCTACCAGCTCGCCGAGCTCCACGAGATGCACCAAGAGGCCGCCCGGCTCGGATTCACCGGTCTCGAACTCCTCGACGCGGACGCGATGCGCGCGGAGGTCGACTCGCCGACCTTCCTCGGCGGGCTGTGGGACCGCCGGGGGGTGGCGATGCTGCACCCGGCGAAGCTGGCCTGGGGTCTTCGGCGGGCGTGTCTGGAGCTGGGGGTGCGCATCTACGAGAACACCCCCGGCCTGCGGCTCACGCCCTCCGGCCCGGGGATCGTCGTCCGAACCCCCTACGGCCGCGTCCTCGCGCACCGGGTGGCGCTCGGCACGAACGTCTTCCCCTCGCTGATCCGGCGGGTACGCGCCTACACCGTCCCGGTGTACGACTACGCGCTGATGACCGAGCCGCTCAGCGCCGCCCAGCTCGCCTCCGTCGGCTGGAAGAGGCGGCAGGGGCTCGGCGACAGCGCCAACCAGTTCCACTACTTCCGCATCACCGCCGACAACCGCATCCTGTGGGGCGGCTACGACGCCGTCTATCCCTTCGGCGGCAAGGTGCGCGCCGAGATGGACCACCGGCCGGAGACCTATCTGAAGCTCGCGTCGCACTTCTTCCGCTGCTTCCCGCAGCTCGAAGGGCTCCGCTTCAGCCACGCCTGGGGCGGCGCCATCGACACCTGCACCCGCTTCTCCGCCTTCTTCGGCACCGCGCACGGCGGCAAGGTCGCCTACGCGGCCGGCTTCACGGGCCTCGGCGTCGGCGCGACCCGGTTCGGCGCCGACGTGATGCTCGACCTGCTGTCGGGGGAGCGGACCGAACGGACCGAGCTGAAGATGGTGCGCAGCAAGCCGCTCCCGTTCCCGCCGGAGCCGGTGGCGTGGGCCGGTATCGGCCTGACCAAGTGGGCCATGGCCAGGGCCGACGCCAACGGCGGCCGGCGCAATCTGTGGCTGCGGACGATGGACCGGTTCGGCCTCGGCTTCGACAGCTGACCCGCCGCCCCGGCCGCCGCTGCCCGCCACGTCCCGGACGCGCGGTGCGGGACCGACGGCTGATCTCCCAACTCGCGTAATAGAGGGGCCCCGTTCCGCTCTCTGTGTGTGCAAGCACTCTCGTGCACACGAACGGAGACCGGACCATGAGCGGAACGAGCGCCAGGATCGCGATGGAGTGGCTGGCGGCGGTGGCGCCGGATCCGGAGGCATGCCGGTGGGAGTGGGAGCGGAACCAACACGGGATCGCCCTCCTGCCGGCCGGCCGGCGCTGGGACGTACTGATCCTGCCGGCCGAGCTGGGACACCCCACGCTGGATGTGCTGACCCGGCTGGTCGACCGGCCGGGTCCGGTCCTCTCCGGATTCGGTGAGTCCCGCATGGGCTTCTTCGTACCGCCCGGCACCGCGGGACGGTGGCTGGGCTCGGGCATCCGGACGGCGGGGCAGGGCACTTGGATCGTCGTGCCGTATCCGGGCAGGACGGCGGGGCGGGTGCGCTGGCTGATCCCTCCGGACGGCTCCGGGACGCTCACCGATCCCTCACTGCTGGAGCTCGCCATGCACGAGGCCGCCGCGGGGATCGCGCGCGGCGGCAGGGACTGAGCGCGGCGTGGCCGTCCGGAGTGCCAGAGGTCTTGACAACCTGATTGGTCTGGACCATGTTGTGGCCGCCGCACTCGAATCCCCCATGCCCGGAGGCTGTTGTGGACCGCACAAGACTTACGGCTGCCGTTGCGGCAGCCGTCCTCGCCGTCACAGGACTCGTCGCCACCACGGGGTCAGCGGCGGCGGCCGACACCGAACTCGCCCGCAACGGCGGCTTCGAAGCCGGGCTCACAGGCTGGACCTGCACCGCGGGCAGCGGCGTCGCCGTCTCCTCGCCCACCCACGGCGGCACCTCCGCCCTCAAGGCCACCCCGGCCGGCAGCGACAACGCGAAGTGCGCCCAGACCGTCACCGTGAAGCCCGACTCCGCCTACACGCTCAGCGGCTGGGTCCAGGGAAGCTACGTCTACCTCGGCGCGTCGGGCACCGGTACCACCGACGTCTCCACCTGGACGGCGTCCGCCCCCGGTTGGCAGAAGCTGACGACCTCGTTCCGCACCGGGCCGTCGACCACCTCCGTGACGCTCTACACCCACGGCTGGTACGGCACCCCGGCCTACCACGCCGACGACATCTCCCTCTTCGGCCCCGGCGGTGACCCCGCCACCGTCCCGGCCGCGCCCGCAGGCCTGCGCGCAGGCAGCCCCGGCTCCACCTCCGTACCGCTGACCTGGAACTCCTCGTCCGGCGCGACCAGTTACCACGTCTACCGGGACGGCGCGCGGGTCGCCACCGTCGGCGGCACGTCCACCACCGTCACCGGGCTGACCGCCGCCACGACCTACACCTTCCAGGTCTCCGCCGCCAACGAGGCGGGCGAGTCGCCCAAGTCCCCCGCCGTCAGCGCCACGACCACTTCCGGCGGCGGTGACACCGGCGGCGGCCTGCCCGCCCACGCCCTCGTCGGCTATCTGCACGCCAGCTTCGCCAACGGCTCCGGCTACACCCGCATGGCCGATGTCCCCGACTCGTGGGACGTCATCAACCTCGCCTTCGGTGAACCGACTTCAGTCACCTCCGGCGACATCCGCTTCAGGCTCTGCCCGGTCGCCGAATGCCCGAACGTGGAATCGGAGGCCGAGTTCAAGGCCGCCGTCAAGGCCAAGCAGGCCGCCGGCAAGAAGGTGCTGATCTCGATCGGCGGCGCCAACGGGCAGGTGCAGCTCTCGACGACGGGTGCTCGCGACGCCTTCGTCACATCGGTCTCGAAGATCATCGACGACTACGGCCTCGACGGCCTCGACATCGACTTCGAGGGCCACTCCCTGTCACTGAACACCGGCGACACCGACTTCCGCAGCCCCACCTCGCCCGTGATCGTCAACCTGATCTCGGCGCTCAAGACCCTCAAGGCCAAGTACGGCCCGGACTTCGTGCTCACCATGGCCCCGGAGACCTTCTTCGTCCAGCTCGGGTACCAGTACTACGGCTCCGGCCCCTGGGGCGGCCAGGACCCGCGCGCCGGGGCGTACCTCCCGGTCATCCACGCCCTGCGCGACGACCTGACCCTGCTGCACGTCCAGGACTACAACTCCGGCCCGATCATGGGCCTGGACAACCAGTACCACTCCATGGGAGGCGCGGACTTCCACATCGCCATGACCGACATGCTCCTCACCGGCTTCCCGGTCGCCGGCGACCAGGCGAAGTTCTTCCCCGCCCTGCGGCCCGAGCAGGTGGCGATCGGCCTCCCGGCCTCCACCCAGGCGGGCAACGGCCACACCTCGCCCGCCGAGGTGAACAAGGCGCTCGACTGCCTGACGAAGAAGGTGGCCGCCGCCTGCGGCTCGTACCGGACCCACGGCACCTGGCCGGCCCTGCGCGGCCTGATGACCTGGTCCATCAACTGGGACCGCTTCAACCAGTTCGAGTTCTCGAGGAACTTCGACGCCTACAGATGGAGTTGAGGAACGGCAGCAGCGCCCCGAAGAGGCACAGGCTGCCGAGCACGTCCAGCGGCCAGTGGTAGCCGCGCAGCACCAGACCGATGCCCGTCGCCAGGGTGAGCACCCCGGCGGCGGGCATCGCCCACCTCCGGCGCAGATACGGCGTGACGAGCAGTGCGGCCCCGCAGTAGGCGACCATCGCGGTCGCCGTGTGGCCCGACGGATACCAGCCGGTGCCCGGCTCCAGCGGGGCGGGACGGGCGATCCAGAGCTTCAGCGGGACGACCAGCGCGGGCACCGCCGCCATCGCGGCCACGGCGGCCAGCGCCGGCACCCACCGCCGCCTCTCACGCAGCAGGGCATGTCCGACCGCCGCCGCGAGCACGGGCAGCGCGACGGCCATGCTGCCGAGATCGGCGAGGAGTTCGGTGACGGCGGCGGGCCCGGCGCCGAACAGGGCACGGCCCAGTCGCACGTCCGCGGAGAACAGCGGCCCCTCGACGGCCACCTGCCAGGTGATCAGCGCGAAGAGCGTCACGCAGAGGAGGACGGCGGCCCGAGAACGCCGAGAGGCCGGCCACATCGGAACAGGGGGGGTGGTTCCGAGGTGGCCGGCCGGACCGGTTTGCCGCGCGCCCCGGGGGGTTTGGGGCGGGCGGCCATCCGATCGGTGAGGAGTTCCGGAGCCTGCAGCTCCAGTGGTGTGCGCGAGGGCACGACCAGGTCGGGGCTGGGGAGGCTCCGTCCTGGGGTCGCCCGCAGTCTCCTGCGAGCGGGGTGTTTCTCTCATCTGCAGAAACCGTACGTCAGGCGGAAGGGGACCAACAGCCGGATCTCCATCCCGCCATCGGCCCCCCACAGCTTCTTCACAGAGTGCCTGCGTCGCCGCCGGTCAGACGCGGGCGAACGCCTGCTCGAGGATGTCGAGACCCTCGTTCAGCAGGTCCTCGCCGATCACCAGCGGGGGCAGGAAGCGCAGCACGTTGCCGTAGGTGCCGCAGGTGAGGACGAGCAGGCCCTCCGCGTGGCACGCCTTGGCGAGCGCGCCGGCCGCCTCGGCGTTCGGCTCCTTCGTGGCGGGGTCCTTCACCAGCTCGATCGCGATCATCGCGCCGCGGCCGCGGATGTCGCCGATGATGTCGAACTTCTCCTGCATCGCGGTCAGGCGGCCCTTCATGACCTCCTCGATCCGCTGCGCCTTGCCGTTGAGGTCCAGCTCCTTCATCGTCTCGATCGAGCCCAGCGCACCGGCGCAGGCCACCGGGTTGCCGCCGTAGGTGCCGCCGAGGCCGCCGGCGTGCGCGGCGTCCATGATCTCGGCGCGGCCGGTGACGGCGGCCAGCGGCAGACCGCCGGCGATGCCCTTGGCCGTGGTGATCAGGTCGGGGACGACGCCCTCGTCCTCACAGGCGAACCACTGGCCGGTCCGGCAGAAGCCGGACTGGATCTCGTCGGCGACGAAGACGATGCCGTTGTCGTTGGCGAACTGCACGATCGCGGGCAGGAAGCCCTTGGCCGGCTCGATGAAGCCGCCCTCACCGAGCACCGGCTCGATGATGATCGCGGCGACGTTCTCCGCGCCGATCTGCTTGGTGATCTGGTCGATGGCCTGCGCCGCGGCCTCGGGGCCGCAGTTCTCCGGGCCGGTCGGCCAGCGGTAGCCGTACGCCACCGGCACGCGGTACACCTCGGGCGCGAACGGGCCGAAGCCGTGCTTGTACGGCATGTTCTTGGCGGTCAGCGCCATCGTGAGGTTGGTGCGGCCGTGGTAGCCGTGCTCGAAGACGACGACCGCCTGGCGCTTGGTGTGGGCACGCGCGATCTTGACGGCGTTCTCGACCGCCTCCGCGCCCGAGTTGAACAGCGCCGACTTCTTGGCGTGGTCGCCCGGGGTCAGCTCGGCGAGCGCCTCGCAGACCTCCACGTAGCCCTCGTACGGCGTCACCATGAAGCAGGTGTGCGTGAAGTCCTGGAGCTGGGCGCTCGCCCGGCGTACGACGGCCTCCGCGGAGGCGCCGACCGAGGTCACGGCGATGCCGGAGCCGAAGTCGATCAGGCGGTTGCCGTCGACGTCCTCGATGATCCCGCCACCCGCACGGGCCGTGAACACGGGCAGTACGGACCCCACCCCGCCGGCGACCGTCGCGGTACGGCGGGCCTGCAGCTCGATCGACTTCGGGCCGGGGATGGCGGTGACGACGCGGCGCTCCTGCGGGATTGCGGTCATGAGGGGCTCCTGGGGGTGTATCCGGACGCTTGTTGTCTTTCTCCGCAGGCTAGGGGCGCCGCCCCGGTGCGGGCATGCGCCGATCGGGAGTGTTGGGGGTGTGTCGTTGTCCGTCACGGCCATAGGCGCGCGAGCGTGCCCGGTCCCGCAGGCGCGGGACGGACAGGAGAGGGCGAAATCCGGCCGGTTCCGCGCGGCACGGAGCCCACGGGGCCCCGCGGGACACGGGATCATGGCCCGGTGTGCCGTCCGCGCAGGGGCGCACGCACTAGATTGACCGTGCAGAGAGCGGGCCTGGCTGGTCAGGGGGCAGCGGTTCATGGAATCCGAAGGCACATACGACGCACGCGGCACACGCGCCAATCCCGTGCCACGCCCCGCCGGTCCACCGGCGGAGGTACCGTCTGTGCCGCCCGGCACCCCCGCCCGGCCCGGCCACGCCCCGGCCACCCGGCCCCGGGTCGCGGAGTGGCTGCGTGTGCCCCGGCCCGCCGCGGCCCCAGGGATCTGGCGGCTGGGCCACCGTGACCGCCCCGAAGAGGAACCGGACCTCGTCCCCGCCCGGCAGCTCTTCGGCGGAGCCTTCGTCGCCTACCTGTGCGGCTGGCTGCTCTGGTCCCTGCTGTGGAACCGCTACCTCGAGGGATGGTGGTTCTTCGTCGACGACTGGTGGCTGCTGCCCATGCTGTGGGCCGTGCCCGACGCCTGGCGGTCACCCGTCGACCCCAACTTCGAGATGTACGTCCTGGCCAGCTATCTCTACAACGGCATCGTCCTCGGTCTGCTCGCCGTCGGCTTCGGCCGGGTCGGGAACTGGCAGGAGATCTGGCAGCGGTACGGAGTGCCGCTGTGGCCGCTGTTCGTGTTCCTGCCGGGCGTCTGGCGGGAGATCCCACGCACCGTCACGTGGCTCACCTGGGTCTCGAACATCTATTACGTGCTCCTCGCCGCGGCGGTCGTCGCCGCCGTCGGCCGGGTCGGCACCTGGCCGGTCGTGCAGCGCAGGCGCGCGAAGGCGGCGGGACACGTGGCCGACGCCCCGCCACCGCCGCAGGACCCCGCCGAGTGGCCGGAGCTGCGCAGCGCCGGGCTGGCCGAGGCCGCCGACCGCCTCACCGAGGCGGCCCTGGCCGGCACCCTCGGCGATGTGGACTACGCGCGGATCCGGCGCGCCTGGCAAGGCGTCCACGCCCGCCCGGAGCGGCTCGCCGCCTTCGCCGAGACCGTGCGCAGGCACGGCCCCGCAGCCTGCGCCCACCCGTCCGGCCTGCGGGACCTGCCGGTGCGCACCGCGACGCACGACCTGGCGACCGGCCAGGTCAAGATCGGCACCGTCGTCGACGACGCACGCAACCCGTACGCCCGCCGCACCACCGGCGTCGCCCTGGAGCCCGCCCTGCTCGGCACCTCCTTGCTCGCCGTCGGGCCCTCCGGGTCCGGCAAGAGCGTGCGGCTCGTACGGCCCGTCGTCGAGTCCCTGTGCCTGCTGGCGCTCGCCAACCGCGCCGCCGTCGTGGCCGTCACCGCCCACGGGGCCGCCGTCGCCACGGACGGCGACTTCGACCTCGTGGTCTCCGTCGGACGCCCGGACTCGACCCACGACCTCGACCTCTACGGCGGCGCGGAGGACCCGGACGAGGCCGCCCGGATCCTCGCGGAGGCGCTCGTCGGGGACCTCGCCGCCGGACTGCCCGGCGGCGACAGCCGGCGCGCCGCGACCGCGCTGGCCCAGCTCATCGGCCCCTACCGGTGCGTGCACGGACACTTCCCCGCCGTCGCCGAACTGCGGGAACTGCTCGGCGGTGCGCCGGCCGCCCTCGGCGCGCTGCGCACGGCCCTCGAACAGGCGGGGGAAGCGTCGCAGCTGCGCGAACTGGACGCCCGCGAACGCCAGTCGGCCCGTGGCGACGACATCGGGGTGCTCCTCGCGGAACGGATCGCCTTCCTCGACCGGCCGGCGTTCTCCTCGTTCTTCCGTACCGACGGCGAGGGACGGACGTTCTCGCTGCGCGCCATCGAGCACCCCCTGCGGGTCCGCGTCGACCTGCCGGAGCGCGGCCACGCCGAGGCCTCGCGGATCATCGCCCGGCTGGTGCTCGCCCAGTTCACCGAGGCGGCGCTCACCCGCTCCGACCGCTCGCTCTTCGCCTGTCTCGTACTGGACGACGCGACCAGCACCGTCACCACCGACTCGGTGCGCGCGCTGCAACGGCTGCGCTCCGCCAACGCCGGCGTCGTCCTCGCGCTGCGGACCCTCGAGGACGTGCCCGAGCCGCTGCGCGGCCCCCTGCTCGGCGCCGTCGGCTGCCGGATGGCCTTCTCCGGCCTCGCCCCCTGGGACGGCGGCCGGTTCGCGGAGACCTGGGGCACCGAGTGGGTCCAGACCCGTGACGTCACCAACCGGCAGATCATCTCCGACGAGCCCCTCACCAAGGCGCTGCACATGATGCGCCGCCTGGTCACCGGAAAGGCGGCCACCGCGGAGGCGGTCACCGTGCGTGAGGTCGAACGTGCCCGCTGGTCGGCGTCCGACCTCGCCCACTCGGTGCCCGCCGGGCACGCGGTGCTGTCGCTGACGTCCGTACGGGGGGAGCACGCGCCGCCGCTGCTGGTGGACCTGCGGACCTGAGCGGGGGACCGGCGGTGGTCCGAGCGGGCGCAGCCGGTGACCTGAGCGGGGGACGGCCGGCGGCCGGTGACTGCTACGCCCTGGCAGAATCGGGGTACGCCGTTCATACGGGACGGCGAAATCCGAACCGCCGTCCCCCTTTCGAAGGGCCCCAGGTCCCATGCCGCCCACCCTCGCCTCGCTCGTCCAGCACTCGGCGCTCAAACTCACCGTGCGCGCCGGAGAGGACCGGCTCGAGACACCGGTGCGGTGGGCACACGTCAGCGAGCTCGCCGACCCCGTGCCGTACATGGAGGGCGGCGAGCTGCTGCTCGTCACCGCCATGACCCTCGACGCGGAGGACCGCGAGGCCATGCGCCGCTATGTGCGCAGGCTCGTCGGCGCGGGAGTCGTCGGACTGGGTTTCGCGGTCGGCGTCTACTACGAGGACATTCCCGAAGCGCTCGTCGAGGCCGCCAGGGAAGAGGGGCTGCCGCTGCTCGAAGTGCCGCGCCGTACCCCGTTCCTCGCGATCAGCAAGGCCGTCTCCGCGGCCATCGCCGCCGACCAGTACAGGGCCGTGACCGCCGGGTTCGAGGCACAGCGCGAACTGACCCGGGCCGCGCTCACCGAGGGGCCCGACGCTGTCGTCGCGCGGCTCGCCGCGCACATCGACGGATGGGCGGCGCTGTACGACACCTCCGGCGCCGTCGTCGCCGCCGCGCCCGACTGGGCGGCCCGGCGGGCGGCCCGCCTCACGGCCGACGTCGAGCGGCTGCGCCAGCGGGCCGCGCCCGCGAGCGCCGTGGTCGGCGGCACCGAGGACGACGACCGCGTCGAGCTCCAGTCGCTCGGCACCGGGCGCCGGGTCCGCGGCGCCCTCGCCGTCGGCACCGGGGCACCTCTGGGGACCGCGGAGCGCTACGCCGTGCACTCGGCTGTCGCCCTGCTGACCCTGGCGACGGAGCAGTCCCGGTCGCTGCAGGCCGCCGAACAGCGGCTCGGCGCGGCGGTGTTGCGGATGCTGCTGTCCGGGCAGCCCGACCATGCCAGAGCCGTCGCCGGTGACCTGTACGGCGGACTGCTCGACGCCCCGTTCCGGCTGCTCATCGCCGAGACCGCCGGCGAGCAGGACACCGGCGCGGGCGACCGGCCCGCGGCCCTGAGCGCGTTCGCCGAGTCGGTCGAGTCGGCAGCCGGCCGGGCGGGGGAGACGTTCCTCGCCGTCCCCGACGGGACGGAGGGCCGCACGGTGCTGCTCGCCGTGGACGGCGGTGCGGTGGCCGCCGCCTGCCTGGCGGCCTACGGGGACAAGGACGCCGACGAGGCCGAGGTCTACGTCGGGCTCTCCGCGCCCACCGGTCCGACAGCGGCCGCCGGCGCGTACAAGCAGGCCGAGCAGGCGCTTTCGGTCGCCCGGCGGCGCGGACGCGCTCTTGTCGAGCACGAGGAGCTGGCGGCGGGATCCATCGTGCCCCTGCTCGGCGACGACGCGGTGCGCGCGTTCGCGGACGGCATGCTCCGCGCGCTCCACGAGCACGACGCGACCGGCCGGGGCGACCTCGTCGCATCGCTGCGGGCCTGGCTGTCGCGCCACGGCCAGTGGGACGCGGCCGCGGCCGACCTCGGCGTGCACCGCCACACCCTGCGCTACCGGATGCGCCGCGTGGAGGAGATCCTCGGCCGCTCACTCGACGACCCGGACGTGCGCATGGAGCTGTGGCTGGCGCTCAAGGCGACGGGCGAGCCCCAGGGGTCCCGCTAGGCGGCGGTCCCGGGCGATCAGCGGTCCCCGGTGCGCAGCCGTCCCGATGAGCCCACCGAAACCCGGGTGGGATCGAAAAGGAGTGCCGAACGTGCCGGATCCTGCCCGCTTCCGGGCAGGATTGTTGGATTCGGGGCTCCCGACTCCCTAATCTCCTGCTCATGACAAACCCCGCCACCGAGCCGGCGTCCGTCGCGCCCGACCTCACCGCGCGCCCGTCCGCCCCCGGCCGCCGCCGGCTCTCCGGAGCCGTCTGGGCGGCCCTCGTCATCGTGTACGTCGTCTGGGGCTCCACCTACCTCGGCATCCGTATCGTCGTCGAGACGATGCCGCCGTTCGTCTCCGCGGCGATCCGGTTCGTGATCGCCGGCCTGGTCCTCGGCGCGTTGGTGGCCTGGCGGCGCGGTCCGGCCGCGCTCAAGGTCACCAGGCATCAGCTCGCCTCCGCGGCCCTCGTCGGCCTGCTGCTGCTCCTGGGCGGCAACGGTCTGGTCGTCCTCGCGGAGACCTCCGTCCCCTCCGGGCTCGCCGCGCTGCTGGTCGCCGTGGTCCCCGCCTGGGTCGTCGTCCTGCGCAGGGCGTCCGGCGAGCGGCCGGGCCCGGGCGCCTACGGCGGTGTGGCGCTCGGACTGGCGGGCCTCGCGGTACTGACCCTGCCCGGCCTCAGTGGTGACGTGCGCATCACCGGCGTGCTCACCGTGGTCGCCGGGTCCCTGATGTGGTCGATCGGCTCCTTCTCGTCCTCCCGGATCCCGATGCCGGCCGACCCGTTCGCCGCCAGTGCCTACGAGATGGTCGCGGGCGGCATCGGCTGCGCCCTCGTCGCCCTCGGCAGGGGCGAGCACCACGGCTTCGTCCTGGGAGACGTCTCCGCACGCTCGTGGACCGCGCTCGCCTACCTGGTCGTCTTCGGTTCACTGCTCGCGTTCACGGCCTACGCGTGGCTCCTGCACAACGCCCCGCTCTCGCTCGTCGCCACCTACGCGTACGTCAACCCGGTGGTCGCCGTGCTGCTCGGCGCGCTGGTGCTCGACGAGCGGCTGTCCTGGCCGATCGCGGTGGGCGGCGTCGTGGTCGTGGCGGGGGTCTGTCTGATCGTGTCCACGGAAAGGCGCCGCTGACTCGCCAAAGCGGCCAGCCGGGCCGGGCGACCACTCCATGCCGGACAAACGACCCGGCGGACGCGCGGCCCTACCGTGTGGGGAGAGCAACCGAGCAGACCCCACTACTTCGGAAGGGCCGGGACTCCGCATGACTTCCACCCACGCCTTCTGGCTCGCCGGCCGCCAGGCCACCGGCGAGACCGTCCTCGACGTCACCTCCCCGTGGGACGGCCGCCTCGTCGGCAAGGTCTCCGTACCGACCGCCGACCAGGTCGAGGAGGCCGTCGCCGCCGCGTACGCCGTGCGCGACGAGTTCGCCGCCACGCCGGCCCACGTTCGCGCCGCCGCCCTCGACCACGTGTCGAAGCGCCTGGTCGAGCGCACGGAGGAGATCGCGCAGCTGATCTCCGCCGAGAACGGCAAGCCGATCAAGTGGGCCCGCGGCGAGGTCGGCCGGGCCGTCTCGGTGTTCCGGTTCGCAGCGGAGGAGGCCCGCCGCTTCAACGGCGGCGAGGCCCAGCGCCTCGACACCGACGCCGGCGGCCAGGGCCGTCTCGCGCTGACCCGCCGCTTCCCCAAGGGCGTCGTGCTCGGCATCGCGCCGTTCAACTTCCCGCTCAACCTCTGCGCCCACAAGATCGCTCCCGCGATCGCGGTCGGCGCGCCGATCATCCTGAAGCCCGCCCCGGCGACCCCGCTGTCCGGGCTGATCCTCGGCGAGCTGCTCGCGGAGACCGACCTGCCCGCCGGTTCCTGGTCCGTGCTGACTGTGCCGAACGAGCAGATGCCCGCCCTGGTGCAGGACGAGCGCCTGCCGGTGATCTCCTTCACCGGCTCCGACAAGGTCGGCTACGCGATCATGGACTCGGTCCCGCGCAAGCACTGCACCCTGGAGCTCGGCGGCAACGGCGCGGCCGTCGTCCTCGCCGACTTCGCGAGCGAGAAGGACCTGGACTGGGCGGCGACACGCATCGCCACCTTCTCCAACTACCAGGGCGGCCAGTCCTGCATCTCCGTGCAGCGCGTGATCGCCGACACGACCGTCTACGACCGTCTGCTGCCGAAGATCGTCGCCGCTGTCGAGGCCCAGGTCACCGGCGACCCGTCCGACGCCGCCACCGACGTCGGCCCCCTCGTCAGCGAGGACGCCGCCAAGCGCGTGGAGGCGTGGGTGGACGAGGCGGTGCAGGGCGGCGCCAAGCTGCTCACCGGCGGCAAGCGTGACGGCGCCACCTACGCGCCCACCGTGCTGACCGAGGTCCCGGCCGACGCCACCCTCGCCTGCGAGGAGGTCTTCGGCCCGGTCCTGACCGTGACCGAGGTCGACGGCGAGAGCGAGGCGTTCGCGGCGGTCAACGACTCCAAGTACGGCCTCCAGGCAGGCGTGTTCACGCACGACGTGCAGACCGCCTTCCGCGCCCACCGTGCCCTCGAGGTCGGCGGCGTGATCATCGGCGACGTCCCGTCCTACCGCGCGGACCAGATGCCGTACGGCGGCGCCAAGCAGTCCGGCGTCGGCCGCGAGGGCGTGGCCTTCGCGATGGACGACTACACGTACGAGCGGGTGCTGGTCCTCACCGGACTGGCGCTGTAACGCCCGTACTCACGACCGGCGGCCGGAGCCCACTGTGCGGGGGCTCCGGCCGCTTTTCGTGTATCTGCGCTCCGAGCTGCTGCAACTGGGAGCTTCCCGGGCGTAGTGGGAAACACCTTGGTACAGAACAGTGAGCCTCCCGCCATGGCGAGCGTGGTTCCACGTAGACCGGGCTGGGGGGCGGCTCCAGCGGCGGGCGATCCGGCTCGGCGGCACACCGGAGTGGCGGGCCCTGGCGGGGAGGCGCACCTGGGGCACGGCGGCAAACAGCGGGCCACCCAGGCGCCGGGCACGCTGGCGCGCGGCTACGGCGGCGGCACGGGGGGTTCAGCGGCGGCCAACGGTGCGTCGTACGGCGGCAGTTCGGCGGCGACGGCGCCGCCATCATCGAGCTGTACGGCCGGCACCTGCGGGGCATCCTGGCCGTCGGGTCCAGGCACGTATACCTGTTCTTGTGTCGAATCAGGCATCGTCTGCCCTACCGACCACGCGCGGACAGGATCTATGACCGGTCCAACCACTCGAACGGCGCTGGCCCCGCTACGGGATCAAAGTGTTGTAGATCTCGACCACCTTCGTGTCGAACGGTGGCGCTCCGAGCTCCTGTGCGGCAGGGCGAACCGCATCTGCCAGGAAGCGTTGCATTGCGTCTTCCGACTCCCATACGTCGATGACCTGCCATCCGCCCGCCGCGCCAGGCGCTGCGAAATGGGCGATGAGCCCGGCAGGCGGATTGTTGCGGTCGGGGATCGCCCGGTCGAGCGTCGCCTGGTAAAGCTCTTGGTTCCAGTCCGGGGCTTGATTGACTACCAACACTGCCATCTCGGTCTTCCTCGATTCACGTTCGAAGTCGGCCCCCTGCGGGTGACGCTACGTCCGAGTGCGTACGGCAGCGAGCAGTGGCGGACGTCTCTACGCCGTCCGATGGAACTGGGCCGTCGGGTCCGGGGACGTCTGTTCTGGACTCGCGGTAGCTGCCGGTTCTGGGCCGGCCGCCCTCCGATCGGAGTAGCCCATGGCCAGATGCGGATGTGGCAGTTCTCGGTGCGAATGCGTCATCACGGCCGGTCCCGGGCGTGACAGTGACCGTCACCGCCGGTCCCAGTAGCCCGTACATCGTCGGCGCCGAAGACGTCGCGTGTGAGGACGTCCGGCCCTGTTCACGGCGATCGCCGTGCTGAGTCCCTTACGCAGAGGTGAGGTACAGGGTGGTCCGGCCGGCTGACCGGCTTGGCGAGTCGCCTGCCCCCGGTGCCGTACGCGGGCTGGTGGAGGTGCCGGGAATCGGGTACTACGAACGAGTAGCCACCGGCCGGTCATCGACCCGGCGGTCCCCGATTCGCGGCGAGGTGAGCCTCAATGTCCGCTCCAACGGACAAGCCCCTGCATCAGCCCCACACCCCGAAGATCAGCGAGCGCGAGGCGCGACAGGTCGCGGAGGCGGCGCGCGAACAGGACTGGCGGAAGCCCAGCTTCGCCAAAGAGCTGTTCCTCGGCCGTTTCCGGCTCGACCTGATCCATCCCCATCCGATGCCGACCGGCGAGGCCGCCCGGCGGGGGGAGGAATTCCTCTCCAAACTCCGGCGGTTCTGCGAAACGGAGATCGACGGCGCCCGCATCGAGCGCGAGGCGCGGATCCCCGACGAGGTGATCAACGGGCTGCGGGAGCTCGGCGCGCTCGGCATGAAGATCGAGCCCAAGTACGGCGGCCTCGGTCTCACCCAGGTGTACTACAACAAGGCGCTGGCCCTCGTCGGCTCGGCGAACCCGGCGATCGGCGCGCTGCTGTCCGCGCACCAGTCGATCGGCGTGCCCCAGCCGCTGAAGCAGTTCGGGACCGAGGAGCAGAAGCAGCGGTTCCTGCCGCGGCTGGCCCGCAGCGACATCTCCGCCTTCCTGCTGACGGAGCCCGATGTCGGTTCCGACCCGGCCCGCCTCGCCACGACGGCCGTCCCGGACGGCGACGACTACGTCCTGGACGGCGTCAAGCTGTGGACCACCAACGGTGTCGTCGCCGACCTGCTCGTCGTGATGGCGCGGGTGCCGAAGTCGGAGGGGCACAAGGGCGGCATCACCGCCTTCGTCGTCGAGGCGGACAGCGAGGGCATCACCGTCGAGAACCGCAACGCCTTCATGGGGCTGCGCGGTCTCGAGAACGGTGTCACCCGTTTCCATCAGGTGCGCGTCCCCGCGGAGAACCGCATCGGTCCCGAGGGCGCGGGTCTGAAGATCGCGCTGACGACGCTCAACACCGGCCGGCTCTCCCTGCCCGCGATGTGCGTCGGAGCCGGCAAGTGGTGCCTGAAGATCGCCCGCGAGTGGTCGGCGGCGCGCGAGCAGTGGGGCAAGCCGGTCGCCAGGCACGAGGCCGTCGGCGCGAAGATCTCCTTCATCGCCGCGACCACCTTCGCCCTGGAGGCCGTCGTCGATCTGGCCTCCCAGATGGCCGACGAGGACCGCAACGACATCCGTATCGAGGCCGCGCTCGCCAAGCTCTACGGGTCCGAGATGGGCTGCCTGATGGCGGACGAGCTGGTCCAGATCCGCGGCGGCCGCGGTTTCGAGACGGCCGAGTCGCTGGCCGCGCGCGGCGAACGCGCCGTCCCCGCCGAGCAGTTGCTGCGTGACCTGCGCATCAACCGCATCTTCGAGGGCTCGACCGAGATCATGCACCTGCTCATCGCCCGCGAGGCGGTGGACGCGCACCTGGCCGTCGCCGGCGACATCATCGATCCCGACAAGCCGATGTCCGCCAAGGCCAGGGCCGGGGCCAACGCGGCCGCCTTCTACGCCCGCTGGCTCCCCAAACTCGTCACCGGACCGGGCCAGCTGCCCCGTACGTACGCCGAGTTCCACCCCGCCGGGCACCAGGACCTGTCCACGCATCTGCGGTACGTCGAGCGCAGCTCGCGCAAACTGGCCCGTTCGACCTTCTACGCCATGTCCCGCTGGCAGGGCCGCATGGAGACCAAGCAGGGCTTCCTCGGCAGGATCGTCGACATCGGGGCGGAACTGTTCGCGATGAGCGCGGCCTGCGTCCGCGCGGACATGCTCCGTGCGTCCGACGACCACGGCCGCGAGGCCTACCAGCTCGCCGACGTCTTCTGCCGCCAGGCAAGGATCCGCGTAGAGGAGCTCTTCACCCGCCTGTGGTCGAACACCGACGACCTGGACCGCAAGGTCGTCGACGGCGTGCTCTCCGGGACGTACAGCTGGCTGGAGGAGGGTGTCATCGACGCGAGCGGCGAGGGCCCGTGGATCGCGGACGCCACACCGGGCCCTACGGTGAAGGAGAACGTGCACCGCCCGATCCGCTGACGGGCCACCGCCGCGGCGGGCCAGGTGGTGGCGGCCCGCCGGGTACTGCCTGTCAACGCGGACAGGGAGTACGGCCACAATGGGGGGATGAGCGACAGCCCATCTCCCCTCGCGGACCCGCACCTCGTCTTCGATCCTTCCGAAGGCCGCCGGGACATCGTCGTCCTCGGCTCCACCGGGTCCATCGGTACGCAGGCCATCGACCTCGTGCTGCGTAACCCCGACCGTTTCCGGGTGACCGCCCTGTCCGCCGCCGGCGGCAGGGTCGGTCTGCTTGCCGAGCAGGCGCGCAAGCTGCGTGCCGGGACGGTCGCGGTGGCCCGTGAGGACGCCGTGCCCGCGCTGCGCGAGGCGCTCGCCGCGCTGTACGGGTCGGAGCCGCTGCCGGAGATTCTGGCCGGCCCGGACGCCGCCGCGGAGCTCGCCGCCTCCCCGTGCCACACCGTGCTGAACGGCATCACGGGCTCCATCGGTCTCGCCCCCACCCTGGCCGCCCTCGAGGCCGGCCGGACCCTCGCGCTGGCCAACAAGGAGTCGCTCATCGTCGGCGGGCCGCTGGTGAAGGCGCTCGCCAAGCCGGGGCAGATCATCCCCGTCGACTCCGAGCACGCCGCTCTCTTCCAGGCGCTCGCAGCGGGCACCCGCGGCGATGTGCGCAAGCTGGTCGTGACCGCGTCGGGCGGCCCGTTCCGCGGCCGGACCAGGGCGGAGCTGGCTGGTGTGACCCGCGAGGACGCCCTCGCCCACCCCACCTGGGCGATGGGTCCGGTGATCACGGTGAACAGCGCGACGCTGGTGAACAAGGGGCTCGAGGTCATCGAGGCGCATCTGCTCTACGACATTCCCTTCGACCGGATCGAGGTCGTCGTCCACCCGCAGTCGTATGTTCACTCGATGGTGGAGTTCACGGACGGTTCGACGCTCGCCCAGGCCACACCGCCCGACATGCGGGGGCCGATCGCGATCGGTGTGGGCTGGCCGGAGCGGGTCCCGGATGCGGCCCCCGCCTTCGACTGGTCCACCGCTTCGACGTGGGAGTTCTTCCCGCTGGACAACGAGGCGTTCCCGTCGGTGGGCCTCGCCCGCCATGTGGGGGAGCTGGGCGGCACGGCGCCGGCGGTGTTCAATGCCGCGAACGAGGAGTGCGTGGAGGCATTCCTCGACGGACGGCTGCCGTTCAACGCCATCATGGATACGGTCACCGAGGTGGTCGCCGCACACGGCACCCCCGCGTCGGGAACTTCCCTGACGGTGGCGGACGTCCTGGAAGCGGAGACCTGGGCCAGGGCCAGGGCCCGTGAGACGGCAGCGAAGGCAACGGCGGAGGCTCGCGCATGACCATTCTGTTGACCATTCTGGGCATCGCGCTCTTCGCCGTCGGGCTGCTGTTCTCCATCGCCTGGCACGAGCTCGGCCACCTCTCCACGGCCAAGCTCTTCGGCATCCGCGTGCCCCAGTACATGGTCGGCTTCGGCCCGACCATCTGGTCACGGCACAAGGGCGAGACCGAGTACGGCATCAAGGCCATCCCCATGGGCGGCTACATCCGCATGATCGGGATGTTCCCGCCCGGTGAGGACGGCCGTATCGAGGCCCGCTCCACCTCGCCGTGGCGGGGGATGATCGAGGACGCGCGCTCCGCGGCGTACGAGGAACTGAAGCCCGGCGACGAGACCCGCCTCTTCTACACGCGCAAGCCGTGGAAGCGCGTCATCGTCATGTTCGCCGGCCCGTTCATGAACCTCGTCCTCGCCGTGGCGATCTTCCTCGGCGTGATGATGACCTTCGGCTCGCCGACGCAGACCACCGAGGTCGCCGGTGTGCAGAAGTGCGTCATCGCCCAGAGCGAGAAGCGCGACACCTGCGCGAAGAACGACCCCGAGTCGCCGGCGTTCGCCGCCGGGCTGCGGGAGGGCGACAAGATCGTCGCGTTCGACGGCAAGCCCGTCGACGACTGGGCCACGCTGTCGACCCGTATCCGGGAGACGATCGGCCCCGCCACCATCACCGTCGAGCGCAACGGCACGGAGCAGGTCCTTCAGGCCACGCTCATCGAGAACACGGTGGCGAAGAAGGACGAGGACGGGGAGGTCGTCCCCGAGGAGTTCGTACCGGCCGGATACCTCGGCTTCGCCGCCAAGACGGAGATTCTTCCGCTGTCGTTCGGCGACTCCGTCGACCGTATGGGCGGCATGATCGAGAACGGCGCGGAGGCGATCGTCGCCCTGCCGTCCAAGGTGCCCGACCTGTGGGACGCGGCCTTCGGCGACGGTGAGCGCAAGGACGACTCTCCGGTCGGCGTCGTCGGCGCCGCCCGCATCAGCGGTGAGGTGCTCAACCTCGACGTGCCGACGACCAACATCGTCGCCACCTTCCTGATGCTGCTCGCCGGCTTCAACCTCTCCTTGTTCCTGTTCAACATGCTGCCCCTGCTTCCGCTGGACGGCGGACACATCGCCGGAGCGCTGTGGGAATCGGTACGGCGGAAGATCGCCAGGGTCTTCCGGCGCCCCGACCCGGGCCCGTTCGACGTGGCGAAGCTGATGCCGGTCGCCTATGTGGTGGCGGGGATCTTCATCTGCTTCACGTTGCTCGTGCTGGTGGCGGACATCGTCAACCCGGTGAAGATCAGCTGAGCGGTTCCTCCGCGGGACTCCTGTGACGGCCGGGCACGCTTCGTGCCCGGCCGTCACCTTTGGGTGGACTTCGGTGTCCGATGTGCCCCGCCGAACGCCAGTGCCGTAATCTCAAGGGCTGGAGCCCGCCGATCCGGGACCACGATCCACACCTTGGGGTTGCACAGCAGATGACTGCAATTTCTCTCGGAATTCCGTCCGTTCCGACGAAGCTCGCCGACCGCAGGGTCAGCAGGAAGATCCAGGTCGGCTCCGTCGCCGTCGGCGGTGACGCGCCCGTTTCCGTGCAGTCGATGACGACGACCCGGACGTCCGACATCGGCGCCACCCTCCAGCAGATCGCGGAGCTCACGGCCTCCGGCTGCCAGATCGTCCGGGTCGCCTGCCCGACCCAGGACGACGCGGACGCGCTGGCCACCATCGCCAGGAAGTCCCAGATCCCGGTGATCGCGGACATCCACTTCCAGCCGAAGTACGTCTTCGCGGCCATCGACGCCGGCTGCGCCGCGGTGCGGGTGAACCCGGGCAACATCAAGCAGTTCGACGACAAGGTCAAGGAGATCGCGAAGGCGGCCGGTGAGACCGGCACCCCGATCCGGATCGGCGTCAACGCGGGCTCCCTGGACCGCCGCCTGCTGGAGAAGTACGGCAAGGCCACCCCCGAGGCGCTCGTCGAGTCCGCCCTGTGGGAAGCGTCCCTCTTCGAGGAGCACGGCTTCCGCGACATCAAGATCTCGGTCAAGCACAACGACCCCGTCGTGATGGTCAACGCCTACCGTCTCCTCGCCGCGCAGTGCGACTACCCGCTGCACCTCGGTGTCACGGAGGCCGGTCCCGCCTTCCAGGGCACCATCAAGTCCGCCGTCGCCTTCGGCGCGCTGCTCAGCGAGGGCATCGGCGACACGATCCGCGTCTCCCTGTCGGCGCCGCCGGCCGAGGAGGTCAAGGTCGGTATCCAGATCCTGGAGTCGCTGAACCTCCGCCAGCGCCGCCTGGAGATCGTCTCCTGCCCCTCCTGCGGCCGCGCCCAGGTCGACGTCTACAAGCTCGCCGACGAGGTCAGCGCCGGACTCGAGGGCATGGAGGTCCCGCTGCGCGTCGCCGTCATGGGCTGCGTGGTCAACGGACCCGGCGAGGCCCGTGAGGCCGACCTCGGTGTGGCGTCGGGCAACGGCAAGGGACAGATCTTCGTCAAGGGCGAGGTCATCAAGACCGTGCCGGAGTCGAAGATCGTCGAGACCCTCATCGAAGAGGCCATGAAGATCGCGGAGCAGATGGAGAAGGACGGTGTCGCCTCCGGCACCCCGGACGTGATCGCCGTGGGCGAGCCCGGCGCCTGACCGCACAACCAGGACCCCGCCGGAGGGCTCGCGCCAGAGCCCGTCGGCACCCGGATCCACAAGGCCCCGTCGCCCTTCCGGTCGGCGGGGTCTTCTCGTGCACGCGCCACGCCGTGGACGTGCCGGGTACAGTGCCAGAACCAGCAAACCGTGTGATGAGGCGCCCTCGTGTTGACGCAGACCACCACCCGGGTCCTCGGCCCGGGCGACCTCGGCGCAGCGCTCGCCATCCTCGAGAGCGAGCCCGTGACGAATGCTTTCGTCACCGCCCGTGTGCAGGTCGCCGGACTCGACCCGTGGCGACTCGGGGGCGAGATGTGGGGCTACTACGAGGACGGACACCTGCGCTCCCTGTGCTACTCCGGCGCCAACCTCGTGCCCATCTGCGCCACCCCGGAAGCCGTCCGCGCCTTCGCCGACCGCGCGCGCCGGGCCGGTCGACGCTGCTCGTCCATCGTCGGCCCCGCGGAGCCCACCGCCCTGCTGTGGCGGCTCCTCGAACCGAACTGGGGCCCGGCCAGGGACGTCCGCGCCAACCAGCCGCTCATGGTCACCGAGCGGATGCCGGACGACATCGAGCCCGACCCGAACGTCCGCCGTATCCGCAAGGACGAGATGGACGTGATCATGCCGGCGTGCGTGGCCATGTTCACCGAGGAGGTCGGCGTCTCGCCGATGGCCGGCGACGGCGGACTCCTCTACCAGGCCCGCGTCGCCGAACTCGTCGGCACCGGACGGTCCTTCGCCCGCATCGACGACGGCAAAGTCGTCTTCAAGGCCGAGATCGGCGCGGCCACCCCCCAGGCCTGCCAGATCCAGGGCGTCTGGGTCGACCCCGAGTACCGGGGCAGGGGACTGTCGGAGACCGGCATGGCGGCCGTCCTGCGCTACGCCTTGGCGGACGTCTCCCCGATCGTCAGCCTGTACGTCAACGACTACAACACCGCCGCCAGGGCTTCCTACCGCAGGGTCGGCTTCAGCGAGGTCGGCGCCTTCATGAGCGTGCTGTTCTGATTCCCGGCACCCGTGCTGAGAGGCCACGACGGCAAGTAGGGTTCGGCCCATGGCAGCACTCAGCGGGGACGGCTCGCAGGCCCCCGAAGTCGTCGTGGAACCGCTCGATCTGACCGCGCGGGTCGACGAAGCGCTCGCCGTGCAGGCGCTCGCCTTCGGGCTCAGCGACGACGAGATCGACATCCGCCGCTACATCGTGCTGCGCCACCTGCAGAACCCGGGAGCCCGGGCGCTCGGAGCGACCACAGAGGCGGGCAGGCTCGTCGGATTCGTCTACGGCATGCCCAACGACCGCGGCCACTGGTGGTCCACCGTGGTCGAGCCGTATCTGCGCCGCAACGGCACCGACGGCTGGCTCGACGACTCGTTCGTCATCACCGAACTCCACGTCCACCCCGACTTCCAGGGACGCGGCGTCGGACGGGAACTGATCACCACCATCACCGACGGATGCGGCCTGCCCCGCTCGATCCTGTCCGCCATCGACACCGAGAGCCCGGCCCGCGCCCTGTACCGCAGGCTCGGCTACCAGGACCTCGCCGGCCAGGTGCTCTTCCCGAGCGCCCCCAGTCCCTACGCGGTGATGGGCGCCCCACTGCCGCTGCGGCGCACGAACTGATTTCCGCCTGCGGCTGCGCCCCGGCTAACCTCCTGCACATCACACGTTCCGAGCAGGAGTTCACCATGGCCCAGGTCCAGCGCATGTCCCGTCTGATGGTCAAGACACTGCGCGACGACCCGGCGGACGCAGAGACGCTCAGCCACAAGCTCCTCGTGCGCGCCGGTTACGTCCGCCGCAACGCCGCGGGCATCTGGTCCTGGCTCCCGCTCGGCAAGCGCGTCCTGGAGAACGTCACCCGCGTCGTGCGCGAGGAGATGGACGCCATCGGCGCGCAGGAGGTCCTGCTGCCGGCGCTGCTGCCCAAGGAGCCCTACGAGGCGACGGGCCGCTGGGAGGAATACGGCGCGGAGCTGTTCCGTCTCAAGGACCGCAAGGGCGCCGACTACCTCCTCGGCCCGACCCACGAAGAGATCTTCACCCAGCTCGTCAAGGACCAGTGCACGTCCTACAAGGACCTGCCGGTGATCCTCTACCAGATCCAGACGAAGTACCGCGACGAGGCACGTCCCCGCTCGGGCATCCTGCGCGGCCGCGAGTTCCAGATGAAGGACTCGTACTCGTTCGACACCTCCGACGAGGGCCTCGCACAGTCCTACGCCCTGCACCGCGAGGCGTACGTCCGGATCTTCGAGCGCCTCGGTCTCAAGCACAAGATCGTCTCCGCGGTGTCGGGCGCGATGGGCGGCTCCGCCTCCGAGGAGTTCCTTGCGCCGGCTCCCGCCGGCGAGGACACCTTCGTGTACTGCCCGTCCTGCGACTACGCGGCCAACACCGAGGCCGTCACCTTCGCGCTCGCCCCGGTGGAGGGCGCCGCGCACGGCCCCGTCGAGGAACTGGACACCCCCGACACCCCGACCATCGAGACCCTCGCCGACCACCTGGGCGTCCCGGCGTCCGCGACCCTGAAGAACCTGCTGGTCAAGGTCGACGGCGAGATCGTCGCGGTCGGCGTACCCGGCAACCGCGAGGTGGACCTCGGCAAGCTGGGCGACCACCTTGCCCCCGCGGAGGTCGAGCTGGTCACCGCGGAGGACTTCGTGGACCGCCCGGACCTGGTCCGCGGCTACGTCGGCCCGCAAGGCCTCGAGAAGGTCCGCTACATCGCCGACCCGCGCGTCGCCCCCGGCACCGCGTGGATCACCGGCGCCAACCGGGCAGGCTTCCACGCGAAGAACGTCGTGGCCGGCCGGGACTTCGAGGTCGACGACTACCTCGACGTCGTGGTCGTCGAGGACGGCGACCCGTGCCCCTCGTGCGGAACCGGCCTCAAGCTGGACCGCGCGATCGAGATCGGCCACATCTTCCAGCTCGGCCGCAAGTACGCGGACGCCTTCCAGCTCGACGTGCTCGGCCAGAACGGCAAGCCCGTCCGCGTGACCATGGGTTCGTACGGCGTCGGCGTCTCGCGCGCGGTGGCCGCGCTCGCCGAGCAGACCGCCGACGAGCAGGGCCTGTGCTGGCCCCGCGAGATCGCCCCGGCCGACGTCCACGTGGTCGCTGCGGGCAAGGCCCTGCAGACGGAGCTCGCCCTCGACGTCGCCGAGCAGCTCGGCGCGGCGGGCCTGCGGGTCCTGGTCGACGACCGGGCGGGCGTCTCCCCGGGCGTGAAGTTCACGGACGCGGAGCTGATCGGCGTCCCCAAGATCCTGGTGGCCGGCCGCCGCTCGGCAGAGGGCGTCCTGGAGCTGAAGGACCGCCGGACGGGGGAGCGGGAGGAGCTCACGGTGGCGGACGCGGTGGCGCGGCTGCGGGGGTAGTGAGGGGGTTCGGGGGTAGTGAGGGGGTTGGGGCGGCTGCGCGGGCTTGTTCCCCACCCCGCCCTTTCCCGAAACCGGGGGCTCTGCCCCCGGACCCCCGCGCCTCATTCGCCGGCGGTGCTCAAGTTGCCAGGCAACGTGAGCCCCCTGGGGGCACCTCCCACGGCCGCCAGGCCGTAGGGAGAGTTCGAGGGCGCCGCGCGAAGCGCGGTACGGGGCCCGGGCCCGGGGCTCGCCCTCCACGCGGCGCAGCGGCACCTCGGTACAGCGGGAAGGGGTGGGGAGGGGAACAAGCCCGCGCAGCGGCCCACGCTCACGCCACGGCTACAGCCAGCCCGCGAACTCCAGCGCCAGTTCCCCCTCCGCGCGCCGCCCCGCGGCCACCGCACGCAGGCCCGACTCCACCGCGCGGAACAGCGTCCAGCCCCGCAGCCGGTCGCGGTCGATCTCCAGGGAGTCCGCGAGGCGGTTCAGTCTGCGGCGGGCCGCCGACGCGCCCGCGGAGGACGCGACGAGGTCCTCGACGCGGTCGCGGGCGAGACGGGCCAGGTCGTACGCGCGTTCGCCGACCAGGGGCTCGGGTCCGACCGCCAACCATGGTGTGCGGTCCCCCGAAAGCACCTTCCCCTGGCGGAAGTTGCCGTGCAGCAGCAGTTCTTCCGGTGCCGCCGCGACCAGTTCGTCACGGGCCGCCAGCGCGGCCGCGACGAGCGGCTCCGCGGAACTCCGCATCGTCGCCGACTGCCGTGCCGTGCGGTCCGCCACCGTCTCGAAGACGTGGCCGGCCGGCGGCTCGACCCACAGCCGTCGCACGATACCCGCCGCCTCCAGCAGCGCCTTGGCCTCAGGGAGTGAGCGGAGCGAGACCTCGGGGTGCAGCCGCTCCAGCAGGAGATCGCCGTCGGCGGCGTCCAGCAGCCGTACCGCGCCCCAGCCGTTCCAGTGCTCCAGCGCGGACGCCTCGGGTCCGGGGGCCGCGGACGGGGGAGCCAGCTTCAGCGCGGCGGGTGTGCCGTCCGGCTGCCGCACGAGTAGGAGCAGGCTGCTCCGGCCGCCCGGCACCACGGTCCGCTCGACGTTCAGCTTCCGTCGGTCCACGGTCTCCTGGACCGTTCCTGGCAGCCGCGACAGCCACGCGTCGTCCTCGCCGAGTGCCCGGACCAGCCGCTGCGGGGGTTCGAAAGCCATACGCCCGTTGCTCCTTCCCCATCAGTCCTGGCCGGCCCGCTCGGCGAGCCCAGGAAAGGCTACGCCGCTGCCGCGCCAGCGCACCGCGCGGACCGCCGCCTCACGCAGCGCGCCCGCGGCCTCGAGCCGCAGCGGCCCTTGTGCGGCCCGTACGAGATCGGAGTAGACGGCCGCCACCCGTTCCTCCAGGACGGCGGCGAGCCGTATCGCGGCCGCGGCGTCCGGCACGGGGAAGGGCAGGGCGTAGCCCGCGGCGGCCGCCGCGGGCTTTCCGCCGAGGTCGCGCACGGTCCGCGTCAGCGAGTCCCGCCGTGAGCGGTGTGCGGCGTGGGCGGCGGCGGCCTCGTTCTCGCGGTCCTCGCCGACCCGGCCGCCGACCACCCCGTATCCGTAGACGGCGGCGTGCTCCGCCGCGAGTGCGGCCTGGAGGGCGTCGAGCTCGCGCGCCGTGTCGCCCTGGGCGTCCACCGTGGTCAACGCGGGTCCCCCTTCGTCAGCAGGTACGCATGCGCGGCGCCGGCCGCGGCGACGGAGGCCAGTAGACGGGCGAGCTCCGGTTCCGCGTCGGCGAGGGAGTCCGTGTGGCTGTCGGAGGTGCGACGCTCGGCCGCGGCCAGCGCCTTGAGCGCGGCAGCGGGGTCCTTTGGGACGGAGCCGGCCGCGGTGGCGGACGGCGTGACCGGCGGAGCGGTGGACGGCGTGACGGACGGTGAGGGAGCGGCGGACGTCTGCCCTGGGCGGCCGCCGCCGAGCGCCACAGCGTGCGCGGCGACAGCGGTGCGCAGTGGTGTCAGCCGTTCGGCGAGCTCCGGGTGGCGGGCGATGACGGCGTCGTACTCGTCGCCGAGCGCCGTGCTCCTGGCCGCGAGCCGTGCCCGCAGCGCGGCCTGCGCGCGAGCCGGGTCGGCGGACCTGCCGGACGGGCGCCGCGTCCCGGGGGAGTCGCTCGAACAGCCCGTCAACATGCCGGCAGCAGCCGCCCCCGTCGCCAACAGCGCACGTCTGCGTGTCGTCCCCGTGCGCCCCACGCGTGTCTCCTCGGGCTCGCAGTGATCATCGCCGCAGGCGAGCGTACCCGCGGCTCCCGGGCGGGTGGACGGCAACACCCCCCGCGACCGGATACCCTTTCTTCGACACGCGACGATCCCACAACAGCACACGCGGCCGAGGAGTCACCCGGATGAGCACCACCCAGAGCGAGAGGCTGCGCGGGCTGCTTGAGCCGCTCGTCAGCGCCGCGGAGCTGGATCTGGAAGAGATCGAGGTCTCCCGGGCGGGCCGGCGCCGCATGCTGAGGATCACCGTCGATTCCGACGAGGGCGTGGAACTGGACGCCTGTGCCGAGCTGAGCCGCGCCATCTCCGAGAAGCTCGACGAGACGGACGCGATGGGCGAGGGCGAGTACGTCCTCGAAGTCAGCTCCCCCGGCGCCGACCGCCCGCTGACCGAGCGCCGCCATTTCGTGCGCGCCACCGGCCGCCTGGTGAAGTTGCAGCTGAAGGAGGGCGGGGACCTGGTGGCCCGCCTCCTGACCGTGGACGACGAGGGACTCGACCTCGAGGTACCCGGTGTGAAGGGGCGCAAGCCCACCGCCCGCCGGGTGGCCTTCGACGACATCGTGAAGGCCCGCGTGGAGATCGAGTTCAACCGCAAGGACAAGAAGGAAGAGGAGGCGTAGCCGTGGACATCGACGTGAAGCTCCTGAAGGGCCTGGCCCAGGAGAAGGAGATCGCCTTCGACCTGCTGGTCGAGGCCATCGAGTCGGCCCTCCTCATCGCGTACCACCGCACCGAGGGCAGTCGCCGCCACGCCCGTGTGGTGCTCGACCGGAACACCGGTCACGTGACCGTGTGGGCCAAGGAGGACCCGGCCGATCTGGAGGAGGGGCAGGAGCCGAAGGAGTTCGACGACACTCCGTCCGACTTCGGCCGGATCGCCGCCACCACGGCCCGCCAGGTCATCCAGCAGCGGCTGCGTGACGCGGAGAACGACGTCACCTTCGGCGAGTACGCCCGCCGTGAGGGCGACATCGTCGCGGGCATGGTCCAGCAGGGCAAGGACCCCAAGAACGTCCTGGTGAGGCTGGACGACAAGCTCGAGGCGATCCTGCCGGTGCAGGAGCAGGTCCCCGGCGAGGAGTACACGCACGGTCTGCGCCTGCGCACCTATGTGGTGCGCGTGGCCAGGGGCGTGCGCGGTCCCTCCGTCACCCTGTCCCGCACCCACCCGAACCTGGTGAAGAAGCTGTTCGCGCTGGAGGTTCCGGAGATCGCCGACGGCAGTGTGGAGATCGCCGCGATCGCCCGCGAGGCCGGCCACCGCACCAAGATCGCCGTCCGCTCGACCCGCTCCGGACTGAATCCCAAGGGCGCCTGCATCGGCCCGATGGGCAGCCGTGTGCGTAATGTCATGGCCGAGCTGCACGGCGAGAAGATCGACATCGTGGACTGGTCCGACGACCCGGCGGAGATGGTGGCGAACGCCCTGTCGCCCGCACGGGTCAGCAAGGTGGAGGTCGTCGACCTCGGCGCCCGCTCCGCGCGGGTGACGGTCCCGGACTACCAGCTGTCGCTGGCGATCGGCAAGGAGGGGCAGAACGCCCGCCTGGCCGCCCGTCTGACCGGCTGGCGCATCGACATCCGGCCCGACACCGAGCAGAGCCCCGACCAGGACTGAGGAATGGGCAGGGGCCGAATCCCGTTGCAGTGAGGACGGGAGCCGACCAAGATCTCACAAGGATCAGGACAACAACCGTTCGATTTTTGCCCCCAAGGGGTGAGGTCGGTGCGGGGAGGTAGACTTAACCGTGTCTGGCCGGACGCATGCCCGCGTGTGCCCTGAGCGAACCTGTGTGGGATGCCGGGAGCGAGCGGCCAAGAGCGATCTGCTGCGGATCGTGGTGATCGAGGGCGAGTGCGTCCCCGATGATCGCGGTACGCTGCCCGGCCGGGGTGCGTACGTGCACCCCGCCTTGGTCTGTTTCGACCTGGCGGTCCGCCGCCGGGCGTTCCCGAGGGCCTTCCGGGCCCAGGGACCGCTCGATACCGCCCTGGCGCGGCGGTATGTCGAGCAGGCAGCACCGTAAGAGAAAGAAGTACGGCACGGATACCCCCGTGCGGTCAGGTACCTCGCGAGTTGGAAGTAGGTCGAGATTGCGATGAGCACTCGATGAGTACGCGATGAGTACGCCCATGAAGTAGCGACGGTCCGGCGGTAACCCGGACCTAAAAGGAGCGAAGTGGCTAAGGTCCGGGTATACGAACTCGCCAAGGAGTTCGGCGTAGAGAGCAAGGTCGTCATGGCCAAGCTCCAAGAACTCGGTGAATTCGTCCGTTCGGCGTCCTCGACGATCGAGGCGCCGGTTGTACGCAAACTGACTGATGCACTGCAGGGGCCCGGCGGCAACGCCGGCAAGTCCGCTGCGAAGCCTGGCGCGCCCCGCAAGGCGACGCCTTCGAAGCCTGCCGCGCCCTCGGCGCAGGCGGGACGTTCTGCTGCCCCCAAGCCCGGCGCACCGGCCCCCAAGCCGGCCCCGGCGAGCAGCACCCCCTCCTCCGCGGCCCCGGCTCCGGGACCGCGTCCGACACCGGGTCCCAAGCCCGCGCCGGCCAAGCCCGCCCCGGCGGCTCCGGTGCCCGCTGCCGAGTTCTCGGCCCCGGCTCCGGCCCAGCCCGCCGCACCGCAGGCCCCGCGTCCCGCGGGTGCCACCCCCGGTCCGCGCCCTGCCCGTCCGGCTCCGGCCGGCGGACAGCGTGACGGCGGTCAGCGTGACGGCGGCCGTGGCGGCGAGCGTCCGGCGCGTCCCGCCGGCGGCCAGGGCGCCCCGCGCCCCGGTGGCCGTCCGGCCGGTCCCCGTCCGGGTAACAACCCGTTCACGTCCGGTGGCTCCACCGGCATGGCGCGTCCGCAGGCGCCCCGTCCGGGTGGCGCACGTCCCGGCCCCGGCGGACCTGGCGGCGCTGTTCCCGGCGCTCCGCGTCCGCAGGGCGGCCCCGGTGGCGCCCCGCGTCCGCAGGGCCAGGGCGGTGCCCGCCCGACCCCCGGCGGTATGCCTCGTCCGCAGGCCCCGCGTGCCGGTGGTCCCGGCGGCGCGCCCGGCGGTAACCGTCCGAACCCCGGCATGATGCCGCAGCGTCCTGCTGCCGGTCCCCGTCCTGGTGGCGGCCCCGGTGGCGGCGGTCGCGGTCCCGGTGGCGGCGGCGGTCGTCCCGGCGGTGGCGGCGGCGGTCGTCCCGGTGGTGGCGGCGGTTTCGCCGGCCGTCCGGGTGGCGGCGGCGGTGGCGGCTTCGCCGGCCGTCCCGGTGCTCCCGGTGGTGGCGGCGGTTTCGCCGGCCGTCCGGGTGGCCCCGGTGGTGGCGGTGGCCGTCCCGGCTTCGGTGGTCGTCCGGGTGGTCCGGGTGGCCGTGGTGGCACGCAGGGCGCCTTCGGTCGTCCCGGCGGTCCCGCGCGTCGTGGTCGCAAGTCGAAGCGGCAGAGGCGCCAGGAGTACGAGGCCATGCAGGCCCCGTCGGTCGGCGGCGTGATGCTGCCTCGCGGCAACGGACAGTCCGTCCGCCTGTCGCGCGGTGCGTCCCTCACCGACTTCGCGGAGAAGATCAACGCCAACCCGGCGTCGCTCGTCGCCGTGATGATGAACCTCGGCGAGATGGTCACCGCCACCCAGTCCGTCTCCGACGAGACGCTGAAGCTCCTCGCGGATGAGATGAACTACATCCTCGAGATCGTCAGCCCGGAGGAGGAGGACCGCGAGCTGCTCGAGTCCTTCGACATCGAGTTCGGCGAGGACGAGGGTGGCGAGGAGTTCCTCGTCGCGCGTCCGCCGGTCGTGACCGTCATGGGTCACGTCGACCACGGTAAGACCCGACTGCTGGACACCATCCGCAAGACGAACGTCGTCGCGGGCGAGGCCGGTGGCATCACCCAGCACATCGGTGCCTACCAGGTCGCGACCGTCGTCAACGAAGAAGAGCGTCGCATCACCTTCATCGACACCCCGGGTCACGAGGCGTTCACCGCCATGCGTGCCCGTGGTGCGAAGTCGACCGACATCGCGATCCTCGTGGTGGCGGCCAACGACGGTGTGATGCCCCAGACGATCGAGGCGCTGAACCACGCCAAGGCGGCCGGCGTGCCGGTCGTGGTCGCGGTCAACAAGATCGACGTCGAGGGCGCCGACCCGACCAAGGTGCGCGGTCAGCTCACCGAGTTCGGTCTGGTGGCCGAGGAGTACGGCGGCGACACGATGTTCGTCGACATCTCCGCGAAGCAGGGCCTCAACATCGAGAGCCTGCTGGAGGCCGTGGTCCTCACCGCGGACGCCTCGCTCGACCTGCGGGCCAACCCGGAGCAGGACGCGCAGGGCATCGCGATCGAGTCCCACCTGGACCGTGGCCGCGGCGCCGTCGCGACCGTCCTGGTCCAGCGAGGCACCCTGCGGGTCGGCGACACCATGGTGGTCGGCGACGCGTACGGCCGTGTCCGCGCGATGCTCGACGACAAGGGCGAGAACGTGGAAGAGGCGGGTCCCTCGACTCCGGTCCTCGTCCTCGGTCTCACCAACGTCCCGGGCGCCGGCGACAACTTCCTCGTCGTCGACGAGGACCGCACGGCCCGCCAGATCGCCGAGAAGCGCGCGGCGCGTGAGCGCAACGCCAACTTCGCCCGGCGCGGAGTCCGGTTCTCCCTGGAGAACCTGGACGAGGCCCTCAAGGCCGGTCTGGTGCAGGAACTCAACCTCATCATCAAGGGCGACGCGTCCGGTTCGGTGGAGGCTCTCGAGTCCTCGCTGCTCCAGCTCGACGTCGGCGAAGAGGTCGACATCCGCGTCCTGCACCGCGGTGTGGGTGCGGTCACCGAGTCGGACATCGACCTGGCGACCGGCTCCGACGCCATCGTCATCGGCTTCAACGTCCGCGCTGCGGGCCGCGCGGCGCAGATGGCGGAGCGCGAGGGCGTCGACGTCCGCTACTACTCGGTGATCTACCAGGCCATCGAGGAGATCGAGGCGGCCCTCAAGGGCATGCTCAAGCCGGAGTACGAAGAGGTCGAGCTCGGCACGGCGGAGATCCGCGAGGTCTTCCGCTCGTCCAAGCTGGGCAACATCGCCGGTGTGCTGGTCCGCTCCGGCGAGGTCAAGCGCAACACCAAGGCGCGGTTGCTCCGCGATGGCAAGGTCATCGCGGAGAACCTCACCATCTCTGGTCTGCGTCGCTTCAAGGACGACGTCACCGAGATCCGCGAAGGCTTCGAGGGTGGTATCAACCTCGGAAACTTCAACGACATCAAGGTCGACGACGTCATCGCGACGTACGAGATGCGCGAGAAGCCGCGCGGCTGACGCACGGCATTCGTCCGGGGCCGGTCGGCGGAAGTAATTCCGTCGATCGGCCCCGGCCGTTGCGTGTACGGTTTGGGTGTCCCTGCCAAGTGCAGGCGGGGCCCCGACCGTGCCGGTCCGGCGGGAAGCCCCCCGGACCCCCGGCACGACGAACCCGGACCGGCGGGACATCCGGACATACATGTATGTGGGGACACTGTCCTTCGATCTGCTTCTCGGCGACGTACGGTCGCTGAAGGAGAAGCGCTCCGTGGTCCGACCGATCGTCGCCGAACTCCAGCGCAAATACGCGGTGAGCGCGGCAGAGGTGAGCGGCCAGGACCTCTACCGGCGGGCCGAGATCGGCCTCGCCGTGGTGTCCGGGGACACAGGGCACCTCACGGACGTACTCGACCGGTGCGAGCGCCTCGTCGCCGCCCGGCCGGAGGTGGAGCTGCTGTCGGTTCGACGCAGACTCCACAGCGACGAAGACTGAATGCAAGGCAAAGAAGGAGACGGACCAGTGGCCGACAACGCGCGGGCGAAAAAGCTGGCAGACCTCATCCGGGAGGTGGTCGCGGAGAAGCTGCAGCGTGGCATCAAGGACCCCCGCCTGGGTTCGCACGTGACCATCACGGACACCCGCGTCACGGGTGACCTGCGGGAGGCCACGGTCTTCTACACGGTCTACGGCGACGACGAGGACAGGGCCAGTGCCGCCGCGGGCCTGCAGAGCGCCAAGGGCATCCTGCGCTCGGCGGTCGGCGCGGCGGCGGGTACCAAGTTCACGCCGACCCTCACCTTCGTGGCCGACGCGCTCCCGGAGAACGCCAAGACGATCGAGGACCTCCTCGACAAGGCGCGCGCCTCGGACGCAAAGGTCCGCGAGGTGTCCTCCGGCGCCACGTACGCCGGCGAGGCCGACCCCTACCGCAAGCCCGAGGACGAGGACGAAGCCTCGGAATGACGCAGCGCACCGTCACGCCCGACGGACTTGTCATCGTCGACAAGCCGTCGGGCTTCACTTCGCACGACGTCGTCGCCAAGATGCGCGGGATCGCCAGAACCCGGCGCGTCGGACACGCGGGGACGCTCGATCCCATGGCCACCGGCGTACTGGTGCTGGGTGTCGAGAAGGCCACCAAACTTCTCGGGCACCTCGCGCTGACCGAGAAGGAGTACCTCGGCACCATCAGGCTGGGCCAGGACACCGTCACGGACGACGCCGAGGGTGAGGTCACCTCCTCCACCGACGCGTCCGCCGTCACACGCGAGGCCATCGACGCAGGCGTCGCCGGGCTCACCGGCGACATCATGCAGGTGCCGTCCAAGGTCAGCGCCATCAAGATCGACGGCAAGCGGTCGTACGCACGGGTGCGCGGCGGCGAGGAGTTCGACATCCCGGCCCGCCCGGTGACCGTCTCCTCCTTCCGCGTCTACGACGTCCGCCCCACGACCACGGAGGACGGCCTGCCCGTCGTCGATCTGGTCGTGTCCGTGGTCTGTTCCTCCGGCACCTACATCCGGGCGCTCGCCCGCGATCTCGGTGCCGTGCTCGGAGTGGGCGGGCACCTGACGGCGCTGCGGCGCACCCGGGTCGGCCCGTACGGCCTGGACGCGGCGAAGACTCTCGACCAGCTCCAGGAGGAGCTGACCGTGATGCCGATCGCCGAGGCGGCGGCCGCCGCCTTCCCCCGCTGGGACGTGGACGAGCGGCGGGCCAAGCTGCTCACCAACGGCGTGCGGCTCGAGATGCCGGCCCACGACCGTGCCCCGGTGGCGGTCTTCGGGCCCGACGGACGCTTCCTGGCGCTCGTGGAGGAGCAGAACGGCAAGGCGAAGAGCCTGGCCGTCTTCGGCTGACCCGAGCCTGCCGACGTCCCGTAGTGGATGTCGCTTCGTCGTGGGGGGGGGGGGGGGGGGGGGGCGGGGCCCCCCCCCCCCCCCCCCCCCCCCCCCCCCCCGCGGCACACCACCCCCCCCCCCCCCCCACCA
>NZ_JBIVAU010000018.1:0-73361 GCF_044745705.1 Streptomyces sp. NPDC086835
CCCGCGGAGCGGGTACCACATCGCTGCGCGATGTGCAAGCGAACACCCGCGCTGCGCGCGGGTGTTGCGCTCCCGCTCCGCGGGAGCGCTGTGGGGCGCGGCGCGCCCCACTCAACCCGGCTGCTTCGCAGCCGGGTTGACGCTCCGTTCGCTGCGCTCCCGGAGCTGCGGGACTTCGTCCCACGGCTGGTCTTCCGCTTCGCTCCAGACCGGCCGTGGCGGGTCCGCTGCGCTCCCCCGCCCGGACGGGACTTTCGGCTTCGCCTTCAGTCCTGTGGCCCGCTGACGCGGGCCAGGCTGGCTACAGGGTGGGGGTTCTCCGGGCTTGTGGGGTTCAGGCGTTTGCGTGGCGTGTGGCGATGGCTCGTCGGGGTGCGGCGTGATGCGCCGGCTTGTGTCCTTGGGCGGCCTGGAGGCGCTGCAGCCACAGGGAGGCGGTGCCGAGCAGGCCGAGGAAAACCGCAAGGAGGAGTAGGGAGACCCACATCTGCCGGCTTCCGGGATGAGTCCATCCCGTCCAGGCCGCGGCGGCCGCCCACAGCAGGACGCCTGCTGTGTAGAAGGTGCGGACTCGGCGCAGCTGCCGTACGGCCCGCAGGGACATGAGGTGTTCAGTCTTCGGTGCCATGCCGGCCCGTGTACCCGGATTCGCGCTATTGATCGGGCGGTTCGCCTACTTCTCCCGCCTGCCCAACTGCGCCGGCCGGACGGTCCTTCCGGCTGCGTTTCCAGAACGGCTGCTGGCGCGGACTGGGCCGGCTACGAGGATGGGGGGATCTGTGTTGTGCGGCGGGGTGGGGCCGGGGTGCTTAGCCAGCTGTTTCCTTCGTTCTAGAATTTTTGGTGAATCCGGTTTCAGGGTATGTGCCTCCTTGGGCTGAAGGTTGCGGAGGCGGGTGTGGTGTGTCCGGGTGGGTGAGGTGATGTCAGTTGGGGTCGGCTGCGCAGAATTTGGTTCCTCTTCGCGCTCGGGCGGGTGTCAGTCGTGCTGCCACCAGGTCACTGCGAGGCCGGCCAGGAGGGCGCCGATGTGGCGGACGGCTCCAGTTATGGCACGAGGAGCGCCGAGTCCGGCTGATCTGCGGGTGATTCGCGAACTTGCCGCGAGTGTGGTGGTGGTGACGGCCAGCCAGTTGGAGAGCTGGCGGCGGGCGGGGGTGTTGCCGCGGCATCGGCGGCGGGGGCTCGGGAGGACGAGCGGTACGCCGCCGGTGTCGGTCAGGCGGTGCATGCCGTGCTGGGCACGTCGAGGTTCCCTGAGCGGGCCCGAGGCGAGTCTGCGGCGGCGCCGGGTGGCCGTTGGGTGTTCGGTTTGCCGCACCCAGGCCGGGGGTCAGCGTTTGATGCGTGAGCGGATGGCGAGGACCCCGAGGGCAAGAAGGGTGGGTTCGAGGAGGCGGGAGATCATCTCGATGTAGGTGCCGACGGTGGTGAGGTTCTGCCCGCTGGAGCGGAAGACCACCGAGTTGACGGCGACTCGGGTGGCTTTCTCCGCGCGGGCCCACGTCATGCGCTGCAGCCATTCCCCGTCCAGAGCAGGGGCGGGGGTGCTGGTGTTGAGGCTGATCTTGCTGCCGTTGAGGGTTCCGGTGGTGGCGGAGTCGGGGGCGTTAGTGGGCAGGCCAAAGCTCATCAGGAACAGCACGGTCAGGGACATGGCTGCGAGCAGACAGGAGAAGGCCCGCCAGGCGCGCAGGCCGTAGCCGGACAGCAGCCAGTACCACCACAGCAGGCGGCGTTCTCCCTTCGTGGTGCCGGTCGGGTCGTGGCGGCGCATCTCGCATTCGCCGTAGTAGAAGTCGGCAGCGCCGGGCTCGTTCTTGCCGTCCTCGAACGCCTTGCGCAGCTGCCGGTACAGTGCCGCGACCTCTTCCGGGCCGGGGGTGCGGGCGGGGCCGGTGTGGTGCGGTCCGGGACGCCACAGGTGGGGCCTGGGGTCTTCGCCCGCGGAAAGGGCGGGCTGGCCGGCGGTGTAGGCGCGCCAGTGGTGTTCCTCAGCGAGGACGCGACGTCGGGTGAAGCCCACCGGCCGCATGCCGCGGCGGTGCCAGCCGGTTGGGGCGGGGGCGAAGGTGGTACGGCCTTCCAGACGGATCTGGTCAAGGTGGAAGGCCCCGGAGAACAGGCAGTCGGTGAGGTCGGTGTCGATCAGCACCAGGTGCGCGGCGTCCACGCCCTGCACCGAGACGACCCGTGCCCGGTCGGAGTTGCAAGGCGGCGTGCCGGGGCCTGTCAGCAGGTCCTCCCCTATTGTCCTGCCGACGCTGGTGAAGGGAGTGGTGTGGGTGATGACGGCTGAGGGGGCGGTCAGGACCGCGTGGCTGAGGTCCACAGTCGCGTACCGCACCCGCACAGTGGCTGTCGACTCCCACCGCGTCCGCTCACACACCACCGCCGTTGCGGCTATCTCCAACGTCACCGGCAGCACAAACACCGCCCCGGACAACACCACTTGCCCCGCACACACCAACGGCCCGAAATCCGACACACCCTCAAAGTGCGCCCTGTCGAACCTCGCCTCCCAGGAGAAATTCGTCCCGACGAACCACGCGTCGCGGGAGAACTGCGCCTCGACGAACACGGCGCTGGCGGAGAACCGCGTCCCGGTGAACCGGGCGTCGTTGGAGAACTGCGCCTCGACGAAGCTGGCGCGGCGGGAGAACTGCGCCTCGACGAAGCTGGCCTCGCCGGAGAACTGCGCCCTGCTGAACCGGGCGTCGCCGAAGAACTGGGCTCCGTCGAACTGGGCGTTGCCGGAGAACTGCACACCGATGAAATTGGCCTCGCCGAAGAACTGCGCCCCGATGAACAGGGCGCGGCCGAGGCGGGCTTTGCCGGTGGAGGGGTCGTGGAGAGCGTGGAGAAGGTCCTCCAGCAGATCTTGAGTGAAGGGAGTGCCGCGGTGGTCTATGACGGCGCCGGGGGCCAGGCCGGTCAGGTAGTCGGTGCGGGCTGTGTCGGTGAGGTGGGCCAGGCATACGGTGTGGCCGGGGACGTGAGAGCCGCGGCAGCCGACCGAGTCGCCGGCCGGATCCGCGCCGTGCCCGCAGGGCTGCGGGGACAGCAGTAGAGAGGTACTCATGGTGCGGCGGCTCCAAGGGCGTGTGGCAGGTGCCGGTATGGACGCTCAGAGGACCGGTGCCGGTTCAGGCCCGGGGCCCGCAACAGGTTGGCCGCCAACGCGAGATCACCGGCGAAAGCCGATGGTGGGCCTGCGGGGGAAGGCGGGTGTTGCCCTGTACCCGGCACGGCGCGGTTCAGGCGGCCGGACGGCCGGTGAGGACTGCGGCGGTACACACGAAGCCGGGAGCACCCGCCCGCAGCCCTCCAGCCACACCGTCGCCATCGCGGTGGTCGAGCCGGCCCTCCTCTCCGGCAGTAGCGAAGGCACACCTTGCTCATCGACTGAGAGGCCCTGCCCGCCCGCGCCAGCGACCGGGAGGTGAAGGCGGAAGGCGTCACACTGGGCCACCGTCCGGTGTCGGCGCAGTGGGGGCGGCCAGCAGGCGGTCCATGCGGTCCTGGTAGCGGTAAAGGTCTTCAGCCCAGTCAGGGATGAGGAGATACTGCACCGTGCTCAGGGTGATCGCGGCCTCCCCCAGCCGACTGACGGGGGCGATGCCTCCGGCACGGACCCATTGCTCCCACATCGCGTCGTTCATCAGCGCGGTCAGCATCTCGGCGTCGGCGCGCTCCAGGAGCAGCTTCATCAGCGTGGAGGAGGCCTTGGTGCATGCGCGGACCGCCTCGCACAGCAGATGTGCGTCTGCTTGCTCGAAGACGCGGACCAGGCCGGGCAGTCCGTGAGCCAGCGGGGAGAGGGCGCGCAGGTCGGTTCCTGTTTCGTCGGCGGTGATGTGGGCGGCGGTGATCCGGTCGAGCCGCTCGGGTGGGCCGGTCCACGCGCTGCGCCAGGTATCGGTGAGTTCTTCGGGGCTGATATCGGCCATGCCGCCGGTCAGCAGCCGGGCACCGATGCGGATCAGCGTGGCGTCGAAGAGGTTGGACACCGTGCGGGGCTCGGGCAGGACGATGCCTGCAGTGGCGGCGTGGTCGCGCAGGAGGCCGCCCAGGTCCCGTCCGATGGCGCGCCGCCCCCGTCGTAGCCGCTCGGCGAGGCCCTGGCGGGCCTCGAAGGCGGTGTCGCTGTCACCCTGAGGGATCTGATCCAGGGTGATGCCGGCCTGGCGCAAGGGCAGTTGGATGGTCTGGATCAGGGCCTGGCGCAGTAGGGCGGCGGTCTGTTCGGTGTCGTCGATTGCCCAGAATGTCCAGCCGATCCAGCTAATGCCGCGGCCTGATCTGGAGAGGGCGGCGAGCCATGCGGTTCGGTGGACGATGTCGGGGCGCAGCGCGCTGGTTGCGGGGTCGGTCCACTGGTCTGCCGGGGCCAGCCAGTGCTTGGCGCGCCAGCGTTCGAGCTGGTGGGGGGTGATGGTCAGTCCGAGGCGGCTGACCTCGGCGGCCAGGGCGAGTTCCGCGGCGGTGGGCGGGGTGCGGGTCATAGTCGGCTCCTGCGGTCCGGGCCAACGGCCGCGTAGACGGCGGTCGCTGTGGTGAGGGCGCTGGTCCACTGCTGGCTCCGGGTCGCCAGCACCGCGGCGGAAGTCACCATCAGCCACAGCAGGGTCCGGCGGGCGGTATCCGGTCCGGGCCGTCGTGTCCTGTTCACGGTCGCGCTCCCTTTCACGTCGGCTCCCCGGGGTGGGGGCGGCGCTTCTATCTGGTCACACCGGCCGCGCGGGGAAGGGAAAAACCTCGCGGGGCAGCCTGTGCAGGGGGTGGGGGCGGGCGGTCAGATCCGCGCGTGAGGCGTCTTCCCATTCGTATGATCTTGTCGTTCTACGCGCGTCCTCTATGTGACTTGTCCGACTAACCATGCATCTGACAGACTTTTAGGACACGTCAGTGGTCTCAACGACCTGCCAGCCCTGTGCCGCCGTCGGCGGAGAGGGCGTGAGCCGTGCGCTGCGGAATGCCTCCGTTCCTGGGAGGCTCCGGTAGCGCGCCCAGTCTCCGGTGGTGGACTCGAAGAGGCAGACGGTCTTCGCCGGTGCGCGCTCAGCGTGCATGACGGTGACGGCGGCCCGTGCGGGTGCTCCCCGGAAGGGAGTTCCTGCGTCTCGGGTGCGTGTCGCACCCGGCAGGACCGCCGGATGCGTTCGTTCGCACCCGGGGTCATGAGGGCTTCCGGGAGAAGGACCGTCTGTTTCCATGTCTACCCGTAAGACCGCCCCCGAGGGGCCCTTCCCGTACCCGACCACTCCTGAGTGGGCGGAGCACCTCTACGAGGCCATCACCAACACGTGCGCGGCCGAGGGCTTCGCGCCCGTTCCCCGGCAGGCCGTGCTCGAGGCGCTCGCCCCGGCGCTCGGTCAGGGCGAGGCCAAGCGCGTCACCGAAAGCCGCCGCAACGCCGGCCGCTTCCTGCGCGCGACCGCCTACCACGTCGAGCAGCGCGGCACCGACGGGGCGCTGCTGCTGCTGAATGTGGCCCTGCACGGGGCGGCGACGCTGCCCTGGGCCAACAACGACCGCACGCGCAGCGAGTGGCTGCACCCCTCGCCCGAGAACCTGGCCCGCATGGAGGAGCTCGTCGACCAGCAGCGGGTGGTGGCCGAGTGGACCATGGCCCGGGAGCGGGCGAAGACGGCCCAGCGGGCTCTGGCCCCGACCGCGCCGCGGGCGGAGAAGGACGCGGCGGTGTCCGCGGTGAAGAACGCCGAGGACGAACTGGCCCGTGCGCAGCGGGAGCTTCAGGCGCGAGAGCAGGCGCTGGGGGGCCGGCGTCCGCTGCCGGTGGTGCGGGCCGTCGTGGAGGACGGGCTGCCGCTGGCCGCGCTCACCACGGAGGAGGTCCGTGCGGAGGTGGCCGGCGAGGTGCAGCGCTACGCCGTGGAGATGCTGCAGCGGCGGGCGCGGCTGCGTTCCTACGATCTGGTGGAGTCCCTGGTGCAGGAAGGCCAGCGGGAGCCCACCGTGGTGGTGCTGCAGCGGACACCGGTGGTCGGCCGGGACGGGGTCCGGCGGCACATCTGGCGGGGACGCCAGGTCACCGGCAACAACCGCGGGGATGCCCGGCTGCAGGTCCTCGAGGTGGTGGCGCAGCAGCTGCTGACCGGGATGCCGCAGTACCTGCTGAGGCTGGAGGGGGAGGAGGAGAACCGGCGGCTGGTCCTGCTGGGTCTGGGCGAGATCCTTCGCCGGATCAGCACCCTGCTCAACACCGAGTACGCCGACCCCGACCGTGACCCGGAGGGGCGTGCGGAGCGGGCGCTGCGGATCGCGCAGGTGCCCGCCCGTATTGTGGTCGGTGCCAGGACTCCGGAGCGGCTGGAGGAGTCGCTGCGCCAGCTGAACGTGCACGACCATCTGCGCGGCCAGCTGAACTACGGCGAGATGGACCGCAGCCTGGGGCTGTGGTCGACCCTGGTCAAGGCCTACCAGGCCAAGGGTGTGCTGGGCGAGCTGCTCGCCAAGGAGGTCGCCCAGGGCCGCATCCAGGCTGGGGACCTGGACGAGGACGCGATCGCCGACGCCCTGGTCGGGGCCCGGGCCCTGGACGAACTCGCCGTGCTGCTGCCTCCGGGCGATGAGGTGAGCGCTCTGACCCTGCGCGATGTCGCGGTTCGCTGCGCGACGGTGATGGTCTTCCCGCCGGTTCCGCCGCGCCCGGAGAACCTGCCGCCGCGGGCGCACATGCCCACCGGCCAGTACTGGCCGGTGGTGCGCACCGCCCTGCAGGAGGCGTCCTGGGCCCAGTCGAGCACGGCCCGCACCGATCGCCGGACGGATATGTGGGCGGCCGTGGTCGCCCAGCATTTCTCCCACCGCGGCAACCCACTCGCCGCCCGGGGCCTGTTCAGCGCGCGCGACGTGCAGTACGGGGCGCGGCCGGACGCGCGCAGCCTTCTCTCGCTGCTGACCGCCTGCCACCAGGGGGATGCCGAGGCCTGGGAGGTCCTGGTGCGACGGCACCTGGTGCCCGGGCTGATCAACGCGCCCGAGCCGTTCGTCACCGCCGGGCAGGGCTCCGAGAAGGGCGAGGACCGCAAGGGCGTGCGGCGTACGCCCGCCAACGCGGTCCAGGCGCTGGTGAACGCCTACACCGTCCCGCCGGAGGGTGTGACCCGCGAGCTGCTCATCGCGTTCGCCGACGCGGTCCTGCGCGCCCCGGAGTCCGCGGGCGGGGCCAGCCTCGTGCCGGGCACGTTCTGGGCGCCCGACGCGCACGGCAACCCGCGCGAGGGCACGCTCGCCGACAAGGGCTGGTACGACACGACCTTCCCCAAGATCGCGTCCTCCAGGAAGCGCAAGCCGGCCAAGGACTCCGTCGACGACGACAGCAACAAGGGCGAGGAGAGCGGCACGCCGACCGAGGAACTCGAGGAGGAGATCCTCGAGGACCCGGCCACCCGGATGACGCGCCTGCGTTCGGCGCTTACCTCCATGGTGGGCAGCAGCGCGGACGCCGTCGCCACCGCTGCCGAGCAGATCGGCCTGCTGCTGGCGAACGTCGAGGACGCCGTGCGGGCCCGCGAGGAGGCCGGCGCCGAGGAAGAGCCGGCCGAGGTGCAGAAGTCGTACGTGAAAGAGCTGCGCGAGATCAAGAAGCAGTGCGGGGAGATCATCGAGCAGCTGGACTCGGCCACTGTGGAGGTGACGTCGCTGTGAGCCTCGACTGCTGCGCGGAGCCGGTCGCCGGACCGGTGGTTGACACGAGGGTGCTGCGTCACACGTGGACGGCGCTGGGCCGCCTCGTGCGCGGCGGCTGGCCTGCCCCGTACAGCTTGGAGTCCGATCAGCGGGTGCAGACGCTCGCGGTCCTGGACGAGGTGCTCGCGGGGCTGTACCTGGCGGTCGACGCCGACGGGCGGCTGCGGTGGCTGGGCAAGGCGCACCGCGGCGGCGGAGTCGGTGCCCGGCTGCGGGACCACTTGCGTCATCCCGAGCGCGCCCGTGTCTACGCGGGAGTGTTCGTCGTGGAGGCCGATCCGTTCAGCCCGCCGCAGGCGGTCAAGGCCGCCGAGGGCCGGGCCGCCGATCTGATCGGGCTGCGCGGCCGCATGGGCCCGCGTACGTGGCCAGTGGTCACTCAGGAGCAGTGGCTCGCCCTCGTCACCTCCCGGCCCACGTCGCGGATCGTCCGTCCCCGGCCTGCCGGGGACGACACCGGTGACCGGTCGGCGGCACCGGCCTGACGGACCCGACCCGGTCCGTGAACGGGTGCCTTCCCGGCCGCCGCTTCCAGGCGTGCCGGGAAGGCACCCCGCCGGTGGGCGCGGGAGTCAGACCGCGGCAGGGCCGCACCGAGGCCTGGGGACGTCGGTGCGGCGCGAGGCCGTCGCCAGGTGTGCGGCGGCCCTGAAGAACGAAAAAGTGCAGGCGGCGCAGGGCCGCCTGGTCGGGTGAGGGAGGACAGCGAGATGGCGCTGAATTGGGACCTGATCGGCACGGGGGACAGCGAGGCGCTGCTGCGGCCCCGGGACATCTACGCGGGGCTGGCAAGTCGGCCGTGGCCGTATCTGCGGCATGAGCAGGGCGAGGTGCTGGACAAGTGGTTCGATCGACGTGAGCAGCAGGATGTGGTGATCAAGCAGAACACCGGCGGGGGCAAGACGGCTGTCGGCCTGCTGATCGCGCAGAGCACGCTGAACGAGGGCATCGGCAAGGCCGTGTACCTGACGCCGGACAACTACCTGGCCAAGCAGGTCCGCGAGGAGGCCGCCAGGCTCAGTATCGCCACCACGGACGATCCGTACGACCCGGTGTTCCTCACGGCTCAGGCCGTGCTGGTGACGAACTACCAGAAGCTGATCAACGGCAGGTCGGTGTTCGGGGTCGTCGGCGACGGTAAGGAGCCGCACGAGCTGGGCATCGTCATCGTCGATGATGCGCACGCAGCGCTGGCGCGGACCGAGGACCAGTTTCGGCTGGGGGTGCCCGCCTCGCACGAGGCGTACGGCAAGCTGCTGGAGCTGTTCGCGCATGATCTGCGCCATCAGTCGGCGAATGCCTGGGCGGGACTGGAGGACAAGGATCCCACTGCTTTGGCGCCGATCCCGTTCTGGGCGTGGGCCGACAAGCACGACGAGGTGCTGAAGATCTTGCGCCCGCACCGGACGGAGCGGGTCTTCGAGTTCGTGTGGCCGCTGCTCGCCGAGGTGTTGCGCCTGTGCACCGCGACGGCGACGTCGGCGGCGATCGAGGTCAGGCCCTCGTGCCCGCCGATCGACCGCATCACCTCGTTCGTGCGCGCCCGCCGCCGGGTCTACCTGACTGCGACACTTGCCGACGACAGCACCCTGGTCACCGACTTCGGCGCCGACCCCAAGCTGGTCGCGAAACCCGTCACGCCGGGCAGCGCCGCCGACCTTGGGGAGCGGATGATCCTTGCGCCGGTGGCGCTCAACCCGGACTTGGACGAGGAAGCCGTACGTGTACTGGCCCGCCAGTTCGCCGACGGGGACCAGGACGGCGACAGCGTTGCCGAGACGAAGCCGGTCAACGTCGTCGTGCTCGTGCCCAGCGAACGGGCCGCCGCGGCCTGGGCGCGCTACGCCGACCACATCTGGCGGGTCGGTGACCTCGAGGCGGGTGTGAAGAGGCTGCAGGCCGGTCACGTAGGCCTGGTGGTGCTGGTCAACAAGTACGACGGCGTCAATCTCCCGGCCGACGCCTGCCGTCTGCTCATTCTCGACGGGATTCCCCGGCCCCTGGACTCGGTGGAGCGACGCGAAGCTGTCGCACTGGCCGACAGCACCGTCCGCCTGGCCCGCGAGGTCCAGCGGATCGAGCAGGGCATGGGACGCGGCGTGCGGGACGGCGAGGATTACTGCGCGGTCCTGCTGCTGGGCGCCAAGCTCGCCACCGCCATTCACGATCCCCGCCACCTGGCTCTGTTCTCCCCTGCGACGCAGGCGCAGTTGAGGCTGAGCCGGGACATCGCGGGCCAGATCAAGGGTGAAGGGCTGAACGATGTGCGCCAGGCGCTGCGGGCCTGCCTGGGGCGGGTGCCGCAGTGGCGGGAGCGCAGCCGGCGGGCGCTGGCGGAGGTGCGCTATGCCGAGCACGGGACGGTGCGGCCGGAGGCCGTCGCCCTACGGGAGGCGTTCGATTTCGCGGCCACCGGCCGCCACTCGGCTGCGGCCGAGCGGGTGCAGAAGGCGGTCAACGACCTCGGCGAGGGTGACAAGGCGCTGCGGGGCTGGCTGCGGGAGCAGAAGGCCGCCTACCTGCACCTGACCGACCCTGTGGCCGCCCAGCAGGCCCTGGCCGGGGCAATGGCCGACAACACGTTCGTTCTGCGGTCCGTGCACGGCGCCGCCCCCGTGCGGCTTAAGGCGGCCGCAGTGCAGTCACGCGCCGCCGCCGAGTTCCTGGCCGCCCAGTACCACGACGGCGTCAGCCTCCGGCTCGGCGTGCAGGCATTGTTCGAGGACGTGGTGTGGGGCGAGGAGGAGCGCTCCGATGACGCCGAGCGGGCCTGGCAGCAGCTCGGACTGCACCTCGGATTCGCCAGCACGCGCCCGGAGAAGCTGTACGGCACGGGCCCGGACAACCTGTGGGCGCTCTCGGCCGAGCAGCAGGCCGTCACTGAGCTGAAGACGGGCTGCACCACCGAAACGATCGCGAAGACGGACATGAACCAGCTCGGCGGCAGCATCCGCTGGCTCAACGACCACACCCCGGAGGTGAAGGCTCTCCCGGTCATGGTGCACCCCAGCCGGGTCAGCGACGCCAAGGCCAACACGGTGCCAGGCATGCGCGTCGTCACGCCGGACCTGTTCGCCAAGGTGAAGGAGGCCGTGACGAGTTACGCGGTTGCGCTCGCCGCCGCGCCGGACCGGTGGGCGAACGAGCAGGCCGTCCGGGAGCAGCTCGCGCACCACAAGCTCACCGGCGACCGGTTCTTCACCACCTACGCCGAACCCGTGCGCACGCCTTAGTCGCCGCAGGCGCCGCGGACCAGTGGGTGTCCTGCCATGAGGCTTTGGCAGGACACCCACCAGTGCACCGGAACAGGGGAGCGGGTGTGCGGACGTTGGTCGTGACCGGCCCACAGCGCGGCCGGGTGTGGGACTGGCACCTCGGGCAGGGCTGGTGGGGCCCGAGTAGCAGGAAGGCCACCTGGAGGACCCTCGGCGTCCTGGACGTCGACGGTCAGACGGTGATGGCGAAGACCCACAGGTGCGGGTTGGGGCCCGGGAGGCTCACGTAGTGGACGATGGCGGCGCTGGTCGTGATGACGCGCACGCTCTCGTCCATCTCGTACTTGTCGGCCTGCGGCCAGGACCATGGGTCGGAGCAGGCGCGCAGCACGGCGTGGTGGAGCTCTTCCCTGTCCGGGATGGGCAGGTGTTTGATCGTCTCGCCGACGTTCTGGGCGAAGCGGGCGGGGATGGCCGTCACGCGCCGAAGACCTCGCTCATGTCCATTGCGTCTTCCTCGGACTGGCCGGTGGCCTTCCACTTCTTGTAGGCCGCGAGGGCGTGCATCTGCGCGCGGGCCTCCCTGAGAGCGGGGCTTCCGGACGCCGCGGCCTGGTCGGCGGCGAGCACGTCGCTGACGTAGTCGCCGATGCTCATGCCGGCGCGTGCGGCGGCGGCCCTAACCTGTTCTGCCAGCTCCTCGGGAACACGTGCGTTCAACTGAGTCGTAGCCATAGCGGAATCCTAGCGATCTGCTACGCGACGGTGGGCGAACTGCTGCCGGTGGCCGGAGGTTCAGGGGCGATCACTCGTGCCATGTCCCGGTGGATTCGTTCAGCGTCCTTGCGGACCTGAGCTGGGATGTCGCCGCGTTCGACGACGAGCCGGCTGTAGATGGGGGTTTCCTGAGACACGGTTCGTCCTTCCTTCTGAGGGCCATCCGGCCTGCGGCGTTCTGGGCGGGGCCTACATCTGGGGGTCGAGGCCGAACTGGGTCATCAGGTCGGTGAAGAGGTCTTGCGCGGTCTCGCGCAGGGCATCGTCCCCGCCGGTGGGGATGAGAGTGCCGACTACGGGCTGGATGAGGTGGGGGCGGCGGGCGTAGGCGGGAATGTCCGTGAAGCCCCCGTACTCGATGACGACCGGCGCGAGACCGGACCCTGGTCCGGACCTGGCGATGGTCGCTGTCAGGTGCAGGACACCGTCCACCCGCAGTCGGCGCCCGAGTTCCTGAGCGGTGGCCGCCAAGTCCCGGCAGCAGGCTCCGAGGAAGGCCTGGTGGACCAGGGCCTCCCATTCGGGGGCCGCTTCCCCGAGGAAGTCTTCCCGGATGGCCTTCCAGGAGAGGTTGGCCGCGAGCACGACGCTGCCGTCGTGGTGCAGCTCGGCGTAGATCTCCCGCCCACCTCCCAGGGTCAGCGTGTTCAGTACCCAGCGGCGCAGGCCGGGGCGGGGGTTGGAGGTGACGATCTGCAGGCCTGCCAGGGGGCCGGGGGTCAGATCGTTGGTGGTGAGGGTGCGGGAGCGGGCGCGGGCGCTGTTGATGACGGTGGTGGCGTCCTCACGGGCCGGGCGTGGTGCGGTGCGGGGCAGGGGGCGTTCGGGGCGTGCGACGGCGAGAAACCAGGCGGACGGGTCGTTCTGCCGGGCGGAGACGGTGTCCTGGGCGTAGTCGAGGAGGCGCTGGACTTCTTCCTCGGTGCGCTGGGCGCGGGTGAAGCGGTCGCGGTAGGCGCGTTCGATCTGGTGCTCGGCCATCCAGGCGGTGTGGTCCTTGTCCCGGTACGGGACAACAGCGGCCTGCTGGTCCTTGTCCTTGGCGGCGGTGCCGTAGACGTGGTGGGGTGCCATGGTGCTGGCCGGCACGTCGACCACCAGCACGCTGATGCCCTCGGGTGAGGTCAGCGGTATGAAGTCGAGGTCCGGGAGGTAGGGCTGGACGTGGTTGCGGACCCACTGGGCGTACTGCTGCGTGTTGACCTGCTCCAGGTCGATGCCGACCAGCTCGATGGTCTGGTCGCGCACGCCGAAGACGAGCAGTCCGCCGCGGGTGTTCGCCATCGCGGCGACGTCCTTGGCGAACTCGTTCCACCGCCCGTCCTGGGGCCGTTGCGGCAGCTGCTCCTTCCAGTCCAGATCGTCCGACTCCTGCAGCCGTTCGGCGGTGGCCCTTTGGACCATGTCGAAGGAGAGCGGGCCGGGAGGAGTACCGAGGTGCTCGTGCAGTCGTGTCCAGGAACGGGCCATGCCGGGCAGCGTAAAGGGCGGCACTGACAGCGGTCCCGCGGACGAGGGGCTGCCGTACTGCGCGCGGTCGTGACGTGAGGGGTTCGCCAGTTCTGTTCGCCGACGCGGCCCCTGCGAGGCGCGCGGCAACAGTGTCGGAGTGGCGCTCCAAGGGGCCTGGTATGCCAGTTCCGGTCGTCAACGCAGGGTTCCGGGAGGGTGTTTGACCACCGCGTTCGCCGTGGCGTCCCACACCCAGATTTCCGACTCCTGCCACAGCGGGGGCAGATCCTCCACGGGCCGGGTGTGCGGGTTGCCGTCCGGCCCTTGCGACCGCTCCCCCGTCTCAGCGTTGACCCAGTCCTCGGTCTCCACCAGGGACGGCCGCCAGTGCGGGTTGCCGACCAAGACCGCACGGACGCCGCCCAGTCTGACCTCACCGCGCAGTACCGGAAGTCGCCATTCGCGCTCGTGCAGCCAGACCGAGTCCGTCCCGGTGCGCACCGCCCAGTGCTCCAGACCGCTGGCCCTGAAGCGGGTGTGTACCGCGTCGGGCACGTAGGCCACGCCACCGCCTCCGAGGGCGAAGACCGCAGCGCGGGAGACCACGACGCCCCAGGGCGAGAAGCCGCGTGCGCCGATCAGATGGGCGAGGTGCTCGGGCGGGCTTTCTGAGAAGCAGACGCACTTCTGCGTCGCCCCGAAGGGCCGGAAGCCCCGCAGGACCCGTGTGCCGAGGATTGCGTCCAGCCGCTGCTCCGGCGTCATCGTGCTGATCTCTACGGGGATGTCGTCCGGGCGGCCCCCGTTGCGTCCGGTGAAGTGGAACAGATCGTCGCTCTGCGCGGGCCCGACCAGCCCGAGATCGATCAAGGTCACGTTTCCCCCGGTCATCCTGCGGCCGCCTCGCACCTGCGGTGCCTGTGCGCTCGTGCTCAAGGTTGGCCGAGACTACCCGTGACGTCTGACAGTCCTGTTTCGGCACCGTCGTCATCCCCTGCCACGGCACCAGGTTTTTGCGAGGGCAAGGACGTGCTGGCCTGCATCCACGGCGACAAGGCAAGCCGGCCGACGCGCTCGACGCCGTCGCGACACTCATCGGTGAAATCGGTGCCACTGCGTGCGCAGCCGCACTTCCGGCTCTGCGCGACCTTCTGGCAGCAGCTTCTTTGGGGCTGGGAAGGGTTCTACCTCGACGACCGGGAGGACCAGGAGTTCGAGTGGATGTCGCGGTACTCCGGCATCCCTGTCGAGGAGATTCCTACGGCTCTCGAAGCGTTCGACCGCTTCTTTCCCGTCCCGGACGGCTGTTTCGTCACGGCCGGGTTGACAGACGTAAGAATGGTCAAGATGGCGCCGCTGATCTTCCAAGGGATCGGCGCCCATCATCGCTGTGTCCAGTACGGCCTGTATGACCAGCAAGACCTCCCTGCGTTGAACCTGCGCTCCCCGTACACCCTCAGTGATCTCTGCCAACGCATCAGCTGCCCCGTCGACTTCCTGCTTCTGACCGACAAGCAGCTCAGGTAGCCGTCGGGGCGCACGGCGTAGCGCCAGGTGAATGACGTGCAAGGCGCCTTTCGGGGTGGCCGGACGCGAACAGCCGCGCGTCCAGTGCCTGATCAGGGCCCAAGGGTTAGGCCGTCTGGTAGATGACTGGACACAGTCGGTGACATGCTTCACCCATGCGGATTCCTGTCGAAGTGCGTCCTGACTTCATCGAGAAGGTTGCCCGCCGAACAGACCCGCTGGGAGCCGTAGAAGAACTGGTCTGGAACAGCCTGGACGCTGACGCCACCGAGGTCCATGTCGAGCTGGAGCTCGATGACTTCGGCGGCGTCCAAGCGGTTGTCGTGAGCGACAACGGGCACGGCATTCCGGCAGCGACGGTGGAGTCCGCGTTCAAGGGAATGGGCGGCTCGTGGAAGCGCACGGCGCCGGGTACGGAGAGCGGGCGTCAGCTGCATGGCCGTCACGGCTACGGGCGGTTCCGCGTGCTTGCACTGGGCTCCACCGCGACCTGGACTTCGGTATCGGCCGTTCCCGGCGGCATGAGCGAGGTGGTCATTCGCTTTCAAGACGGGGACAGCGACTTTGATGTCGAGGAGCGCGCGCCAGCGCCCTCTGCGAAGGCCGGCACCTTCGTGCGGGTGACCGGCGAGGCTCAGCGCAAGCAGCGTCTTACTGCCGACAAGGCTCGGGAAGAGCTGACCAGTCGGCTGGCGATGTACCTGAGCAAGTACCCCACTGCGACTGTGTGGTGGTGCGGCACCGCTCTCGATCCCAGTGAAGCGATCCTGGGCGAGCCCTTCGAGGAAGAGCTGGACATCGGTATCGACGTCGGCGGCGGACCGGGGCCGCTTTTGCGCATCGTCGAGTGGAAGACGAAGCCTCCGCGGCGGGAGCTGCTCATCTGCGACGCCGTCGGTGTGCACCGTATGACACTGCTGGCCCAGATCCAGGCACCCGACTTCTACTTCACCGCCTACGTGCTGTGGGACGGGTTCGCGAACCTGACCGATCACGACCTGTTGGAAGGGGAGTTCGAGCACACCGACTCCCTGCTGGGCAGCACGGTGAAGGCCGCGCGCACCCAACTGCGGGCTTACTTCCGCGAGCAGGAACGCGAGCGCACCCGCAAGCTGGTGCAACAGTGGATCGAGGAAGGCATCTACCCCTACAGCGGAGAACCGAGCGGCCCGGTCGAGGTGGCCGAGCGGGACACGTTCAACGAGGTGGCGTGCCTGGTCAGCCGCCAGCTGAAAGGGCCGAAGTCGGCGCGCCGTACGCAGATGGTGCTGCTCCGCGAAGCGCTGCGGCGTCAGCCCACCGCGATGCCGAAGGTCCTCGATGAGCTGTTCACCCTGTCCGGGGCGCAGAAGGAGCGGCTGGAGGATTTGGTGGATCGCACTCCGCTGGCAAACCTGATCGCCGCCAACGCGGAGACGGTCGATCGCATTGACGCCTTGAGTGCGCTACGTGAGCTGCTGTTCGAGTTCGAATCCCGATACACCCTGCGGGAGAAGGACCAGTTGCACCGCATGCTGGAGAAGGAGTGGTGGATCTTCGGGGATGAGTACAGTCAGGCCGTGTCCGAGATCGGGCTGACCAACGCCCTTAACCGGCACCTTCCCCGTCTGGAGGGCAGGACCGTGCCGCAGCAGAGGGTGCAGCTCCACAACGGAACGAGCGGACGACTGGATCTTCTGCTGTCCTGTGTGTCCGGCGCCGGCCGTACGAAGCAGCACTTGGTCGTGGAACTCAAGCGACCACGCACCGTGCTGTCCGAGGCGGAAGTCGCGCAGATCAACAGCTACGCCTACGCCGTCACCCAGGACGAGCGATACCGCCATGACGAAGACACGCGGTGGGAGTTCTGGCTGGTCGGCAACTCCATCGCCGACGTAGTGCAATGGCAGTACCCCGACGGATACCTCAAGAACGATGGCCGGGTCACTATCCGCATCATCACGTGGGGAGCGATCATGGACGCGTGCGAGGAGCGGTTGCGCATTCAGCGGGAACGGCTTGCTTACGCCTCCGACCAAGCACACAGCATTGACTACACCCAACGTATTCACGCGGACGCCGACGTGGTTCCTCTCCTGGCTGGTCGTGAAGACGACAGCGCCTGAGCCCATTGAACTGGCACTTTCCCAGGGTGGCGGTATGCGGATCCTGCCGCATACCGCGTGACGGTGGGGACCACCGGCACGCCGGGGATCGGAAGGAGGTGTAACGCACCCCGCCGGTCGGCGCACCCAACCCCTCGCCGAGGAGCAGCACCATGCCGTCGCAGGACCCGCACAAGAAGCCCGCCCGCAAGAAAACCACGCCCGGCGAGCAGCCCGACGGCACCGGGCCCACCCAGCGGCGGATCAGCCTGTCCGTGCCGGTCCCCCACCGCGTCAGCCTCACCGGCGCCACTGCGGTCACCGGCAGCAGCGCGCTGGCCGGTGCTATCGCCTCCGGGCACGCGCCCACCGAACCTGTCTACGTGTACTCCTTCATCGCGCTGTCCATCGCGACCATGGCGAACGACATCGCCCGCAAGTCCCTACGCCTGCGCGGCGCCTGACCCACCCCCGGCCCCTGGCCGGCAGCACGATGCCCCACCCGGGTCGGGGTGCCTGCCGGGATCGCGCGGCGCCCTCGCACCGGCCCAACCCCCAGCATCGGATCGTTTCACGGATGCGCACGGCGGACGGCCGGGGCCCGGCTTCACATCCGGGCCGCAGGCGCGGCCGGGGGTGCGCCCCGCGGGGCGGGAAGCGAGTCGGTGCGGCAGTGTCCATTCGGGCGCGGGACGAAGACTTCCTGGCCTGTCGGCATACGCGCGGGACAGCCGGGACAGCAATCAGGCTGTTGGAGGCTGCGCGGGGAGCGGCGGGGCGGGTGAGGAAGGAGCGGATGCGCTGTATGCGTCGGCCGGCCGGCTGCTGGCGGCCAGGCCGTACCGCGGGTCGGCGCACCCGGAGGCGGTGCGCGCGGCGCTCCTGGCCGATGAGGAGCTGCCTCAGGGGGCGGACTTCGCGGGGATAGTGCACTTGGTCGCCGCGATCGGGCTGGGGCGGAGGAGGTCGGGGCGGACGCGCTGGCCGAGGCGTTCGCTGCCTGCGGCATGTTCGGGCTGACGGCCGAGGACTGGGTACAGATGCTGGGGGCTGCCGAGCGGGGCGAGGGGCCGCCGGTGGACTGGGGGCTGCTCCAGCGGCACGCGGACGTGCTGGGGCCGGTTCAGCGGGCGAGTGACGCGGCGCTAATACGGGCGCGGACGGTGCTGATCGGACTTCGGTGGTTCTACGGGCTGTACATGCTGCACGGGATCCTCCTGCCGGACACACCGGGGCTGGCCGCGCTGCGGGCGCGGATCGACGAACGCGGCCTGGGCCCCTACCTCGATCACGTCATCTCGGTGAGCCCCACGCCCCGGCAGTTCGTCGAGAGCCTCATGGCCTGTCTCAGTCCGATCCTGGACGAGCTGTACGAGGCGCTCATGGAGCAGCTCGCAACCGACCCGGCCATCTTCCGCATCCCCGGCGACGAGACCGGCGTCGTCGGCTTGGGCGAGACCTGGATCCGCACGCTGCGCGAGCAGACGAGGGCCGAGAGCGGAAGGCGCGGGCAGGCACACGGGGCCGCTGAGGCGCCTGCCTAAAAGATCTTGGACTTTCGGTACCCGTCGGGGGCTGCTCGCGCGATGAACACGGTGACAGGCAAGTGGGCCGAGGAACGGGGCGGTGGAGAAGGTGCAGGAGTTGCTGATGCCCGAGGGGGTGATCGCCGTCCTGGCCGTGATGGTCGCCATCGGGGCGCGTGAGTGGAGGCGGGTGCAGCTGGCCCGTGAGAAGCGCCGCGAGCGCGAGCAGGAGCTGCTGGCGGAGATGGTGGCCGACGTCGCCGGCGGTAAGCGGGAGGTCCAAGTGCACCACGGTGGTGTGGCCGGCACGTGGTCGTTGACGGGCACCATGCCCGCCGGTGCGCTGCACCGGGAAGCGTCCGCTGAGCGTGGGGCGACCGTGGACGGGCGTTCGATCGCGGCGCGGCGGCGCCGGTGACCCTGCAGGACCATTCCCATGCGGGGCTCGGTCGCGATGCGGCCGAGCCGTGCGGGCCGATCACCGTGAGCCAGGTGGTCGATGAGGCGATGCTCGAGGCCTTCTTCGAAGCACAGAAGGACGGGCTGCTCAGGTTTCTGGCCGGGAAGGCCGGCCGGGATGACGGTGCGGAGCTGTTCAGTCAGGTCTTCGAGCAGTTCTTCGCGTGGTGGCCGGAGAATCCCGAACATCCCAAGCCGGTGGCGACGCTGTATCAGATCGCCCGCTGCCGCCTGAACGACCATTTCCGCCGTACCGGACGGGTCCTGACCGTCGAGGCTGAGGACCTCGCAGAGGCCGCGGCCAGCGGAAGCAACCGCGACGACCTCGCGGACGTCGTGCGGCGCACCGATCTCGGCGCTGCGCTGGCCGAGTTGACCGAGCGCGAGCGGCAGGCCCTGGCGGTGCGGTACGTCGCGGATCTGCCGGTGAAGGACTGCGCCGAAGTCCTGGAGGTCGGCATCGACACCATGAAGAAGGCCCTGAAGACAGCGTTGCAGAAACTGCGGCAGTCACCCCGCCTGGACGGTTACGGCACCGCCCGGACAGCGAAGGAGGCGCACCGGTGAATCCCGAACAGCACCACGACGGTGTGCAGGACGCGCACATCACGATGAGCACGGGCTCCGGGAAGACGTACGGCTTCGCCGCGATCATGCAGCGTCTAGACAGCCGCAGCGCGGAGGAGCGGGACCGGCTGCGGGCGCAGGCCGATGCCGCGGTCCTGGGCCACGAGGCGTACGCGTTGGGCCACGAGTACCTCGAGCGCGGCAATTACATCGCCGCCAGGCGGTGGTTGCGCGTGGCTGCCGACCGCAGCGTCCCCGGCGCCGAGCAGGCCCTGGAAGAGATCGACGTGAGGCAGTCGGTCGACGACCTGGCCGGCCGGGCAACGGTCACCGTGCCGCCAGACACTGCCCCCTGCCCGACGGCCCCGTCGTATCCCGTCATGCTCGACAGTTACGACATCTGGGCCTCGACCCTGGGGCACCTGGCCGTGGACGGCGTGACGGCGGCCGCCCAGGCGAAGGCGCAGCAGATCACGGAACGGGCCGACCGTGAAGCTGACGAACTCCTGAGCACCGCACGCAGACAAATGCAGCGGGAATGGGCAGTTTTCCAGCGCCGCATGGAGCAGTCCCACCGTACGGTCGCAAAGCTCCTCGGCGAGGCCGAGCAGGTGCAGTCGACAGCCAGGCAGGTCCGTGAGGATGCCCACCATGAAGCCGAAGTCCTGTTGAGGGAGGCCGAGCAGCAAGCCCAGTCGATCATCGACGACGCTCGGGCGCGGTCCTCTCAGCCCGATACCGGTCCAGGTCACGACTTTGCGGCGAACCGGATCCTTTGGTCGGCGCGCATGCTGGCTGCTCGCCTGGATCCGGCCCACACCTGGAACTGGCAGGGCCTGCTCTATGACCCCCCTGAGTCCTGCAGCACGACTGCGGACCATCTGCCGGAGCGCTACACCCCCGACGTGTGCGAAGGGCTACGGCCGCTCCGGCGGCCCGCGACGGCACCTGGCACACGAGCGGATACTGCAGCTGTGATGCTGGTTGCCTTCGATGACGCTGTGGCGGTGAAGTTGCGGGACCCGCAGCCGGACACAGGCACTTGGGCATCCCTTCAGGCCGTCCCGGCGCTTGCTCTTCATACGGGGAACCTGGAAGAGAACGTGGTGAGCTTCACGGTCCAGCTAGAGCACGGGGCGCTTGGCCATGGGACGTGTGCTGCTTGGCCGCAAACAGCCGAACACGTTGTGAGGATCTCCTTGGTGAACGCTGACTGTGACGAGTAAGGGGAAGGCAGGGCCGTATTCGGCGGGCGATAGTAGCCCTTTGCCATCGTTGCTCCAGTGGCAGCGAAGTCATCCAGGCCGGCCAGGCACGGTCCGTGTGGTCGCGCAGCCTGCGTGGGACGCGCGGCGGCCGGGATCGGCAACCAGGCCGCGGGCCTGCCCTGAGCGATCCCGTCGGGGGTGGGCAGTTCCGCCAGGCACAGCGACCACCCCGCCGCGGACATGCACGTGGTCACCCCGCCCAGGTTCGAGAGCTGATGGCCGTGAGGCAGTACGCGGCCGCGCTCGCCAGCAGCCCTGACCGCTGCTGGCCGTCGGCGAACAGCTCGCTCACCACAAGCTCATCGACGACCGGTTCTTCACCGCCTACGCCGAACCGGTACGCGTCTCTCGACAGCAGCCGACGCTACGGAATCGGTGTTGGCCTGCCGCTCCATCGGTCTGGCTGCCAGAGCGCGCAAGGGTGCGGGCTGGTCGGCGCACCGCCTCCGGAGGGGAGGCTTGTCAGCGGCATCTGGTGAGCTCGCTGTTGTAGGGCCGAGGATGCTCTACGGATCGCAGGGGGTGGGGTGCGTGGACGTTGAGGCGTTCTTCAGCAGCGGGGACGGATGGAGCGGGCCGTGGGTGCTCGATGTCGGGCTGGTCGAGTCGCTGCGGTTCGGCCCTCCGGCCGGACGCACTGACCTGGACGTGGCGATCGCGCTGACCCGGCTGCTGTACGACGACTTCGTAGCGCATGGAACAAACGGTCAGGGAAGGCACCTTGACGACGAGAACGTGCCCGTCGTCATGAAGGCCCACCGCGCCGTCCTGGAGCGCCTCGCCCTGGAGCCCGCCAGCTGGCCGTTTAGGACGTTCGACGGGCCGCGGGGGTTCGGTACGTATTGGCGCGACAACGGCATGAGCGGCAGCTGGAAGGCCCGCCGGGACTGCATCGAGCAGATCCTCGGCCCCACGAGGGACGCGCTGGAGGACCTGCAGGAGCTGGAGTACGAGCGCAGGTTCACCAAAGGGCCCTCGGGCAGCTTCAAGAACCTGATCTTCGCCGCCGACGGGGCGAAGCCGCAGATCGTGCTGCGCGACGCGGTGAACAACGACGTCGAGATTGTCCGCCACGCGGACACCTGCCTGGTGTTCACCGATCCGCTGCCGCCGCACGGGCTCACCTGGCGCCAGATGGTCGCCTGGTGGACGAAGAACCACGAGGCCGACGCCGACGAGAGGACCGCCGCCAGCACCTTGTACCGGCGTCTGTACCGGTCGCTGGACTCTGTGCCGGAGCAGTTGGTGATGCGCACCTACTGCGCCCGCTACGCCGAGAAAGGCGGCTTCGAGCTGCCCGCGCTGATACCGCAGGTCTACCTCCACTACGACCCCTACACGCGCCAGAGCGGCAAGCAGTCGGGGGCGCTTCACCGGCAGCGGATGGACTTCCTGCTCCTGGCGCCGGACCGCTCCCGCATCGTCCTCGAGGTCGACGGGGTGCAGCACTACGGCCGGCCGAACCCGCCCGACGAGAAGGGCCGGGTCACCTGGACCGCCGTGCCGCGGCTGTACTCGGAGATGGTCGCCGAAGACCGCCGGCTCAGACTCGCCGGATACGAGATCTACCGCTTCGGCGGCTGGGAACTCACCGAACCGAACGGGGAACATCTCCTGGAGAACTTCTTCACCGAACTCCTCACGCGGCACCAAAAGCCGACCCTGTAGGTCGGCTTCTGCGCCCTCGGAACTGGGGCATCCGGGCGCGGGCGTCCTGCCAGGATGTGTCGAGCCAGGTGGTGTCAGCGGAAGGCGGTGGCGGTGCGGCGGTGGCCGGAGCTGGCGGCCACGATCGCGAAAGCATGTGTGGCGGCGAGCACGGTCGCGGTTTCGCGCTCGTGCAGGTCGGTCGTCTCGTCGAGGACCTCGCTCACGGTGCGCTCAGAGCTCTTATAGCGGTAAGTCTGTTCCCCTGCTAACGGGGTTCACCCGGGATGGGCAGGAGGTTGGTGATCGTCAGCAGGTGAGGTCCCCCAGATGGACGGCTGCACCCGGCTGTGATCAAGCAATCGTGTTCGGTGCCATCCGGTGGGCAACTGCAGAGCGGTGGCGTCGTCCAGAGTGGAGGTTCACGGTCGGACGACGAACAGGAGCGTACGGTGGAAGGATCCTGGCCACAGGGCCTCTCGGCGTCTGGTGCGGTGAGGGCTGTTGCGCTGCAGGGCATGGCCGACGCCATGTTTGTCGAAGTGCAACGTGCAGATACAAAGGCGACGGCCTTGTGCGGGGTGACCGGTGGTCTGCTCGCGGTTGCCGCGGGGACGGCTCTGTCAACACCGGTCGGCTCCTCCTGGATGCTCGGGGCAGCTCTGGCGCTGGTGGGAGCACTGCTTGGGGCGGCTCTGGTCTCGGCGCTGAGGGCTTTGCGTCCCGTTTTCCCGAAGGATGACAGGCTCGTGTGGCAGGGGTCGTTTCTCCGCCAGGGAGGCGGATGCGTACATGCGCCGACTGCCTTCGTGCTCTGCAGGGTGAGCTCCGCGGAGGGACTGCCGTGTGAGGCCGAGAGACTTGCCTTGCTGACTGCCCTTGCGCGCAGGAAATTCAGGGCGATCAGGGGGTCGGTCGATCTGACCGTGGCCGCGCTCGGTGTGGCCGGATTGGGCCTGTTGCTCGCCTTTCTCATGTCCTGAAACCATCACCCCATGTGACCTGGTCCGAATGTTTGGGGGGATATGTATCAGCCGCACATCGCAGTGATCGGCGAGCAGTTGTGGTCGAAGCTGCGTGACCTTGCTCCCGTGCGGGTCCGCCCGGCACGCAGCCTTCTACTGCGGCAGGGGGACCCCGGCACCCACGTGATCCTGCTGTCGTCGGGGTCAACCCTCGTGACACTGACGGGCCCCAACGGAGAGCGGGCACTGCTCTCTGTACGCGGTCCCGGGGAACTGCTCGGGGAGTTGGCCGTCCTGGACGCGAAACCGCGTTCGGCTTCTGTGATCGCCGCAGAGGCCTGCCGCGTTCACCTCATTCCGGCTTCCGACTTCCTCGCCTTCGTCGAGGGGAACGGCCTGCTCACCTCGTTGCTTCGGCATGCGATCGCGCGGGTCAGGGAATCGGAGACCGTCAGGCTCGAGCTCGCCACCGCTCCTGTCCCCGTACGCCTCGCAGGTGCGCTGAGCCGGCTCGTTCGTGCGGCATCGACGCACCGCCTGGGGATCAGTGTTCGCCTGACGCAGACGGAGCTCTCCCAGATGATCGGCGCTTCCCGCAACGCTGTCGGCGCGGCGATCAAGCCGTGGCGAGAGCACGGATGGCTGGAGACCGATGCGGGCGGAGGGCTGCTGATTCACGACATCACGTCGATCGAGGCCCACGCTCGCAGCACGAAGTGACCGGTCACACCCGGGTGGTGCCCAGTAGTGGGCACCACCGCGCGCTCAGGCCGATGAGCATGGTGCACCCAGTTCCGTCGTGACCGAAAGGCTGGTGGCACCATGCCCTCTCCCCTGCCCTCTTCGCTCGATGTCCCCCCGGAGCAGGCGCTCCTTGCTGTCGACATGCAGGGCTACAGTCAGATCCCGGAGGCCAGGATGGCTCCGGTTCGTTCGGATCTGGACGACGTTCTCACCAACGTGTTGGCCCACAGCGGGCTGCACGACCCGCGCGATCGGCCCGGCGCGTACAAGGACACCGGTGATGGCGCCATCTTCGTATTGCCGGCCAAGGACATCGCGCGGCTGATCGATCCGCTGCTGGAGCACCTGCACGCAGCTCTCGTCCGCTACGACCGCGAACGCCTCGCCAGCGCTCCGTCGATCAGGTTGCGTGCCGCCGTGCATGTCGGCCCGTTGTCCCTGCCCGACCACCGTGGTGACGCCATCAATGAGGTGTGCAGGCTTCTCGACAGTCAGGTCGTGCGCACAGCCCTCACTGCGGCTCGCGAACACCGGGGCGGTCTTCTGGCTGCCGTCGTGTCGGAGCCTGCATTCCGCCGCACTGTTCGCGCGGGACGCACGCCCGACCTCGACGAAGAGCACTTTCTCCAGGCAACGGCGCGGGTGGAGGGCAAGGCGTTCGAGGAGCCGTGCTGGCTGTACACCCCGCGGATGACACCGCAAGGCCTCGCCCCGTTCATCAGCCCGGAGGCACCCGGTGGTGGGGTCGGAACGCCACCTGCGGCCACGCCGTCACCGGCCCCCGGGAACTCGCCCGCGGTCTTCCACTTCAACGGCGATATGACCGACACCACCGTCATCGGTGAGGTCAAGAAGATGCGCGTCGACCGGCGCCGAATCTGACCTCCCGCTTCTAACCACGTACCCCTGCGCTGTGTGGAAAGGAACCAGAACGCGCATGTCTGATGACCATCCCCTTCCTCCGCCTCGCCCTGCCCAAGCGTTTCCCTCTGCGCATGAGACGGGACAGGGCATCGGCACATCGTGGCCGTCAGGCCCGCCCGCACCCCTCACCAGAGAAGCGGCTGCCACAATCGGCGGGCAGGCGAGCCCTACGGCGTTTGTCCTGCCCCCTGTGCCGGGTGCTGCTCCGCCGCCGATCACAGTGCACAACCCGGACCTGGTCGCCGGCACCATCCAGAGCCTCACTCTTGAGATCAGGAAGCGGGACATCCTCGAAGGATCGCCCCTTTCACGTCACCAGATCGTGCAGGACCGGATGGTCCGCAAAGGCCAATGGGCCGAGGCGTGGCAGCAGGCACTGGATCCGGACGGAGTACACCTGCGGCAGCGCGTGCTGATCATCGTGGCTCCGCGCTCGTTCGGGTCAACCACTCTGGCCCTGCATCTTCTCGCCCAGCACACGGACGACCGCACCGACATCGTGAAACTGGATGCGGACTGGAGCGCCCCCAAGGTAGGCCGGCTTCCGGTCGAGGAGCATCACGCCTACCAGCTCGACCTGAAGGACCCCGACACCGACCGGGTCTCGTCTGACTTCCTCAGAGGGCTCGAGCAGCATGCCGAACTTCTGGAAAGCCGCGGCTCCTACCTCGTCCTGACCGTCGCCAAGGACCTCTGGAACGACCACTACGCACCGGCCCGGGCCCGCTTCCACGTCGTCCACCTCCTCGAGCCGCCGCCGGCGCAGGATGTCGTGGAAGCCCGTCTGCGGGCCCGTGACGCTGCCGGTCTGGTTCCCTACCTTCACGCCATCGATAGGACCAAAATTTCGCTGAGCGGTCTGGATGCCGTCGAGGCGGTCCGCGCGGCCGACTCCATGGTGCTGGCGTGGCAGGAACACGTACGGCGGACCGGTTCCTCGTTGCCTGTGGAAGGCCCGTCGTGGACGGCGGTCGACGTCGAACTCGCGGCACGGATCACTGCCGCTCTGTCCGACTGGCGGGACAAGCTTGACGTCCTGTTCGGAGAAACGGCCCTCGCGCACAACGGCAAGGACACCTCCCTTCCGTTGGAGGACCGCTGTCTCCTGCTGGCGCTCGCCGTGCGTCAGTCGGCCCCCATGCCCGAGGTGGCCAAAGCCGCACGAAGCCTGCAGAACATCATCAGCGCCGACCACGCAGGCAAGAACGGCTTCGCCTCAACAGCGGGTGCGGTGTTCGCGGGCCGCGGATTACGCCGCCGCATCGTCGATGCCGGCGCGGAGGTCGACAACCACGACGCGGTCGTGTTCGACCAGCCCGGCTACGGCAGAGCCGTCCTGACGTACGTCTGGGACAACTACGAAGTCATGCGCGAGCCCTTGCTGAAATGGCTGGTGTCCGGGGACGACAGCGTCGAGGCGACCGAGCGCGTCGTGGACGCTGTCGCCGCTCTGACCTTGCGGCACGGAAGTGCACATCACTTCAACCAGCTCGGCTCTCTCGCCCGCACCGCCAAAAAAGAACTGCTCAGCGCAGTGATGGTGCAGGCCGTGCAGGACGAGCACGCCGGCCGACACGCCTGGGGCACTCTGTACAGCTGGGCATCAGCTCAGGAGCACGCAGCCACCGTGGTGGCCACCTGCCGACGCATCCTGAACACTGCGGGCGTCACCGCCTCCCAGGCCAGGATGGCCATGGTCCGGCTGCGTCGTGTCGCCAACACCACTCGTGACGAATCAACCCGCACAGAGGTCCTCGATGCCTTCGAGAAACTGGCACAGCGGCCCGAAGGTGTGGCCCGGCTGGTTACCGAAGTACACGCCTGGCAACAGTCCGATCGATCAGGCAGAGCAGGTCCCACGGCATTCCTGGCTCTGATGTCGGTACCGGGCGGCACCACCCCATGGCTGCTGTCGGACGAAGCTCCGTCCGAGGTGAACGTCGAGCGCGCCCTGCAGACCCTGCTCGGAGACATCGCCACGGCTCCGGACGCCATCGACCGCCTCACCGGCTGGATCAAGGTGGCGGCCGCCGACCCTGACACCTACACCCGAATCCGCGACCGGCTGATCCCGGCACTGCGTGGCCAGAAGATGTTCAAGGCATCCATGGCCCTGATGCAGGCACTGGCCGACGTCCCCCTCGAAGAGGGCACGAACGCGGCGGAGGACTTCTGGGACCGCCTCATCGACAAACGTGTGCAGTCGGTATTCCCCCTCGACAGGACTTCGGAATGAGGTGGCCCTGGCAGCGTCCGGCCCGCACCATCCGCTGCACCCAGCCACGGATGCTGCGCTGCACAACCCCTGGCGTCTATTTCGAGGCCACGTTCACAATCGAATGGCGCCCCGCTCTGCGGACACGGCTCAACCTTGAAGATCTCGTACTCAGCCAGACCGTGTCGCGCGCCGGCGAGGTCGCGCAGCGATTCGAGGCTGTCGAGGTGCGCACCGCTCAGGACACCATCAACGCGGAGCTCGGCACCCCGCACCACACACGCGCCGCTGGGTACCGGTGCCTGGCCGCTCATGTGGACCTGGCACTGTCAGCAGCCGCGCGTGAGCACATGGCGCAGCAGCGGGCGGACGAAGCACGAGTGCGACGCCTGCGGTTCCTGCGAACCCACCTGTACGAGCATCCTGATCTGTTCGTCCTTGACCGGATCGAACAGCAAGCCGGATTTCTTGATCCCCGGCAGGTGGCGGACTGGCAGCGTCTGGCCCGGTCGATCGCCGCGTCCGGCCAGTGGTGGCAGCCAGTGCTCGAGCAGTGGGAGATGGTCGGCCAGGGCTTCAACGATATCGAGCTGCAGAACCGGGCCATGCTCGCGCTTCACGATGCGCTCAGGAGGCTGAACGGCGAAGCCCCACCAGATCGTTCTCCATCTGCGAGGAACGGACTGTCCCCGTGAAGGGCGATGTGGAAGGGCCAGCGGCGTGAGACTGACTCTGTGGCGGCTCCTGCTCAGCCCTCTCACCTGCTGCCGTGCGCGTCACCTGCAGCAGAAGGCGGGCAGCGGTCTGTCGTTCGACGCGGCTTGGCGCCAGGCACGCATGCTCACAGCGCCGGATGAGATGGTCTACCGGCTGCACGGCCACCAGTTCCCCCTCGATGGGGAGGACGGCACCACTCGATCGGAGACGAACACGCACCACCTACCGTGAGCACAGCCCTGGGGGGTCCTCTCCCATCAGCTGAACCAGGTGCTCTCCAGAGGCATGGGCGACTCGGTTCGGCTACAGGCAGCGCTAGTGCACGGCTGGGCGGGTCCCGGAAGCCCTGCGGTGTCACGGGCGCAGCCGGTGCCGGCCCCGAGCCGCCTCGCCTCCATCTACAACTGACGGTGGCGACCGGGCACTCAAGAGCCGGCTTCATCAGCACACGGAGAGCGAGGATTCCTTGCCAAGAGCCCGGCCGTGGCAGAGCTGAACGACACCGTCTCCGTCCAGCCGTCGTAGCGCTGTCCCGTTCAAGAACAGGACACCCTGCGAACGCCACTCAGCCAGGACTTGCTTTTACGTAATCCGGCATCGCGGCCGGTCAGGCGAAGGCGGGGACGGGGTCCTCGGCGGTCCAGTCGCCGTCGAAGAGGGCGGCGACGAGGCGCTCGTGCTCGGCGTCGAGCCGGCCGGCGCGGTGCTTGGTGCGCATCTTGGCGAACCAGGGGCCGATCTTGACGGTGTCGCCGTCGACGGTGATCGTCTCGCGGGCCGTGGGCGCGCGGCGTTCGCGGTGCAGGAAGAGTTCGAGGAGCTGGACGGTCTGCGCGAAGGTGCGCCGGGCTGTGGGGCAGGGGGTGAGGTCGGTGGTGGCAGGGGTGAGGTCGAGGGCTTCGAGAAGCGTGCGTTGGCCAGCCTCGAGGGTGGTCCAGCGGGTGAGCTGGCGGGTGGTCCAGCTGCCGAGGTTGACGCTGCCGACGCTTGTGTCGTGGGTGAGGCGGCGGCCGGTCTGAAGGTGACGGCGCAGGAGGTGGTATTTGCGGTGCCAGTCCGGGCCGTAGGGCAGGCGCCAGCAGGGGTCGATGTTCTCTAGGTCGGCGGCCCGGGCTTCGTCGAGGCGGTGGTGGGCGGCGAGAGAGCGCTGCTCGGCGAGCCATGCGCCGACGGGGGTGGTGGCGGGTGCGGCAAGGTGGCCGTGCACCTGGTGGTAGTCGGCCACGGTGCTGAGGCGGGCGCGCCAGGCGGCCTGGTGTTTGTCCCAGATCATGCCGAGCGTGTCGAGTTCGGCGGTCCACTCCGGCTCGAGGCGGCCGGCGGTGTGCGCGTCGCGCATCGAAGTGATGAAGCGGCCCAGTTCGAAGCCGACGGGATCGACGTGGTGGGCGGGGACGTCGAGGTGTCCGTAGGTGTCGTGGAACGCCTGGGCGGAGGCGAGGCCGTCGCGGCGGGTGCGTGAGAGGGGGCCGCGGGGGTTGAACGCGATCAGGTCCATGGCGCGGGCGATGCGTTCGGGGTGGAGGGTGAAGTCGAAGTGCCAGCGTTTCATCACCAGCGCGCTGGTCTCCCGGGGCAGGCGGTTGGCCTTGCTCGGCAGGCGTTCCAAGATGCGGTGGTCGTGGCTGGCCAGGGCGGTGGTGATGGCCCAGACGGGCTCGTAGGCGGTTCCGAGGATGTTCTCGGGGTCGGCGCCGGGCGGGAGGTAGACGGGGACGAGCAGGGAGGCGGTCTTGCCGGAGACGTCGAGGCGCAGGGCGCGGCCCAGGGCCTGGACGCAGCGGACGATGCTGCGGGTGGGGTCGGCGAAGACGACCGCGTCGACGCTGGGGATGTCGACGCCCTCGGCGATCACCTTGGCGTTCGTCAGGATCGCGCAGCGGGCCGCGGCGAACCCCGTGAAGGCGTCAGCGCGTTCGGCGGGGGTGTGCTCGCCGTGGACGAAGAACAGCTGCGGGTTGGTGTCCGGGCACAGGTGGGGGGCGGTGCGTTGGAGCAGGCGCACGGTGTGGCCGAGTTCGCGGGTGAAGCGCGTGGCGTCCTCGACCAGGTGGAAGTACACCAACACCCGCTTCAAGCCGTGCTGGGCCATGGCCTTGAGGACGGCCAGGTGCAGCGCGGTCGCGCGCAACGCTCCCTTCCCCACCCCGCCGCTGTCGCCGCCGCTGTCGTCGTGGGGGGTGGTGCCGGGGGCGGTGAGGTTGAGCAGGGCGCGCAGGTCGGCGTCGCTGACCGTGGGGACCACGATCCGGTAGTCCGCCGCCCGGCCGTCGGCGATCGCTGTCGCGAGAGGGTAATCGTGGACGAGCTTGCCGTAGACGGCCTCATTGTCCATCGAGTTGGCGGACCCCTCGGCCGTCTCGCCGGCGGTGCGGTAGCCGCGCGGGCGGACCAGGCTGGCGGACTCCGAGATTTCGGGGGCGGCGAAGTTGCGCGGGGTGGCGGTCATGTAGAGGCGACGGTCCGCGCGGATGGCCGCGGCGTCGTTGACGATCGCCCATTTCTTGTCCGCCCGGCCGGCGATCCGGTGCGCCTCGTCCATCACCGCCAGGTCGAACGCCGGGACTTGACGGCCGGTGTGCTGGGCATCGCGAATCTTGTCCAGGGAGTCGTAGGTGCACACCACGGTCAAGAACGGGATCTGACCCGGCCCCTCCCCCACTACCGACAGCAGGGCGGCGAGGGCGGCGGGGCTGCTGGTTGAGCCGACCTGCGCGGCCGCAAGCTGGTCGTGGCCGGCGGTGTCCATCGACGAGACGATGATCATGTGACGGGTGTAGCCGTCCGCTCGCCACGCCAGCGCGGTCTGGGCCGCCAGGTCCAGCGTCGGCACGACCACCAGCGTCAACCGTGCGCCGAGCGCGAGCCCGACACGGATCGCGACCAGCGTCTTGCCCGTCCCCGTTGCCGACACATACAGCCCTCGGGAACCCACGCGTCGCAGATGCCGCACCGCACTGTCCCGCCCCTGGACCTGATCGGGAAACAAAGACCGAACGGGCTCATGGGACACAACGGCATCGACGGTGGCGGTACTCACCGGCCCATCATCACCCACCTGCAACAGCCCTACGGCCGAACCCGGCAGGCAGTCACCAGGGCCGCGCCGAACAGGAGGCGAGCTCGGCTCACAGGGAGGTTGCGAGCCACAGAGCGGCGGCCGATCGGTGGAAGGCGGCGTTCGAGGCTCTTGCAGGTGAGGGTGGCGGTGGGACGGATCGGCGCGGAGCGGCACGCGACGCCAGCTCCTTGTGCGCGGGGTTCCGCCGTGCGCGAGTCGTGCTCAGGGCGCGCGCGGGGCCACCGCGACAGATCGGTGGACAAGGTCACGCCTTGGTCGCCGGGGTGGGCTCCTGGGCGGTGAGGAGGTCGGCGGGTGGGCGGACGGCGAGGCGGGCGGTCGGTTGTGCAGCTCGCCGGGCCCGGCTGGGCGGCGATGCCGTGTGCGCACATGTGACCTGCAATTTCACGCTGCGGCGTGTGTTACCTCGCGCCAAATGACTATGTGGCCGCCATTTCTGACTCTAGAGCTTCGATCTGTGTCAACTTCGTTAGCTCCTGGGATCATTCTCGCCGCCCTCTGGCGAGAAATGACAGAAAAGTTTCACCGGCGAGAACAGGCCGTGGCTGACACGCGGAGCTACGGAAGTTAGGAAGTTTTCCGTTGTGATCGAAACGAAAGTCATCCGTCCTGGGGTTACCCGAGATATGACCCCTAGTGCGGCAAATGGGTGACTCGCCTCTCGCACTGTGTGTCGGTAGCGTCACCCTCAGGTGCGTGCGGGACCTCGCACTGCGTCTACCAAACTCTGTCCGAAGTCCCGCACGCGTACGGCAACACACGAAGGAGTGAGTGCCCCATGGGGCGATCTACCCGCCGGCGCCGCCGTGCCAAACAGCCATCTGGCCACTTCGCTGTGAGTGAGCGTAACGGCCGTAACGAAAACTTTCGTTACGTGAACCGGTTTGGCACGCGCGTAATCGGCGCGTTCATCGGCACATTGTTCATCGGGTACGTGCTGATTTTCCGGCCGCCCGTCCAAGTGACGGTCTCCCCGGAGGCTGTCTACGCCCTTGGCGCTGTGCTGTCCGGCGCCGCGTTCAAGATCTTCCGTCTCCGCCGCCACCGGCACTGACACCCACAGGGCGGTGGGGGCACAAACCATCAATCCCCCACCGCCCGCTCCGGGCGGTCTGCGCCCGACGACAGCCGGGACCAGACCGCCCGAGCCCGCGGCGTGTGACGAAACCCGGGGAAATTCGGCTGTAGCAACGCCGCCCAACCCCCTCTGAACCCTTTTCGTTACGGGATGGAAGAACCTTGAGCGACACATGCGAGAACTGCGGCTCCCCTCTCACCGGAGGACCAGGCAAGGGACGGCCACGGAAGTACTGCGGCGACCCCTGCCGCCAGGCCGCTCACAGGCGCCGCCTGAACGGTTTCGCCACAGCCCGGCCCACCACGCCGCACCCCCCTCCGTCGGCGCCCACGGCAGAACCGCGGCCCGTGCCCCGGCCCGCCCCGGTACCCCGGACGCCCGCACACGGCCCCTCCGTCGGAGACGAACTCCTCATCGAGATCGCCAGGGACATCCAGGACAGCGCACGCGACTTCGCACGGCTTCTGCCGTCCCTTGACGGAGAAGAACCCCTGCGGCGAATCGCCCAGCTGCACGAGCAGCTCGACGGCCTGACGGCGGCCGCCGTCGGACGGGCCCGCTACCGGCGCGTCACCTGGGCCGCCATCAGCTCGATCCTGCGCATCAGCGACGACACCGCACGCCACCGCTACACCGAGCGGTACATCCTGCGCCAGCTCACCCGCTTCAACCGCTCCGAAGCGACACTCACCTCTCTCGCCGGCACCTTCAGCAGCACGGTCCCGCCGACAGCCAACCCCCCGGACGACCCCGCCGCCGCCGACGACGGCGGCGGCGGCGGCGCAGCAGACGGGGCCTGTGATCCCGGCAGTCAACGCGGTGAGGGACCCGATCAGGTCGCCCCCGTCGAACCATCGGGAGCGGCGTACAACCGCCTCGCACCGATCCTTTCCATGCTGATCCGCACCTCCCAGCTCACCAACAAGGAGGTGAGCGGCAGGATCGGGTGCTCTTCCTCCTACCTGTCGCGGATCCTGTCCGGCGAGCGGGTGCCCACCTGGGAGCTGACACGGAAGTTCGCCCAGGTGTGCGGGGCCGACCCCGAAGTCCTGCGAACCGTCTGGGAGTCCGAGAAGCTCAGCCAGAAGAGCCGCAAAGTGGCCCCGGAGCCGGACGACGCCCCCATGACCGCCGCCGAACGGCTCCGCATCGCCCTGCAGACCCTGCACCTGCGCGCGGGACGTCCCGCACCCCACGACATAGCGGTCGCAAGCCGCTGGGTGCTGAGCACCAATGCCGTCGCCTCCGTCCTCGAAGCCACCGTCCTGCCGCACCACGACATCCTGCAGACGTTCGTAGGCCTCCTCGGCGGCGACGTCGCCCACTTCCGCCTGCTCCTGGACAACGCCCGCGCGGAAGCCCGCAAAGCAGCAGACCCTCAGCCCGCCCTCAGCCAGGAACCGCGCCCCTCAGCACTCTTCGCCCTCCCCGAACAGAGCAGCACCCTTCAGTCGGCCCCGCACCCCCACACCGCCCATCCCGCAGGCGCAGACGCCGTCATGAAGACGTTCAGCAAGGTCCTCACCGAGGACCAGACCGTCGAAGACGGCCGTGCCCGGCTCCTGCACAAGCACGCCGAACAACAGGTCACGCCCACCCGCCCGACAGACAGCGGCCGGCCCCGCTCTCTCACAGCCATCGCCGAAGCATTACGGAACCGGGCCCTGGCCCCATCCCCGCTCATCACTTCCCTACGGGCCGGATCATGACCACGGCCCAGCCTCGCTATCGGGTCCCTCACCACGCACGCGGAAGCAGGAGGCGTCCCAGCTCCGTCACCCTCGCGCGGTCACCGACAGGCGCGGCCACAGCCGTTTGATGCCGCGGGCGACCCGCTGGCCGGAACGCCGGTGAAGGGGCCGGGTGGCAGGCTGGAGTGGAGCCTGCTCTGCATCGAGAACTCGATAGCGGGTGACGGACGGCAGGTCGTAGGCCGCAGGCGAGCGCACCGGTCAGAACGGGTCCGGTCCGCGCAGCGCGCAGTTGGCCGCCGGGTCGGGCGCTTGCGTAGCCGGCAGCGGCGGCGGTTTCGGCCGGCACATGATCCGCCACCTCACCAGCCACCTGGCCCTCACACGCAGCCCCGGCATGGTCAAAACCATCCACGTCCAACTCCCGGCCGCGAGCGGGAGAGCCATCAGCACCGGGACGGGGTCCCTCGGTTTCTCAGGAGTGCACTCGGCGAAACCGCTGGCAGCACAATGCCGCACGCGCGGCCTAGCGTTCGGCGGCGCGTGCGCAGGCGGACCATGAGGCCGCCTGCCAGCCCGGCCGCCTCCTCGGTGCTGCGTTCGCGCTCGAGTTCGCGGCGCGCGTGCTCGCCGCCCTGCTCCGGCTGGTAGCCGCACCGATCGGTCATTCCGGCAGTCACGGGCGCAATGCGGAGCGACGGAAGACCGGCAGAGCTCCGGTGAAAGCACCGCAGACAAGCCAGAGCCCCCGCGGCGGAACGTGACGGCCACTACGGGGGCTCTCGCTCAGCAACCCCAAAGAGGCGCTTGGAGTTAACGCAGCCACCGTCCCACTGCCCCTCGCACCGCCGACCCGCCGACACGGCGCACGTCACCTGGACGGACCGGTACACAGGTACACACGTACCCAAGTGGCCGCTTCGACCAAGGACCGAGGGCAGCGGTACACAGGTCACGACCCCGTGCGGCGCGGGCTGGGTCTTCCTGGGCAACCGTAGGGTGCAGGACCCACAGACCCAGATCATCGGGCAAGCCATCGCGCTACTGGCACGGGAGCGAGCCGGTATCGCTGGGCCCACCTCCTGGGCATGGCGGACAAGCTCGCGGGCGTCCGTCCCGGCGGCGGCGCCACCGGCGAAGCGCCGTGAACACGGGCGGATGCCGCCAGGGGCTATGAGAGCCAGGCAACTACAGCGGCCCGCCCCCACCGTCGCTGCTTCCCCGCCCGAACATCACGAACACCCGCCCCAAATGGTGCAGGCTCCGTGTGAACGCCGCGGCGAGGGTGGCTGCGAGAACGAACGTTGCGAGGGGAATGAACAGGAGCCCCGCGCCCTTCGCGGTGCTCCTGACGCTGGGGCTCACTGCCTTCCGCAGATAGTTCGGACATCCCGCCTCACGTTAGGTGCTCGAGCCGCGGTGGCAGTAGTGCCAGTGAGGGTCGTGCGGGGCGAGTCCGAACGGCTCGCGTACGTACACGGCGCCGTTCCAGCACTGCCAGTAGGGCGGCCGGCCGTCGTCGTCAGCATCCACTGTCGCCGCTCCGCCGTCCAGCGGGCCGCCCTCGATCCCCAGCGTGTACGTCGTCACGGTTGATCAACGCCCTGGAGAGGCCCGGGTCACCGCCGCTGCACGACCTGGTGGTGCTGGAGCGCTACTGGGCCGGCTGGTGGTCGATGACGGTTTCCTCGCAGGGGCCGTCGGCGAAGATCTTGAGCGCATCGAGCTCGACCTTGTCGACGGCCAGGCCCCAGCGGAGCTTGGTGCCGATCCACTCGCCGATGTAGCGGCAGTACTGGTCGGACGCGGGCGGGAGCCAGTCGGCCGGGTCCTGGTCGGCCTTGGACCGGTTCGTCCGGGCCGTGACCGCGACCAAGGAAGTAGCGGCGCCCTGGTCGTTGGCGTACGCCTCGCGCTTGGCAGCGGTCCAGGCGGAGGCCCCGGAGTCCCAGGCCTCTGCGAGGGGGACCATGTGGTCGATGTCGAGCGCGCTCGCGGCGGTGACCGTCTGGCCGTCGTAGTAGGACAGCCATTTCCCGCCGGTGATCGAGCAGCCGGAGCCGACCGTCGGCGCCTCGATCGCCTCGGCGATGAGCACTTCCTGGCGGGTGTTGCAGCCGTCGGTGGAGTCGGTGCCGGCGTTCCAGTGCTTGAAGGTCGTGCGGGTGTAGCCGGTGCGGCTCTCGGCGGCGACGGCAGGGCGGACAAAGGCATCGGGCAACAGGACGGGAGCGGCGACGAGGGCCGGTGCGGGCGTGAAGATCGGGGTGGCGGCGAGGGCGAGCGGTAACAGGCCGCGCAGCAGTTTGCGGAACGGGGCGCGGAGCCGCGGCTCCATCGACCAGCGCACCGTAGGGCGTCGAGGCCTTCACCGGCGGCCGTCATGTAGGCGACGACCAGGCCCGCGCCGAACAGAGCGTTGCGGGCAGGCAGCGGCCGAAGGCGGATGACGGTGTGCATCAGGGCGGCCGCGCGCAGGCGTTGTCGACGACCGCACCAATCTGCGGCGTGTTCATGCGGTGCCCGCCGATCGCGGCGACCAGGCCGGAGAAGTCATGGAGGGACGGCTGCTTGGGCAGCAACTCCGCTCTATCGGGCGGTCGTCAAACACCAATCCGGCCCGGGCGTATGCGCCACCGATTGCTCCCCGGTTGGTCGCTGCCGTGTCAGCGGCCGATCGCTCTGTTCAGCACCGGCGCGCTGATCCCGGCGGCCGACAGACCGGCCAGGACCGCGGTAGCGATGTTGGCAGTGCCGACAAAGGTGAGGAATCCAGCGATCTCGCCGAAGAAGGCGGCCATGAGGAGGACGATGGCAGCGTGTGCCGTCAGCAGCGGCGGTTCCGGGTTGGCAGGTCCCTGCCGGGTGGGAGGGGGGACAGCGGCGGTCACGCGAACTCCTAGGTGGTGTAAGGGTTGTTGATGCCGCTCTTAGGTGCTTGAAGTGCAATAGCCCCACGGATTTTCTTGCCGCCCAAGCCTCCTAAAGAATCTTGGAAAAGTCCGTGGGGTACCTCGCGGGGAGTCACTTACAAGGGGTCGTCGCCGGTCGCGAAGCGCGGGAGCTTGCGAGTGGGCTGAGCGAGCGGGGACGGGGTCGGCCCCACGCATCCATGGCGGGCGGACGACGGCCCAGAGGACAGGGAAGGGGGAAGGGCATGCGAGGCGACCAGGCGGACGGGGAGTCCGCCGCCGCGCACGCCCGGGAGCTACAACCTTCCGTACCGTCCGTCGACGAGTGCGCGCTGGACGTGCCGGTGTCCGTGAGCTTCGCCGGCATGAGATCGAAGAAGGAACGGCGGGAGGCCCGGGAGCTCCAGGCTACTCTGGACCGTCGGATGGCCGACCAGCAGCTCCTGCAGCTGTTAGCCCGGAACGGCTTCAAAGGGCCGCGGTACGACATGTTCGCCAACGACCTCGCCCGGTACGGAATGTCCGTGCTGCGGGCCTGGATGTACTCCGGCTACATCTTCTCGTTGGTCTCCGAGCGTGGCTTCGGCCTCAATCCTCACGAACTCGACCTGGAAAGGCTGCGGACCGACAGTGACCTGCGCGGCGAGCTGGCGACCATGACCATCGCAAAGACACTGCCCCGTTTCCGGGAGCGAGCCTTCGTCCAGGGTGGCTGGACCGTTGAGGGAGGAGCCGGCATCACCACCTACTTCATGGGCGCCACCTTGTACGACTTTCCTAATGAATTCCGTGCCCACCGTGACGCCGAGGCCCGTCAGCGCAAGGCGCAGCGCCTGCCGTACCTCGATGAAGAGCTCACCGACGGAGTAGAACACGAAGTGGTGGGACGGCAGCACGTACTCGACGAGCTGCAGGGGGTCAAAGACCTGCGGACGCGCGCAATCGTTGCCCTCACGCTCGACGGTTACACCCAGGACGAGATCAGGGAACTCGTCGGTTCGGTGTCGGAGCGGGCCGTCGAGGGTGCGTTGCACCGATGGCGGAAGAAGGCGCAGGCAGAAGCCCTCAGGGAGAGGAGGGCAGGGCGTGACTGAGAACAGAGGGTTCCAGCAGCTGATGCGCCAGTCCTCACTCGGCTCCGGGGTAGCCCGTCGCATCCGGGGGCGCACGTCTGCCGAGGACACGACCACGGTGGCCCGTCTTGTGCATCTGCGCGCCTTGATTGCAGAACACGGGCCCAGCCGAGCGGGCATCGCCGCAGCCCGTGAGCTGGTGGACCTGCTCACGGAGCGCGGCTACCCGTGGCGGGACGAGATCCCCGACGAGCTGGTCCTGTACATGCTGCAGGCCTCAGAGCCGCCGACCCCAGCCGCACCGCAGTCGGCGGAGACAAAGGGCACCTCTCCTGCCAGTCCCCAGAACGAGCCGCACAGGCCCAAGGGTGCTGATGCACTGTCGCTCATCCGCGTCAGTCGTCATGCCTTGACGCAGTGCCGTACACCGCTGGAAACCATGGCAGAGGCCCTGGAGGCACTGGCTCTGGCGCACGCGATCGGGGACCGCCTTGCTGCGCACGGCCCAGAGGACCTCAGGATCGCGGCCCGCAGGCTCATGCGTGCCGACCGGCCGACCGACGGACAGCCACCTACCGAACCGGTGCGAGCAGCACGACTCACCGAGGTCTCCGATGTTGGCAAGTCCCTGAATGAGTTGGCAGGCCTGCTGGGCGAGGTAGGAATCGCGCTGGTCGGCGTCGCCTGTGAAACGGACTCCGAAGAGCTGTACTGGCAGTGCATCGAAGTGATCGACAGGGCCGACGAAGTGAACGATCGCGTTCGCGACGCTGTACGAAGCCTCAGTACCCCGAACCGGGCTGGGGTCACGGGGCAGTAGATCCCGTCTCAGCTCGGAGCGGTCCCGCCAGGAGCTGCCCGCAGCAGCTTCTCAGAAGGAAACGTCGAAGTAGTGCTGTGGGCCTGCGTCTGGGGAGAGTGCCCCCACCACGACCATGACGACTAGTATCAGGGACCGCTCGATCGCGGTGGCCCGGGGGTTCTCTGGCAGTTGATGCGCGCTGAAGCCGGTGGGCAGCCCGATGTGGGTGACAGTGACGCTGCTGCCGACTTGCCCGTGGTCGCCGGTGAGGCGGACAGGATCGTTCGTCAGCTGGCTCGCGCAGAGCAACGGCAGGACAACACTGGCCGACTCCGGAGCCGGAGGAGGGGCATCTCCTGCGCCGGTGCGCCCTATGCGGGTACGCGCGCCGCACCGGCGAGCCGGTGTAGCTGATGTCGATGAACAGTTGGCAGGTGTGACTGCGGCATCTGCGTTGGACGGACGATTCCCGGTCTGCCGAACCCGAATTCATCCGCCTGGTCCAGCTGCCGGAGTGCGCGCAGGCTCACCGTGACTGGCTGCGGCTCGAGCGGCGCTTCGGCTCAGCCGGTGAGGAACTCATCGCTGATGCTGTCCAGGTCACGATGGCGTGGTGGAGCCGCATGCCCGAGACACCGCGCCGGATGCAGCAAGCCCGGCGTGCGGGGCTGAGTGAGCGCACGGCGCGGGTCGTCCCCTTGGTGGTCTATCCCGAGGCAGTGGCTCTGGCGTCGGCCATGCTCCGCTTCGAGCAGGCAGGGCAGCGTGACGCCACAGGTAGGGCCCGCTGGCTAGCAGGCGTTCAACATCTGATGGATGCGTGGGACGTGACCTTCTCCGAGGGGCGGGATGCACTGTTGGCGTGGCTCGAACGACACAGCCGGGCAGCACCGTAAACGACGTCTACTCTCCCCCACACCTGACATCTGAAGCTCGCGCTGGGGCATAGCCCTAGAGGCCGTAGGCGCCGCCGAACGAGCGCCGCCTGTAGATGTCGCACGAGTAGTCGCGGCGCCAGGGCGCACCGGTCCCAGCGTCGCAGCGAATGCTGAGCCGGGCGGTGGCCCCGTCGTCCGGGGCGGAGTGTTCGAGCACGACATGGACGTCCTTGACGGCTCCTTGCGCCATCGGCCCCAGGTCCTGTTCGGCATCGGGCTCACCGATCCTACCCAGCGTGATGAGGAGCCCGGCGACACCGGTCCCACTCACGCTGATGCGCACGAACTCCAGTGCTGGCCCGTCCTCCTGCTTCAGCTTGAGCACGGCCACTCTTTGCTGCAGCGTTGGATTGTGCCTGCTCCGGTCGAAAGACAGGGAGAAGTTCGGCCCGCCGGCCTCGTGCCGCGCTGCCTCGTCGGCTTCGAGTTGCCGGCGCATCAGGGCGACCTGTTCTTCGGCTGCCCGCGCCTGCTCCTCCGCCGACCGTGCCTGGGCTTCTGCCGACCGTGCCTGCGCTTCCGCTGATCGGGCTGCCCTACTAGCGATGTGTGCCTGCCAGCCGGCATACCCGGCGCCGACCACACTGACGGCGACCGCCGCGCTCGCGGTGATCAGTTCCCCGTCCACGCGCCCTCCCCGTGGCGGCCCGCCCCTGCGGTCCGGTGAGAGGCAGCCTACCTGCGGGAAGGGCGGTCTTGCCTGGCCTTTCCACAGCGCTTCACCATCTGTAACGAGACGTGTACCGACATGACTGTGGGGTGGGGGCTATGTCGTCGGGAACAGGCGGGGACTACTGGGCGGACAAGGCGCTGCCGAGTGTGTTCAAGCATCAGCTGCTCAAGCGGTATCTGCCGCAGTTCGGCGGGATGACGGGCACGCAGTCGCGTGACAAGCGTGTGGTCTACCTCGATGGGTACGCAGGGGAGGGTCGGTACGAGAACGGAGAGCCGGCGTCGGCAGAGATCGCTCTGCGTGTCGCCTCCCACCACCGGGCCAAGCACGGTCTGAACCTGGAGTGCTTCTTCGCGGAGCAGCAGGCGAAGTCGTTCGCACGGTTACAGGAGGTCGTGCAGACGTACCGGGCAGGCGGCGTGCAGGCGCACGCGCATCACGGTGAGGTCGATGGCGTTCTCGATGACGTGGTCGAGCGTGCGGTGCGGGGGCCGTTATTCCTCTTCCTGGATCCATGCGGTTTGTGCCTGGCGCAGGATCGGCTCGTGGACGTGCTGGCGCGGCGCCGGCCGCAGAGGCGGCCGGCGACCGAGCTGTTGATGAACTTCAGCATGATGGCCGTGTGGCGGCTGGGCGGTCATGTCCGTTCTCCGAAGGGGAACGAGAAGTCGCTGCAGCGGTTCGACGAGGTGTGTGGGGGCACCTGGTGGCGCGAGTACTTCGCGGATGCGTCTGCCGCGCGCGGGAAGGACGGCGCGGCGGAGGACGCGATCGAGGCGGTGGCAGCCGAGTACGCCCGGCGCCTCGAGCGGCGTACGGGCATGTTCGTCCAGTCGGTGCCTGTGTCGCACTCGCCGCGTAAGCGGGCGGTCTACCGGCTGGTGTTTGCCACGCGCAGTCCGTATGGGCTTTGGGTGTTCGGTGACAGTGTCGCCCGCGCTCGGGACGAGTGGTGGCAGACGCTGGAACTGCGTGAGGAGAGCGACGACATGCTGTTCTCGCTCGCGTCGGTGATGCGTCCGGACCCGAAAGAGATCGAGAAGAAGGCCGTGCCGGAGATCGCAGCCAACCTGGAGGAGTTGCTGTTGCGCACCCGGCGTCCGGTCAAGCTGGTCGACCACACCCTGGAGATCTTCGGCCGCTACTACGGGCAGGTCACCGAGCCTGTGGTACGCCGAGCGGTGCAGCTTCTTCACGAGGAGGGCAAGACGCCAAGCAACGGTGTAGGGGTGCGCAGGATACGCGAGATCGTGGTTTACCCAGTCGGTCAGGCGGCGGCCTGAACGAGCTGCGGGCTGTTCCCCGCGGCTCTCGGTCGCGGGGAACAGCCCGGTGGTCAGGAAGCGGTGACGTAGCGGCCGTGGCTTTCCTGGCGACGGTACTGATCGGCCCGTTGGCAGGGGTGCCCCCGGCTTGCGCGGGGGCACCCCTGCTCTGCTTTTTGCAGCACCGGCTCACGCTGCTGTCGGCAACGGCATCTGGTCCCACGTACGGCCGTCGAGGGTGCGGCCGCCTGCCTTCGGCGTGCGGCCGCCCCATTGCTTGAAGAAGAAGGCGACGCCGGCGTCCTGGCAAGCGTCGCGGATCTCGGTGACCCAGGCCTCGTCCAGGGGACGGTGACGTGGGCCCGACTCGCCGCCGGCGATGACCCAATGGATGCCCTCCAGGTTCAGGCCGGTCAGCGGGCCGAGCAACGGTTCGCATGACAGGAACCGCACGGCCGCCGGGACGTCGCGCAGGTCGTCGACCCGCCCGAGCTCGTTCTCCGTTTCCACGGAGACGCCCATCCAGAGATTGGCGGGCCACTCGAGCTTCGGGGCGACCTGCCGCAGGCGCCGGGCCCGCTTGGTCAGGACCTGATAGGTGTGCTGCGGTGTGTCGGCCATGACCTGGAAGACCTGGCGGACGAAGTCGAGCGGCACGCGGGCATGGAACAGGTCGGACATGGAGTTCACGAACACCACCCGCGGGCTCTTCCAGCCATACGGCACATCCAGTGCGTCAGGGTGCAGCGTGACGTCGAAGCCCGGACCGGAGGTACGCGAGTCGCCGTCGTTCTGGTACTTCGCCGCGCCCATCGCCTTCAGCCGTCTCGCGAGCGTGAGGGCGTAGCAGTTGTCGCAGCCAGAGGAGACGCGGTCGCAGCCTGTGGTCGGGTTCCAGGTCGCCTCGGTCCATTCGATGGCGCTGCGGTCGCTCACCGGTCTCCTCCTGCTGCCATGCACGTGGTCACGCCGCCCGGGGCCGGCGTGTGCTGCCTAACGATGCCCACATCTCCAGGGCACCGGGGAGCACAGCCCGGTATTCGCCGGGTTCCGATCGCTTCTCGTAACTTCAAAATTCGAACCTCCGTTTGGAAACCTAGTAGTTGCGGCCGGTGGAGTCGATTGGCTCCGTACTGAAGATCGCCTGTACGGGCCACTGAGAGCCGATCACCCGACCCGAACGCAAGGGGCCCCGAGGGCGGGTGATCGCCAGCCAGAGGGGCGCTCAGGCGCCTTGTCGTGCCGTTTCCACTCGTGTTCAGGTCTGGGCCATGTCCACGAAGCGGCTGTAGTGCAGCTGAGCCGCCACGGTGATCGTGGCGGTGGGGCCGTTCCGGTGCTTGTCGATGATGAGGTCGACCTCGCCGGCGCGCGGGGATTCGGGTTCGTAGGCGTCGTCGCGGTAGAGCAGCGCCACGATGTCCGCGTCCTGTTCGAGGGAGCCGGACTCGCGCAGGTCGGCTTTGGTGGGGCGTTTGTCGGCCCGCATCTCGGGGCCGCGGTTGAGCTGGGCCAGGGCGATGATGGGCAGTTGGAGCTCCTTGGCGAGGCGTTTGATGCCGGTGCTGATTTCGGAGACCTCGCGTTCGCGGGATTCGGGTCGGCGGCCGCCGAGGGTGATCAGTTGCAGGTAGTCGATGACGACGAGGCCGAGGGCGGGGCAGCGGGACTTCAGGCGGCGCAGCTTGGCCTGGATGGTGCCGAAGTTGTTGGCGGACTCGTTGATGTAGAGCGGGGCTGCGGTGATCCGGGGCAGGGTGCGGGCCATGCGGGCCCAGTCGTCGTCGGTGGTGGTTCCGGAGCGCAGGTGGTGCAGGGCGACGCGGGATTCGGCGGACAGCAGGCGCATGTTGAGCTCGTCGATGCCCATTTCCAGGGAGATGAAGGCGGCGGGGACGTTCTGCTTGATGGCGCAGGCGCGGACGACGTCCATGGCGAAGGTGGACTTGCCCATGCCGGGTCGGCCTGCGACGACGATCATCTGGCCGGGTTGGAGTCCGCTGGTGAGGGAGTCGAGGTCGATGAAGCCGGTCGACAGGCCGGTCATGCCGCCGTTCTTGCCCCGGTCGATCAGGTCGAGGGTGCCTTCCATGGTCTGGTTGGGGGTGACGAAGTCGTCGTCCTTTCCGGTGCCTTCGACCACGTGGGCGATGTGCGTGGCCGCGGCGGCGACGAGGTCGTCGACGTCGCCCTGGCCGTCGTAGCCGGACTGGGTGATGGCCACGCCGGCTTCGACCAGGCGCCGCAGGATGGCCTTCTCCCGCACGATGACGGCGTGGTATTCGCCGTTGGCGGGGGTGTCGACGGCCTGGACCAGGTCGTGGATGTAGGGGGCGCCGCCGACGCGGGCGAGGTCGCCGGATCGGGTGAGCTCGGCGGTGAGCTGGATCGGGTCACACGGCTCGCCCTTGGCATGCAGGTCGAGGATCGCCCGGTGGATGAGCTCGTGGGCGGGCCGGTAGTAGTCCTCGGGTTCGAGGGTGTCCTGGCAGTCGATCGCGGCCTGCTTGGACAGCATCATGCTGCCCAGGACCGACCTCTCGGCTTCCAGTGCCTGCGGTGGCATCCGCAAGAGGCCCTCGTCGTTGCTGTCGCTGGTCGGGGTGTGCTGATGCGGGACTAGAGTCATGAGTGATCTCTCCGTGAGGTCGTGCGGCGTCCGGCCCGGCCAAGGAATCCGGGCGCCGCTCTTGCGTGCGGGTCAGATCGCGGGCTGGCGCATCGAGCGCAGCAGGTCCCCGAGGTTCCCCTGCGACGGGGCCGGTGCCGGGGCCGCGGACTGCTGCGGCAACGCGGTCGGCTCCTGCACAATCTCGCCGTCGTGCCGGCACATCCGGACCCGGCCGTCCCGCTCGATCTGCCCGTAGGTGTCGCACACCTGACACGCCGCAACATCCTGCGCCCGAATACTGCTGCGTCCACCGCGTGAGACGCGGGTCCTCGGCTGCGGTGCCTCGGGCCACGTCATCGCGTCCTCGAGGACCTTCCAGGTCGGCTTCATCCGACCCATCCACTCGGCCACCCGGCACAGGTGGTCAAGATCGGCACCGGCGGCCAGAAGCTCGGTTGCCTCGGCGCTGATGGCGGCCGCGCGTTTCGGCAGGAACGGACGGCCGCCGGCCCTCATGCCGTTTGTCCATGCCTCCACCACCGGGGTGCAGGCCGAGGCACCAGCCACCGGGGCGGCGGCGGTGGTGGTTTCCGGCGCAGCCGAGCTCTCTCCTCGTTTCTCCGTCTCGGTCTCCGCTCGAGCGGCGGGCGCCGCTGTGACGGCAGGTGCAGAAGAGAGAGAAGAACTTCTTTGGGGGGTTTCTTTGGGGACCGCGTTTTCACTGGTCACAGGCTTGCACGCGTCTATTTTCCGTCCAGTCCGGTCGGATTTCCGTCCAGACTCGTCGGATTTCCGACCGTCGAAGCGACCTGCGGTTTCACCGCTGCGCACCTGGTCGGTTCGAGAGTCGGATTTCCGACCAGGGTGCTGGTGGACGCCGTCCCCGGTGCGGGTGTGTGCGGGAGGTACGGCAGGGTTGTCTCTCCAGTCGGGGGTGTAGGCGTCGAGCTTGTCCCACACGTTGCGCCAGCCCACGTACTCGTCTGGGGGCAGATCATTGACCTGGTACTTGCGGAAGCTGTTCTGGATGCCGCCCTTGCCCGTCGAGGTGACCAGGCGGCCACCCTCGGGATTCACCACCAGGCCGTGTTCGTCGAGCAGACGCAGCGCGTCCTTGACCATGGTCAGGCTGGCGGACTTGTCGTTGACGCCGGGCAGCAGGTAGCACAGCTGGTCCAGAGACATCCTGCGCAGGCCGCCGCCGGTCCGCCTCGCCGTCTCAGAGACCATCGCGCGCAGCAACAGGTAAAGGTGGAGCGCGGTCCGCGTCATGCCGGGCCTGAGCAGGACCCAGTCGCGGACCTGGGTGTAAGACCAGTAGTCGGTGACATCGCCGACGAACTCCAGTTCCTCGGCAGCCTCGTCCCTTCCGGGAGCGGTCATCAGGCCACCACCCCGGCGGCCGGCGAAACGATGGTGGGCATGCCGGAGCGAGCGTTCGTAGTCACCGGCGGGGTGTGTGAGCCAGGCGCCGCGGCAAACGGCCAGCGACGGCGGAGCTGGCGGTGCATGGGTGGTTTTCTCCCCTTTGTAGGGGAGTCGCGACCAGACGATGTGACCTGACAAGGGACCCAGGTGGTGGCATCCCGCGAGGCGGGACGCCTATTCTGGGTACAAGTGACCACGTGGACCCACCGGGTCCACGGGCATCACCCCCGGCGAGGTCACCTCACCGGACACGACTCGGAGCTGTAGTGGGCGTGCGAGTCGATTGCTAAGGAGCCGCTGAGTCCCTGCCAGGACAAGGCGGCTCCGCCATTTCTACGGTGGCTGAGCAGAAGAGGCAGTCACTAGCAGAGCTCCGCACGTTTCGTGGTCCACGGCACCTCGGAGTGCTGTGCAGCGAAGCCTGCGAGCAGGTGAGCATAAGCGCGGCGGCGAGGATTGCGCGGTTCTGCCTGGCCGCTCTCCCACCCCACTACCTGGATCCGATGCACGCCGATGCCCTCAGCTACTTCCTGCTGCGTCAACCAGTGAGCGTCCGTGAACCGGCGTGTCGCCTTCACGTCAGGCTCCTGCTGTCCTTGAGCAGCTTCAGCACTGCATTGCGTAGGCCTGGCGCGGCTGTGATGGTTTCCGTGGAGTTCACGGTGTGGGCCATTCCATCCGCATCCATCACCGCGCAGCCGGCCTCGCGGGCGATGCAGACGCCGGCCGCCATGTCCCAGGGGTGGTTGCTCATAGCAATCGTGGCATCGACTTTGCCGGAAGCTGCCCAAACCAGATCGATAGCGGCGGACCCGAACATTCGGACACGGAGGGCTCGTTCAGCGAGCAGACTTGTTACTGCGAGCCGGCTTCTGTTCCGCTCTCTCGCTGCACCACCAACTGCATAGTCGCCGATCGAAACGATGGCGGATTCGAGCGCCCTGGTGTCGCTTGTCTTCAGACGGCTGTTCCCGCAGTAGGCGCCGTTTCCTTCAGCGGCGTGGAAACGGCGCTGAAGAAACGGGAGGTCGATGATGCCCAAGACGGAGCGATCTCCTTGCACCAAGCCAAGAGACACCCCGCATAGCGGAAGCCCGTGAACGAGATTGGCTGTGCCGTCCACCGGATCGAGTGCCCACGTCAGGTCGGCGCCGGCGATGTTTTCTCCGCCACGTTCCTCTCCGAGGAACCCGATCTCGGGCGTCTCCTTCTTCAGGAAGCTACGCACCCTGTCCTCTACGGCCAGATCGAGGGCAGACACCATGTCGCGGTCTCCCTTGTCAGTGACCTGACCGACCGTCGTCTCTCTTACAACGGCGACAGCCTGGTCGACAGCCGAGGAGCCGATGGCCAGGAGCGCCTGCATGTCAAGGGTCAACCCTCGCGCCTTTCCCATAGAGTCGAAAAGATTTGATCGAAGGTGCTGTACAGGCCGCCAGCAGCGCGACGCTTCCGAATCAGGAGCGTCGGTGAGTCGACGCCGCGGACCTCGGGCAAGTACGGCTGAGCCACGCACAGCTGGGAGTCGACGAGCAGGATGTTGAAACGGATCGGCTCGTCATATACGCCGATCCGCAGGCGCTCAGCGGCTTCAGGCGAAAGGCGACCAGCCACCCGCTCCTCCATGATCGTGAGGTTCATGGCAGTAAGGGCGGACAGCCGGCCCTCCGGGTAGCCTTCCTCGCTCTCGCGCTGAGCGATAAAACGACCGTAGGGCTTGAGGAACAGGCAGGTCACGCTTGCGCCAGCCTCGATGATGTCGCGCAGGCGAGCTTCCGAGTATGTCTGGCACAGCAGGTTCAATGAAAGGCCAGCGACCCGGATGTCTTGGGCGCTGTCGAGAAGTTCGGTGGGAGGCACCTTCGCCTGGAACTCTGATCGGCTCGCGTAGACACCGATGAGGTCCGAGAAACGGTCACCGACGATCTGGGTTAGGGCATCAGTGCCGTCAGTGAAAGCAGGCGAAGCCTGACGTACCAGCAGTTCTGCGGCTACGAGAACGTCCCCCGGAGGTACTGCGCTGGTTTCCCACGCGTCAACCTGTTCTGCCCCAACCGGCCATCCCAGCATGGTGGCGAGCAGGGCGGCGAACTCGTCGCTCGGCAAACCCTTCGCAGCCCGGGCCGCTGCCAGCTGATTCCGGGCCAATTGTCCCAGATCCGGCCGATAAGACGTTCGGCCGTGAAGGGATACGACTTCGGCGCCAGACATTCTGAACTCCCCCTCGCGTCATGAAGTCAGGCATTAGTGGCCCGACGTTGCTCCGTCCCGCTTGAGCTGTCCCTGAGAGGTGCAGAGTCCCGCGGATACGGCTGCCCCATCCTTCCGTAGAGGTCAATCAACTGGGTCTGCAAGACGGCGACGACGCGACGCAGGTCGGCTAGCTCCCGGCGGAATGCCTCGAGCGTCTCAGCGTCGGCTGTCTGAAGACCCTCGACCTTGGACTGGACGTCAGCGAGCCCGGAGGCGAGGTGTTCGAGTACCTGCTTCTCGGTCGCGACCTCCTCAGGTCTAGCCTTCACAAACACTCCCTTGCCGGGGTGTCCGTACAGAAGGCCCTCGGCCCGAAGTTCGCTCACTGCCCGTCGAACGACGGTGCTGGAGACGCCATACTGCTGACCAAGGCTCACGGTCGAGGGGATCGGCTCCCCAATGGCGAGTCGTCCTTCTGCGATCTGACGGCGCAAATCCTGCATGAGGCGGCGGTACTCCGGCTGCCCGATTTGGTCGCCCAACGGTGGGCCTCCCTTGTGTACCAGGTTGTGCAAGCTGCACCTAGTGGAGCACACCAGCTCCCTGAGTACCACCAGGACATTCGAGTCGCTCATCGGCTGCACCTCCTTGACAACCTTATACACATGGCTGCACATTGTGTGCAAGGCTCGCGCTGGTTCCACATAAGGGTCTGCGAAGTGCCGCAACTTCATACGTCTGGCTGTTCGGCTTACATGCCGGCCCGGGGTGACGAGTACGACGCGGTCCTCCGAGGGAAGCAGCCAGTTGCGCCACCCGCAGCCGTTGCGCTGCCCGTCGACCAGGAGCACGGCCTTGTCTATTCCTGACCGGCGGAGACCGCAACAGCAAGGGAGACGACATCAGATGCGTCACAACGGACGTGCCCCGCTGAAGGCCAGCAAGATGCGGCCCGAGCACCTCAATCTCCGCGACGGCGAGCGCCGCATGGCGGTCTGCCCTGACTGCCTGTCCTGGCACCGCCTCGCACGGTCCATGATCATGCCTCACCGCGCCGTCGAAGCCGCCGCGGGCGACGGTCCTCGCCGCTACTTCGGCGACAAGCCGTGCGGCGGCCGTCGCTGCCCCGGCAGCGCACAGCGCATCACCATCGACATCAGCATGGAGCAGTGGGCCGAGCGACTACTCGCCGCCGACAGCACGGCGACCGGACGGCGTTCCGCCCGCCAGCACTCCAAGCCCACCCCGGCCCCGGCCAAGCCGGTTGCACAGATGCGCCCGGCGCCGGTGAACGCTGCCGACGCGCTCACCGCCTACCGCGACCACCTCAAGGCCTGCCGCGCTAGTGCAGGAGCCGGTCGCTGCCACGGCAGTTACCGCTGCGGCGCCGGTGCTCGGCTCGCCAGCCTGTACGAGCAGCTGCTGCGCACTCAACCGCGCCGCGACCGGGCCCGCAAGGAGCTCACCAGAATGCAAGCCAGACTGAAGCGCCGCTTCGCTGCCGCGGCCGCGAAGAACACCGCAATCGAATGGGCGAGGCGCGGCGAAGCCACGGTTGACGCGAAGAAGGCGACAGCCAAGCGCAGCGGCACGACGGTCGAAGAGGCCAACAACGCCTGCCGGATCCACACGGCCGACTCTGTCTCCGAGTTCCGCGGCCCCCGGCTCCCGCTGGCACCGCAGGACGTGGAGGCGCACGAACGGCGCCAGGCCCAACTGGGCAAGCGGTACGGGCAGAGGAACCCGGCCGCTTCCGCCGCCTGACCCGCACCCCGCGACGAACGACCACAGCCGCCCCCGACCGCACTCCGGTCGGGGGCGGCTGTGGCTGCTCGACAGCAGCCAGAGCCCATCAGGGCTCCGCACGCGACGAACCCCCAGGGATTGCGCCCCCGGGGGTTCGTCTTCGCAGGTCAACCCACCCTGAATGCAAGGAGACCTACGCATGCACAGCATGACACCCACCCAGGCCCGGCTGGCACGCCGGGCCGTGCTCCAAACCGCGGTCGACACCGCCGCCGTGTGCACGGGCGCCGACCCCGACCTGTTCTTCCGCGGCGACCGCGAGCCGCAGATCACCTGGCAGGCCCGCCGCAGCTACGCGCAGCGCCTGTGCTCCGCCTGCCCGGTCCGTGCCGCGTGTGAGGAGCTCGCGCTCCGCGACGGCGACGGCCGCCCCGACGTCGACGACATGGTCCGCGGCGGACTGACCGGCCCCGAACTCGCCGCTGTCCGCGCCGACCAGGGCCGGCGCGTGGCGGGCGCGGTCGACGCCGACCGCGATGTCGAGGGCCGGCGGCTGGACGAGCTGGCGGTCGAACTGCGGCGCGCCGCGGTCAAGAACCCGGACAAGGCCGGTGGCCACCGCGCCCAGGACAGGGCGCAGGCCGCGCAGAACGCGGAGGTGCGCAGCCTGGTCGCCCGGATCCGGCAGATCCGCACCGCTCGCCGGGTCCGCGCCGGATGGGAGGCCGCCGCATGAGCAGCGGCGCCACCCTCACACCGGCCACCGACCATGGCCGCGAAGTGGGCGCGCTGCTGGCGCGCATGGCCCGCCAGGCCGACCCCCGGATCTCGGCTGAGCGGCGCACCCGCCGCACGCTCCAGGAAATGATGCCCGACTACCAGCGCCAGCCCGTTTTGGTCCTGCATCGGCCTGAGATGAACGATGCCTGCCCGTTGTGCGGCAGGTGGTCGTGCACGGGCGTCTGCAAGCCGTACCCGGCCAACGTCCCTTCCCCAGCCAGGGCGACCTGTACGGCGGCAGTCCGGTGAGCGCCTGCGGCCACCCGCCGCGCGTGGTCGTAGTCAACCTGATCGGTGCGGACGGCAGGCCCTACCAGTCGGTGCGGCACGAGCCGTGCCAGTGCGGCGGCAAGTGACCCGTGCACAGACCAATACGTGTGGCCCAGGCCTTCCAGTACCTGGCGGCCCGGGCCATCACCACACGCGGACTGACCCACCCCATCACCCGCGCCCTGCTGACGACCGCCGCTTTGGCGGCCGCGGCCGCGTGGGAGGTCGGCCACCGCGTGCCCGACCTTCACCCCTCGCTTCGCTCAGGCCCTCGCCGCCTCTGACCACGTCAGGAGCTCTTCCATGACCATCCAGCCCACCACGTCCGAGAACGCCCCCAACACCGCTTCCGGCACACACCACTACATCCTCACGCTCCAGGCCCCTGCTCCGGGCGGCCTGCGGGTCGACACCTTCTCCAGCACAGCGACCCCGCATGCCGGATGCACCCGCGCCGAGGCGTATCGGGCCATCTACGACTCCGTCGTCCAGACCCACCCCGCTCTCGCCGGCGGCAGCACGGTCTTCTTCTCGCTCGAGCCCAACATCCTCTGACCCGGTGCGCGATCTCTACCAGCGCTACCAGACGGCCGCCCGCGACCTGACAGGCCATGAACGGGTCTGCGAACCCTGCACCCTCGCCAACCGCGACACCGCCACCACGCGCTGCGACACCGGCGCGCGGCTGCACGAGACGTTCGAGCGCCTCCAAGACGCCTACCTCACCCACATGCAGAACCGGACCTGACAAGGAGAAGCAGTATGAGCAAGTTCAAAAGCTGGAAGGAGCCCTCCCCGCGCGGGATGGTGCTCGCCGTCCTCGGACTCGTCACCCTCGCGGTGGCCATCCTGTCGGTGACCGTCAGCTACCAGATCCTGGAGCCCAAGTTCGGGATGTGGGCCGTGCCGACCGTCTTCGCGCTGGACGCCCTATGGGTGGTCTTCCAGGCGACCGAGGTCCTGGCGGGCAACAACGGCCAGCGGGCCCGGCGTGTGCGCTGGGCCGGTCTGGCCCTCACGGCCGTCAACGCCGCCATCCCGACCGCCGAACTGCTCCTGCGGGACGGCAGGCACGGCGTCGACCTGGCCGTGGTGCTGACCCCGCTCGCGATCGTCATGGCGAAGACCGCCTGGTGGGTCGCGCTTCCCGCGCTCGGGCGCCGCGCCTCCGCCGAGACCCGGCAGAGGATCGACGCCAAGCGTCAGCAGGTCGCCGACCGGCTGGAGGAGATGGAGGCCGACGCGGCCCACCGGATCGAACTGCTGGAGGTCGCGCGGGAGCTGGAGCAGCGGGTGGCCATGGCCGAGACGACGTACCGCCGGTCCGTGCTGCGAGTGCAGGAGTCCATGACCAAGCGGCTGCACAAGCAGGCCGTGGCCACCGAAAAGACGGTCGCGAAGAAGGCGCTGCCCGAGTCCGTCACGGGTATCGCCCTGCCCGAGCTGGAGACGTGGACACCCGGCACACTCGCGCTGCCCGGCCCGGCCGGGCGTGCCGGATCCGGCACGGACGCCGGTGGCCGTCACACCCTCGGCACGCAGCTCAGGGCCGGTGAGCAGGGCGAGGCGGCACACCCGGACGAGGAACCGGCACACCGGGCGGCACAGGCCGTCACGCTCGAGGATGTCGCAGCCGTGTCGGGTGTGCCGGTGCCTGTGCCGGGCGAGCAGCTGACCAACTCCCAGCTCGGACTCGTCCTGCGCCACCTGCGCTACCGCGAGGACCCGCCGATGTCCTACCGCCAGGCCGTGGCCGCGTTCCGCGAGGCCGGCTTCGTCGGCAGCGCGGAGCGGGTGCGCCGCGAGTGGGGCGCACTGATGTCCAACGAGGAGAACACCGAGGCATCCGAGACGCCCGACGACGCCGAGGAGGAGGCGGCGGGCGCCTGATAGCGCGCGTCCGGCACCACCAGTGAGGGCCAGCCCGCACCCCCGTGTGGGCTGGCCCTCGCTGCGACTGCCGGAACACCCACGCAGTCGACGGTGCAGACCCCGGCGAGTGACCCGGCGAGCGAGCAGAACCACACACGCTCGCAGACCCGGGGAGCAGACCCGGCGAGCACCACCCCACAACTGAGGGCACGCGTGCCCATGACCAGCGAAGGAGAAAGGGTGTGGCCAAGAAGAAGGCCTCACAGGAAGAGGACTTGTACGCACAGACCGCAGGCGCGATCGGCGGACTCGCCATCGCATTCGGTGTCCTCGCCGCCATCAAGGACAAGCTCGGCCTGTCCTGGCCGGCCACCGTGCTGCTCACCACCGGGGCGCTGGTCGCACTCGGCTTCCTCGCCTGGAAGATCCAAACAGGCATCACGAGGCTCCAGGCGGGCCAGAGTGGAGGCAAGACGGGCGAGAGCAAGGCGTCCGTGGCCCTGGGGCAGGAAACGCCCGCCCGGGCGACCAGCGAGCTGGAGACAGCCGCGGAGGCCGTCCCCGCGCATGCCGAGCTGACCGCGGCGCTCACCACGGCCGGGGCCATCGGCAGGGACCAGGTCATCCGGGCCGACGAGGTCACCATCACCCCGAAACGGACCGGGAAGCACTACGACTTCCTGGTCCCCGAGGGCCGCACCTACGCGGACGTCGACCGGAAACTGGGCGCTGTCGCCGGCATGTTCGGCGTCACCCGCCTACACCTCAAGCTCGACCGCAGCCGCGACAGCGAGCGCCGGGTCCGACTGCTCGTGCTCGACGAGCCGCCGTTCAGCAGCCCGTTCACCGCGCCGACCCGGCAGCAGATCGAGGCATTCAACGGCGTCCCCATCGGGCACGACGTCACCGGCGAACTGGCCGGCGTGCCCACGTTCGACAAGGCATCGCTCCTCGTCGGCGGCATGACACAGATGGGCAAAACCACGCTGGTCAACGGGCTCATCACCTGCCTGCTCATCGCATACGGCGAATTCGACCTGTACCTGCTCGACGGAAAACACTGCGGGCTGACCAGGTTCGAAAAGATCGCCGTTCGCTACGAGGCGTCCGACAGTCCGACCGTCATGGAAGAAATGCTCGACGAGCTGAATGCGCGCGTGGAACGCCGGTACGGAAAGATCCAGGAAGCCATTCGGAACCGGCAGCCCGCACCGAAATTCCGCCCGGTGTTCTTCATCGTCGATGAAGCAGCCGACTTCTTCGCCGACGACGGAACCCCCACCGGAATCAAGCAGGCACGCCGCGTGGCGGACAAGGCACGCTCCCTGGTCGCCAAGGCCCTGGAGTCCGGTATTGCCACGGTCATGCTGACCCAACGTCCCGCCCAGAACGCCATTCCGGTCATGGTCCGGGACCAGTTCCTCTACCGCATGTGCCTCTACGTGGCATCGGAAGGAACCGCGAAAGTCGCTCTCGGTGACACCTATTTTGACACCGTCGCCCCGATCAACCCTGCACTCCTCGACTCGAACGTCAAGGGTCAGGGTGTGCTGTTCGCGCACGGTGTGTCCACGCTGCTCCGTGGATTCAACTTCGCGGATGAATTCATCTGGGAAGTAGTCGACACCGTTCTCACCCGGCAGCAAAAGGTACTTACTGAAGCGCCGGAATCACCGCTCAAGCAGGCCATCGACCTGATGCGGAAAAACGGCATGGAATTCATGCCAACCGCCGAGCTGGCACCGGCACTCGGCATCACGGAAACCGAGCCGGTGGAGCGCGGCAAGCAGCTGACCAAGCTGCTCGGCGTCCCGGCGGACAAGGGCGCGAAGGGTGTGCGGGGCTATCGCCTCGCCGACCTCACCGCCGCCCAGATGTCCGCTTCGTGACCGCCACCCAGCACCGCCAGAGCACCGCCGCCCCACCGCCACCCAGCCCTGCCGGGTGGCGGTCAGCACCGCCGGGGTGGCGGTGCTCTGGCGGTGGCCTGGCGGTCATGGGTGGCGGTACTGACCTGCGAAAACACTCAGACAGGCCTCTAGAGAGGATTGTGCGTTGAGAGCCTCTGCAGCCGTCACGATCGGCGTGGGAGCGACTGCAGCCGTCGTCGTGGCCGCTCTCGTCCAGTCGGCCGGCGACGACCCGGTGGGAGCGGCGCTCAGTATGGCCGTTCCCACTGCCTACCAGGAGCTGATCGAGCAGGCGGGAAACGCCTGCCCCGAAGTCAGCCCGAATCTGCTCGCCGCCCTTCTCACCCAGGAATCCGGATTCAACCCGAAAGCCCGCTCGCCGGTCGGCGCGCAAGGCATCGCCCAGTTCATGCCGTCCACGTGGGAGAGCCATGGAATCGACGGCAACCGGGACGGCAAACGCGACGTGTGGGACCCCGAGGACGCGATCCCCTCGTCCGCGAAATATTTGTGCACCATTGCCTACGACGTGAAAGACGTCCCCGGCAACAAACAGCACAACATGCTGGCCGCCTACAACGCAGGCAGCGGCGCCGTCCGCAAATACGGCGGCGTTCCTCCCTTCAAGGAGACGCAGCACTACGTCAAAACCATCAGCGCCGCCGCTGCCGAAACATCCGGCGGAAAGCCCGCGACCACCGACCAGGCCGGAACCGCTGTCAACGCGGCACAGGAAATGCTCGGCAAGCCCTACTCGTGGGGCGGAGGAAACGCCGGCGGACCCTCGAAAGGGACCTGCTGCTCCCCCAAGGGACGATCCGGTGAATCCATCATCGGATTCGACTGCTCCGGGCTCACGCTGTACGCCTATGCACAGGCCGGAATCGCCCTGCCGCGCACAGCGGCGCAGCAATACGCGACATCGCAGCCCGTCGACAAGCCGCGCCCCGGAGATCTCGTTTTCTACGGTTCCAGCGCCGCGTCCATTCATCACGTCGGCATCTATGTCGGAAATGGCTGGATGATCGACGCTCCCCGCCCCGGCACTCAGGTCCGCTATTCGCCCATGGACGCGATGACCGACCTTTACGCGGTCGCCCGCCCCGTCCCCACCAACAGCCAGGAGATCTGACCCATGCGCAAGCTCACCCACCTCGCCGCTCCCGTCGACATGTCCGGCGGTTTCTCCGACTTCTTCAAGACCATCGGCATGACCGGTGGCGGCCTGGTCACCAAGGGCATCGCCGCCGTCATCGCGATCATCGCCGTCCGGATGCTGCTCCAGCTGTCCAGTGACCCCAAGTCCGCGCTGCGGAAGGGGTCGATGGCGGTCGGCACGCTGTTCGTCGCCGTTGTCCTGGCGATGTACGGCGACACGCTCTTCTCCACCGTGACCGCCCCGGCCCAGACTCCCAAGGGCTGATCCGCATGCCTGAGAAGGACGATCCCTGCGACCTGCTGCCGGAGCGGCAGCGCCACCTGTGCGACTCGGACGGCACCGGTCCCCCCGACGTGAGCGGGGGGACCGGCCCCGGCGGTGACCTTGTGGACGGCGCCGCCGACAGCGTCAAGGGCCTCGCCAATGACCTGATCAAGGAGTTGGAGAGGCTGGTGGCGCCCGATAAGGCATGGGCGCCGGCGCAGACCGACAGCGCGCTCTACCAGCCGTTCCTGTGGCTCGGCCAGCACCTCGCCGTGGCGATCTTCGTATGCGTGGTGGTGGTGTGCGCCCTGACCGCATGGCAGGGCGCACCACGGCTCAAGCAGATGGGCGCCTCCACCGGCTGGACGCTTGCGGCCGTTGTCGCCATGGGAGCCATCCCCGGGGCAGTGATGCTGCTGAACAAGGCCGTCAGCACGGCGTTCATGGCAGCGTTCGACAGCAACGAGTCGACGTTGTTCAAGGCCATCCGAACCGACGTGGCAGCCGAAGCCAACGATCCGCTGGCGATGCTGCTGATCGTCGCCGGCCTGGTGGTCGCCCTCGCTTTTGCCGCGCTGGTGTTCATGACCCGGCAGCTCGGCATCCTCGTGTTCGTGTGCATGGCACCCCTGGTGCTGGCATCGCTGGCACGAGGGGGCGACACAACCGCGGTCAAGAAGTGGGCGATGCGGCTGCTGGGCCTTCTCTTCGCACCCTTCGCCCTCCTGCTGATCAGCCCGTTCGTAGCGCTGTTCTCAGGGTCGGTGGCCATGGACCTCGTGCTCCTGGTCGCGGCCGATGCGCTCATGCTGCGGATGATCTTCCACGGCGTGCCATACATCGGCCCCCGGGTCGCTGGGGCTGCCAGGACGATGGTGGAGCGCCACACCGCCAATCCCATCGCCCGGGCCGTCGTTCGCGCCGGGGTGCCGACCGTCTACGAGCAGGAGAACGCACCCCGGGTGCCCCGCACCGTGGACACCCCGGGCCGGGCCATGACCCAGGACCGCGGAGTCCTGCTCGCGGCCTACGGCGTTCAAAAGCGGGAGCGGCCAGCACGGCTGACCACCCCCTCTGCTGTCGCGCAGGCGACACGGGACACGGCCCGCACCGCGCAGATCAGCCAGGCACGCCGCGAGGCGCGAGCCGCAGCCGGAGTCTCGCCGCCTCCCCGGACGCCCGGCACTACGCCGACCCGGCCGGGCAGCGCGCAACCGCCCCAGCCCGGCACCACTCAGCCTGTTCCGCCCCAGACGGCTCCCCCTCAGCGGCCGGCACCCAGCCGCCCGCGCAACCCGTAACGGGGGCACATCCTTTTCCGGCCCCGGCGCCCACCAGACCCGGTGGGCGCCGGGGCCGCGCCATCACTGCTTTCGGAGGTTCTGCCATGTACTCGCTGACGCCCGGCTACCGCGTCCCCGCTCTGCAGCGCGGACTGAGCCCCGCCGAAACCCTGTTGACCAAGCTGAACGCCGGGGCCGGCGGGGCGATCCTGGCGAGCGCGCTGCTCGCCCCACCGCCGGTGTGGACGTTCGGCGCGGTGGGTGCGGCCGCGGCGCTGCTTAACGCGGCGCCGGGACCCCGCTCGATCGCCCGATGGGCGGCCGTCGGATACCGGCACCTGTGCGAGCGCACCGCGCCACGGTCTGTGGTCGACCGACCGGGAGCGACCACGTCTTGGGCCTTTTACCAGGAGCACGGCACCGTGCAGGACCCAGTGCGCCGGGTCCAGTTCCACAATGCGTTCTCTCGCGCGCTCACATTCGCCGGCGGACAGGCCCGCGCCGCCGGTGTCCAGGTGCACGTCACCCACCACGCCACCGTCGGGGACTGCACCACCCACACCCAGACCATCTCCGTGCACGTCCCCAAGGGACTGGTCGGACAACCCGCCCGCATCCTCGCCACCCTCGAGGGCGAGTTCTCACGGCTCGGGGTCCTGACCCCGGTGGAAGTGGAACCGCTGCCTGTCGTCGCGGAACGCAGTGCAGGCTGGGTCGGGCTGGAGGACGGCCGGTTCGCGGCGACCGCCCGGATCACGGGATGGCCCGACGCCACTGACGGCGAGATGATGCGCCGCCTGCTGCTGGACGACGGGGAGGCGGACCGAACGGCCGGGGCAGACCGCTCGTTCGCCGTCCTGTACCGGCCGCTGCCCGCAGCGCAGTCGCGCCGCTCCGCACGCTGGCAGTCCGCCGCGGCCGAGGCGTGGACCACCGACAAGATCAAGGCCGAGGCGTTGCAACACGCCAGCAGCACGGCCCACGGTGCCCTGGTCGAGGGCGCGACCCTCGTCGACCTCGACGCCTACATGACTGTGTGGGCCGACAGTCCCGAGAGCGTCACCGACGCCCGCTGGACCGCATCGCTCACCGCTGACCGGCACCGCATCCGTCTCGACTGGCTCACCGGCCAGCAGCACCGCGCCCACATCATGACCACCCCGCACGGGGCCTCCACCCAGAAAGGGGCGATCCTGTGATCCGCCTGCCCTCCAGCCACGCCGCGATCACCGCGCCCCTCGTCACCTCCAACACAGAATTTCCGGGCATCCCGATCGGCCGCTCCCTGCTGGACGGCCGCGCCTTCCACCTCTCCCCCGTGCTTGCTTCCGCCGCGATTCTCCCGTCCACGAACACGCTCGCGCTGGGAGGGCTCGGCTCAGGCAAGAGCACCACCGCGAAGATCCGGATGCACCGGGAGATCCGTGAACACGGCCACCAGGCCGTCGTCATCGACTCCTTTGGTGAAGACGGCGCGACCGGCGAATGGCGGCCCGTCGTCAAGGCACTGAGGGGCAGGACCATCCAGGCCGGCGACTTTCGTCTCAACCCCTGCTCCGAGCTGTTCTCCCCGGCGGTGCGGGAGCAACTGGTCCGCTCCCTGATCCTGGCGGTCGAACCCGACGCCCTCACCACCCAGTCCACCCACGCGCTCCAGCACGCCCTGAACCATCCCAAGGCAACGGCGCTCAACGGCCTGGTGGATGCCCTGGTCAGTCCAGAACCCGGCAGGTGGCCGGCCGACCGGCTCGCTGAGTGGGGCGAGGCCGCCGCGATGGCGCTGTCCCGGTATACCGAAGGCTCGCTCTGCGGACTGTTCGACGGCGAGGACGCCGGCCTGCCCGAGACGAACCTGCCGATCCTTTCCTTCGACTTCACCGGCCTGGACCGCAACAGCCCGGCGATCCCCTCGCTGATGGCGGCGGTGTCGTGCTGGGCGGAGCACGTGTGGCTGCCGCAGTCGACCGCCGCGCACCGGCACCTGGTGCTCGAGGAGGCGTGGCAGATCCTGCTCTCCCCCGCCAGTGCCTCCCTGATCCAGCGGCAGTTGAAGAACTCGCGCAAGGCGGCGCTGTCCCTGGACGGGGTGATGCACACCCTGTCCGACCTCGGCGACGGCAAGGCCCAGGACCTTGCACGGCTGTGCGAGATCGCCCACGTCGGCCGCCTTGGACCTGAGGAGGCGGCGGCCGTCGGCGCGCTGCTCGGTCTGCCGCAGTGGGCCGTCGACACCATCCCGACCCTCGGACCGGGACAGGCCGTGTGGAAGGTCGGCCCCGGCTACGTCGACATCATCCAGACCGTTGTCAGCGAAGACGAGATGGCGCTGACCGACACGTCGTCCCGGCGGCGCCAGGCACAGCAGGCCCTCGGCCTGACCGTGGAGCAGGGCACCCTCGTGCACGTCGACGACCAGGAGCTGGAAGAGGCAGATGCTTGCGTGCGCGAGGCTCACGGCACCGAGCAGCCGATGCCAGCAGAGCACGACGACGACCTGGTCGTGGAGAAAGACACTCCCGAGCAGGCCGACGAGGGCTGGGACTGGGACATGCCGCCCAACGTCATAGAGCCCGACATCGACACTCGGCACGACGACGTCGTCCAGGCCGCGATGGAAGGACGGTTCAGCGAAGCTGCCCATCTCGCCGCCATCGGCGAGCGCGAGGACATCAACGCCTACGGCATCAACTCGAACGAGGCGGTGCAGTGGTTGGTGACCCGGGCACAGGTGGCCGAACTCGGCGGAGACCGATACAAGGCCGCCCAACTGCGCGCTACCGTCAGCCGCATGGGGAAGAACCTCGACTGGTTCGAGCAGCAGCCCGGCGGCAGCCCGGAACAGGAGTGGTACCGCGGGCCCGATAGCCCACCCGAGCCGTCGACTCCCGACGACGAACCGCCCTCCCGCACCCGCCGCCGCGTCTGGCCCTACGTCGCCACCGCCGCGGCTCTGTCCCTCGCGATCGTCGGCGGGAGTCAGATGGCCGACACCGAGCAGCAACGCGAGGACCGCACCGAGAAGGCCGCCGCGTACAAGGGCAGGTCAGGAGCCGAACTACGCCTCGATGGGGTCAACGCTGACGTGCTGGCCCGCTGGAACAGAGACGGGGACCGCGTCATTATCGAGCTTCGGACCTACTTCGAGAAGGACGCGCGGTACCTGCGAATCGATGCCGACGGGCAAACCGCTAGCAGCGTGAAGCCAGACGAATGGTTTGCCGACTCGCCTGAGCTCTCGTTGCCCGTTGCTGATCCTCTCGCGGACATCACCGTCCGCGTCGCGGTCGGCGGGAAGAACTGGAAGAAGGGCACCCGAGCACACTCCCGCATGATCCGGCTGTCCCCGACCGGCATCGCCTACGACGCCGAGACCGGAGAGCGCCTTCCCTCCGACCTCTGACCACAGCACCAGAAGCACGGCCCGATGGTCCTCGCCCCCGCAATCCCGGGGGCGAGGACCATCGGCATGCAGAGCCCTTGATGACCGGTCCTTCAGACAACCAGCACAACACCGTGGCTCTTCCCCGGCCAGGAACCCGCGCGACCCATCCGGTCCGAATACCTCGGCCTACTGCTCCGACGCCACGGCTTCGAAGGCCTCGCCAGCCGCAACAGCACCCGTCTCGCCCTGGCGTCCGACCTGCCGGCATCCGGCCTCGCTGACCTCACCGGCACGAGCATCAGCAACGCCACACGGTGGACCGTATACGCGAAGCGAAACTGGTTCGCCTACATCGCCTGTCGCAAGCAAACCTGACAGACCGCGCTCAGCCCGCTCCAAGACCGACCGAGACTCGTTGCCCGCGCGTACCACGAAGCGTCTACTGGCCAGAGTGATCGGTGAACGAGATCGGCTTGCCGGTGGCGTGGGCGTATGCGATCTCCCTGCTCGTTGACTCGCCGATATACCCGCCTGGGTTGACGACCAGAACCCGGTCAGCCAGGTCGATCTTGCGTAGATGGAGGGCGTCCAGCGCGATCTTCTGCTCGTTGGTGATCAACTCGTCTGCCTCGCCGGGCGCGACGACGATGGCACCTGCGAAGGTCAGATCACGGTTCGCCGCACGCATCTCGTCCACGAACCGGGTAGAGCCGCAGATGCAGACGATCTCAGGTCGGTCGGGCACGGCTCAGTCCTTCGGGTCGAACGCGAACCGTCAGTTGCACGTTGACATCACAGACGGGCACACGAGCCAACAGTTTACGCAGCGAGATGGACACCACGCGGCTGCATCGTCGCAGGCAAAGAGCGTGGCCCGGGCTGAGAATGACGCTGCTCGACGCCGCAGTCCGGGGTGCACCCGGCTCACCAGCTTCCTTCAGCAACACGGCCGCATCCCTCAGCGCTACCGGCACCGCCTCTGCGGCACCTCCGCGCCGGCATACGGCACCTGCAGAACAAGTGCGCTCCGCCAATACCCCTCAAAACCCTGGGCTCCTGCCTGGAGTGCCACGACGGCACCCACGCCGACCCCACCAGCTCCACCGCTCCCCCGGCCATGCACCAGCTGGCCGCGTGAAATCCCGGGGCGGCCGCAGCATCGGCTAATGAGTCGGCCGCCCCGGAGGCCCTCCCCTGTCTCCAGAGCGCTCTGAAAAGGGTGGAGGGCTTCCTCAGCATGCACCACGCCTCCCGGCTCTGACGCAGCAGCCGCCAGCCAACGACGTGCCGCCCAGAGACCACCCATGACAAGGAGAACCCAGCCACATGACCACGATCCCTGTGCCCGACATGGACAAGAACCTCGACCACGCCTGCGCCACGGTGGCCGCGAGATTATTGGAGTACGCGCGGGTTCCCGGAGGTCTCTTGGTGGCCGCGAATCCGCATCTCAGCTGGTAGATCGCCCTGTGTGGGTCGTTCACTCGTTGGTGTGAGATCTCAGCAGTAACTCGCAGATTCTGCGAGTGATCGCCGTAATCTGCGGCTTCGTGTCAGATTTCGAAAGTTGCGTGCTGACGCTCGTGCGCCCCGGGCCAGAGTCGGCCGTGCCGGTAGATCCGGCCGCGGTGTCGGTCGAGTCCGGCCTTGCGGACGTCGTCACCCTTCAGCGGCGCCGCCAGGCCCGCATCTCGGAGCACGACGAGGAGAGCTTCTTCCTCGACACGCTGTCCGAGTACCAGTGGGCGAGGGACGCGGCCGGCCTGGCACCGACGACGCTCGACGGGCTGATCAAGCCGGTGATCGAGGTCTGCGAGTTCTACGGCACGGTGCCATGGAAGCTCTCGCCCCGGGAGGTGGACCGGTACTTCGCCGGTGCGGGCAAGCGTGCGCCGTCGACCCTGCGCGGCAAAATCAACAAGATCGACGCCTACTTCGCGTTCCTCGAACAGCGCTATGCCGGCGAGATCATGCGCCGCTTCGGCCACGCCGTCGAGTCGCCGATCGACCCGTTCAACCGGCCCCGGCACCGTGGCGACTTCGGCTTGCGTGTCCCGCCCTCGCAGACGGCGATGCGGGACTTCTTCGGCCGCTGGCGCGAGGACCTGCCAAGCGCCCGGAAGTACCTGGTCGCTTGCCGCGACTACGTGATGACGAAGATCGCGTACCTGTCCGGAGTCCGGGCCAACGAGCTGTGCGGGGTGTGCATGGGCGACCTGCACTGGGAGCACGGCCAGTGGGGCCGCTTCGTCGTACTCGGCAAGGGGGCCGGCGGGTCGGGGCCCCGGCCGCGCGAGGCGTACATGTTCCAGGAGGGCCGGGCCCTCCTGTGGTGGTACATCGAGGAGATTCGTGGCGAGTTCGGCGACGACGCCGAGCACCCGAAGGCGCCGCTGTGGCCATCGGAGCGCAAGCCCACCGCAGTCGCGGCGCTGAACCTGCCGATCGCCCCAGCGATCGTCCCCTCGACGTTCCGTCGGGCCCTGCACAACGCGGCCGGCGCCTATCTGACTGGGCCGGTCACCGACCTGTTCCCGCACCTGTTGCGGCACGCCTGCGCCACCCACAACTACGAGCGCGGGATGACGCTGTGGGAGGTGCAGAAGGTCCTGGGACACGCCTGGGCCACCACGACACTTCGGTACATGGCGACCGCGCACGCCGAACCGGAGCACGCGAATCTGGCGGCCAGCGCCCGGGCTGCCCAACGACTGGTGATGGACAAGGGGAACCTGCGGTGAAGTGGAATCTGCGGATGGTCGCCGCCCAGCGGGACTTGTGGCGGCCGACCGAAGTGCTGGCCGCGTTCCAGCAAGTGGGGTTCAACCCGTCGCTGAGCAAGGTCGCCGCGCTGTGGGGCGGCAAGCCCGTCACGGTTCGCCTGGACGACCTGGACCTGATGTGCGCGGCGCTCGACTGCACGGTCGCCGACCTGCTCCAGGCCGAGCCCGTCGCCGGCGCGCAGGCCGCCCAGGACTCCGGCCAACTGGCGATCGGCGCCGAGGGGCGGGAGCCGGGGCCGGTGAGGCCCGTCCCCCGTACCCGCCACAGCGGCGGGCCGCGTTCACTGCCGCCGAGCTGAGCAACGGGCATGGCGAAGAAGACGGGGCGTGCCCGCAGCTGCGAGATGTGCCTGAACTGGTCGGTGCTGTACGGGCGCCGAATCTGCCACGGCTGCGAACACTGGAAATACGATCACCCCGCACGCGGGATGTGCCCGCGATGCCGACACGAGGCCCACCTCAACACCGAGGGACTGTGTAAGCCCTGCCTTCAAGCCATCCGGGCCGAGGACGACGCGGGTTGGGCGCTGGCCGTCCCCGAAGCACCGCCGCGTGCCCTTCAGCTCACGATTGGCACCTACCGCCACTACGCGACGCAGGCCCGCAAGATCGTGCACGGTGAGAGTGGCGGGCGTGGGGTGAACGCCAGGTGGAGACGCATGCTGAGTCAGCAGCGCGAAGAGCCGGCCGGTGCGGCGGTACTGGAGCCGCAGGTGTGGGGCCAGCTTTCCTTGTTCACCCTGCCGCGCACCCTTACCGACGCCACAGTCCGCGCTATCGCCACCCGGATGGTCTCCGGCTGGGACCAGGCCAAACCGGTGCTGGAAGCGTTGACGGCCGAGCGTCGCTTGACCAGGGCCTGGTACTACCTGGCCGCCAAGATGGTTCGCCTCGCTCTGGCCGTGCGTGAGGCGGACGGCGGCTCGACGGCCCCCGAGACGTTGTTGCGGGATCTGCCGACGAATGGTGACACGGTCTGCCTTGTCCTGCTACGCGCCGGCCTGCTGGCCGTGCCTCAACCCAGACATCTCGCCCGGGCCGGCCGACCCCAGGCCCCCGACGTCACCTCAGGCCCGAACTCATGGTTCGCACCGCGCCAGTGCAGCGACTGTCAAGCCTGGATGCCCAGGAGGCGGGATGCGGGATTCCTCTGCGACCCCTGCCGGTACTGGCGGGAGCGACAACAGCCAGGGGACTGCACGCGCTGCCACCGGGACGCGCTGCCACTGCGTGCCGGCCACTGCCGCACCTGCCATCCCCATCGCGACACCGACCAGGTGCGGCCGACCGCCGTGGCAGCCACGCAGCTAGTGATCGACCTGCCCGTCGGCGCCGACGGGCAGGCCATGCCGCTCCAGGACGACAAACTCCCGCCCATACCTGCGGACATATCGCCTGCGGCGACCATCTGCCCGGGGCAGGAAATCCTGTTCACCATGCGCCGCAATTGGTCGCCGGTGCTGGCCCGGCTGCGGAGCTGGCCACCGGGCGAACTGCCTCTGACTGCTGCGGCCGCCGCGCTGGTGGAGGACTTCGCTGAGCTTCGCCGGAACCAGCAGACGTCAGGCTTCCGCAAGAACATCCGCACCCTCACCATCCTGGGGTACTGGCTCGGTGTCGAGAACGCCGTCCACGAGCGCGACGTCCATGACCTGGCCCGGCTGGATACGCACCTCGCGGCCAAGCCCGTCTGCCAGTTCCTGCGCGCCCGTGGCCTGCTCGTCGACGACCCCGAGCTCCACCAGGACAGCGACCTGGCCTGGATCGAAACCGCACTCCAGGCGCTACCGCAACGCGTCGCCGACGAGGTCCGCGCATGGGCGGAAGTGCTGCGCGGCCAAGGCCCCCGTGAGAACGAGCCGCGCAGCTGGTATGGCATCCGCCGATACCTGACCATCCTCCAACCGACCCTCACCGCGTGGAAGGAGGCCGGCATGACGACCCTTCGAGAAGTCACCCCGGACCACCTCCAACACGCCCTGGAAGACCTGGCCGGGACCGCCCGACGGCAACTCGCCACCTCGCTACGTAGCCTGTTCCGGGCTCTCAAACGGAAGCGGCTGGTCTTCCACGACCTCGCCCGTCACTTGGCCGTGGGTGATCTGACAAGCACCCCACGACCGGTGCCCTCCGACTTGCTGGCCGGCCTACTCGACCACGCCGCTACCCCGTTCGCGCGGCTCACCATCGCCCTGGCCGCCATCCACGCCGTCCCCGCCACCGAGATCCGCACCGCGCGCACCGCCGACCTGAACCTCGCCCGAGGCACCCTCGAACTGCGCCGCGGCCTACTGCGGCACACCCTCTACATGGAAGAACTCACCCACCACCTCGCCGCCGACTGGCTGACCTACCGCCACCAACGCTGGCCCGCCTCCGCCAACCCCCACCTGCTGGTCAGCCAGAAAACCGCACTCGACCCCGACCACCCGGCCGTGCACAGGAACACCCTGCAGCAAGTTCTGCCCAAGGGCCTGACCCTCGACAGACTGCGCCAGGACCGCATCCTCGACGAAGCCTTCACCACCGGCGACCCGCTCAAGCTCATGAGGCTCTTCGGCATCACCGAACAGACCGCCATGCGCTACGTCGGCACCGCCTACCCGGAGCGAACCGCGAAGCTACCCCGGTAGCCAGACGTCCACCGGTCGCTGTGTCACTTTTCAGAGATGTCGTTTCGAGATGAGTTCGGGAGCCACTTGGGGGCTTTTTCATGATCAATATCGATGTGAATTGATGTCACTGGGGCGCTGCGGCAGCCGTCAGGGCGACAGGAGCGGATCATCGCCCTCGACGTCAGAGGGTGGCGAATAGCTCCTGTCCGTGTGCTCGTTGACCTGGGGGCCCGAGAGGCGGGTGCCCGGATGGAGGCATAGGCGAAGAGCTGTGACATGTCCCGCGGTGCTCGCCTGGCCGCCCACGGTGCCGTTTCCACATCGTTGGCGCTATGCAGTGATCGCAGACTGCACGAGCTCGTGGCCGGCGCTACACCGATCGGTTCCGGCATCGGCGGGAAGACAGCACTGCTGGAGGTCGACGGAACCCTGGTCTTCGCCAAGCAAGTACCCCTGACAGGTTGCCGTCCCGTCAGCACCCGACACCCGCTTTCGGCACAGATGGAGCGGCCGCCCTTCGCTGTCCGGTCGCTGCGCAAATCACGCGCACGGACCATGCGGCGAAGGCGTGGCCGCCTGAACTCCAGCCCGCCTTGGTAAACCGCCATGGCGTCGACGGACGTGGTCTGCTCCAGCTCCTCCGCTGTCAGCAGCACCGGCAGGCCGCGCTACTCGAGCACTTCCATCTTGTGCGGAGGGGCCACGCTAGTTCTCACCCGACCGGGTCCGCGGCTTCCAGGAGTGGGGTGGGCATTACGGGCTACTCTGTCGAGCTGTAGGTCTGTCTGGGCCGGGGCCACCGGAGGGCGTAGTTGCAAATTGCGGACACGGGGGCGGAACCGGAACGGCATCGTGTCGATCAACGGATGGCCCTTGCCCGGGAATGGGACCGCCTCGTGGCGCGGGTGCGCGAGCTGGGCAGGGACACCGGTGACCGGCAGCTGGCGAACTTCCTGCAGGCTCCCCGCGCCCCTGATCTCTTCCCGCCCGCGGACGAAGGCACCGTGGCCGTGCTCAACATCAGCCGCTGGCGCTGCGACGCCCTACTGGTGACCTCCGGCGGCGTCGTGATCGCACCTCTGCCCGCGGTGTCCGCCGAGGTGCTGGACAGACGGGTCCGGCAATACGTGGACCGTCTGTTGCAGGCTGAGCGGACGTCCGCGGAACTGGCGCTGGCTCTGAGCCGCTTCGCGGCAGGCGACCACTCCCCCGATATCCACCGCGCGATCGCATCGTTGCGCATCGCGGTGGCCCGTGCCCGGCGGGAAGCGGATTCCGGCCTTCGGAGGCTGGCGGAGCAGCTGTGGGACGAGATCGCCGAACCCGTCCTGCGCACCCTAGGGCACACCGCAGACCCCGCACCGGGTACCCCGTACCCGCGGGTGTGGTGGTGCCCAACCGGTGTGCTGAGCCTCCTGCCGCTCCACGCCGCCGGGTACCACGACGCGCCGGGCGGCGGGACGTCGGACTCCGTCCTGGACCGGGTGGTCTCCTCATACACACCTACCCTGCGGGCGTTGCGCGAGGCGCGGCAGCGACCACCTTCCCCTCTTCAGGGCCGCCTGCTGTACGTGGCTCCAGAAACCCCCGGACAGCCCCAGCTGGCCTCGGTCGCCGAGGACAGCGCCCTTGTTGAGGAGTATTTCGGGGGCCGCCTCACCAAGCTGGACCGAGCGGGCGCCACGGTCGGGACAGTCCGCGCGGCGATGGCAAAGCACCCCTGGGTCCACTTCAGCTGTCACGGAGATCAAGATCTCTACGAACCGCAGCGTGGCGGCTTGCTCCTGTACGACGGCACGCTCACGGTCGCCGACGTCATCGGCGACCACTACGGTGGCGAGTTCATCTTCTTGGCAGCCTGCAAGACGGCGACAGGCGGTCTCGTCCTCTCGAATGAGGTGATCACACTCGGCGCTGCACTCCACTACGCGGGATTCCGACACGTGGTGGGCACCTTGTGGTCCGTCGATGACAGGGCCGCCCATGAGATCGCCCGGGCCTTTTACCGGGGGGCCGCTGGCGACCGGTCCGTCTTCTCACCCGCCCGTTCGGCCGTGGCACTGCACCGGGCCGTACGCGAAGTCCGCGCACGCAGACCCCGTCAGATTGGCGCCTGGGCCCCCTTCACCCACACCGGCCCCTGAGACGCCTTCCCATTGCCCCGCACCTGTTTCACGCACCAGATGAAGGACCGACATGGGAACACCACTCGAGTACCAGGAAGTCACCGATCCCTCTTACAGTACGGCCGTGGCAAGCGACCACACGCTAGTGCCCGTCGGCGACGAGGAGTACGTCCTCCTGTGCGACTGTCCCCGCTGCGGGGCGGCTCTTGAACTGCCGCTCTTCGCTGGTGTCTTCAGGCAGTCCGCATCAGCCGGCCAGGGCGGTGGAGGAACGAGCCACGTGGAGCCCATGAGCTGCATGTGCCTGGACGACCACCCGAACCGCCCCCATGACCGTACGGGCTGCGGCGCCTACTGGACCCTGACCATCACGAGTACGCCATGAGCCCGCTGAGCATCTCGCCGGGCCGCCATGCGAAGCGCGAAGACCTCCTGGCAGCGCAAGAGCGCGCGCGTCTGATGCGGGAGGAACTCCCGCGGGTTCGTTCGGCGGCCACTGCCTGGCGCAATGCGCTAGGCGCCCTCCTGGTCGGGCTCATCGGCTTCGGTCTCATCAAAGGTCGTACCGATGTGGGCCAGTTGGCGAAGCCCTGGGCTGCTGTAGTGGGGATCCTGTTGCTGGCCGCGTTGGTCTGCGGGACGTGGGCGGCGCTCTCCCTAGTCCGTGCTGCCCACGGCAAGCTGGACCTGACCCCGCTGCGCGGCGGTCTGGTGCGGAGCGGCATCGAACACACCGAAGCTCGCTCAGCACTGCTGGCGCTTCGCCGTGGTGTCGTGCTGACCCTGGTATGCACGGCGCTACTGGTGACGGCGGTAGGCACGACCTGGTACGGGCCCGCCGCGAAACCGCCCGGTGTCGAGGTAACCACACCATCCGCCGGGAAGGTCTGCGGGCAGGTGGTGCGGGTAAGCTCCGGCACCTTGGTGGTGAAGACGCGTTCAGGCGAAGTCGGCGTCCGGACAGCGGACATCGCGCAGATGGCGGCGGTGGATCAGTGCCCCTGAGACGGATTCTGCTCCGCAGGTACATGCTCAAGGAGGTCGAGCGGGCCGCTGAGGCTGCAGAGACCTGGGACCCCGACCAGTTCGTCGAGCATATCGAGGTGCTCCACCGACTCCTGCAGTATGCGGAGCTATCACCGTTGGACCGGTACACCGGGGAGCGGTACCTGGGAACGCTACTCCTGAGGCTCCACCAGCTGAACACCAATACGGAAGCCCTCGACTGGTGCATCGAGCTCTTTCGCAGCGCCGCGAACTTCGGCACGGGGATCTCCCGGGTTGCGGACCTGTCGGCTCTGGCCGGGGCCCTGATGCAACGCTTCTGGTCCAGCGGTGATGTCGCCGAACTCGACGAAAGCATCTCGCTGCACCGCGCATTGCGGAAGACCGAGCTGAGTGCACCTCTCGAGCCCAAACCCAGTCCACGTGAGTTGGCGTCCTTGCTCCTCAAGAAGCCCGGCCTGTCCCGTAACCGCAGGCTGGAGGCGCTGGACTGGACACTCGAAACAGGCATCGTCTTTGGTGCATCGAGCCTGGCCGACGCCCTCTACATGCGTTTCCTGTTCTTCCGCCAGATCAGTGATCTGGAAGAGGCCATCACCTATGTCAGTGAAGCGATTGACCGCTCCCGCTCCACCCGGTTCGAGCGGGAACGCCCGGGCGAGGCAAAACGTGACCGAGGCAAATTCCTCTCGAACCTCGGACACTACTACGTGGAACGCTTCGAGACTCTGGGGCGAAGCGAGGACCTCGACGCCGCCGTGGGGTGCGTGCGGGAGGCTGACTCCCTGCTGCCGCCCGGCGACCGGGAGAGCACGACGCTGGCCCGCAACTACGTACGCGCCCTGACCGTCCGCGGCCGGGTCAACTCAACGCTCGCGGACTACGAGGAAGCCGCCCGGCTATTGGACAAGCGGGACCCGGAAGGCACCGTCTGGGAGACTGTCGTGCAGCTGCAGCTCGGCCGGGCCGCGCTGACCGGTTCGGATGAGGACCTTGCTGCGGCGGTCGGCCGGCTCCAGGATGTGATGGCGAGCGTGGAGGCCGGCGAGGTCATCGATGGCCCGCACCGCGCGAGGGTGCTCACGTTGCTGGCGGGTGCGTTGGAACAGCAGGTAGTCGCGCTCGGTCAGGACTCCTCCGCAAGCCGGGAGGCGATGCTCGGCCGGGCCGAGGCGGCCTGGCGTGAGGCGGCTTTGCTGCCGGACGCCGCATCGTGGTACCGGCTGCGGGCGGCCCAGGGTTGGGCCGCCCTGACCATGCGTGAGCGGCCCGGCTCCGCCGACGCCGTCGACGCATGTGCCGTGGCTGTGGAAATCCTGCCGATCGCTGCGTGGCGCGGCCTGGACCGGGTCAGCCAGGAACGGGTACTTACCGAGGCCGGGGAACACCTGGCCACGGACGCCGCGGCCGCGCTCACTGCCTCCGGCGCCCCGGAACGTGCCATCGAGCTGCTGGAGTTGGGGCGCGGAGTTCTGTGGTCCCACGGCCTGGACACCCAGACCGACCTACAGGTGCTCCGAGCCAGGTACCCGGATCTGGCGGACCAGCTGACCCGCGTACGGGTGCTCCTCGAAGGGGCTTGAGCGCGGCTCCCAGATCTCGTCGACGCGTGCAGTCAGGCCGGGAGCCCAGGCCTCGACCACATATTGCACGCAGCCCTCATCGAATGGCTCCTGTCCGCTGAGCCGCACGCCGAGGCCACGTCGTCCAGGGAGCGGATGGTTACGCCGGGCTTGTCGTCTCTGCCGCCGTCCGGGGAGGTCATGGGCAAACGCTAGGCCAGCACCACGCGCGACGTCATTTGGATTCATCGGTGGTGGCGTCCGAACTCGTATGAGAATGACTGGCCAGCACCAGATCCACGCCCGAGTTCCCGCCCTTACGCGTCCAGGAATTCGCGAACCTGCGCGCTTCCGCCCGCACCGACGCCAAGGCCTCCTTACTGCTGGCCTTCAATGAGGCGGTGCTCGCTGGAGTCGCCTCCGCGGCCGACAAGGACCTGCCACCGGTGACCATGGCGTTCGGCGCTCTTGCCGTCCTTGTCCTGGGCGCCGCCGCCGTGCTGCTGCTCCTGGTCGTCCGGCCCCGGCTCAGTGGGGACGACCGGGCCTCGTTCCCGTACTGGGCACGCCTCGACGACGACGAGATCCGAGCCAGCCTGACCAGCGACACCCGGGCCGCACGCATCCGCGTCCTGTCGACCATTGCCGTCGCCAAGTTCACCCGCCTGCGCCACGCAATCCACCTCGGCCTGACCGCGCTCGCCCTGCTCGCATCGGCTGCGGCGGGCGTCCTGATCTGACCGAGAGCCGGACGGCACCACTGACAGACAACGCCCGGGCGGCACCGCCAGCAAGCACAGCCGCCAGCCCGGGCTCCCTCTCAACAGGAAGAGGAAAACCCAGTATGAGCACCGCGCCGTTATCCCGGAAGACGCTCCACATCACCGCGGCCGCCGTACCGCTGGCCGGCTGGGCCCTCCACACCGCCGTCCTCCACCGCCGCCTCACCAACGCTCAGCGCGACCCCTGACCGGCACCTGGCGACGCGAAGCCTTCACCCACCGCGCCCAGCGTCTCCTCGGGCGCCGCCCGCACGACGTGGTCCTGATCCTCGCGGACGCCGACCACTTCAAGCGACTTAACGACGACTTCGGTCATGCCGCCGGCGACGCCGCCCTCGCCGCGATCGGCACCCGCCTCACCGCATGGGCCGGACGCCACGGCGTCACGGGACGCCTGGGCCGCGACGAATTCGCAGCACTCGCCCCCATTGAACCCCGGCACCAGGAGCTGCGCCTGGACCACCTCACCCGCCTCATGGCACGGCCGATCCCGTACGGCGAGGACCGACTGCCGCTCGCCGTCTCGCTCGGTGCCGCCACCCTCGCCGCGGTCGGCAGCCGCGAACTGCCCGTGCTGATGAGAGCGGCCGACACGGCGATGTACGAGGGCAAGCACACCGGCCGCATCGTCCACGCCCGGCCCGACCACGCCCAAACCTCCACGATCAACGGTCGCCGGCAGGGACGGCCCGGCACCGCCACCCGCACCGCGCCCACGCCATGAACCGACCGGGCAGACGCTCGGGTAGCACCACTCGGAGGCCGCGCACCTCCTTCCCGGCCGGGCGTGGCGCTCCGCCGTCCTCAGCTCGAGCGGCCGTTCCAAGGACGGCGGTTGCGCTAGAAGATGCCGGTGATGGTGGTGCTCCAGGCACCGCTGCCGACCAGTCGGGGCGAGCGATGCGTGGTCGGGCCTCCCGGGTAGAACATGAGGCACCCGGTCGGGCAGGTAGTGCTGGCTGCGGTGCCGTTGCTGTCGACGTAGCTGCCCGTGTAGTCCGGGTCTGCAGGTGTGGTGGCCCAGAAGTCGCCGTAGGTCTCGCCGATGGTGGGCTGGAACTGGCGGAAGGTCGATGTCTCTCCGGTGTCCGGGTCCTGCACGGTGGCGTGGACCACGCTGCCTTGGATGTTGCCGGGTGAGGTGAGAAGCGGCCGCCGTGTCAGGTCCCAGCTGGCGTTTCCGTAGACCGCGCGGCTGCCGAGTATGTAGACGCCTGCTGAGTCGATCTGTCCGGAGTACAGGTACAGCGTGCCGGTGGACGGGTCACGTGCGAGGAGGTCTCCAGTGCCGTGGTCCCCTGATCCTCGGAGACTGCGTCCACGCCCTGCGCAGCGCCCTGGACGCCTGCGTGTGGGCGGCCCCCGGACCGGATCTCGGCGTTGTACTGGTCGTACCCGGAGTTGTCGACCGCCGGTACTTCCCAGCTGCCCAGGGTGTGTTGGAGAACCGAGTCGAAGTCGTTGACGACCCGGGCGGCGATGTACTGCGCAGGCCGGGTAGCGGGCACCGCTCCTTCCCCATCGAGGCGAGAGCGCTTGTCCTCAAGTTCCGCGATCCGCGCATGCAGTTCCAGCCCTCGCTCGACTGCAGATTGAGGGCCCTCCCTGAGCGGTGCGACTCGGCTTCGGCGATGACTTCGTCCAGCACCTCCAGGTCGTCCTTGACGGTCTGCCAGGTCCGGGTGCTTTCTTCCTGTTCCCGAACCAGGGTCTGGGCCAGGCTGCACCGGGTCATCCTTGACGAACTCGGTGTCAGAGGAGAGCTGGACTGGTCGAGGTGCGCGATCGACTCCGTCAGCGTGCGGGCGGCAAAAGGGGGCCACTGACCGGACCGAATCCGACCGACCGCGGCAAAAGTGGATCGAAAATCCACCTGATCACGGACCGGAACGGACTACCCTTATCACTGGGCATCTCCGGCGCCAACACGCACGACAGCCTCGGCCTGAAACCGCTCGTGCGCGGCATCCCGCCCATCCGCTCACGCCGCGGCCCGCGTCGCCGACGGCCCGGCAAACTCCATGCCGACAAGGGCTACGACTACGACCACCTGCGCCGATGGCTCCACCAACGCCGCATCCGCCACCGCATCGCCCGCAAGGGCATCGAGTCCTCGCAGCGGCTCGGCCGACACCGATGGGTGGTCGAAAGGACCGTGTCCTGGCTCGCCGGCTGCCGCCGACTCCACCGCCGCTACGAACGCAAGGCCGAGTACTTCCTCGCCTTCGTCGGCATAGCCGCAGCCCTCATCTGCCACCGCCGGCTCGCCCGTG
>NZ_JBIVAU010000019.1:0-52228 GCF_044745705.1 Streptomyces sp. NPDC086835
GAGGAGGGGGGTGTCCGGAAGTAAAGCGTCGCAACTCGCGCGAAGCGCGGTGAGGACAGCCATTCCGGACACCCCCCTCCGGAGGCCCCGCCCCCGCACCCACCACCGGCGCAGCCACGCCCCAGGGGCGACACGCATCAGGACCAGGCCCCGCCCACCATGGGCGACACGCAACCGGACCACGCCGGGCCCTGCGGGGCGCATCACCCCGCACCGGGCCCACGCCCGCAGGGCGACGACCCGCACCCGCACCGGGCCACGCCCCGCCAGGGGCGACACGCACTCGAACCGGCCCCCCGTCGGCGTCAGCCGATGTCCGGCGGGTCGATGCGGATGCGTACCTGGTCCTGGCCGCCCCGTGCCAAGCGCGCCGCCTGCGCCGACTTGAGCGCGGCCGCCAGCGCCGCCCCGCTGCCCGGCGGCACCCGGAGCAGCGCCCGGGCGGCATCCGCAGGCGCGTCGGGCCGTCGCGCACCGGGGCGCTCCGGGATCGGCAGCGGGACGGGCCCGAGAACCTCCGCCTCCGGGGGCAGTTCCACGTCCGCGAGGAACGCCGTCACGGCCGGCGCCGCTCCGACGACCTCCGCCATCCGCGACACGGGCGGAAAGCCGAGCTCGGCCCGTTCCGCGAGCTCTCGCAGCGCGTGCCCGACCGGGTCCCAGCGGACGAGGGCCTGTACGGGCCGCAGGGTCGGTTCGGCGACGACGACGACCACTCCGCCGTCCGACTGGGGTCGCACGAGCGCGGCCGCGGCGATCCAGCGGCGCAGCGCTTCCTCGCCGGCGCGCAGGTCGGGCCGGCCGAGCATGGCCCAGCCGTCGAGGAGCGCCGCGGCCGTGTAGCCGCCGTCGGCGACGGGCTCCGCGCCGGGGGTGGAGACGACGAGCGCGGGGCGCGCCGGGACGCTGTCGAGGATGTGGTCGCGTCCGGAGGTCCGGACCGGCACGGCCGGGAACGCGCGGCCGAGTTCTTCGGCGGTGCGCCGGGCGCCGACGATCTGGGCCCGCAGCCGGGTGGCCCCGCAGGCGCCGCAGTGCCATTGGGGCTCTGCGCGCCCGCACCAGCCGCACCGTAGGTCGCGTTCGTCGGGCGCTTCGAGGGGTCCGGCGCAGTGGCGGCAGCGGGCCGGCGTGCGGCAGCGCTCGCAGGCGAGCCTCGGCACGTAGCCGCGCCTCGGGACCTGGACGAGGACGGGCCCGTCGGCGAGCCCGTCCCTGACCGCCTGCCAGGCGATGCTGGGCAGGCGTGCCGCGCGGGCGGCCTCGTCCCGTGCCAGGTCGTGGTCGCCGACCGTCCGTACCACCGGGGCGACGGCCCGGACCTGGGCCCGGTCGGCGACGAGCGGCGCCGCCCAGCCGCTCTCGACGAGCTGGGCGGCTTCGACGGTGCAGCTGGTGCTGCCGAGCAGGAATCCGCACCGGTCGTGGGTGGCCCGCAGTTCGAGGACTTCACGGACGTGGGGGAAGGGGGCGCGGTCGTCGCTGTGACTGGAGTCGCCGTCGTCCCAGACGACGACGAGCCCGAGGTTCTGTACGGGGGCGAACATGGCGGCGCGGGTGCCGACGGCCGCGCGGACGGAGCCGCGGCGCACGGCGAGCCATTGCCGGTACCGCTTCTCGGGGCCGGATTCGGCGGTCAGCAGTGCGTGGCGCCCTTCGCCGAGCAGGGCGGTGAGCGCGGTGTCCACGCGGGCGGCGCGCCGGCCGTCGGGGACGACGACGAGGGCGCCCCGCCCGGACGCGAGGGTCGCGGCGACGGCGCGGGCGAGTTCGTCGGGCCAATGCGGTCCGGGCAGCGCGGTCCACACGGCGCGTGGCGATCCGCCGGCCGCGAGGGACTCGATGAAGGCCTGGCCCCGCACGTACCGCTGCCAGGTGGCGGGGGCGGGCGCGGGGGGCGGCGGCAGCGGCTCCGGGGAGGGGGCGGACTCCGCCCGGCCGTTCCTCGGGGGTACGGCGAGCTGGAGCACGTCGGCGAGGCTGCCCGCGTACCGGTCGGCGACGGCTCGGGCGAGGGAGAGGATCTCGGGGCTGAGGACCGGCTCGGGCGAGACGACGTAGGCGAGTGCGGCGAGCGCTCCCTGGTAGTCGGATTCGGCGCGCCGCTCGATGAGGAAGCCGTCGATCAGGCCGCCGCCTTCGCGGCGTCCGCCGCGGACTCGGTGTGCTCCGGCGCCGAAGCGCACCCGCACCCGCACTCCGGGCCTGGCGTCGGCGTCGAGCTCCTCGGGAACGGCGTAGTCGAAGAACTGGTCGAGGTGGAGGGCGCCCTTGTTGACCATGACGCGGGCGACGGGGAGGTCCTTCGCGAGCGCGGCTCCGCGCCAGGTGCGTGGTTTCGCCTTGGGGACCTTGGCCTTGCGGACGCTCTCCCGGATGAGCGCAAGCTGCTCGGGCCCGTCGCCGACGGGCTCTGAAGGCTGCTTGTCCTCGCTGCTCACAGCCAAATCCTGCCAGAGACCACCGACAGCGCCGCGCGCCCGGCACCTGTCCGGGACCTGTCCACCCCGCACCTGTCCGGGACCTGTCCCCCGGCACGAGAAGGGCCCCGGACCGGGAACGGTCCGGGGCCCTTCGTGGAGCCGTGTGCGGGGTGGGTTACAGACCCGCCGCCGCGCGCAGCGCGTCCACGCGGTCCGTGCGCTCCCACGTGAAGTCGGGCAGCTCGCGGCCGAAGTGGCCGTAGGCCGCGGTCTGGGCGTAGATCGGGCGCAGCAGGTCGAGGTCGCGGATGATCGCGGCCGGCCTGAGGTCGAAGACCGCGGCGATGGCCTGCTCGATCTTCTCGACGTCGACCGTCGCGGTGCCGAACGTCTCGACGAACAGGCCCACGGGCTCGGCCTTGCCGATGGCGTACGCGACCTGGACCTCGCAGCGGGCGGCGAGGCCCGCGGCGACGACGTTCTTGGCGACCCAGCGCATGGCGTACGCGGCGGAGCGGTCGACCTTGGACGGGTCCTTGCCGGAGAACGCGCCGCCGCCGTGGCGGGCCATGCCGCCGTACGTGTCGATGATGATCTTGCGGCCGGTCAGTCCGGCGTCGCCCATCGGGCCGCCGATCTCGAAGCGGCCGGTCGGGTTGACCAGCAGGCGGTAGCCGTCGGTGTCGAGCTTGATGCCGTCCTCGATGAGCTGCTTCATGACGTGCTCGACGACGAACTCACGGATGTCCGGGGCGAGCAGCGAGTCCAGGTCGATGTCGGAGGCGTGCTGCGAGGAGACGACCACGGTGTCGAGGCGGACGGCCTTGTCGCCGTCGTACTCGATGGTGACCTGGGTCTTACCGTCCGGGCGCAGGTAGGGGATGGTGCCGTTCTTGCGGACCTCGGACAGACGGCGGGAGAGCCGGTGCGCCAGGTGGATCGGCAGCGGCATCAGCTCGGGCGTCTCGTCGCAGGCGTAGCCGAACATCAGGCCCTGGTCGCCGGCGCCCTGCTTGTCGAGCTCGTCCTCGTCGCCCTCGACGCGCTTCTCGTACGCGGTGTCGACACCCTGCGCGATGTCCGGGGACTGGGCGCCGATGGAGACGGAGACGCCGCAGGAGGCCCCGTCGAAGCCCTTCTTCGAGGAGTCGTAGCCGATCTCCAGGATCTTGTTGCGCACGAGCGTGGGGATGTCGGCGTAAGCCTTGGTGGTCACTTCACCGGCGACGTGCACAAGGCCGGTGGTGATCAAGGTCTCCACGGCTACCCGGGAAGTGGGGTCCTCCCGCAGGAGGGCGTCGAGAATCGTGTCGCTGATCTGGTCGGCGATCTTGTCGGGGTGACCCTCGGTCACGGACTCCGAGGTGAAGAGACGGCGGGACACATCGCTCCCTGGGGTTGCAGCGGCTGCTGGCTGATCATTGACGGACCGGCAGGGGGCTGCGCCCCGCGACGTTCCGCGACCAGTTTATCGGTCGCGCTCCGGGACCGGACAACCCGTCTCGCAGGCTGGGAGTCCGCTGACCTGGGGCCACGGCCGAGACGGTACGACGATAGCGTCTGGGGGTGAGCGATTCGCCACATTTCGCAGGTTTCTCGTGGTCGGCCCGTCGCGCCCGTGTCGCCGGGTGTTCACGGGGGCTTCGCAGCGCCTGTGGAGAGCGCGGGGGAGACCTCAGGCGAGCCGGGGCACGACGAGGTCCCAGACCGTGTCGGCGAGGGCTTCCTTGGGGCCGTGCGGCACCGGCGTCTCGCCGCCGTCCGCGGACAGCACGACGGCCTCGTTGACCTCCGCGCCGAACGTCCTGTGCTCCCCCACCTCGTTGACGACGAGCAGGTCACAGCCCTTGCGGCGGAGCTTGTCGCGGCCGTTCGCCAGTACGTCGTCGGTTTCCGCGGCGAAGCCGACGATCACCTGTCCGGGGCGGGCCCGGTCCGCGGAGATCTCGGCGAGGATGTCGGGGTTGCGCACCAGCGTGACGACCGGGGCCTCCACGCCGTCCTTCTTCTTGATCTTCCCCTCGGCGTAGGCGGCGGGGCGGAAGTCCGCGACGGCGGCGGCCATGACGACGGCGTCCGCGTCCGCGGCCGCCTTGAGCACGGCCTCGCGCAACTGCACCGCCGTGCCGACGTGCACGACGTCGACGCCTGCCGGGTCCGGCATCCCGGTGTTCGCCTCGACGAGGGTGACGCGGGCGCCGCGGGCGGCGGCGGTACGGGCGAGTGCGTAGCCCTGCTTGCCGGAGGAGCGGTTGCCGAGGTAGCGGACCGGGTCGAGGGGTTCGCGGGTGCCGCCCGCGCTGACGACGACATGGCGGCCGGCCAGGTCGGGCGCCTCCACTCCACGGGCGAGGACGCGGCGGCAGATCTCGAAGATCTCGCCCGGGTCGGGCAGCCGGCCCTTGCCGGTGTCGACGCCGGTGAGCCGGCCCACGGCGGGCTCGATCACGACGGCACCGCGGCGGCGCAGGGTGGCGACGTTCTCCTGGGTGGCGGGGTGCTCCCACATCTCGGTGTGCATCGCCGGGGCGAAGACGACCGGACAGCGAGCGGTGAGGAGGGTGTTGGTGAGGAGGTCGTCGGCGAGGCCGTGGGCGGCCTTGGCGAGCATGTCCGCGGTGGCGGGCGCGACGACGACGAGGTCGGCGTGCTGGCCGATGCGTACGTGCGGGACCTCGTGGACGTCGGACCAGACGTCGGTGTGGACGGGCTGCCCGGAGAGCGCGGACCAGGTCGGCGCGCCGACGAACTGCAGCGCCGACGCGGTCGGCACGACCCGGACCTCGTGGCCGGATTCCGTGAGCCTGCGCAGCAGCTCGCACGCCTTGTAGGCGGCGATGCCCCCGCTCACGCCCAGAACCACCTTCGGCCTGACCGCCGCGTCCACCGAGCCGTCCACTGAGTCCACCACCGCGTCTCCCGCCCTCCACTGGTGCCCACCGGTCGCTGGTCGGGCCCGGATCGTTACGTCCTCATGCTGCATCACTCACAGGACGAGCGTCTCGCATCACCCTCGATGCACACCACAGGCCCGGCGGACAGTCCGCCGGGCCTGTGGAGAAAAGCTTGCCGCGCTTACTGGGCCGGGCCCTCGATGGCCTCGGAGGTCAGCAGACCCGCGTTGATCTCACGCAGGGCGATCGAGAGCGGCTTCTCGTGGACGTGGGTGTCCACGAGCGGCCCGACGTACTCGAGCAGGCCCTCACCGAGCTGCGAGTAGTACGCGTTGATCTGACGCGCGCGCTTGGCGGCGTAGATCACGAGGCTGTACTTCGAGTCGGTCGCCTCGAGCAGCTCGTCGATCGGAGGGTTGATGATGCCCTCGGGCGCGGTGATGGAAGAGGACACGCTATGCCTTCCGAAGAACTTGCAGAAAGATCGGACAAAAGATCAAACAACTGCCATCAAGGCTAGCAGCTCACGGGCCACGTCCTCGACGGAGGTGTTGACCAGGGTGGTGTCGAACTCCGACTCGGCCGCCAGCTCCACCTTGGCGACCGTCAGCCGGCGCTCGATGACCTCGGGGGACTCGGTACCGCGCCCGGTGAGGCGGCGGACCAACTCCTCCCAGCTCGGCGGGGCGAGGAAGACCAGCCGGGAATCCGGCATGGACTCCTTCACCTGCCGGGCACCCTGGAGATCGATCTCCAGCAGCACCGGCTCGCCCGCCTCCAGGCGGTCGAGGACCGCGCGACGGGGCGTGCCGTAGCGGTTGCCCGCGAACTCGGCCCACTCCAGCAGCTCGCCGTTGGCGACCAGCTTGTCGAACTCCTCGTCACTGACGAAGAAGTACTGGACGCCGTGCTTCTCGCCGGGACGCGGCTTCCTGGTGGTTGCCGACACCGAGAGCCAGACCTCGGGGTGGACCTTGCGCATATGAGCGACGACCGTGCTCTTGCCGACCCCGGAGGGGCCGGAGAGCACGGTCAGCCGCGGACGTACCTCTGCTGCCATGCAGCGATTATTCCAGCCTCCCGGGAGTGCCCGGGACGTCAGGCGGCGCCGCCGCCGAACTCACGCTCGAGGGAGGCGATCTGGTTGGAGCCGAGACCACGGACCCGGCGGCTCTCGGAGATGCCGAGCCTCTCCATGATCTGCTTGGCGCGGACCTTGCCCACGCCCGGCAGGGACTCGAGGAGGGCGGAGACCTTCATCTTGCCGATGACGTCGTTCTCCTGGCCCTGCTTGATGACCTCGTGGAGGGAGGCGCCGGAGTGCTTGAGTCGATTCTTGACCTCGGCCCGCTCCCGGCGAGCCGCGGCGGCCTTTTCGAGCGCGGCTGCGCGCTGTTCAGGGGTAAGGGGCGGAAGAGCCACGCCTACGTCACCTCGGATGTCGAACTGTCGGATACGGACCGGTGAGGAACCTAGTCGCCCCACACCAGGGGGAGCAACGAGCAACGCAGCGCTTCTGCCCTGCACGTTCTCTTCGACGGAGACTAGCGGCCATGGCCGCTCCAGTCAGCGAGAACAGACGAAAAGTCCTGGTCAGCATCGACCGACCAGGACAATTCGGGCAAAACAACCGGGATTTGCGTGAAGAAACCGTCAAAGAATCTTCCGGCCGCTCCCTGCCGCCGCTCCTCGACCGCCCCGCGAGGGGTCATCGACGGCCCTGAAGGCACCCTTCCGCGCGTCCGCCGCTGGTGACGGCGTTACGCAGAGCCGACGTCGTATGCACGCAGAGCTTCCGCGGCGGGCGCGTCGGCGGCCGTCACACCGAGGCGACCGCCGCGCGGATCTCATCGGCGAATCGCGCGGCCGCGTCGCGCAGGCCCCGCACATCCGGTCCGTGCCGAAGGACACCACGGCTCACGCTCGGCACCACATTGCGCACGGCCGCGCCGAAGACGCCGGGGAGGTCGGCCGGCGTCGCGCCCTGGGCGCCGATGCCGGGGGCCAGCAGCGGCCCGTTGATGTCGAGGTCCACGCCCGCGTCGCCGAGCGTCGCGCCCACGACAGCGCCGACCGGTCCGAGCGGCTGCGCACCGGCGTTCTCCGCGGCCATGTGGTCGAGCATCACCTGGGCCAGCGACTTCCCGCCGGCCGCGGTCGAGCGCTGCACCTCCGCGCCCTCCGGGTTGGAGGTGAGCGCCAGGACGAAGACACCGCAGCCGCTCAGCACGGCCTGGTCCAGGGCCGGGCGCAGCGATCCGAAGCCCAGGTACGGGGAGACGGTCACAGCATCGGAGAACAGCGGGGAGTCCTTGCGGAGGTAGGTCTCCGCGTACGCGCCCATGGTGGAGCCGATGTCGCCCCGCTTGGCGTCCATCAGCACCAGCGCCCCGGCCGCGCGCGCCTCCGCCACGGCCTTCTCCAGCACGGCGATGCCGCGCGAGCCGAAGCGCTCGAAGAACGCGGACTGCGGCTTGAGGACGGCGACCCGGTCGGCCAGCGCCTCGACCGTGGTGCGGGTGAACCGCTCGAGACCGGCGACGTCGTCGTTCAGTCCCCACGCGGTGAGCAGCGAGGCGTGCGGGTCGATGCCGACACACAGCGGGCCGCGGGTGTCCATGGCGTGGCGCAGCCGTGCGCCGAAGGTTTCCGGGAGAGTCATGAAGCGGCCTTTCGCGTCTCGGCGCCGACGGCCTCGGCGAGGGTGGCGTACGGGCTCGCGGCGAGGCGCGCGGCGAGGCCCTTGTGGATGGCGCGGGCGTAGCAGGGGCCCTCGTAGATGAAGGCGCTGTAGCCCTGGACGAGGGTGGCGCCGGCGAGGATGCGCTGCCAGGCGTCCTCGGCGTTCTCGATGCCGCCGACACCGACGAGGGTGATGCGGTCGCCCACACGGGCGTAGAGGCGGCGCAGGACCTCCAGGGAGCGTTCCTTGACGGGCCGGCCGGACAGCCCACCGGTCTCCTTGACCAGCTCGGCAGAGGACTTCAGGCCGAGGCCCTCGCGCGCGATGGTGGTGTTGGTGGCGATGATGCCGTCCAGGCCCAGCTCCAGGGCGAGGTCGGCGACGGCGTCGACATCCTCGTCCGCGAGGTCGGGGGCGATCTTGACCAGCAGCGGGACACGGCGGTCCGTCACCGTACGGTCGGCGGCCTCGCGCACGGCGGTCAGCAGCGGGCGCAGCGACTCGGTGGCCTGGAGGTTGCGCAGGCCGGGGGTGTTCGGCGAGGAGACGTTGACGACGAGGTAGTCGGCGTGGGCGGCCAGGCGCTCTGTGGAGGTCACGTAGTCGCCGACCGCCTCCTCCTCCGGGACCACCTTGGTCTTGCCGATGTTGACGCCGACGACCGTGCGGAAGATCTCGCGGCGGGCCGCGAGCCGCTCGGCCACGGCGGCCGAGCCGTCGTTGTTGAAGCCCATCCGGTTGATCAGGGCGCGGTCGGCGACGAGCCGGAAGAGGCGCTTCTTGGGGTTGCCGGGCTGGGGCTGCGCGGTGACGGTGCCGATCTCGACGTGGTCGAAGCCGAGCATCGACATGCCGTCGATGGCGACGGCGTTCTTGTCGAAGCCGGCCGCGAGACCGAAGGGGCCGTGCATCCGCAGGCCGAGCGCCTCGGTGCGCAGTTCCTTGTAGCGGGGCGCCAGGAACGCGGCGGCGAAGGTACGCAGGACGGGGACGCGGACCGCGAGCCGGATCCAGCGGAAGGCCAGGTGGTGGGCCTGCTCCGGGTCCATCCGCTTGAAGACCAGGTCGAAGAAGAACTTGTACATGGGAAGTGGTGTCCTCATGAGGAGGGGGACACCGTTTCCGGTGTCCCCCTCGTCGTTGCTAGTCGCGGGCCGCGGTCAGGTGTTCCGCGTGTTCCTGCAGTGAACGGACGCCGACGTCACCGCGGTTGAGCGCGTCGATGCCCTGGACGGCGGCGGCGAGCGCCTGCACCGTCGTCAGGCACGGGACGCCCCGCGCGACGGCGGCGGTGCGGATCTCGTAGCCGTCGAGGCGGCCGCCCGTGCCGTAGGGGGTGTTGACGATGAGGTCGACCTCGCCGTCGTGGATCAGCTGGACGATGGTCTTCTCACCGCCCGGCCCCTCGCCCTCCGACTGCTTGCGCACGACGGTCGCGTTGATGCCGTTGCGCTTGAGGACCTCCGCGGTTCCGGAGGTGGCCAGCAGCTCGAAGCCGTGGGCGACCAGCTCGCGGGCCGGGAAGATCATCGAGCGCTTGTCGCGGTTGGCGACGGAGACGAACGCGCGGCCCTTGGTGGGCAGCGGGCCGTACGCGCCGGCCTGCGACTTGGCGTACGCCGTGCCGAAGACCGTGTCGATGCCCATGACCTCGCCGGTGGAGCGCATCTCCGGGCCGAGGACGGTGTCCACGCCGCGGCCGTGCACGTCGCGGAAGCGCGACCACGGCATGACGGCCTCCTTGACGGAGATCGGCGCGTCGAGCGGCAGGGTGCCGCCGTCGCCGTTCTTCGGCAGCATGCCCTCCTCGCGCAGTTCGGCGACGGTGGCACCGAGCGAGATGCGGGCGGCGGCCTTGGCGAGCGGGACCGCGGTCGCCTTCGAGGTGAAGGGCACGGTCCGGGAGGCACGCGGGTTGGCCTCGAGGACGTAGAGGATGTCGCCGGCCATCGCGAACTGGATGTTGATCAGTCCGCGCACGCCGACGCCCTTGGCGATGGCCTCGGTGGAGGCGCGCAGCCGCTTGATGTCGAATCCGCCGAGCGTGATCGGGGGCAGGGCGCAGGCCGAGTCGCCGGAGTGGATGCCGGCCTCCTCGATGTGCTCCATCACGCCGCCGAGGTAGAGCTCGGTGCCGTCGTAGAGGGCGTCGACGTCGATCTCGATGGCGTCGTCGAGGAAGCGGTCGACCAGCACGGGGCGGGTCGGGGAGATCTCGGTGGACTCGGCGATGTACGCCTCGAGGCGCGCCTCGTCGTACACGATCTCCATGCCGCGGCCGCCGAGCACGTACGACGGGCGGACCAGGACCGGGTAGCCGATCTCGTCGGCGATGGCCTTGGCGCCCGCGAAGGTGGTGGCGGTGCCGTGCTTCGGCGCGGGGAGCCCGGCCTCGGCGAGCACCTGGCCGAACGCGCCGCGGTCCTCAGCGGCGTGGATGGCCTCCGGCGGGGTGCCGACGACCGGGACGCCGTTGTCCTTGAGCGCCTGGGCCAGGCCCAGCGGGGTCTGGCCGCCGAGCTGGACGACGACACCGGCGATCGGGCCGGCCAGCGACTCGGCGTGCACGATCTCCAGCACGTCCTCGAGCGTCAGCGGCTCGAAGTACAGGCGGTCGGAGGTGTCGTAGTCGGTGGAGACGGTCTCCGGGTTGCAGTTGACCATCACGGTCTCGTACCCGGCGTCGTGCAGCGCGAAGGAGGCGTGGACGCAGGAGTAGTCGAACTCGATGCCCTGGCCGATGCGGTTCGGACCGGAGCCGAGGATGATCACGGCGGGCTTGGAGCGCGGCGAGACCTCCGACTCCTCGTCGTAGGACGAGTAGAAGTACGGGGTGCGGGCGGCGAACTCGGCGGCGCAGGTGTCGACCGTCTTGTAGACCGGGCGGATGCCGAGCGCGTGGCGGACCTCGCGCACGACGTCCTCGCGCAGGCCGCGGATCTCGGCGATCTGGGCGTCGGAGAAGCCGTGGCGCTTGGCGTCGGCGAGCAGCTCGGGGTCGAGCTTCTCCGCGGCGGCGAGCTCGTCCGCGTGCTCCTTGATCAGGAACAGCTGGTCGACGAACCACGGGTCGATCTTCGTCGCGTCGAAGACCTCCTCCGGGGTGGCTCCGGCGCGGATGGCCTGCATGACGGTGTTGATCCGGCCGTCGGTGGGACGGACCGCCTCCCGCAGCAGCTCGTCCTTGTCGCCGGTCTCACCGGTGAAGGCGAACTGGCTGCCCTTCTTCTCCAGCGAGCGCAGGGCCTTCTGCAGCGCCTCTGTGAAGTTCCGGCCGATGGCCATGGCCTCGCCGACGGACTTCATGGTCGTGGTGAGGGTGGCGTCGGCCGAGGGGAACTTCTCGAACGCGAACCGCGGCGCCTTGACGACGACGTAGTCGAGGGTCGGCTCGAAGGAGGCCGGGGTCTTCTCGGTGATGTCGTTCGGGATCTCGTCCAGCGTGTAGCCGACGGCGAGCTTCGCGGCGATCTTGGCGATCGGGAAGCCGGTGGCCTTGGACGCGAGGGCCGAGGACCGCGAGACACGCGGGTTCATCTCGATGACGATGATCCGGCCGTCGTCCGGGTTCACCGCGAACTGGATGTTGCAGCCGCCGGTGTCGACGCCGACCTCGCGGATGATCGCGATGCCGATGTCGCGCAGCCGCTGGTACTCACGGTCGGTCAGCGTCATCGCCGGGGCGACGGTGATCGAGTCGCCGGTGTGGACGCCCATCGGGTCGAAGTTCTCGATGGAGCAGACGACCACGACGTTGTCGTGCTTGTCGCGCATCAGCTCCAGCTCGTACTCCTTCCAGCCGAGGATGGACTCCTCGAGGAGCACCTCGGTGGTCGGCGAGAGGGTGAGGCCCTGGCCGGCGATGCGGCGCAGCTCCTCCTCGTCGTGCGCGAAGCCGGAGCCGGCGCCGCCCATGGTGAAGGAGGGGCGGACGACGACGGGGTAGCCGCCGAGCGTCTCGACGCCCTTGAGGACGTCGTCCATGGAGTGGCAGATCACGGACCGGGCGGACTCGCCGTATCCGATCTTGGCCTTGACGGCCTCGACGACGCCCTTGAAGAGGTCGCGGTCCTCGCCCTTGTTGATCGCCTCGACATTGGCGCCGATCAGCTCGACGCCGTACTTCTCCAGCACACCCTGCTCGTGCATGGAGATGGCGGTGTTGAGCGCGGTCTGGCCGCCGAGGGTGGGCAGCAGCGCGTCGGGGCGCTCCTTGGCGATGATCTTCTCGACGAACTCGGGGGTGATCGGCTCGACGTAGGTGGCGTCGGCGATCTCCGGGTCGGTCATGATCGTCGCCGGGTTGGAGTTCACCAGGATGACGCGCAGGCCCTCTGCCTTGAGGACGCGGCAGGCCTGGGTGCCGGAGTAGTCGAACTCGGCGGCCTGGCCGATGACGATCGGGCCGGAGCCGATGACCAGGACGGACTGGATATCGGTGCGCTTAGGCACGCTCGGCCTCCATCAGGGATACGAAGCGGTCGAAGAGGTACGCGGCGTCGTGCGGGCCGGCGGCCGCCTCGGGGTGGTACTGGACGCTGAAGGCCGGCTGGTCGAGCAGCCTGAGCCCCTCCACGACGTTGTCGTTGAGGCAGACGTGGGAGACCTCTGCGCGTCCGTAGGGCGTGTCGGAGACCTTGTCGAGGGGGGCCTCGACGGCGAATCCGTGGTTGTGCGCGGTGACCTCGACCTTGCCGGTCGTGCGGTCCTGCACGGGCTGGTTGATGCCGCGGTGGCCGTACTTCAGCTTGTAGGTGCCGAAGCCGAGCGCGCGGCCGAGGAGCTGGTTGCCGAAGCAGATGCCGAACAGCGGCGTCCTGCGCTCCAGGACCGAGCGGATGACGGTGAGGTCGGCGGTGGCCGGGTCACCGGGGCCGTTGGAGAGGAAGACACCGTCAGGGGCGACGGCGTAGACGTCCTCCGCGGTGGCCGTGCCGGGCAGGACGTGGACCTCTATGCCGCGCTCCGCCATGCGGTGCGGCGTCATGCCCTTGATGCCCAGGTCGAGCGCGGCAACGGTGAACTTCTTCTCACCGATCGCCGGGACGACGTACGCCTCGGTGGTGGCGACCTCCGCGGACAGGTCGGCGCCCTTCATCTCGGGCGCTTCGAGGACCCGGGCGAGCAGTGTCGCCTCGTCCGCGAGGGCGTCACCGGAGAAGATGCCGACGCGCATCGCGCCGCGCTCACGCAGGTGGCGGGTGAGGGCGCGGGTGTCGATGCCGCTGATGCCGACGACGCCCTGGGCCTCCAGTTCGTCGTCGAGGGTGCGGCGGGAGCGCCAGTTCGAGGGGATACGGGCGGGGTCGCGCACGACATAGCCGGCGACCCAGATCTTCTTCGACTCGTCGTCCTCGTCGTTGACGCCGGTGTTGCCGACGTGCGGCGCGGTCATGACCACGACCTGGCGGTGGTACGACGGGTCCGTCAGCGTCTCCTGGTAGCCCGTCATGCCGGTGTTGAACACCGCCTCGCCGAAGGTCTCCCCCACGGCCCCATAGGCACGGCCGCGGAAGGTGCGGCCGTCCTCCAGGACGAGTACGGCGGGAGCTTTGGCGGCTCCCCGGGTGGAGGTCGTCATCGTGCGGTGCCTTCCGTCGTCTTGATCATGTGTGTCAGGGTGTCGACCCACTCGCTCTGCCCGGCCGCGTGGTCGGAGCGGAAACCGGAGTCGATCAGCTTGTCGCCGTGCGCCCAGGTGACGATCAGCAGACCGCCCTCCGCGAGGACCTTGCCGGCGATGCCCTTGTCGAGGCGGGCCTCGCGCAGTGCCTGGACCGGTACGAAGAAGTCCTGCGCACCGGGACGTACCACGGCCAGTCCCGCGTCGGTGAGCGTGAGCTCGACGCGGCTACGGGTGCCGAGTCCGTGGGCGACGATCCGGTCCAGCCACTGCCCGGCGGTGGTGGAGCCGTGGTAGCGACCCGTCATCGTCAGTTTCGCCTCGCCGGGCTCCGCGGGCGCGGTGGGCAGCTCCGGCAGGTCCGACTGGAGGCTGCCGCGCCACTTCCATCCCTGGCGCATCAGCCAGTAGACGAAGGCGACGAAGGCCAGCAGTCCGACGACCCAGCCGATGCGGGCGGCCCAGTCCGTCACCTCCGCCGACTTCTGCTCGGCGGCCAGAATCATCAGTGCAGGTGTCACGCCAGCTTCCCGTCCACAACCGTTGCCCGGCCCCGCAGGAAGGTGTGCGTGACGCGTCCCGGCAGCTCACGGCCCTCGTACGGGGTGTTGCGGCTGCGGGAGGCGAAGCCCGCGGGGTCCACCGCTCCACGGTATGCCGGATCGACCAGGGTCAGGTTCGCGGGCTCACCAGCCGAGACGGGCCGTCCGTGGCCCTTGGCCCCGCCGATGACCGCGGGCTTGAAGGACATCCGGTCGGCGACGCCGGCCCAGTCGAGCAGTCCCGTCTCGACCATCGTCTGCTGGACGACGGACAGCGCGGTCTCCAGGCCGACCATGCCCATGGCGGCGGCGGCCCACTCGCAGTCCTTGTCCTCGTGCGGGTGGGGGGCGTGGTCGGTGGCGACGATGTCGATCGTGCCGTCGGCGAGCGCCTCGCGCAGCGCCATCACATCGCGCTCGGTACGCAGCGGCGGGTTGACCTTGTAGACCGGGTTGTACGAGCGGACCAGCTCGTCGGTCAGCAGCAGGTGGTGCGGGGTGACCTCGGCGGTGACGTCGATGCCGCGGGACTTGGCCCAGCGCACGATCTCGACGGAGCCGGCGGTGGAGAGGTGGCAGATGTGGACGCGGGAGCCGACGTGCTCGGCGAGGAGGACATCGCGGGCGATGATCGACTCCTCCGCGACGGCCGGCCAGCCGCCGAGCCCGAGCTCGGCGGAGACGATGCCCTCGTTCATCTGGGCGCCCTCGGTGAGGCGCGGCTCCTGGGCATGCTGGGCGATGACGCCGCCGAAGGCCTTCACGTACTCCAGCGCGCGCCGCATCATCACGGCGTCGTCGACGCACTTGCCGTCGTCGGAGAAGACGGTCACGCCGGCCGCGGACTCGTGCATGGCGCCGAGCTCGGCGAGCTTCTTGCCCTCGAGGCCGACGGTGACCGCGCCGATGGGCTGGACGTCGCAGTAGCCGGACTCCTTGCCGAGCCGGTAGACCTGCTCCACCACGCCGGCGGTGTCGGCGACGGGGAAGGTGTTGGCCATGGCGAACACGGCCGTGTAGCCGCCGCTCGCCGCCGCGCGGGTGCCGGTGAGGACCGTCTCGGAGTCCTCACGGCCCGGCTCGCGCAGGTGGGTGTGCAGGTCGACCAGGCCCGGCAGCAGGATCTGCCCCTGGGCCTCGATCACGGTCGCGTCTCCGGCCTCGATGCCGGTGCCGACACGCTCGATGGTCGCTCCGTCGATCAGTACGTCCTGGGGCTCGCCGCCGAGGACCTTCGCACCGCGGATCAGGGTCTTGCTCATCGTCTTACTTCTCCTCGGTACGGGTGTTCGTGGTGGGGGCGTCGGACTCGTTGCCGCCGAGCAGCAGGTACAGCACCGCCATGCGGATCGACACGCCGTTGGCGACCTGCTCCACGACGGTGCAGCGGGGCGAGTCGGCGACCTCGGCGGTGATCTCCATGCCGCGGACCATCGGCCCGGGGTGCATCACGATCGCGTGCTCCGGCATCCGCGCCATCCGCTCGCCGTCCAGGCCGTAGCGCCGGGAGTACTCGCGCTCGGTGGGGAAGAACGCGGCGTTCATCCGCTCGCGCTGGACGCGCAGCATCATCACCGCGTCGGACTTGGTCAGGGTCGAGTCCAGGTCGTAGGAGACCTCGCAGGGCCAGGTCTCCACGCCGACCGGAACCAGGGTCGGCGGGGCGACGAGGGTGACCTCGGCGCCGAGGGTGTGCAGCAGGTCCACGTTGGAGCGGGCGACCCGGCTGTGCAGTACGTCGCCCACGATCGTGATGCGCCTGCCGGCCAGGTCCTGTCCGATCCCGTCGTCCTTGCCGACGAGACGGCGGCGCATGGTGAAGGCGTCGAGCAGGGCCTGGGTCGGGTGCTGGTGGGTGCCGTCGCCGGCGTTGATGACAGGGGCGTCGATCCAGCCGGAGTTGGCGAGGCGGTAGGGGGCGCCGGACGCGCCGTGCCGGATGACGACGGCGTCGACGCCCATCGCCTCCAGGGTCTGGGCGGTGTCCTTCAGCGACTCGCCCTTGGAGACGGACGAGCCCTTGGCCGCGAAGTTGATGACGTCGGCGGAGAGGCGCTTCTCGGCGGCCTCGAAGGAGATCCGGGTGCGGGTGGAGTCCTCGAAGAAGAGGTTGCAGACGGTACGGCCGCGCAGGGCGGGAAGCTTCTTGATCGGCCGGTCGGCGACCCGGGCCATCTCCTCCGCTGTGTCGAGGATGAGGACGGCTTCGTCGCGGGTGAGGTCGGCGGCCGAGATGAGGTGACGCATCATCGGAGGGTTTCTCCAGGTCTGTGGAGGTTTGCGAGGCATGCGGGCGCGCGGAAGGGCACGCCGTACGAAGGGGTGGCCGTACGGGGGTGCTAGCGCTCCGCGGCGGGGGCGGTCTCCCGCACACCGAGCAGGACGGTGTCGCGGCCGTCCTCCTCCGAGAGCTGGACCTTGACCGTCTCGCGCAGCGACGTGGGGAGGTTCTTGCCGACGTAGTCGGCGCGGATGGGCAGCTCGCGGTGGCCGCGGTCGACCAGGACGGCGAGCTGCACGGCCCGGGGCCGGCCGAGGTCGCCGAGGGCGTCGAGCGCGGCGCGGATGGTGCGGCCGGAGAAGAGCACGTCGTCGACGAGGACGACGAGGCGACCGTCGATGCCGTCACCGGGGATCTCGGTGCGGGCCAGCGCACGGGCGGGCTTCAGCCGCAGGTCGTCGCGGTACATGGTGATGTCGAGGGAGCCGACCGGGATCTTGCGGCCGGTGATGCCTTCGAGTTTCTCGGCGAGCCGGCGGGCCAGATACACACCGCGGGTCGGGATGCCGAGGAGAACCACGTCGTCGGCGCCCTTGGCGCGCTCGACGATCTCATGGGCGATACGGGTCAGTACCCGCGCGATGTCGGGGCCTTCGAGAACGGGCCTGGCGCCATCGGAACTGCTGGAAGCGTCCATAGGAAACGGACCTCCTTCTCCGCCTCACGGGACGGACCTTAAAGGACGTCGGAATTGCGCGCTCAACGTTACCAGGGCTTGATGGATGAACCGATCCGGGTCCACCGGCCGCCGGCCGGAACCGGTCCGGACCCATTCGGCTTGACTCATCCAAGTAACGCTGCGTAACCTCACAGTGAGTTACCAGCCACGCGGCGGAGCCGCCCGTCGTCACTGCGTCCGGGGAGCTATATGTCCAGCGAATACGCAAAACAGCTCGGGGCCAAGCTCCGCGCCATCCGCACCCAGCAGGGGCTGTCCCTCCACGGCGTCGAGGAGAAGTCCCAGGGCCGCTGGAAGGCCGTTGTCGTGGGTTCCTACGAGCGCGGCGACCGTGCCGTCACGGTGCAGCGTCTCGCCGAGCTGGCGGACTTCTACGGCGTCCCGGTGCAGGAACTGCTGCCCGGCACCACGCCCGGCGGTGCCGCCGAGCCGCCGCCGAAGCTCGTCCTGGACCTGGAGCGGCTGGCGCACGTCCCCCAGGAGAAGGCCGGCCCCCTCCAGCGGTACGCGGCGACGATCCAGTCGCAGCGCGGCGACTACAACGGCAAGGTGCTGTCGATCCGCCAGGACGACCTGCGGACCCTGGCCGTGATCTACGACCAGTCGCCCTCGGTCCTGACCGAGCAGCTCATCAGCTGGGGTGTACTGGACGCGGACGCGCGCCGTGCGGTGGCGCACGAGGAGAGCTGATCCCCGGCTCTGCCTGCACTTTTGAAAAAACGTCACGCCGGAGGGCGGGGCCGGATTCCACCGGCCCCGCCCTCCGGCGTTCCCGCCCCCGGCATTCCCCGGCTCCGCTCCCCCGTCGGCCCGCCGGCGCGGGCCGAGAGCGAGCACTCCCGCATCCTCCCGCCCGACCCGCCGGAAAAACACCAGGCCCGGGGCGGAAGACTCTCGTCTTCCGCCCCGGGCCTGGTGAAACCGGCCGGGACGCGGATCAGTCGCGGCGCAGACTCGGCTTGAGGTCCTTGAAACGGCCCAGCAGGCCGTTCACGAAGGCCGGCGACTCGTCCGTGGAGAACTCCTTGGCGAGCTGCACCGCCTCGTCGATCACCACCGCGTCGGGGGTCTCGTCCTTCCAGACCAGCTCGTACGCGCCGAGCCGGAGGATGTTCCGGTCCACGACCGGCATACGGTCGAGGGTCCAGCCGACGGCGTAGGTGGCGATGAGCTCGTCGATGCGGTCCGCGTGCTCCGCGTACCCCTCGACGAGGTCCATCGTGTACTCGGCGACCGGCGGCTGCCTGTCGTCGGTACGGGCGTGCCGGACCCAGTCCGCGAGGACCGTGTGCACGGTCGCCCCGCGCTGGTCGGCCTCGAAGAGGATCTGGAAGGCGCGCTTGCGGGCCTTGTTACGGGCAGCCACGGTTAGCTGTTCACCCGGCCGAGGTAGTCGCCCGAGCGGGTGTCGACCTTGATCTTCTCACCAGTGGTGATGAAGAGCGGGACCTGGATCTCGTAGCCGGTCTCCAGGGTGGCGGGCTTGGAGCCACCGGTGGAACGGTCGCCCTGCACGCCGGGCTCGGTGTGCTGGACGGTCAGCTCGACGGCGGCCGGGAGCTCCACGTAGAGCACCTCGCCCTCGTGCTGCGCGACGCTGGCGGTGAAGCCCTCGATGAGGAAGTTCGCGGCGTCGCCGACCTGCTTGCGGTCGACCATCAGCTGGTCATAGGTCTGCATGTCCATGAAGACGAAGTACTCGCCGTCCATGTAAGAGAACTGCATGTCGCGGCGGTCGACGGTGGCCGTCTCGACCTTCACGCCGGCGTTGAAGGTCTTGTCGACGACCTTGCCGGAGAGCACGTTCTTGAGCTTGGTGCGCACGAAGGCCGGGCCCTTGCCGGGCTTGACGTGCTGGAACTCGACGACGGACCAGAGCTGGCCTCCGTCGAGCTTGAGCACCATGCCGTTCTTGAGGTCGTTCGTGGAAGCCACGGTTGCGGAATCTCCTGGACTGACGCTGGGTGGACGACCAAGTCTTTCGCACCGCGGCTCGCTACAGCGCGAGCAGCTCCTTGGTCGTGATGGTGAGTAGCTCGGGTCCGCCGTCCGCCTCCTGGCGCACGACGAGCGTGTCATCGATCCGGACCCCGCCCCGGCCCGGGAGGTGGACCCCCGGTTCGACGGTGACCGGCACACAAGCGTCCAGTTTACCCATGGCCGCAGGGGCGAGCTGCGGGTCCTCGTCGATTTCGAGCCCGACACCGTGCCCGGTACGGGGTGGGAGCTCCTCCCCGTGGCCCGCGACCTCCAGGATCTGCCGTGCCGCGTGGTCGACGTCGCGGTAGGCGGTACCGGGGAGCAGAGCCTCCCGGCCGGCCCGCTGAGCGGCGAAGACGAGCTCGTAGAGCTCGATCTGCCAGTCGGCCGGGGTCGTGCCGATCACGAAGGTCCGGCCGATCTCGCAACGATAGCCGCGGTAATTCGCACCGAGGCAGACGGTGAGGAAATCGCCCTCCTCCACGCGCCGGTCACTCGGACGGTGTCCTGTTCGTCCCGAGTTCGGGCCCGTGGCGACAGAGGTCGCGAACGCGGGGCCGTCGGCGCCGTGGTCGACCAGACGGCGCTCCAGCTCGAGGGCGAGATGCCGCTCGGTGCGGCCCACGAGGATGGACTCGAGCAGCTCACCGAGGGCCTGGTCGGTGATCTCCGCCGCGATGCGCAGGCAGGCGATCTCGTCCTCGTCCTTGACGATCCGCTGCTGCTCGACGGCGAGCCCGAGATCGGCGAAGCGCAGCCGGGGCGCGACCGATCCGAGCGCACGGTGCCGGGCGACCGTCAGATGGTGCTCCTCGACGGCCAGCGACTCGACGCCCTCCGTACGCGCCAGCTCGGCGGCGGCGACCGCCGCGTCACCGGCGGACGTCTGCATCACGACGAGCCGCAGCCCCTCGTCCGGCCGGCCGTCGGCGGGGTCGCCGGTCGGCGTGCGGGGACAGACGAGCACGTCGTCGGCGGGCCCGAGGAGCAGCACGGCGCCTGGCGGAGCCCCACCGGCGAGATAGCGGACGTTCGCGGGCCGGGAGATCAGGGCCGCCGCGCTGCCGGTCGCGGCGCATCGATCGCGCAGTCGGCCACGACGGACCCCATACACCTCAGACATTCTTCGAGCGTACGAGCGTGGGGGGCCGCGGGCCCGGTGACGCGGCCGAGGGGGTCCGCGCGGCGGAACCCGTTCCCCTTGGCCTGCCGGCCGCGGGGAATCCCCACTTCCCCGAACCGGGCTCCGCCCGGCCCCGGGTACCGCGCTCCGCGCGGCACTTCGGGGCTGCGCCCCCGTACCCCCGCGCCTCACACGCCGGCGAGGCTCGAAATGCCCCGTTCGGCGGAGGCCGGAGCCGCGGTGCGAACGGTCTCAGCCGCCGCGGGCGAGGCTGGACCCGTCGGCCGGGCCGGATGCCGCGCAGCGGCGTTTCCGGCCCGGCGTCGATCGAGGGCACGGCCGACGGCCGTACGGGGTCCGGGCCAAGACCGGTTCGGGAAGGGGCGGGGTGGGGAGCAGGCCCGCCGCAGGCGTAGCCCCGCCCGCCTACCAGCTCGGAGGGCTCGCGATCGCTCGCGCCAGCACGTCGTCGAGGACGCGCGCCGTCGTCTCCACGTCGTACTTCGAGTTGTCGATGATCGGCAGGCCCGATCCGTACCAGCCGGCCATCCGCCCGTGGATCCCGGCGACCTCCTCGTCCGACAGGCGCCGGTTACCGCTGCGTTCCGCGTTGCGTTCGAGGACGATCTCGAGGCCCGGCAGGAGCACCACGGGCAGCAGGCCGGGGCCGACGTGGCGCTTCCAGCCGCCGAGGCCGACGGCGGGGCGGTCGGGGAAGACCGCGTCGTCGAGGATGCAGGAGATGCCGTTCGCCAGGAAGTTACGGGCGGCGAAGCCGCAGGTGCGGCGGGCGAGGCGGTACTGGGCCTCGGAGTTGTCGTTCCAGCCGGACTGGGGGTCGGCGAAGCCGGAGCACACCCATTCCCGGACGTCGTCGAGGCTGATGTGCGCCGTCGGCACCCGGCGGTGGTTGGCCCAGTGGCGCGCCACCGTGGTCTTGCCCGCGCCGGCCGGGCCGATCAGGAGCACGGCGAGCATGGCGGTGCCGGTGCCGCTGTCCGCCGGGGGCGGGGCGGGTATGGGGACCAGCCCGCCGGGCGGGAGCTGGATGTGGCCCGTCGTCTCACGGGAGGGCTGCGGCGGGGCGCCGTGCGGTGCCGGGCCTGGCCGGCCGGGAGGCGCCACGGGGCCCGCAGGGGAGCTCTGCGGGGGTGGTGGCGGAGGCCCGGTGGGCGCCGCGGGCGGCGGCGGTGGCGGCCCCGCGGGAAGCCCTGGGCCGGGGCCCGGGTGCTGAGCACCGTGTATCCATCCGGTCGGTCCCTGCCCCGGTCCGTGGGGCGGCGGCAGCGGAGCCCCCACTGCGTGCTGCATCCGGTGCCACTCCGTCTCGTACGACTGACGTTCTGTCGGACGGCCGACGGCCGCCGTGCTACCGAACGGTACCCTCCCGGTGCCGCTCGGATGTGCGACCGGGCCCGGCCGCCGTAGCGACAACGGTCCAAGGCGGCTCGAAGTGCCCTGCTCCCCGCGCGGCGCGTCAGCCGTCGAGTTCCTCCGCCAGCGCGCGCAGCGCGAGCCGGTAGGAGCCGATGCCGAAGCCGGCCACCGTGCCGCTGGCGACCGCGGCCACCACAGAGGTGTGGCGGAACGCCTCGCGCGTGTACGGGTTGGAGATGTGCACCTCGATGAGCGGGGCCGTGCGCTGTGCGGCGGCGTCGCGCATCCCGTACGAGTAGTGCGTGAAGGCACCGGGGTTGAGAACGACCGGAATTGAACCGTCCGCGGCCTCGTGCAGCCAGCGGATCATCTCGCCCTCGTCGTTCGTCTCGCGCACGTCGACGTCGAAGCCGAGCTCCTTGCCGAGGGCCTGGCAGGTGTCCACCAGACCGGCGTAGGAGGTCGCGCCGTAGACGTCCGGCTCGCGGGAGCCGAGGCGGCCGAGGTTGGGGCCGTTGAGCACGAGCACCCGGCGGGTCATGCGGAGACCTCGCCGTAGGCGGCGAGCAGGACGGCAGGGTCGGGGCCTTCGAGCACGGTCGGCTTGCCCAGGCCGTCGAGGACGATGAAGCGCAGCATGTTGCCGCGGGACTTCTTGTCGACCTTCATGGTCTCCAGCAGCTTGGGCCACTGGTCACCGCGGTAGGTCAGCGGGAGTCCGACGGACTCGAGGACCGTGCGGTGCCGGTCGGCGGTGGCGTCGTCCAGCCGTCCGGCGAGGCGGCCGAGTTCGGCAGCGAAGACCATGCCGACGGAGACGGCCGCGCCGTGCCGCCACTTGTAGCGCTCGTTCTTCTCGATGGCGTGCGCGAGGGTGTGCCCGTAGTTCAGGATCTCGCGGAGTCCGGACTCCTTGAGGTCGCTGGAGACGACGTCGGCCTTGACCTGGATGGAGCGCACGATCAGCTCGGCCGTGTGCGGACCGGCAGGCGTGCGGGCGCCCTGCGGGTCGGCCTCGACGAGGTCGAGGATGACCGGGTCGGCGATGAAGCCGGCCTTGATGATCTCCGCCATGCCGCTGACGTAGTCGTTGACCGGCAGCGAGTCCAGGGCCGCCAGGTCGCACAGCACACCGGCCGGCGGGTGGAACGCGCCGACGAGGTTCTTGCCCTCAGCGGTGTTGATGCCGGTCTTGCCGCCCACGGCCGCGTCGACCATGGCGAGCACGGTGGTGGGCACGGCGATCCAGCGCACGCCGCGCAGCCAGGTCGCCGCGACGAACCCGGCGAGGTCGGTCGTGGCGCCGCCGCCGACGCCGACGATGACGTCGGTGCGGGTGAAACCGGTCTGGCCGAGCGCCTTCCAGCAGTAGGCCGCGACCTCGGCGGTCTTGGCCTCCTCCGCGTTCGGCACCTGGATCGCGACGGCCTCGTAGCCCTGGTCGGCGAGGTCCGCGCGCAGCGCCTCACCGGTCTCCGCGAGCGCCTCGGGGTGGAGCACCGCCACCCGCTGGGCCCTGGTTCCGATCAGGCCCGGCAGTTCGCCGAGCAGCTGCCGGCCGACCAGCACCTCGTACGGGTCCGTACCGGCCGTTCCGCCGACCTGGATACGGGTCACTGCCTGGTCAGTCATGCGTCCTTCAGCTCCAGTGCGTCGAGGACCGCCTGTGCGACCTCTTCGGGGGTGCGGTCGTCGGTGGCCACGACGACGCGGGCCACTTCGTTGTAGAGAGGCCGGCGGGCGTCCATCAGTTCGCGCCACTGCCGGCGGGGGTTGACGGCGAGCAGCGGGCGGGCCGTGTTGAGCCCGACGCGCTTCACCGCCTCCTCCACGTCCATCGACAGGTAGGCGACGGGCAGCCCGGTGAGCAGGCCGCGGGTCCCCTCGTCGAGGATCGCGCCGCCCCCGAGGGCGAGCACGCCCGTGTGCTCCGCGAGGGCGGACCGGACGGCCGCGCGCTCGAGGTCACGGAAGTGGTCCTCGCCGTCCTCGACGAAGATGTCGGAGATCTCGCGGCCCTCGGCGGCGACGATGTCCGCGTCGGTGTCCCGGAAGGCCACGCCGAGCCGGCCGGCGAGGAGCTCGCCGACCGTGGACTTGCCCGAGCCCATCGGCCCGACGAGGACGATCAGCGGGGCGCTCATCGGATGTGGAGGTTGTCGAGGTACGAGCGGACGTTGCGGCGGGTCTCCGTGACGCTGTCGCCGCCGAACTTCTCCGCGACGGCGTCGGCGAGGACCAGCGCCACCATCGCCTCGGCGACGATGCCGGCGGCGGGCACCGCGCAGACGTCGGAGCGCTGGTGGTGGGCGGCCGCGGGCTCGCCGGTCTCGACGTCGATGGTCCGCAGGGCGCGCGGCACGGTCGCGATCGGCTTCATCGCGGCGCGGACGCGCAGCAGCTCACCGGTGGACATGCCGCCTTCGGTGCCGCCGGACCGGCCGGACGTGCGGCGGATGCCCTCGTCGGTGGACACGATCTCGTCGTGCGCCTTGGAGCCGGGCACGCGGGCCAGCTCGAAGCCGTCGCCGACCTCGACGCCCTTGATGGCCTGGATGCCCATGAGGGCGGCGGCGAGACGCGCGTCGAGCCTGCGGTCCCAGTGGACGTGCGAGCCGAGGCCGACCGGCACGTTGTACGCGAGGACCTCCACGACGCCGCCGAGGGTGTCGCCGTCCTTGTGGGCCTGGTCGATCTCGGCGACCATCGCCTTGCTCGCGTCGGCGTCCAGGCAGCGGACCGGGTCGGCGTCCAGGCGCTCCTCGTCGGCGGGGACGGGAACGACACCGTACGGGGCCTTGGCCGCGGCCAGCTCGACCACGTGGGAGACGATCTCGATGCCCGTCGTCTCCTTCAGGTACGAGCGGGCCACAGCGCCGAGGGCGACCCGGGCCGCGGTCTCACGGGCGCTCGCGCGCTCCAGGATCGGACGGGCCTCGTCGAGCGCGTACTTCTGCATACCGGCGAGGTCGGCGTGACCGGGCCGGGGCCGTGTCAGGGGGGCGTTACGGGCCAGCTGGGCGAGCTCGTCGGGGTCGACGGGGTCGGCCGCCATGACCTTCTCCCACTTCGGCCACTCGGTGTTGCCGACCATGACCGCCACCGGCGAGCCCATGGTCAGCCCGTGGCGCACGCCGCCGATGAAGGTGACCTCGTCGCGTTCGAACTTCATCCGGGCACCGCGACCGTAACCGAGGCGCCGCCTCGCAAGGTGGTCCGCCACCATGTCGGTGGTGATCGGCACACCGGCGGGAAGACCCTCCAGCGTCGCCACCAGTGCGGGTCCGTGCGACTCGCCCGCGGTCAGCCAACGCAACCTGCTCAACGGTGCTCCTCATGCTCGCGCGTGGAACTGCGACGGCGCGGCCTGGGGAAACCTCCCGGCAGCGGCCGGGGAGGCGCGGCCCTGGCCCGCCTCCCTCGATCCTCCCACGTCCGCGCCCCGCGCCCGGCCACCGGTCCACCTGGCGGACGCCCGTGGACAGTCGGTCCCGAGCCGGTCAGTCGCCGTCGCGGCGCTGCTGGGGCGCGTACGCTCCCAGGAAGTCGGCGCCGCTGGACTGCTGCGGAGCCTGCTGTACCTGCCCCGCAGGCGCATACGGGCCGAGGAAGTCGGCGCCGCCGGGTTGCTGCGGAGCCTGCTGGGCAGGGGCGTACGGACCGAGGAAGTCCGCGCCGCTGCCCTGGCTGCCGGGCGCCACGGGCACCGGCTGCGGGCTGCGCGCGGCACGGCGCCGGGCGATCTTCTTGCGGATCGAGGACGCCCAGCCGAGGACGACCAGCAGGACGATCAGGCACAGAATCGGGATCTGCAGCCAGTCGGGCAGGAACGAGACGATGCCCTCGAAGATGTTCTTGGCGATCGACGCCTGCGGCTGACCCGTTTCCATGGCCGGACTCCCCCTGTGCTGTTGACGTGCCCCTGATCGAACGCGCCGATCCTAGCGGGCTCCGAGCGCGTGTTCGCCAGCGGTACGCATCTCCCGCAGCGGCGCGGGTGAGCGGCCCGTCATCTGCTCGACCTGGAACACCGCCTGGTGCACGAGGAGGTCGAGCCCGCCCACGATCCCGCCGCCGCTCTTCGACCAGGCCGCCGCCAGGGCCGTCGGCCACGGGTCGTACAGCACGTCGAAGAGGGTGCCGGACGCGGCAGGGACCGCGGCCGCGAGGGCGTCGGTGGTGCCGGCGGGCGTGGTGGCGATCACGAGCGGCGCGTGCAGTGCCTCGGCCGCGTCCGACCAGTCGGCGGTACGGACGTCGACGCCCAGTCGCTCGCCCCAGCCGCGCATCTCCGCGGCCCGCGCCTCACTGCGCACATACGCCGTCACCCGGCCGGTGCAGACACGGGCCAGGGCTGCGACCGCGGAGGAGGCGGTGGCCCCGGCGCCGAGGATCGCGGCGGAGTCCACCTCCTCGACACCTCGCTCGCGCAACGCCGCAACCATGCCGGGGATGTCGGTGTTGTCGCCGACCCGGCGGCCGTCGTCGGTGAAGACGACGGTGTTGACGGCCTCGACGGAGGCAGCCGTGTCACTGATCTCGTCGAGAAGCGGGATGATCGCCCGCTTGAGCGGCATCGTCAGCGACAGACCGGCCCACGACGTGTCGAGCTCCGCGACGAATCCCGGCAGCGCCGCCTCGTCGACCTCGAACCGGTCGTAGGACCAGTCGTCGAGGCCGAGTTCGGTGTAGGCGGCTCGGTGCAGCACCGGCGACAGCGAGTGCGCGATGGGCGAGCCGAGGACCGCCGCGCGGTGACGGGAGGGGGCGGGTGACGGCGCCATCAGTTGCCCCGCGAGTCGTTGAACTTGTCCACCAGCTTCTGGTGCTCGGCGAGTGTCTTCGCGAACTCGGTCTTGTTCATGCCGTCCGTCGCCACGAAGTACAGCCAGCCGTCGTCCGTCGGGTTGAGGGCCGCCGTCAGGGCCTCGTTGCCGGGGTTGCTGATGGGCCCCGGAGTCAGTCCCCTCTGGGTGTACGTGTTGTACGGGTCCTGGTTGCTGTTGATCTCGTCCTCAGAGATGTCGATCTTGCTCTGACCCTTGAGGTAGTTGAACGCGGAGTCGAACTGGAGCAGCTGGTTCGTCTCGGTGTTCTCGGGCTTGAGACGGTTGTAGATGACCTCGGACATCTTGCGGAAGTCGTCGTGCGTCTTGCCCTCGACCTGGACCAGGCTGGCGAGCGTGAGCAGCTCCCACGGGTTCTCGAGGCCGAGGCCCTTGGCCTTGGACTCCAGGCCCGCCTTCTCGTACTCCTGGTTGGCGCGGGTGACCATCTTCTTGAGGATCGCCTCCGGCTTGTCGCCCTGCGAGACCGGGTAGGCGGCCGGGAAGAGGAAGCCCTCGAGCGGATCCTTGACGTCCTCGTGGTTCTTCGCCCAGTCGGGCAGCCCGAGGCTGTCCGCCTTGGCCTCCGCGACCGACTCCGTCGTTCCCGGCTTGAGCTTGAGCTTCTTGTCGATCGACGTGTAGACCGCGGCGTTGCGGGTGCCCTCGGGGATCGTCAGGTTGTTGCGGCTGGCGGGGTTGAGCATCGACTCGACCGCGCTCTCGGCCGACTGCTCCTTCTTCAGGAGGTAGACACCGTCCTGGATGGTGCCGCCCTTGGGGTTCTTCGTCTGGGCGGCGACGAACGCCTCGACGCTCTTGACGACCCCGCGCTCCTTGAGGATGCCGCCGATCTCGTAACCGCCGGCGCCCTTGGGGATGGTCACCTCGACCGTTTCCGAGACACCCGTGCCGGAGAAGTCGGGAGCCTCGCCGAACTGGCCCTGCAAGAACTGGTATCCGAAGTATCCGACGGCGCCGAGGCCGCCCGCGAGGACAACCGCGACCACCAGGCAGGCCAGGCCGTTGCGGCCGCCCTTCTTCTTGGTCTTCGACTTCCCGCGGCGGTCGCGGCCGCCACCGTCGCCGCCGCCACGCGCTTCCTCGTCGTGGCCGTCGTCCTCGTCACGGCTTTCGTCGCCGGTGAAGAAGGGGTGGGTCTCCTCCTTCGCGGCTTCGGCGTCCCAGTCGGTGTCCGGCTCCGGCTCGGCGCGACGCCGGGCAGGCGGCTGCGGCGGCGGGTAGGCGTCGGGCGTGCCGTAGTAGTCGGCTTCCTGGCGGGTGGTGTACCCGGCGGGCTCGCCGCCGTAGGTGGCCGACGGGTCGGTGCCGTACGGCACCGAGGAGTGCTGACCGGTGTCCCAGCCGCCGCCGTCGTAGGGCTGTTGCTGCTGGTTCTGGGACTGCTGCTGGTACGGGTCCTGGTACTGCTGCTGACCGCCCTGCTGGTACGGGTCGTGGTACTGGCCCTGCCCCGTGTCGTAACGGCTCTGCCCCGTGTCGTACTGGCCCTGCCCGGTCTCGTACTGACCCTGCCCCGTGTCGTGCCGGCCCTGGGCGTACTGGTCCTGCCCATACTGGTACTGCTGGCCCTGCTGGTACTGGTCCTGCGGGTACTGCTGCTGCGGTTCGCCGGCGTACGGAGCATGACCGGCCGCGGGCTGCTGTCCTCCCCACCCCTGATCCCCGTACAAAGGGTCCTCAGGGTGCCACGGTTCGGAGCCGGGGCCCCGGCCATACTCAGTCATCGATCCCCTAGGGCCGCGAGACGGCGCGGAACGTTCCGCCTCTTTTCTGTGCGGCGGCTGTTCGAACACCGCCGCATCGCGCGGAACGTTACCGTATCGCGATCAGACAATCGGTTCGACGCCCTCACCCGGGGCATTGCCTGACGCTCGTTCGGACTCCAGAGCGTTCTGAAGGATCACCACAGCGGCAGCCTGGTCGATGACGGACCTGCCCTTTTTGGACTTCACGCCCGAAGCGCGCAGCCCCTGAGTGGCCGTCACTGTGGTCATCCTCTCGTCGACCAACCGGACGGGCACCGGCTTGACGCCCTGGGCGAGCGTCTGTGCGAAGCTCCGGATCTTCTTGGCCGCGGGCCCTTCCCGTCCGCTGAGGGAACGGGGCAGGCCGACCACGACCTCGATGGGCTCGTACTCCTCCACCAGTTGGCGCAGCCGCCGGTGGGCGGCCGGGACGTCACGTCCCGGCACGGTCTCCACCGGCGTGGCGAGGAGCCCGTCGGGGTCGCACGAGGCGACCCCGATCCGGGCGTCCCCGACGTCGATCGCGAGGCGACGTCCGCGGCGCATCTGCGGCCTGTCCTCGGTCACGCGGTCTCGGCGACGAGGCGCTCGACGGCGGCCACGGCGTCGCCGATGGCGTCCGGGTTCTGGCCGCCGCCCTGGGCGACGTCCGGCTTGCCGCCTCCGCCGCCGCCCAGCGTCTTGGCGGCCGTGCGGACCAGATCGCCGGCCTTGAGGCCGCGCTCGCGGGCGGCCTCGTTGGTGGCGATGACCGTGAGCGGACGGCCGTTGGCCGTCGTGAAGACAGCCACGACGGCCGGGCGGTCACCCGGAATGCGGCCGCGCACGTCGAGGACCAGCTTGCGCAGGTCGTCGGCGGACGTGCCGTCCGGGACGGTGCCCGTCACCAGGGCGACGCCGCGGACGTCCTTGGCGCCCTCGGCGAGCCCGGCGGCGGCGCCGAGCACCTTCTCCGCGCGGAACTTCTCGATCTCCTTCTCGGCGTCCTTCAGCTTGCCGAGCATGGCGGCGATCTTCTCCGGCAGCTCCTCGGAGCGGCCCTTGACCAGCTCCTGGAGCTGGGCGACGACCGTGTGCTCCTTGGCGAGGAAGTTGTACGCGTCGACGCCGACGAGGGCCTCGACCCGGCGCACGCCGGAGCCGATGGAGGACTCGCCGAGCAGCTTCACCAGACCCAGCTGGGCGGTGTTGTGGACGTGCGTGCCACCGCACAGTTCCTTGGAGAAGTCACCGATGGTCACGACGCGGACCCGCTCGCCGTACTTCTCGCCGAACTCGGCGATGGCGCCCTGCTTCTTGGCCTCGTCGATGCTCATGACCTCGGCGTGCACGTCGAGTTCACGGGCGAGGACCTCGTTGATCTTCTGCTCGACGTCGGTGAGAACCGTGCCGGGGACGGCGTTCGGCGAGCCGAAGTCGAAGCGGAAGCGGCCCGGGGAGTTCTCCGAGCCGGCCTGGGCGGCCGTCGGGCCGAGGGCGTCGCGCAGGGCCTGGTGGGTCAGGTGGGTGGCGCTGTGGGCGCGGGCGATGGCCCGGCGGCGGCGTACGTCGATGACGGCGTAGGCGGAGGCGCCGACGGTGACCTCACCGACCTGGACGACACCCTTGTGGACGCTGACGCCCGGGACCGGCTGCTGCACGTCGCGGACCTGGATGACGGCACCCGAGTGCAGCTTGATCCGGCCCTGGTCGGCGAGCTGGCCGCCGCCCTCGGCGTAGAACGGCGTGCGGTCGAGGACGACCTCGACCTCGTCGCCCTCGGAGGCCGCCGGGGAGGAGACGCCGTCGACGAGCAGGCCGACGACGGTGGACTCGCCCTCGGTGGACGTGTAGCCGGTGAACTCGGTGTTGCCCGAGGTGTCGGCGATCTCGCGGTAGGCGGTGAGGTTGGCGTGACCGGTCTTCTTGGCCTTGGCGTCGGCCTTGGCCCGGTCCCGCTGCTCCTTCATCAAGCGGCGGAAGCCGTCCTCGTCCACGGACAGGCCCTGCTCGGCGGCCATCTCGAGGGTGAGGTCGATCGGGAAGCCCCAGGTGTCGTGGAGCAGGAAGGCCTTGTCGCCGGGCAGGACGGTGCCGCCCTTGGCCTTGGTCTCCGTGACGGCGGTGTCGAGGATGTTGGTGCCGCCCTTGAGGGCCTTGAGGAACGCGGCCTCCTCGGCGAGGGCGACGGTCTCGATCCGCTTGCGGTCGGTGATCAGCTCCGGGTACTGCTGCCCCATCGTGTCGACCACGACGTCGACGAGTTCCTTGACGACCGGGCCGGTGGCACCCATCAGGCGCATGTTGCGGATGGCGCGGCGCATGATGCGGCGCAGCACGTAGCCGCGACCCTCGTTGCCCGGGGTGACGCCGTCACCGATGAGCATCGTGGAGGTGCGGATGTGGTCGGCGACCACACGCAGGGAGACGTCGGTGTCGTGCTTGTCGCCGTAGCGCACACCGGTGAGCTCGGTGGCCTTGTCCATGACGACGCGCAGGGTGTCGGTCTCGTACATGTTCTGCACGCCCTGCAGGATCATCGCGAGGCGCTCGAGGCCGAGACCGGTGTCGATGTTCTTGCTCGGCAGGTCACCGAGGATCGGGAAGTCCTCCTTGCCCTCGCCGGCGCCGCGCTCGTACTGCATGAAGACCAGGTTCCAGATCTCCACGTAGCGCTCGTCGTTGACGGCGGGGCCGCCCTCCTCGCCGAACTCCGGACCGCGGTCGTAGTTGATCTCGGAGCAGGGTCCGCAGGGGCCGGGGACGCCCATCGACCAGAAGTTGGGGCCCATGCCGAGGCGCTGGATGCGCTCGGCGGGTACGCCGATCACGTCGCGCCAGATCTGCTCGGCCTCGTCGTCGTCCTGGTAGACCGTGATCCAGAGCTTCTCCGGCTCGAGGCCGTAACCACCCTTGTCCTGGGGGCCGGTGAGCAGCTCCCAGGCGAACTTGATGGCGCCTTCCTTGAAGTAGTCGCCGAAGGAGAAGTTGCCGCACATCTGGAAGAACGTGCCGTGCCGGGTGGTCTTGCCGACCTCTTCGATGTCCGGCGTGCGCACGCACTTCTGCACGCTGGTCACGCGCGGGGCGGGCGGCTTGACCTCACCGAGGAAGTACGGCTTGAAGGGGACCATGCCCGCGGGGACGAGGAGCAGAGTCGGGTCGTCCGCGATGAGCGACGCCGAAGGCACGACGGTGTGCCCGCGCTCCTCGAAGAAGCTCAGCCAGCGGCGGCGGATTTCAGCCGACTCCATCAGTGGTCCTCATTCCGGTTGTACGAATGCTCGCCGTGCGGCTCTTCGCCGTGCGGCTGCTCGGTGTTCGAGTGCTTGCGGTGCGACTTCCCGCCCGGCTCCCCGCCGTGCAGGTACGTGATCTGCGCGGGCTTCCCCCGCCCGACCGCCGCCCGCCCCCGCTGGGCCGGCAGCTCGCCGTCGACGGGGGCGTGCAGCCCCAGTACCTCGGCGAGTTCGCCCTCGCGCTGCACCATTCCGGCGCGGACGTCGAGCGCGAAGTCCTTGAGCTTGTGGCCCGCGTCGACGGCCTTGTTCGCCGCCTGGGCGGCGAGGCTCTCCGGGGTGAGTTGCTTGAGCTTGCGGTTGACCTTGGTGGTGGCCCAAACGCCGGCTGCTGCGCCGGCGGTGAACCAGAACGTGCGGCGGAACATGGTGTTTCAGCCCTTCCGGTTCCTGCGCCGGGCGGCCGGCACGGTGCGGCCGACGATCACCGAACGGCGCGACGGCGCGGCGGGCTTGTCGTCGCCCTTGCGGCTCATGGCACGGCGGACGCCGTAGCCGAAGGCGGCCACCTTGACGAGCGGGCCGCCGAACGTGGAGGCGACCGTCGTGGAGAGCGCGGAGGCGTTGGAGGTGACCTCCTGGACGTCGGTCGCGATGGCGTCCACCCGCTCGAGCTGGGTCTGCGCGGAGCGCACGGTCGCGGAGGCGTCGGCCAGCAGGGGCACCGCCTGTTCGGTCACGTCCGCCACGAGTTTGGTGGTCGCCTTGAGCGTCTGGGCCAGCCTCACGAGCACCACGGCGAGGAAGGAGACCAAGATCGCCCAGAAGACGGCCACCAGAATCCCGGCAACCTCTCCACCGGTCACTGCGCACCGCTCTCTGCATCGTCTTCGGGTGTACGGGAAATCGTCCTCCGAGCCTATCGCGCCCTCGGCGGCGGCCCGTACCGCATTACCGGCGCGCTCCAGGCGGGTTCTCCGAGCCGATTGTACGCAGTGCTTACGCGTGAGTACGCTGCGTGTCCTATGCGACGTCGCCACAGCAGTCTTCCCGCGGAACTGAACCGTTTCGTGGGTCGCAACGACGAGTTGACCGCGCTCATCGGCGCCCTCGACAGCTCCCGTCTGATCACCGTCGTCGGACCGGGCGGCGTCGGCAAGTCCCGCCTGGCGGTGCACGCCGCGGCGGCCGTGCAGAATCGGTACGCCGACGGGGTGCGCCTGTGCGAGCTGTCCCTGTTACGGGACCCCGATCTGCTGGCCCACTCCTTGGCGGAGACGCTCGGCGTCACCGACCACACCACCAGACCGCCCCGCGAGGTCGTGACCGACGAACTCGCGGGCAGCAGCCTGCTGCTCGTCGTGGACGGCTTCGAGCAGATCGTCGACGAGTGCGCCGAGCTCGTAAGAGAAGTACTGCGCCGCGCTCCTGGAGTACAGGTCCTCGCGGTGGGCCGCAGACCGCTGCGGATCGACGGGGAGCAGATCTTCGAGCTGGCCTCGATGACCGAGGAGGACGCCATGGCGCTCTTCGAGGCCCGGGCCGCGGCCGTGCTGCCGCACCACCGTGCCACCGACGCCGAGCGGCCCGCGGTCCTCGAAGTGTGCCGCCGCCTCGAGCACCTCCCGCTGGCGCTGGAACTGGCCGCCGGACGCCTGCCGGCGCTCTCCCTGGACCAGCTGCTGCACCGGCTCGACGACCGCTTCGCCCTGCTCACCGGCGGCTGCCGGGGGGCCCTGCCGCGTCATCGCACCCTGCGCACCGCCGTCGGCTGGAGCCATGAGCTGTGCTCATCGGAGGAACGGCTGCTGTGGGCCCGGCTGTCGGTCTTCGCCGGACAGTTCGACCTGGACGCCGTGGAGTACATCTGCACCGGCCCGGACCTGCCCGCCGACAGCGTCCTCGACGTGCTCGGCGAGCTGGTCGCCCAGTCCGTGGTCTGCCGCGAGGAGACGCCGGCCGGCCTGCGTTACCGCCTGCTGGACACGGTCCGTGAGTACGGGGCGCAGTGGCTTCGCGCGATCGGCGACGCGGATCGGCTGCGCAGACGGCACCGCGACTGGTACATGGGGCTCGCCACCTGGTGCGAACTGGAGTGGTTCAGTCCCCGCCAGGCGGAGGTGGCGGCCTGCGCCGACAGCGCGCTCCCCAATCTGCGGGCAGCGCTCGAACTCTGCCTGGAACAACCGGAGGACGCCCACCTGGGCCGGCACCTGGCGGGGACCCTCTGGTTCTACTGGGTCGGCTGCGGCCGGCTCGCCGAGGGCCGGCACTGGCTCGACCGGTGCCTCGCCCACGACTCGGGGCACGAGGAGACACGCCTCAAGGCGCTGTGGGTGCTCGGTCACGTGGCGATCCTGCAGGGCGACCCGGCTGCCGCGGCGGCCGCGCTGCACGAGTGCGCCGAGCGGGCCGACCGGACGGAGGACCGGCTCGCCGCCGCCTACGCGACGCACCGCAAGGGCTGCCTTGCCCTGCTCTCCGACGAGATGCCGCGCGCCGAGGGGCTGCTGCGCTCGGCACTCGCCTCGTACGAGGAGCTGGGCGAGCTCAACAGCAACGTCCTGATGGGCCGGGTCGAACTGGCGATGACGCTGGTCTTCCAGGACCGGCTGGACGCGGCGGTCGCCCTGTGCGAGGCCGTCAAGGAGGTCTGCGAGGACCACGGCGAGCAGTGGGCCCGCGCGTACGCGCTCTACGTGCTGGCCTACGCGGCCTGGGAGTCGGACAAGTACGACCAGGCGCGGAAGCTGCTGAACGAGTGCGTCGCCATCGACCACCGGTTCAACGACCTCGTGGGCCTGGTCCTGGCCCTCGAGCTGCTGGCCCTGGTGACGGCGAGCGAGGGGGACCCGGCGGAGGCTGCGGTCCTTCAGGGCGCGGCGGCCACGCTCTGGGGTTCGGTGGGCCCTTCCCTGTTCGGCTCCAGCTACTTCGGCGCGCCGCGTGCCCTGTCCGAGGAGCGGGCGAGAGGGCTGCTGGGTGACGAGCGGTTCGAGGAGTACGTACGCGACGGTCGCGGACTGTCCCTCGACGCGGCGGTGCAGCGTGCTCTCGCGGCGCCCGGGGGCTCGCGGTCGGCCCTGGTGGGGACACAGCGGGTACGGCCCCGGGAAACGCGGGAGCCCGCCGGCTCCCCCACCGGGAACGGTGGGGAAGCGGCGGGCTGAAGCGCTGCGAGCGGCCACCTCCCCCGGCTACTGCCGGGAGGGGCCGCCAGGATCAGCGGGCGTAGTACTCGACGACGAGCTGCTCGTCGCAGATGACCGGAACTTCCTTGCGCTGCGGGTCACGGTCCAGGCGGAACGCCAGGGCCTTGAGGTTGACCTGCAGGTAGCGCGGGGTCTCACCGTCGGCGGCGAAGCCACCCTCGCGGGCGACCTGGAAGAGGGTCTTCTCGCGGGAGCGCTCGCGGACCATCACGACGTCGTCGGGACGGACGCGGAAGGACGGCTTGTCGACCTTGCCGCCGTTGACCTCGATGTGGCCGTGGACGACCATCTGACGGGCCTGGTAGATGGTGCGGGCGATGCCCGAACGCAGGACCAGGGCGTCGAGGCGGCGCTCGAGCTCGACGACCAGCGCCTCGCCGGTCTTGCCCTCGGCCTTACGCGCGCGGTCGTAGGCGCGGGCCATCTGCTTCTCGCTGATGTCGTACTGCGCACGCAGGCGCTGCTTCTCGAGCAGACGGACCTTGTAGTCCGAGTTCTGCTTGCGGCCACGGCCGTGCTCGCCCGGCGGGTAGGGGCGGGCTTCGAAGTACTTGACAGCCTTCGGCGTCAGCGCAATACCGAGCGCACGCGACTTCTTGACCTTGGGACGCGACTGGTTAGGCACGTTCTCCAGACCTCCGTTGTAGGTTAGGTTAGGCTCACCTTACTCAAGGAGATCGCATGTCTCGCCCTGGGAACACCAAGCGCATCACGGACAGCACAAACAACGCCGATGCCTCTTCGGGCATCGAGGTGACGGAGGTCCGATCAGCTCATGGTCAGCCGCGTCCCAGCGGGCTTGAAATCACTCGGATGCCGTCAGCAGCCGAGCGCACACGAACTCTCGTACAGAGTACATGCTCAGCGGTACTGCTCGTCCCCGGTCTGGAGGGCGCCCGGCCGGAGCAGTTGAGCCCCCACGCCAGGGCGGTCGGCACCGACGGCGAGATCTTCCTGCTGTTCGCCGCCGACTCGCCCGCCGTGCGGGCCGCGACCCACGCACAGGACGACGAGCTGTCGGCGGTGCTGGAGCTCACCGACGTCGCGCCGGTCGCCGTGCGCGATCGTATCCGGGGCCGTGCCTGGGTCTCCGGCTGGCTGACCAGCGTCCCCGGCCTCGCGGCCGAGCCCGGGTACATGATGCTGCGTCTCGAGGTCGGCGAGGCGAGCGTCGACGACCTGTGGGGCGCCGCCCGTGTGGAACCCGAGGAGTTCACGCACGCGGCCGTCGACCCGCTCGTCTCCCACGAGACCGAACTGCTCCAGCATCTGCACTCCGCGCACAGCGACCAGGTGCAGGCGCTGGGCTCACTGCTCGGCGAGCGGGAAGGGACGGCCGCCGAGGAAGGACTGCGAGCGGTACCGCTGGCGCTGGACCGGTTCGGGCTACGGGTGCGGTTCACCGGCGAGCGCTGCTTCGACGCCCGCTTCGACTTCCCCTCACCCGTGGGGGACGTCACGGAGCTGCGCCGCGCGATGCACACCCTCTTCGAGGCGGCGTCACACTGACGCCGCTCAGTCCTCCTCGCCGCGCAGGCGCGCGCGCACCTTCTCCACCACGTCCGCGTACCGCGCCTCCGCGCCGTAGCGCGTCGGTTCGTAGTAACGCTTGCCGTGGACGGCGTCCGGTGCGTACTGCTGGGCCGCGATTCCGCCGGGGACGTCGTGCGGATAGACGTAGCCCTGGGCGTGGCCCAGCTTCGCGGCCCCCTTGTAGTGGCCGTCGCGCAGATGACGCGGGACCGGGCCGGCCAGGCCGCCTCGCACGTCCTGCTGGGCCGCGGAGATCGCCGTCGTCGCGGCGTTGGACTTGGGGGCGAGCGCGAGGGCGATCGTGGCATGGCTGAGGGTCAGCGCCGCCTCGGGGAAACCGATCATGGCGACGGCCTGGGCCGCCGCCACCGCCGTCGGCAGAGCGGTCGGATCGGCCAGACCGATGTCCTCGCTCGCCGAGATCATCAGCCGCCGGGCGATGAACCGCGGATCCTCCCCCGCCTCGATCATCCGCGCCAGATAGTGCAGCGCCGCGTCCACGTCGGAACCGCGGATCGACTTGATGAGCGCGCTGGCGACGTCGTAGTGCTGGTCGCCGTCGCGGTCGTACTTCACCGCCGCCCGGTCGACCGTCTCCTCCACGGTCACCAGACTGATCCCGTCCTCGCCCTTGTCGAGGGCCGCACCGGCCGCGGCCTCCAGGGCCGTCAGCGCCCGGCGGGCGTCGCCACCCGCGATACGCAGCAGATGCGCCTCCGCGTCCTCGGGGAGCGACACCGCGCCGCCGAGCCCCCGCTCCTCGGTGAGCGCCCGGCGGAGCAGGCCGCGCACGTCGTCGTCGGTCAGCGGCTCAAGGGTGAGCAGCAGCGAACGGGAGAGCAGCGGGGAGATCACCGAGAAGTACGGATTCTCGGTGGTGGCGGCGATCAGCGTGACCCAGCGGTTCTCGACCGCGGGCAGCAGCGAGTCCTGCTGGGCCTTGGAGAAGCGGTGGATCTCGTCGAGGAAGAGGACGGTCTCCTTGCCGAAGCCGCCCGCGGCGCGCTTGGCGCCCTCGATGACGGCCCGGACCTCCTTGACGCCCGCGGTGATCGCGGAGAGCTCGACGAAGCGCTTGTTCGTCGCCTTGGAGACCACGTAGGCCAGCGTGGTCTTGCCCGTGCCGGGCGGGCCCCAGAGGATCACGGACGAGACGCCGGCCGGCCCTCCCCCGCCGCCTTCGCCGACCAGGCGACGCAGCGGTGAACCGGGCTTGAGCAGATGCCGCTGGCCGACGACCTCGTCGAGGGTGCGCGGGCGCATCCGGACCGCCAGTGGACTGCTGGTCGGGTCCTTCTCCTGGCGTTCTTCGGCTGCGGCGGTAAAGAGGTCGGGCTCCACGCTGTGAAGCCTATGTCAGCCCACCGACAGCGCCGGCTCCGGTCAGGAGGTCCAGAAGTCCCACCAGCGGGTCAGGATCAGCATGCCGATCACACCGGTGTGCAGGACGGGCAGCACCCAGGTGAACTCGTCGAGGAAACCGCGCAGCCAGGCCGGCGCGGGCAGCAGTCCGTGGCGGACGTTGTGCGAGGTCACGTACCAGAACATGAAGATCGTGGCGACCCAGGCCAGGCAGCACCACAGGCACAGCGCGTTGATCTCGTACAGCGACTGCTGCATCAGCCACGTGCAGAAGCCGACGCCGAAGAGGGTGCCCGCGTTGAAGGTGAGCCAGTACCAGCGGCGGAACCGGGCGCCGGCGAGCAGGCTCATGCCGACGCAGACCACGATGCCGTAGGTCACCAGTCCCAGCATCGGGTTGGGGAAGCCGAAGGCCGCGGCCTGGTCGCTCTCCATGACGCTGCCGCAGGAGACCACCGGGTTGAGGCTGCACCCCGGGGTGAAGGTGGTGCCGGCGATCTTCGCCTCGAGGATCTTGAACTTGTCGATCGTGATGACCCACGCGGCCAGCACACCGGCGGCGCCGGTGACGACGAGCAGCCAGGCGAAGGCCCTGCCCGAGCCGACCCTGCGCCCACCGGGTGCGTCCTCGTCGGTGGACACGTCTTTGGCCGCTGCACTCGTCATTTCGCCGTTCCATCGCTCCGGGGCTGCTGGGCACGGCCATTCTGCCGCACCGCTACGGATCTTCTCCGTTCGATCCGGATAAGGAAGATCCGGATCGAACGGCCCGCCGGTCCGGTAACAGCGCGAAGGCCCGGGGCAGTTGTCCGCCCCGGGCCCCCGCGACCACCGTTGCCGGCCGGACCGCGCGGCGTCTCAGCCGAGCAGGGCGCGCAGCCGGGTGAGAACCTCGGCGACCGGCACCGGCTCCTGCTCGCCCGACTCCATGTCCTTGAGCTGGACCACGCCGTCGGCGAGATCACGCTCGCCGGCCACGAGCGCGTACCTCGCACCGCTGCGGTTGGCGTTCTTCATGGCGCCCTTGAGGCCCTTCCCGCCGTACGAGAAGTCGGCCGCGACGCCCGCCTTGCGCAGCTCGGTCACGACGCCGAACAGGACGCGCCTGGCCTCGTCGCCCAACGGCACCGCGTACACGCTGGTGGCGGCCGGGATGTCGAGCTCGACGCCCTCCGCCTCCAGTGCCAGGACCGTGCGGTCCACGCCGAGCGCCCAGCCGACGGACGGCAGCGCGGGGCCGCCGATCATCTCGGACAGGCCGTCGTAGCGGCCGCCGCCGCCCACCGCGGACTGCGAGCCGAGACCGTCGTGGACGAACTCGAAGGTCGTGCGCGTGTAGTAGTCGAGGCCCCGGACCAGCTTCTCGTCGTCCTCGAAGGCGACGCCCGCCGCGGTCAGCAGCTCACGCACCTGCTCGTGGTACGCCTTGCACGCGTCGCACAGGTAGTCGCGCAGCATGGGCGCGCCGGTCAGCTGCTTCTGCACCGCGTCACGCTTGTCGTCGAGGACCCGCAGCGGGTTGATCTCGATACGGCGGCGGGTGTCCTCGTCGAGGTCGAGGTCGCGCAGGAAGTTCTGCAGCGCCTCGCGGTAGACGGGGCGGCACTCCTTGTCGCCGAGCGAGTTGAGCAGGATGCGGAAGTTGCGCAGACCGAGCGAGCGGTACGCCTGGTCGGCCAGGATGATCAGCTCGGCGTCCAGCGCCGGGTCCTCGGTGCCGATCGCCTCGGCGCCGACCTGGGAGAAGTGCCGGTAGCGGCCGGCCTGCGGGCGCTCGTAGCGGTAGTACGAGCCCGAGTACCAGAGCTTGACCGGCAGGTTGCCGGCCTTGTGGAGGTTGGCCTCCAGCGCCGCGCGCAGCACCGACGCCGTGCCCTCGGGCCGCAGGGCCAGCTTGTCACCGCCCTTGGTCTCGAAGGCGTACATCTCCTTGGTCACGATGTCGGTGGACTCACCGACGCCTCGCGCGAACAGCTCGACGTTCTCGAAGCCGGGCGTCTCGATGTAGCCGTAGCCCGAGTTCTTCAGCGGAGTGGAGATCGCGTCGCGCACCGCCAGATACGTCGCGGACCGCGGCGGGATCAGGTCGTACGTGCCCTTGGGGGCCTGGAAGGTATTCACCTGTGAAGTCTCGTCACATTCCTCGTCGGGGAGCGGGCCGACCGCTCCCGTGGCCGGCGGCCACCTCACGCAGATACGGATTGGTGGCGCGCTCGCGGCCGATGGTCGTCTGGGGGCCGTGGCCGGACAGCACCACGGTCGAGTCGTCGAGGGGCAGGCACACCCGTGCCAGCGACTCGAGCATCTCGTCCATGTCGCCGCCGGGCAGGTCCGTGCGTCCGATGGAGCCGGCGAACAGCAGGTCGCCCGAGAAGAAGACGGACGGGACGTCCGCCGACTCGGGCATCTTGAAGGTCACCGACCCCTTGGTATGGCCGGGCGCGTGCGAGACGGAGAAATCGAGGCCCGCCAGGCTGAGCGCGGCGCCGTCGGTGAGCTCCTTGACGTCGTCGGGCTCCCCGACGGTGAGCTCGCCCATGAGCGGCATCCCGATGGAGCGGCCGAGCGCCTTCTCCGGGTCGCTCATCATGTAGCGGTCCTCGGGGTGGATCCAGGCCGGGACGTCATGGGCGCCGCACACAGGCACGACGGAGGCGACGTGGTCGATGTGCCCATGGGTGAGGACGACGGCGACGGGCTTGAGCCGATGCTTCTTCAGCGCTTCCTCGACACCCTCGGTGGCCTGGTGGCCCGGGTCGATGATCACGCACTCCTCGCCTGCGGCGGGGGCGACCAGATAGCAGTTGGTCCCCCAGGCCCCGGCGGGGAACCCGGCAATAAGCACGATCGTCCTCAGTTCGGTCGTCGTCGGTCGGCTGCTGCGTCCTTTGCAGTGGATTGCAGCAGATCAGAGCCTACCGGCGCTGCTCATCACACAGCCAACCCGTATACGGTACGGGCAAGCCCGGCGGTCGGCCTCGCCCGACGTACGCGCCTTGAACGACCTTCGACCCACGAGTTACAAGGAGAAGACCCGGTGGTCAGCAGCGATCAGCGACGGCGGCAGCTCGCCAGGGAGAAGTTCGAGCGCCAGCAGCAGCGCAGGGAGCAGGCGCGGAAGAAGGCGAAGGTCCGCAACTCCGTGATCGCGGCGGCGCTCGCCGTGGTGCTCGCGGGCGGCGGCGCCGTCTATGCCTTGGGCCTCACCGGGGAGGACAAGAAGGACGACGCCGCGCCGCTCGATCCCCCGCCGAGCGCCTCCCCTTCCGAGAGCAGCCGGCCGGCACCGGCGATGGCGATCGACAAGAAGGCCAAGTACTCGTTCCAGCTCAAGACCGACCAGGGTGACATCGCGATCGCGATGGACGCCGCGAAGACCCCGCACACGGTCAACTCGTTCAAGTCGCTGGCGGACAAGGGCTACTTCGACGGCACGAAGTGTCATCGTCTGACCACGGAGAACATCTTCGTGCTGCAGTGCGGCGACCCGAAGGGCGACGGCACCGGCGGTCCCGGCTACACGATCCCCGACGAGAACCTCGACGCGCTCGGCAAGGCCGGCGCGGACGGCACGGTCACGTTCCCGGCGGGCACGGTCGCGATGGCGAACACCAGCCAGCCCGACACGGGCGGCAGCCAGTTCTTCCTCGTCTACAAGGACACCAAACTCCCGCCCACGTACACGCCGTTCGGCACCATGGACGCCAAGAGCCTCAAGGCTGTTCAGGACGTGGCGAAGGCAGGCGTCGAGGGCGGCGGCGCGGACGGTCCGCCGAAGAAGGCCGTGACCATCGAGAAGGCCACCGTCCCGAAGGCGTAGCCGGGCAATTTCGGCCGCGCTGAGTGCGGACAGCCGGGTGGCCGGTCGCCTAGATTGGGCGTTGTACGGCGCGTGCTGGACGCGCGCCGTGGAGGGCGGGCGAGGCCCGTCCAGGAAACTGTGGACGATGCCCGGGGGACGAACCCCTCGTCGGCATCAGGTTGAGGAGGCGCTGTGAGCAGCGACCCGTGGGGCCGCGTCGACGAGACGGGCACCGTGTACGTGCGTACTGCCGAGGGCGAGCAGGTCGTCGGATCGTGGCAGGCCGGGACTCCAGAGGAGGCTCTTGCCTACTTCGAGCGCAAGTACGAGGGCCTGGTGGTCGAGATCGGCCTCCTCGAGCGGCGGGTGAAGACCACCGACCTGTCGGCCAAGGACGCCCAGGCCGCCATCGACCATCTGCGTCAGCAGGTGGACGAGCACCACGCGGTGGGCGACCTCCAGGCGCTCCGGGTGCGGCTCGACGCACTCGTGGCAACGGTCGAGAAGCGCCGTGAGGAGCGAAAGGCACAGCGGGCGAAGCAGACCGACGAGGCGCGCAAGGCCAAGGAGGCCCTGGTCGCCGAGGCGGAGGAGCTGGCCCAGAGCGAGCAGTGGCGGTCGGCGGGCGAGCGGCTGCGTGCGCTGGTGGACACCTGGAAGGGCCTGCCCCGGCTCGACCGGAAGTCCGACGACGAACTGTGGCACCGGTTCTCGCACGCGCGCTCCGCTTTCTCCAAGCGCCGCAAGGCGCACTTCGCGTCGCTGGACGCGCAGCGCGAGGAGGCCCGCAGGACGAAGGAGAAGCTGGTCGCGGAGGCCGAGGCGCTCTCCGGTTCCACGGACTGGGGTGTCACCGCGGCCCGCTACCGGGACCTGATGACGCAGTGGAAGGCCGCCGGCCGTGCCCAGCGGGAGGCAGAGGACGACCTGTGGAACCGCTTCCGCGGCGCCCAGGACGTGTTCTTCGCCGCCCGCAGCGGCGTCTTCGCCGAGCGTGACGCCGAGCAGGCGGAGAACCTCAAGCTCAAGGAGGAACTCGCGGCCGAGGCGGAGAAGCTGGTGCCGGTGACCGACCTGAAGGCCGCCCGTGCCGCTTTCCGTTCGATCAACGAGCGCTGGGAGGCCATCGGCCATGTGCCGCGGGACGCCCGTCCCAAGGTCGAGGGCCGGATGCAGGCGGTGGAGAGGGCCCTGCAGGAGTCCGAGGAGAACGAGTGGCGCCGGACGAACCCGGAGGCGCGTGCGCGTGCCGAGGGTCTGACCGGCCAGCTCCAGGCGGCCGTCGACAAGCTGCGCGGCCAGATCGACGCGGCCCGCGCTTCGGGCAACAACGCACGGGCCGACAAGCTCGCCAAGGAGCTCGAGGGCCGTCAGGCGCTGCTGGACCAGGCGCTGAAGGGCCTGCACGAGTTCGGCGGCTGAGGCACTCTGCCCCGGTGGTCCGGAGCCCGGCGACGTACCGTCGCCGGGCTCCGGCCGTTCAGCGTCCCAGCGGGCGCCGTCGGGAGCTCCTGCCGCCCCCGTGTCCGCGCGGTCTACGGCCTGCGTGCCGAGGTCACACGGTAGACGTCGTAGACGCCCTCCACGCCGCGAACGGCCTTCAGGACATGGCCCAGGTGCTTGGGGTCGCCCATCTCGAAGGTGAAGCGCGAGGTGGCCACCCGGTCGCGTGAGGTCTGCACGGCCGCGGAGAGGATGTTGACGTGCTGGTCGGAGAGGACCCGTGTCACGTCGGACAGCAGCCGGGACCGGTCGAGGGCCTCGACCTGGATGGCGACGAGGAACACCGACGACTGGGTGGGGGCCCATTCGACGTCGAGGATCCGTTCGGGCTGCTGCGAGAGCGAGTCCACGTTGACGCAGTCCGCGCGGTGCACGGACACGCCGCTGCCGCGGGTGACGAACCCGATGATCGGGTCGCCCGGCACCGGTGTGCAGCAGCGGGCCAGTTTCACCCACACGTCCTCGACGCCCTTGACCACGACACCCGGGTCGGCGCTCTTGCGGCGCTTGCTGCGGCCGTGGGACGGCGGGGTGGACTCGGCGAGGTCCTCGCTGGCGGCCTCCTCGCCGCCGAGGGCCTGCACCAGCTTCTGCACGACGCCCTGCGCGGCCACATGGCCTTCACCGATCGCCGCATACAGCGACGAGATGTCGGGGTAGCGCATCTCGTGGGCGAGGGTGACCAGGGAGTCGCCGGTGAGGATCCGCTGGATCGGCAGGTTCTGCTTGCGCATGGCGCGCGCGATGGCGTCCTTGCCCTGCTCGATGGCCTCGTCGCGGCGCTCCTTGGAGAACCAGGCGCGGATCTTGTTGCGCGCCCTCGGCGACTTGACGAAGCCCAGCCAGTCACGTGACGGGCCCGCGCCCTCGGCCTTGGAGGTGAAGACCTCCACCAGGTCGCCGTTGTCGAGGGTCGACTCGAGCGGCACGAGACGCCCGTTGACCCGCGCCCCTATGGTGCGGTGACCGACCTCGGTGTGCACCGCGTAGGCGAAGTCGACCGGGGTGGCGCCCGCGGGCAGCGCTATGACGTCGCCCTTGGGCGTGAAGACGAAGACCTCGTTGCGGGAGAGGTCGAAGCGCAGCGACTCCAGGAACTCGCCCGGGTCCTCCGTCTCCTTCTGCCAGTCCAGCAACTGCCGCAGCCACGCCATGTCGTTGACGGTGTCCTGGCCGGCCGTGCCCTTGCCGGCCTTGGGGACGTCGGTGCGGATCTTGGAGGCGCCGGCGACGGTCTCCTGCTTGTACTTCCAGTGCGCGGCGATGCCGTACTCGGCGCGGCGGTGCATGTCGAAGGTGCGGATCTGCAGCTCGACGGGCTTGCCGTTCGGTCCGATGACCGTCGTGTGCAGCGACTGGTACATGTTGAACTTGGGCATCGCGATGTAGTCCTTGAACCGCCCCGGAACCGGGTTCCAGCGGGCGTGGACGGTGCCCAGTGCCGCGTAGCAGTCGCGGACCGTGTCGACGAGGACGCGGATGCCCACGAGGTCGTAGATCTCCGCGAAGTCCCGGCCGCGGACGATCATCTTCTGGTAGACGCTGTAGTAGTGCTTGGGCCTGCCGGTGACGGTGGCCTTGATACGGGCGGCGCGCAGATCGGACTGGACCTCGTCGGTCACTATGGCGAGGTACTCGTCGCGCTTGGGCGCCCGCTCGGCGACGAGACGGACGATCTCGTCGTACATCTTGGGGTAGAGGATCGCGAAGGCGAGGTCCTCGAGCTCCCACTTGATGGTGTTCATGCCCAGGCGGTGGGCCAGGGGCGCGTAGATCTCGAGCGTCTCGCGGGCCTTCTTCTCCTGCTTCTCCCGCTTGAGGTAGCGCATGGTGCGCATGTTGTGCAGCCGGTCGGCGAGCTTGATGACCAGGACGCGCGGGTCCTTGGCCATGGCGACGACCATCTTGCGCACTGTCTCGGCCTGGGCGGCCTCACCGAACTTGACCTTGTCGAGCTTGGTGACGCCGTCGACGAGCAGGGCGACCGAGTCACCGAAGTCCCGGCGGAGTTGGTCGAGGCCGTACTCGGTGTCCTCGACCGTGTCGTGCAGAAGCCCGGCCATCAGCGTCGCCGGGTCCATGCCCAGCTCGGCGAGGATGGTGGTGACGGCCAGCGGATGCGTGATGTACGGGTCGCCGCTCTTGCGCTTCTGCCCGCGGTGCCAGCGCTCGGCGACCTGGTAGGCGCGCTCGATCTGGCGGAGCGTCGACGTCTCGATCTTGGGGTCGTTGCTGCGCACGATCCGCAGCAGCGGCTCGAGCACCGGGTTGTACGGGGACGAGCGCTGCACGCCCAGGCGCGCGAGACGGGCGCGTACCCGGTTCGAGGAGCCGCCGGTGCGCGCCGTGCTCGGTGGCAACGGCTTGGGCGCCGAGACGGGGACCTGGCTCACTCGCTCGGGCGCGGCCGGCCCCGGCCTCTCCGCCCGCTTCGGCTCGGGCGTGACAGGGGATGCCGCGGCCTTCTCGGCCTTCTCGTCGGGCTGCGCGGCGGCGGGCTGGGCCTCGTCTGGCAAGAGCGCTCCTCGTGCGGGTCCGGGTCCCCCGGGTCAGGCCCGGAAAGCCCATGGTATCGACCTCCGCCGCCCCGATCGCGCGGGGAGGGGAGGGTGCTCACAACGCGAGACGGGCACCCGGTTGTTCCCGGGTGCCCGTCTTTACGGGTGAGCGGCCCGAGCTGTCGGTGAATCCGCAGCTCAGGGGCGCGTCAGATGGTGATCAGGGCCTCCAGCGGGGCCCCGGCGAGCGCCGGCTCGAGCCGGGCCCGGCCGCCGAGGAATCCCAGCTCCATCAGGACCGCGACGCCTGCGACCTCGGCTCCGGCCCGGCGGATCAGCTCGAGGGACGCCTCCGCGGTGCCGCCGGTGGCGAGGACGTCGTCGATGACCATGACGCGGTCACCCGCGCTGAGGTCCTCGGCGTGCACCTCGATCTCGGCGGTGCCGTACTCCAGCTCGTACGCCTGGGAGAGCGTCGCCCCGGGGAGCTTGCCCGCCTTGCGGACCGGGATGAAGCCCATGCCGGCGCGGACGGCGACCGGCGCGGCCAGGATGAAGCCGCGGGCCTCCAGGCCCACGATCTTCGTCGCGCCGTGCCGGACGCAGAACTCGGTGAACGCCTCGGTCAGCGCTGTGAAGGCGACCGGGTCCGCGAGCAGGGGCGTGATGTCCTTGAACATCACCCCCGGCTTCGGGTAGTCGGCGACGTCACGGATACGGCTGAGCAGCAGCTCCTGGGTGCTGAGCGCCATCAACGCCTGCCCGAGGGGCGGCCACGGCCACGGCCGCGGGGTCCGACGACCGCACCGGCGGGCGCGGCGCCGTCGGGCACCGCGTCGTCCGGCGCCTCGCCCTGCTGGTCCTCGCCTGCTTCGCCCCGGGCCCCGGCGGCCGCGCGCTTGGCGAGCACCCGCTTCTTCAGGGCCTTCATCTGCGGGTCGCGTTCCTTGAGGTCGGCGACGAGCGGGGTGGCGATGAAGATCGAGGAGTAGGCACCGGCCGCGAGGCCGACGAACAGCGACAGCGAGATGTCGTTGAGCATGCCGGCGCCGAGGAAGCCGCCGCCGATGAACAGCAGGCCGGCGACCGGCAGCAGCGCGACGACCGTGGTGTTGATGGAACGCACCAGCGTGCTGTTGATGCTGCGGTTGGCGATCTCGCTGTAGGTGAAGCGGGTCTGCTTGGTGATGTCCTTCTGGCCTTCCTTGAGGCTGTCGAAGACGACCACCGTGTCGTACAGCGAGTAACCGAGGATGGTCAGCAGACCGATGACCGTACCGACGGTGACCTCGAACCCGACGAGCGAGTAGATGCCGACCGTGATGGTGATGTCGTGGATCAGCGCGACCAGGGCCGCCACGGCCATCCGCCACTCGAAGGCGATGGCCAGGTAGATCACGACCAGGAGCATGAAGACGCCGAGGCCGGTCCAGGCCTTGTTGGCGATCTGCTCACCCCAGCTGGGGCCCACGAGGTCGGCGTTGATCTTGTCGGCCTCGATGTTCAGGGCCTTGGCGAGCTCCGCCTGGACGCGGTCGGCCTCGGCCGTGTCCACGCCGCTGATCTGGATCCGCAGACCGCCGGTGCCCAGCTCCTGGACGATCGGGATGTGGTCGGAGATCTCCTCGGCCACCTCCGTGGCCTGGGTGACGCTCACGTCCGCCTTCGGGGTCGTGAAGACGGCTCCGCCCTTGAACTCGATGCCCATGTTGAGGCCCTGGACGGCGAGGGCGACGATCGCGGTGATCGTGATCAGGATGGAGACGCCGTACCAGACCTTGCGCTTGCCGACGAAGTCGTAACCGACCTCGCCCTGGTAGAGCCTGGCGCCGAGATTGCCGAGTCGCGACATCTCACGCCTCCTTCGGTTCGGTCGTCGGGGCGGTGGTGCGGCGCGAACGGCGCAGCGGCGGCTTGGCGCCGAGCCGCTTCGGGTCGAGTCCGGACCACGGGTGGCCGCTGGCGAAGAACTTCCGGCGGGCCATGAGCGTCATCACCGGCTTGGTGAAGAAGAAGACCACGACCACGTCGAGCAGGGTGGTCAGACCCAGCGTGAACGCGAAGCCCTGGACCTTTCCGACGGTGACGACGAACAGCACCGCGGCGGCGAGGAACGACACGAAGTCGGAGACCAGGACGGTGCGACGGGCGCGCGGCCAGGCGCGCTCGACGGCGGGACGCAGGGTGCGTCCTTCCCTGATCTCGTCACGGATGCGTTCGAAGTAGACGATGAACGAGTCGGCGGTGATACCGATGGCGACGATGGCGCCGCAGACCGCCGGCAGGTTCAGCGCGAAGCCGATGGCCGGGCCGAGCAGCGTCATGATCGTGTACGTGAGGATCGCGGAGACGCCGAGGCTCAGCAGAGCGATCAGCGACAGCCCGCGGTAGTAGACGACCAGGTAGATGACGACCAGGGCGAGACCGATCGCACCGGCGATCAGACCGGCCTTGAGCTGCTCGCCGCCGAGGGCGGCGGTGACGGTGGTGACGCTGTCCTCTTCGAAGGACAGCGGCAGCGCGCCGTAGGACAGGATGTTGCCCAGGTTCTGGGCGGAGTCCTGGTCGAAGTTGCCGGTGATCTCGGCACTGGCGCTCAGGGTCTGGTTGACCTGCGGGGCCGAGACCACTTCACCGTCGAGGACGATGGCGAACTGGTTCATCGGGGGCTGCTGCTGCGACAGCCGGCTGGTGATCTTCTGGAACTTCTTGGCACCGGCCTCGGTGAAGTCCATCGTGACGATCCACATGCCGCGCTGCTGGTCGAGCTGACCCTTGGCGTCGTCGACGTCCTTGCCGTTCACCTCGGCGGGACCGAGGATGTACTTCTCCCACTGACCGGCGCTGTTCTTGCCGCAGGCGACGGTCGGCTCGGTCGGCTTGACGTTGTCGCCGAGCGTGCCGCGGGCCTTGTCGTCGGTGCAGTCCAACGTGGTGAACTGCTTCTCCAGCGCCGCGGTGGCCGGGTCGGCCGACGGCGTCGGCACGGGGCTCTCACCGGGCTTGGGGCTCTCGGACGCCTTGGGCGATCCGGACGCGGACGGGCTGGGGCTCGCGGCCGGGGCCTTGAGGCCCTCGGTGACCGCGCGGCCCTGTGTGGTGGCACTGGCCGACGGTGTGCCGGACGGGGAACCGGACGGCGGGGTGGCCGTCTCCTTGTCCTTGTCGTCCTTGGGCGCACCGCTGGTCGAGGCGCTCGGGGAGGGCTCCGGGGCGGCCGGACCGCCGGCGGCGACCGTCAGAACGGGCCGGAAGAACAGCTGGGCGGTGGTACCGACCTGCTCACGGGCCTGCTCGGAGTTCGTGCCCTTGGGGATGTTCACAATGATGTGACTGTTGCCCTGGGTCTGAACCTCGGCCTCGGAGACGCCGAGACCGTTGACACGGCGCTCGATGATGCCGACCGCGGTGTTCATGTTGGTCTCGTTGACCGCGTTCTCCTGGCCAGGCTGGTTCTTGGCCTCGAGCGTGATGGTCGTACCGCCCGCCAGATCGATGCCCAGACGCGGCGTGAGCTGACCGGCCCAGAACATCCCGCCCGTGAGCGCGACCATGGCGATCAGGATCAGAGCCAGGGCGCGCCCCGGCTTGCCCTGAGCCCCCGCGGGCCTTCGGCCCCTGTTCGGTGCTGCCACCTTCTCGTTTCTCCCTGTCCAACCGCCCACGGCGCAGGGTGTGCGCCCGGGGCGGCCACGAAGTGTTGTGGGGGCCTGCCCCCGCGATCAGTCGGCACGCCCGGGGGACCGCACGGACGCCTGCCGGCGTCGACGCGGTCCCCGAATCGTGGCTACTTCGCGTCGGCCTCGCCGTCGGCCTTGCCGTCCTTCGGCTCGACGCCGTCCTTCTCGGCCTCGGCGCCGCTCTCGGTCTTCTCGGTCTTCTTGCCGAGGTCGAGCTTGGCGTCGTCCGCGGGCTGGTCCGCGTCGTCGGCGGCGGTCAGCGAGGAGGCGTCGTCGGGAACGACCTCGGTGTCGGCCGAAGGGTCGTCGCCGTGGACGATGCGGTTGTACTCCTCGTCGGAGAGCACGGCACCGATCGCGTTCTTCGCGAACACCAGGTGGACGCCGGGAGCGGCCTCGAGGAGGACCGTGTCGTCATTGACCTCCTTGACGGTGGCGTAGAGGCCACCGATGGTCCGCACGCCGGTTCCGGGCTGCATCTGGTCGCGCATGTTGGCGGCCGCCTGCTGCTTCTTCTTGGCGGAGCGGGTCATCAGGAACATGGCCCCGATGAGCACGATGAAAGGGAGGAGGGTCAAGATATCCACGGGGGAATTCCTTCGCATGACCGCGCTGAGTGAGCGGCCGATCTACGGGGGTGGGCACGCCGACCTGTACGGGCGGCATCGGCGGAGTCTAAGCGAGTCCGCATCGATGGAACAACGCCCAGCATCCCACCGTGGTTCCTGGGCGCGCGAGTCTCCTCGCCGTCACGTCCCGAACAGACCCTGTTGTCCGCTTGCGCCCTGCGCCTGCTGGGGCGGGGTCAGCCCGAGGTGTGTCCACGCCGCGGGCGTGGCCACCCGGCCACGGGGAGTACGGGCCAGTAGCCCCTCCCTCACGAGGAACGGCTCGGCGACCTCCTCGACGGTCTCCCGCTCCTCCCCCACGGCCACCGCCAGCGTCGACAGGCCGACGGGACCGCCGCCGAACAGCTTGAGCAGAGCCTGGAGCACGGCCCGGTCGAGGCGGTCCAGACCGCGGGGGTCGACCTCGTACACCTGCAGTGCCGCGGCGGCCACCTCGCGGTCGACCCGGCCGTCGGCCTCCACCTGCGCGTAGTCGCGCACCCGGCGCAGCAGACGGTTGGCGATACGGGGTGTGCCGCGGGAACGGCCGGCGATCTCGGCGGCGCCGTCGGGGTCGATCTCCACGTCGAGGAGCTGCGCGGAGCGGTGGATGACGCGCTCGAGCTCGACCGGCTCGTAGAACTCCATGTGTCCGGTGAAGCCGAACCTGTCCCGGAGCGGCGGCGGCAGCAGACCGGCCCTGGTGGTGGCCCCGACCAGCGTGAACGGCGGCAGCTCCAGCGGGATGGCGGTGGCGCCGGGACCCTTGCCGACGATGACGTCGACCCGGAAGTCCTCCATCGCCATGTAGAGCATCTCCTCGGCGGGGCGGGACATCCGGTGGATCTCGTCGAGGAAGAGGACTTCACCTTCCTGGAGGGAGGAGAGGATGGCCGCGAGGTCGCCCGCGTGCTGGATGGCGGGGCCGGAGGTGATACGGATCGGCGCGTTCATCTCGGACGCGATGATCATGGACAAGGTGGTCTTGCCGAGGCCCGGCGCCCCGGAGAGAAGGACATGGTCCGCGGTGGCGCCGCGCTGCCGGGCGGCCCGCAGGACGAGGTCCAGCTGCTGGCGGACCCGTTCCTGGCCGACGAACTCGTCGAGCGTCCTCGGCCGAAGGGCCGCCTCGACGGCACTGTCCTCGGTGTCGGCGGAGGGCGTGACCAGCCGGGCGTCCGCGGCGGTGGTGGTCTCGTCTTCCCAGTTCACGTGTGTCTGCCTTCTCGGTGGTGGGTGGGACGGGCAGGGGAACAGGCCCCTCTCGGACAGGTCACCGCGCCCGGCTCAGCGACTGGAGCGCCGCCCGCAGCAGCGGGCCCACCTCCGGGGCCGCCCCCATGGCCTCCGCCTGCGGCGCCACCGCGGCGACCGCCTCGTCCGCCTCCCTGGTGGCATAGCCGAGGCCGATCAGCGCGGCGTGCAGCTGGTCGCGCCACGACTGGCTGACCGGGGCGCCGACGGCGGGGCCGGAGCCGAGCGGCTCGCCCAGCCGGTCCTTCAGCTCCAGCAGCAGCTTCTGTGCGCCCTTCTTGCCGATGCCGGGCACCGCGGTGAGCGCCTTCTCGTCGCCGGTGGCGACGGCGATCCGCAGCGCGTCGGGGCTGTGCACGGCGAGCATGGCCTGCGCCAGCCTCGGACCGACGCCGCTCGCGGTCTGCAGCAGCTCGAACACCTGACGCTCGTCGTCGTCGGCGAAGCCGTAGAGCGTGAGCGAGTCCTCACGGACGACGAGCGAGGTGGCGAGCTTCGTCTCCTGGCCGATCCGCAGCTCGGAGAGGGTGTTCGGGGTGCACTGGACGGCCATGCCGATGCCGCCGACCTCGATCACCGCGGTGGTCGGTGCGAGCGCGGCGACGGGGCCGCTCACGAAGGCGATCATGCGGTACGTCCTTTCGATGCGTACGTCGTGCGGTGCGCGGCGACGGCTTGCTGGAGGCGGTTCTGCGCGGGGGCGCGCCAGATGTGGCAGATGGCGAGGGCGAGGGCGTCCGCCGCGTCGGCCGGCTTCGGCGGGGCGTCGAGCCGCAGCAGCCGGGTCACCATCGCGCCGACCTGTGCCTTGTCGGCCCGGCCGCTGCCGGTGACGGCGGCCTTGACCTCGCTGGGGGTGTGCAGGGCCACGGGGATGCCGCGCCGTGACGCGCACAGCATGGCGACGGCGCTGGCCTGGGCGGTGCCCATCACCGTGCGCACATTGTGCTGGCTGAACACCCGCTCCACGGCCACGAATTCGGGCCGGTGCTCGTCGAGCCACTGCTCGATGCCCTGCTCGATGGCGACGAGCCGGGCGCCGAGCTCGGCGTCCGGCGGGGTCCGTACGACTCCGACTCCGCGCATCGTCAGCGGACGGCCCGCGACGCCTTCCACCACGCCCACGCCGCACCGGGTCAGCCCCGGGTCCACGCCCAGTACGCGCACGCGCCCCTCCCATCGTTCATCTGTTTGTGCAGGCTATCGGCTGCCACCGACAGAGCACGGACGGGGCGGCGGGGGCGGGGGCCGGCGGCCCCGCCGGATGGACCCGTTTTACTGGGGTGCGGCGTGGGCCATCGACATGGCCGCGTGGGGGCGGTGGGTGTGTGGGGAGGCGGTCTGCCCGGGGTGGCTGG
>NZ_JBIVAU010000019.1:52238-56138 GCF_044745705.1 Streptomyces sp. NPDC086835
CCCGGGCCCCCCCCGGGGCCCCCCCCCCGGACGCGCCCCCCCCCCCCCCCGCTTTCATGGGTTGGGGGGGGCCGGCGGGGCCCCCCCCCCCCCCCGGGCCGGGCGGCGGGGCGGGGGGCCCGGCGCCCCGTCCGTATGCGCCGTATGACTGTGGGTCAGGCGTCGACCTTCTCCATGACCTCGTCGGAGACGTCGAAGTTGGCGAAGACGTTCTGCACGTCGTCGCTGTCCTCGAGCGCGTCGATGAGCTTGAAGATCTTGCGCGCGCCCTCTTCGTCCAGCTCGACCTGCATGGTCGGGACGAAGTTGGCCTCGGCCGAGTCGTAGTCGATGCCGTTCTCCTGGAGGGCGGTGCGGACCGCGACCAGGTCGGTGGCCTCGCTGAGCACCTCGAACGACTCACCGAGGTCGTTGACCTCTTCCGCGCCGGCGTCGAGAACCGCTCCGAGGACGTCGTCCTCGGTCAGCTCGCCCTTGGGGACGATCACGACGCCCTTGCGGTTGAAGAGGTACGACACCGAGCCGGGGTCGGCCATGGAACCGCCGTTGCGGGTCATGGCGACGCGGACGTCGGAGGCGGCACGGTTGCGGTTGTCGGTGAGGCACTCGATGAGCACCGCGACACCGTTCGGGCCGTAACCCTCGTACATGATCGTCTCGTAGTCGACGCCGCCGGCCTCGAGACCGCCGCCGCGCTTGACCGCGGAGTCGATGTTCTTGTTGGGCACGGAGCTCTTCTTGGCCTTCTGAATGGCGTCGAAGAGCGTCGGGTTGCCGTCGATGTCGGCGCCGCCGGTACGGGCCGCCACCTCGATGTTCTTGATCAGCTTCGCGAAGAGCTTGCCGCGCTTGGCATCGATCACGGCCTTCTTGTGCTTCGTCGTAGCCCATTTAGAGTGGCCGGACATCTGCCTGTCTCCTTCGCGTAACCCTTTACTGAACGAACCCGAGAGATCCTACCGGGATCCCGTCAGGCGTTATCGCGCACCATGTCCACGAAAAGCGCGTGCACCCGGTGGTCGCCGGTCAGTTCGGGGTGGAAGGACGTCGCCAGCGCGTTGCCCTGGCGTACGGCGACGATGTGTCCGTCGTGCTCCGCGAGCACCTCGACCTCCGCGCCGACCGACTCGACCCACGGGGCGCGGATGAAGACGCCCTCGACCGGGTCGCCCGCCACACCCTTGAGCGCGACGGCCGCCTCGAAGGACTCGTTCTGCCGCCCGAAGGCGTTACGGCGGACGATCATGTCGATCCCGCCGAACGTCTCCTGACCCGACCGCGGGTCGAGGATCTTGTCGGCGAGCATGATCAGACCGGCGCAGGTGCCGTAGACCGGCAGGCCCGCCCGCAGTCGCTCGCGCAGCGGCTCCATCAGACCGAACAGCACGGCCAGCTTGGAGATGGTGGTGGACTCACCGCCCGGGATCACCAGGGCGTCGATCTCCGCCAGCTCCTCGGGGCGCCGGACCGGCCTGGCCACGGCATCGGCCGCGGCCAGGGCGATCAGGTGCTCCCGTACGTCGCCCTGGAGCGCCAGGACACCGATCACGGGAGTGGTCATTACCAGCCCCGGTTGGCGTAGCGCTCGGCCTCGGGCAGGGTGTCGCAGTTGATGCCGACCATGGCCTCGCCCAGGTTCCGGGACGCGTCCGCGATGATCTTCGGGTCGTCGTAGAAGGTGGTGGCCTTCACGATGGCCGCGGCGCGCTTGGCCGGGTCGCCCGACTTGAAGATGCCCGAGCCGACGAAGACGCCCTCAGCGCCGAGCTGGCGCATCAGCGCGGCGTCCGCGGGGGTGGCCACACCGCCGGCGGAGAACAGCACGACCGGCAGCTTGCCGAGCTCGGAGACCTCCTTGACCAGCTCGTACGGGGCGCGGAGCTCCTTGGCGGCGGCGTACAGCTCGTTGTTGTCGAAGCCGCGCAGCTTGGCGATCTCGTTCTTGATCTGGCGCAGGTGGCGGACGGCCTCGACGACGTTGCCGGTGCCGGCCTCGCCCTTGGAGCGGATCATGGCCGCGCCCTCGGCGATACGGCGCAGGGCCTCACCGAGGTTGGTGGCGCCGCACACGAACGGCGTGGTGAACGCCCACTTGTCGCTGTGGTTGACCTCGTCGGCCGGGGTCAGCACCTCGGACTCGTCGATGTAGTCGACGCCGAGCGACTGGAGGACCTGGGCCTCGACGAAGTGGCCGATCCGGGACTTGGCCATGACCGGGATGGAGACCGCGTCGATGATCTCCTCGATCATGTTCGGGTCGGACATCCGGGCCACGCCACCGTCCTTGCGGATGTCGGCGGGCACGCGCTCCAGGGCCATGACGGCGACGGCGCCGGCGTCCTCGGCGATCTTCGCCTGCTCGGCGTTGACCACGTCCATGATCACGCCGCCCTTGAGCTGCTCGGCCATGCCGCGCTTGACGCGAGAGGTGCCGATCGCCGAAGAGTCAGCGGTCTGCGGGAGGGGGCTGGTGGACACGGGGACCTCACTCGATGACGACGATGCGATGCGTCACCGATGGAACATCCACGGACCAGTCCACTGCAAGGGCCAATGGAAAGCCGGTGGATCGTTTTCGCCGGGTCAGGTGGGCCGGTCCGCCAGCGCTGCGGGCGGTTCGTCATCCATTTCGAAGGCCAGCGGGAACGGGGCGTGGCCCGCCAGCCGGAACCAGCGGACCGTCCGGTGCCGTCGCAGCGCACGCGCCGCACGCACGGAGTCGTTGTGGAAACGACGCGCCATCGGCACCCGGCGAACCGCCTGCGCGAGCTCCCCCGCGGCTTCCTCGCCGCCCGGCACCTGACGTACCGCTTCGACCTGCTCCTGCGCGCCGAACACGGCCCGCAGCGCGGCACTCAACTCGCTCTCGGCGACCTCACGGTGCTCCTCCTCTGCCTGTCGGGCCTCGTGGGCGGCCTCGTAGAGCACGATCGACGCGGCGGGATCGAGTACGCCGGCGGTCGCGAGCTCCTGCGCGACGGAGGCCCGCCTCAGGAGTTGGGCATCGAGCGCGGCACGGGCGGCGTCGATCCGCGCGTGCAGCCGGTCGAGCCGCCCGGCGGTCCAGCTGAGGTACATGCCGATGGCGACGAGGGCCACGACGATCCAGATCAGGGTGCTCACGGGCGGCAAGGCTACCGCTGCGCGACGCTTCCCCCTCCGGTGCGTCCGCCCCCGGCCGCCCTGGGGGCTGACGCCCCCGGACCCGGCACACCCCGTGCGCGACGCCCGCGCCGCCGCGCGGAGCGTTTTCCCCCGGGCCAAGCCCCGGCCCCCGTGGGTACTTGCGCCCCCAACCCTCCCAGCGGAAAGGTTCGGTGGAGGCAGACGCCCCCGGGCGCCCCGGCCCTAAGCCGCTGCGCGGGGCCTTCCCCCACCCCGCCCCTTCCCGAAACCGGGGCAAGCCCCGGACCCCGTGGGGGCTGACGCCCCCAGCCCCCTCCCTGGGAGGGGGAAAGGATTCGGTGGGGGCTGACGCCCCCACGCCCCCGGAGCGGCAGCTTCGCGCCGCGACAGGCCCCTGCCACCCGCCGACCGGAACAGACACCGGCCTGGGCTGAGGGGCCCGCCCTCGGCCCGGTACGGGCACCGGCCCGGGCCAAGGGGCCGCCCTCGGCCCGGTACGGGCACCGGCCCTTACCAAAGGGCCCGCCCTCGGCCGGTAGGGCCCGCGGCCCGGGCCGCGGGCCCCGCTCGCGGTCCGGCCCCAGCAGTCACCGCTCCAGCGCCGGGCCTCCGCCCCGCGTGCAGCGACCACGGGCCTGACGGACCAGCTAGCCGAGGGCACACCCCTGCGCGGACACGTGCCGGAACAGGCCTGTCCGGCGGGAGGGGGGCGGGGTCGGAGGAGGGGGGTGTCCGGAAGTAAAGCGTCGCAACTCGCGCGAAGCGCGGTGAGGA
>NZ_JBIVAU010000020.1:0-49480 GCF_044745705.1 Streptomyces sp. NPDC086835
TGCCGCCGCGGCGGACGAGCAGGCAACAGCGGAGCCACACGTTCCCACAGGTCATCAGGCACAAGATCAGCAGACACCCAACAGATCCTGCCGACGCAACACCCAACTGCCAAGGCCCACAACGAACTTCATTCTGAAACGATCAGTAAGAGGCAGTTGTCCGGCGCGGCAGGCCGGTCCGGTACGGCGCCGCAGGTCACCTGCCTGACCCGGACGGCGCAGCCGCCGGTGGACCAGACCAATATTGCTTGTGCGACGCGAGGCGAATCCCTGGCAGAAGCGAGGCGCGAACCGCGATAGTGGCCCCACTGTCGCGCTCCTTACTTGGGGGTCCCATGGCCAGACCTACTTCGCGCAGAGACGTTCTGGGTGCCGCGCTCGCGGTAGCCGCCACCGCCGGAACCCTTTCCGTCGCCGCCGGCCGGGCGGCCGCCGCGAGCGGTACGGCCGCCGTCCCCGCGGCTCCTGCCAGGCGCCCGCAGCCGCTCGTCGACAACCGCTTCTGGTCCTCCTACACGGACTGGCGCTGCGGCGACCGCGCCGGCACCAAGGCCGTCGCCGGTAGCCGTCCGGGAGTGGTGATCGCCCAGCCCGTCGGCACCGCCGACTACACCGACCCGCACACCGGCACGACCGCGAGCTGGGAGTACGCGACCTGGACATCGCCGGTGCACCGCTCACGCGTACCCGCCACCGAGGTCATCGCCTCCTGGAACGCGGACACCCCCGCCGGGACATGGCTTCAGGTGGAGCTGAGCGGCACGTACTCGGACGGCACCGCGACGCCCTGGTTCGTGATGGGCCGCTGGGCCGCGGGTGACCAGGACATCCGCCGGACCTCGGTGGACGACCAGGGCGACGGCAGGGCGAGCATCTGGACGGACACCTTCTCCGTCGACGACGCCGCGAGCGGGCTGCGCCTCGACTCGTACCGGCTGCGGCTCACGCTCTACCGCCGGCCGGGGACCTCCCTCACGCCCACGGTGTGGCGGCTGGGCGCGATGGCCTCCGACATCCCGGACCGCTTCGGCGTGCCCGCGTCGGAGCCGGGCCTCGCCCGCGAGCTGATCGTGCCGAGGTACTCCCAGAACATGCACGTGGGCCAGTACCCGGAGTACGACAACGGCGGCGAGGCATGGTGCAGCCCCACGTCGTCGCAGATGATCATCGAGTACTGGGGCCGCCGGCCCACCGCCGACGACCTGGCGTGGGTCGATCCCGCCTTCGCCGATCCGCAGGTCTGTCACGCCGCCCGTTTCACCTTCGACCACCAGTACGAAGGCTGCGGCAACTGGCCCTTCAACGCCGCCTATGCCGCGACCTACCGCGACATGAGCGCCGTCGTCACCCGGCTGACCTCGCTGACCGACCTGGAGACACTGATCGCCGCCGGCATCCCGGCCATAACGTCCCAGTCGTTCCTGAAGGAGGAGCTGACGGGGGCCGGCTACGGCACCGCCGGCCACCTCATGACGGTGATCGGCTTCACCGCCGACGGTGATGTGATCGCCAACGACCCGGCTTCCCCGAGCAACGAGGCGGTGCGCCGCGTCTACCGCCGTGCGGAGTGGGAGAAGATCTGGCTCCGTACCAAGCGCTACAACGCGAGCGGGAAAGTGGTCTCCGGCACAGGAGGCGTCTGCTATCTGTACTGGCCCGCACACCCCACGGCCGCCCAGCGTGCGGCTCTGGCGGCCGTCGGCGTCCACTGACGCACCGCGCGGCCCCCGACGGCAGTGACGAATGTCTCTACCCCGGGGGCCTCCGCCGCTGGCACTGTGGTGTGGCCAGGATCTTCCGCCCGATCCGGACGAAAGATCCCCAGGGGGAGCCACCTGCCGGACGACCGAACGAGACGCACCATGACCTCGAACGCAGCAACCGCCGACCGCACCCTGCCGACGACCCGCACCGGCGGCCCGGACGACGGACCCGACCTCCTCGAGCACGTCCTCGGCTGGACGCTCGTCGTGGTCCTGGCCATGCTCATCACCCAGGTCGGTCTGATCTAGTCCCACGCCTGTCGCCCGCGACGCCCTCACCTCCCGGGAAGCGCCCCGCGGGCTGCGGCTTTCGCCTCCGGCACACCCGTGACGCCCGCCTTCCGATCGGGCATACTCATGCGCGCCACAAGCCGCTATGCAGCCTCTTTCGTGATCCGGAAGGGCACCATCGGCCTGGCAGAACAACCGGCGGCGCGCCCACACCCTTCGCGCGTGACCGCCGCAGCGCCCGACAGGGAGGAGAGCGCCGCCATGCCCGACCGCGCCCCGCAGCCGGTGGACCGTCAGCTGCCCACCGAAGAGGCCAGGGATCTGATCACCCTGGTCCGCGACATCGTCCAGCGGGAGATCGCCCCGCGCGCGGCCGAGGAGGAGGACGCCGGGCACTTCCCGCGCGAGATCTTCTCGCTGCTGTCCGAATCAGGACTGCTCGGCCTTCCCTACGACTCCGAGTTCGGCGGCGGGGACCAGCCGTACGAGGTGTATCTCCAGGTCCTCGAGGAGCTCGCCGCGGCCCGCCTCACCGTCGGTCTCGGCGTGAGCGTCCATTCCCTGTCGTGTCATGCGCTGGCCGGATACGGCACCAAGGAGCAGCAGGGCGAGCATCTGCCCGCGATGCTCGGCGGCGGTCTGCTCGGCGCCTACTGCCTCTCCGAGCCCGCCTCCGGGTCCGACGCCGCGTCGCTGCGCACCAAGGCGGTCCGGGACGGCGACGACTGGGTCATCACCGGGACGAAGGCCTGGATCACCCACGGCGGTGTCGCCGACTTCTACACGGTCCTCGCCCGCACCGGCGTGGAAGGCCCGCGCGGCATCACCGCGTTCCTGGTGCCGGGCGACGCGCCGGGGCTGAACCCCGCGGCACCCGAGAAGAAGATGGGCATGAAGGGATCGCCCACGGCCCAGCTCCACTTCGACGGGGTCCGGATCCCCGACTCGCGCCGTATCGGTGAGGAGGGCCAAGGCTTCGCCATCGCGCTGTCCGCCCTCGACTCGGGCCGTCTCGGCATCGCCGCCTGCGCCATCGGTGTCGCGCAGGCCGCGCTGGACGAGTCGCTCGACTACGCCACCGGACGCAAGCAGTTCGGACGTCCCATCGCCGACTTCCAGGGCCTGCGCTTCATGCTCGCGGACATGGCCACCCGGATCGAGGCGGGGCGCGCGCTGTACCTCGCCGCTGCCCGGCTGAGGGACGCGGGACAGCCGTTCTCCCGGCAGGCCGCCATGGCGAAGCTGTTCTGCACGGACGCGGCGATGAGCGTCACCACCGACGCCGTCCAGGTCCTCGGCGGCTACGGCTACACGCAGGACTTCCCCGTGGAGCGCTTCATGCGCGAGGCCAAGGTGCTGCAGATCGTCGAGGGGACGAACCAGATCCAGCGGATGGTCATCGCCCGCCACCTGGCCGGCCCTGAGACGCGCTGACCCGCCCGCTCTCCGCCGGCGGCGCCGCGAGTCTGACCCACTCGGGGTCGCGGCGCCCCGGCAGCGTTCTGCCCCGGCTCGCCCAGAGTTGGAGAAGCTCACGGTAGATGGGCGGATCGGCCGGGCGCGGAACCGATTCTTCACGAACGGGCACGACGAGGCGCCGACGGCCTTGCGTGGTCGGGGGGTGCAGGCTCATGCCCGGCCAACGCGCCACGCGCGGAAGCGGTTACCGGCAGGACTATTCGAGCGCCAGTGCAGGGGCTACACCACCCGCCGACCTCGGCGCGGGACCTGCGCGGTCGCGTTCATACGGCGCCGGGAGCGCGTGCGGCCCCCGGGGCACGTGTGCGGTCACGCTCACTGTCCGGGGAGCGCGTCGGGCTCCCCGGGGCACGTCCTTCAGGCGGCCCGTCGCATCGGCGGCACCTTCAGCGGCCGTGAGCCGGGGCCGCCGACGTGCGAGAACGGCTGGGTGCGCCAGTCAAGGCCCTGCGGCAGCGTCAGCAGGAGCGCGGTGTCCTGCTCCTGGGCCTCCAGCGACTCGTCGGCGGGACGGGCGAGGGCGGCGTCCCGGCCGGTGCCCGAGCAGACCGTCAGGCCGAACGGGTTCCACGGGGTGGGGCACAGCGCGTGCTCGGGCAGGACGTCCTCGTCCGCCAGCAGCGCGATCGGCTGAGCGCAGTCCGGGCAGATCACCCGGTACATCTCGAAGGTGTCGTACGCGTCCAGGACGTCCGTCTCGTCCGGCTCGGCCGGATCAACAGGCTCCGGTTCGGTACGTCCGGTCTTGGAAGACACATTCTTGACACTCTGCATGGAGAATCTCCCCCTTGGATGGGCCGACCAGGCATGTGCGGCCTCGACCACAGCAAGCAATGCCCACCGTGCCGGTCGGGTAACCGTGGGGTCACGGCGCATCGGCCGGGCAAACCTGTGGCGTTGGTCACATGGAGGCCTCTGGCGCCCGTCCGGACGCTCCGGGACTGTGCCGGAAGCGATCCAGGGCCATAGGTTGATCCGCATGGAGGAGCTGGATCGTCAGATCGTGGACCTGCTCGTCAAGGACGGGCGGATGAGCTACACCGACCTGGGCAAGGCCACCGGCCTGTCCACATCGGCGGTGCACCAGCGCGTCCGCCGCCTCGAGCAGCGGGGCGTCATCCGCGGCTACGCGGCGGTCGTCGACCCGGAGGCCGTCGGGCTGCCGCTCACCGCGTTCATCTCGGTGAAGCCGTTCGACCCCAGCGCTCCCGACGACATCGCGGACCGGCTCGCCGGCGTGCCGGAGATCGAGGCCTGCCACAGCGTCGCCGGTGACGAGAACTACATCCTCAAGGTGCGCGTCTCGACGCCCCTCGAACTGGAGCACCTGCTCACCCGTATCCGCTCGCTCTCCGGTGTCTCCACCCGCACCACGGTCGTCCTCTCCACCCCCTACGAGGCCCGCCCGCCGCGGATCTGACACCCGGTGGTCCAAGGCCCGTGGCCGTGGACCACCGGCCCGGTACGGGGCGTGCCCACCGGCTCTCTAGGCTTGCTCCATGACCGAGAGCACCGCCCCCCAGAGCGAACACCGCACCGTGCTGCTGCGCGGTGGAGAAGTCCACAGCCCCGCCGACCCCTTCGCCACCGCGATGGTCGTCGAGAAGGGACACGTCGCCTGGGTGGGCTCGGAAGGCGCCGCCGACGCATTCGCCACCGGCGTCGACGAAGTGGTCGACCTCGAAGGGGCCCTGGTCACTCCCGCGTTCACCGACGCCCACGTTCACACCACCTCGACCGGCCTCGCCCTCACCGGCCTCGACCTGTCAGGTGCGACCTCCCTCGCCGAGGCCCTCCGCCTCGTACGGGAGTACGGCGCCGCCCACCCCGCCGCCGGCCAGGTCCTTCTCGGGCACGGCTGGGACGCGACTCGCTGGCCCGAGCAGAGGCCCCCGAGCCGCGCGGAACTGGACGAGGCGGCCGGTGGACGGCCGCTGTACCTGCCGCGGGTCGACGTCCACTCGGCGGTCGTCACCACCGCGCTGCTCGACCTCGTTCCCGGCGTCACCGGCCTGGCCGGCTTCCACCCGGACGCCCCGCTGACCGCGGCGGCGCACCACGCCGTGCGCGCCGCCGCCCATGCGGCCGTCACCCCCGCCCAACGGCGGGCGGCGCAGCGGGAAGCGCTCTCCCGCGCCGCGTCCCTCGGCATCGGCAGCATCCACGAGTGCGCGGGCCCCGAGATCTCCGACGAGGCCGATTTCACGTCCCTGCTCGTGCTCTCCCGTTCGGAGCCGGGCCCTCGGGTCGTGGGCTACTGGGCCGAACAGGTCACCGACGAGAAGGACGCCCGGCGCATCCGCGAACTCGGCGCCTCCGGCGCGGCAGGGGACCTGTTCGTCGACGGCTCGCTCGGCTCGCACACCGCGTGCCTGCACGCCCCGTACGCCGACGCCCCCGCCACCACCGGAAGCGCCCATCTCGACGCGGCGGCCGTCGCCGCCCATGTGACCGCGTGCACCCGGGCGGGGCTGCAGGCCGGGTTCCACGCCATCGGCGACGCCGCCCTGAGCACGGTCGTCGACGGTGTCCGGGCAGCGGCCGACCGGCTCGGGCTCGAGCGGGTCCGTGCCGCGAGGCACCGGATCGAGCACGTCGAGATGCTCACCCCGGAAACCATCGCCGCCTTCGCCGAGTTCGGCCTCACCGCATCCGTCCAGCCCGCCTTCGACGCGGCCTGGGGCGGCGAGGACGGCATGTACGCCCGGCGCCTGGGCGCCGAGCGGGCACGCACCCTCAACCCGTACGCGGCGCTGCTGCGCGCCGGTGTGCCGCTCGCGTTCGGCTCCGACAGCCCGGTGACCCCCCTCGACCCGTGGGGCACGGTACGGGCCGCCGCCTTCCACCGGACGCCCGAGCACCGCATCTCCGTACGGGCGGCCTTCACCGCCCATACCCGCGGCGGCTGGCGTGCCGTCGGCCACGACGACGCCGGCGTGCTCGTGCCGGGCGCCCCGGCCGACTACGCGGTCTGGCGCACCGGGGCCCTGATCGTCCAGGCGCCCGACGACCGGGTCGCCCGCTGGTCCACCGACCCGCGCTCCGGCACGCCCGGTCTGCCCGACCTCGGACCCGGTGCCGAACTGCCCGTATGCGTCCGGACGGTGGTGGGCGGACGAACCGTCTTCGAGGGACCGAACGGGTGACGTAAGGACATTTCGCACCGCCGGGCCGCGTTCCCGTCGTTCCGCCTCGACCTGCGGATCTTCGCCTCTGACCTGGCGGTTCCGGTAATTCTCGCTGATCAGGCGACTGTTGACAGCGAGCGGCCACCGGCCGGTAGGTTCGGGACAGTCCACCGAAGAACTCCGACCGGCAACCTCCACGCAAGTCGTCGAACGCCGCTGGGTCATGGGGTGGTGTGCCGCACCGGCGCACCACCGCTGGGAGCCAGGTTCAGCGCCCGCGCCTCGGGGGCAGAGGGAAGGTTTCCGCCGGTCGGCAGGTGAGACCCGGGTGGGGCCCGGCGTTCAGTAGACAACGGCTCTCGGTCGACCCGCAGCCAGCGGGCCCCAGGTCGGCCCGAAGGACGCCGGGCCCGATCCGCTGCGTCCGGCCGGCCCCGCGCACCGTTCCGTCCCCTGCGTGGCGCCCTCGTCGTTCCGCCGCAGCCGCGAAGATCCGTGCCGCCGGGAGCGCCCCGCGGGGGCTCGCTATGGTTGGGCTCTGCGACGGACTTTAAGGGGCAGCAGTGAACGACGGTGGTGCGGTTCCCCATGGTGGACCCCAGGGGAGGCGGTACGGCCCGCTCGGCCGAGCGTTGGTGATCATTCCCACCTACAACGAAGCCGAGAACATCCGGTCGATCGTCTCCCGGGTGCGCGCCGCCGTGCCCGACGCGGACGTGCTCGTCGCCGACGACAACAGTCCTGACGGCACGGGCAAGTTCGCCGACGAGCTCGCCGTGCAGGACGAGCAGGTGCACGTCCTGCACCGCAAGGGCAAGGAAGGGCTCGGCGCGGCCTACCTGGCCGGCTTTCGCTGGGGCATCGAGCACGACTACGGCGTCCTGGTCGAGATGGACGCCGACGGCTCCCACCAGCCCGAGGAACTGCCCAGGCTGCTGACCGCCCTCAAGGGCGCCGATCTCGTCCTCGGGTCCCGCTGGGTACCCGGCGGGCGTGTCGTCAACTGGCCCAAGCACCGCGAGATCCTCTCGCGCGGCGGCAGTACCTACTCCCGTCTGCTGCTCGGTGTGCCGCTGCGGGACGTCACGGGCGGCTTCCGGGCCTTCCGCGCCGAGACCCTGGAAGGCCTGGGGCTCGACGACGTCGCCTCCCAGGGCTACTGCTTCCAGGTCGACCTGGCCCGGCGGGCCGTGGCCGCCGGATTCCATGTCGTCGAGGTCCCGATCACCTTCGTCGAGCGGGAGCTGGGCGACTCGAAGATGAACAGGGACATCGTCGTCGAGGCCCTGTGGCGTGTCACCGCGTGGGGCGTGGAGGAGCGGGCCGGCCGCCTCCTCGGCCGCAAGGGGTCACCGCCCCGGCCTCCCCGATCTTCCTGACCACCCCCTTACGCCGCTCCGGCAGGCGCCCAGGCACACTGGGGGCATGACGACCGGCGCACCGCCCCCGACCGCCCCGAGGCGCTCCCGCGCCCGCTCCTTCGTCCCCTTGGCCCTCGCCGCCTGGCTGGTCCTGGAGATCTGGCTGCTGACCGTCGTGGCGGACGTGGCGGGCGGCTTCGCCGTCCTCGGGCTGCTCGTCGGCGCCGCGGTGCTCGGTGCCGTGGTGGTCAAGAGGGCGGGGCGGCGGGCCTTCGCCAACCTCACCGCGACACTTCAGCAGCAGACGGGCAGCCAGGAGGCCGTGCCGCCCGGGCGCGCCGAGGGCAACGGGCTGCTGATGCTCGGCGGTCTGCTGCTGATGCTGCCGGGCCTCGTCTCGGACGTGGCCGGTCTGCTGCTTCTGGTGCCGCCGGTCCGGGCACGTCTGGGCCGGGCCGCCGAACGCTCGCTGGAGCGGCGGATGAACGCCGCGAGGGCCGGCGGTCTCGGCGACGCGTTCCAGCAGGCCCGCATGCGCCGCCCGGACGGCAAGGTCGTCCAGGGCGAGGTCATCCGCGAGGACGGCACGCGGCCCCGCGACGACGAAACTGGCCGACGGCCCCCGCTGACCCCCTGATCCTCGCCGGACCGGTGCCGGTGCGGCCCCTTCTCTGACGTCCGGGCGCCGCACCAGGCCGCGCGAAGCCCCCAGGTCCCCGGATGCCGACACGACGAGAGCCGCGGGGGGGGGGGCCCCGGGGGGGGGGGGGGGGGGGGGGGGGGGGGGGGGGGGGGGGGGGCCGCGCCGGCCGGCGCGGCGGGGGGGGGGGGGGCGGGGGGGGGCGCCCTACGTCCCCCCCCCCCCCCCCCCCCCCCCCCCCCCCCCCCCCCCCCCCCCCCCCCCCCCCACCCCCCCCCCCCCCCCCCCCCCCCCCCCCCCCCCCCCCCCCCCCCCCCCCCCCCCCCCCCCCCCCCGGGGGGGGGGCCCCCCCCCGCGGCTCTCGTGCTGCTCGCTTCGCGCGCCTGAACGCGCTACGCGGACTTGCGGCTGTCGCGCGGGTGCACCGCGATGTTCATGGCGCCGGAACGAAGGACCGCCAGCCGTTCGGCCAGCACCTCTTCCAGCTCCTCGCGGGTACGCCGCTCCATCAGCATGTCCCAGTGCGTGCGCGCCGGCTTGCCCTTCTTCTCTTCGGGGCCGTCCCCGTCGACCAGGAGTGCTTGGGCGCCACACGCCTTGCACTCCCACTCCGGCGGAATCTCCGCCTCGACCGAGAACGGCATCTCAAAACGATGTCCGTTCTGGCATGCGTACTCCACCGCCTGGCGCGGGGCCAGGTCGATGCCGCGGTCCGTCTCGTAGCTGGTAACCACAAGTCGCGTGCCGCGGAGAGCTCGCTCACTCATGAATCGTGCCTCCCGGGCTTGTCGCCCACAGGACAGGTGTCGCTGTCGTCGTCATCCGGTCAACGTCCGGTCGGCGGTAAAGATTCCCGTTCCGGGTCATGCGTCGCCCGTCGTGCCGCTGCTTTGCCATTGGTTGGGGTACCCACCAGTGCCCGGTTTGTCACATCTGACAGAAAGTGTCACCCACTGATTTCACTATTCCAGCACGCAGTAACGGTCCGCCTGGCAAGCCAAAGGCGTACACTACCGGCCTTTCACTCAGGCGTCTAAATCCGCTCCGGTACCGGGTTCCCCGCAGCGGCCACCGCACGCCTCACCGGAACCCTCGCGAGCAGCACGAATCCCGCTCCGAAGAAGATCACCAAAGAGATGATCGCGTCACGGTAGCTGCCCGACATCTGATACGCCAGGCCGAAGACGAGCGGTCCGAGCCAGCTGAGTCCCCGGTCGCTCATCTCGTAGGCCGAAAAGTACTCCGCCTCCTTGCCCCGCGGCACGAGATGCGAGAACAGCGACCGCGACAGCGCCTGGCTGCCGCCCAGGACCAGTCCGATGCCGGCCGCGAGGCAGTAGAACCACACCGGCTCGCCGGTGGGCAGGAAGTACCCCGCCGCCAGGATCAGGGTCCACACCGCGAGCGAGGCGAGGATCGTGCGCTTCGCCCCGTACGTACGGGCCAGCCTGCCCATGCCCAAAGCCCCCGCGACCGCGAGCACCTGCACCAGCAGCACCGCGGTGATCAGGGTGGTCTGGTCCAGGTCCAGTTCCTCCGAGCCGTAGACGGAGGCCTGCGAGATGACCGTCTGCACGCCGTCGTTGTAGACGAGGTACGCGAGCAGGAACGAGAGGGTGAGGGGGTGCCGGCGCATGTCCCGAAGCGTCGAGACGAGCTGCCGCCAACCCGAGCCGACCGCACCCTCGCCCGACGGTGCGATCCTGCGGTCACGCAGCCGGCGCAGCGGGATCAGCGTGAAGGCGCCCCACCACAGACCGGCGGAAGCCAGGCAGACGCGGACCGCGTCGCCCTCGGAGAGGCCGAACGACTCGTGGCCCGAGTAGACGATCAGGTTCAGCACCAGCACGAGGGCACCGGACGTGTAGCCGAAGGCCCAGCCGCGCGACGACACCGCGTCACGCTCCTCCGGGCCGGAGATCTGCGGCAGATACGCGTTGTAGAGCACCATCGACACGGCCAGCGCGGCGTTCGCCACGATCAGCAGGAGCGCGCCCAGCAGATAGCGGTCGCCGTCCAGGAAGAACATCCCGGTCGTCGCCGCCGCACCCACGTACGCGGCGACGGCGAGCAGCGGCTTCTTGCGGCCCGTACGGTCCGCGGCCGCCCCGGCGAGCGGCATGATCAGCACCGCGAGAAGCACCGAGACCGACACCGCGTACGGGAAGACGGAACCCGCACGCACCGGGATGCCCAGGGGATGGACGAAGCCGTCGGCGTCCGCCGCGGCCTTCGCCACCGACGTCAGATAGGGCCCGAGGAAGACGGTGAGCACGCTCGTCGAATAGACGGAGCACGCGAAGTCGTAGAAGTACCAGCCCCGTTGTTCGCGTCTGCGTGCGCTCTCGTCCTCGCCGGTGCCCTCCGTGCTGTCCGCCGTGTCCGCAGTCACTCGGCGCCCCCTCGCTCATGCCGTCGAAGGCGCCGGTGCCCCCGCGGCCGCGCGGGCGCGATCAGACCCACACTCCCCGGTCGGTCAGCACCGTGCGCAACGTCTCAAGATGATCGGTCATGATGCCATCCACGCCAAGGTCCAGGAGCCGGGCCATCCGGTCGGCGTCGTTCACCGTCCACACATGGACCTGCAGACCCCGCCGGTGGGCCGCGCGCACGAAACGCCGGTCCACCACGCGGATCCCGCCCTGCGTCTCCGGCACCTGCGCGCACACCGCGCCGCTGCGCACCGCCGCCGGTATCCCGTAGGAACCGAGCCGCAGGCCGAGCACGCCCCGCACCCCGTACGAGGTCGCCAGGCGCGGACCCGCGAGCCGCGTCGCCCGGGCCACCCGGGCCTCGGAGAACGAGCCGACGCACACCCGGTCCCAGGCCGCCGTCCGGCGGATCAGCTCCACCAGCGGCACCAGCGCGGACTCCGCCTTCAGATCCACGTTCCACCGGGCGTCGGGGAACTCCTCGAGCAGCTCCTCGAACAGCGCCAGCGGCTCGCGGCCCGCCACCCTCGCTCTGCGTACCTCGCTCCACGGCAGGGCGGCGATCCGCCCGCTGGCGTCGGTCACCCGGTCCAGCGTGGGGTCGTGGAAGGCGACGAGGTGTCCGTCCGCCGTCGTGTGCACATCGGTCTCGAAGTAGCGGTATCCGGCCGCGGCGGCCCGCCGGAAGGCCGCCGCGGTGTTCTCGATGCCGTCGGCCGCGCCGCCACGGTGGGCGAAGGCGAGCGTCGCGGGGTGGTCCAGATAGGGGTGGCGTATGCGGGTCACCGCGGCAGTATGGCCTGCGAGGGTGACCCGGTGGCGACCACGGTGCTGCGTCCGTCCGTCTCCGGGACGGCGAACAGCCTCAGGAACAGCTGCGCCAGCGGCCCGATCGCCAGCGCGTACGCCACCGTCCCGATGCCGACGGAACCACCGAGCACGAAGCCGGTCGCGACGACGGCGACCTCGATCGCGGTGCGCACCAGCCGGATCGAGCGGCCGGTCAGCCGGTGCAGGCCGGTCATCAGGCCGTCCCGCGGGCCCGGTCCGAAACGGGCCGCGATGTACAGGCCCGTCGCCGCGCCGTTGAGGACGATGCCCGCGGCCATCAGCGGGATCTGCCCGACGAGCGTCGTCACCTGCGGTACGAGGGACAGCGTGGCGTCCATGGCGATGCCGATGACGAACACGTTGGACACGGTCCCGAGGCCGGGCCGCTGGCGGATCGGTATCCACAGCAGCAGCACCACGGCGCCCACGATGATCGACACCACGCCGATCGTCAGCCCGGTCAGCTCGGCCAGCCCCTGATGCAGCACCCCCCACGGCTCGAGGCCGAGGCCGGCGCGCACCAGCAAGGCGGAACTCGCTCCGTACAGCGCGAGGCCGACGTACAGCTGAAGCAGTCGGCGGGTGAGATGCGCGGACACGATGGCGCCCCCTGTCTGGTGTTCGTGGACTGATGCATGACACTCTGTGGCTATGGAACGACCGGCAACCATGGCCAATTCGAGGAAGGTGGACCGACTTCCATGACGCAGTGGACTTCTGCCGTGGGCGCGGCCCAGCTCGCCCGACAGCTCACCTCCCAGCAGGCGCGCCCCGCGGGACCCGGCACCCGCAAGCCACCCGCCTACCGCGCGCTCGCCGACGGCATCCGCCTGCTCGTCCTCGAGGGCCGCGTCCCGGTCGCGGCACGGCTGCCCGCCGAGCGGGAACTGGCGCTGTCCCTCTCGGTCAGCCGCACCACCGTCGCCGCCGCGTACGAGGCGCTGCGCGGCGAGGGCTTCCTCGAGTCCCGCCGGGGCGCCGGCAGCTGGACCGCCGTACCCGCCGGGAACCCGCTGCCCGCCCGCGGTCTCGAGCCCCTGCCCCCGGAGTCGCTCGGCTCCATGATCGACCTGGGCTGTGCCGCCCTGCCCGCGCCGGAGCCGTGGCTGACCCGGTCCGTCCAGGGCGCCCTCGAGGAGCTGCCGCCCTACGCCCACACCCACGGCGACTACCCCGCCGGTCTGCCCGCCCTGCGCCAGATGCTCGCCGACCGCTACACGGAACGCGGCATCCCGACCATGCCGGAACAGATCATGGTCACCACCGGCGCGATGGGCGCCATCGACGCGATCTGCCACCTGTTCGCCGGCCGGGGCGAGCGCATCGCCGTCGAATCGCCCTCCTACGCCAACATCCTCCAGCTGATGCGCGAGGCCGGCGCACGGCTCGTGCCCGTCGCCATGGCGGAAGGCCTCACCGGCTGGGACCTGAACCGCTGGCGCCAGGTGCTGCGCGATGCCGCGCCGCGGCTCGCGTACGTGGTCGCCGACTTCCACAACCCCACCGGCGCGCTCGCCGACGAGCACCAGCGCCGCGCCCTGGTCGAGGCCGCCCGCTCGGCAGGGACGGTGCTCGTCGTCGACGAGACCATGTCGGAACTGCACCTCGATCCCGACATCGAGATGCCCCCGCCCGTCTGCTCGTTCGACCCGGCGGGCTCCACGGTCCTCACCGTCGGCTCGGCCAGCAAGGCCTTCTGGGCCGGCATGCGGATCGGCTGGGTCCGCGCCGCCCCCGACGTGATCCGCTCACTCGTCGCCGCCCGCGCCTACGCCGACCTCGGCACGCCCGTCCTGGAGCAGCTCGCCATCAACTGGCTGATGCGCACCGGTGGCTGGACCGAGGCCGTCTCCATCCGCCGGGAGCAGGCCCGCGACAACCGTGACGCGCTCGTTGCCGCGGTGCGCAAGGAACTGCCGGCCTGGGAGTTCGACGTCCCGCGCGGCGGCCTCACCCTCTGGGTCCGCACCGGGGGCCTTTCCGGCTCCCGCCTCGCCGAGGTCGGCGAGCGCGTCGGCGTCCGGGTGCCGTCGGGGCCGCGCTTCGGAGTCGACGGCGCTTTCGAGGGCTACGTACGACTGCCGTTCACCGTGGGCGGCCCGGTGGCGGAGGAGGCGGCGGCCCGCCTCGCCGCGGCGGCGCGTCTGGTCTCCAAGGGAGCGACTACGGGCACGGAGGCCCCGCGCACGTTCGTGGCGTAGGCGCCCCGGTGCCCCTGCACAACGCCGTCGGACCGGGCGATCGCCCGGTCCGACGGCGTTGTGCCGAGAGGCCCTAGGGTTCCGCCGGGACCGTGGGCGGGAAGAGCGGCTTCGCCGGGATCGCCGGCGGCGCCGGAGGAGCTTCCGGGGTGTCCGGCCCGGCGGGCAGGAGGGCCAGGACCGCCTGCCGGTGGGCCTCCGTCGTCGCGTCGTCGAACGGGTCGGGCGTCGCCGGGACCTGGAGCCGCAGGACCGGGCCGTTGCCCAGCCGTGCGTAACCCCGGCCGGCCGGGACGTCGGAGACGGGCGTGGTGCGTGGGGTCTCCCCGAGCACGGACCGGATGTCGTCGACGCCGGCCCCGCCGAGCACCACCCGGGCACGGGTGTGGGTGCGTACCGCCTCGGTCAGCGCGCCGACGCTGTCGAACTGCTCGGCCACGACCACCGTCACCTGCGCGGCCCGTCCGTGCCGCAGCGGCACGGACAGCAGCTCCTGGGGGTCCATGTGCCCGTCGGCCGCGGCCAGGTGTCCGAAGACGCTGGGCCGGTCCACCAGGATCCAAAGCGGCCGCCTGGTGTCCTCGGGGGCCGGCTGCCCGGCCTGCCGGGCCCGGTTGGCGGCGATGAGCCGCCGCTCCGTCTCGTGGGCGGCCCACTCCAGGCTCGACAGCGCGCCGGTGAGACCGCATTCGACGGCCAGCACGCCCGCACGGCCGGTGAGACAGGCGTACTCGCCGGTTCCGCTGCCCTCCACGATCAGTACGTCCCCGTGCTGCAGCGCCTGCAGGGCGATGGAGCGGAGAAGGGTCGTGGTGCCGCTGCCCGGCTCGCCGACGGCCAGTAGGTGCGGCTCTGTGGAGCGGGGGCCGGTGCGCCAGACGACCGGGGGCGCCTGGACGGTCTCGTCACCCATCATGACCGGCACCGTGCGCTGGACCGCGTCGGCGTCGGTGAAGCCGAGGACGGTCTCGCCGGGGACGGTGACGAAGCGCTGGGCGGCGATGCCCGTGGACAGGGCGGGCAGCACGCTCATCACGAGCTCGTTGCCCTCCTCGTCCCAGGTGAAGAGGTATTCGCGCCCGCGGCCGGACTTCGCGTGCAGCAGCTGCTCGATCCGGGCCCGGGCAGTTGCCTCGCCGTCGGTGAAGTACGCGGGGTATGTGACGCGTAGCCGGGTGAGGCGGCCGTTTCCGTCGAACTCGTACTCACTGAAGGCCTTGCCCCACTGACCGCCGTGGGCGAACAGCGGAGCCGGGTCCTCGGGGACGGAGAAGTACGGGACGAGTGCCTCGTACAGCGCCCGCAGCCGGGCGGTCTCCGCCTCGTCGGGTCCGGTCCTGACCGGCGTCCTGACGCGGCCCTGCCAGGCGGCCGCGGCCATCACCGTGATCAGGGCGACCAGTGGCCCGTACGGGATGAGCGCGACCACCAGGATGCAGGCGGCGACAAGGAACAGGGTCGGACCACGCCGCTCCTTGGGGGTGCCGGCCCACTTCTGCCGGCCCTTCGCGGCGAGCTTCCGCAGACCGCGGGAGACCGTGATCAGCGGATGGAGGACGTCCGTGGCGCTGTCGGCGGCCGTGCGCGCGATCTCTCGGCTGCGGGTGATCTGCGCGCTGCCGCTGCTCAGAATGCGGGGGAGTGGACGCCGGGCCACATCGTCTCCTGTGGGTGCCGAAGGGACAGGCGGTCAGAACTTGATCCCGCCCAGCAGACCGGCCAGGCTCGTCGTGCCTGCCTGGATGCTGGGGGCGATCGCGGTGCCGGCGAGGAAGAAGCCGAACAGCGCTGAGACGAGCGCGTGCGAGGCCTTGAGGCCGTCCTTCCTGAAGAACAGGAAGACGATGATGCCGAGCAGCACGACGCCTGACATGGACAGAATCATGAGGTTCTCCTGGGTGAGGGGACAGTCACCATGAGTTCTTCCAGGCTTACCGAAAGTATCTATGCGACAAAAGGTGCAAAAGAGTGAAATTCTTGGCATTTCACTGCACTGGCGGGCAGCCGGTCGTTGCCCGGCGGGCAGAGGGCAGGACCGCGCGGCACAGTGCCTCCGCGGCGGGATCCATTGCCACCGCCGCGCCGCGTCATGTCGGCCGCCGGGCAGTACCCTGTCGATTCACTCGTACGGCTGCTCCTGCCGTGCGGACCAGGTCAAACGGTGAAAGGCGGTACGTCCGATGAGTGAGGTCCCGGACCCCGAAGTGATCGAACTCGCGACCAAGGTCTTCGACCTGGCGCGCCAGGGGGAGACCGAGGCGCTCGCCGCGTACGTCGACGCCGGCGTCCCGGCCGACCTCACCAACGACAAGGGCGACACGCTCGTCATGCTCGCCGCCTACCACGGCCACGCGGCCGCCGTGGAGGCGCTCCTCGCCCGCGGCGCAGAACCGAACCGGGCCAACGACCGCGGGCAGACCCCTCTCGCCGGCGCCGTCTTCAAGGGGGAGGACGCCGTCATCCGCGCTCTGCTCGCCGGAGGCGCCGACCCCAAGGCAGGCACCCCGTCCGCGGCGGATACCGCGCGGATGTTCGGGAAGACAGATCTTCTGGAGCTGTTCGAAGGCCGCTGAGCGGCTCGCGGGCAGCTGTGCAAGGGCCACCGCGGGGGGCGCCGTAAATGTGGTCGCGGTGGCGAAATGGGTGGGTCATCATGACGTCAGCCCCATCCCGGACGACATCAACCGGGAGTTTCCCCTGGGGCCACCGAAGAGAGGCAGAGGAAGATGGTCTACACCGAGCGGAAGACGCGTACGACGACGGGCGGCCCTGCATGCTGCTGCGTGGCCTAGGCACACCAGTCCCCGGTTGCGTCGACAGCTTGATGTGAGGCATTTTCCATGTTCGATCCAGTCATAGCGCCGAGCGGCACCTTGCTCGGCCTGCTGCAGAGGGGCCGTGGCGACGGCACGCTGCACGCGCTCGCGGCCCCGCGGGCCGAAGCACTCGCCGCCCTCAACCACTGCGTGCTCAACGACCCCCGCCACGACTGGCAGGTCGAGAACCGCTCCCTCTACTACGCACGCCTCTACCTCGATCTCCACGGCAGCCTCGAGGAGATCGAGCGGCACCTGTGCGACGCCGACGACCACCTCGACACCGAGGAGTGCCGAACCGGCCTGGCCCTCGCGGTGCTCGGACATCTCGCCTCCTACGGCAGGGGCGACGCACTCGCCCTGCTGCGGCAGTACGCGAGGAACGGCGCCAACTGGGCCTGGGCGCTCGACGAGCTCGCCCTCCGCGACGACGACGCGGGGCTGCGGGCACTGGCCCTCCCCGTCCTGTCCCGGTTCCCCGCGACCCCCGAAGGCGACGCCGAACTGGCCGCCGCCGTGCGGGACTCCTTCGAGCCGCGGCCCTGGCGGCTGTGGGCGGAGGACGCGCGGGAAGCCGTGGGCGCCAGGATCAGGGCCGCGCAGGAAGCAGGTTCCTTCGACCGCTGGCAACGCCAGATGCGACCCTCCGGGCCCCGGCCCGGCTGGAGCGTCCAGGCCGTCCTGGACTGGGCGGACGAGGGCCTGGAGCGAGGCAGCGCCTTGCACGTCCCGGCCGCCCGGTGCCTGACCGCCGTCGCGGGGCCTGAGGACCGGCCCGCCATCGTCGAAGCGGCCCGCGGCGGCTCGGACGGCGCGCGCTGCGCCGCCCTCCACTACCTCGCCGAGTCACGCGACGCCGTCGTCCTCGACCTGATCGAGACCGCCGTGGGCGCCGGTTCGACGACCGTCGCCGAAGCCGCCGTCGCCGCCTTCGAGCGGATGTGCGGCGAGGAGGCCGTCGAGCGAGCACGGGCCTGGGTGCACCGCCCCGACGCCCTGGGTGCCTCCGCGGCCGGCGTGCTCGCCTGCCGGGGCGTCCCCGCCGACGCGCAGCTCGTCCTCGGCGCCCTGCGCGAGACGGTGCGGGGCGACGGACCCGACTCGCCCCGGCTGTGGACCCTGGTCGACGGGGCGGGACGGCTCGGCATCGCCTGCGCCGCCCCCGTCCTGCGCCATGTGTACCGGGAGACCGCCTCCTCGCATCTGCGGGGCCGCGCCGCCCGTGCCCTCGCCACGACCGACCCCTCCTTCGCCACCGGCTTCGCCGTCGAATGCCTGTGGGACTGCGAGGAGACCACCAGAGAAGTCGCCGCACTCCACGCGGAGACAGGTGACGTACGCGTCGCCGACCGGCTGCGCCGGCTCGCCGCCGATCCCGCGGAGGAGGCCGAGGTGCAGACCGCCGTACGGAGCCGGATCGGCCCGGACCGGCCGACGGTGTGACACACGGCCCGTGACGGACCCCGACGCCTCGGGGTCCTGGAACGGCGCCGCCCGACCGTCCGACGCCTGCGGGGGAGGGCGATCCGCGGCGATCGCGGCAGCTGACACCGGTTGACACCCGGCCCGGACACAAACGCTCACGGGACGTTCCACATACGGAAAGATCCACGTTGTCGCAGCCACTTCGGGGCCGACGACAACACGGGTATGCGTGTCGTCATCGTCACAGAATCCTTTCCGCCAGACGTCAACGGTGTGGCGCACTGCGCCCAGCAGACCGCCCGGCATCTCGCCGCCCGCGGTCATGAACCGCTCGTCGTCGCCCCGGCCGCGGCCGGGGCGACGAGCTGTGACGCGGCCGCCCCCTACCCGGTGGTGCGCGTGCCCTCGCTGCCGCTGCCCGGCTATCCGCAGGTACGCGTCGCCCTGCCGAGCCGGCGGGTCGCGGCGGCGATCACCGCGCACCGGGCCGACCTCGTCCACCTCGCCGGCCCGTTCGTGCTCGGGGTGCGCGGCATGGCCGCCGCGACGCGCCTCGGCCTGCCGGCCGTCGCCGTCTACCAGACGGACCTGGCCGGTTACGCGCGCACCTATGTAGGAGCGGGGGAGGGCGCCGCATGGCGGCGTATCAGGGCCGTGCACGGTGCCGCCGACCGCACCCTCGCGCCGTCCACCGCCGCCATGCGCGACCTCGAGGAACACGGTGTCGAGCGGGTGCGGCTGTGGCCGCGCGGCGTGGAGACCACACGATTCCGGCCGCAACTGCGGGACGAGGAGCTGCGCCGCACGCTCGCGCCGCACGGCGAGGTGATCGTCGGATACGTCGGCCGGCTCGCACCCGAGAAGCACGTCGAACTCCTCGCCGGGGTCTGTGCGCTACCGGGCGTACGGCTCGTCGTCGTCGGCGACGGCCCCAGCGGGACGGCACTGCGCGCCGCCCTGCCCGGTGCCGTGTTCCTCGGCCGGCGGACCGGGGACGATCTCGCCCGGATCTTCGCCTCGCTGGACGTCTTCGCGCACACAGGCCCGTACGAGACGTTCTGCCAGACCGTGCAGGAGGCCATGGCAAGCGGGCTTCCCGTGATCGCGCCGGCCGCAGGCGGCCCGCTCGACCTCGTCGCGCACGGCCGGACCGGGCTGCTCGTGGCGCCGCACAGTGCCGACGCCGTACGTACGGCGGCCGCAGCGCTCGCCGGCGACCCCGCCCTGCGCGCTGCGTACGGGCGGACCGGGCTCGCCGCCGTCGAGGGCCGGACCTGGGCGGTGGTCGGGGACCTGCTGCTCGACCACTACGCCGATGTGCTCGGCGCGCGTACGGCGGTGGCCGCATGAGCGAGGGACGCGGGCTGCGCATCGTACGTCTGGCGAACTTCGTCACGCCCTCGTCCGGAGGGCTGCGCACCGCGCTCGCCGAACTCGGCCGCGGCTACCTGGCAGCGGGCCACGAGCCGGTGCTCGTCGTCCCCGGTGAGGTGGAGAGCGACCGGCCGACCGAGCAGGGGCGCGTCATCACCCTGCCCGGACCGGAGATCCCCGGCACCGGCGGTTACCGGGTGCTCGCCGGGCGGCGCCGGCTCCGGCGGCTGCTGGAGGAACTGGCGCCCGACCGGCTCGAGGTCTCCGACCGCACCACCCTGCGCTGGACCGGCGAGTGGGCGCGGAGGCGGCGGATCCCCTCGGTGATGGTCTCGCACGAGACCGCCGACGGAGTGCTGCGCACCTGGGGCCTTGCCGAGTCCGTCGCCGCCGCCACCGCGGACCGGCTCAACCGCCGCAGCGCATGGGCCTATTCACGGATCGTCTGCACGACGGAGTGGGCGGAGCGGGAGTTCGTACGGATCGGGGCGCGCAATGTCGTGCGCGCACCTCTCGGGGTCGACCTGCGACGCTGCCGGCCGGAGCGGCGCAGCGCGTTGCTGCGCGCACGGCACGCGGCGGGAGCCGACGTACTGCTCCTGCTGTGTTCGCGGCTGTCCGTGGAGAAACGTCCCGCCACTGCCCTCGACGCGCTCGCCGCACTGCGCGAGAGGGGCATGCGGGCGTCGATGGTCGTCGCGGGCGACGGGCCGCTGAAGGCCTCGCTCGTACGCCGGGCACACGCGGACCGGCTGCCCGTCCACTTCCTCGGCCATGTCCCCGACCGGGAAGCGGTCGCCGACCTCCAGGCGGCGGCCGACGTGTGTCTGGCCCCCGGGCCGGCCGAGACCTTCGGGCTCTCCGCCCTCGAAGCGCTGGCCTGCGGCACCCCGGTCGTCGCCAGCGCCTCGTCGGCGCTGCCGGAGGTCGTGGGTGACGCGGGAGTGGCAGCGGCCGACACGGGCGCGGACTTCGCGGCCGCTGTCCTGGACCTGCTCGCCCGCCCGGATCAGGCGCGCCGCCGGGCGGCACGGGCGCGGGCCGAACTCTTCGACTGGCAGCGGTCGGTGACCGCGTTCCTCACGGCACACCAGGCGCTGCCGGCCGGGGACCCGGCGGCCGGCCCCGGGAGCACACGATGACGCCGGCCGGCACGCCCGACTGCCTCCGGGCGCCCGCGACGGCGAGGGAAGGGGGCATCGGGCCCCGTACGGTCGAGCAGGCCCACGGTCCCGGTTGCCCGGCCGCGCCGTCCCGCCGCACGGGTGCCGCTCCGGGCGCGCGTGCCGCGCGGACCGTACGGTTCGCGGCGCTCGGAGACTCGCTGACCGCCGGCGTCGGTGATCCCGTCGAAGGCGGCCGGCGGGGATGGGCGGTGCTGCTCGCCGACGCGATCGGCGGCGCCGGCACGTCCGTGGTCTTCCGCAACCTCGCCGTCAGCGGCGCCCTCAGTAAGGACGTCGCCGAGGTTCAGGCGCCCGCCGCTCTCGCGTTCGCACCGGACATCGCGTCCGTCGTCGTCGGCGTGAACGACACCTTGCGCCGCACCTTCGACATAGCCGACGTCGCCCGGCGGCTGGACCACGTCACGTCCGCGCTCGCCGGGCGCGGGACCGTGCTGCTGACGGCGTGCCTGCCCGACCCCGGCGCCATGTTCGGCCTGCCGGCCCCGCTCGCCCGCCCGCTGGCCAGACGCCAGCGGGCGGTCAACGCAGTGGTGCACGCGCTGTCCGGCCGCTACGACACCGTCCACCTGCACGCAGCCGACGCGGGATGGGTGGCGGACCGCGCCATGTGGAGCGCCGACCGCCTGCACCCCGGCGAGCGCGGCCACCGGCTGCTCGCCCGGCGCTTCTACGAACTGCTCGCCGCCCGCGGTCTCGCCGACGGCCACCCACCGGACGCCGAGCCCGACCAACCGCATCCCACCACGGCGGCGTCGCTGCTGTGGCTGGCGACGGCGGGCACGGCCTGGGTGGGCCGCCGCTGCACCGACCTGCTGCCGCAGCTGCTGCGGCTCGCCGGTGACGAGGTGCACCACTGGGCCCGTGGCACGAGCGCCCGCCTCGACCGCAGCGCGGAACTCGCCCTGTCCGCGGCGCTCGCGGCGATGTCACCGGCCGTTCCCGGCGCGCATCTCGGGCCGGGAACGGGAGACTGACGGTGGCGCGTCCGGCAGGCGGCAAGTCACCCGCCCAGCCCGGCCGTTGCGCGGCAGATCAGAGGAGTTCGCGATCGCGCGTCTCCGGCAGGCCGGTCAGGGCGAGCACGGCGAGGCCGTAGCCGGCGGCGCCGAGGACCAGGGCACCGCCCACACCCCAGCTGTCGGACAGGAAACCGACGAGCGTGGGCAGGAACGCGCCCACCGCGCGGCCGCTGTTGTACGTGAAGCCCTGCCCGGTGCCGCGCACCGCCGTCGGGTACAGCTCGCTCAGGAACGAACCGAAGCCGCTGAAGATGGCCGACATGCAGAACCCGAGCGGGAAACCGAGCAGGAGCAGCAGGCCGTTGGAGCCCGGAGGAATGTTGGTGTAGGCGAGGATCCCCACCGAGGACAGCACGGCGAACAACGCGATGTTCTTCTTGCGGCCGATCCGGTCGGTGAGATAGCCGCCGGTCAGATACCCGACGAAGGCGCCGGAGATGAGGAACGTGAGGTACCCGCCGGTGCCGACGACCGTCAGCCCGCGTTCGGTCTTCAGATAGGTGGGCACCCAGGTGGCGAGCGTGTAGTAGCCGCCCTGGACGCCCGTGGACAGCAGTGTGGCGAACAGCGTGGTGCGCAGCAGGTCCTTCTTGAAGATCGTGGTGAACGATCCGCGCGCGGTGCCGGCGCGGCGCAGTTCCGCCGCCTTCGGGGCGTCGCTCACATTGCGGCGCACATAGATCACCAGCAGTGCGGGCAGCGCGCCGGTCCAGAACAGCACGCGCCACGCGGTGTCGGGGTCGACGAACCGGAAGAGGAGTGTGTAGACGATCACGGCGAGCGCCCAGCCGGCCGCCCAGGCGCTCTGTACCGCGCCGAGCGTGCGGCCGCGGTGCTTGGCCGTGGCGTACTCGGCGACGAGGATCGCGCCGACCGCCCACTCGCCGCCGAAGCCGAGGCCCTGCAGGGCACGGAAGACGAGCAGCGTCTCGTAATTGGGCGCGAAGCCGCAGAGCACGGTGAACACGGCGTACGTGATCACCGTCGCCATCAGTGCCTTCACCCGGCCGACACGGTCCGCGAGGATGCCGGCGAGGGCGCCGCCGACCGCGGAGACGACCAGGGTGACGGTGGTGAGGAGACCGGTCCTGCCGTTGTCGAGGCTGAAGTACGCGGAGATCGCCACCATGCTCAGCGGCAGGGTGAAGTAGTCGTACGAGTCGAGGGCGTAACCGCCGAACGCGCCGCCGAAGGCGCGCCGGCCCCGTGGGCCGAGGGCGCGCAGCCAGGCGAACGTGCCGGTGTCCTCGGGAAGTCGGGCGTGCTTCGGCTGGACCTGTGGCGTGCTCATCTGCACCTCGCTGGGGGAGGAGAGCGGGAGGGGAGCATCTGTCGGTGTACGGTCACGCCAAGGTAGGGGATTGTTGAACGATACGGCAAGAGTCGTGTTGAGCGTTCCTGCTGTCGCTCCCCGGTCCGGGCCTCGCAGCGGCGTGCGTGGACAGGCACTCCCTCGCCTGCGGCAACCAACCACCCGCAAACGCAGGCTGGTTGAGGCACCTCCCGACGTCCTCCGCCGGCGCCTTTCGGCAGGGAGCGCCGAGGCCGGCGACCCAGGACGGCTCCGGTGGCACGGCCGTCCCGGGCGCTCGGTGCCGAAGGGCGCTCTGCGCCGTTTCGACCGTTGTCGGTGCGAGGACCTAATCTGTGCTCCGTGACTTCGCCTGCCTCGACGGACCTCGCTCCGCCCCAGCTCAGCGCGGGGCCGCGCCCCGCGCAGGGCCCGGCCGCCGACGAAGGGCTCGCGCGGCGGCTCCGCGCGCTCGCGTGCACCGCGCCCCTGCACGACCTGGACGTGCGCAAGGCGAACCTCGCGGGCGAGTACTCGGTCTACGCCATGGCGGAGGTCGCCCTCGCGGCCATCGACCTCGTCACGCTCAACATGGACTTCGACACCGGCGCCGACCACGACCAGATAGTCGCGCGCCTCCTCCCGCGCGTCGCCGCCCAGGCCCCGGGGCGGCCGGCCGCGGAGCACGAGCGCGTGGCCCGCTGGGTGCTGGAGAACCTGATCAACGTGGGCAGCGTGGACCGCGGCTTCCGCGCCGTGTACGGCACCTTCGGCCCGGACGGCGTCTACACCCGCCGTGACTACGACTTCAAGCTCATCGAGGAAGTCCCAGGCAGCGACGGCACCGTCTATCTGCGCACCACCGACGAAGCGGTCAACGTGCTGGTCGGCGCACTCGACACCGATGTCACCAGCGCGCAGATCGCCGCCGAGGTGAAGCTCGAGGTGCTCATCAACCGCGGCCGCCTCGCCGACGCGCAACTCGCCGCCGAGCAGGCCCGCTACCGGACCGTGCAGTACAGCGAGACGCTGCGCCGCACCCTCGAGGCCACCCGGCGCAACGTCCGCGCCGTCGACTGGCTCCGGACGGTCCCCGACATGATCGCCGAGGCGCTCGACCACGTCGCCGACCGCTACCGCCACGAGAACGCGATCCTCACCAACATCCGCAAGGCCCGTGACGAGGCCGAGACCGGCGCCGATCCGAAGACGGCCGAGCACAAGCGGCGCGCCGCCGAGCTCGTGGACATAGTCAAGGACTGCATCCGGCGGCACACCCAGCTCCAGTCCCGGCTGCTGGAGGCCGGACCGCTGTTCCGCGCCGAGCAGGACCGGCAGGCCTTCGCCCGGCCCGCCGCCAACAGCGGCCTCGACCTGTACGGCCAGCTGCTGGCCCCGCTGCTGCCGCTGCCCGTGGAGTCGGCGATCCGCGTCACCGACGCGTTCTTCGCGAGCGGCACCGGGCTGCGCACACCGTCCTCCGTACGGGTCGGCGATCTGGTCGACCTGCTGCTGACCCCGCCGGCGGAACGCGAACACCTCGGCGCGGAGATGCCGGAACCGGACCTCATCGCCACCCCCGACGACAGCCGCTTCAGCGAGGAGCAGCTCGCGAGCGCCATGGAACTGCTCGACCTCGAGCACGACGCGCCGCGCCGCCTCTCCGGGCTGCTCGCTGAGGCCCGCCGCAGGGACCCTGAGCTGCCCTACCTGGTCGCGCTGCTGGCCGTCCATGCGGCGAGCCCGCCGGTCGGCACCGCGTACCGCCAGGGCGAGCAACGACTGCTGTTCGCCGTCGACGACGGCACCGAGCTCGACGACCCGGAGTTCGGCGGCGCCGACCTCATCGTCGGCACGGCCCTGCTCGACGCGGTGGGCATGGCGGCGGCGCGCGCGGAGGCGACATGACCTCCCGCCGCACCGGCCGTCCCGCCGCCGCACCGCCGTCCCCGGCCCCCACCTCCGCCCCGACCACCCCACACCGAGGAGCCCCGTGAGCGACCACCACGCCGAGCCCCCCGCCGCGTGGAGCGACCAGGCCGCCCCGCAGGGACCCCCCTCCGGCCCGATGTCCACCACCGCGCCCGGCGCCGGCGGCGTCACGCCCGCCGACGCGGCAGACGCCGCGCGGCTCGTCTCCTTCGGCCTCCAGCCCAAACTGCTGCCGGCCCGCGACGCCGAGTACGCCGAACTGCTGCGCCGCTACCGCGAGGACCCCGCCTTCGCCCGCCTCGCCGACGCGGTCGCCACCGGCCTCGGCCTGGTCGTGCTCGAGGTGTCGCCCCGGGCCGGCATGGCCGTCACCGCGGGCGAGGACTCGGTGTTCGCCGTCCGCATGGGCGACTACGCCCGCCGGGCCTCCGCCGAGTCCGCCGACCGCTTCCTGCACGGCCTGGCCCATCTCGCCGTCGCCGCCATGGCCTTCCCGCGCCCCGAGGACCTCGCCGACGACGGGTACATCGGCCGGATCACCGTCAACGGCGTCGACGCCTTCGTACGTCAGGCCTGCCGGCGTCTCGAGGAGCGCGCCGACGAGCAGGGCGACAACACCGACCCGGCGAGCGACGCCCCCGGCCTGGAGGCGGCCTGGCGGGTCTACGCGCGCCGCAGCGCCACCGGTGCCACCAAGGACGCCCGCCGCCTCGCGGGCTCGACCACCGGCATCGTCGGCAAGGCCGTCGCCTTCCTCACCGACTCCGGCTTCCTTCAGCGGACCGGCGACGACGCCGGCGGCGCGTACCGCACCACCGCCCGCTACCAGTTGCAGGTCCGCGACATGGCGGGCAGCGCCGCGATGGCCGAGCTGCTGGAGCTGGGCGTCGTCCCGGTCGGCGACGGCTCCGCCACGCTCGTGGCGCCGCCCGACGGCGACGACCTCGACCTGGCCGCCGACGCCGGCCTGCCCTTCCACGCGTAACCGCCCGCGCAACTGTTAGACGACTGAGAGTCCGCCGCCATGTACGAGTTGTCCCGGGTCCGCCTCTACTCCATCGGTCCCGCCGGTGCGCGCTACGCCGACACCGTGCTCGACCTGCGCGGAGTCGGCGAGCCCGTGCCCGATCCCGCCCCCACGCAGGCGGAGTTCTTCGAGGAGGAGCCGGTCGGCCCGCCGCGCCGGCCCGCGCCCGCGGGTGTGCTCTTCCTCGAGAACGGCGGGGGCAAGTCCGTCCTGCTGAAGCTGATCTTCTCCGTGATGCTGCCGGGCCACCGCAACACCCTGGGCGGCGCCAGCTCGGGCGTGCTGCGCAAGTTCCTGCTCGCGGACGACTGCGGACACGTCGCGCTCGAATGGCAGCACACGCTCACCGGTGAACTGGTCGTCGTCGGGAAGGTCAGCGAATGGCGCGGCCGCCAGGTGTCCAACGACCCCCGCAAGTTCGCCGAAGCCTGGTACTCCTTCCGGCCGGGCCCCGGCCTCGGCCTCGACTCCCTCCCGGTGGCCGAGTCCACCGCCGTCCGCCCGCCCGTCGAGGGAGTCTCCGGCGCCCAGGGCCGCCGCCGCACCATGAAGGGCTTCCGGGACGCGATCACCGAGGCGGGCAAGGCGTATCCGCATCTCGACGTGTGCTGGGAAGAGATCCACGACCGCTGGAACGAGCACCTGGGCGACCTCGGCCTCGACCCCGAACTGTTCCGCTACCAGCGGGAGATGAACGCCGACGAGGGCGAGGCGGCCGGCCTGTTCGCGGTGAAGAAGGACTCCGACTTCACCGACCTGCTGCTGCGCGCCGTCACCGACACCCGTGACACGGACGGCCTCGCCGACCTCGTCAGCTCGTTCGGCAACAAGCTGGGCCGCCGGGCGGAGCTCACCGCGGAACGGGACTTCACCGCGGGCTCCGTCGACCTCCTCGGCCGGATCGTCGACGCGGCGGAGGCCAGGACCAGGGCCCGGGACGTCCACACCGGCGCGGAGCGCCGCACCCGCACCCTGGCACGCCGCCTCTCCGCCCGCGCCGCGGACGAGCGCTCCCGCGCCGCGGACCTCGCCCAGCAGGTCACCGCCGCCGCGCACACGGTCACCGGCGCCGAGCAGGAACGCGACCGCAGCTCCCTCGTCGCCGCCGAACTGGCCTACCGGCACGCCTCACTGGCACTCGCCGCCGCGGAGAAGGGCGCCGCGGCCCAGCGCCGTGAGCTGATCGACGCACGCACGCTGCACTCCGCATGGCTCGCCGCGGAGGCGGTGCTGCGCCACCGGGCCGCCGCCGACCGGTCCGCCCGTGTCGCCGTCGCGATCCGCGAGGCCGAACGCGACGCCGCCCCCGCGCTCGCCGCCCGGGCCAAGGCAGCCGGCGACCTGGTGCGCGCCCTGCACACCGCCGCGGAGGACGGCGAACGCGTCGCCAACGAGGAGGAGGAGCGTTCCCGCGCACTCCAGGAGACGGGCGAGGCCGCCCACCGCGACGCCACCGTCGCCGCGACCGAGGCGCAGCGCGCCCGCAGCGAGATCGGCCACCTGCGCCAGCGGCTGAGCGAGGTCGAGCAGGAGACCGCCGAGGCGGTTCGGGCCGGATGGCTCGACGACACCGCTCCCGACGCCGATCCGGCTCGTGCCGCCCTGGCGGCGAGCGACGCGGAGAAGACCGCCGTCGCCGCATGGGACGAGGCCCGTGAGGCGGCCCGCTCGACGGCGGACCGGGCGAAGGAGGCAGCCGCCGCGGAGTCCCGCGCGGAACTGGCCGCGGCCCGCGCCGCGGACGCCGAACGCGGCGCCGAGCACGCCTACGAAGCGGAGCGCCGCTCCGCGGAATCCATCGCGGCGGACGAACGCCTCGCGGACCTGCTGAGCCTCGCCCCCGCGCTTCCCGTTCCGGTCCCCTCCCCGCGCACCGCGGCGGCCGACGGGCAGAGCCCCGCGACGGACGCACCGGACACCGGTCACGCCCCCCGCTCGGCCGACGGGGCCGCCGACGCCCCTGCGGGCAGCCGCTCCGGCCAGGCCTCCGGCGGCCGCCGCGGCCCCCGCCGCACCGGCGAAGGGCCCCTCACCGTCGAGGAGTTCGACGGATTCGCCGACGAGCTGCGCGAACTGCTCGAGCAGTCCGTCTCCTCCGCGGAACGGCAGCTGTTCGACCTGCGTACCGCCGCAGCCGACGACGCCCGCATCCTCGGCGCCCTCGGCGACGGCGGCCTGCTGCCGCCCGGCCCCGACGTCCTCGCCACCGTCGAATACCTGGGCGAGCACGGCATCCCCGCCCTGCCCGGCTGGCGCTACCTCGCCCAGTCCGTCGACCCCGCCGACCACGCCGCCGTGCTGGCGGCGCGACCGGAACTGGTCGACGGTGTCGTGATCACGGACCCGGCCTCCCACACCCGCGCACGCGAAGTCCTCGCCGGGGCGGCCCTGTTGCCGCGGTCCGCCGTGGCTGTCGGGACCGCCGCAGCACTGCTCGCCCCCGTGCCGCAGGGGGACACCGGCGGGGACGAGGGCGTCTTCCTCGTGCCGCCGAACCCGGCGATGCACGACGAGCACGCCGCCGACGAGGAGCGTCACGCGCTGCGCGCCAGGGCGGCCGCGCGGGACGAGGAGATCCGCGTCCTCGCCGCACGCCTCGCCGCCGACCGGTCGCTCGCGGCCCGGATCGGCGCATGGCGGGCGGACTGCCCGCCCGGAATGCTCGCAGAGCTCGCCGAAGGCGCCCGTACGGCCCGCGAGACCGCACGCGAAGCGCAAAAGACACTGGAAGAGGCCCGCACCGCCCGTGCCGAGGCGGACGAGGTGGCGGCCGACGCCGCCCGCGTACGCGACGAGCGGCAGGAAGCGGCCCAGCGTGCCCGCCGGGTCGCGGACGCCCTCGCCGGCCTCGCCTTCCGGCTCCGCGAACGGGCCGGCTGGCAGGTGAGGCTCCGCGAACTGGCCGACGAGGCCGCCGAGTCGGAGGCCCGCGCCGCGACCTGCCTGGAGCGGGCGAAGGCCGCCGACGAGGACCGCAGGGCCGCCCAGCGCGCGGCGGACGACGCACGGCGCACCGCCCGCGCGCTGCGGGCAGAGCGTGCCGAGATCGCCGGAGCGCCCGAAAGCCTGCCGGAGCAGGACGACCGGACCCCGCGCCCCTCGCTGCCCGCGCTGCGCGAGGCGTACCGCGCGGCCTCCCAGCTCTACGAGAAGGTCGGCGTCGGCGCGGACCTGCGCGCCGAACAGGCCCGCGCCGAGAGCGACGAGAGCGCCGCCCTCGCCGAACTCGACCGGCTCACCAACAAGGTCCGCACCCGCGCGGCCCAGCTTCTCGAGGGCACGGACGGCGCCGACGGGCCCTCCCGCCAGGCGGCAGTCGTCCGCGCGGAGTCCCTGGTGCAGATGTTGGAGACCCGTGCCTCCGAGGCCAGCGAGAAGCTGGGCCGGCTGCGCGGCGAGGCGGAGCGGCTCGCCCCGGTCGACGGCGAGTCGCACACCGAGCTGCCCGACGACCTCGTCCCCGCCGACGCCGAACACGCCCAGACCCTCCTGCGCACAGCCACCGCGGGGCTGGCCGCCTGCAACGACACGCTGGAGACGGCCCGCACCGCCCACGCCGGACTTCTCCACGCCCACCGGGCCGCGGAAGACGCGGCGGGCGGCTTCGACGAGACGGCCGCGCTGCTCCGGGACCTGCTGCGCGACCACCACCAGGACGACGAGCCGGGGCAGAGCCCGGAGCCGTACCCCGGCACCCTGGAAGAGGCCCGCCACTTTGCCGCCGAGGCACGCCGCTCGCTGCGCGGATGCGCCACCGACCTGTCCACCGCGGAGGCTGCGGTACGGGAGGCGAGCGACGTACTCGTACGGCACGCCAACTCCACCCGCTACGAGCAGGTGCGCACCCCGGCCCGGCAGCAGATCCGCGAACTGCCCGCCGCCGCGCTGCCCGAGCACGCGGCCAAGTGGGCCGAGGCCTTCGCCCCCAGGCTGCGCGTGCTCACCGACGAGCTGGAGCAGCTCGAACGCAACCGCGACACCATCGTCGACCGGCTGCGCGGCCTCGTGGAGTCCGCGCTCGCGACGCTCCGCTCGGCCCAGCGGCTCTCCCGCCTGCCGGAAGGGCTCGGCGAGTGGTCGGGACAGGAGTTCCTGCGGATCCGCTTCGAGGAGCCGGACCAGGCGACGTTGGCCGAGCGGCTCGGCGAGGTCATCGACGAGGCGACCCGCGCGGCGGTCAAGAAGAACTCCGACCTGCGCAGGGACGGGATGTCGCTGCTGCTGCGCGGAGTGCAGGCCGCCCTCGAACCGCGGGGCGTGGCCGTGGAGATCCTCAAGCCGGACGCGGTGCTGCGCGCCGAGCGGGTGCCGGTCGGGCAGATGGGCGACGTCTTCTCCGGCGGCCAGCTGCTGACCGCGGCCATCGCCCTGTACTGCACGATGGCCGCGCTGCGCAGCAACGACCGGGGCAGGGACAAGCACCGGCACGCCGGGACGCTCTTCCTCGACAATCCCATCGGCCGGGCGAACGCGACCTATCTGCTGGAGCTCCAGCGCGCGGTCTCCGATGCGCTGGGTGTGCAACTCCTCTACACCACCGGGCTGTTCGACACGACGGCGCTGGCGGAGTTCCCGCTGGTGATCCGGCTGCGCAACGACGCGGACCTGAGGGCGGGTCTGAAGTACATCAGCGTCGAGGAGCATCTGCGCCCCGGTCTGCCGCAGGTGGACCCGGCCGGCGCGACGGTACACGGGGAGATCACCGCGACCCGTATGTTCAAGCGCGCGCCGCTGCCCGAGCAGGCGACGGGGGAGCAGTCGGCGACCCGCTCCCCGGACGCGGCCGCGCAGGGCCGGCCGTAGCGGGCCCGCCACGCCGGCACGGCCCTCGGCCCGCCTGACGTCGGGCGACCGCCCCCGCGCCGTGCGGCGGTACAGGCGCTACGCCTGGTGCCGCACGGCGTACCGAGGACGCCTTGTGCCCCACGGCGTACCGAGGCCGTCCGGTGCCGCAGGGCGTGCCGGCGCTACGCCTGGGAGAGCCTTCCGCCGGCCCGTTGCCGTATGCGGGACGCCCCCCGCGCGGCGGCGCGCGCGGCCCGGCGGGCCCGGCGGCGGTCGCGACGCAACTGGCGCGCGGTGCTGCTGGGGACCGACACCACGCCGTTGCGCTGGTTCCACACCTGGCGGGTCACCCACACGTCGAGCACCGCCCATGTGGCGACCACCGTGCCGGCCACGGTGCTCAGCACCAACGGGAAGGCCAGCCACGCCCCGGAGAGTGTGAAGAGCAAGGCCGTCACCGCCTGAATCATCGTCAGCGACACGATGATCACCGCGCGGACCGCGGCTCTGCGGACAGGCTCGGCCATACGCCTTCTGGTCGCCGGCTCTTCCACCCAGAGCTGCCGCGGCACATACAGGTCGTCCGCCGTCGGCGTCGCCTCACGACGCTCGTCCGTGTCCATGGATCGTGTCACTCCCCACCTCTGTCCGACTTAACGGTGGCTGCCCGGATTCTGCCGTCCTACTCCGGTTGCCCGCACAACCGCGGCGCAACCGCGGCGCACCGCAGTGCGCTTCAAGAGCCCCGAAGCGCGCTTCAAGCGCTCCGGAACCGGATTCCGCCGCCGACAAAGGCCGGATCCGTGTGCGTGGCGAGTGCGAACCCCCGGTGCCCCCGCAGGGAATGACGTACGACCAGCCGCGATGATTCCCGCAGAGCGAAGAGATCCAGCCATCTGCCCGGCTCCCGAAAACGACGTGCCGACGCCGTCGTCCGGTACTCGCGGTAATGCCATCTCCACGAATACCAGGACATCCCATGATCAGACGGAGTGACGAAGGCCGAAAACCGTCCGGACATGTCTTCGAGATGCCTGTGCGGCAGTAGTAGGCTCACGCCGTTTGCTGACGGAACACCACCCGCATGTGCGGGTCGAGCAGGGGGAGGCCATGCGCTTTCGCGGGAAGTCCATCCGCCGGAAGATCGTGGCGCTGCTGCTCGTCCCGCTGCTGTCGCTGACGGCCCTGTGGAGCTTCGCCACCGTCCTGACCGGTCGGGAGGCGAGCCAGTTGCTGGCGGCGAGTTCCGTCGCGGAGCAGGTCGGCAAGCCCGTCGAGGACACCATCGACGTCATCCAGAAGGAACGCCGGCAGACGCTCGTCTACCTCGCGGACCGGCGTGCCTCCGGCGCGCAACAGACCATGAACTCCCGCCGGTCGGCCACCGACAGCGCCGTCGCCGCCGTGCGCCGCAACGCGCAGTCGTCCTCGGTCCGCGACGACCTGACCTCCGACGCGTCGCGCCGGCTGACCTCTCTGATCGACGCGTTCGACGGGCTCGACGCCCTGCGCCGGTCCGTCGACACGAACACCGTGACCCGCGCACAGGCGCTGGAGTTCTACAACGGCCTTATCGATCCCTCGCACGGGTTCCTGCTGACGCTGCACGCCCTCGACGACGTCGAACTCGAACGTCAGGGCCGCGCGCTGGTCGGCCTCTCACGGGCCCGCGAGATGCTCTCCCGCGAGGACGCCCTGATCGCCTCCGCGCTGACGACCCGGAAGACGACCGCCCGCGAGATCCGCGAACTCACCGACCACGCCGCGCACCGGCAGGTCTACTACGAGACCAACCTCGAGATGCTGCCCGCCCGTGACCGGGGCACGTTCCAGCAGTACTGGCGCAGCCCCGAGACGGCGCCCCTGCGCGGCGCGGAGGAACGCATCATCGCCGCCGGGCCCGCCGACGGGCTCCCGCCGTCGGAGGCCGAGCGCTGGCAGCAGGCCGCCACCCCGGTCCTCGACAACCTTGACCGCGAGGCCGCCGACGCCCGCGCCCGCTACCAGGACCGGGTCGAACCCGCCGCGTACGGCGTCCTCGTCAAGGCGGGCGTGGCGGGCGTGCTCGGCTTCCTCGCCCTGCTCGTCTCCGTCATCGTGTCCGTCCGCATCGGCCGCGACCTGGTCCGCGACCTGTCCCGGCTGCGCAAGGAGGCCCACGAGGTGTCCGGTGTGCGGCTGCCGAGCGTCATGCGCCGCCTCGCTGCCGGAGAGCACGTCGACGTCGAGACGGAGGCACCGCGGCTCGAGTACGAGAAGGACGAGATCGGCCAGGCCGGGCAGGCCCTCAACACCCTCCAGCGGGCAGCCGTCGAGGCAGCGGTGCGCCAGGCGGACATGCGGCGCGGTGTCTCCGAGGTGTTCGTCAACCTCGCCCGCCGCAACCAGGTCCTGCTCCACCGTCAGCTGTCGCTCCTCGACACCATGGAGCGACGCACGGAGGACACCGAGGAACTGGCCGACCTCTTCCGGCTCGACCACCTCACCACCCGTATGCGGCGCCACGCGGAGGGTCTGGTGATCCTCTCGGGTGCGGCGCCCTCACGGCAGTGGCGCAAGCCCATCCAGCTGATGGACGTCGTGCGTGCCGCGGTCGCGGAGGTCGAGGACTACGAGCGCATCGAGGTGCGCAGGCTGCCGCGGATCGGCGTCGGCGGTCCCGCCGTCGCCGACCTCACCCACCTCATAGCCGAACTCCTCGAGAACGCCACGGTGTTCTCGCCGCCGCACACCGGCGTCCAGGTCCTCGGCGAGCGGGTCGCCAACGGCTTCACCCTCGAGATCCACGACCGCGGTCTCGGCATGGCGGCCGACGCCCTCCTCGAGGCCAACCTGCGGCTCGCGGAGACACCCGAGTTCGAGCTCTCCGACACCGACCGGCTCGGCCTGTTCGTCGTCAGCCGCCTCGCCCAGCGCCAGAACGTGCGGGTGTCGCTCCAGCAGTCCCCGTACGGCGGCACGACCGCCGTGGTCTTCATACCGGCGGCCCTGCTGACAGAGGCGCCGGAGACCCAGGGCACCGGGTTCCGGCTCGACCGCAAGAGCGAGAGCGCCGCAGGCAGGCGCGGCGACGGCAGGCAGCCGGCGCTGTCGAAGCGGCCCAGCGGCATCGGGGCTGCCGCCGTCCTGGACGGCCCCGTCGAGCTGGAGGCCCCGATCGGCGCGCTGGGCCTCGACGAGCGCGACCGCTCGCTCCTCGGCGACGACCGGTCCATGCCGGCGGACCCCGGCCGCCTCGCCGACATCGAGGACAGCGAGAGCGAGCGGGGTGGCATCTTCCGCCCGCGCCGCCGCGGCGAGGTGACGGGCGAGCAGCACCAGCAGGCTCCCGAGCAGTCACAGGAGCACCGTGCCGGCCCGGTGCCCCTCCCGAGGCGCAGGCCCCCGACGCTCGTCGCCGACCACGGCCGCAGGGTCGACGAGCGAGGCGCGGACGGTCGCGGCCATCCGGCCCCGGAGTCCGGGCGGGCCGTGGAGCCGACCCCGTTCGCGAGGCCGCCGCTCTCGGCAGCCCCCACACCGCGCATGTCCGACCGCCGCGACCGGGGCAGGTCCGGGCCCACCTCCGGTCCCACCCCCGTGCCGCCGTCCGGTGACGGGGCACGACCGTGGCCTGTGCGGCAGCCCGAGGAAGGCCCCGCGCCCGCCGCTCCACTGCTGGACGGCCTGCCCCGCCGCGTACGGCAGGCCAGCCTCGCACCCCAGCTCCGTGCCTCGGCAGCCGCTGCCGCAGAGCAGGGCGCCGCCTCCCCGGCGGCGGGCGAACCGGAGCGTGACGCGGACGAGGTCCGTAACCGCATGGCCTCCATGCAGCGCGGCTGGCAGCGCGGCCGCCGCCGCAACGCCGAGGAAGCCGCGGCAGAACAAGGCACCGACCCGGCCGTCGGCGACGGCCGGACCGCACCAGGATCGACATCGGAGGGGGACGGTCGATGACCGCACCGCACGCCGCAGCAACCGACGCCACAGGGGACCGGTTCGGGTCCCAGCGCCCGGGTGGCCTCAACTGGCTCCTCGACGAGCTGGTGGACCGCGTCGCCAGTATCCGCAAGGCCCTGGTGCTCTCCAGCGACGGCCTTGCCACCGGTACCTCCCGGGAACTCACCCGTGAGGACAGCGAGCATCTCGCCGCCGTCGCGTCCGGCTTCCACAGCCTGGCCAAGGGAGTCGGCCGCCACTTCGACGCGGGTCAGGTCCGCCAGACCGTCGTCGAGCTCGACGAGGCGTTCCTCTTCGTCACCGCCGCGGGCGACGGCAGTTGCCTGGCCGTCCTCGCGGACGCCGACTCCGACGTGGGGCAGGTGGCGTACGAGATGACGCTGATGGTCAAGCGCGTCGGAGCGCACCTCGTCACCGCGCCACGGACCGGTCAGGCCGCCGGAGGGTGAGGCCATGAGTGAATCGCTGCGGCACGGCCGCAGGTCGCACCACTGGATCGACGCCGACGCCGGCCCGGTGGTGCGTCCGTACGCGATGACCCGCGGCCGCACCAGCCATGCCGGCCGCCACCGGCTCGACCTGATCGCCCTGGTCGTGCCGGAGGCCGCGGCCGACGATCCGGGCCGTGACCAGACCCTCTCGCCGGAACACGTCGAGATCGTCGAACGCTGTGGCAGTACCCCCCAGTCCATCGCCGAACTGGCCGCCGGTCTCGACCTGCCCGTCGGCGTGGTCCGTGTTCTCGTCGGCGACCTCGTCGACGACGCGCTCGTACACGTAACCCGTCCCGTTCCGCCGGCCGAACTGCCGGACGTGAACATTCTCCGCGAGGTGATCAATGGTCTTCGGGCGCTCTAGCCGCCGCAAGGCGCCGATCGAGCCGGTGACGCTGAAGATCCTGGTGGCAGGCGGCTTCGGCGTCGGCAAGACCACCCTGGTGGGCGCGGTCAGCGAGATCAAACCGCTGCGCACCGAGGAGACGCTCACCGAGGCCGGGCGGCCGGTGGACGACATCGCCGGCGTCGAGGGCAAGACGACCACCACGGTCGCCATGGACTTCGGGCGGATCACGCTCCGCGAGGACCTGGTCCTCTATCTGTTCGGCACCCCCGGGCAGGACCGGTTCTGGTTCCTGTGGGACGAGTTGGCGCAGGGCGCGCTCGGAGCGGTCGTCCTCGCGGACACCCGCCGCCTGGAGGACTGCTTCGCGGGCGTCGACTACTTCGAACGCAGGGGCATCCCGTTCGCGGTCGCCGTCAACTGCTTCGAGGGGGCGAACCGCTTCCCGGAGGAGTCCGTCCGGGCGGCCCTCGACCTCGACCCCGAGGTGCCGCTGCTGATGGGCGACGCGCGCTCCCGGGAATCGGTCAAGGACATCCTCGTCGCCGTCGTCGAGCACGCACTGACCCGTGCCGACCAGGTCCGCGAACACGCCGCGACCGCCGGGACCTGAGGCCGGTCCCGTACCTCGCAGGCACCTGGTACGGACACGGCCCCTGCCTTCGCAGCCGCTTGGGGCCGGGCCCCTGCTCTCGCAGGCACCCGAGGCGAACACGGCCCGTACCCCCACCGACCGGGGTACGGGCCGTGAGCTCTTCGCCGCCCAGGTCCTGAGGGCCACCAGGTCGTCGGGACCTGGGCGATCGGACCCACCGGGCAAACCCCTAGCTGCCGCCGGCGTCCTCCTCCCAGCCGAAGCTCCTCTCCACCGCCTTGCGCCAGTTGTGGTACTCGCGCTCGCGGACCTCGGCCTCCATCCGCGGTGACCACTCGACATCGCGCTGCCAGTGGGTCTTGAGCTCGTCCAGGTCCGCCCAGACACCGGTCGCGAGCCCGGCCGCGTAGGCCGCGCCCAGGCAGGTCGTCTCCGACACCTTCGGCCGGATCACCGGCACGCCCAGCACGTCCGCCTGATGCTGCATCAGCAGGTTGTTGGCGGTCATGCCCCCGTCGACCTTGAGCGTGGTGATCTGCACGCCGGAGTCCTGGTACATCGCGTCGACCACCTCCCGCGTCTGCCAGCTGGTCGCCTCCAGTACCGCCCGGGCCAAGTGGGCCTTCGTCACATACCTGGTCAGGCCGGTGACGACGCCGCGCGCGTCGGCACGCCAGTAGGGCGCGTAGAGGCCGGAGAAGGCCGGCACGATGTACGCGCCGCCGTTGTCCTCCACGCTCGCGGCGAGGGTCTCGATCTCGCCCGCCGAGCGGATGATGCCGAGCTGGTCGCGGAACCATTGCACGAGGGCGCCGGTGATGGCGATGGAGCCCTCCAGGCAGTAGACGGGTGACTCGTCGCCGATCTTGTAGCCGAGCGTGGTGATCAGCCCGCTCTTCGACGGGACGGGCCGGTTGCCGGTGTTGAGGAGCAGGAAACTGCCGGTGCCGTAGGTGTTCTTGGCCGTTCCGGTGTCGTAGCAGGCCTGGCCGAAGATCGCGGCCTGCTGGTCGCCGAGCGCGGAGGCCACCGGGACGCCCGCGAGCTGTCCGACGGCCGTCCCGTACACCTCGGAGGAGGACCGGATCTCGGGCAGCACCGCCCTGGGTACGTTCATCGCGGCGAGGATCTCCTCGTCCCACTGGAGGGTCCGCAGGTCCATCAGCATCGTCCGGGACGCGTTGGTGACGTCGGTGACGTGCACACCGCCGTCCGTGCCGCCGGTGAGGTTCCAGATCAGCCAGGAGTCGATGGTGCCGAAGGCGATCTCGCCCCGCTCGGCCCGTGCGCGCAGCCCTGGCACGTTGTCCAGCAGCCAGGCGGCCTTGGGGCCGGAGAAGTAGCTGGCGAGCGGCAGGCCGGTGGTGTCGCGGAAGCGGTCCTGCCCGTCGGCGCCGCCCAGTTCGTGACAGAGCGCGGCGGTGCGGGTGTCCTGCCAGACGATGGCGTTGTGCACGGGCTTTCCGGTGGCCCGCTCCCACATGAGGGTCGTCTCGCGCTGGTTGGTGATGCCGAGGGCGCTGAGCTGGTCGGCCCGCAGGCCGGCCTTGGCGACCGCCCCGGCGACGACGGCCTGCACCTTCGACCAGATCTCGGTGGCGTCGTGCTCCACCCAGCCCGGCTTGGGGAAGATCTGGCGGTGTTCGCGCTGGTCGACGGCGACGATGGCGCCGTCCTGGTTGAAGATGATGCAGCGGCTGGACGTGGTGCCCTGATCGATGGCGGCGACGAACCTGTCCGTCATGGCGTCCCCTTGTCGGATCGGCTTCGGATCGGCCCCGGGCCGGCCGGCGGGAATGCCGGAGGCGCAGGGCCCAATGGCCTAGAAGGCTGCGTTGAAGATGACTCCGGCCAGTAGCCCGCCGATGATCGGTCCGGCCACCGGCACCCAGGCGTAACCCCAGTCGGAGGTCCCCTTGTTGGGGATCGGCAGCACGGCGTGCACGATGCGCGGGCCCAGGTCGCGGGCCGGGTTGATGGCGTAGCCGGTCGGGCCGCCGAGCGAGAGGCCGATGCCGACGACCAGCAGCGACACCAGCAGGATGGAGATGCCCGAGCCGTAGATCCCGGCGTCCTCCCCGGGGATCTGCCCGATGCCGATGCCGTCGTTCCGCCCGAACGCGAGGAGCGGGAGCACGAGTCCGATCGTGGCGATGACCTCGGTGAGGACGTTCGCCCACGGCTTGCGGATCTCCGGACCGGTCGCGAAGATCCCCAGCGTCGGCTGGGCGTCGGCGATGTTCGCGTTGGCCTGGAACTGTGCGAAGTAGACCAGGTAGGCGAGTACGGCGCCGAGGACAGCCCCCACCATCTGCGCCAGGATGTAGAGCGGTACCTTGCCCCATTCCCCGGTGTCGACGGCGAGTCCCACGGTCACGGCCGGGTTGAGGTGGCCGCCCGACAGCGGTGCGGCGGTGTACGCGCCGGCCAGCACGCCGAAGCCCCAGCCGAAGGCGATGACGACCCAGCCGGCCGCCCTGGCCTTCGAGTGGTGCAGTGTGACGGCGGCGCAGACGCCCGCGCCGAAGAGGATGAGTATCGCGGTTCCGATGACCTCACCGAGAAATATGTCCGAGTTGCTCATGGCGGCTCCTTGGCCCTCACCCGGGACACCGGCCCCGGCCCTTGGTGCAGGGTTCGCGCTCCATGTGCGTTCCCATGGATTCCATGGCTGCGGAGCCGAGGGCAGGGCGGGTCCCTGCCACGCCCGGCGTCCGTGACGAGCGTGGTGAGCGTGTGCGGCGGCCTTCGGGGGCTGCCGACGAACAGGCAGTTTTCACCTGCCGTGATGGGCCGTCAAGGTCGCGGACAGCATGCGCAGTTCACGGCCGGTGCTGGACACAGCCGCCAGGAACGTCAAGGTTCTCCGGACCGCTCGGGGGACGCCCACGACCGCGGAACCATGACAGAAGAGCCCCTGGTTCGCGGTGATCCCGGCACGCGCGCGGGACCCGCCGGCCCCCGGTCGTGCCGCGCACCTGCCGGGTCGGTTCACGGTGCGGGCGTCCCGTCCCGTCCCGTCAGTGGTGTGCCGCGGCGGACCGGGCCGTCAGCGGTTCTCCGCCAGCCACTTGGCCGCGATCTCGGCCAGTTCCCCGTCCCTGCCCGACAGCATCATCCGGATCATCTGCACGTCGCCGCGGAGCGACCACGCGGGATGCCCGAACGTCGCCGGGTTGTTCTTCTCGATGAGGAAGTGGGCCGGCCATGCCGTCCCGTACCCGATGAGCGGCAGGGCGGCCAGATACCGCTTCCGACCCCGCGCAAGGCCGTACACACTGACCGCGAGCCCGGTCAGTGTGCCCGTCAGATGCACCCAGCGGGTCACCGCCCGTGAGTGCATCGCGACGTAGTAGGGCCAGAACTCCTCGTACGACTCGAACGTCTGCTGCTGCGCCATTCCCGCACCGTAGCCGCCACGGCGCTCCGCGTCAGCCCACCCGGCGACCCGCCACCGAACGCACGGCGACGGGGAAGTCGAAGTACGTGCCGGGGAACGGCTCCGGCTTGTACGTGAAGTGCCACCACTCCTCGGGCAGGTTGACGAACCCGACGGCCGCCAGCGTGCCCCGCAGCAGGTCGCGGTTGGCGCGCTGTTCGCCGGTGACCCGCGGGTCGTCGGTGTGCGACAGCGTGTCGAAGCAGTCGTAGCCGGTCCCCATGTCGACGGAGTTGTCCGGGAAACGGTCGCCCTTCGGGGCGTAGCACGGCACGAGCGCCTCACCGGGGACGTACGGACGGGTGGGCGCCGCCGGCAGCTTCACGATCGTCAGGTCCACCGTGCTGCCCCGGCTGTGGCCGGACTTCTCCGCGATGTAACCGTCCGCGAACAGTCGCGACTTGTCGACCTGCGGATAGAACTCCTCCTTCATCGCCTCGTCCTCGAGGTCCTTGGCCCACCGCACGAAGTGGTCGACGGCGCGTTGCGGGCGGTAGCAGTCGTACACCTTCAGCGAGTACCCCTGACGCAGCAGCTGGGACTGCGCCCTGCGCAGGGCCTCGGCCGCCGGGCGCGTGAGGATGCACACCGGCTGCCGGTAACCGTCCACCGGCTCGCCCACGAAGTTGTGCTCCGTCGTGTAGCGCATCTCCTGGATGATGGTCGGCGCCACGGTGCGCAGCGCCACGAACTCCCGTGGTGCCTTCGGCTCCGGAGCGGCCTGCGCGGCGGGCGCCACCGAGGAGACGCAGAGCAGAGCCGCGGCCGCGGCGATCAGAACACGGACAGCTGAACCAAGTCGAGTCATGGCCCACCGTTTACCAGTAACCGCTCTTCGCGGAAAGGGTGATCGGATACAGTCCGCGCGTGTCCAAGGACTCCCACTGCGGCCATTGCGGAGCGCCCTACGGCGCGGACGCCGGCTGGCCGCGCACCTGCCCGGCCTGCGGCACGACCTCCTACCGCAATCCGCTGCCCGTCGCCGTCGCCCTTCAGCCCGTGCACGACCCCGCCCACGGCACCGGCCTCGTCGTCATCACGCGCACCATCGAGCCCGCCCGTGGCGGCACCGCCCTGCCCGGCGGTTTCATCGATCACGGCGAGGACTGGCGACATGCCGTGGTCCGCGAACTGTGGGAGGAGACCGGTATCAAGGCCCCGGAGCACGAGGTGCGGCTCGCCGACGTCCTCAGCTCCCCGGCCGGCCACCTGCTCGTGTTCGGGCTGCTGCCGGAACGCCCGGCGGCCGCTCTGCCGCCGTTCGTCCCCAGCGACGAGACCGGCGAGCGGCGGCTCCTGCACGCCCCGGAGCCCTTGGCCTTCCCGCTGCACACCGTCGCGGCACGCAACTGGTTCGCCGGCGCCTACGACCACTGAGGCCGCGCACGTCTCACTCGAGCCCCCGTACCCGCACCGGCCCCTCCACAGCGGACTGCCCCTCGTCCGTGGCCCGTTCCACCACTACACGCCCGTCCGCCAGCCGGGACGTGTACCGCTCGATCTCCGGCTCCGCCCACCCGTCGCCGGCGTCCCGTACCACCAGCCCGCCGCCCCTGCGGCCCGCGGCCGGCGCCCACACCTCCAGCCCGACCCGGCCCGCCCGCGTACCGCCGTCCTCCGTGCCACCGTCCCGGGCGCCGCCGTCGTCGTCGAGCACCGGAAGCACCGCCCCCGCCCGCGCGAGCACCGGGATGCGCGACAGCGGCGCGTCCACCAGCACCTGCCCGGGACCCTCGTACGGCCGGCCCGAGTCCGTGTCGTACCACCGTCCGCGCGGGAGCCGCACGGCCCGCCGGTCCGCCCCGGGCTCCAGGACCGGCGCCACCAGCAGCGAATCGCCCAGCAGGAACGCGTCCTCGCAGTCCCGCAGCGCCCGGTCCCCGGCAGAACGCCACCACAGGGGACGCACGAACGGCGCCCCCGTCAGCCGCGCCAGGTGCGCCAGTGTCATGAAGTACGGCGCGAGCCGCTCCCGCTCCACCAGTACGGCCCTCGCCTGCGCCGTCACCTCCGGCCCGTACACCCAGGGCGCCGCGGAGTCCCGGACCCGCAACAACGGCAGATACGCCGACAGTTGGAGCCGGCGCAGGTACAGCTCGGCGGACAGCCCCTCGCCGTCCTCCACGTCCGGGCCCGCGTACGGGACGCCACAGAGCCCGAGGCCCATCACCAGCGACAGCGCGGCACGCAGCCCCGGCCAGCCCGTCGTCACATCCCCCGCCCAGGCACCCCCGTACCTCTGCATGCCCACCCAGCCGGACCGGGAGACAAGAAACGGCCGCTCGTCGGGAAGCGCCCCGCGCATCCCCTCGTACGCGGCCCGCGCCATGGCCAGCCCGTAGACGTTGTGGGCCTCCCGGTGGTCGCCGCCGCGGCCCTCCAGCACGTGTCGTGACGAACGGGGGAGCGTCGCACCGGCGAACGCCGTACAGGACACCGGCTCGTTCCCGTCCAGCCACACACCGGCGAAGCCCTCCGCGGACACCCGCCCGGACAGCTCTCCCCACCACTCACGCACCCGCGGATCCGTGAAATCCGGGAACACGCAGTCGCCCCGGCCGGCCGTTCCCCGCACCTCCGCGCCGCCCGCCTCCCGGACGAACAGCCCCGCGGCCGAGCCCTGCCCGTACAGCACGTCCTCGGGCCCGGCGCTCACCGCCGGACCCATCGCACGCACCAACCGCACCCCGTCCTCACGGAGATCCTTCGCCAGGACGGACAGCCGGGGAAAACCCTCGAGGTCCGCCGCCGGCCCGGACTGCGCACCATGGACGCCGCCGCCGACATGGACGGCGGACAGCGGCAGCCCGCGCTCCCGATGGGCGTCGACCGTGCGGCGCACGTCCTCCTCGCCCACGGCCGGACGGACATGCTGCGGGCCCAGCGCCCACGACGGGGGCAGCGCCGGCGCGCCGGTCAGCTGCGCCCAGCCGCCGAGGACGCGCGCCGGTGTGCCTACCAGCACCCAGCTGCGCAGCGGCCCACCTTCCATCCGGACCTCGACCGTGCCGGGCCTGTCGTGCCCGGAACCGGCGCCCTCCTGGCCCTCGCGCACGATGACGCGGCCGTCCCACGTGTTGTCGTGGAAGGCCAGATGGCAGCCGGCGTCGGCCACCACGGTCTGCACCGGCATCGTGATGTGCAGCGGATCGTCGCCAGGGCCGGATCCGGCCCGCGGCGCCGTGTTCCACAGCCGGTACGACCCGTCACGCAGCCGGGGCCCCGACGCCCGGCCGCCGAGGCCGAACAGCCGGGCGTCCGCCGCGATCTCACTGCGCTGCACCCAGCGTGCCGGGCCCCCTTCCACCGGCTCCCACCAGCGCGGCGGCAGGTCCCGGCGCAGCACCACACCGCCGGGTGTACGGATCTCCACCGCGCCGTGCCGTGAGACGGCGACCGTCAGACGCTCGGACACCACCTGCCAGCCGCCGTCCTTGTCCGGCTCCAGCCCGGCCCGCGGATCCGGCTCCGGGGGAGCACCGGCCAGCGCGTACGACGGCTCCGGCCGCGCACCGTCCCAGCCACGGAACACCGCCCCGCCCACCGTCACCATGATGTGCAGCTCGGAACGGGCGAACCGGACCGTCCCGCCGCCCGGCAGCGGCTCCGCCCCCTCCGCCGGCCCCGGCACTCTGGCCCGCTCGGCACCCCGGGCCGGCAGCCCCACTGCATCGGCCCTGTGCCGGCGCCACGCCGAGCGCATCGCCCGCAGCCCCTGTGTCGTACCGAGAGTTGTCACCGCGCGCACCAGATCCCGACCGTCCATGCCGTTCACCCTGCCATCGGCCAGGGAGCTCCGACGCGCTGTTCAACTGCCGTTCACCCATGGTGGGAGCACATATTCGCCACGCCGACCATGGGGGATCCGCCCTGGTGCGAATGACGATCACATGGCATCGTCCTGTCAGCCGCGTCCGCGCACACCCCGCCCGTGCGCGGCGCACGCATACACCGCGTAGAGCCAGCCCGGGAGCCGCCCCATGACCTCAGCAGCGAACCATGCCCCTCTCTGGCAGCCCGATCCCGACCGCATCGCCGCCGCCCGGATCACCCGCTTCCAGGCCTGGGCGGCCGAGCGCCACGGGGCTCCGGCCGAGGGGGGATACCAGGCGCTGCACCGCTGGTCCGTCGACGAGCTGGAGACTTTCTGGCAGGCGGTCGCCGAGTGGTTCGAGATCCGCTTCTCCACCCCCTACGGCCGCGTGCTCGCCGACCGCTCGATGCCCGGCGCCCAGTGGTTCCCCGGCGCCACCCTCAATTACGCGGAGCACGCCCTGCGCACCGCCGAGGACCCGGCTCGCGCACATGACCCCGCCCTGCTCCATGTGGACGAGACACATGAGCCGACGCCCATCAGCTGGTCCGAGCTCCGCCGCCAGGTCGGAGCGCTCGCCGCGGAGCTTCGCGCCCTCGGCGTACGCCCCGGCGACCGCGTCAGCGGCTACCTCCCCAACATCCCGCAGGCGGTCACCGCCTTCCTCGCCACCGCCGCCGTCGGTGCCGTGTGGACCTCCTGCGCCCCCGACTTCGGGGCCCGCAGCGTCCTCGACCGCTTCCAGCAGGTCGAACCCGTCGTCCTGTTCACCGTCGACGGCTACCGCTACGGCGGCAAGGAGCACGACCGCACGCAGACGGTCGCCGAACTCCGCCGTGAACTGCCCACGCTGCGCGCGGTCGTCCACATCCCGCTGCTCGGCACCGACGCCCCTGAAGGCGCCCTCGACTGGTCCGCGGTGACCTCGCAGGACGTCGAGCCGGTCTTCGAACCGGTTCCCTTCGACCACCCTCTGTGGGTGCTCTACTCCTCCGGCACCACCGGCCTCCCCAAGGCCATCGTCCAGTCGCAGGGCGGGATCCTGCTGGAGCACTTCAAGCAGATCGGCCTGCACTGCGACCTCGGCCCTGACGACCGCTTCTTCTGGTACACCTCCACCGGCTGGATGATGTGGAACTTCCTCGTCTCCGGCCTGCTCACCGGCACCACCGTGGTCCTGTACGACGGCAGCCCCGGCTACCCCGACACCGGCGCCCAGTGGCGCGTCGCCGAACGCACCGGCGCCACCCTGTTCGGCACCTCCGCCGCGTACGTCATGGCCTGCGCCAAGGCCGAGGTCCACCCTGGACGGGACTTCGACCTCTCCCGCGTCAAGTGCGTCGCCACCACCGGCTCCCCACTGCCGCCCGACGGCTTCCGCTGGCTCCACGACGAGGTGGCGGACGACCTGTGGATCGCCTCCGTCAGTGGCGGAACGGACGTGTGCAGCTGCTTCGCCGGCGCCGTCCCCACCCTCCCGGTCGAGATCGGCGAACTCCAGGCCGCCTGCCTCGGCACCGATCTCCAGTCCTGGGACCCGCAGGGCAAGCCGGTCATCGACGAGGTCGGCGAACTGGTGGTCACCAACCCGATGCCGTCGATGCCCATCCGCTTCTGGAACGACCCCGACGGCAGCCGCTACCGCGACAGCTACTTCGAGATGTACCCGGGCGTATGGCGGCACGGAGACTGGATCACCATCACCGACCGCGGCTCCGTGATCATCCACGGCCGCTCCGACTCCACACTCAACCGCCAAGGCGTCCGCATGGGCTCCGCCGACATCTACGAGGTCGTCGAACGCCTCCCGGAGATCCGCGAGTCCCTCGTCATCGGCCTCGAGGAACCGGACGGCGGCTACTGGATGCCGCTCTTCGTCCACCTCACGGAAGGCGCCGCACTCGACGACGCCCTCCGCGCCCGGATCAAGCAGTCCATTCGCGAGAACCTCTCCCCCCGCCATGTACCGGACGACATCATCGAGGTCCCCGGCGTCCCCCACACCCTCACCGGCAAGCGCATCGAGGTCCCGGTCAAGCGTCTCCTCCAGGGCACCCCGCTCGCCAAGGCGGTCAACCCGGGCTCCGTCGACGACCTCGGACTCCTCGGCTTCTACGAGGACATCGCCCGCAACCGCAACTAACCCCTGACCGCACCCCGGACCCGGACCCGCCGCACGACGGGTCCGGGCCGGGCCCGCACAGCTGCCGGAGCCGATTGTCAGTGATTCCCACTACCGTGAGTCACGAATGATCGACAGCGCACTGGGGGAATCGGCATGGCGCACACCAAGCAGTCCAAGCGGACCGGCACCAACGCATCGCTGCGGCGCGCACTGCGCCGGGAAGTCCCGAGCACGGTCGGCATCCTCGCCGACGAACAGGACTTCACACGGATGCGCCGCTACCGCACCTTCGCCTTCGACGACTACACGGCCTACCTCAGGCAGGCCGAGCAACTGCTGAAAACTCTGTCCGCCCAGCAACTGCACACGTCCGTCGCCCTCTTCGACCCCGAAGAGTTCGCCGAGTACTGCGCGGAGGCCGGGATCGACGCCGACGCCCCCGCCGGCCGCAGCCGATTCACCGCGGAGCTCGCGGGCCGCAGCGCGAACGTCCCCTACACCGGCCAGCCGCTGGGAAACCTGCTGCCCCAGCTGATCAACAAGACCGTCCGCCAGGCCACCTGGGAGTACGCCACCCTGCTCCTCGCCGACCTCGGCATGTGCGCCGACTGCGGCCAGGACATCGGCAGGTCCGCCTTCGACCGGGCGTCGAGCATCCTGATGCGCCTCCTCGAAGTGGCCGGGCCGGGGGAGCACCACCTCGTCTGCAGCGTCCCTGGCCCCGACGAGCAGCTCCTCGCCGTGCTCCACGCCCAGGGCGGCACAGCGTCCTCCGCCCGGATCGACGCGGAGGAGGGAGCCGAGTTCGTCACCGTCCTCGCAGCCGGCATCGCGCTCGAGAGCACCGGCGGACTGGTCCTGCGCACCAGCGCACCGGACACCGCCGACCGTGTCCACGGCTGGCGCCTCCACCAAGGGCGCCTGGAGCCGCTCACCGCCGGAGAGGTGTTCAGCGCCTACTGCACCGACGCGGCCACCGGCGACCCGCTGTCCCCGGAACCGGGCGTCGAATACTGCGCGGGCTTCCCCGTCACCACGGACGACCCGGGCAACCACCACTGACACACGAGCCGAACAACCCACCACTGACGGAGAAAGGGGCTTCCCGCCGTCGGCGGGAAGCCCCTTCTGCACCGTCGTCCGGGAGTGCCTACTCCCCGGAAAGAACCGCCTGCGCGGCCGTCCGGGCCTCCTCGGCGGTGTCCGACGCACGCGCCGCGGCGGCCGCGCGCTCGCACTGCGCCAGCGTGTACTTCGCCAACGTCGCCCGCACATACGGGATCGACGCGGCGCCCATCGACAGCGACGTCACGCCGAGACCGGTGAGCACACAGGCCAGCAGCGGATCGGAGGCGGCCTCACCGCACACACCACAGCTCTTGCCCTCGGCCTTGGCGGCCTCCGCGGACAGCGCCACCAGGTCGAGCAGCGCCGGCTGCCACGGATCCTGCAGCCGGGACACCGCACCCACCTGCCGGTCGGCGGCGAAGGTGTACTGCGCGAGGTCGTTCGTGCCGAGGGAGAGGAACTCGACCTCCTGGAGGATCGACCGCGCGCGCAAGGCGGCGGACGGGATCTCCACCATCGCCCCGAACTTCGCCTGGAGCCCCGCCTGCCGGCACGCGTCCGCGAACGCCTTGGCATCGGTACGGTCCGCCACCATCGGCGCCATGACCTCGAGGTAGACGGGCAGCCCCAGCGCCGCCTTCGACAACGCCGACAGTTGCGTCCGCAGCACCTCCGGGTGGTCCAGCAGCGAACGCAGCCCGCGCACACCCAGCGCGGGGTTGGGCTCGTCGGCCGGCGTCAGGAAGTCGAGCGGCTTGTCCGCGCCGGCGTCCAGCACCCGCACCACCACGCGGCCCTGGGGGAACGCCTCGAGCACCTTGCGGTACGCCTCGACCTGCTTCTCCTCCGACGGCGCCTGCTTGCTGTCGTCCAGGAAGAGGAACTCGGTACGGAACAGACCCACACCCTCCGCCCCGGCGTCCACGGCCGCCGGAACGTCCGCGGGTCCCCCGATATTGGCCAGCAACGGCACCTTGTGCCCGTCCGATGTCGCCCCCGGCCCGCTGGACGCGGACAACGCCGCCTTGCGCTCCGCGGCGGCACGCTCCATCTGCGCCCGCTTCTCGTCGCTCGGCTCCACGAAGATCTCGCCGGTGCTGCCGTCGACGGCGATCAGCGTGCCCTCGGCGAGCTCACCCGCCCCCGGCAGCGCGACCACGGCAGGCACCCCGAGCGCCCGCGCCAGGATGGCGCTGTGACTCGTGGGCCCGCCCTCCTCCGTGACGAACCCGAGCACCAGGGCCGGGTCCAGCAGCGCGGTGTCCGCCGGCGCCAGATCGCGCGCGATCAGTACATACGGCTCGTCGCTGTCCGGCACACCCGGCATCGGCACGCCCAGCAGCCGCGCCACGATCCGGTTCCGCACGTCGTCAAGATCCGCGACCCGGCCGGCCAGGTACTCGCCGGCACCCGCCAGCAGAGCCCGGTAGGCCGCGAACGCGTCGTACACCGCACGCTCGGCGGTGCTGCCGACGGCGATCCGGCGGTCGACGTCGGACATGAGCTCCGGGTCCTGCGCCATCATGGCCTGCGCCTCGAGCACGGCCTGCGCCTCACCACCGGCCAGGTTGCCCCGCGCGATCAGGTCGGCGGCCACCGCTTCGACGGCCTGGCGGGCGCGCCCCTGCTCGCGCTCCGCGTCCTGCGCAGGGATCTGCTTGGCCGGCGGCTCGAGAACCGCCGTGCCCATGTGCCGCACCTCGCCGATCGCCACACCGTGGCTCACGCCGACGCCTCGCAGCGTTGTCTCCATTTCACCGTCTCCGATTGGGCGGCGGTCCAGCCGCCGCGATGGATGTCCGACTCGCCGTCACCGACGTCGGCGGGTCACTGCCAGCCGAAGAGGCTTTCCCCGGCCTTCACGTCCCCGTTCTCACGGACGTCGGACAGGGAGTCGGGCGTCGCCTCGAGTGCCACGACCGGGCAGATGGCGGACTTCCCCGCGGCCTCCACGGCCGCCGGGTCCCAGCGCACCACGGACTGGCCGCGCCGCACCGTGTCGCCCTTGTTGACGAGGAGCTCGAAGCCCTCGCCGTTGAGCTGCACCGTGTCGATACCGAGGTGCGTCAGCACACCGTGCCCCTCGTCGTCGACGACGACGAAGGCGTGCGGGTGGAGGGACACGATGATGCCGTCCACCGGAGAGACCGCCTCTGACGGTTCGCGCACGGGATCGATGGCCGTCCCGGGCCCGACCATCGCACCGGAGAACACCGGATCGGGCACGGCCGCGAGACCGATGGCCCGGCCGGCAAGAGGGGACGTCACTGTGGTCATGGAGCCTCCCAGGGGCGGAGATTCGGCAGGCGTCGTCACTGCTGGTACCGGACGACGCGCTGCTCTGAAGAGTAGGTCATGAGAAGTCCTAGTTCCGCCCGTGATCTACCAGTTGACGGACCTAGGTGTGCACCGGAAACGATTTGCGTCATCTGCCGGCGGAGTTGTACTCTCGTAAGTCGGTTGGACCCCGAGGCGACGCTGTGTCGGGGGTCCCCGGCAGCGCCTGTCAGGGCGAGATCCTAACTGGTCTAAACCACTGGACGTCCTCCGGGACGACCGCAGGGTGGTGGTCAGGAGGGCCGGAAAAGCCTGGTAGTGTTGGAAACACCGAAGGGAAGCGCCCGGAGGGCCCCGAGAAGGGCCCAAAGGAAGCGTCCGTTCCTTGAGAACTCAACAGTGTGCCAAAAATCAACGCCAGATATGTTGATACCCCGTCCATCTTCGGATGGTCGAGGTTC
>NZ_JBIVAU010000021.1:0-3560 GCF_044745705.1 Streptomyces sp. NPDC086835
TGCAGGGGGGACCCTGTGGGAGAGTAGGACGCCGCCGAACAATCATTGTGGGAAAGCCCCGCACCTCTGGTGCGGGGCTTTCCTGCGTTCAGGGGGGCACTGCACAGGCCGGCACCAGCTGCAGGTAAGGTCAGGGAGCATCGTCGGCACGTTCCACACAGGAGGCCCCCGGGTGGAGGTCCAGGAGACCCGCGTTCAAACGGACCGGGTACTCACCATCCCCAACATCCTGAGCATGGCTCGCCTCGTCGGCGTGCCGCTGTTCCTGTGGCTGATTCTCCGCCCCGAGTTCGGCGGGCCCAAGAGTGACGGCTGGGCCTTGCTGGTTCTGATGCTCAGCGGCGTCAGTGACTATCTCGACGGGAAGCTGGCCCGACGCTGGAATCAGATCAGCAGCCTGGGGCGCATCCTCGACCCGGCCGCCGACCGTCTCTACATCCTGTCGACCCTTGTCGGTCTCACCTGGCGGGAGATTCTGCCGCTCTGGCTGACGGCCGCGCTATTGGCACGTGAAGTGATGCTGCTGGTGATGGTGGGAATCCTCCGTCGCCACGGCTATCCGCCGCCCCAGGTGAACTTCCTGGGCAAGGCAGCCACCTTCAACCTCATGTACGCCTTCCCCTTGCTGCTCCTGAGTGACGGAACGGGGTGGCTTGCGTCACTCGCGGCGATTTTCGGATGGGCGTTCGCGGGATGGGGTACAACTCTGTATTGGTGGGCAGGGATCCTCTATGTGATTCAAGTCCGCCGTCTCGTCAAAGCGGACACTATGGCCGATTGACCTCGTCGGTGTGGGAGCGCGCTGTGTCGCCGGCCGCGCGTGTCACCACATGTCACCAGCGGTCACTTCTGGACGGGTGAAGTCGGCCAGACAGTCGTCTCTTCAAGGAGGACGCTTCCGACATGAAGGCCGTCGTGATGGCCGGCGGCGAAGGTACCCGACTTCGCCCCATGACCTCGAGCATGCCCAAGCCGCTCCTGCCGGTGGCCAACCGGCCAATCATGGAGCACGTGCTCAGGCTGCTCAAGCGGCACGGGCTCACCGAGACCGTTGTGACCGTGCAATTTCTCGCCTCACTTGTGAAGAATTACTTCGGTGACGGCGAAGAGCTCGGAATGGAGCTCACTTATGCCAACGAGGAGAAGCCACTCGGCACTGCCGGCAGTGTGAAGAACGCAGAGGAAGCGCTGAAGGACGACGCGTTCCTCGTGATTTCCGGTGACGCCCTCACCGACTTCGACCTGACCGACCTCATCTCCTTCCACAAGGAGAAGGGCGCATTGGTCACCGTGTGTCTGACGCGGGTACCGAATCCGCTGGAATTCGGCATCACGATCGTCGACGAAGAGGGAAAGGTCGAGCGCTTCCTCGAGAAGCCGACGTGGGGGCAGGTCTTCTCCGACACGGTCAACACGGGCATTTACGTGATGGAGCCCGAGGTCTTCGACTATGTCCAGCCCGACGTTCCCGTCGACTGGTCCGGGGATGTCTTCCCGCAGCTCATGAAGGAAGGCAAGCCGATCTACGGCTATGTCGCCGAGGGCTACTGGGAGGACGTCGGCACTCACGAGAGCTATGTGAAGGCTCAGGCCGACGTCCTGGAACGCAAGGTGGACGTCGAGCTCGACGGCTTCGAGATCTCTCCCGGTGTGTGGGTCGCGGAGGGCGCGGAGGTGCATCCCGACGCGACACTGCGAGGCCCGCTCTACATCGGCGACTACGCCAAGGTCGAAGCAGGCGTCGAGATCCGCGAGCACACCGTCGTGGGATCCAACGTCGTCGTGAAGACCGGGGCGTTCCTGCACAAGGCCGTGGTCCACGACAACGTCTACATCGGTCCGCAGAGCAATCTCCGCGGCTGCGTCATCGGCAAGAACACCGACATCATGCGCGCCGCCCGCATCGAGGACGGCGCCGTCATCGGTGACGAGTGCCTCGTCGGCGAAGAATCGATCGTCCAGGGCAACGTCCGGGTCTATCCGTTCAAGACCGTCGAGGCCGGCGCGTTCGTCAACACGTCCGTCATCTGGGAGGCCCGGGGCCAGGCGCACCTCTTCGGTGCAAGAGGCGTGTCCGGCATCCTCAACGTGGAGATCACACCAGAGGTCGTGGTGCGCCTGGCCGGCGCGTACGCGACCACGCTGAAGAAGGGCGCCACGGTCACCACCGCGCGTGACCACTCGCGAGGTGCCCGCGCACTGAAGCGGGCGGTGATCTCGGCGCTTCAGGCCAGTGCCATCGACGTACGCGACCTGGAGAACGTGCCGTTGCCCGTGGCGCGGCAGCAGACGGCCCGCGGAAGTGCGGGCGGCATCATGATCCGGACGTCACCGGGGGTGTCCGACTCCGTCGACATCATGTTCTTCGACGAACGTGGTGCGGACCTCTCGCAGGGTGGGCAGCGGAAGCTGGACCGGGTGTACGCGCGCCAGGAGTACCGGCGTGCGTTCCCAGGGGAGATCGGCGATCTGCATTTCCCGTCGAGCGTCTTCGACTCGTACACCGGCTCCCTGCTGCGGAACGTGGACACCACCGGGATCGCCGAGTCGGGCCTCAAGGTGGTCATCGACGCGTCCAACGGCAGCGCCGGTCTTGTGCTGCCGAGCCTCCTGGGACGCCTCGGGGTGGACGCGCTGACGATCAATCCCGGACTCGACGAGGCGCGGCCGACGGAGTCCGCGGACACCCGGAGGTCCGGCCTGGTCCGGCTCGGGGAGATCGTCGCCTCCGCGCGTGCGGCGTTCGGTGTCCGCTTCGACCCCGTCGGTGAACGGATCTCGCTGGTCGACGAGCGGGGCCGGATCGTCGAGGACGACCGTGCGCTGCTGGTGCTGCTCGACCTGGTCGCGGCGGAGCGGCGCAGCGGCGGTGTGGCGCTGCCGGTGACGACGACGAGGATCGCCGAGCAGGTGGCGGCGTACCACGGCACGCAGGTGGAGTGGACGACGACGTCCCCTGACGACCTGACGAGGGTGTGCCGGGAGGAGACCACGATCTTCGGCGGCGACGGTCGCGGCGGCTTCATCGTGCCGGAGTTCAGCAGTGTCTTCGACGGCACGGCCGCGTTCGTGCGGCTGGTCGGCCTGGTCGCCCGTACCCAGCTCACACTGAGCCAGATCGACGCCCGCATCCCGCGGGCCCATGTGCTCAAGCGGGACCTCGCGACGCCGTGGGCGGTCAAGGGGCTCGTGATGCGGCGCGTGGTCGAGGCCGCCGGGGACAGGCACGTGGACACCACTGACGGTGTGCGCGTGGTCGAGGCCGACGGCCGGTGGGTGATGGTCCTCCCCGATCCGTCGGAAGCCGTCACCCATCTGTGGGCGGAGGGGCCCGACGACGCGTCGGCCCAGGCGCTCCTGGACGAATGGTCCTCCGTCGTGGACAGCGCAGGTCACTGACGCATCGCCGGGGGGGGGGGGGGGGGGGCCCCCGGGGGGGGGGCGGCCCCCCCCCGGGGGGGGGGGGGGGGGGGGGGGGGGGGGGGGCCCCCCCCCCCGTAAGCACCGCGCGGAGCGCGGTGGCGGGTCCGGGCAGAGCCCGGTTCGGGAAGGGGCGGGTG
>NZ_JBIVAU010000021.1:3569-10559 GCF_044745705.1 Streptomyces sp. NPDC086835
GGGGGCCCCCCCCCGGGTCCGCCCCGGGCCCCCCGGGACGATTGGCCCTCGGGGGCGGCCCGCCCTGGTCAGTCACGCCGCCCGGGGGGGCGGGGGCCCCCCCGGGGGGGCGCCCGCCGCCACACCGGTGGGGCCATTCGGCGGTAGCGGTTGCGACGTGCGACGATGTGCGGCATGTCGCAGCAGCCCCCCGTTCGGAGCACAGGTTCTCCGCCCGCGCGCCCTGATGCGTCCATGTCGCTGCTGACGAACGTCATGGAGCACAGCCTCGACGACGGTTACGCGGAGGCGGCGGCCCGCCGGGCAGAGGGCGGCGGCATGCCCCGCACGCTGCGCGCCAAGCTGGGACTGGCCGCCGGGCTCGTGCTCGCGGCCGCGGTCGTCACGCTCGGAGCCGCCGAGGCGCAGATTTCCGCGCCGGTGCTGGCCAAGGAGCGCGAGGAGCTCATCGACCGCGTCGAGGCGCAGACCAAGAAGGCCGACGCCGTGGAGCGGGACGTCGAGGCCCTGCGGTCCGACGTCGAGGAGCGGCAGCGCAAGGCCCTCAACGCGCACGGCGAGGAGCAGGGAGCGACGGTTCCCCTGCTGGCGGGCGCCACCGAGGTGCACGGCCCGGGCGTCAAACTCGTCGTGGACGACGCCAAGGGGACCGACCAGGGCGGCGACGGGCCGCGGGAGAGCAGCGGCTTCTCCGACACCGGCCGGGTACGGGACCGGGACATGCAGCGGGTCGTCAACGGCCTCTGGGAGTCCGGCGCCGAGGCGATCGCGATCAACGGGCAGCGGCTGACCGCCCTGTCGGCGATCCGTGCGGCCGGCGACGCCATACTGGTCGACAACAGGCCGCTGGTGCCGCCGTACACGGTGCTCGCGGTGGGGGACGGCAGCAAGCTGCGTACCGCCTTCCAAGGCAGTGCCGACGGGCAGTATCTCCAGGTCCTCAAAGAGGACTTCGGAATCCGCACCAGCATGTCCGACGAGGAGTCGGTGCGACTGCCCGCGGCCCCGAGCTTGATCGTACGAACAGCTGAGCCGACGACCGCCGACGCCCCGCAGGGCAGTGGGCCGGGAGCGGCCGAATCAGAGAAGGGCACATCGTGATCGCCGTACTGGGCCTCGTCGTGGGAGTCGTGGTCGGGCTTTTGGTCCGGCCCGAAGTGCCGGCGGTGGTCGAGCCCTATCTGCCGATCGCGGTGGTCGCCGCACTCGACGCGGTGTTCGGCGGTCTGCGGGCCATGCTCGACGGGATCTTCGTCGACAAGGTCTTCGTCGTGTCCTTCCTCTCGAACGTCGTGGTGGCCGCGCTGATCGTGTTCCTTGGCGACAAGCTGGGCGTCGGCGCGCAGTTGTCCACGGGCGTGGTCGTCGTGCTCGGCATCCGGATCTTCTCCAACGCCGCGGCCATCCGCCGGCACGTCTTCCGGGCGTGACGATGAGCAGCGAAGAGACCCCCAGGAACGAGTCGCCGCAGCCGCCGCGGGCCCAGCCGCTCCCGCAGGCGCAGCCGCCCGCGCCACCCGCCGCACAGGAACCCGATGCGTCGCAGGCAGACGTCCCGACCGGTCGGCAGCGGCTCGGTGCGGCGGTGTGGCCGCCGCGGGTGACCCGCGCCCAACTGATCGTCGCGGTGCTGCTGTTCGTCCTTGGTCTGGGTCTGGCCATCCAGGTCCGTTCCAACAGCGACGAGAGCGCGCTGCGCGGTGCCCGGCAGGAGGACCTGGTCCGCATCCTCGACGAGCTGGACAACCGCACGCAGCGGCTCGAGGACGAGAAGCAGCGCCTCGAGGACCAGCGCACCGAGCTCGAGAACAGCTCGGACCAGGCGGAAGAGGCCCGGAAGCAGACGCAGCAGAAGGAGCAGCAGCTCGGCATCCTGGCCGGTACGGTCGCCGCGCAAGGGCCGGGGATCACCCTCACGATCCAGGACCCGTCCGGCACCGTGGAGTCGGACATGCTCCTCGACACGATCCAGGAGCTGCGCGCGGCCGGGGCGGAGGCGGTCCAGGTGAACGGCACCCGGGTCGTCGCGAACACCTTCTTCTCGGGGGCCGCCGGGGACATAGAGGTCGACGGCAGGCGGATCACCGCTCCGTACACCTTCAAGGTCATCGGCAAGCCGCAGGACCTGGAGCCGGCGCTGAACATCCCCGGCGGTGTCGTGCAGACTCTGGAGAAGGAGCAGGCCACGGCTACTGTGGAGCGATCAGAGAAGATCATTGTCGACGCCTTGCGACCGGCGGAGCGGCCTGACTACGCTCGATCGTCACCGCAGTGAAGCGGGGGGACATGGGGAGTGCCGGAGCCGGGCAGAGGATTGCAGGGGGGCGACGCATCACATATGTGGCGCGTGGTGGAAACTGTCCGGAGGGTACGGACGTTGTGAGGGTGTCCGGTTCGGCAGGTGTGTTGGTTGAGGGTTCGTCCTGCCCCACGGGCGGGTCTATTTCGGTCAAGGGGAAACGCCCGTGAAGTTGTTTGCGAAGTTGTTCGGCAAGAGCTCACGCGAGGACGGCAACGCCCGCCATCGCGCGCCGCGTCATGGTCAGAGCGAGGAGCAGGGCGGGGAGCGCCCGCTGTTCCGGGACGAGGTGGCCGGTGGTGACAATTCGGGCGGACAGGGCGCGTCGTCTGTTGACCCTGCCGGTGCCCGCGGCATAGGTTTCGGGGATCCAACCTCAAGTGCGGGTGGAGGGTTTGCCTCCGACCCGTATGCGACCAATCCCCACGCGGGGCAGCCGCGGCAGGAGGATCCGTCCATGGCGGGTTTGCCGGTTTGTTCGAGGTGCGGCCACCGGAACACCGAGGCCGGTCGGTTCTGCTCCAACTGCGGTGCGCCGCTGAGGGGTGGCGCGCCGGCCGAGCGTGCGTCGGAGACGACATCGACCATCTCCATCTCCGGCATCGAGGCCTACGACTCGGAGGTCACCGGCCAGACCGCCGTTCCCTCGCTCTCGCCGGAGGCCCAGGCCGCCGTCGAGGCACTGCCGCTCGGCTCGGCCCTCCTGGTCGTCCGCCGTGGGCCCAACTCGGGCAGCCGCTTCCTGCTGGACGGTGAGCTGACCACGGCCGGGCGTCATCCGCAGAGCGACATCTTCCTCGACGACGTCACGGTGTCGAGGCGGCACGTGGAGTTCAGGCGCGGCCCGGACGGCGGTTTCACCGTCTCCGACGTCGGCAGCCTCAACGGCACGTACGTGAACCGTGAGCGGATCGACTCCGTGGTCCTGGCCAACGGCGACGAGGTTCAGATCGGCAAGTACCGGCTGGTCTTCTACGCGAGCCAGCGGGGCGTGTAACCCTCCCCAGACTCCGTCCGGGGTGACCCCCAGGGAAGGCACATGCTGCGAACACCGACGGGCGGTGCCGGTCACGGCACCGCCGCCGCGGGTGACCGCCCGATGAGCATCGGCGCGGTCCTCGGGCACCTGCGCGACGAGTTCCCGGAAGTCACGATCTCCAAGATCAGGTTCCTGGAGGCCGAGGGCCTGGTCGAGCCCAGCCGCACCCCCTCCGGGTACCGCAAATTCACGGCCCGGGACGTCGAGCGGCTCGCGCTCGTGCTGCGGATGCAGCGAGACCACTACCTTCCCTTGAAGGTGATCCGCGAGCAGCTGGACGCCCTCGAACGGGGCGAGCAGGTGCAGCTGCCCGCACAGGCCCCGCAGCGGGACCTCTTCGACGGTTCCTGGGGGCCGGAGGCCGAGCGTTCGCCCTCGGGCCGTATCGGCCGTGCGGCCCTGCTGGCCGCCGCCGAGGTCTCCGAGGAGGAGCTCACCGAGTGGGAGTCGTACGGCCTGCTCACCCCGGACGCGAGCGGCGCCTACGAGCCGGAGGCGGTCACGGTCGCACGGATGGTCGCAGAGCTGGGCAGATTCGGTCTCGAGCCTCGACACCTGCGTGCCATGAAAGCGTCCGCGGACCGCGATGCCGGCCTGGTCGAACAGGTCGTCGCACCGCTGCGCCGGCACCGTAATCCGCAGACCAGGGCCCATGCGGAGGCAACCATGAACGAGCTGGTGACGCTCTCCGTGAGGCTCCATGCGGCACTGGTGCAGACCGCCCTCGGAGTGCGGCTCCACTGATCTTGGACCAGCCCGACTACCCAAACCGGTCGCGCACGTCCTAGGGTTGCTGTGTGAACGAGCTCGACGTTGTGGGTGTCCGGGTCGAAATGCCCTCGAACCAACCGATCGTGCTCCTGCGTGAAGTGGGAGGCGATCGGTACCTCCCCATCTGGATCGGTCCCGGGGAGGCGACCGCCATTGCCTTCGCCCAGCAGGGCATGGCACCGGCCAGGCCGCTGACCCACGACCTCTTCAAGGACGTGCTGGAGGCGGTGGGCCAGGAGCTCACCCAGGTCCGCATCACCGACCTGCGCGAAGGCGTCTTCTACGCGGAGCTGGTCTTCGCCAGCGGGGTCGAGGTGAGCGCCAGGCCGTCCGACGCGATAGCGCTCGCCCTGCGCACCGGTACGCCGATCTACGGCAGTGACGGGGTGCTGGACGACGCGGGTATCGCCATCCCGGACGAGCAGGAGGACGAGGTGGAGAAGTTCCGCGAGTTCCTCGACCAGATCTCCCCCGAGGACTTCGGGTCCAGCAACCAGTGACGGTTCCGCCGACATGTGGGCGGCTGACCGCTCCGCGTCGGCGCATTCGAGCAGCCTTTCCCCGGACGGGGGCACGGGAAACCACTCTCAGGGTGATTATCACTCGGCGTGCCGAGTGTGGCGATCGTTGACGCACCCCTGGTGACTCCCTACCTTCGAGGTGGCAGGTCAAGGACGGAGGTCGGCGTGAGAAGCAGCGGCGACAGTACGGTCGGGGGCGGCCCCGGACCCGGTCCGGTGGAAAGCGGGCCGTATCCGCTGCACGACAGCGCAGCCGCGCCCTCCACCGACACCATCGGCTACCGCGGGCCCACGGCCTGCGCGGCCGCCGGGATCACCTACCGGCAGCTCGACTACTGGGCGCGCACGGGTCTCGTCGAGCCGAGCGTCAGGCCCGCGTACGGCTCCGGCACCCAACGGCTCTACAGCTTTCGCGATGTGGTCGTCCTCAAGATCGTCAAGCGCTTCCTGGACACCGGAGTGGCGCTGCAGAACATCAGGGCGGCCGTCCAGCACCTGCGGGCCCGAGGGTTCCGGGACCTCGAGCGCATGACGCTGATGAGCGACGGCGCGACGGTCTACGAGTGCTCGTCGCCCGACGAGGTGGTCGGCCTGCTCCAGGGCGGCCAGGGCGTCTTCGGGATCGCCGTGGGCGTCGTGTGGCGGGACGTCGAGACGGCGCTGTCGCAGCTGCACGGCGAGCGGATCGACACGGGGGAGACGCTGGTGGGCCACAATCCGGCGGACGAGCTGGCCAGGCGCAGACGCGACCGGGCCGTCTGACGGCGCCCGCCGCTCCCCGTTGTCAGTGCTGTGGGGGAGCATCGAACATGTGAGAACCGCGCCGACGATCCTGCATCTCGACATGGATGCCTTCTTCGCCGCCGCCGAGCAGGCGGCGAAGCCGTCGCTGCGCGGAAAGCCGGTGATCGTCGGCGGACTCGGTCCGCGCGGTGTGGTGGCCACGGCCTCCTACGAGGCCCGGCGTTTCGGTGTGCATTCGGCGATGCCGATGGCGCAGGCCAGACGGCTCGCACCGAACGCCGCCTGTCTCGTACCACGCTTCTCGCTGTACCGCTCGGTGAGCGAACAGGTCATGGAGCTGTTGGGGCGGTTGTCGCCGCTGGTGGAACCGCTGAGCCTCGACGAGGCCTTCGTGGACCTGGAGGCCGGTGGCGCGGCCCATGACGCGCCGTCCGCCCGTGCGACGGGGGAGCGGCTGCGCGCCGACATCCGGGCCGTCACGGGACTCACCGGGTCGGTCGGGCTGGCCGGCTCCAAGATGATCGCCAAGATCGCGTCCGAGCAGGCCAAGCCCGACGGCCTGGTGCTGATCGATCCCGGCACCGAGCGGGACCTGCTCGGGCCGATGCCCGTCCGGACGCTGCCCGGCGTGGGGCCCGCGACCGGCGAACATCTGCGGCGGGCAGGCATGACGACGGTCGCGGACCTCGCGGAGGCGGGCGAGGACGAGCTCGTACGGCTGCTCGGCAGGGCGCACGGGGCAGCGCTGTTCCGGATGGCGCTGGGGCACGACGACCGGCCCGTAGTGGCCGAGAGGGACGCGAAGTCGGTGTCCGTGGAGGACACCTTCGACGTGGACCTGCACGACCGGGTGCGGGTCCGGCTCGAGGTGGACCGGCTCGCCGAGCGGTGTGTGCAGCGGCTCCGCGGAAGCGGCCACTCCGGCCGGACCATCGTGCTGAAGGTGCGCCGGTACGACTTCTCGACGCTGACGCGGTCGGAGACGCTGCGCGGGCCGACGGACGACCCCACGGTGGTGCGGGAGGCAGCCGGCAGGCTGCTGGAGTCGGTGGACACCACCGGCGGCGTACGGCTGCTGGGCGTGGGCGTGACGGGGCTCGCGGACTACACCCAGGAGGACCTGTTCGCGCAGGCGGCGGCAGAGGCGGAGGCCGAGGCCCAGGCCGCCGCGGGGGCCGAGCCCGATGAGGGTGCGCCCACCGTGCCCGAGGGGGCCGCGGCCGAGGCCGGCGAACCGCACCGTACCGAGACCGGGCGGCCCGACCCGGCGGAGCGGCGCTGGGCGGCCGGGCAGGACGTGCGCCATGCGACGTACGGGCCGGGCTGGGTCCAGGGCAGCGGCGTCGGCAGGGTCACCGTGCGGTTCGAGGAGCCGTGGTCGACGCCGGGCAGGGTGCGGACGTTCCGGGTGGACGACGAGGACCTCGAGGCCGCCGACCCGCTGCCGCTGGTGCGGCCCGCCGGGCACCCGGAACTCCCGCCGCCGGGCGGGGGGGGGGGGGGGGGGGGGGGGGGGGGGGGGGGGGCGGGGGCGGCGGCCCCGCCCCCGGGGGGGGCTGGGGGGCGCCCCCCCCCCCCCCCCCCCCCCCCCCCCCCCCCCCCCCCCCGCGGGGCGG
>NZ_JBIVAU010000021.1:10568-44984 GCF_044745705.1 Streptomyces sp. NPDC086835
GGGCGCCCGCGGGGGGGGGGGCCCCCCCCCCCCCCCCCCCCCGCCCGCCCCGGCGGGGCGGCCCCCCCCCCCCCCCCCGCCCCCCCGCCGCCCGCCCCCCCCCCCCCCCCCCCCCCCACGGCCGGGCTGACGGGCGCGGCGGGGGAGAGGCGGCAAGCGGCGGTGGGAAGGGAGCCTTGCCTTGCGGCCGGGCCCGGTGACGCGTAATGCGGTGGTCAGTCCTCCTGCCCCGCTACCCGGCCGAAGGACCGGTCGCCGGAGGCGGGCGCCGGCGCGGGAGGCGGACCGGAGAGATCGAGCCCGTAGTGGTGGTAGAGCTGGAGTTCCTGCTCGGGGGACAGATGGCGGCCCACGCCGAAGTCGGGCGCGTCCTTGATCAGCGCGCGCTCGTAGGGAACGTGCAGCGCGTTGTCGACGAGCTCGCTCGGTTCGAGAGGGACGAAGGCGTCACGGCTGAAGAGTCCTGTGCGTACGGCCGCCCACTCGGGCACGCCCGTGGCGTCGTCCAGGTACACCTCGTCAACGGTTCCGATCTTGGTGCCGTTGCGGTCGAACGCCTTGCGGCCGATCAGGCTGCGCGGATCGATGTCGGTCTGCACGGTCCCTCCAAATGGTCGCACCTGCTCTCCAACGACTACGAAAGTCCACAATCCAGGTGTCGGCCACTCGAGCGATCGGGCGCCATGCACGCTGGTACCCTGGCAAACGGCCGCTGACCCTGTGCGGGAGAGTCCTCCGGAGAGAAGTCCCGGAGGCGCCGAAGGAGCAAATCCTCCCCGGAATCTCTCAGGCACCTGTACCGCACGGACGAGGTCACTCTGGAAAGCAGAGCGGGCGTCGGACGGCATCCGCTCTCACCGACGGTGAAAGCCGGGATGTCGCTCCGTGACGCCCCGGTGAAGCTCTCAGGTCGAGATGACAGAGGGGGAGGCCGTCCGGGCATCCGTGCCGTGATGCCCCTCGCAGGTCGCGAAGACCAGGAGGCCTCCCACCATGACCGCCAACCGCATTCCGCTCTCCCAGCTGGAGCGAGGGATCCCGTTCGAGCAGCGGCACATCGGGCCCGACGCCGGTGCCCAGGCCAAGATGCTCGCCCATGTGGGCTACGGCTCCCTCGACGAGCTCACCGCCGCCGCCGTACCGGACGTCATCAAGAGCGCCGAGGCCCTCGACCTCCCCGACGCCCGCACCGAGGCGGACGTCCTCGCGGAGCTGCGCACCCTGGCGGACCGCAACCAGGTGCTCGCGCCGATGATCGGCCTGGGCTACTACGGGACGTTCACGCCGCCGGTCATCCTGCGGAACGTCATGGAGAACCCGGCCTGGTACACGGCGTACACCCCGTACCAGCCCGAGATCTCGCAGGGCCGGCTCGAGGCGCTGCTCAACTTCCAGACCGTCGTCGCCGACCTGACCGGACTGCCCACCTCCGGCGCCTCGCTCCTCGACGAGGGCACGGCCGCCGCGGAGGCCATGTCGCTGGCCCGCCGGGTGGGCAAGGTCAAGAACGGCGTCTTCCTGGTCGACGCGGACGCCCTGCCCCAGACCCTTGCCGTGATAGAGACGCGTGCCGAGCCCACCGGCGTCGAGGTCGTCACCGCCGACCTCAGCGACGGCATCCCCGCGGACATCGCCGAGCGCGGCGTGTTCGGTGTGCTGCTGCAGTACCCGGGTGCCTCCGGTGCCGTGCGCGACCTCCGGCCCGTGATCGAGCAGGCGCACGAGCTCGGCGCGATCGTCACGGTCGCCGCGGACCTGCTGGCTCTGACGCTGCTCACCTCGCCCGGCGAGCTCGGCGCGGACATCGCGGTCGGCACCACCCAGCGCTTCGGTGTCCCGATGGGCTTCGGCGGCCCGCACGCCGGCTACATGGCCGTCCGGGACAAGTTCGCCCGCAGCCTGCCCGGCCGCCTCGTGGGCGTCTCCGTCGACGCCGACGGCAACAAGGCCTACCGGCTGGCGCTGCAGACCCGCGAGCAGCACATCCGCCGCGAGAAGGCCACCAGCAACATCTGCACCGCGCAGGTGCTGCTCGCCGTGATGGCGGGCATGTACGCGGTCTACCACGGCCCGGACGGGCTGCGTGCGATCGCCCGGCGCACCCACCGTTACGCCGCGATCCTCGCCGAGGGGCTGCGGGCCGGCGGCGTCGAGCTGCTGCACGGCTCGTACTTCGACACCCTGACCGCCCGCGTGCCCGGCAGGGCCGCGGACGTGGTCGTCGCCGCCCGCGAGCGGGGGGTCAACCTGTACCTGGTGGACGCCGATCACGTCTCCCTCGCCTGCGACGAGACCACCGGCCGCGAGCAGCTGACCGCCGTCTGGGCCGCCTTCGGCGTGGACGGGGACATCGACGTCCTGGACGCGGCCGGCGTGGACGCCCTGCCGGCCGCGCTGCTGCGCGACGACGAGTACCTGACCCACCCCGTCTTCCACCAGCACCGGTCCGAGACCGCGATGCTGCGCTACCTGCGCCGGCTCGCCGACCGTGACTACGCGCTGGACCGCGGCATGATCCCGCTCGGCTCCTGCACCATGAAGCTGAACGCGACCACCGAGATGGAGCCGGTGACCTGGCCGGAGTTCGGCCAGATCCACCCCTTCGCCCCGGTCGAGCAGGCTCAGGGCTATCTGACCCTGATCCACGAGCTGGAGGAGCGCCTCGCCGAGGTCACCGGCTACGACAAGGTCTCCATCCAGCCCAACGCCGGGTCGCAGGGCGAGCTGGCGGGTCTGCTGGCCGTCCGCGCCTACCACCGCGCCAACGGGGACGCGGGCCGCACGGTCTGTCTGATCCCGTCCTCCGCGCACGGCACCAACGCCGCCAGCGCCGTGATGGCCGGCATGAAGGTCGTCGTGGTGAAGACCGCCGACGACGGCGAGATCGACGTCGAGGACCTGCGCGCCAAGATCGAGCAGTACCGCGACGAACTGTCCGTGCTGATGATCACCTACCCGTCGACGCACGGTGTGTTCGAGGAGCACGTCGCCGACATCTGTGCCCAGGTGCACGACGCGGGCGGCCAGGTGTACGTCGACGGCGCCAACCTCAACGCCCTGGTGGGCCTCGCCAAGCCCGGCCGGTTCGGCGGTGACGTCTCGCACCTGAACCTGCACAAGACCTTCTGCATCCCGCACGGCGGCGGCGGTCCGGGCGTCGGCCCGGTCGGTGTGCGCGCCCACCTCGCGCCCTACCTGCCGAACCACCCGCTGCAGCCGGCGGCCGGCCCCCGGACGGGTGTGGGACCGATCTCCGCGGCTCCCTGGGGCTCGGCGGGCATCCTGCCGATCTCGTGGGCGTACGTGCGGCTGATGGGCGGAGAGGGCCTCAAGCGGGCGACGCAGGTCGCCGTGCTCGCGGCGAACTACATCGCCAAGCGCCTCGAGCCGCACTACCCGGTGCTCTACACCGGTCCTGCCGGCCTGGTCGCCCACGAGTGCATCGTCGACCTGCGGCCGCTGTCCAAGGCGACCGGTGTCAGCGTCGACGACATCGCCAAGCGCCTGATCGACTACGGCTTCCACGCGCCGACGATGTCCTTCCCGGTGGCCGGCACGCTGATGATCGAGCCGACGGAGAGCGAGGACCTCACGGAGCTCGACCGCTTCTGCGACACCATGATCGCGATCCGCGGCGAGATCGAGAAGGTCGCGTCGGGCGAGTGGTCCGCCGACGACAACCCGCTGCGTAATGCTCCGCACACGGCGGCCGCGCTCGGCGGCGAGTGGGACCACTCCTACAGCCGCGAGGAGGCCGTCTTCCCGGCGGGCGTGAACGCGGCCGACAAGTACTGGCCGCCGGTGCGCCGTATCGACGGAGCGTTCGGCGACCGTAACCTCGTGTGCTCCTGCCCGCCGCTGGAGGAGTACGACAACTGACGCGAGCCGCGCGGCACATGCGTCGGGGCCGGTCCGGAAGTTCTCCGGGCCGGCCCTTCTGTTTCCCAGGTTGCTGAAGAGGCCTAGGCGGCGGTCACCAGCGGGCCGGCGTCCGCTGTGCGGCGCGGGGCGATGATCCGGCCGTCGGGCAGCAGTTCGCCGGTGTCCTCGAAGAGGAGCACGCCGTTGCACAGCAGGCTCCAGCCCTGTTCCGGATGGTGCGCGACGAGGCGGGCCGCCTCACGGTCGGCGGAGTCGGACGTGGGACAGGCTGGCTGGTGCTGGCACATTGATGGGTTCTTTCGCTGTGATGTGGTGTGTGTCGTGCGGCTCGATGAGGTGTTCATGGCCGCTCCCCCGTATCTGTCGGTCGGTCCCCAGTGTTCACCCACGGAGGTCCCTCCGCAGGCATTTCACAGCAGCTCTTCCTACTGATTGATGACGCACCACCCGCTCGGGCGGTTCAGTTCAACAGGGCTGTCCTTTCGGGTGGTTCGCAGTGGCCCGGGCGGGCTAGTCACAACGGGCCATACCCGGAGCACCGGTACGCCCCGCGACCGGGAGGTCGCGGGGCGTACCGGGTGTCTCCCGTGGGTGTGATGTCCGGAGTGTTCTCCTGTCAGGCGGCCGGCGAGTCGAGCAGCGGGGCCGGCGTCACCCGCAAGGTCATGAGGGGCAGCAGGTCCGCGACCCGGTGCGGCCGGTGGGCGGCTATGCCCGGTGGCGCGGGGGCAAGGGGGACCAGGACGTCGGAAGGCTGCGGGGTGCCGGACGCGGCGTCGGCCTCGACGTCGCCGTGCAGCCAGAGGGTCAGCATGTAGAGCTCGGGAACGGACAGCAGTCTGGGCTGGAACGGCGTCCCGATCGACTCGGCCTGGCGCAGGGCGCGTTCGGTCGAGTCGAGGTAGGGGCCCTCGAAGAAGTGGGAGAAGGTCCAGCCGTCAGGCGTGAGCATGGTGTCCGCGGCGGCCACGGTGCGGTCGCCGCTGCGGATCAGGAAACGCCAGCCGGTGAGCCTGGTGTGCGGCGTGCGGCCGCTCGGCACGATCCTGTCCAGTACATGGACCGGCAGCGGCAGTTCGGCGCTCAGGGGCCCCTGGACGGACCTCAGAGCGGGGGTTCGGGCCTCGCGGACGGCTGTGGGGGAACCGAGTGCCGCGAGGACGCTTCGCAGGGCAGGCGTGGGGGCCGGGGGGACAAGCAGCGGCATGGTGGGTCGCCTCTCACTCAGGAGACACGGTGGAGCGTGAAGGTGCGGACGTCACTGTCTGCGTGCGGGGCGGCCAGCGGCCGGAAGACACCGGATACGAACTCACCGCCCTCGCGGAGTTTATACGACGCGTGTTCACGTAATGTTTCCGCTACCCGTCGCGGGTATTTCTGGCAAGACATGAACCGGCCCGTTTCATGCGGCATTTCTGCTGCTTTCCAGTGCTGTCGAGGCTGCGGCCTGCGGTTTCGGCTCCGACGCGGTAGGCCGAATCAAGCCTGTGTTTTCCGTCGCCGTCCATGCCTGCAATTGCGGTTTGCCTCATGCCAGGGGAATGTGCCTGCCGGGCGTCTGTGTCCAGCCTACCGGCCGCAGACTCCGCGCGGGGCGTTATGGATCAATGAGGCTGGGCATTATCGTCCGTGACGTGAGCGGTCCTCGCCACGTGGGACCCACTCGAGGAGGGACGCTTCGATGGGGGAGAAGGTCGAGGCAGGCGGGTTCGACCTGTCCGATCGGCAACGGTACCGAGACAAGCTGCAACAGTGCCTGGCCGGGCTGGGGCGGCTGCTGGCGGAGAAGAGGTTCGACCGGCCCAAGAATCTGATGGGGCTCGAGATAGAGCTGAATCTCGCGGGCGCGGACGGGATGCCTCGGATGATGAATGCCGAAGTTCTCTCCCGTATCGCCAGCCCGGATTTCCAGACCGAGCTCGGCATGTTCAATCTGGAAGTAAACATCGTCCCGCACCGATTGGGCGGCCGTGTTCTCGATCAGCTGGCGGAGGAGTTGCACACCGGGCTGGGATATGCCGATCGCAAGGCGCAGGAGCTCGGCTCCGGGATCGTGATGATCGGCATTCTGCCGACGCTGGCGCAGCAGGATCTGGTGTCCGCGAACCTCTCCGACGTGGACCGTTACATGCTGCTCAACGATCAGATCGTGGCGGCCCGCGGGGAGGACTTCACCCTCGACATCGAGGGGGTGGAAAGGCTCACGTGCACGTCTGCGTCGATCGCGCCGGAAGCCGCCTGTACTTCGGTGCAGCTGCATCTCCAGGTGACGCCCGGCCGGTTCGCCGACGTGTGGAACGCCGCCCAGGCGGTGGCCGCCGTGCAGGTCGCCGTCGGCGCCAACGCGCCCTTCCTGTTCGGCAAGGAGCTGTGGCGCGAATCGCGGCCGCCGCTCTTCCAGCAGGCCACGGACACCCGCCCGCCGGAGCTCCAGGCGCAGGGCGTGCGCCCGCGGACCTGGTTCGGTGAGCGCTGGGTGGACTCGGCCTACGACCTCTTCGAGGAGAACATCCGGTACTTCCCCGCGCTGCTGCCCTTCTGTGACGACGAGGACCCGCTGCGGGTCCTGGAGGACGGCGGAGTGCCGCGGCTCCAGGAGCTGGTCCTGCACAACGGCACGATCTACCGCTGGAACCGTCCGGTGTACGCGGTCGTCGACGGCGTCCCCCACCTGCGGGTGGAGAACCGCGTGCTGCCCGCCGGCCCGACGGTGACCGATGTGATCGCCAACGCCGCGTTCTACTACGGTCTGGTACGAGCGCTCGCGGAGGACGCCCGGCCGGTATGGACGCGGCTGCCCTTCGCCGCCGCCGACCAGAACTTCGAGACCGCCTGCCGGCACGGTATCGACGCCGAGCTCCAGTGGCCCCGCCCCGGCCGTGGCGGCGTCACCCAGGTGCCGGTCGTCAAGCTCGTCCGGGACGAGTTGCTGCCGCTGGCCGCGGCGGGTCTCGACGCGTGGAACGTGGCGCCCGCCGATCGCGACCTGTATCTGGGCGTGATCGAGGAGCGGTGTCGTCGGCGGATGAACGGAGCCTCCTGGCAGGCGGACACCTATCACCGCGCCCGTGAGGCGGGGCTGGAGCGTGAGGTGGCGCTGGCGGCGATGACCCGTCGCTACTGCGAGCTGATGCGTGAGGGGCAGCCGGTGCACACGTGGCCGGTGGGCTTTCCGGGGGCGCGCTCCTGACCGACCCGGGCGCGCGGCCGCACGGTGCTCGGCGCTGTCGTGGGGGCGTGCGCGGGACCTGGCTGCGACCACCGTAGGTTCGTCGGGCAAGCTGTGACGTCCCATGCGGTGGAGCAACTGGAGGCTGTAGTGCAGGCGCAGGCGGGAGACGCGGCCGGGTCCTTTCCGCGGGAGGCGGTGTCGCGCAGGACCCTCCGGTCGGAGACGCTGCTCGTGCTCGCCCTGTCGCTCGGCGCCAGTGGCGTGTCCGCGCTGATCAGCTTCATCGGATCGCTGACGAAGCCCGGCGGGCTGAAGGACCAGGCCGCGACGCTCAACGGGTCCTTCGCGCCGGGGCGGCCGTGGCTCGATCTGGCCTGGCAGCTCTTCGGGATCGCGACGGCGCTGGTGCCCGTCGCGCTCGTGGCGCATCTGCTGATCCGCGAGCGTGCCGGACTCTCCTCGATCGGGTTCGACCGGAGCCGGCCCTGGTCCGACATCGGCCGTGGCGCGCTCGTCGCCGCCGGTATCGGGAGCGCGGGGCTGGCCTTCTATCTGGTGGCGAGGGCCTCCGGGTTCAACCTCACCGTCGTGCCGGAGGCGCTGCCCGAGGTCTGGTGGAAGTACCCGGTGCTGATCCTCTCCGCGATCCAGAACTCCGTGGTGGAGGAGGTGATCGTCGTCGGGTATCTGCTGCGCAGGCTCGATCAGCTCGGCTGGACACCGATGGCGGCGCTGGTCGCGAGCTCGGTGCTGCGCGGCTCGTACCACCTGTACCAGGGAATCGGCGGATTCATCGGCAACATGGTGATGGGCGTGGTCTTCGTACTGCTGTACCGCAGGTGGGGCAGGGTGGGGCCGCTGGTGGCGGCGCACGCGCTGCTCGACATCGTCGCCTTCGTCGGATACGGACTGCTGTCCGGGAGGGTGGACTGGCTTCCCACGCCGTGACCGGCGGCCCGGCAGCGCGACCGAGGGGGTGCACGGCGGACGCCGTGCACCCCCTCGGTCGTGGTGCGTTCAGGGAGTGGTGAGCAGTTCGCCGTCGATCACGGTCACCGCGCGCCCGGTCAGCAGGGTGCGGTCGCCGCGCAGTGCGGTGCGGACCAGGCCGGAGCGGGCAGATGCCTGGAGGCCGGTCAGTTCGTCGCGGCCGAGGCGGGCGGACCAGAAGGGCGCGAGCGCCGTGTGGGCGCTTCCGGTGACGGGGTCCTCGTCGATGCCGACCCGGGGGAAGAAGCCGCGGGAGACGAAGTCGTAGCCGGCGGAGGCGTCCGCCGCGGCGGCGGTGGCGATGATGCCGCGCTCGGAATGTGCTACGAGGGCGGCGAAATCGGGGTCCAGAGCGCGTACGGACTGCTCGTCGGCCAGTTCGATCAGCAGGTCCCCGATGTGGGGCCCGGTGTCATGGGCGGCGAGCACCTTCGCGCCGAGCGCCTCGGCGACGCCGTCGGGGACCGTCACCTCTCGCAGCGGGGCGGTGGGGAAGTCGAGGGTGACCGTGCCGTCCTTGTGCGCGGTGGTCCGCAGGATGCCGCAACGCGCGGTGAAGCGCACCGTGCCCGTTGCCGCTCCCGTCGTGTGCAGCACGTGCGCGGTGGCCAGGGTGGCGTGGCCGCACATGTCGACCTCCGTGGCCGGGGTGAACCAGCGCAGTGCCCAGTCCGCGTCGCTCCCGGCGGGCAGGGGGTGGGCGAAGGCGGTCTCGGAGAGGTTCAGCTCCGCGGCGACGTGCTGGAGCCAGGTGTCGGGTGGGAACCCGGTGGAGTCCAGCAGCAGCACTCCGGCGGGATTGCCCGCGAAGGGACGGTCGGTGAAGGCGTCGACGATTCGAATCCGCATGGGCCGACCGTAGAGCTCGGGTGAACGGGCAGGCCAAGGCCAATTCGGGGTCGGCGGCCCGGTGAGGTCTTGTCGTTCGACTGTTCCCGATATATCGTTGACGCATCGCGACTGATCAACGATGGAAGGAGCGTAGCGATGCGTTCACATGGAAACGGGCCGGAAGGCGGCCGCGGACACTGCGGGCCCGGCCATCACGGTTGGGGTGAGTACGAGGGCCGCCGCGCGGCGTTCGGGCCCTGGGGGCCGCCGTTCGGTGGGCCCTTCGGCGGCGGACGCGGGCGTGGCGGCGGCCGGGGCAGGGCGCGGCGCGGCGATGTGCGCGCCTCGATCCTGGCCCTGTTGAAGAACCGTCCGATGCACGGCTACGAGATGATCCAGGAGATCGACGAGCGCAGCGGCGGGGCGTGGAAGCCCAGCCCCGGGTCCGTCTATCCGACCCTCCAGATGCTGGAGGACGAGGGTCTGATCGTCAGCGAGAGCGACGGCGGCAAGAAGCTGTTCACGCTGACCGACACCGGGCGTGCCGAGGCCGAATCGGGGCCGGAGGCTCCCTGGGAGGAGGCCGGCCGCGGTGTCGACTGGGAGACGGTCAACGAGATCCGGCAGGCCGGCTTCGGTCTGATGGAGGCGTTCGGCCAGGTCTGGAAGTCGGGCAACGCCGAGCAGCGGCAGAAGGCCGTCGCCGTGATCAACGAGGCCCGCAAGAAGCTCTACCTGATCCTGGCCGACGAGCACTGAGCCAGGGTGTGAGGGGCCCCGCGTCAGCGCGGGGTCCTTCTGCTGTCTTTGCGGCCGCCTCCGTCCGTGAGGGCCGCCCGGGCGACCGGTTCCGCCCGTCGTGGGCGGGTCAGGCGACCAGTCCGCCCAGCTTGCGGAGCGACTCGTTGAGCGCCGCGGTCGCCGAGTCCTTCAGCTTGCCGGCCATGAGCGAGACGGCCGCGCCGGTGAACTCACCGTCGATGCGCACATCGGTCGCGCCGCCGGCCGGGGTGAGCGAGTAACGGGTGCCGACGACGACCGACATCGGCCCCTTGCCCCTGATGGCGAGCACCCGCTCGGCCTCCAGTTCCTCCACGGTCCAGGTCACTTCTGCGGGGAAGCCCATCAGCTTCATGTTCTCCGCGAAGGTGGCGCCTGTCTCCAGCGGTTCGGGGCCGCCCTTGGGGAAGCTGGTGTGGGTGGCGTTCCAGCGGCCGTACGAGGCGAAGTCGGTGAGCTGGGCCCAGACCTTCGCGGCCGGTGCCTCGATGCGCGCCTCGGCGCTGACTTCGGCCATGCGACCACCCCTTCATGTCGGGTTCCGGTGCGCGGACCGTAGTCGTGTGTGCGGGAACATTCAATACTGACGACCTGTCAGGTTCCCCGTGCGCGGCCGGTCGTCCACGGCGGGCCGGATGTGACGAGTCAGGGAAAGCCGGCTCCTTCTCCTCCGCAAGGATGAGGAATCGCCCGGGTGCGCCCAACTCCGGTGGGATGCGCAAATGCTTCCCCACGTGGACGCCTGGGCCGCGGATGCCTGATGAGGTGGAAGGCGTGCGAAGTCCTGCCCCGTGGCTGCCCCGGCAGCATCCTGCTGCCCCCGTCAGTGCCGATCTCGAAGCCGCCCTCACCGTGGAGCTGGCCTCGGTGGTCGCCGGTGCCCGCAGGAGGGTGCTGCGCGACGGCGACCGGCAGATCGACACCGCCCATCTCCTCCACTCCCTGATGGAACAGGACTGCCAGGTCCGGGCTGCGTTCGGGTCGCCCGCGCACGTGGCGCGTGTGCTCGGCTACCTCGTCCAGCGCAGCATCGGCTACGGGCTCGCCTGGCAGGGCTCCGTCGAGGACTCGGGTGCGCTGCCGGTGGTGCGGGAGGGCGGTGCGCCGCGGCTGTCGTCGCCGGTCACAGTGCCCGGTACCGCGCTGCCCGACCTGCCGGGCTGGTCGCCGTCGGCCGGGGCCGCGTTGGCGGGAGCGCTGGCCAGGGCGAGACTCCGCGGGGACGCCCGGGCCGAGGGGATCGACGTACTGGCCCGCATCGCCGCCGACCGGGACTGCCGGGGCGCCGAAGTGCTGCGCAGGGCCGGGGTCGACGTGTCGCTGCTGGCGGCGCGGATCGCGGAACTGGTGTCCGCGGGGCCCGCCGCGTAGGGGCCCCGGGGGCGTCTCGACATGTGTCACAGGGATGACGGTGCTGACCGCTGCTGACATGATGTGCCGATGCAAGCGTCTCAGGGAAGGGGCGCCGGCCTGGGACTCGCCCTGGGCTCGGCGTTCGCGTTCGGTGGATCGGGTGTCGCGGCCAAGCCGCTGATCGAGGCGGGACTCGACCCCCTCCATGTCGTGTGGCTACGGGTCGCGGGCGCCGCCCTCGTGATGCTCCCCCTGGCCTGGCGTCACCGCGGACTGCTGAGGCGCAGGCCCGCGCTGCTCGCCGGCTTCGGGCTGCTGGCCGTGGCGGGAGTGCAGGCGTGCTACTTCGCGGCGATCTCCCGCATCCCTGTCGGCGTCGCACTGCTCATCGAGTACCTGGCCCCCGCGCTCGTCCTCGGCTGGGTCCGCTTCGTCCAGCGCAGGCCGGTGACCAGGGCCGCCGCCGCGGGCGTCGTGCTGGCGGTCGCGGGCCTCGCGTGTGTCGTCGAGGTGTGGGCGGGGCTGCGGTTCGACGTGCTCGGCCTGCTGCTGGCCCTTGGCGCCGCCTGTTGTCAGGTGGGCTACTTCGTCCTGTCCGACCAGGGCGGCGACAGCGACGACGCCCCCGACCCGTTGGGCGTGATCGCGTACGGCCTCCTCATCGGTGCCGTGGTGCTGACGGTCGTGGCCCGGCCGTGGGGCATGGACTGGTCGCTGCTCGCCGGTACCGCCGACATGGGGGGAACCGCCGTCCCGGCCGCGATGCTGCTGGCGTGGATCGTGCTGATCGCCACCGTGCTCGCGTACGTCACCGGTGTGGTGTCGGTGCGCAGACTCTCGCCGCAGGTGGCCGGTGTCGTCGCGTGCCTGGAGGCGGTCATCGCGACCGTGCTGGCTTGGGTGCTGCTGCGTGAGCACCTTTCGGCGCCGCAGATCTTCGGTGGCGCGGTCGTCCTGTTCGGGGCGTTCATCGCACAGTCCCAGGCGCCCCGGCCGCCGTCCGGGCCGGTGGCGACGGGTGGGCCGGAAGCCCTGCCCGCGGCGGCCGGCGACGGGCCCGCCGCCGGGGAGTTGTCCGCCGGTCACCGTGCACCGTAGGGTGGCGATCATGCATTCGACCGTACTTCCGCCGCCCGCCGCCTAGCGCGGGCGGACGTTCTCAAGGAGACCTGGCTCGGGGTGTCTTCCCCGAGCGGTCGGTGCTGCCCGCGTGACTGAGCCGAGCGATCAGCCGTCCCGTTCTTCATACGGAGAAGTCACGTGTCGAATTCCTCTTCAACTCCTGCTGTCGGCGTGCCCGCCATCATGTCCGTGGGCCGTGGCCTGACCTGTCTCGTCTTCGCCGGGTTCGCCTGGGGGACCGCCGGAGCCGCCGCCTCACTCGTCTTCGCTGTGAGCGAGCTGGGGCCGCTCGCTCTGTCGTTCTGGCGGTGCGTCGGCGGGCTCCTGCTGCTGCTTCCCGTCCTCGCGATGCGCGCCCGGCGTCGCCGGGGGACCGCCAGGCCCGCCGAACCGCGTCGGCGGAGGGTGCTGCGCATCCTCGCCACGGGCATCGGCCTCACCGTCTTCCAGAGCGCCTACTTCGCGGCCGTCGAGGCGACCGGCCTCGCCGTGGGAACCGTCGTGACGCTGGGCGCCGGCCCTGTGCTGATCGCCGTCGGGGCACGGCTCACCATGGGAGAGCGGCTCGGCCGCGGCGGGATCCTGGCTGTCGCGGGAGCGCTGGCCGGTCTCGGCGTCCTGGTCCTCGGCGGCGAGGGTGCCGAGGTGCAGTCGTCGGGTGTCGCGCTCGCCGTGCTGTCGGCCGCCGGATACGCGGCGATCACCCTGCTGACGCGGTGGCTCGGCCGGGACGGTGGCGGCGGTGACTCGCTGTCCACGACCGGGTGGGCGTTCGCGATCGGGTCCGTGGGGCTGTTGCCGATGGCGCTCGGCGAGGGGCTGCTGCCGCACACGGTGGAAGCTGCCAGGGTCCTGGGCCTGCTGGTCTACGTCGCGGCCGTGCCGACGGCGCTCGCCTACGCCCTCTACTTCGCGGGCGCGGCAGTGGTCAGGGCGGCGACCGTCTCGGTGATCATGCTGCTGGAGCCGGTGAGCGCGGCGGTCATCGCGGTGACCCTGCTGGGCGAGCGCCTGACGCCGGCCACGGTGGCGGGGACGCTGCTGCTGCTCACGGCGGTCGCCGGTCTCGCGGCGGCGGAGGCGCGTGGCGCCGTGGTCCGGAGGCGGGTACCGGCCGCTGCGTGAGGCGGCCCTTCGGGGCGCGAGAAGCGGCCCTGCCGACCCCCGTTCGGCAGGGCCGCGGCTCATGGACCGACGCGGCGTGGCGCGTCAGAGGTAGGTGGGGAGCGGCGTGGACGGGGAGAGGTCCGGCGACGGGTCCGGCAGGCCGCGGGCGGTGGTGACGGGGACGATCCCCGCCCAGTAGGGGAGGTCCAGATCGGCCGGGTCGTCGTTCGGGCCGCCCGTGCGGGTCTTCGCCGACACCTCTGCCAGATCGAGGCGGAGCACCGCCGTCGCCGCCAGTTCCTTGGCGTTCGCCGGGCGGGAGTCGGTGGAACGGCCGGGAATCGCATGCTCCACGAGCGCGTCGAGCGCCGTGCGCTTCTCCGACGGGTCGGTGACCTGCCGGGCGGTGCCGTGGACCACCACCGAGCGGTAGTTGAGCGAGTGGTGGAAGGCGGAGCGTGCAAGGACGAGGCCGTCTACATGGGTCACCGTCAGGCACACCGGCAGCCCCGGGTCCGCCTCGCCCGCCATCCGCAGGGGACGCGACCCGGTCGACCCGTGGACGTACAGCCGCTCGCCGACGCGGGCGTACAGCGTCGGCAGGACGACAGGGGCTCCGTCGCGAACGAACCCGAGGTGGCAGACGTACGCCGTGTCGAGTATCGAGTGCACCAGCTCGCGGTCGTACGATGCCCGCTCCCGGGATCGGGTGGGAATCGTCCGCTCGGTCGGCTCGTACGGGGCTTCCGCGGTCTCCGGCATTGCCGTCTCCATTGCACTAGTGCATAATGTCTTTTGTGCTAGGAGAGTATCGGATCGTTGGGCGGCGTGCATCCGAGATTGCCGCGAGCATCGAGCAGGCGGTGGGCTCCGGAGAGCTTGAACCGGGCCGACTGCTGCCCCCGATGAGGGAGTTGGCCACACAGTTGGGGGTGAACCCGAACACCGTCGCGGCCGCCTACCGCACTCTGCGTGAACGCGGAGTGATCGAGACCGCCGGCCGTCGGGGCAGCCGGGTGCGCCCCCGCCCGGCCGGTACCGTGCGCGGCTCGATCCGGGTCGACGCACCCCCCGGCGTGCGCGACCTCGGCGAGGGCAACCCGGACCTGGCGCTGCTGCCGCCGCTGCACGACGCGCTCGCCGCCGCGGCCGGACGGCACGCGGAGGAACCCGGACTGTACGGAAGGGCGCCGCTGGACCCCGAGTTCGTGCGCCTCGCCCGCGCCTCGATGGACGCCGACGGGGTCCCCGCCGGGCCGCTCGCCGCCACCTCGGGATCGCTGGACGCCATCGAGCGGGTCCTCACCGCGCATCTGCGGCCCGGCGACGCCGTCGCCGTGGAGGACCCGGGCTGGGGGAGCCTGCTCGATCTGGTCTCCGCGCTCGGCCTCAAGCCGCTGCCCGTCGCACTCGACGACGACGGGCCGCTGCCCGGGGAGGTGGAGCGGGCGCTCGGCGCGGGAGCCCGGGCGATCGTCGTCACCGACCGGGCGCAGAACCCGACCGGCGCGGTCCTGAGCCGCGAGCGCGCGGACGAACTGCGCGCCGTGCTCGCACGGTTCCCGCGCACGCTGCTCATCGAGGACGACCACGGACACGCCATCGTCGACCAGCCGCTGCACCCACTCGCCGGGCCGACCGACAGCTGGGTGTTCGTGCGTTCCGCGGCGAAGGCCTACGGGCCCGATCTGCGGGTCGCCGTCCTCACCGGGGACACCGTCACCATCGACCGCGTACAGGGGCGGCTCGGCCTGGGGCCCGGCTGGGTCAGCCGGCTGCTCCAGCACACCGTCGCGCACTTGTGGGCGTCCGGCGCCGTCGACCCCGCAGTCGTGGCCCGCTCCTACGGCGAACGGCGGGACGCTCTGATCGGCGCGCTGGCCAGGCGGGGCGTCGAGGCCCGCGGTCGCAGCGGGATGAACGTGTGGGTGCCCGTCCAGGACGAGACGGGAGCGGTGGCGCGGCTGCTGCACGCCGGGTGGGCGGTGGCCCCCGGGGCGCGTTTCAGGATGTCGTCGGCGCCTGGAGTCCGCCTGACCGTCTCCGACCTGACGTCCGCCGACATCGAGCCGCTCGCCGAGGCGGTGGCCTCGGCGGTCGGCCCGATGCCCGCCCGCAGCTACGGCTGATCCCGGACGGTACCTCGGCGGTCCCCGCCGGGGCGGGCCGTCCGGCAGGGGCCCGGCCGTCCAAGGCCCGGGCGGTCGGCCCGACTCCGTCTGCTTCGGGGGGCCGGTGGCCCCGGGCGGACTCGCGCCCGCTTCCGGGGGGTGGTCCCGTGCGGGCTCAGGTCCGCTTCGGCCGGCTCTGCGTCAGCGCCGCGCCCACCAGGACGATCAGCGCGCCCACCGGGGTGTTCCAGGCCAGGTGCTCGTCGAGCAGCGCCACGCCCGCCGCCGTGGCGATGACCGGGATGAAGTACGTGACCATCTGCGCCGTCGTCGGCCCGACCTCCGCCACCAGCCCGTACTGGATGAGCAGTGCCAGACCCGTGCCGAGAACGCCGAGCGCGATCACCGCGAGCAGGGGGACGAGCGGGAACGAGTCCGGCACCGTGGTGAACAGCGGCGTGACGATCGCGAGTTGCACGGTCGCCAGGCCCAACTGGGCACCCGTCAGCGAGAGGTGGGAGTGGCTGGAGCCCGCCAGGGTGCGGCGGATGTAGATCCAGCCGATCGGATAGCTGAGTGAGGCGAGCAGCGCCATGGCCGTGCCGGAGAAGTCGAGCCCCGAGAAGCCCTGCCACGCGCCGAGAACGGTGAGAACGCCGAGGAACCCGATACCGAGACCCGCGACGCGGCGCCGGGTCGGCCGGTCCTCGGACAGCGCGACGAGGGAGAGCGCCATGCCCCACAGCGGCGAGGTGGCGTTGCAGATGCCGGCGAGCGTCGAGGGGATCGTGAGCTCGGAGTAGGCGAACAGCGAGAACGGCAGCGCGTTGAGCAGGAAGGCCGCGACCGTCAGATGACCCCAGGTGCGCAGGCCGCTCGGCAGCCGGTCACGGCGGACCGCCATCGCGACCGCGAGCACCGCCGTGCCGAAGAAGAGGCGGCCGAAGGTGACCTGGAACGGCGCGTACGCCCCCGTGCCCACCTTGATGAGAAGGAAGCTGAAGCCCCACACCGCGGAGAGCACCGCGAAGCGGATGCGCCAGTCGACGGCCCGGCGGGGCGGGCGAACTGCGGAGGCGGTGCCGGGCGGGGCCGGGGGAAGGGTACGGGCGCGGGCCTCGTCGGCCTCGGTGGTAGCGCTGCTCATGGCCCCACGATCGCGTCTGTCACCTCTTAGGACAAGCGAGAATTTCTCGACCTGTTCGCTTAGCATTGCTTACATGTTGAACCTCGAGCGACTGCGCACCCTCGACGCGCTGGCCCGGCACGGCTCCGTCAGCGCCGCCGCCGACGGGCTGCACGTCACCACCTCGGCCGTCTCCCAGCAGATGGCGAAGCTGGAGCGGGAGGTAGGGCAGCAGCTGCTGGCGAAGAACGGGCGCGGCGTGCGGCTCACCGACGCCGGCCGGCTTCTCGCCGACCATGCCGCGCGCATCCTGTCCCAGGTCGAGCTCGCCCAGTCCGACATCGAGGCTCGGCGAGGGCAGGCGGTCGGCGAGGTCAGGATCGGGGCGTTCCCCACCGCGGCCCGCGGCCTGTTCCCGGCCGCGGTGTCCACCCTGCGCCGGGACCACCCGGAACTTCGGGTGCTCTCCATGGAGTTGGAGCCCGAGGCCGGGGTCAGGGGGGTCATCCGCGGGGACCTCGACCTCGCCGTGGTGCTCGACTGGAGCAACAAACGGCTTCCCGTCCCCGGCGGGCTGGCGCAGGCGCAACTGCTCGACGACGTGCCCGATGTCGCGATGCCCGCCGGTCATCCCCTGGCGAACCGCGCGGAGGTCGACCTGGAGGACTTCGCCGACGACGAGTGGGTGTCCTGGCCGGAGGGCGAGTTCTGCCACGAGTGGCTGATGTTCACCCTGCGCTCCAAGGGTTTCGAACCGCGGATCGGGCACAGGGCCGGCGAACACCACACGCAGCTCGCGCTGATCGCCGCCGGCCTGGGCGTCTGCGTGGCGCCCCGGCTCGGCAGGGGGCCCGTTCCCGAGGGCGTCGCGCTCGTCCCCGTGCGGCAGCGGATGCGCCGCCATGTCTACGCGGTGTGGCGCACCGACGCCGACCGCAGGCCCTCCATCAGGGCGGCGGTGGAGGCGCTGCGCGCCGCCGCCGGGCCGGTCGGGGAGTCAGAGCGCTGACAGCCTGCGGAAGTCCCATGACGCGACCGCGTCCGGGGTGAGCCGCAGCCAGGCGTGCCGGCCGTCGTGGGGCATCTCGTCGAGACCGAAGTTCTTGCGGGCGAACAGGGCTTCCGGTTCGGCCAGTTCGGGGCAGTGCTCGCCGGTCCGCGGGGCCTCGCCCACGAACACGCCCGTGCCGGACAGTTCGACGCCCCGCAGCTCCCCGTACTCCTCGCCGGCGTCGACGACCACGGCGAGCCGTGGATCGTGGCGCAGCTCCGCCCAGCGCCTGCTGCGGGTGAGGGAGTAGAGCCACAGCGACGTGCCGTCCCAGGCGAACCACAGCGCGCTGACGTGCGGACGCCCGTCGGGCGACACCGTGGCCACCCGGCAGGTCCGCTGCTCCGTCAGGAACGCGTCCAGTTCCGCGGGGGTCATCATGATGCGACGGCCCCGGCGCTGCATGGCGGTCATGTGCGGCCTCCCCGGCAACGGCTGACACGGCGGATCCATGACTGACGATCCGTCAGGAATGTTGTCCGGCCAGCATGGAGGCTCTTCCCCTCGTGCGCAACGGCGGCTACCGTCGCGCCTCCCGTGCCGAAGGGCCGGAACACCGAGGAGGAGCCGCGTGTCATCCTTCCGTCAGCTTCTGGAGCAGCTCGAGGCGCCCACCACGGTGCTCCTCACCGTCGAATGCCAGCAGGGCGTCGTCGGCAAGGACAGCGCGCTGCCGGAACTCGCCGCGGCGGCGAGCTCCTCCGGCGCCCTCCGCAACGTCGCCCGCCTGGTCGCCGCCGCCCATGACGCCGGAGTGCAGGTGCTGCACGCGGTGGCCGAGCGGCGGCCCGACGGCAGAGGGTCCAACCGGAACGCGCGGCTGTTCAGGGCCGCCACCCGGCTGCCCGTCCAGCAGCACACCGGCTCCGCGGCGGTGCGTATCGCCCCGCCGATCGACGTGGCGCCCGAGGACATCGTCGTGCGAAGACTGCACGGCCTGTCGCCGCTGGCCGGCACGGACGTCGACCCGATCCTGCGCAACCTCGGCTGCCGCACCCTTGTCGTCACCGGGGTGTCGGCGAACGTGGCGGTGCCCAACGCCGTCTTCGACGCGGTGAACCTCGGCTACACCGCCGTCGTCGTGGCGGACGCCATCGCGGGAGTGCCCGCCGAGTACACCCCCGCGATGATCCGCAACACCCTGTCACTGGTGGCGACGATCGCCACCACCGACGAGGTCCTCTCCTCCTGGAAAGGGCCCCGTCGCGTCACGCGAGCTTGATCGAGTCACCCTCCACCGTGATCGCGGCGGGCGGCAGCGGCTTCGTCGCGGGACCTGCCTTGACGCTGCCGTCCGTGGCGTCGAACCGGCTGTTGTGGCACGGGCAGTTGATGGTGCCGTCGGAGATGGCCGTCACCGCACAACCCTGATGCGTGCACTTGGACGAGAAGGCCTTGAACTCGCCCGCCACCGGTTGGGTGATCACCACGTCTCCGACGATCTTGCCGCCGCCTTCCGGGATGTCGGTGGTCTTGGCGATCACCGTGCCGCCTCCCGAGGCGGCACCCTCGCCGGCCGGCTTGTCCGACACGGACTGCGCCGAGTCGTCCGAGCCGCCGCACGCAGTCAGGGCGACGGAGAGACCGGCCCCGCCCACGGCGGCGACGACGGTACGGCGCGCCACGATCCGGGCGGTCCCCTGCGTTCCGGTCATGCTGGCTCCCTCGTCTCGTCCGGCCCCGGTACCGGCCGGTTCGTGATGTTGTACGCGCCGAGGGGCCGCGACGTTCACGGAATCAGGAATTTCTCAGGGAGTCGATCGGCGCTCACGGTCGAGGCCCTCGCTCATGGTCGAGGTCAGCGCTCTTGATCGAGAGCAGCGCTCACAAGGAGGCGGCGTGGCTCCTGGGGGCGATGGCTCCGGGACCCGCGCCGTGGCCACGGCCGGATCGAAGGCCGTGGCGCCGCCTCGACAGACGCGCCTGGTGCGCCGGCCCGGTGCGTCCTGCGGCCTCTCGTCCGCCGATCCGTGCGTCCGGCTCAGATGCCTGCCGGGGGAGCCGGTGCCGGAGCCCGGCCGGGCAACCAGGCGGGCCTTCTGCGTGGTGCCGGGTCGGGGTCGGCGCAACCGGATGCGGCCGGTGCGAGCAGGTGGTGGCTCACGGCCGTGCGCACGGTGTCCGCCGTCGCCTCGGGGACGCGGTCGGAGACGGCGACACGGGCGAAGGGCGACGCCGCCGGGCGAAGGTCGACGCGCGCCACGGGACCGCGACGGGGCCGGATCGCGACGAAGTCCCGCACGTCCGCCTGTTCGCGCACGCCGAGATACAGCAGGTCACCGATCCACACGCCCCGGGAGGGCTCGCCGCGCACGGCACGCCGCCAGTCGCGTTCCACTGAAACCTTCTCCACTGCCGCGAGCGGCACGCGGACGTCCGTGTGCCGTGCGGTGATCTTCTCCCACCAGGTCAGTTCGACGATCAGCTCCTCGCCCCTGACTGCAAGGCGGGCCATGGCGCTGCACCTCCTTCGAGACGTGTTCTCGCTCAGAGCCGTACTGTCGTCTGCGCGGGCCTTCCGCCGGTCGGTCAGCGTGGCACGCGAGGCTCGCTGCTGTTCTCCTCCGCCGGCGGCCCGAGCGGTTCGGGCTGGACGTGCGCGGACGACCCGAGGAGGCGTGCCCCGTGCCGCTCCGAGCGGTGCCCGGACGTGTCGGAGATCTTCAACCGGGGCGTATGGGCCGCTCCCGGGGGTGTGGGGACGGGCCGCCGCGCCAGGATGCGGCCCACCCATCGGCGGCCGCAGATCGGACACGGTGGCGCGCCCGCGGGCGTGTACGGGGAGGCCACCGGCGTGCCGTCACGGGAGAAGTACTCCCACTGCCCGCCCTGGTCGTCGCGGTACTGCTGGACGTCGTAGTCGGCGCTCCACTGGTGCCAGCACCTGCCGCAGGTGAACTCCACGCGCTCGACTGCCATCTCGGTGATCACGTCGTCCACCTCCATCCGGTCGGATGCGGCCTGCAGCTTCCATTTTAGGTATCTCCGCAGGGGACGCCTTGACAACACCCGACTCAAGTTTTATGTACATATTTGATGAGGATCAGCCCGGTTCCATGGTGCTGCCGCCCCGCTCGGAAAGGAGGTGGGCGAGATGCCGGGGCCGTCCCTCTCCCGTGACCATTACACGGTGCTCGGCGTCGTGCCGTCCGCGACGTCCCGCCAGATCACCACGGCGTACCGCCGGCAGGTCCGGGCTCTGCACCCGGACTCCAGCCCGGACGGAGCGGCGCGGCTCGAGGAGCTCGCCGCCGTCATGGCGGCCTACGCCACCCTCCGCGACCCCGAGATGCGGCAACGCTACGACGCGGACCGCCGCCGCGGCCGGACCTCCGGAGCCCGTCGGATCCCGGTGACCGTCGACCGGGCGCCCGGCCCTTTGACCCGTACGCGATCCGCCGAACGCCTGTCGGCGGAGCCGCCGACGGTTCTGGGGAGCGCGCTGAGAGGGCCGAGCGTGCGCGCGGGCCCTGTCCGGGTACACGTTCTTCCGCAGGAGGCCCCGTACTTCTCGGATCCGCTGACCCTGCTGCTGCGGTGGGCCATGGACGTGGACCCCTGGCAGTGGCCATGAACCGCCGTCCTCGCACGTGCGGTGGTGAAGTGCCGACCGCGGTCGGACCTCCGGCGCGGCGCGACCCCGGCGGGCGCGCCGACGAGGCTGTGCAGGAAGGAGAGCTGAGAGATGACCCGTGCAGTCGGAATCGACCTCGGTACGACGAACTCGGTGGTGTCCGTCCTCGAAGGCGGAGAGCCGACCGTCATCGCCAGTACGGAGGGGGCGCGGACCACGCCCTCGGTGGTCGCCTTCGCCAAGAGCGGCGAAGTGCTCGTCGGGGAGATCGCCAAGCGTCAGGCGGTGACCAACGTCGAACGCACCGCCCGCTCGGTCAAGCGGCACATGGGGGAGGCGCAGTGGCACTTCCCGGACTCGGGCTCCGTCGACGGCAAGCGCTACACCGCGCAGGAGATCTCCTCCCGGGTGCTGCAGAAGCTGAAGCGGGACGCGGAGGCGTATCTCGGCGAGGACGTGACCGACGCCGTGATCACCGTGCCCGCGTACTTCAACGACTCGCAGCGCACCGCCACGAAGGAGGCGGGGGAGATCGCCGGTCTCAAGGTGCTGCGGATCATCAACGAGCCCACCGCCGCCGCGCTCGCGTACGGCCTGGACAAGGAGAACGACCAGACGGTCCTCGTCTTCGACCTCGGTGGCGGCACCTTCGACGTGTCGCTGCTGGACATCGGGGAGGGCCTGGTGGAGGTGAAGGCCACCAACGGTGACACCCACCTCGGTGGTGACGACTGGGACCAGCGCGTCGTCGACCATCTGGTCAAGCAGTTCAAGAACGGCTACGGCATCGACCTCTCGAAGGACAAGATGGCCCTGCAGCGACTGCGGGAAGCCGCCGAGCGGGCAAAGGTAGAGCTCTCTTCCGCCACCGAGACGACGATCAACCTGCCCTACATCACGGCCTCCGCGGAGGGCCCGCTGCACCTTGACGAGAAGCTGACGCGCGCCCAGTTCCAGCAGCTGACCGCCGACCTGCTGGAGCGCTGCAAGGCTCCGTTCCACAACGCGATCAAGGACGCAGGCATCAGCGTCGACGACATCGACCATGTGATCCTGGTCGGCGGCTCGACCCGTATGCCCGCCGTCACCGAGCTGGTCAGGGAACTGACCGGCAAGGATCCGCACAAGGGTGTGAACCCGGACGAGGTCGTCGCCATCGGCGCCTCGCTCCAGGCCGGTGTGCTGCGGGGCGAGGTCAAGGACGTCCTGCTGCTGGACGTGACCCCGCTGTCCCTCGGTATCGAGACCAAGGGCGGCATCATGACCAAGCTCATCGAGCGCAACACCACGATCCCGACCAAGCGGTCCGAGGTCTTCACGACGGCCGAGGACAACCAGCCGTCCGTGCAGATCCAGGTCTTCCAGGGCGAACGTGAGATCGCGGCGTACAACAAGAAGCTCGGGATGTTCGAGCTGACGGGTCTGCCGCCGGCCCCGCGTGGGGTGCCGCAGATCGAGGTCACGTTCGACATCGACGCCAACGGCATCATGCACGTGACCGCGAAGGACCTGGGCACGGGCAAGGAACAGAAGATGACCGTCACCGGCGGCTCCGCCCTGCCCAAGCAGGACATCGACCGCATGATGCGCGAGGCCGAGCAGCACGCGGAGGAGGACCGGCGCCGCAAGGAGGCGGCGGAGACCCGCAACCAGGCGGAGGGCCTGGTGTACAACACCGAGAAGCTGCTGCGCGACCAGGCGGACCAGGTCCCGCAGGACGCCAGGCAGGAGGTCGAGACGGCCCTCACCGAGCTGAAGGAGAAGCTCAAGGGCGACGACGCGACCGCGATCCGCGAGGCCACGGAGAAGGTCAGCGTGGCCGCCCAGAAGGTCGGCTCCGCCATCTACGCCCAGGCCCGGCCCGAGGGCGGGGCGGGCGCCACGGGGGCGGCAGGAACCGCCGGCGGCCAGGCGGCCGGTGAGGGACAGAGCCCCGCGGACGACGACGTCGTCGACGCCGAGATCGTGGACGAGGACAGGCGGCAGGGAGGTGAAGGATGAGCGTCCCGAACGACCGACGCGCTCAGGGGAAGGAGCAGCGGCCTCCCGTGATCATCCGCGACCGGCGCCGGATCGATCCGGTCACCCTCGAGCTGCGCGGGACCACCGAGGCACCTGGGCCCGCGACCTCCGCGACCTCCGCGAACACCGACGCCGCGGCGCCGCGGGTGCCCGGTGCGGACGCGGGTGCGGGCCCGGGCGAGGCCCGGCACCCGCGCCCTCACCCGGAACCGGAGCCGGAGCATGGTCGGGCTGCGGGGCAGGAGCAAGGGCGGGGGCAGGAGCTAGGGCGGGTTCAGGATCAGGCACCGGAGCGGGCGCCGGCGGCTGACGCGCCCGGCGGCGACGAACCGTCGGAGATCGCGAAGCTGCGCTCACAGCTGTCCGAACGGACCGCCGATCTGCAACGGACGAAGGCCGAGTACGACAACTACCGCAAGCGCGTGCGACGCGATCGCCGGGCGGTGCAGGAGATCGCCGTGTCCAACGTCCTGGGCGCACTCCTCCCGGTCATGGACACCGTCGTCCAGGCGCGTGAGCACGGTGAGACGTCGAAGGGGTTCACGTCGGTCGCCGACCTCCTCGAGGACCGCCTGGCCGCGCTCGGCCTGCAGTCCGTCGGAGAGGTGGGGGAGCCGTTCGATCCGACGGCCCATGAGGCGCTCGACTACACGGAGTCGGAGCAGCAGGAGCGGCCCGTCTGCAGCGCGGTGCTGCGGCCCGGCTACCGGGTCGGTGACCATCTCCTGCGGCCCGCGCAGGTAGTGGTCACCGGTCCGCCGACCACCGCCGCGGGCGGGCCGGGCGCCCGTGCGGACGGGGATGCGGCTGTTGGGGACGCATCGCCGGTCGCCGGCGAGCGGGACACGCGTCGGCAAAGGCGGGACGGCGGGCCGGGGGCGGGCGGCGGGCGCGGGACCCGACCCGCTGACTGATCGGCGTGCGGCCCCGACATCCGGCGTCCGGGGGCCTGGCCCGGGCCCCGGTGTCCGGCTCCGGCGTACGGTGTCCGGCCCCTGGTACCGGCTTCGGGCCCGGGCCTCCGCGCCCGAAAAGCAGGTGCGTACGGTCCACCGGCAGTGTCAGGCTGCGCCGGTGGACCGTCAGCAGATCTCCCGCCTCGCCCATGCCGATCACCCCGTAGCGTCCCCGCTGGACGACGACTCCGTACGCCTCCTGCTCCGGCACGGCATCAGACCCGGCGCCGAGCGGGTGCTGGACCTGGGCTGCGGCGGCGGGGAATGGCTGCTGCGCGCCTTGGTCGGGCAGCCGCGTCTGAAGGGCGACGGCGTCGACGTCTCCGAAGGCGCCCTCGCCCGAGCGAGAGAGACCGCGATCGAGCTCGGGGTACACGAACGCCTCACCCTCCATCACCGCGACGCGGCCGGCTTCGACTCCCCGCACGCTTTCGATCTTGTGATCAGTACGGGGGCGACGCACGCCTTCGGTGGGCTGCTCCCCACCCTCGCGGCGGCCCGCGCCCACCTGGCACCCGGAGGCCGCGTCCTGATCGGGGACGGATTCTGGGAGCGCGCGCCCTCGCAGGAGGCCGTCGAGATGCTCGGGGACCTCACGGACCTGGCGACCACCGTGGAGCGGGTCGTCGACGACGGCTGGACACCGGTCCACGGGCACGTGAGCACCCGTCAGGAGTTGGACGCCTACGAGTGGTCATGGACGGGATCGCTGGCCACCTGGGCTCTCGACCACCGTGACGACCCGGCCGGTGGGCAGGCGCTCGCGGCGGCCACGGCCCACCGGTCCGACTGGCTGCGCGTCTACCGCGACAGCTGGGGCTTCGTCTCCCTGGTCCTGCGGCGCACGGCTGACTGAGCAGAGCGCAGGAGCTACGTCGGTCCCCGGCCGAGCCGGGCGACGGCCCACGTCGCCCGGGCCGGCAGATCACCCAGCGAGGAGCGGAACTGCTTGGCGATCCTGCCCAGCAGGACCTTTCCGTGCCGCATCGTCTCCCGCGCGAGGTCCGCGTCACCGGCCTCCACGGCCGTGAGCACCAGCTCCAGATGCTGCTCCGTGATCATCCGGCCGAGACCGCGGCGGTGCCACTCGGACACCGTTTCGTCCGGTGCGGCGCCGTCGAGTCCCACTGCCGCCCGCGCGCGCTCCAACGCCCCTCGCGCCGCCCTCAGATCGCCCTTGCGGCGCTCCAGCCGGGCCAGGACGTATGCTTCCGCGGCCCGGTCCCAGTCCGTGTCCTGCAGTGACAGCAGGTCGAACTGCGCCCGTGCCGCCTGCGCATGATCGCCGAGCCGTTCCAGCGCGCGGCTCAACTCCTGGAGCCGTGCCGCGTCCGGCCCCGTGTCGTCCAGCATGCGGATCAGCGCGACCCGGGCGTGCTCCGTGCGGCCCTGCCGACGGGCCAGTTCGATCCAGGTGAACTCGCTCTGCGTCGACGGGTCCTGGCCGTGGCGCTCCGCGTCCTCCGTCCGGGCCCAGTCCACGGCGCCGGCGGCATCCGTCACACCGCCGCCGGTCGCCGCTCGCAGCAACGGCACATCCTCCGGGCGGCCGTGCAGGCCCACCAGGACGGCAGCCAGGCGTCCCTCCTCGAACCATTCGGTCCGTTCGGTGTTCTCGCGTTCCAGCAGGAAGCGCAGCAACGGCAGGTCGTCCTCGCGGCGGTCGTACTGCGCGGCCCGGACCACCCCGGCCCGCAGCACCGCGTCGGCGCCCACCTCCTCCCAGGAGCCGGGCACGCCGGAGCGCATCCTCTCCAGGGCCTCCCGTCCCGGCGCCAGCACGACGTCACGCAGCGAGCGGCGCGGCGGGTCGCCGGGCAGGCGGTACGCCCCCAACTCCTCCGCATTGAGCAGGACATGGTCCGGCTCTGTGCGCTCCGCGGCCGACTCGGCCATGGCGGCCAGCTCGACGAGGGGGCGCTCGGACAGACCCAGCCCGCTCAGCAATGCCGCCCGCTGGGCGTCCAGTTCGGGGGCGAACTGCTCGCGTGCCTCCTCGTCACCCTCGCGGACCGCGGCGAGCAGCTGCTCCTCCTCGAGGCCCGGGCGGATGCCTTCGCACCACCAGGGCAGCCTGATGATCGTCTCCAGTGCCTCGGTGACACTGTCGGCGATCAGTACGGCGTCGCCCTCCGAGGACGCGTACAGCACGGCGCCGTCCCCGCAGACGAAGTACGTACCGCCGGTGTCGTCCCCGGCGACCGGTTCCAGCGGACCGCCGGACGCCAGCCGGACGTCCTCGACGTGGTCGGCACGGTCGATGTCGAAGTTGAACGGGAACGCGGCGAGTTCGGCGAGCTCCGGACGGGTGCGCAGCAGCTCCAGGACGGGATCGTTCATGCGGCCGAACCCTACTGGGGCTGCTGAAGACCCCGGACGGGTGCCATGCGGCTCTTGCAGCGCCTGTGCCGCTCCCTGGATTCGAGGAGCTCCACGCTGCTGCCCGCCCGGCGGGGTTTACGATGCGAGGGAAGCTTCCTGACGCGACAGGGCATGGGTCGCCGCGCTCACCGGCCGACGGCAGGGCCCGACGGGGGCAGCGCGCCGGCGCCTGTGCGGTCCGGCTTCCGGCCGCGAAGCCGCTTGACCGAGACGGCTTGTGACGACGGACCAGCACACGCGGGGCCGACGCCCCGATCCCGCGGTGTGCCACGCGGATGCCAGGGGTCTGTTCCGAAACAAGTCGCTGGATCATGGGAGTGAGGGTGGCGGTGCGCGACGTGCCCTGGTTGCACGTGGTCGCGAAGCAAGGCGCCCTGCCTGTCGACCTACTGCTCCCCGTGACCGGCACAACGTACGTAGCGCGTCTGGACGGCCGGGAGATGCATGACGCGGACGCCGTCTTCCAGCAGTTCTACGACGGGCTGAGGCTGCCCGACTACTTCGGGTGGAACTGGGATGCTCTCTCCGACTGTCTGCGCGACCTGAAGTGGCTGTCTGCGGACCACTGCGTACTGATCATCGACGCAGCGGACGAGGCACTGTCGGACGAGGCACTGCCAGGAGACCTCGCAGAGCGACGGCTGCTCTTCAGGACCCTGCTGCGGGCAGGACAGCGATGGTCCGTACAGCGGCCCGAAGGCACCGAATACGGCAGGCTCGTGATCGTCATGTCTTGCGACGCCTCGGCCGTCACGTTCCTTCAGGAGCAGCTGCGATCTTGTTCCGACGAAGCGCCCTCGCCATAGGCTCGGGGGGTCCGCGAGGTCGCTCATCGTCAGGTGGAGTCGCGGACGACGAGTTCGGTGGGCAGTACGACGTGCCGGCGCGGAGCGCCGGGGTCGGTGATCTCCGCCAGCAGGATGCGGGCGATGGTCCGTCCGATCTCCTCGACGGGCTGGCGCACCGTCGTCAGCGGAGGGTCGGTGTGCCGGGCGATGAAGGAGTCGTCGAAGCCGATCACCGCCACGTCTTCGGGGATGCGCCGGCCCTGCGCGCGCAGCTCGCTCATCGCGCCGACGGCCATCACGTCTGACGCCGCGAAGACGGCGTCGAGATCCGGGATCCGTTCAAGAAGCGAACGCATGGCCTGTCTGCCGCCTTCCTCGGTGAAGTCGGCGGCTGCGACGAGGTGTCCGCCGGAGTCCCGGCCGGCCGCGCCGAGGGCGTCACGCCAGCCGTGCAGACGGCTCCGGCCGACGTCCATGTCGAGCGGACCGGTGATCGTGGTGATGGTCCGCCGGCCCCGTTCCACCAGGTGCCGCACCGCGGCGGCGGCGCCGCCCACGTTGTCGGAGTGGGCGTGGCTCAGCGACTCGGCGGGGGAGCGGCGGCCGGCGAGCACGGTCGGCAGCCCCATGTCCTCGAGGAGTCCCGGCAGGGGGTCCTGCTCGTGCACGGAGACCAGCAGGACGCCGTCCACCCGCCGCGCGGCGACCGAGTCGGTGAGCTGGTCCTGTTCTCCCTTGTCCCGTACGAGAACCAGCTGGAGCTGGGTCCGGGTGTCGGCCAGGCCGGTGCTGACGCCCCGGATGACCGCGGAGAAGTACGGCTCCGAGCCCAGCCGGCTCTCCGACTCCGGGATCACCAGGGCGATCGAGTCGGTCCTGCTGGTGACCAGGCCCCGGGCGACGGAGTTCGGGACGTAACCGAGCTCCGCGATCGCCGCCAGGACGGCGTCCCGTGCTTCGTCGCTGACGAGTTCCGAACCGTTGATGACACGCGAAACCGTCGTGCGGCCCACACCGGCCCGCGCGGCCACGGTCTTGATGGTCGGCCGCCGGCTGCCCCCCATGGCTCCTCCCTCGTCGATCGGCGTGAAACGCCGCCAGGCAGCGCATTTTGCCAGAAGTCCGCGCGGTCCCCGGCGATCAGGCCGGTTCGCCTCCGAGATGTGCCTCGGAAGACGATCTGGTTTCAAGTTCTTGACAGGCGCACAACGAGGCCGTCAGTCTTCGTGCACCTTGGTGGGCACGTTCCCATCGTAGCTTGGGAACGTGCCCACCAAGGAATCGGGCCGCTCGGCGGACCCATGCGTCCGCATTCCGGTGCATCGGCACCGTCGCTGGGGAGGACACCATGACCAGGAATCAGAAGCTGTTGCGTACAAGAGTTACGGGCACTGTCTCCGTGCTGGCCGCCCTCGGCCTGATCGTCGGCTGCAGCAGCGGCGGCGACTCCGGTACCGGCGGCGGCGTCAAGGACGGCAAGGTCACCATCACCATGGGCCTCTTCGGCGTCATGGGGTACAAGGAGACCGGTCTGCTGGACCGCTACATGAAGGAGAACCCGAACGTCACCATCAAGGCCGACGTGGCCGGTGACGAGCAGACCTACTACACGGCCCTGCAGACGCACCTGGCGGCCGACAGCGGACTGAAGGACATCCAGGGCATAGAGATCGGCCGGGCCAAGGAGCTCGTGGACACCCAGGCCGACAAGTTCGTCGACCTCTCCGGCGTACCGGGCATCGACCACTACCTGCCCTGGAAACTCAGCCAGGTCACCACCCCGGACAAGAAGCTCATCGGGCTCGGCACGGACATCGGCCCGATGGCCGTCTGCTACCGCAAGGACCTGTTCGAGCAGGCCGGACTGCCTACGGACCGGAACGAGGTGGCGAAACTGTGGGCGGGCGACTGGTCGAAGTACGTACAGGCCGGCAAGGACTTCAAGGCCGGTTTCAAGGGTGACGGCGTCGCCTTCATGGACAGCGCCAGCGGCCTGTTCAACGCGATGATCTACGGCAACTCCGAGCAGTTCTACAACAAGGACGGAGAGCTGATCTACCAGGACAGCCCCGCCGTCACCGCGGCCTGGGACCTCGCCTCGCAGGCCGCGACGACCGGACTGACCGCCAAACTGCGCCAGTTCCAGCCCGGATGGGACCCCGGCCTGTCCAACAGCACCTTCGCCACCACCGTCTGCCCGGCGTGGATGCTCGGCCACATCACGGAGAAGGCCGGGCCGAAGAACAAGGGCAAGTGGGATGTCGCCAAGGCCCCCAAGGGCGCCAACTGGGGCGGTTCCTTCCTCGGCGTGATGGAGAAGAGCCCGGTCAAGGAGGAGGCGAAGAAGCTGGTCGCCTGGCTCACCGCGCCGGAGCAGCAGGAGTTCGTCTTCCAGAAGCTCGGGAACTTCCCGTCCTCGCAGAAGGCGCTGACGTCGCCGGCCGTGACCGGGGCCGAGCAGGAGTACTTCGGCGGGGCGCCCATCGGCGAGATCTTCGGCGCAGCGGCCCAGGAGATCCCCGACGAGCAGGTCCTCGGACGCAAGGACGGCACGATCAAGGACATCTTCTCGCAGGGTCTGACGCTGATCGAGTCCCAGAACAAGAGCCCGGAAGAGGCCTGGAAGACCACCGACGAGCGGATCAAGAAGGCCACCGGCTGAACCCGCGCCCGTCCGCCCGGTGACCGCGCCGCCCGCCCGGGGCAGGCGGTCACCGGGGTCGAGCCCTCCGTACCCAGGCCTCACAGGAAGGTTGTCCCCGTGGCCGCTTCCACCCCCGTCGCGCCGGCCGGCGGACCCGTCGGCAAGCCGGCGCCCGGCGCACACGGTGCCGGCGCGCCCCCGCGCCGGCGCGCCCTGCTCCACCACCTGGACGTGCGCGGCGCGCCCTACGCCTTCGTCGCCCCGTTCTTCGTCGTCTTCGCGGCCTTCAGTTTCTATCCGCTCGTCCACACCTCGTGGATCTCCCTGCACCGGGTCGAGCTCGCCACCATGAACGTCATGGAGTGGGTGGCCTTCGACAACTACGTCGCGCTGTGGGGGGACGAACGCTTCTGGAACGCGGTCGGCAACACCATCACCCTCGGCGTGATCTCCACCGTGCCGCAGCTGCTGATGGCCCTCGGTCTCGCCCACCTGCTCAACTACCGTATGCGCGGCTCGACCTTCTTCCGGGTCGCCGCCCTCACCCCGTACGCCACCTCGGTCGGTGCGGCCGCGCTCGTGTTCACCATGCTCTTCGAACGCGACTTCGGCATGATCAACTGGATGCTGGGCCTGGCCGGCTTCGACAACGTCGACTTCGAGAACAACAAGTGGGCCGCCCAGATCGCCATCTCCACGATCGTGATCTGGCGATGGACCGGCTACAACGCACTGCTCTACCTCGCGGCCATGCAGGCCGTCCCGCGGGAGCGTTACGAAGCGGCCGCCATCGACGGCGCCTCGCGCTGGCAGCAGTTCCTCACCGTCACCGTCCCCGGAATCCGCTCCACCATCGTCTTCACCGTCGTGCTGTCGACGATCGGCGCGACGCAGCTGTTCGGCGAACCCCTGATCTTCGGCCAGGGACCCAACGGCATCACCGGCGGCGCCGACAACCAGTACCAGACCCTCGGACTGCTGCTGTACGAGGAGGGCTGGAAGAACTATCAGATGGGCCGGGCCGCGACCGTCGCATGGGTGATGTTCCTCCTGCTGGTCCTCGTCTTCGTCGTCCAGCGCGTCGTCAGGCGCGCCGCGTCCCGCAGGTCCGGACCGACCAGGAGCACCGCGTCATGACCACCGACAGCCTCGCTGCCCGGGCCGGGCACGGTCCCGGCGCCGTGCAGGAATCCCCTGGCGGGACCCGCCGGCGTCCGCTGATGCGGATGCGGGCCGGCTGTCAGCACCACGCCGGCCCGCTCGCCTATGTGCTCCTCGCGATCGCGGCGCTCACCTCGCTCTTCCCGCTGTACTGGACGATGGTGGCGGCCTCGACGGACAACACGCGGGTGACCCAGACCCCGCCTCCGCTGCTGCCCGGGCCGAACCTGTTCGAGAACCTGGCCAGGGCCTGGGACGAGGCCGCCATGGGCAAGGCGATGATCAACAGTCTGATCGTCGCCGGCTGCATCGCGCTGGCGACGGTGTTCTTCGCCACGCTCGCCGGTTTCGCCTTCGCCAAGCTGCGGTTCAAGGCGCGCAACGTGCTGCTGATGCTGGTCATCGGCACGATGATGGTGCCGCCCCAACTCAGCGTCGTACCGCTGTTCATGATGATGAGCGACCTGGGCTGGGGTCAGAAACTGCCCGCCGTCATCTTCCCCACCCTGGTCAGCGCCGTCGGCGTGTTCTTCATGCGGCAGTACCTCGCAGAGGCCCTGCCCGACGAACTCGTCGAGGCGGGCCGCGTGGACGGCGCGCACTCGCTCCGCATCTTCTGGAGCATCGTCCTGCCGATCGCCAGGCCCGCGATGTCCGTGCTGTTCATGATCACGTTCGTGCACGCCTGGAACGACTTCTTCTGGCCCTTCATCGCGCTGGACATGAGCAACCCGACGGTGCCCGTCGCGCTCACCCAGCTCAGCGCCGGATACATCCGTGACCAGTCACTGATCATGGCCGGCGCCCTGCTGGGCACGCTGCCGCTCCTGGCGATGTTCGTCGTCTTCGGCCGCCAGATCGTCGGCGGCATCATGCAGGGCGCCGTCAAGGGCTGAGCGCCGTGGGCCCGACACCCCCTCTTCCTTGTCTCCCGTTCTCTCACGTCACCGGAAGGACCCCTGTGACCACCGCAACCCGGCGCGTCGCCCCCGCCGACCAGACGCCCGCCACCCTCACCTTCCCGCAGGGCTTCCTTTGGGGCACGGCGACCGCCGCGTACCAGATCGAGGGAGCAGCCGCGCTGGACGGCCGCACCCCGTCCATCTGGGACACCTACGCCCGCACGCCGGGGAAGGTCCGCAACGGCGACACCGGCGACGTCGCCACCGACCACTACCACCGCTGGCGCGAGGACGTCGGCATCATGGCCGACCTCGGCGTCGGCGCGTACCGGTTCTCGATCTCCTGGCCGCGCGTGCAGCCCACCGGCCGCGGCCCGGCGGTGCAGAAGGGACTGGACTTCTACCGCCGGCTCACCGACGAACTGCTGGACAAGGGCATCCAGCCGGTCGCCACGCTCTACCACTGGGACCTGCCGCAGGAACTCGAGGACGCCGGCGGCTGGCCCGAGCGGGCCACCGCCGACCGGTTCGCGGAGTACGCCGCACTCGCCGCCGACGCGCTCGGCGACCGGGTGCGCACCTGGACCACCCTCAACGAGCCCTGGTGCAGCGCCTTCCTCGGCTACGGCTCCGGTGTGCACGCACCCGGACGCACCGAGCCGGTGTCGGCCCTGCGCGCCGCGCACCATCTCAACCTGGCGCACGGCAAGGCGGTCCAGGCGCTGCGCGCCGCGCTGCCCGGCGGCGCCCAGGTGTCCGTCACCCTCAACATCCACCATGTGCGGCCGCTCACCTGGCAGGCGCCCGACGTCGACGCAGCGCGCCGCATCGACGCACTCGCCAACCGGGTCTTCACCGGGCCGATGTTCGAAGGTGCCTACCCCGCCGACCTGCTGGAGGACACGGCCCACCTGACGGACTGGTCCTTCGTGCGCGACGGCGACACCGCCGACATCGAGCAGCGGCTCGACTTCCTGGGTGTCAACTACTACACGCCGACACTGGTGTCCGCCGCGGCCGACGGGACGAGCCACGGCTCCGACGGCCACGGCAGAAGCGACCACAGCCCCTGGATCGGCGCCGACAACGTGGCCTTCCACCTCCCGCCGGGCACCACCACCGCCATGGGCTGGGCGGTCGACCCGACCGGCATGCACGACCTCCTGCTGCGCCTGGGCGCGGACCTGCCGGACATGCCCCTCGTGATCACCGAGAACGGCGCGGCCTTCGACGACTACGTCGACCCGAGCGGCGAGGTCCGCGACCCGGACCGAATCGCCTACCTGCACGGACACCTCACGGCGGTGCACCGGGCGATCGAGGCGGGCGTGGACGTGCGGGGCTACTTCCTCTGGTCGCTGCTGGACAACTTCGAGTGGGGCTACGGATACAGCAAGCGCTTCGGCACGGTCTACGTCGACTACCCGACGGGCAGGCGCATCCCCAAGGCGAGCTCGCGCTGGTACGCGCAACTGGCGCGCACGGGCACGCTGACGCCTCTCGACTGACGTCCGCCACGGGCCCGGGTCCGGTGCATGGCACCGGACCCGGGCCAGCAGGGCTGCACGAACGTCAGGAGGGTGCTGGGCGCTCGTCCCGCCAGGGCAGGGTCTGACGTGGCGTCGTCGATGACAGGGAAGGGCTAGTACTGCAACGGTCTTTGTCGTGACGGTTGGGCAGGTGCGGGTGGTGTGTGGCCGCGTCGTTTGTGGTGGCTGACGCGGGCTTGGTGTTGGCGTCTGCGTCGCCAGGTGGACCAGTGCAGGACGTGGTCGACAGACGCCGGGCGGCGGTGGGTGAGGCGGTGGATCAGACGCCTGAGCTCGGGGAGGCTGAGGGGGACGAGGCCGGAGGATCCGTTTCTGCTTTTGCGGCGTCGAGCTCGCGGGCTCGCAGGACGGTGAGGCAGGCGTGGGCGGCCATGGCCAGGGTCATGTGGCGGTGCCAGCCGGGGTAGCGGCGGACCTGGTAGTCGTCCAGGCCGCATTCCTGCTTCGCGGTCTGGAAGCACTCCTCGACGGCCCATCGGGTGCCGGCAACGCGGATCAGCTGGTCGAGGGTCGTGTCGGCCGGGCGGTAGGCGATGTAGTAGGAGATCTCCTCGGGCCGGCGGACACTGCGGCGGGCGATCACCCAGTGCCGCCGGTCCTCCCGGTGCCAGGGCCGGACCTCGACTCTTGCCCAGTCGAAGACGCGGGGGCCGTGAGCCCCCTCGCCGCATGAGCGGCGCTTCCACTTCTGCCGGGGCAGTCCGTTGAACAGGTCGTGAACCGGGTGGTCCATGGCCCAGCGGGTGACGACGGTGTCGTGGCGGGTGGTGGCCATGACGTGGAAGACGTCCGCCCGCTCGAGATCGGTCCGCCAGCCTTTCGAGTAGCCGTAGCCGGCGTCCGCGGTCACCCACCCGAACGGGATCATCTCCTCGATGGCCCGGCGGACCATCGCCCTGGCCATCGCGACCT
>NZ_JBIVAU010000022.1:0-38108 GCF_044745705.1 Streptomyces sp. NPDC086835
GGAATGGCTGTCCTCACCGCGCTTCGCGCGAGTTGCGACGCTTTACTTCCGGACACCCCCCTCCTCCGACCCCGCCCCCCTCCCGCCGGTGGGGCCCGCTCCGGTCGCGTTGTTCCTGGTGGTTCTCGCCCTGAGGCCGGTAGCCGTCGGGGTCGGGCGGTGTTTGCGGCGCGAAGCCGCCGTTCGGGGGATGTGGGGGCGGCAGCCCCCACGGAACCCTCTTGGGGGAGGGCTGTCGTGAGCGCCCAAGGGGGCCGGGGCGTGCCCCGTCTTCGGGAAGGGCCGTGCCGCGAACGGGCTGTTCGGGGGGTGGCGGCGTCCGCCCCCGTGGGGGCCGGGGCTTGCCCCGGTTTCGGGAAGGGGCGGGGTGGGGGAAACGGCCCGCGCAGCGGCCCGGGCTGTCCGGGGGCGTCAGCCTCCACCGAATCTTGGGGTGTTGACGACAGCCCCCACGGGGGCCGGGGCCTGCCCCGGTTCGGGGGAGACCCTGACCCGGGGCCAGGGGCGCGTGGCCCCCGGTCCCGGTGTGGGGGGTCAGCCGTTGCGGGGGCCCGGGAAGGCGCTCGGGCGGGTGTCGCTCGGCTGCGGCGGCATCGAGCGGGCCGCCGGCACCGCCGGGACGGCGGACAGGCCCGGCGGCGGCAGCGTGCGCGTCGCGGCGCCCTCCGGCTCCGCCTGTGCCGCGGCAGCCTGCCGCCGCGAGCCGTAACGGCGGTGCACCGCCTGCTTGGTGACGCCGAGGGCCGAGCCGACCGCGTCCCAGGAGAAGCCGAGGGAGCGGTCGAAGTCCACGGCCGCGGTCACGAGGGTTTCGACGCTGTCCCGCAGTTCCTGCGCGAGGCGGACGGTCGGGGCGGGCGCCCTGCCGTAGACGACGAAGCCCGTGGACGGGCCGGAGCGGCGGGGGCGGTAGACGTTCCCCAGCTGGGCGGTGAGCGTGCGCAATGCGTCCACCTGCCGGCGGACCCGCTCGATGTCCCGCACCAGCAGATGCAGGCTGGCCCGGGCTTGGGCGTCGTGGGTTGCGTGGTCGGCCATTGACAAGCCTCTCGAACCGGCGGTTAAAAGGGGTCGGGTCGCGTCCGGGGCGGCCCGCTTCGGTCAATCTCTCTTGACCAACGCGCCGGTGGGTGGTCTGGTCACGCTTCGGGGCGTATGTGCCTGTGCGTGGGGCGCGCGGGCTCCCGTACGCCCCCTGCTGCCACGGCTCATAGACTGGTGTGCTGCTCGTCACCGCACGTCCCAGTCTGAGAGGCAGTCAGCCACCGATGAAGCTCGTCTTCGCAGGTACTCCCGAGGTCGCCGTCCCCGCCCTGGACGCCCTGATCGCCTCCGACCGGCACGAGGTCGCCGCCGTCGTCACCCGGCCCGACGCGCCCGCGGGCCGCGGGCGGCGGCTGGTCGCCAGCCCGGTCGCGGAGCGCGCCGCCGACGCCGGGATCGAGGTGCTCAAGCCGGCGAGGCCGCGCGACGAGGAGTTCCTCGCGCGGCTGCGGGAGATCGGCCCCGACTGCTGTCCCGTCGTCGCCTACGGCGCCCTGCTGCCCAAGGCGGCCCTCGATGTGCCCGCCCACGGCTGGGTGAACCTGCACTTCTCGCTGCTGCCCGCCTGGCGTGGCGCCGCCCCCGTGCAGCACGCGATTCTCGCCGGTGACGAGATGACCGGCGCGGCGACGTTCCGGATCGAGGAGGGGCTCGACACCGGGCCGGTCTACGGCGTGATCACGGAGCCCGTGCGCCCCACGGACACGAGCGGCGATCTGCTGACGCGGCTGGCCTTCGCCGGTGCGGGGCTGCTCGCGGCGACGATGGACGGCATCGAGGACGGGACCCTGCGGCCCGTGCCGCAGCCCGCGGAGGGCGTCACGCTGGCCCCGAAGATCACCGTCGAGGACGCCCACGTCGACTGGACCGCGCCCGCGCTGCGGGTCGACCGGGTCGTGCGGGGCTGCACTCCCGCGCCGGGCGCGTGGACGGCCTTCCGTGGCGAGCGCCTCAAGCTCGTCCAGGTCGCGCTGCTGCCCGACCGCAAGGACCTCGAACCGGGGGAGCTCGACGCCGGCAAGAACCATGTGCACGTGGGCACCGGGTCCCATGCCGTGGAGCTGTTGTGGGTCCAGCCGCAGGGCAAGAAGCCGATGCGTGCGGCGGACTGGGCGCGGGGTGTGCGGATCGCTCCTGGCGAGAGGGTCGGCGCGCCGGTCGTAGGCTGAGAGGGATCACGTTTCATCGAACGCGGAGCACCTTTTGAGTGAGCAGTCCCGTCACCGTCCCGCCAAGCCGTACCGCCGCCCCAAGAAGGACCCCGTGCGGATCCTCGCCTTCGAGGCGCTGCGGGCCGTCGACGAGAGGGACGCGTACGCCAATCTCGTCCTGCCGCCGCTGCTGAAGAAGGCGCGCGAGAAGGACGACTTCCACGGCCGGGACGCGGCGCTCGCGACGGAGCTCGTGTACGGGACGCTGCGCCGCCAGGGCACCTACGACGCGATCATCGCTGCCTGTATCGACCGGCCGCTGCGCGAGGTCGACCCGCCGGTGCTGGACGTCCTCGCGCTTGGCGCGCACCAGCTGCTGGGGACGCGCATCCCCACGCACGCGGCCGTCTCCGCGAGCGTGGAACTGGCGAGGGTGGTGCTCGGCGACGGGCGCGCGAAATTCGTGAACGCCGTGCTCCGCAAGATCTCGCAGCACGACATGGACGCCTGGCTGGAGCGGGTCGCCCCGCCCTACGACGAGGACGCGGAAGACCATCTGGCGGTCGTCCACTCACACCCCCGGTGGGTCGTCTCCGCCCTGTGGGACTCGCTCGGCGGCGGCCGCGCCGGCATCGAGGATCTGCTGGAGGCCGACAACGAGCGGCCCGAGGTGACGCTCGTGGCGCGGCCGGGGCGTTCGACCACCGGCGAGCTGACGGAGGTGCTGGGAGAGGACTCCGTCCTGCCCGGCCGCTGGTCCCCCTACGCCGTCCGGCTGGCCGAGGGCGGCGAGCCGGGCGCCATCGAGGCCGTGCGGGACGGACGCGCGGGCGTCCAGGACGAAGGCAGCCAGCTGGTGGCGATCGCCCTCGCCAACGCGCCGCTGGAAGGCAGCGACGAGCGCTGGCTCGACGGGTGCGCGGGGCCCGGTGGCAAGGCGGCGCTCCTCGGCGCGCTCGCGGCCGGTCGTGGCGCGTCCCTGCTGGCCTCCGAGAAGCAGCCGCACCGGGCCCGGCTGGTGGAGCGGGCACTCGCCGGCAATCCGGGGCCGTACCAGGTGGTCGCGGCCGACGGGACGCGCCCGCCGTGGCGTGAGGGCGTGTTCGACCGGGTGCTCGTCGACGTCCCGTGCTCGGGACTCGGCGCGCTGCGCCGCCGCCCCGAAGCCCGCTGGCGCCGCCGCCCCTCGGACCTCGAGGGCTTCGCCCCGCTCCAGCGGGAACTGCTGCGTGAGGCACTGAAGGCCGTACGGGTCGGCGGAGTGGTGGGGTACGCGACCTGTTCGCCGCATCTCGCCGAGACACGTGTCGTCGTGGAGGACGTCCTGCGCGGCCGCGGCGGCCCGGCCGTTGAGGCGGAGTGGGTGGACGCCCGCCCGCTGATGCCCGGCGTCCCGGCCCTCGGCGACGGCCCCGACGTGCAGCTGTGGCCGCATCTGCACGGCACGGACGCGATGTACCTGGCCCTGCTGCGGCGCACCGCCTGACTTCCCCGGCAGGCCCCAGGTCGGCTCACGGCCGTGGGGCCTGCCCGGCTTCCTCGCGGGACAGCCTGTGGGGCCACCACACCTTCGGGCCCACGTCCAGGAACAGCGACGTGACCAGCACGGAGCGGACGACGAAGGTGTCCAGCAGGACGCCCAGGGCCACCGCGAAGCCGATCTCGGCGAACGCGACCATGGGCAGCGTCCCGAGGGCGGCGAACGTACCCGCGAGGACCAGACCGGCCGAGGTGATCACTGCGCCGGTCGCGGCGAGGCCCGTGACCACGCCGGACGCGGTGCCCTGCCTGCGGGCCTCCTCACGGATACGGGTCGTGAGGAAGATGTTGTAGTCGATGCCCAGTGCCACCAGGAACACGAAGACGAACAGCGGGAAGTCCGTCGACTCGCCCGCGTAGTCGAAGAGGTACCGGAAGGCCAGTGCGCTCAGCCCCAGCGCGGCGGCGAACGACAGCACCACCGTGCCGATCAGCAGCAGCGGAGCGACCAGGGATCTCAGCAGCACCATCAGGATCAGCAGCACCACGAGCAGCACCAGCGGAATGATCAGGAAGTTGTCGTGGGTCGTCGCGGCGTCCATGTCGAGCAGCGCCGCCGTGCCACCGCCCACCTGCGCGTCCGCGTCGGGGACGGCGTGAACGGCGTCCCTGACCTTCTCGACGGTGTCCTTGGCGGCCTGGCTGTCGGCGGGGTCCTCCAGTGTGGCCTCGAAGAGCACCCGGCCTTCGTGCACGGGGGCGGTACCGGGCGGCAGCCCGAGCGATGTGGGCACCACACCGGGCGTCGCGGCCACCGCCTCGCCCACCTGACGGGCCTGCCCCCGTTGCTGATGACCACCAGAGGATCGCCGCTGCCTGCGGGGAAGTACCGGGCCTGCACCTCCTGGCCGGTGATCGAGTCGGGCTTGCCGGTGAAGGAATCGGCGTTGCTGATGCCCTCCGCCCGCAGCTGCGTGAGCCCCAGGGCGCACACCGCGAGAGCGACGGCCGTGCCGCCCCACACCGCTCGTGGCCGACGGGAGATCCGCCGTCCCGTACGGGCCCAGAAGCCGCGCTCGGTCGGCTCGGGAGAGCCCAGGTGCGGGACCACCGGCCAGAAGATCCAGCGGCCGAAGATCACCAGGAGCGCGGGGAACAGCGTCAGCATGGCGAACAGGGCGACGGCGACGCCGATGGCGGCGACGGGACCGAGACCGCGCGTGGAGTTCATCTCCGCGGCCATCAGCACCAGCATGCCGAGGACCACCGTCGCACCACTCGCGAGCACCGCCGGCCCCGCCCGGTGCAGGGCCAGCGCCATCGCCTCGTGCCGGTCCTCGTGGCGGCGCAGCTCCTCCCGGTAGCGTGCGACCAGCAACAGGGCGTAGTCCGTGCCCGCGCCGAACACGAGGACGGTCAGGATGCCCGCGCTCTGGCCGTTGACGGTCAGATCGGCATGCTCGGCCATCAGGTAGATGACGGCCTGAGCGGCGCCGAGGGCCGCGATCACCGAGAACAACGGGACCAGCAGCAGAGTCGGGCTGCGGTAGGTGATCAGCAGCATCACGATCACGACGGCCATCGCGGAGAACAGCAGCGTCGAATCGATGCCCTCGAAGGCCTCGGAGAAGTCGGCCGAGGTCCCGCCGGGCCCGGTGACGTGCACCGACAGGCCGTCGCCCCCCGTGCCCGTCTCTGCGCGGATCGAGTCGACGGCCGGGGCGATCCGCTCCCATCCCTCCTCGTCCATGGTGATCGGGACGAAGACCTGGGCGGCCCGCGGATCCGCCGGCCGGTCGAAGACCGGGCCGCGGGTCTCGGCGCCGCGCACGCCGTGGTCGCGCAGCTCCTTGACGGCCGCGACGTCCGCGCTGATCCGCTCCCGGTCGGCGGCCGTGAGACCGTCCTCGCGCGCGTAGACGACGATCGCGGGGATCACCTCGGGCCGGAAGTCCTCCGCCTCGGCCAGGACCTGGGTCGACTCGGCGCTGCCCGGCAGCCAGGAGGAGGCGTCGTTGTCCTGCGCGTCCGTGAGTTTCTGTGCCAGGGGGAAGGCCAGCACCATGACCGCGAGCCACAGGACCAGCACGATCCACTTGCTGCGCCGTCCGCAGACAAGATGCGCGATTCCTTTGCCGGCCGCCCCTGAAGGTGCCGTGTCCTGTTCCGCCTCCGCCATGACGCTCCCGTATCTGCCTCTGCGGGGGACCGAATCGCCGGAATTGCGGGGGGCTGGGCCGGTCCGGTGTGTCGTTGGTCCATACCGAGTGCCGTCCCGGGGATGGGAAGTGCCCAAGGACATGGCAGTCTTGGCGCATGGCCGTTCAGATCAACCCCAGTATCCTCTCCGCGGACTTCTCGCGCCTGGCGGAAGAGGCCAAGGCTGTCGAGGGTGCCGACTGGCTCCACGTCGACGTGATGGACAACCACTTCGTGCCCAACCTCACCTTGGGCGTGCCGGTCGTCGAGTCGCTCGCGAAGGCGACGGACACCCCACTGGACTGCCACCTGATGATCGAGGACCCCGACCGCTGGGCTCCCCAGTACATCGAGGCGGGGGCCGGGTCCGTCACCTTCCACGTGGAGGCCGCCGCCGCGCCCGTGCGGCTGGCCCGCGAGATCCGGGCGAAGGGCGCGCGGGCCTCGATGGCCCTCAGGCCGGCCACCCCGATCGAGCCGTACGAGGATCTGCTCCCCGAGCTCGACATGCTCCTGATCATGACCGTGGAGCCGGGCTTCGGCGGTCAGGCCTTCCTCGACATCATGCTGCCGAAGATCCGCCGCACCCGGGAGCTCATCTCCAAGCACGGCCTCGAGCTGTGGCTGCAGGTCGACGGCGGGGTGTCGGCGTCGACCATCGAGCAGTGCGCGGAGGCCGGCGCGGACGTGTTCGTGGCGGGCTCCGCGGTCTACGGCGCGGACGATCCGGCGGAGGCGGTGCGGAAACTTCGTGACCAGGCGGCGGCGGTGACCGCTTCCGCGGCCTGGGCGTGCGGGCACTGAAACGTGCCCGCGCTTGTTCAACCGATGTTGGCCCGGCAGGGCTGATCAAGGGCGCACGGATCTGACAGGATGGCGGATCCGGAGTGTGTACAGCGGCAAGTTTGTACGGCATGAACAGCAGTGAGGAGATCGCGGTGTCTGCTAGGTCGGCGGGACGGTCTGCCCTGCGGATGGGGCCCGCTGAGCTTGTGCAGGCGGCGGCCATGGCCCGTCGCTTCTACCTCGAGGGCAAGTCCAAGATCCAGATCGCCGAGGAGTTCGGCGTCAGCCGCTTCAAGGTCGCCAGGGTCCTGGAGACCGCTCTCGAGCGTGATCTCGTCCGCATCGAGATCCGCGTCCCCGCCGAGCTGGACGCCGAGCGTTCCGACGCGCTGCGCGCCCACTTCGGGCTGCGGCACGCGGTCGTCGTCGAGTCGCCCTCGGAGGGCGCGGACGAGTCGCCCGACCCGGAGAACCTGGGCGAGGTCGCCGCCGATCTGCTCGGCGAGCTGGTGGCCGAGGGCGATGTGCTGGGACTGGCGTGGGGCCGGTCCACCATTCACATGGCCGCGGCCCTCGACCGGCTGCCGCCGTGCACCGTCGTCCAGCTCACCGGCGTGTACGACGCGGGCACCGCGGAGCGCGGCTCCGTCGAGGCGGTACGAAGAGCGGCACAGGTGTCCGGCGGCGAGGCCCACCCCATCTACGCCCCGATGCTGCTGCCCGACCCCGCGACGGCGGCGGCGCTGCGCCACCAGACGGGCATCGCGCGGGCCTTCGACTACTTCGACAAGGTCACCGTCGCCTGTGTCTCGATCGGCTCCTGGGAGCCCGGCATCTCCACCGTCCACGACATGCTCTCCGACGAGGAGCGGGCCCACTACGCCTCCCTCGGTGTGGCCGCCGAGATGTCCGCCCACCTCTTCGACACCCAGGGCCGCCGGGTCGGCCGCGACCTGGGAGAGCGCTGCATCACCGTCGAGGCCGACCGGCTGCGCCGCATTCCCGAGGTCGTGGCCATCGCGGGCGGCCCCCGCAAGGCGGAGGCGATCGGGGCCGTGCTCCGTTCCGGTCTGGTCACCAGCCTCGTGACGGACACGGCGGCGGCCGACCTGCTGCTGACCGCGGCGCCCGGTCCGCGCCCGGCGCTGGAGCGCGCCGACCCGGACGACTGAGCGGGAGCGGGCCCTGCCGACGCCTTGGTGCGATCGCACCAAGACACCCCTTCTGACCTGGACGATTGTCCTGAGCCGTTCCGGGGTCCCGGCATGGGAGACTGAAGTACGTGCGATTTCCTCCGGCCGCATCGCCGGGGGGCCGACTCCGATCGACTGGGATGTTAAGCACGTGCGTTTCCTCAACGACATCAAGCCGCCGTACGACCTGACGTACGACGATGTGTTCATGGTGCCGAGCCGCTCGGCCGTCGGTTCGCGGCAGGGCGTGGACCTCTCCTCCCCGGACGGGACCGGAACGACGGTGCCGCTGGTCGTGGCCAACATGACCGCCATCGCCGGTCGCCGGATGGCCGAGACCGTCGCCCGCCGCGGCGGCCTCGTCGTCATCCCCCAGGACATTCCGATCGACGTCGTCACCGACGTCATCGCCTGGGTGAAGACCCGCCACCACGTGCTGGACACCCCGATCGTGCTGGTCCCGCACCAGACCGTCGCCGATGCCCTGTCCCTGCTGCCGAAGCGGGCGCACGGCGCGGGCGTCGTCGTGGACGAGGACCGCCGGCCCGTCGGCATCGTCACCGACCACGACCTGGCCGGGGTCGACCGGTTCACCCAGCTGTCCGAGGTCATGTCGAAGGACCTGCTGCTCCTCGACGCGGACATCGACCCCCGCGAGGCGTTCAACACCCTCGACGGCGCCAACCGGCGCTACGCGCCCGCCGTGGACGGCTCCGGCAGGCTCGCCGGTGTGCTGACCCGCAAGGGCGCCCTGCGCGCGACGCTGTACACCCCCGCGGTCGACGCCGCCGGCCGGCTGCGGATCGCCGCTGCCGTCGGCATCAACGGCGATGTGGCGGGCAAGGCCAAGCAGCTGCTCGACGCGGGCGTCGACACGCTGGTCGTCGACACCGCGCACGGCCACCAGGAGTCGATGATCAGCGCCGTCAAGGCCGTTCGCGCCCTCGACCCGCAGGTCCCGATCGTGGCGGGCAACGTCGTCGCGGCGGAAGGCGTGCGCGACCTGATCGAGGCCGGCGCGGACATCGTCAAGGTCGGTGTGGGCCCCGGCGCCATGTGCACCACCCGCATGATGACCGGTGTGGGCCGGCCGCAGTTCTCGGCCGTCCTGGAATGCGCCGCGGAGGCGAAGAAGTTCGGCAAGCACGTCTGGGCGGACGGCGGTGTCCGCCACCCCCGTGACGTGGCGATGGCGCTGGCCGCGGGTGCGTCCAACGTCATGATCGGCTCGTGGTTCGCCGGCACGTACGAGTCCCCGGGCGACCTTCAGCAGGCCCCCGACGGGCGGTTCTACAAGGAGTCCTTCGGTATGGCGTCGAAGCGCGCCGTGCGCAACCGCACCAGCGAGGAGTCCGCGTACGACCGTGCACGTAAGGGCCTGTTCGAAGAGGGGATCTCGCACTCGCGGATGTTCCTCGACGCGAGCCGTCCGGGCGTCGAGGACCTGATCGACTCGATCATCGCGGGCGTCCGCTCCTCGTGCACGTACGCCGGGGCGGGCTCCCTGGAGGAGTTCGCGGAGAAGGCGATCGTCGGAATCCAGAGCGCCGCCGGTTACGCCGAGGGCAAGCCCCTGCACGCCAGCTGGAACTGACCCGCAGTCATATGGTCCGGCCCCCGAGGAAGTGGGGGGCCGGACCATGTCAGTTTTCAGCCAACTCGACTTTGTAGGCATGTGGTGCGGAGTCGGGGGTAGACGCGCTCTCGCACTGACATCGGAGCAGGGGAGGACGAAGTGTCCACGGCGAGCACGGTCCCGACCGAACTCACGCAGCCTGAAGCGCAGCGCCCGGAAATCCTGGAGCTGGGGCTTCCGGAAGTGGAGAACCCGGGGGAGGTTGCACCCAAGGACGCACGTGAGATCTCGAAGACGTTCTTCGTGCGGCTGGCCTCTCTTGAGGAGGGCACCCACGAATACCAATACGTGCGCAACACCCTGATCGAGCTCAACCTGGCTCTCGTGAAGTACGCCGCGGGCCGGTTCCGCAATCGCGCGGAGCAGATGGAGGACATCATCCAGGTCGGCACGATCGGCCTGATCAAGGCGATCGACCGCTTCGAGCTGAGCCGTGAGGTGGAGTTCGCGACGTTCGCCGTGCCCTACATCATCGGTGAGATCAAGCGCTTCTTCCGCGACACCAGCTGGGCCGTGCATGTCCCGCGGCGGCTTCAGGAACTGAGGATCGACCTCGCCAAGGCCGTCGACGAGCTCTCGCAGAAGCTCGACCACGCACCCACCACGGCCGAACTCGCGGAACACCTCGGGATGGACGAGGAAGAGATCATCGAGGGTGTGGTCGCGAGCAACGGCTACACGGCCGGTTCGATCGACATGCCGATGGACGACGCCTCCGACCACGGGGCCGTGCCGCTGTCCGACCGGCTGGGCGCACCGGACGCCGAGCTGGAGATCGCGGAGAACGTGCAGGCGCTCAAGCCGCTGATCCAGGAGCTCGACGAGCGCGACCGGCGGATCCTGCAGATGCGGTTCGGCGAGGAGATGACGCAGTCGGAGATCGGCGCGGAGCTCGGTGTCTCGCAGATGCATGTCTCCCGGCTGCTGTCGCGGATCACCGCGCGTCTGCGTGAAGGGCTGCTCGTCGTGGAGTGACCCCTGCGGGACCGGCGGGCGGCCGTGGCCGCCCGCCGTGGACCGCGCCTGTGCCCGGGACCCTCGAAGGCCCGGGCCCGTCGAGAGAGCGGAGCCCCCCCACGGGCAGAAGCGGCGTCCTGCCCGTCAGGACGCCGCTTCTGTTTCCGGTCAGTCGTGCGCGTCCGGTCCGTCCTGCGTGACGGCCTCAGGCCCGGTCGGCGGCGGGCACGGGAGGGAGCGAGGTCAGCAGTCGGCCGTGGCGGGGCGCGCCCAGGTCGCCAGGATGCTCTTGCCGTAGGGGAACTGACGGACCTCCACGCGGCCGGCGAGCCGCTGCACCATGTGCCATCCGAAGCCGCCGCCGCCCGCGAGGTCCGGCTGCCGGGGGACCGGGGGCAGGGGGCTGGAGTCGTCCATCTGGACGACCAGGGTGTCGTGTCCGACCGTCAGACGCAGCCGCCACCAGCCGGCGGTGTGGCGCACGGCGTTGGTGACGAGCTCGGAGACGACCAGCAGCACCGCGTCGGCGTCGGCCCACGCGCAGTGCTGCAGCAGGAAGTCCGCGGTGGCCGTACGGGCGCCCGCACTGTGCCTGCTCTCCTGGTGGGGCGATTCCTCGATCACCACCTGCGGCTGTGTGTTCATCACCGCTCGCATACCCAGAAGTGGCGCGAGTATCAACCCCGCGCACCGGTATCTCGCACGACGACGGGAGCGCCGGGTTTCCCACGGTTCGGGGCGCGGTCCGGCGGAGGCGGTCATGACACTCCTGTTTCACCGGAGCGCAATGTTTCCCCGTGGCTCCCGTCAGCGCGCAATGATCGGCCGCTGATGCGCAACAACGGTGCATTACGGCTGTGAGCAGCGGACTCGTAGGCTCGACCCCCGTACCAGGAGTGGCGGTGACCGTCTGCTCGGCGGTCCCCCACCCATGCGCGGGCTTCTTCTGCCTGCCTGCGGGCCGCCGTCGGGCCGCCCCGCCGAGCCGCAGCGATGAAGGAGCCAACGACGTGCTGGACCAAGGCGCAGCGCCACCGACGACCGAGCCGTCGAACGGAAGGGGCCGGGGAACCGGCGCCCGGCTGATGAGAAGGAAGCCGGTCGAGCGGCTGGTCGCGGAAGGCGGGCAGGGCGAGGGCGGTGCGCTGCGCCGCTCGCTGTCCATGTGGCAGCTGACCATGATCAGCATCGGTGCCACGCTCGGCACCGGCATCTTCGTCGTACTCGGCGAGGCGGTGCCCGAGGCGGGTCCCGCCGTCACCGTCTCGTTCGTGATCGCCGGTCTGACCGCGCTCTTCTCGGCGCTCTCGTACGCGGAGCTGGCCGGCACCATCCCGGTCTCCGGATCGTCCTACTCGTACGCCTACGCCACGATGGGCGAGCTCGTCGCCTGGGTGTGCGGCTGGTGTCTCATCCTCGAGTACGGGGTCTCCGTCGCCGCCGTGGCGGTCGGCTGGGGCGAGTACCTCAACGAACTCCTCGCCGGCACCATCGGCGTCACCATCCCGGCGGCCCTGTCGGCGCCGCCCGGCGACGGCGGGTTCTTCAACCTGCCCGCCCTCCTCGTGGTGCTGCTCGCCATGGTGTTCCTGCTCGGCGGGGCCCGCGAGAGCGCCCGCGCCAACACCGTCATGGTCGTGGTGAAGATCGCCGCTCTGGTGCTGTTCTGCGCCGTCGGGGTCCAGGGCTTCCGCAGCGGCAACTACGAGAACTTCATGCCGCTGGGCATGGCGGGCGTCAGCGCCGCCGGAGCGTCGCTGTTCTTCTCGTACATCGGTTTCGACGCCGCCTCCACGGCCGGCGAGGAGGCCAAGAACCCTCAGCGTGACCTGCCGCGCGCCATCATGCTGTCCCTGCTGATCGTCACCGCGCTGTACGTGCTGGTCGCCGCCGTCGCCGTCGGCGCCCGCCCCTGGAAGGGCTTCGGCGAGTCCGAGGCCGCACTCGCCGGGATCATGGAGGACGTCACCGGGCAGAGCTTCTGGGCCGTGCTGCTCGCCGCGGGCGCCGTCATCGCCATCGCCAGCGTCGTGCTGACGGTGCTGTACGGGCAGACCCGCATCCTGTTCGCCATGTCGCGCGACGGCCTGGTGCCCAAGGTGTTCTCCCGGGTGCACGCCAAGAGCGGCGCGCCCCGGGCCAACACGGTGATCGTGTCGCTGTTCTGCGGCGTGCTCGCCGCCGCCGTGCCGCTGGGCCGGCTGGCCGACGCCACGAGCATCGGAACCCTGTTCGCGTTCGCGCTGGTCAACGTGGCCGTCGTCGTATTGCGCCGGACCCGTCCGGACATGAAGCGGACCTTCCGGGTGCCGCTGTCGCCGCTCTTCCCGGTGATCGGCTTCGGGTTCTGCGTGTGGATGATGCTCAGCCTCGACACCATCACCTGGATCGTGTTCGGGGTCTGGATGGCGGTGGGCCTTGCCGTCTACTTCGGCTACGGCATGCGCAGGTCCGCACTGCGGTGAGGCCGCGCCAGGGGCACGCGCCCGTATCCCTGATGGATACTGTCTTGACCAGGGAGCCGCTGCTCCCCGGCACGGACCGAGCATGGTGTGAAAGTTGCTGAACGACCTCGACGAGCGCATCGTCCATGCCCTGGCGGAGGACGCCCGCCGCTCCTACGCGGACATCGGCTCGATGGTGGGGCTCTCCGCCCCGGCGGTGAAACGACGGGTGGACCGGCTGCGCGCCGAAGGCGCCATCACCGGTTTCACCGTGCGGGTCGACCCCAAGGCGCTCGGCTGGGCCACCGAAGGGTTCATCGAGATCTTCTGCAGCCGCAACACCTCTCCCGAGGCGATCGAGCGCGGTCTCAAGCGCTACCCGGAGATCGCGTCCGCCTCCACCGTCACCGGTGAGGCGGACGCGATCGTCCAGGTCTTCGCCTCCGACATGCGCCACTTCGAGCGGGTGCTCGAACGCATCGCGGGGGAGCCGTTCGTGGAGCGCACCAAGTCGGTCCTGGTGCTCTCCCCGCTGCTGCGGCGGTTCTCCTCCGGCGCTCCCGCGTAGCGCCCCACGGCCGCTCGGGGCGGCCCCGCTTCCCGGGGCCGCCCCGTCCGCGCGATCCCGCTGGTGAGCGCGGTGCCGGGGGACACCCCGGGGGTGACCGGAGAGCGACGCACGGTGGCCCGTCGGGGCGTCCCGCCGGACGGGCCACTGGCCGCGCAACGAATCGCCGGCTTGGGCCGGAACGACGCAACACATCGACCGTCCGCGCGCAACGCTCGCGCCTTGTCCCGGCCGATCGCCGGACCGTACCGTCATAGACGTCTCCCGTTCACCCGTCCCATGCCCGAGGTCACCCATGCCCCTGCGCACCGCCCTGCTCCAGAGTTCCGGCCGTCCGGGCTCGGTCGCGGAGAACCTGAAGGTGCTCGACGAGGCCGCGGGCCGGGCCGCCGAGGCCGGTGCGGGGCTGCTCGTCTGCCCCGAGATGTTCCTCACCGGATACGCCATCGGCGACGACGTGCCGATGCTGGCCGAGCGCGCGGACGGGCCCGGCGCGCTCGCCGTCGCCGACATCGCCGTGCGCCACGGCATCGCGGTGCTCTACGGCTACCCCGAGCGGGCGGACGAGGGCAGCGGCACGGCCGGCGACACGGGCACGATCCACAACTCCGCCCAGCTGATCGACGCGTCCGGGCAGCGCCTCGCGAACTACCGCAAGACGCACCTCTTCGGCTGCTTCGAGCAGCGGTGGTTCACCCCGGGCGAGGAGACCGTCGTCCAGGCCGAGCTCGACGGCATCCGCGTCGGCATGCTGATCTGCTACGACGTGGAGTTCCCCGAGAACGTCCGCGCCCACGCCCTGGCCGGCACCGACCTGCTGCTGGTCCCCACCGCGCAGATGCACCCCTTCCAGTTCGTCGCCGAATCGCTGGTCCCGGTCCGCGCCTTCGAGAGCCAGATGTACGTCGCGTACGTCAACAGGACCGGCCCGGAAGGCGAGTTCGAGTTCGTCGGTCTCAGCTGCCTCGCCGCCCCCGACGGGACGGTGCGCACCCGCGCCGGCCGCGGGGAGGAGCTCGTCATCGGCGAGGTCGACCCCGAGCTGCTCAGCGCGTCGCGCGAGAACAACCCGTACCTGCGTGACCGGCGGCCGGGCCTGTACGGCTCGCTGACCTGACGCCCGCCGGCCCCCGCCTCACCGCCCCACCGCTTCGCCTTTCCCCGCAAGGAGTCCGTACCCCATGACGTCCACGGTGCCCACCACCGCCGTCCAGCACAGCGACGCGCAGCCGCCGATCACCATGTTCGGTCCGGACTTCCCCTACGCCTACGACGACTTCCTGGCGCACCCCGCGGGCCTCGGCCAGATACCGGCGACCGAGCACGGCGCCGAGGTCGCGGTCATCGGCGGCGGCCTCTCCGGCATCGTCGCCGCGTACGAGCTGATGAAGATGGGCCTGAAGCCCGTCGTCTACGAGGCCGACCAGATCGGCGGCCGGCTGCGCACCGTCGGCTTCGAGGGAACCGGCACGGACGAGCTGACCGCCGAGATGGGCGCGATGCGCTTCCCGCCCTCCTCCACCGCGCTCCAGCACTACATCGACCTCGTCGGCCTGACCACCCGGCCGTTCCCCAACCCGCTCGCCCCCTCCACGCCGTCGACCGTCGTCGACCTCAAGGGCGAGTCGCACTACGCGGAGACCATCGACGACCTGCCGCAGGTCTACCGCGACGTGATGAACGCCTGGAACGCCTGTCTGGAGGAGGGCGCCGACTTCTCCGACATGAACCAGGCCATGCGTGAGCGCGACGTCCCGCGCATCCGCGAGATCTGGGCCAAGCTCGTCGAGAAGCTCGACAACCAGACCTTCTACGGCTTCCTGTGCGACTCGGAGGCCTTCAAGTCCTTCCGGCACCGGGAGATCTTCGGACAGGTCGGCTTCGGCACCGGCGGCTGGGACACCGACTTCCCCAACTCCATCCTGGAGATCCTGCGGGTCGTCTACTCGGAGGCCGACGACCACCACCGCGGCATCGTCGAGGGCAGCCAGCAGCTGCCGCTGCGCCTGTGGGAGCGTGAGCCGCAGAAGATCGTCCACTGGCCGCTCGGCACCTCGCTGTCCTCGCTGCACGACGGCGCCCCCCGCCCGGCGGTGACGCGGCTGTCCCGCACGGCGGGCAACCGCATCACGGTCACCGACGCGGCCGGCGACATCCGCACCTACCGGGCGGCGATCTTCACCGCCCAGTCGTGGATGCTGCTGTCCAAGATCGCCTGTGACGACGCGCTGTTCCCCATCGACCACTGGACGGCGATGGAGCGCACCCACTACATGGAGTCCTCCAAGCTGTTCGTGCCGGTGGACCGGCCGTTCTGGCTGGACAAGGACGAGGTGACCGGGCGCGACACCATGTCGATGACGCTGACCGACCGGATGACCCGCGGCACGTACCTGCTGGACAACGGCCCGGACAAGCCGGCTGTCATCTGCCTCTCCTACACCTGGTGCGACGACAGCCTGAAGTGGCTGCCGCTGTCCGCGAACGAGCGGATGGAGGTCATGCTGAAGTCGCTCGGCGAGATCTACCCGAACGTCGACATCCGCAGCCACATCATCGGCAACCCGGTGACCGTGTCGTGGGAGAACGAGCCGTACTTCATGGGCGCGTTCAAGGCCAACCTGCCCGGCCACTACCGCTACCAGCGCCGGCTGTTCACCCACTTCATGCAGGACCGGCTGCCCGAGGACAAGCGCGGCATCTTCCTCGCCGGCGACGACATCTCGTGGACGGCGGGCTGGGCCGAGGGCGCCGTGCAGACCGCGCTCAACGCCGTGTGGGGCGTGATGGCCCACTTCGGCGGCGCGACGGATCCGTCCAACCCGGGCCCGGGCGACCTCTACGACGAGATCGCGCCGGTCGAGCTGCCGGAGGACTGAGGCCCGGCCTCAGCGCCAGGGCGTCAGCAGACAGCGCCCGACCAGGCCGACACCGGCGTCCAGACGCTCGGTGAACTCCTCGGCCAGGTCGGGCAGGTCCCGCAGTCCCCACAGAAGCCGGGCCGCCGACCAGGCGCTGTCGCGGGCCCGTTCGAGGCTCCACGCGCCGACCAGATGGGTCAGCGGATCGGCGATCTCGAGCAGGTCGGGGCCGGGCATCAGGTCCTCGCGGATGTGCTCCTCCAACTGCACGAGGATGTCGCCGACACGGTCGAACCCGCTTTCCAGGTCGGCCGGTTCACGGCCGAGTGCACGGCAGGTGTCCACGACGGCGAGGGCCAGGTCGTGCCCGATGTGGGCGTTGATGCCGGCAAGCGCGAACTGCAGCGGCCGCACGCCGGGATGGCGGCGGTACTGGAACAACGGCCGCCAGCACGCGGGCGGCCGCCGGCCTTCGGCCGCTTCGTCCACGGCCGCCAGATAGCGGCGGGCGAAGAGCACGGCGAGCGTGTCGGCGGCCGGCCGGTCGGAGAAGTGCCCGGCCTCGGCGTACCGGCCGAATTCCTCCGTGACCGCCAGGTACACCCGGTTGAACACCGCGAGCCCGTCGCCCGGGGGCAGGGCGGAACGCAGCGACCGCATCCGCTCCACCACGGACCCGACCGGGGAAGGACCGTGGGCCGCCCGCATCGCGAACTGTTCCGTCTGCGCCATGGGGGCAGGGTCCCAGCCCCGGGCCCGTCCGCGCGGTGACGGGCCGGGGCTTCCCCGGAAAGAGGGACGTTTCCGCAGTGACTACCGGCCGCTCGTCGGGCCCTGACCCGAGCCCTCCGGCATCCCGGCGGGTGCCTCGGAACCGGCGTCGTACGACGAGGTGCCGGAGTCCAGCAGGGGCTCCTCGTCCTTCATCCGCTCCTTCATGTGGGCGGGCGCGAAGGCACGCAGCACGTGGTAGCCGGTGATGACGACGATGGTGCCGAGCGCGATGCCGCTGAGCTCGAAGTTGTCGGTGATCTTCAGGCTGACGCCACCGACGCCGATGATGATGCCCGCCGCGGCCGGCACCAGGTTCAGCGGATTGCGCAGATCCACCTTGGCGTTGATCCAGATCTGCGCGCCGAGCAGGCCGATCATGCCGTAGAGGATCACGGTGATCCCGCCGAGGACGCCCCCGGGGATCGCGGCGACCACCGCGCCGAACTTGGGGCACAGGCCGAAGAGCAGCGCGAAGCCCGCGGCGGCCCAGTAGGCGGCCGTGGAGTAGACGCGGGTCGCGGCCATGACGCCGATGTTCTCGGAGTACGTGGTGTTCGGGGGTCCGCCGACGGCGGTGGAGAGCATGGAGGCGGCGCCGTCGGCAGCGATCGCGGTGCCCAGCTTGTCGTCGAGGGGCTCACCGGTCATCTCACCGACGGCCTTGACGTGTCCCGCGTTCTCCGCGATGAGCGCGATCACCACGGGCAGGGCGACCAGGATCGCCGACCACTCGAAGCTCGGCGCGTGGAACGACGGCAGGCCGATCCAGTCGGCCTTGGCGACACCGGACAGGTCGAGCCGCCAGTGGTCCACGGCCTCCGCGCCGCCGACGGGGGAGTGGATCTTCCCGAAGACCCGGTCGAGCGCCCAGGACAGGACGTAACCGAAGATCAGGCCGAGGAAGATCGCGATACGCGAGAAGAAGCCGCGCAGGCACACCACGGCGAGACCGGTGAAGAGCATGACCAGCAGCGCGGTCCACTGGTCCTGCGGCCAGTACGTCGAGGCGGTCACCGGGGCGAGGTTGAACCCGATCAGCATGACGACCGCGCCGGTGACGATCGGCGGCATCGCGGAGTGGATGATCCGCGCCCCGAAGCGCTGCACGGCCAGGCCGGCGACGAAGAGGGCGGCGCCGACGACCAGCACCGCGCCGGTCACGGTGGCGCTGTCACCGCCGGAGGCCCGGATGGTGGCGGCCACACCGACGAAAGAGAGCGAGCAGCCCAGGTAACTGGGCACCTTGCCCCGGGTAGCGAGCAGGAAGATCACGGTCGCGACGCCGGACATCATGATCGCGAGATTGGGGTCCAGGCCCATCAGCACCGGAGCGACGAAGCTCGCCCCGAACATGGCCACCACATGCTGGGCGCCGAGGCCCGCCGTACGCGGCCAGGACAGCCGCTCGTCGGGTCGTACGACGGCACCGGGAGCGGGTGTCCGCCCGTCGCCGTGCAGGGTCCAGCGCACGCCGAGGTTCACGGGCCGCTCCACTTCGTGTAGTCATCAACGATCGGCGTCATGGTAGTGCCCCTTCCGGACGGTCCTGGCATCTGTGAGCGGGCGCTTAGGATGAGTTGTTTTCGGCCAGCACTGCTCAGGAGTCCCGTCCGTGACCACGCAAGCCCCTCCGACCGCCACCGCCGTGCCCGTCTCCGGCGTCGAGCACGGCGTGCTCGTCCCGGCGGTCGTGCACTTCGACGACCTCGACGCGCTCGGGCTGCTCCACAACGCCCGGTACCCGCTGATGGTCGAGCGCGCCTGGGTGACGTACTGGCAGGAGCGCGGATTCGCCTTCGAGGGGGACTGGGCAGCGGCCGGCGACGCCTGCAACGCCGTCAAGGAACTACGCATCGGCTATGAGCGCCCCGTGAACCGGACCGGCGACTACGCCGTTCACCTGTGGCTGGAAAGGCTCGGGCGCACCGGCCTCACCTACGGTTTCCGATTCTGTTCCGCGGACGGCGGCGTGACCTACGCGCAGGGCTTGCGGGTCCTCGTCAGGCTGGACCCGGACACCATGCGACCCGCCCCCTGGAGCGAGCGGTTCAGGGCCGCGGGTCGTGCACTGCTGGCGCCGGCCGAGTGACCTTCACGCTCTCCCGCCCGGCCGAGCGCAGCACACCCGCGCCCACGACGAGACCAAGGGCGAGCGCCGTCACCAGACCGAAGGACACGACCAGGCTCGTCGCGTCGGCGACCGCGCCGATCGCCGACGGGGCGATCAGCCCCGAGGTGTAGGTGATGGTGGCGACACCGGCGATCGCCTGGCTCGGGTTCGGCCCGCTGCGTCCGGCCGCGGCGAAGGCCAGCGGCACGACCACGGCGACGCCGAACCCGATGAGCGCGAAGCCGCACAGCGCGACGGCCGGATGCGGGGCCAGGACCACCAGCAGTCCGCCGATCGTCGCGAGCACCCCGCCGACCCGCACGGTCCGCACAGGCCCGAAACGGTCGACGATCCGGTCGCCCGCGAGCCGTGCCACCGCCATCGTCAGTGCGAACGCCGTGGTCGACGCGGCCGCGAGACCCGGCGAGGTGTCCAGTACGTCCCGCAGATAGACGGCCGACCAGTCCAGGCTCGCCCCCTCCGCGAACACCGCGCAGAATCCGACGGCGCCGATGATCAGCGCCGACTTCGGTGGCAGGGCGAACCGCGGCGGCGGCTCCTCGTCGACGGAACTGCGCAGGTCCAGTACGCCCCGACAGGCGATCAGCCCGAGCACGGTCAGCGTCAGGGCCGCCAGGGTGTGGTGCAGCCGTGCGTCACTGCCCAGGTGGGCGGCGAGTGTGCCGCCTGCCGAGCCGATCAGCGCGCCGGCGCTCCACATGCCGTGCAGCCCCGACATGATCGACCGGTCGAGACGGTTCTCGACCTCCACGCCGAGGGCGTTCATCGCCACGTCGGACATGCCGGAGGTGGCGCCGTAGACGAACAGTGCCGCGCACAGGGTGAGCAGGTTCGGGGCGAACGCCGGCAGGACCAGGCTCAGCGTCCACAGTGCCAGCAGTCCGCGCAGCGCCGTGCGTGCGCCGAAGCGGTGGCTGACGGCTCCGGCCAGCGGCATGGCCACGGAGGCCCCGAGCGCCGGGAACGCCAGGGCGAGGCCCAGCTGACCGGCACTGACCCCGGCGTGGTCCTGGATCCAGGGGATCCGGGTCGCGAAGCTGCCGGTCACCGCGCCGTGCACGCAGAACACGGCCGCCACCGCGAAGCGGGCGCGCCGCAGCTGGGGCAGCCCGACGGCCGTTCTGCTCGATGCGCTGGACATGCGTGTACCCCTCCCCGAGAACGTGAGCGGTAAACTATCAGGAACCCTGCCTGATAAATAGTCGGTATGTGTCTGGAAGGATTCCGGCATGCGCGCTTCCCCGAGCACCGCCCGGGCCATCAACGATCGGCTCGCCCTGGAACTCCTCCAGCACGAGGGCCCGTTGACGGCGGGACAGCTGAAGACGATGACCGGCCTCTCCCGGCCCACCGTGGCCGACCTCGTGGAGCGGTTGCAGGGCTCGGGGCTCATCCGGGTCGTCGGCGAGGCGGGCGCCGACCGGCGCGGACCGAACGCGCGGCTGTACGGGATCGTCGCCGACCGCGCGCACCTCGCGGCGCTCGACGTACGCACCGAGAGCGTGTCCGTCGTGGTCGCGGACCTGCTCGGGACGCGTCTCGCCGAAGCGTCCCTTCCGATCGGCGGCGACAGCGAACCCGGCCCCGTCGTGCAGCGTGCCGCCGCGCTCGTGGAGCGCACGTCCCGGAACGCCGGAGCCGCCGCGCTGCACAGCGTCTGCGTCGGCGCGCCCGGTCTCATCGACCCGTCGACCGGCGAACTCCGCGACACGACCGGCCTGCCGGCCTGGCACCGCATGCTGGTGGCGGCGCTGCAGCAGCGACTGCCCGCCCGGGTGATCGTCGAGAACGAGACCAACCTCGCGGCCGTGGCCGAACAGCGCCTCGGCGCCGCGGGCGACCGTGAATCCTTCGCCTTCCTGTGGCTGGGGCAAGGGGTCGGGGCGGGAATCGTCCTCGACGGACGGCTGAGGAGAGGGGCGTCCGGCGGGGCGGGCGAGATCGGCTTCCTGCCGGTCCCCGGTACGGCGGGCATACCCTCCGCCGTCGACTGCGCCGGTGGCTTCCACTCGCTGGCCGGGGCGGCGGCGATCCGCGAACTGGGGGAGCGGTACGGGCTCCTGGGCGAGACAGCGGCGGGCGTGGTGGCGGCGGCCGTCGCCAAGGACCGCGGCGACTTCCTCGACGCCCTCGCCGACCGGCTCGCCCTCGGCGCGGCGGCGGTCGCCGCGGTCCTGGACCCCGGATGCGTGGTCCTCGGCGGCGAGACGGGCCACGCGGGCGGTGAGGCGCTGGCGTCGCGCGTCGAGTCGCGGGTGGCCGCCCTGTCCCCGCTGCCTACTCAGGTCCGTGCCGGTGTACTCGGCGACGCCGCGGTCCTGAGCGGTGCGCTGCTGACTGCGGGGGAGTCGGCGCGGGGGGAGCTGTTCGGCTGACCGCCACCATGATCCGCACGGTCACGCGGTGGCGGTGGCGGGCACGTCGTCCCAGGCCAGCGAGGACATCCTCCACCCTGCCGGGGTCCGGACGAACTGGGTGGTCTTGTAACCGCCGCCCTCGAACCACTCGCCGTGGTGGAAGCCGGACTTGCGGTATTCGCTGAACCGGTGCGCGACCGACCCGAAGATCTCGGTCCGCTCGGCGACCTCCCATTCGGAGAACTCCGTGAGCGTTCCGTCCGTGAGCATCTTCTGCCGGGGCTCGATGAACGCGTCGAGGTCGTAGATCACGGGCTCGTCCCCGACGTTCGCGATGATCCTCCCCTGCGGAATGAAGACGTCGCGGATGACGCCGAGGTCCGGCCGGGTGCTGCCGGTGTTGGTGAAGGCGCCGACGAACACGCCCATCAGGCGGTCGAGTTCGGCCCGGACACCGGCCTCGGACACTTCCTCGGCAGGCGGCCATTCCGTGGAGAGGACCGACCACACCTCGCTGTCGTACCGCACACCCCGGTGCGAGGAACGCTGCCGCAGCACACCGTCGCGGGTCATGCCCAGCCGGCGCGCCACATCGATGCCGCGGACGTTGCCCGACGCGACCCACCACTCGACGCGGCTCATCCCGCGCACCTGGAAGGCCCAGTCGATCAACACCCGGCAGGCTCGGGTCGCGAGGCCCCGTCCCTCCCCGGCCCGCTCCAGCCAGCAGCCGACCTCGCACACCCCGGAGGCGCTGTCGAAGCGGGTGAACATGACGCCGCCGACCAGCGTGCCCTCCAGCCGGATCCCGTAGATCCGGCCGGTGTCGTCGGCCTGGCGGTCGGCGTAGCGCCGGAGGGAAGCCGTGGCCGACTCGAGGTCGGTGCTGAACGTCGCCCAGGGTGTCCACGGGTCCACCGATGCCCGGGCACGGTCGATGTGCGAGAGGAACTCCTGTGCCTGCCAGGGCTCCAGGGGGCTGAGTCCGGCATGGTCGCCGAGCGGCAGGGTGAACATGGGAAGCCTCGTCTCCAGGTGCGTAACAAGCGTTCGGTACGTAAGGTGGCAGCATGCCACCCGCACCCGGAGACCGTGAAGCCCGCCGCAAGGACGTGTCGGAGGCGGTGTGGCGCGTACTCGCCGACAAGGGGTTCGGCGGGCTGACCCTGCGAGCCGTCGCCGCTGCGATGGGGGTCTCGACGGGGATGCTCATGCACTACTTCCCGACCAAACGGGCCCTGATCACGCATGCCCTGGACCTGTTGGAGAAGCGCACCGCGGCAAGGCCCCGCCGCGCGCGGCCCGCCGCGGGCCTCGCCACCGTCCGCGCCATGCTCATGGACATCCTGCCGCTGACTCCGGGGGACACCGCCCGTAACCGCATCTGGGTCAGTTCCTGGGACCTCTCCCTCGCCGACGACGGGCTGACCACGCAACAGGCCGACCGCTACACCCGGCTGCGCTCGGCGATCCGCCCGCACCTCGAAGCCGCACGCGACCTCGGCGAGCTGCCCGCGGCCGCCGACCCGGAACAACTCGCCGCTACCGCCGTCGCCTTCACCCACGGGCTCGTCGTCCAGGCCCTCTTCGACCCCGGCCGATTCCCCGAAGACGTACAGGTCACCATGGTCGACGACTTCCTCGCTTCGCTCGCGCCGCCCCGGCCCGACGGCGGCAGCCGCCCGGCCCCTGGTGTCGGCGTACGGGCCTGAGCACGTCCCCGGCCCTCCCGGAAGGCTGAGGGGCATCGCCCGAGGGCCCGGCGGCGGCAAGGGCCGGTGACCGCCGCCGGGCTGCTCTGCGAGGGGGATCAGCAGGCGCCGAGGTCCTGCCAGACACCCCACTCCCCGGTCGTACCGGGCTCCTCGCCCTTCGTCCACCACTTCGACTTCCACTGGTGCGACTTGTGGGAGACGGTCACTGCGCCCCCGTACTCGGACGTCGCGTTCCACGGCGGCGCGGTGCACGCCCCCGGCGTGCCCGGCTCGGACGGGGACGGGGACGGCGAGGGGGAGGAGCCGGAACCGGGCTCGACCAGCTTCGTGCCGCGGCCCAGGTCACCGGCGAGGGCGTACGCCGTGCCGGCGATGTTCACCGTCCAGTTCGTCGGGGTCGAGACCGGCAGGTAGTAGTTGAAGGACAGCTCGACCGTGCCGCCGGGGGCCAGCGACTGCCAGGCCGGGAGTTTCAGCGACACCCGGTGGAAGTCGCCCTTCAGACCGCCGACGTTGCCGCCGGTGTGATCGCTCTTGATCACCTTGGTGTTGAAGCCGGACTGGTCGGAGGCGTTGGCCGGTGCGGCGGTCGCGTAGTCGAACTGGAACTCCGTGCCGCCGGGCAGCGTGGCCGAGGTGTTGTTGGTGATCTTCAGCTTGGGCGTGATCGGGTAGTTGGAGTCACCCAGCTTGAACTCGGTGAAGTCCACGGCGATGTCCACCGCGTCGGTGGGCAGCGGCGTGTTGGACTTCTTCGCCCCGTACGGAGCGGCCGACTTGAACTTCTCGTACATCGACGTGGTCAGCGTGTCGCCGATCTCGTACTGGCCCTTCGCCGCGTTCCAGTCGTAGTCGCCCGCGAGTTCCCAGACCATCGTGCCGCCGATGCCGCGGTCGACCACGTAGTCCGCCTTCGCGGCCACCGACTGCTCGTCCTCGGTGGAGAGGAAGACCTTCTTCTCGGCGTTCCACAGCCAGGGAGCGACCAGCGTGGAGTCGTACTTGCGCACGTAGGCGCCGGTCAGCCGGGTGTCCGCGGGGAAGCCGTACTGCGTGACGTAGTCGCCGACGATCCCCTTCTCCAGGTTCTTGGCGTGCCACATCGGGTTGGAGCCCGCCGGGGACTCCTTGCCGTTGTCGTCCTTGTCGTGCCACAGGTTGTCGATGCCGACGGCGCCGTCACCGCACTTGGTGAGTCCGGAGCCGGCCGGGCAGGAGGCCGCGGCGGCCTTGCCCCACAGGCCGTCCGTGCCGCCCTGCACGTTCTTGTGGCCGCGGGTGTAGTACGGCAGGCCGATGTTGATGCGGCCGGCCGGCATGGAGCCCCGGAAGTAGTGGTAGGCCCAGTCGGTGTTGAGGTAGCCGATGCCGCCGTACTGTGCGCTGCCGTAGACGTTCGCCGAGGCCAGTTCGGCGTCCTTGCCGTCGTCGAAGAGCGAGGCGTTCGGGCCGACGTACTCGTTCCAGGCGCCGTGCAGGTCGTACGACATGATGTTGACGTAGTCCAGGTACTTCTGGACCTGGAAGGTCTCCATGCCGCGCAGCAGATAGCCGGACGAGGGCGCTGCCACCGTGAGCATGTAGTGCTTGCCGTCCGCCGCGCCGGCCCGGTCGAGCTTCTCGCGCAGGGTCTTCATCAGCGCCGCATAGCCCTTGTTGAGGCCGCCCCGGCGGGCGTTGGAGACGGGGAAGTCGGCCGGGTGGCCGGCGTCCTTCATCGAGGTCGGGTACTCGTAGTCGATGTCGACGCCGTTGAAGCCGTACTTCTTGATGAAGGCGACGGCCGAGTCGGCGAAGGTGTTGATACCCGCCTGGTTGACCGAGCCGTCGGCGTTGGTGGCCATCGAGTAGAAGCCGCCCGAGTCGACCCGCACGCCGTTGTCGTCGAAGTAGCCGCCGGTCTCCGCCCAGCCGCCGACGGAGATCAGCGTCTTCACGTCCGGGTGCTGCTTCTTGAACTTGCTGAGCAGGTTGAAGTGGCCCTTGTACGGCAGGGCCGGGTCCATCTCCGCCCCCGCCACGCCCGGCCAGGTCATCCCCGTCGCGGCGTTCTTCTCCCCGTCGGCGCCCACCGAGAGCTTGTTGGCCGAGTCGATGTGGCCGAAGGCGTAGTTGATGTGGGTGACCTTGTCCCACGGGATGTCGGACGCGAGATAGGCAGGCTGCCCGTTCTTGCCGGTGCGCCAGCCGGTGAAGTAGCCGATGACCCGGCGCTGGTGGTCCGCGCCCATCTTCTCGCGGCCCTCGGTGTCGTAGACCGAGCAGTACGGGACGTCGACGCCCGGGGTGGCGTACAGCCCGTCGGGCCGGCAGTTCTCCTGCGACGCCGCGTGGGAGACGCCGGGGGAGAGCATGCCGGCCAGCAGCGCGGCTGCGGCAGCGCCGGCTGCGAGCAGGGACGCCCCGGCTCTGGTACGGGTGGGGGACTGCACGATCAGTTCCTCCTGGTGGGGATCCCCCTGCATCGCCCGCCAGGAGCGCAGGGGGGTTCGGCCTCGCACAACTGACGGATGAAGGAAAGGGGTTGGCCCTGGTGTGCGCACACCGGCGGGCCTGGTCCGCGGAGGTGTCGCAGACATTAAGAGGACTAGACCAGAGCGTCAATAGGTCTGGACCAAAGGGCGCCCGACTATGACGGCGGGTGACGCCGCGTGCCCGTATGTGAGCGAGTCCACAGAGATCACCCGCATGGCTCAGCGTCTGCCGTGGCACACTGGCCCTGTATCAGCAGCAGCGCACTCCGGGGTCGGTGCAATTCCGAACCGGCGGTTACAGTCCGCGACCCGTCCGCAGCCAGCGGCCGGTTGACCAGGTGAGATTCCTGGACCGACGGTTAAAGTCCGGATGGGAGGCAGTGCGCGGCGGATGGCACCGTCAGGTGCGTCGGCCGTCTGTCGATCGCCGTTCACGATGCGGCGATCGCCGTTCAGGCATCGGCGTCCCCTGTGGTGTTCCTCCGCTCTCTGTCGTCATCGACAGGCCCCGGAGTCCGTGCCCGAAGAGGCAGGAGGACCCGGTGGCCACCGCAGCCGAAGCAGACGCCATGCGTCGGGCGATCACGCTCGCCGCCCGCGGACTCGGCTCCACCAGCCCCAACCCGGTCGTCGGGTGCGTCATCACCGACGCCTCCGGACACGTGGTCGGCGAAGGCTTCCACCAGCGCGCCGGCGGCCCGCACGCCGAGATCCACGCCCTGCGCGCCGCCGGGGTCCTCGCCCGCGGCGGCACCGCGTACGTCACCCTCGAACCCTGCAACCACACCGGCCGCACCGGCCCCTGCGCGCAGGCGCTCGCCGAGGCAGGCGTCGCCCGCGTCGTCTACGCGGTCGCCGACCCGAACCCCGAGGCCACCGGAGGCGCCGACACCCTGCGCGCCGCCGGGATCGAGGTCGAACAGGGACTCCTCGCCGACGAGGCGGCCGCGGGCAACGCCGGCTGGCTCACCTCCGTACGCCTCGGCCGCCCCCACGTCACCTGGAAGTACGCGGCCACACTCGACGGCCGCGTCGCCGCAGCCGACGGCACCAGCCGCTGGATCAGCTCGCCCGAGTCCCGCGCCGACGTCCACCGGCTGCGCGCCGAGGCCGACGCCGTCCTCGTCGGCTCCGGTACCGCCCGCGCCGACGACCCGCACCTGGCCGTCCGCGGCATCGCCGGCGCCACCCAGCCGCTGCGTGTCGTGATCGACACCGAGGCCGTCGCCGTGAAGCCGGGCGCGCGGGTCCTGGACGACGCCGCGCCCACCGCCGTCGCGGTGGCCGAGGACGTCCTGCCCGAGGCGACCGCGCATCTCGGCGAGGTCTGGCGGCTGCCCCGCGCGACCGGCGGCGGCCTGGACGTCGCCGCCCTGCTGGCCACGCTCCATGCGCGCGGCGTGCGGTCCGTACTCCTCGAAGGCGGCCCGACGCTCGCCGGCGCCTTCGTCGCCGCCGGCGCCGTCGACCGCGTCATCGGCTATCTCGCCCCCGTACTCCTCGGCGCGGGCCCCGCCGCCCTCGCCGACGCCGGAATCACCACCATCACCGACGCGTTGCGGCTCGATGTCACAGAGACCGTCCGTATCGGAACCGACCTGCGCATCACCGCCACCGTCCCCAAGGGAGCTTGAGTGTTCACCGGAATCGTCGAAGAACTGGGCGAGGTCACCGCCGTCGAGGACCTCGGCGACGCGTCCCGCTTCCGTCTGCGCGGCCCGATCGTCACCGAGGACGCGAAGCACGGCGACTCCATCGCCGTCAACGGCGTCTGCCTCACCGTCGTCGAGACCGGCGACGGGGAGTTCACCGCCGACGTGATGGCCGAGACGCTGAAGCGCTCCAGCCTCGGCGTGCTCCAGGCCGGTTCCCGCGTCAACCTCGAGCGGCCCACCGCGGTCGGCGCCCGGCTCGGCGGTCACATCGTCCAGGGCCATGTCGACGGCACCGGCACCGTCGTCGAGCGCACCCCGTCGGAGAACTGGGAGATCGTCAAGATCTCACTGCCCTCCGGTCTCGCTCGATACGTTGTCGAGAAGGGCTCGATCACGGTTGACGGTGTGAGCCTTACCGTGGTCGACGCGGGCACCGACCACTTCACGATCAGCCTCATCCCCACCACCCTCGCCCTGACCACGCTCGGGATCAAGCAGCCCGGCGACCCGGTCAACCTCGAGGTGGACGTCATCGCCAAGTACGTCGAGCGGCTGCTCGGCACGCAGGCCGAGGAGAGTGCCGAGTGAGCGCCATCGACTGGCTGAACGGCGAGGCCTTCACGGCCTTCGGACAGCACATCAAGTGGTCGGACATGATCGGCAACACGATCGGGCTGATCGCCCTCGCCCTCGGCTGGCGGCGCTCGATATGGACCTGGCCCGCCCAGTTCCTCTCCGGCGTCATCCTCTTCGCCGCCTTCGCCACGTCCCACCTCACCGGCAGCGCCGGCAAGCAGGTCGTGGTCATGGCCGTGGCGGCATGGGGCTACTGGCAGTGGACCCGCGGCCGGCAGCAGGCGCAGGACGGCTCGATCGCCGTCCGGTTCGCGACCTGGCGTGAGCGGGCCTACCTGATCGGCGGCGCCGTCCTCGGCACCGCCGCCGTCGGCGGACTGTTCACCCTGTACCCGTCGCTGTCCTGGGACCCGTGGCCCGACGCGTACATCTTCGTCGGCACCCTCGTGGCGATGATCGCCCAGGCCCGCGGCATGGTCGAGTTCTGGTTCGCCTGGCTGCTCGTCGACCTGGTCGGCGTCCCGCTCAACTTCGCCAACGGCTTCGCCTTCTCCGGCTTCGTCTACGTCCTCTACGGCGCGCTCGTCCTGTGGGGCCTGCGCGACTGGTGGCTGCGCTCGCGGACGAGTGGCCGGCCCGCACTGGAAGGAGCGGCAGCATGACCGCACTGCCCACCTGGTTCGCCGCCGACGGCATCGAGGACCTCTCCCTCGACCCGGTCGAGCAGGCCGTCCGCGACATCGCAGCGGGCCGCCCCGTCGTGGTCGTCGACGACGAGGACCGCGAGAACGAGGGCGACCTCGTCATCGCCGCCGAGAAGGCCACGCCCGAGGTCGTCGCCTTCATGATGAGCGAGTGCCGCGGCCTGATCTGCGCCCCCATGGAGGGCGACGAGCTGGAGCGGCTGGAGCTGCCCCAAATGGTCGGCCACAACACCGAGTCGATGCAGACAGCCTTCACCGTCTCCGTCGACGCCGGTCCCGCCTACGGGGTGACCACCGGCATCTCCGCCGCCGACCGTGCCATCACCCTTCAGCTGCTGGCCGGCGGCGAGGCCGGCCCCGGCGACTTCGTACGCCCGGGTCATGTCTTCCCGCTGCGCGCCAAGCCCGGTGGTGTCCTCACCCGCCCCGGCCACACCGAGGCCGCCGTGGACCTCGCCCGGCTCGCGGGCCTGCGCCCCGCCGGCGCGATCGTGGAGATCGCCGGCGAGGATGGCGTGATGCTGCGGCTGCCCGAGCTCGTGCCGTTCGCCCGCAAGCACGGCCTGACGATCATCTCCATCGAGGACCTGATCGCCTACCGCCGCAGCGAGGAGCCCACCGTCAAGCGCGAGGCCGAGGTGCATCTGCCCACCGCGGCCGGTGAGTTCACCGCGTACGGCTACCGCTCCACCGTCGACGGCGTCGAGCACGTCGCCCTGGTGCACGGCGACATCGGCGACGGCGACGACGTCCTCGTGCGCGTCCACTCCGAATGCCTCACCGGCGACATCTTCCACTCGCTGCGCTGCGACTGCGGTCCCCAGCTCAACGCCTCCATGGAGAGCATCACGCGGGCCGGGCGGGGTGTCGTCGTCTATCTACGCGGGCACGAGGGCCGCGGCATCGGGCTGCTGTCCAAGCTGCGCGCGTACGAACTCCAGGAGCGGGGGAGGGACACCCTCGACGCCAACCTCGAGCTCGGCCTGCCCGCCGACGCGCGCGACTATGCGGCCGGCGCCCAGATCCTCGCCGACCTCGGCGTGCGCAGCGTGCGGCTGATGACCAACAACCCGGACAAGTCGGCCGCGCTCGTCAGGTACGGGATCACCGTCCTCGGACGCGAACCGATGCCCGTCCAGGCGGGCGAGCACAACCTGACGTACCTGCGCACCAAGCGCGACCGGATGGGCCACGACCTGCCGTGGCTTGACACGGTCCCGGCCACGACGTGCGGCAACCAGTAGAACCACGCAACGAGCAGAACCGCGTGAGGTGAGAGCCGCGCGCGACCGGTAGAACTTCGCAACCAGTGAGAAACGCTCCGCCAGCAGGACTTGCAACCGGCAGGACTGCGCACGGCGGTGAAGAACGGCTAGGGAGAAACATGAGCGGCAAGGGTGCGCCCGAACTGTCCGTCCGCAACTGCCAAGACCTGCGGGTCGCGGTGATCGCGGCCCAGTGGCACGAGAAGGTCATGGACGGTCTCGTCGACGGCGCGCTGCGCGCACTGCACGAGCTCGGCATCGACGAGCCGACGCTGCTGCGCGTCCCGGGCAGCTTCGAGCTGCCGGTGGTGGCCAAGGTGCTCGCGGGCCGCGGCTACGACGCGATCGTCGCCCTCGGCGTCGTCATCCGCGGCGGCACGCCGCACTTCGAGTACGTGTGCCAAGGCGTCACCCAGGGCCTGACCCAGGTGTCCATCGACACCGGCGTCCCCGTCGGCTTCGGCGTGCTGACCTGTGACACCGAGGAGCAGGCCCTCGACCGGGCAGGGCTCGAGGGCTCGAACGAGGACAAGGGGCACGAGGCGGTCACGGCGGCGGTCGCCACCGCGACCATCCTGCGTTCAGTATCCGAACCCTGGCGCTGAGCAGCGGCCGCTTCCGCGTAGTCTGGGACCACCATGTCCAATAAGACGTTCGAGGAGCTCTTCGCCGAGCTCCAGCAGAAGGCCGCCGAGGGCGACCCCGCCACCTCCCGCACCGCCGAGCTGGTCGGCAAGGGCGTCCATGCCATCGGCAAGAAGGTCGTCGAGGAGGCCGCCGAGGTGTGGATGGCCGCCGAGTACGAGGGCAAGGAAGCCGCCGCCGAGGAGATCTCGCAACTGCTGTACCACGTCCAGGTGATGATGGTCGCGCGCGGAATCTCCCTCGACGACGTCTACGCCCACCTCTGAGCCAGCCCACCCCTCCGCACATAAACATCACGCGAACAAAGGAAGCCCGTCTCATGCTGCGCATCGCCGTCCCCAACAAGGGTTCACTGTCCGGACCTGCGTCGGCGATGCTCCATGAGGCCGGCTACCAGCAGCGCAAGGAGTCCAAGGAGCTCGTCCTCGTCGACCCCGAGAACGAGGTCGAGTTCTTCTACCTGCGCCCGCGTGACATCGCGATCTACGTCAGCTCCGGCAAGCTCGACATCGGCATCACCGGCCGTGACCTGCTGCTCGACTCCGGCGCCGACGCCGAGGAGATCCTCCAGCTCGGTTTCGCCCGTTCCACCTTCCGCTACGCCACCAAGCCGGGCACCGCGGGCGGTGTCGAGGACTTCGGCGGCATGACGATCGCCACCTCCTACGAGGGCATCGTCGCCGCGCACCTCGCGGAAAGCGGCATCGACGCCTCCGTGGTCCACCTCGACGGTGCCGTCGAGACCGCCATCGAGCTCGGTGTCGCCCAGGTCATCGCCGATGTCGTCGAGACCGGCACCAGCCTGCGCAATGCGGGGCTCGAGGTCATCGGCAAGCCGATCATGACCTCGGAGGCCGTCGTCATCCGCCGCACCGGCGCGGACGGCGAGGACCCGAAGGTGCAGCAGTTCCTGCGCCGCCTCCAGGGCGTCCTGGTCGCCCGCAGCTACGTGATGATGGACTACGACTGCCGGGTCGAGCACCTGGAGCAGGCCGTCGCCCTGACCCCCGGCCTCGAGTCCCCGACGATCTCCCCGCTGCACCACGAGGGCTGGGTCGCCGTCCGTTCCATGGTCGCGGCCAAGGAGGCCCAGCGGATCATGGACGACCTGTACGCGCTCGGCGCGCGGGCCATCCTCACCACGGCCATCCACGCCTGCCGCCTCTGAGAGACCGACGACACACCATGTCCGCACCTGCTCCGGCGCCTCGGCCGCCCGCGCTCCCGGTCACCTTCAGGCCGACCCGTACCCGGATCGTCCTGCTGACCGTGGGCGTGGCCATGTTCACCGCCGTCACCACCGTCACCCTGCTCCTCGACAAGCTCAGCCCGCCCGAGCAGGTCAGCTTCATCTTCACGGCCCTGCTCTTCCTCGCGGTCCTCGCCCTGCTGAGCCGGCCGAAGGTGGTGGCCGACGACGACGGAGTCACCGTCGTCAACCTCACCCGTACGCGAAGGCTGGCGTGGGCGGAGATCCTGCGGGTGAATCTGCGCGCCGGCGACCCGTGGGTCTTCCTCGACCTCAGCGACGGCACCAGCTTGCCGGTGCTGGGCATCCAGCCCGGTATCGCCAGGGCTCGCGCCGTCGAGGACGCCCGCGCCCTGCGGGCCCTCGCCGAGACCCGCGGGACCCGGCCGGAGCATCCCGGCGGCACCCGGCCGGACCAACACTGAGGGCCGCGACCGGCATTTGGGGCAGCGCCCCTGCCCTCGACAGCCCCGGCTTGATTACTCTGGTGGCGGCGGCGCCCGGTGCGCCCCGCCCCGCATCGCACGGCCCGTCGGCCGGCGGGGCCACCCTGCGACCCGAGGAGTGACTCCCTCCAGCAATGGACGGATCGTCCGGTAGTACCTGCGCCGCCCCCTCTCCGGAGGCGGCGGCATGATCGTCCCGCTTCTGCTGCTCGCCGCAGCATTCCTTCTCATCCTGGCCAACGGCTTCTTCGTGGCCGCCGAGTTCGGACTCGTCACCGTGGAACGCCCGGACGCCGAACGCGCCGCGGCCGAGGGGGACCGCCGGGCCCGCCGCGTAGTCGGCGCGCTGCGCGAGCTGTCCTTCCAGCTCTCCGGCACCCAGCTCGGCATCACCATCACCTCCCTCGTCGTCGGGATGCTCGCGCAGCCCGCGCTCGCCGGGCTGCTCGGCGGACCCCTGACCGCGACCGGGCTGCCCGAAGGCGCCGTGCCGGGCGTGGCGGTGGTCATCGGCATGCTGCTGGCGTCCGCCGTGCAGATGGTGATCGGCGAACTGGTCCCCAAGAACTGGGCGGTGTCCCGGCCGCTCCAGGTGGCGAGGTTCGTGGCAGGCCCGCAGACCGCCTTCTCGTCCGCCTTCCGCCCCGTCATCACCCTGCTGAACGCCGCCGCCAACCGTCTCGTACGGCTGGCGGGCGTGGAGCCGGCCGAGGAGCTGGCCTCCGCGCGCACCCCGGTCGAGCTGATGTCGCTGGCCCGCCATTCGGCGCGGGCCGGCACGCTGGAGCAGGACACCGCGGACCTGTTCGTACGCACCCTGTCGCTCGGCCACCTCACCGCGCAGCATGTGATGACCCCGCGGGTGAAGGTGAGCGCTCTCCAGTCCGACGCCACCGCGGCGGACGTCCTCAACCTCACCCGGGCCACGGGCCTTTCACGCTTCCCCGTCTACCGGGAGCGCATCGACGAGATCGTGGGCATGGTGCACCTCAAGGACGCCCTCGCCGTGCGGGCGGAGGAACGCCGGCGGGTCGGCGTGGAGCGGATCGCCGTCGTCCCGCTGATGGTGCCGGAGACCCTCCCGGTGCAGCAGTTGCTCGAACAGCTGCGCAGCGAGCAGCCCATAGCCGTCGTCGTCGACGAATACGGCGGCACGGCCGGTGTCGTCACCCTCGAGGACATCATCGAGGAGCTGGTCGGCGAGGTCCGGGACGAGCACGACTCGGATTCGGACGCCCGTCCGGAACTGGCGCCCGTAGCCCCGGAGGACGGACGACCCGCGTGGGAGGCCGACGGCAGTTGCCGTGTGCTGACGCTCCGGCGGATAGGCCTCGAGGTGCCCGACGGTCCGTACGAGACCCTCGCTGGCCTCGTCGCCGACCTGCTGGGACGCATCCCCGCCCCCGGCGACCGCGCCGAACTCCCCGGCTGGCGGCTGTCCGTGCGCCAGGTCGACCGCTACCGCGCGGAACGGGTCCGCCTGGTGCGCACCGCCGACACCGTCACGCAGACCGAGGCCATGACGGGGGCCACCCGGTGAGCGCTCTCCAACTGCTCTTCGCCCTGCTGCTCGTCGTGGCCAACGGCTTCTTCGTCGGTGCGGAGTTCGCCCTGGTGTCCGTACGCCGCAGCCAGATCGAGCCGCTTGCCGCGGCCGGCTCCTCGCGGGCCCGCCGGGTCCTGCACGGTCTGGAGAACCTGCCGCAGATGATGGCCGCCGCCCAGTTCGGCATCACCGTCTGCTCCCTCACCCTCGGCGCCGTCGCGGAACCGACCGTCGCCCGCCTGCTGGAGCCCGTCTTCCACGCAGCACATGTCCCCGAGGGGATCATCCATCCGCTCGGCTACGCGATCGCCCTGGCCGTCGTGGTGTTCCTGCACCTCGTCGTCGGCGAGATGCTGCCGAAGAACCTCGCCATGGCGGCGCCCGAGCGCACCGCGCTGTGGCTCAGCCCGGGTCTGGTCGGCTTCGCCCGGCTCTGCCGCCCCGTCACCACCGCGCTCGGAGCCTGCTCCCGGCTGGTGCTGCGGGCCTTCCGGGTCGAACCCAAGGACGAGGTCGAGGCCGTCTTCACCAGCGTGCAGCTGAGCCGGCTCGTCGAGGACGCGGGCCACGCCGGACTGCTGGCGCCCGCGGAGCAGGAACGGCTCGAGGACGCCCTCGAGCTCGGCAGCCGCCCGGTCACCGACGTGCTGATCCCGCGCCCGGCGCTGGTCACGGTCGCGCCGTCGGTCACCCCCCGGCAGCTGGAGGAGCTGACCGTACGCACCGGCTACTCACGCTTCCCGGTCTGCGCGGACGGCGAGAGCCCGTTCATGGGATACCTGCACGTCAAGGACGTCCTCGACATCGAGGACGGGGAGCGTGCCGTACCCCAGCACGTCTGGCGCCCGATGGCGACCCTGCGCGCCGAGCTGCCGCTCGACGACGCGCTCACCGTGATGCGCCGTGCGGCCACCCATCTCGCACAGGTCGCCGACGCGTCCGGACGGGTGCTGGGACTGGTCGCGATGGAGGACGTACTGGAGATGCTCGTCGGCGAGGTGCGCGACCCTTCCCACCGGGTCGCGGTGCGGGGCACCCACCGCACGGCCTCCGGCCCGGCGGTGACCACCGGTCCCGCGCCTGCCGTCACCGAGGCGCAGAACACCGAGGCGCAGAGCACCGAGGCGCAGAGCACCGACGCGCAGGACAGCGACGCCGGAGCGCTCGTGAACGGCTGAGCAGCGTACGGATCACCCGAAGGGAGGCTCCTGCGGGCCGCGGCCGGCCGGACCGCGGCCCGACAGGACCTCCCCGTACGCCTGCATCAGATCGGGCAGCCGCAGCGTCGACAGGTCCTCGCGGGTCGGCGGACCGGGACAGCCGGACAGCCGCAGATCGCGGTACGCACAGCTCTTCTCGTACAGCGTGCGCAGGAAGCGGCCGTTGCCCAGCTCGTCGATCCAGCCCTGGTCGACCACATGGCCGCTGATCGAGCGGAGCTCGTCGCGTGCCTCCTCGTCCCACACGTCGCCGTTGTCGGCGGCCAGCACCCCGCCGATCGCGGTCAGTTCCAGCGGCCGGTACGACGGGAAGTCGACGCGGGTGGTGAAACGGGACGACAGCCCGGGGTTGGCGGCGAGCAGCCGGTCCATGCCCTCCGGATAGCCGGCCAGTATGACGACGAGGTGATCGCGGTTGTCCTCGGCGCGCTTGAGCAGCACCTGAAGGGCCTCGTCGCCGTACGCGTCGCCCTTGCTGTAGCCGGAGTTGGACAGGCTGTACGCCTCGTCGACGAAGAGCACACCACCCAGCGCCGAGTCGATCAGCTCGTTGGCCTTCACCGCCGTCTGGCCGAGGAACTCCCCGACCAGATCGGACCGTTGCGCCTCCACGAGGTGATCGCCACCCAGCAGGCCCAGGGCGTAGAAGACCCGGCCGAGGATCCGGGCGACGGTCGTCTTGCCCGTCCCCGAGGGGCCGGAGAAGACGAAGTGTCGCTTCGGCGGCTGTACGGGCAGGCCCTGCACGGCCCGCAGCCGGGCCATCTCCAGCTGCGCCGACAGCGCCTTCACCTGCCGCTTCACGGGTTCGAGCCCCACCATCCGCTCCAGCTCCGCCAGCGCCTGGGCGAGCAGCGCCGGGTCGGTGGGCCCGGCCGGGAACTGCGGGGGAGAGGACGGTGACGGGGCGGCCGACCTGCGGCGCGGACCGTCGGCCGGTACGATCGTCGCGGGTCCCGGCACGGTGACACCGGTGTCGCCGCCGAACCGCGGCTCAGGGCCCTGGGCCGTCTCGCCCTCCGCCTGGACGTCCGCCATGTCACCGCCGTAGCCGGCCAGGGAGACGGCGGCCAGACCGACGGAGTCGTCGTACACGTCGATGCCGTCGTACTCGGCGATGGCCGCCAGGCGGGCGGCGGTGTCCATGAAGGCCGGATCGATGCGGTGCACCGCGCGGTACAGGGGCAGTGCCGCCGCGCTGCGGCCGGTGCCCTCGTGCGCCCGCGCCAGCCAGTACCGCAGCTCCTTGCGCTGCGGCTGCTCGCTGCGGCAGCGCATCAGGGCGGCGGACAGCAGCGGCTCCGCCTGCCCGTACATTTCCAGCCGCACCCGGGCCATGCCGCCGAAGAGTCCGGCCTCGATGCCCAGCAGCGGGTCGTCGACCAGCGGCTCCGTATGGCGTACGAGCTGCTCCCAGTCCTTGACGAGATAGGCCCGGCACGCGTGCAGAAATCGCACCTGAGGATCGGTGTCCACCGGCGGCAGCGCGGCGAGCGCCCGGTCGAGTTCGGGCACATGGCGGCCGTCGAGCCAGTGGGAGGCGTGCGCGAGCAGCAGATCGCGTCCGCTCTCCAGCACCGGCTGCACCCACCAGCCCAGCCAGTACCAGGAGTTGAGGGTGCGGCGGTGACGTGCCCGCTGTTCGCCGAAGCGGTCGCGGCTGCGGTACATGTGGATCAGCGCCGTCGAGGTGTCGACCCGCAGCGCGTGCAGCCCGAGCCAGGCGTCGGCCATTCCGGGATCCAGCCGGACGGCCGTGCGGAACTCCTCCTCGGCCTGCGGGTACGCGCCCATGGTGCAGGCGTCCACGCCACGCACCCAGGCCAGGTCCGCCGGCGACCGTGACCCTTGCGTGCCGATGTCCATAGGGTCCCCCCACTCCCCCCTACAAACCGTGCACCAGTGTTGTCGCGCCGGGCGGAGGCCCACGACCGCTGCCGGAACAGCCATGCCACGAGGGGGAGTTGGGTGCCCGCTGTGGCGTGGCAGCCGTCAAAGGCTTCCAGTCGTGCATCGTACCTGCGCACGGGGCGGCGATTAAGAGCGCCACAACGACCCGGTGACGGCGCGGAGATGGTGACCCAGGGTGAGCGGCAGGGGCTCGCAAGGGGTGAAAGAAGAAGGAAAACGGGCAGAACGAAGCCCCCGATCACGGGGGAACAACCGGGGGCTTCGCGTCTGCGACGGCTTCGGAAAGCCGCACATTGAGAACGTAAGACCTGTACGCCTCGTCGGTCAAGCAGAGTTGAGGCACTCTTGAGACGTAATCCCGACACCTCGGAAGGCCGGGGGGAAGGCCATTACTGCGAGTGATCGATTGGGTGCGAACCTGCCGTCCCGGCGGGCACCTGGAGCCACTCGTAGCCCTTCGGGCACTCGCGTATCAGGGCATCGGCGAACGGGGCCGAAGGATCGGACAAGAAATGGCGCATCTCCGCCGCTGTCCATCCGTCCCAGAAGCCGGCGAGCGCCGCACCGTCACGCGCTCTGCCCCGTGCCCAGGACTCCTCCGCACCCCGGTCCATCCACAGGAGCGCCGCGAGATACGGGCGCAGCGCCCGCCGCCCCGCTCCGACACCCTCCACCAGGACCACGGGCGCGGCCGGCAGCACGCACGGCGGGAGGAAGCGCCGGAGGGTCCAGTCGTACGGGTGATACGCGGCGTCCCGGCCGTGCGTCAGAGGCTCGACCACCTGGCTCAGCATCCGCCCCGTCCAGTCGAACAGTTGCTCGTGGGTGGCCAGATCGTCGAGGTGCAGTACGGGCACGTCCGCGCCGAGCGCGTGGGCCAGCCGGCCGGCGAACGTGCTCTTGCCCGAGCCCGCGTGGCCGTCCACCGCGACCAGGCGAACGGGGCCGCACGAGGGCGGCAGCGCGCGCAGCCCGGCGGCCCGGCGGTCGAGGTCGTCCATGGGTCCACCCTAACTGATCGTTTCAGAATGAGGTTCGGAGGCGTCTCAAGCAGATGATGCTGCACGCGAGTTGAAGCAGGCCGAGGTGGAGATCGGCGCGTATCTCGTAGCGGATCCGTAG
>NZ_JBIVAU010000023.1:0-37340 GCF_044745705.1 Streptomyces sp. NPDC086835
GTCGTACGCACGGGTGCGCGGCGGCGAGGAGTTCGACATCCCGGCCCGCCCGGTGACCGTCTCCTCCTTCCGCGTCTACGCCGTCCGCCCCACGATCCCCCCTCGATTCCCCCGCATAGGGTCTATCCACCCAGGCCCCTCGATTCACCCCTTCGAGCAGGCGCTCGGAGTGAACCGGGGTGCACTGGGGGGGCGCGTTCGAGATCTGCGCTTCTCTTCTTGATCATCGTCTGCCTACCGTCGTCCGTATGGGACGCGCTGACCTGGCAACTTTGGTACGGATCTGCGATCCGGCCGGTCGGCCGCACGGCACCGGCTTCGTCGCCGACGACCTCGGCACGGTCGTGACCGGCCATGACGTGGTCCAGGGCCTGGCCCGGCCCGTCGTGCTGCCGCTGGACGGCGGCGGACCCGCGATCGAGGCCGACTCCGTCACCCCGCTGCCCGACAGCGGCCTCGCCCTCGTGCACACGAGCGGTCTTCGCGTCGTTCCCCTGCCGATCGGGACGCGCGAACGCGTGGAACCGGGCACGTATGTGCGTCTCGCGGCGGGCGGCTGGCGTGAGGCGCGCGTGCTCGCGGCCCGTCACGGCGTCCTGGAGCTCGCCATCGGCACGGACGGCAGCGACGCCCTGCGCCTCATGGGCGGGGCCACGGGCGGGCCGGTGCTCGACGCGGCGACCGGGGCGGTCCTCGGCGTGCTCGCCGCCCCACCGCCGCCGGGCACCGCCACCGCGGCCGTGCTCGCGCACTCCGTGCGTACACCCCGCTCCGAGCCGCACGCCGAGCTCCTGCGCAGGAACGCCGCCACCGCGCCCGCGTACGGACCGGACCTGAACCTTGCCGCGGTACTGGAACTGACCGCGACCTCGCTCGCCCGGGCCGCCGGTCCGGACACATGGCCGGAACCCGTCCCGCGGCCCGAGGTGGCGGAGGAGTTCGCGGCGTTCACCGCGCACCGCGGCGCGGCTCGTGTCCTCGGCCTGGTCGGCGCGCCCGGCACGGGCCGTACGACGGAGCTGCGCGCGCTCGCCGCTCGCCGCGCCCAGGGGCCGCGGCCCGCCCCCACGCTGTGGCTGCGCGGCGCCGACGTCCGGGCCGGTGACACCTCGCTCGCCGACGCCGTGGCCCGCATCCTGCGCGGGGCGGCCCGCATCGTCGCCGTACCGGAGCAGGCGGACGGCCGCGAGCGCGGGGCGAGCCCGGACCGGGTGATGCGTCTGGCCGCGGAGGCGGGCCGGCCGATGCTCGTCGTCCTCGACGGCCCCGAGGAGATGCCGCCCGCGACGGCAACGGCCCTGCCGGGCTGGACGGCGGCCACCGCGGCGTGGCTGGCCGCCTACGGCGCCCGGCTGGTCGTGGCATGCCGTCCGGAGCACTGGGAGCAGGCCGGGGCGCTCTACCCGCCGCAGCTGCTGCACCGCCCGGTCGGCGGGGCGGCGCGAGGACCGGCCGGGGCGCGCCTGGCCGAAGGCATCCCGGCCGCGCCGGTGCTTGGGCAGGCGCGACCGCACGGGGCTTCGGCAGCGCAGGCAGTGCATGCGGTGTGGGAAATGCAGACAACCCACATGGTCCGGGGCCGTGGCACCCAGGCAGCACACGCACCACAGGCAACACACGCAGCACCCGCGGCGCTGATCGGGGACGAGCCGGAACGCACGGTGCCGGTGCCCCGCTCCCCGGCCGCGGTGTCGCCGCCGCCCGCCGCAGGACAGAGCTGCCCCGCCTCCGGTGTCCGGGACCCGCAGCCGCCGCCCGCCGTGCGTCTTGGCGACCTGACCCCCGAGCAGGCCCGGACGGCACGGCAGAGATACGGGCTGGGGCCCGGCAGCGTGGCAGCCGTGGACGAGCGGCATCCCCTCGTGCTCCGGCTCCTCACGGAGGTGCACCGTGCTCTGCCCGGCGCCGTGCCGGGCACACCGGGGCGGGACGACGTCTTCGGCGCCTACCTCGACCTTCTCTGTCTGCGGATCGCGGTACGCATCGCCGCCGCGGCCGGGTCGCCGCCCCGGGGCGCCGCCCTCCGCCGGGTCGCCACCCGGGTCGCCGGGCGGGTGCACGAGGCCGCCCGGCGCTGCCTCGGGACCGGTCACGGCCAACTCGACCGTGCCTCGTTCGAGGAGCTGTTCCCCTGGGCGGGCGGCTGGGCGTCCGCCGCCCTCACCGAGACCCTCCTCGTCCCGGCGGGCAGCGGCTACCGCTTCGCCCATGAGGAGCTCGCCGACTGGATCCAGGGCGCGCATCTCGACGTCGACGCCGCGCTCCACTCGCTCGTCCACCGCCGCGAGCACCACGGGCCGGGGGAGGACGGCCCGCCGCCCGTGCCCCGCCATCGCATCGGCCCCGTCGCCCAGGCCCTGCTGCATCTCGGCCGGGAGCTCGGAGCACACCGACTGGCCCACCGGCTCGCCGAACTGGCCGAGGTGGTCCAGGACGACGTCCACGGCCGGCGGGACCCGAACGCTCGCTGGTGGGCCTCCAGGCTGCTGCACGAGGTGCTCGGCCGGGTGCCGGACGCCGAGCCGTGTCTCGCCGTCCTGCAACGGCTGGCGGAACGGCCGGGAGACGACTTCGGGCCCGCTTTCTGGGCCGGTCTGAGGCTCGGGGACCCGGCGAGGTTCGACCTCCTGCGGCGGCTCGTACCCGGCGACCCTTCCCCGCCGAGCTGCACCGCCACACCCCATTTCCTGGGGCTCGCCGACGCGCGGCTGGCGGCCGACCCCGCGGCCGTGCAGCCGCTGTTGTGCCGGTGGTTCGACGACGACACACCCCTCGCCACAGGGCCCGGCGCCACGGTGCGCCCCACGGTCGGCGCGGCCGCACAAGCACTGCTCTACGCCCGCCGGGACCTCGCCGCCGACGACCTCGCCGAAGCCCTCGCGGACACCTCCCACCCCCGCGCCGCCGAACTTCTGCGTGCGCTCGCGGAGGACGAACCCTCCGTCATGTGCCGGGCCGTGGACCGCTGGGCCCGCGACCCGCGGCCGGGGCGACGGGCGGCTGCCGCCGCCTACGGGCCGCTCATCGCGGCCGGGGCCATGAGCGACACCGACCGGGAACTGCTGCGACGGGCCGCCCGCGCGTTGCTCGCCGGCACCCGGGGTGCGCACGGGCCCGCACTCACCCTGCTGGTCCGGGACCCGGTGAGCCGGCCCCGGCACCTGCCGCGGGCCCTCGACCTGTTCGCCGCGGGCGACCCCTGCCTGCCCGCCGACGCCGTCACCGACGCGCTGACCACCCATCCCGGCCCGGTGCTCGCCGCGTTCAGGAGCAGGCTGCTGAGGCCGGACACCTCCGCCCGAGCGGGAGAGACGCTCGCCGCGCTCGCCGACGCCGCCACCACCCCCGCCGTGGCCCGCCGCGCGGCCGCCCTCGTGTGCGAGTACGTCGACCACCGCCCGGACGGCGCGGTGCACGCCGCCGCGTACCTCCACCGCCGCCTCGAGCAGGGACCGGACGGCCGTGACGTGCTGTTCCCGCTCGTCACCCACCTGGTGCGCGGCCGACCGGCCCGGGTGCGCGGCGCCCTCGCGCCCGTGCTCGCAGCGGGCGGGGCTCCCGCCTCCCGCCCGCTGCGCGCCGAGCTGCTCGAGGTCCTGCTGCGGTACGAGCAGTACGAGGCCCGCGACCTCACCGTCCTCGACGACCTGCTGTGCGCCGCCGCGCACGGCTGCGGGACGCGCGAGGAGGAGCGGACCCGATCGCTGGTCCACCGGACGGGCCTGCTGCTCGTGCGCACCCCCAAGGGCGCGGCGTGCTTCGACCGGAGGCTCACCGAGCTGGCACGGGAGGTGGCCGCTTTCGCCGTGCTCATGGCACGTTGGCCGGTCGCGGATCCGCAGCAATGGGCCGCGGTGGAGTCCTGCCGGGCCCTCGGGATGCGGGGGAGGCCGGTGCCGATGCCGACCCGGGCCGCCGGGCATGGCAGTCTTAGACCTGCGTAATCGGCAATCACGTACACAGGTTCGGGCGAGGAGCGGTCACAGTGCAGCGCTGGCGTGGCTTGGAGGACATCCCCCAGGACTGGGGACGCAGCGTCGTCACCATCGGCTCCTACGACGGCGTGCACCGCGGGCACCAGCTGATCATCGGACGTGCGGTGCAGCGGGCGCGCGAGCTCGGCGTGCCGTCCGTCGTGGTGACCTTCGACCCGCACCCCAGCGAGGTCGTCCGGCCGGGCAGCCACCCGCCGCTGCTCGCGCCGCACCACCGCCGTGCGGACCTGATGGCCGAGCTCGGCGTGGACGCGGTGCTCGTCCTGCCGTTCACCGCCGAGTTCTCCAAGCTCTCACCGGCCGACTTCATCGTGAAGGTGCTGGTCGACAAGCTGCACGCGCGGGCGGTCATCGAGGGCCCCAACTTCCGCTTCGGTCACCGGGCGGCCGGCAATGTCTCCTTCCTCGCGGAGATGGGCCGGACGTACGACTACGAGGTCGAGGTCGTCGACCTGTATGTGCGGGGCGAGGCGGGCGGCGGTGAGCCGTTCTCCTCGACCCTCACCCGCCGGCTGATCGCCGAGGGCGACGTCGAGGGTGCCTCCGAGATCCTCGGCCGCCCGCACCGTGTCGAGGGCGTCGTCGTGCGCGGTGCCCAGCGCGGGCGCGAGCTGGGCTTCCCAACGGCCAACGTCGAGACCCTGCCGCACACCGCGGTCCCCGCCGACGGCGTGTACGCGGGCTGGCTGACGGCGGCCGGCGAGCGGATGCCGGCGGCGATCTCGGTGGGCACGAACCCCCAGTTCGACGGCACGGAGCGGACCGTTGAGGCGTACGCGATCGACCGGGTGGGTCTCGAGCTGTACGGGCTGCACGTGACGGTGGACTTCCTGGCGTACGTACGCGGCCAGGAGAAGTTCGACACCATCGACTCGCTGCTCGTGGCGATGGCGGACGACGTGAAGAAGTGCCGCGAGCTCACAGCGTCGTACGACGCCGGTCACTGACCCGCCGGGCGGACTCGGGGCCGGCCGGGGGCGAGACGCCCCCGGCCGCCCACCGGAAAAGGCTCAGCCGGCCGCCGTTGCCCAGTGACACGCCACCTGCGGTCCCGGCGCGTTCGCCAGGACCGGCAGCTCCCGCGAGCGGCACAGGTCGGCCACGCCGGCACGGGCCGCCTCGCCCGACGCCAGGACCTGGCAGCGGGCGTGGAAGCGGCAGCCCTCCGGGATGCGGGACGGGTCCGGCGGTTCGCCGGTGAGCACCACCGGCGCGGACTCCGACTCCGGCAGCACCGACAACAGCGCCTGTGTGTAGGGATGCTGAGGTGACGTCAGCACGTCCTCCACGGGTCCCGACTCGACGATCCGCCCGAGATACATCACCGCCACCCGGTCCGCGATGTTCCACGCGAGCCCGAGGTCGTGGGTCACGACCAGCGCGGAGAGCCCCAGTTCGTCCCGCAGGCGCAGCAGGAGCGCCAGGATCTCGCCGCGTACGGAGGCGTCGAGGGAGGCCACCGGTTCGTCGGCCACGATGAGTTCCGGCTCCAGCACCAAGGCGCCCGCGATGACGACGCGCTGCCGCTGGCCGCCCGACAGTTCGTGCGGATAGCGGAGGAAGAAGCGCTCGGGCGGGCGCAGTCCGGCCCGGGACAGCGCCTGGGCGACCGCCGCGCGCTCGTCGCCCGCGTAGCCGTGGATCCGCAGGCCCTCCGCCACGGCGTCGTACACGGTGTGCCGGGGGTTGAGCGATCCGCTCGGGTCCTGGAGCACCAGCTGCACCCGCTTGCGGTACGCCTTCAGGGCGCGCGAGGTGTACCCGAGCGGTTCCCCGCCGAAGGTGACGCGCCCGGAGGTGGGCGGCACCAGGCCGAGGAGGGAACGCGCGAGCGTGGTCTTGCCGCAGCCGGACTCGCCGACCAGGGCGACGATCTCGCCCGCGCCGATGTCGAGGTCGACGCCGTCGACGGCCCGGGCAAAGGGCCCGCCGCGACGGCCGGGGAAGGCGACGTGCAGTCCGGTGGCGGAGAGCAGGGGAGAGGTGGTGGTCATGACGTGCTCCTGTGTCACTGCTGCTTCTCCGTCCCCACCAGCACGCACGCCGCCCGGTGTCCCTCACCCGCCGTGACCAGCTCCTGGTCCTGCTCGGCGCACGAATCGAGCGCGACGGGGCAGCGCGGATGGAACGTACAGCCGCCGGGAAGCGACGACGGGTCGGGCGGGTCGCCCGGCAGCCCGCGTGGGGCCCGGCGGGAGGCCGGGTCGCCGATGCGCGGGAAGGCGGCGGACAGGGCCCGCCCGTACGGATGCTCCGCCGTGCCGTACACGGCGCGGGCCGGGCCCTCCTCCACGACCCGGCCCGCGTACATCACGGCGAGCCGGTCGCAGGTGTCGGCGAGGACGCCCAGGTCGTGGCTGATCATCAGCAGGCTGATGTCCTTCTCGGCGACCAGCTGCTCGATCAGCCGCAGGATCTGCGCCTGGATCATCACGTCGAGCGCGGTCGTCGGCTCGTCGGCGATGATCAGCTGCGGATCGCACGCCAGAGCCATCGCGATCATCACGCGCTGGCGCTGCCCGCCGGACAGCTCGTGCGGGTACGCGTCCGCCCGGGCGGCAGGCAGCCCGACGTGCTGGAGCAGCTCACCGACGCGGCGGTTCGCCTCGGCCGGCGTGGACCTCCGGTGCAGCATGATCGGCTCGGCGATCTGGTCGCCGACGCGGTGCACTGCGTTCAGGGAGTGCATCGCGCCCTGGAAGACGATCGACGCGCCCGCCCACCGCACGGCCCGCAGCCGGCCCCACTTCATCGTGAGGACGTCCTCGCCGTCGAGCATGATCTCGCCGGTCAGCCGGGCGGAGGCCGGCAGCAGCCGCAGCAGGGCGAGGGCCAGCGTCGACTTGCCGCATCCCGACTCGCCCGCGACACCGAGCTTCTGCCCGGCGGCGAGGGAGAGGTCGACACCGCGTACGGCGGGCACGGCGCGCTTCCCCGAGCCGTAGGTCACATGGAGGTTCCTGACCTCGAGCACACTCAACGCGCCACTCCCAGCTTCGGGTTGAGCACGGACTCGATCGCGCGCCCGCACAGGGTGAAGGCGAGCGCCACGAGTGCGATGGCGATTCCGGGCGGGGCGAGATACCACCAGTGGCCCGAGGAGACGGCGCCCGCCTCACGCGCGTCCTGGAGCATTCCGCCCCAGGAGACGACGGTCGGGTCACCGAGCCCGAGGAACGCGAGCGTCGCCTCGGTGAGGATGGCGCTGGAGATGCCCAGTGTCGTCTGGGCCAGGACCAGCGGCATCACGTTGGGCAGGACGTGCCGGTTCATGATGTGCCCGTGGCCACCGCCGAGCGCCTTGGCGCGTTCGATGTAGGGACGGGACTCCACGGCGATGGTCTGCGCCCGGACGAGCCGCGCCGTGGTGGGCCAGCTGGTGATACCGATGGCGATGATGACCGTCCACACGTTGCGGGACATCACGGTCGCGAGCACGATCGCCAGCACCAGTGCCGGCATGACCAGGAACCAGTCCGTGATCCGCATCAGCACGGTGGAGAACCAGCCGCCGTAGTGACCGGCGATGATGCCGACGAGTGTGCCGATGGCGACCGACAGCGCGGCGGCCAGCAGACCCACGGTCAGCGAGATCCGCGCCCCCCACACCAGAAGTCCCAGCAGCGAGCGGCCGAACTGGTCGGTGCCGAGCGGGAATTCGCCGCTCGGCTTCTCCATCGCCGTGCCCGGCGCGTTGGTGACGCTCTGGACGTCACCACCCACGAGCAGCGGCGCGGCCAGCGCGGTCAGTGCGATGAGCGCCAGCGCGGCGAGGCCGAAGAGCCCCGCCCGGTGGGTGCGGTACGAGCTCCAGAAACGGGCCACGGAGTGCCGGCGGCGCGCCCACGTCAGGGACCTCGCGGTCGGGGCGCTCTTGCCGACCGGGCCGGCCGGAGCGGCGGGAGTGGTCTTCGTCGGCGGCGTCGGTGTCGTCGTCATCGGCCCACCCGGGGATCGAGCAGCGGATACAGAAGGTCGGCGAGGAGGTTCATCACGATCATCGCGCCGGCGAAGACGACGAACAGCCCTTGGACGAGCGGCAGGTCGGGCACGCTGAGCGCCTGGTAGAACAGCCCGCCGAGCCCGGGCCAGGAGAACACCGTCTCGACCAGGATCGAACCGGCGGCCACATGGCCCAGGTTGATGAACACCATGGTGACGGTCGGCAGCAGCGCGTTCGGTACGGCATGCCTGCGCCGCACGACATCGTCACGCAGGCCCTTGGCCCGTGCCGTCGTCAGGTAGTCGCTGCCCATCTCGTCGAGCAGCGAGGACCGCATCACCAGAAGCGTCTGCGCGTATCCGACGGCGACCAGGGTGAGGACCGGCAGCACCATGTGATGGGCCACGTCGGCCACGTACGCCAAGCCGCTCTCGTTGCCCGACTCCATGCCTCCGGTCGGGAACATCCCCGGGATCGGGCCGATCCCCACCGAGAAGGTGATGATCAGCAGCAGCCCGAGCCAGAACCCCGGCACCGACCACAGGGTGAGCGCCACGCCCGTGTTGAGCTTGTCGCCGAGGCTGCCGTGCCGCCAGGCGGAGCGGGTGCCCAGCCACAGCCCGATCGCCGAGTAGATGACGACCGCCACACCCGTGAGCAGCAGCGTCGCCGGCACCTTCTGGAGAATCAGATCGCCGACGGGCGCACGGAACTGGTACGACATCCCGAGATCGCCGCTCAGCGCGCCCGCGCAGTAGTCCGTGAACTGCTGCCACATCGGCTTGTCGAGACCGAACTGCCGTCTCAGCGTGGCCATCTGCTCGGCCGACGTCGGCATGCCATGGGTCATGGCCTTCACCGGGTCGCCGGGAATGATCCGGAACAGGAAGAAGCTGGTGACCAGCACGGCGAGCAGCGAGACCGCCGCTCCACCGAGCTTGCCCGCCACATAGAGCAGATAGGCGCGTACGTTGCCGCGCGCGGCGCGGGCCTCGGGGGCCCGCGCCACAGCGGTCGTGCCGGTGGTGCTTGTGGTGCTCATCGACTATTCACGGTCTTCCGCGGTGGAACGGCGACGCATCGCGACGAACAGCCCGAGAGCGGCGGCGAGGACGACGACCGCGCCGATGCCGATCACCACACCCGCGGAGGAGCCGCTGTCCGAACCACTGTCGGCCGCGGCCGGCTCCGCCGACCACCAGCTCCAGTAGCCGTCCTGGCCGTAGATGTTGCCGGCCGCTTCCGGCATCGTCGTGATGGACTTGATCTGGTCCGTACGGTACGCCTCGACAGCGTTCGGGTAGGCGAGGATGTTCATGTAGCCCGTGTCGTACAGCCGTGACTGCATCTGCTTGACCAGGTCGGCACGCTTGGCCGCGTCGTACTCGACGGCCTGCTTGGCGTAGAGGTCGTCGAACTGCTTGTCGCAGATGAAGTTGTCCGTCGCGCCGGTGTCCTTGGGTGTGGCGGGCAGTGCCGCGCAGGTGTGGATCGACAGGACGAAGTCCGGGTCGGGGTTGACGGACCAGCCGTCGAAGGCCAGGTCGTAGTCGCCCTTCAGCCACGGGTCGGAGACGTTGTCGAGGCACTCGACCTTCAGCCCGATGCCGAGCTCGCCCCACCACTCCTGGAGGTACTTGCCGATCGCCTTGTCGTTCGGGTCCGTGGCGTGGCAGAGGATCCGGAAGTCGAGCGGCTTGCCGTCCTTGTCCAGGCGCTTGCCGTCGGCGTTCTTCTTGTATCCGGCCTGGTCCAGGAGCTGGGCCGCCTTGGCCGGGTCGTACGCGATCTTCTGGCCGGCCTCCGGCTTCCAGAAGTACGACTCGAAGCGGGGCGGGAGGTAGCCCTCGCCCTCGACGGCGTGGCCCTGGAAGACCTTGTCGACGATGGTGGTGCGGTCGGTGGCGTGGAACAGCGCCTTGCGCACGGCCGGGTCGAGCAGCGCCTTGTGACCGTTGCCGAACTTCTTGCCGTCCTTGGACTGGGCACCCGGGTTGGTGGCGAGCGCGAAGAAGCGACGGCCGGGAGCGTCGTTGACCTTGATGTTCTCGGCGCTCTTCAGCGCGTCGGCCTGGGCCGGGGTCAGGCCTTGGACGAACGACACCTCGCCCTTCTGCAGGGCCGCGACGGCCGCGTCACCGTCCTTGTAGTACTTGAAGACCAGCTCGTCGAACTTGGGCGCGCCGCGCCAGAAGTCCTTGTTCGGCTTCAGCTTCAGGTACTGGTCGACCTTGAAGTCCGTGATGACGAACGGGCCGTTGCCGACGATCGGGAACTGCTTGTCGTTGTTGAACTTGGAGAAGTCGTCGACCTTCTCCCACACATGCTTCGGGACGATCGGCACATCGAGCGCCGTCATTGTCGCCTGAGGCTTCTTCAGCTCGATGACCAGCGTCTTCGGGTCGGGAGCCGTGACCTTCTTGAAGTTGGCGGTGAAGCTGCCGTTGGCGGTGGCGGCGTTCTCGTCCGTCATCATCTTGTTGAACGTCCAGGCCGCGTCCTCCGCGGTGGCCTGCTTGCCGTCCGACCACTTGGAGTCGTCGCGGATGGTGTACGTCCACGTCAGCTTGTCGGCGGACGGCTCCCACGCGGTGGCGAGTCCCGGGACGGTGCGGCCGTCCTTGACGTCGTAGTTCGTCAGGTAGTCGTAGGCCAGGCGGTGGATGGAGGTGCTCACCAGGCGCTGCGCCAGGAACGGGCTCAGCGAGTCGATGCTCTGCGACACCGCGACGGTGAGGACCTGCTTGCCGTCGTCGGCGGCCGCCGCCCGCGCCTGCGACTGCGCGAGTGAACGGTCCTGCGGCTGGGCCTGGGCCTGAGGGGCAAGGGCCCCCGCCGTCATCAGTGCCGTGGCCGCGGCGCCAGTGGCCAGGACCAATCGGAAGCGGGGGCGTCGCCGGGTTCTCTTGGATGAAGCCGTTGTGACCATGGACAGTGACCTCGCGTCATTACTCGCACGGAGAGGGCGGGTTGGTGATCTCTGGTTCGCCAGCTGGTGAAGCGAAGGTTTATCAGGGTGGTCATGCCGCGTCAACGGCCGCTCAAACCCCGTGTGGGCTGCGGGAATGCGACGAGGGCCCGCACCGGGGAGTCGGTGCGGGCCCTCATTGGTCAAGACCTCTGTCGCGTTACTGCTGAGGGGCTGGCGGTGCCTGCGGAGGCTGCTGCTGCGGCCATCCCGCGGGCGGGAACTGGCCGGGCGGAACGTGTCCTTGCGGATCGGTTCCGCCGGTCGGGGGAGGCGTCGGACCGGCAGGGTTCGCCGGCGCCGCGGCCTGCTGCGGATGCGGTTGCAGCGGGTGCGGCTGCTGCTGGTGCGGCTGAGGCTGCCCGGGATGCGGCTGCTGCTGCCAGCCCTGCGGCGGGTGCTGCCCCTGCTGCGGCGCGCCGTACGGCGGCTGGGGCTGCTGCTGCGGGTGCTGAGGCTGCTGGGGCTGCGGCGGGTACGGCTGGCCGGGCACCGGTCCGCCGGGAGCGGGCTGGTGGCCCTGCGGGTGCTGCGGGTGCTGCGGGTGGGGCTGCTGGGGCTGGCCCTGGGGGTGACCCTGCCACTGTCCCTGACCGTGGCCCGGCATCGGCGGGGCGGCCTGGGGCGGCGGGTTGCCGTCCGCCGTCCACAGTCCCTGCTGTTGCTGGGCGCGCACGAAGTCCTCGGCGATCAGCGCGGACAAGTTGAAGTACGCCTCACGGGTCTTGGGCCGCATCATGTCGAGGTCGACCTCGGCGCCCGCCGCAAGGTGCTCGTCGAACGGCACCACGACCACGCCGCGGCAGCGGGTCTGGAAGTGCTGCACGATGTCGTCCACTTTGATCATCTTGCCGGTCTCGCGGACCCCGGAGATGACCGTGATGGAACGCTGCACCAGCTCGGCGTACCCGTGGGCGGACAGCCAGTCGAGCGTCGTCGACGCGCTGCTCGCACCGTCGACGGACGGCGTCGAGATGATGATCAGCTGATCGGCCAGGTCCAGCACACCGCGCATCGCGCTGTAGAGCAGGCCGGTGCCCGAGTCGGTGAGGATGATCGGGTACTGCTTGCCCAGCACGTCGATCGCGCGCCGGTAGTCCTCGTCGTTGAACGTCGTCGAGACGGCCGGGTCCACGTCGTTGGCGATGATCTCCAGACCGGAGGGCGCCTGAGAGGTGAACCGGCGGATGTCCATGTACGAGTTGAGGTACGGGATCGCCTGGACCAGGTCCCGGATCGTCGCCCCGGTCTCCCGGCGCACCCGGCGGCCGAGCGTACCGGCGTCCGGGTTGGCGTCGATCGCGAGGATCTTGTCCTGCCGCTCCGTGGCGAGGGTCGAGCCGAGCGCGGTGGTGGTCGTGGTCTTGCCGACACCGCCCTTGAGGGAGATCACGGCGATCCGGTAGCAGGACAGCACCGGCGTGCGGATCAGGTCGAGCTTGCGCTGCCGCTCGGCCTCCTCCTTCTTGCCGCCGAGCTTGAAGCGCGTGGCGCTGGAGGGGTTACGGCTCGACTTGGGCTTCTGCTTGTTGTTGCGCAGGAGCCGGTCGGAGGAGAGCTCGACGGCCGCCGTGTATCCGAGCGGAGCACCCGGTACGGAACGCTCGCGCTGGTCGTGCGTGACCGGCGTGGGCCAGGCGCCACCCGTACGCGGGTCGACGGCCGGACCGGGCGGCTGGGGGTACGCATAGGCACCGCCGGACTGGGGCGCCTGCGGCGGCTGGCCGTGAGGCGCCTGGCCCTGAGGCGGCTGGTGGCCCTGCGGGTGAGGCTGACCCTGGTTCTGCGGCGGTACGGGGGCACCCGGCTGCGCCGGCGGCTGTCCGGGCTGCGGCTGTCCCGGGTGGCCCGGCTGCTGCTGCGCCGGCTGACCGGGCTGCTGACCCGGCTGGGGGAAGCCGTAACCGCCCTGGGGCGCTGCGGCATCGGGCACCGGCGTGCCGGGGTGTCCCGGCCCGCCCTGCTGCGGGAAGCCGTACCCACCCTGAGGCGCGGCGGGGGGCTGTCCCGGTGCGCCCTGCTGCGGGAAGCCGTAACCGCCCTGCGGTGCGGGGGCCGACGCGGGCTGCGCCGGTGCGGCGGGACCGGTCTGTCGGGGGAAGCCGTAGCCGCCGCCCTGGGGCGCGGCGGGGGGCTGTCCCGGTGCGCCCTGTTGGGGGAAGCCGTAACCGCCCTGCGGCGCGGGGGAAACGGGTCCGCCGGGCTGTCCCTGCTGCGGCTGCTGCTGTGCCGGTTGCGGGAAGCCGTAGCCCGGGGCCTGGGCGGGCGCCTGGGCGGTCGGGTCCGTTGCCGGTGCGGGCACGGTCCACTGCGGCGCCGCCGCCGGTGCCGCGGGCTGGAACTCGGGCGGGAGGGGCGGCAGTCCACCGCTCTGCGGCGGCGTCGCGGGAGCGGGTGCCCAGGGTGCGGCCCCTGAGGGGGCGTCCTGCGGTTCGGCCGGGGCAGGTGCGGCGTCCTGGGGGGCGACCGGAGCGGGCGTGGCGTCGGCGGGCTCGTCGTCGGCCGCGGCTTCGTCGCCGTCCGCGTCGTCACCTTCCTCGTCCGCGCTGCCTTCATGGCTGCTGAGGTCGGTGGCCGGGGCGTCGGTGGCCGGGGCGTCGGCGGGCGACGCGTCGTCGGCCACGGGCTCTTCGGAGGCGTCGCTGTCCGGGCCGTCGGCAAGTCGGGGCTCGTCGGCGGCGTCCGCCACGGCGGCGTCGGCGACCACCGGCGCGGCCACGGCGTCCTCGGCCCCGGCTTCCGGTCCGGTCTCCGTCTCCGCCCGGGTCTCGGGCTCCGCGGCCGGTTCCCTCTCTGCCTCCGGCTGCGGGCCGTCGGCGTCCGTCCCGCCGGCCTCCGCGGCGGCCCGCTCGGCCATCTCGCGCTTCAGCGCGGCGGGGGAGAAGCGCATGGTGGCGCCGCTCTCCAGGTCCCCGTCGCCGAAGGACTGCCACGACAACTCCGGTGCCTGCGGCGTCGCGGACCCCTGCGCGGGCTCGTCGGCCCGGGCAGGCACCTGCTCGGCCTCGGGCAGGGGAGCGGGAGCGGGCACGGGAACAGCCGGAGGTGCGACGGGAGCGGGCTCCTGCGGCGCGGATTCCTGCTGCTGGGCGGGCGCGGGCGGCGTCTGCGACCAGTTCGGTTCGAACCCGCTGCCCGTGGGCAGTCCCGGCACCGCGACCGGCGCGCCCTGCGGCGGGGGCGGCGGGGGCGTCTGTGCCCCGGAGCCTCCGCCCGACGTGTCACCCGACGCGTTCTGTGTGTACCAGGCAGGCGGGGTGTAGTCGATGGTGAACTCACCCGTCAGCTCGGCGGGCTCCGCGTCGGACTCGTCGACGGGAATGTTCCAGCCCCCGTGGATGTCGTCCCGATCGCCGTTCACTTTGCCTCCTGGTGTGGTCGAGCACCCTTGTGCCGTCGTGGGTGGGGGCCACCGCCTTCTTCGGATCGGCCCGGCTCTCCCCCTGGGACGCTGTCGGCACACCCGTAGGTTCTCGTGCCGCGCCCCGACCCACCCTAATCGCCAACAACGCCACTCCGGCAGGCCCGTCAGGCCGTCGGCCACTGTCCCGTGCGTCACGCCCTGCCCACAGGTGACCCTGCTGCACCAGAGCGTGAGAAATCCGGCAGGCCAAACCGGGACAACCCTGAACGGAACCGCCCGCTCAGTCCATCCGCCGGGCGCTGCCCAACAATCCGGTCTCGGCATCGGTGGCCTGGGTCATGACGAACTGCCGGTCCCGTGGCGTGCACCAGAGGGTGACTCCGTCGGCGAGCGTGGAGAGCGCCTCGGTCTCGGCCTGAGGCAGATGCATGATGCGTCCGATCTGCCGTGCTTCGTCCGGGGAGACGCGCTGGACGCCGACGAGTCCCGACTTCTCCATCAACCGGGGCGCGACCGGGCTCAGATACGGCAGGAGCGTCAGCACCGACTGCCAGGGCGCGGAGACGACCCGCCCGCGCGGCGGCCGCATTCCGCAGTCCCGTACGACGACCACGGGACTCCCGGCGGAAGCGCCCTGCGGCGGCACCCGCCCCACGTCGTGCAGCGAGATGCACTGCTGCCCGCCGCCCGCGGCCTGAGCGAGCGCGGTCCACGCCGGCGCGCGGCCCGTCTCGACCGTGACCCGGGCCCCGGTCGCGGCGGCGCGCAGCGCGAGGACCTGAGCCGTCCACAGGCCACCGATCAGTGTCACGTCGTAAGGGGTGGGGCGGTTGATGCCCAGTACGGCGGGCTTGCCTTCGGCGTCGACACCGATGACCATGCCGTCGTCACCGACCGGCAGGGTGAGGGCGGCCAGTTGGTCCAGGGTCATCGCGTGCCGGTCCCTGCGGGGCCCGACGAGACCGAAACCGATACGCGGCTTTGCGGCAGGTGCAGACATCAGCGGGCTCCCCCGAGCGGCAGCGTGGCGAGCATTCCGGGCAGTTGCTCACGGTCGAGTCTCACCAGACCCGTCTTGACCCCGCGGGCCGCCCGCTCCAATTCATGGCGTGCGGTGACCAGTTCCTCGTCGCTGCGTCCCGTGATCCGGACGTGTCCGGTGACCGTCACACCCTGCCGGTCGCCGTGGCCGAGCGTCAGGCTGAATGTCGTCGCCAGCGCGGGGATCGACGTGAGCAGGGCGACCAGCTGGGGCATCTGGGCCCCGCCGCCGCCGAGTTGGGGCCACCGGCCCACCCAGTACGTCGTGTGCCTGCGGTCGTCGACGCGCCAGGTGCGGGAGGTCTCCTGCGTGCGCCGCGCAGGCACCTCCGCCCTGCCCGCCTGGGCGATGGCCATGGGGCTGGCACACGACGAAGTGGCGAGGGCGGAGGTCAGTTCCTGCTCCGTGAGCACGGTCGCCCGGAAGCCGGCGCCGGTCAGGCGGCTGGCCAGCTGGTCCGCCGTCCGCACCACGCACTTCTGCGCGCCTTCGATGCCGCCACCACGCGCCGCCACCGCTTCCGGGCACAGCTCCGGGTCGAGCTTCAGCGCGATCCAGGTGATGCGCAGGGCCGGTGAACCGGTCTGGGCCTGCAGCGGCGCGTAGTTGCGTGCCGCGACGGACTGCTGTGGCAGGTGCGGAGCCGGGGCGGGCTGGGTGTGCTGGACGATCTGGACCGACTCGAGCCGGATCCCGTCCACCTCCATGACGTCCTTGATCAGGGCCATGGGGAGCGGACGTGCCATGCGATCCGGGCGCAGCGCTGTCGCGTCCGCCTCGACCTGGAGGACGGCGGTCAGGAACGTGCCGTCACCGATCATCCCCACGGGTCGCCGGTCCCGGTCGCTGTACGTGTACGTCCGCAGCGCCGGGTCGCATTCGACGACAGGCGCCAGTCCCGGCTCGGTCCCGGGCTCGATGGTCAGCGACTTCGCCCGGCGGGTCCGCGCGCGCAGGGCGAACGCGGTGGAAAGCCACTCGGGCAGCGACCGGCGATGCCTGCGCACCACGGCCAGCAGCACCAGAACGGCCGCCAGGACACCGGCGGGTACCAGGAGCAGCGGGTCGGCGACCCACGCGACCAGCAGAAGGGCGGCGGCGATCTCGACCAGGACGAGTTGTTGCAGTCGGAATGTTCCGAAGTGGCCGGGCCGTGCCCGCAGTCGGGGTGTGCTCGGGCCGGAGGAATTGGCGGGCGGTCGTGCGGAGGACTGTCTGCGGGCCGCGGGCCGCGCGCGCGTTGCGGACGCCATTACTCCGGCACCCCCCGGTTCATTAGGCCCCAATTCATCCCGATCACCCCTGTCCAGCCCCGCCCAGCAAGGCTTCCGGCGGCTGGATCACCCTACCCGCCCCACGAGCACCACCGATCAACAGGCATAGTAGGGGGCCGGTCCGAACGGCAGGGCCCGGGGCCGCGCTCACCACAAAGGCCTCGCGGGGAGACAGTGCCTTCTTTACCAATGGGGACTCATGGCATCACGGCGGGATGAGCTCAACGCATACACCTTTGCGAAGAAGCGCACGGTGGCGGCATTCCTCCAACCCTCCCCGTCGGGCACGGAGGAGGGGGCGCCGCGGCCGCTGCGCGCGATCGTCCCCGGCCTGATCGTGGGAGTGCTGATCCTGGCCGGCTTCGGCGCGTTCGGCATGTTCAAGCCCAAGGCCCCCAAGGACTGGGCGGCGCCGGGTACCAAGGTGATCGTCGGCAAGGACTCCACCACGCGTTACGTGGTCCTCGAGACCGGCAAGGGCAAGAACAAGAAGGTCCTGCTGCACCCGGTGCTGAACCTCGCCTCCGCCCGACTGCTGCTCACCCCGGACCAGTTCAAGGTCATTCAGGTCGCCGACGACATCCTGGACTCGGGCAAGCCGGCCCGTGGCCCGATCCTCGGCATCCCGTACGCGCCCGACCGCCTGCCCAGCGAGAAGGAAGCGGGCCAGGCCAAGCGTTGGGCGGTGTGCGAACAGCCGGGCGCGGGCAAGGGCGCGTCCGCGCAGAAGGCGACGTTCATCTTCGCCGACCGCGACCTCAAGAGGACCGAGGGGAAGAACCGGCTGACCGGTGGACAGGTCCTGTACGTCGAGGGGAAGAGCGGGCGCTACCTGGTCGACGCGGCGGGCACCAAGTACCTGGTCCGTGGAACGGAGAACGACGCCGACCTCCTCACCCGCGCCCTGGTCGGCGACCGGACCGCGCCGCAGCCCGTCACGGAGGAGTGGCTGGCGACGCTCCACGACGGCAGCCCGATCGACTTCCCCGTGATCCAGGGCCAGGTGGGCGCACCCGCCGGCGTCGGTGGCGGACTGACCGCCGAGCAGGACAAGGTGGGCATGGTTCTCCAGGCCCAGACGGGTGCCGGACCACGGCACTACGTCGTCCTCGCGGGCAAGGTCCAGCCGGTCTCGGACTTCACCGCGTGGCTCCTGATCAACTCTCCCCAGACCGACAAGCTCGACATGGGCGGGCGGGCCGCGGTGGTCGACGCGGCCTCCTTCACCCCGGAGTCCGACGTCTTCGGCGCGCAGAACCGCTGGCCGGAACCGAGGGCCGAGCACGTCAACTCCGCGACCGGCGGGCGCGACACCGTCTGCAGCGTGCTCCGGAAGGTCGACGACAAGGGTCGCACGACCCTGTCCACCTGGGCGGGCTCGGCCTACCCGGCGGAGATCACCGCCGGCGGCACCAGCACCTACGTCACCCCCGGCTCGGGACTGCTCTACACACAGGTCCAGGGCAACCAGACCAAGCCCGACGGTTCTCTCTTCCTCGTGACCGACACCGGGCTGCGCTACGCGGTGCAGGCCAACGGCGACAGCGACTCGGACCGCTCCGACATCGGGGCCGGCGGCGAGGGGCAGCAGCAGGACGGCCGCCCCGAGCCCAGCCAGGCGCAGATCCGGCTCGGATACGGCAAGATCGTCCCGTCGCTGGTCCCGATCACCTGGTCCGAGTTCCTGTCCAAGGGCCCGCGGCTGGACACCAACAGCGCACGCCAGCCGCAGGGTTCGTAAGGAGCGCCGATGCTGTATCCGCTCAAGCGGGCTGCGGCCACGGCCGCCGCCGCGCTGCTCACCGCCCTGACGGCCGCGACCCCTGCCGCCGTGGCCGCAGAAGGGCCGGGAGGACCCGTCCTCGACGGCAGCGGCGAGTGCACCTTCCCCATGAAGGAGCAGATCGCGGGCACCCCGTGGCCCCTTCAGCGCGTCCTGCTCGACGAGTTGTGGCAGGACACCAAGGGCAAGGGCATCCGGGTCGCGGTCATCGACACCGGGGTAGACAACGACAACGTGCAGCTGAAGCCGGCCGTCGACGCCTCCGCGGGCAAGGACCTCCTCAAGCCCGACAAGAAGAACAGCGACGAGAAGCGCGGCAAGACGGACGGCACGGTCGACCTGGTGGGCCACGGCACCAAGGTGGCGGGCATCATCGCCGCGCGCCCCCGCAAGGGAACCGGGTTCGTCGGCATCGCGCCCGAGTCGACCATCATCCCGATCCGCCAGAACGACGAGAACAACAGCGGCAACGACCGCACGATGGCCACGGCGATCGACCACGCCATCGCCAAGGGCGCCGACGTCATCAACATCTCCCAGGACACCGTCAAGCCGCTCGGACCCGACTCGGCGCTCGGCAAGGCGGTGCAGCGGGCGATCACCGCGGGCGTCGTGGTCGTCGCGTCGGCCGGCAACGACGGCATGGACGGCAAGGTCAAGAACACCTATCCCGCCGCTTTTCCGGGTGTCCTGGCGGTGGCCTCCTCCGACCGGAACAACGAGCGGGCGGTCTTCTCCCAGGCCGGTGAATTCGTCGGCGTCGCCGCGCCGGGCGTGGACATCGTCTCCACCGTCCCGGGCAACGGCCAGTGCATCGACAACGGCACCAGCTTCTCGGCCCCGTACGTCGCCGGGGTGGCGGCCCTGCTGAAGGCCAAGCACCCGAGTTGGTCACCGGCCGAGATCATCGCCGAGATCGAGCAGACCGCGACCCGCAGCATCAACGGCCACGACAACTTCGTCGGCTGGGGAGTGATCGACCCCGTACGCGCCCTGAGCGGCGACGACAAGCCCCAGGCCGCCCCACGTCCGGACCCCGGACCTGCCAAACCGCCCGCGCCGGAACCGGCCCATCTGGCCACGACGGAGACCGTCCAGGAACGCAACGAACGCTATGCAACCTACGCGCTGGGAATCAGCGTCGTACTGGTGGCGGTGATCGCAGGGACAGCGACGGTCATCAGGGACACCGCGCGGAAACGGGCACGCTGAAGCAAGTAACCGTAAACCGCTTTGCAGTTGGAACCGTCGTACCAAGTGGATAGAGTGACAGTCGGACCAATGGTCCGGCACGGGGGCGGCATCCGAACGGCTTCCGTCTACAGTCACTGTCGCAGGAAGAAGGGGCACGATGTCGGACAAGAACCTCGACGTAACCACCGGTGATATCACCGAACTCAGCGGCAAGATCCAGAACTTCTCGATCGAGCTGAACAGCCGGATCACCTCCCTGAACGGCGTTGTCGACCGCATTCAGGCGGGCTGGCAGGGTGCGGCGAGCCAGCAGTACGACCAGGTTCAGACCCAGGTGAACCGTCGTCTGAGCAACCTCCAGCAGAGCCTCGAGAACCTCCAGAACATTGTGAAGATGAGCGCCGACGGCTTCGACGAGGAAGAGCGCAAGCGCATGTCGTCCTTCGCCGGCATGGAGAACGCCAAGGGCAACACCAGCGCCATCCTCGAAGTCTGAGCCGGACAGTCCCGTCCGTATCGACCGTTCGTCCAACTTCACTACCAGGAGAGATCAATGACCACTGCCGTCAATTACGACACAGTGACCCAGGCCGCGCGCGACACGGTGAAGACCGCCTCGGACCTGGCGGACGAACTCCGTATCCTGCTGGGCCACGTCAATCGTGTCGCCGGTGCGTGGCAGGGTGAGGCCAAGGAGGCCTATGTGGCCATCCAGAAGCAGCTCGCCACCGACATGGACGGCATGAACCAGGACCTGCAGACGATCGCCCGCCTGCTGGGAGACGCCGTCGTCGGTTACCAGGACACCGACAAGGGCAACGCTGCCCGGTTCCGCATGATGATGGGCTGACCACCCGTCGCCCGTACGAAAGGGGGCTGCCCGCGTCGGCGGGCAGCCCCCTTCGTCATGCCCCCGTTACTTGAGGTCGAACTCGCCGTCCCGCGCGCCCAGCACGAAGGCCCGCCATTCGGCCTCCGTGTAGCGCAGCACCGTGTCGTGGTCCAGCGACGACCGCATCGCGACGGCGCCGCCCGGCAGGTGCGCGATCTCGACCCGTTCCTCGTTGGGACTCGTGCCGGGAGCGCCGACCCACTCCACACCGGAGATGTCGAGGGCGTACAGCTCTTCCTTCTGACGTTCCTTGTCGACTGCGTCAGCCATCGGCGCGTCCCTCCATGCATGTCACCCAGCAGTTGCAGATGGTCACACTACTGCGTGCGCCCGGCCGTCCTTGACGAACGGCCGGGCGGTGTGCAAGGCGACCGGGAACCGGCCGACGCGCCACTACTGACCCGGGTACCAGCCGACCTGGATCAGCGGGTTGCCCCTCTTGCGTGACACGAAGGTGCCGCGTCCCGGCGGCATCGGACGGGCCCGTACGTTGCCCATGATGTCTCCCTCGCCCGGGCTGCCGGAGAGCACGACACCCTGGGCGCCAAGCTCCTTCATCCGCTGCATGAAGGGCTCGTACATGGCGCGGGACGCGCCGGCGGCGTTGCGCGCGACGATGAAGCGGACGCCGACGTCACGTGCGTACGGAAGCTGCTCGGCCAGCGACGCCAGGGGATTGCCCGAGTTGGTGGCGACCAGTTCGTAGTCGTCGATCACCACGAACAGCTGCGGACCCGACCACCAGCTGCGGTCACGCAGCTGCTGCGGTGTGATGTCCGGCTTCGGCGCACGCCGTTCCATCACCGTGGAGATCGCGTCCATGTGCATCTCCATGGCCGACGCCATCGGCGCGTACTCGAGCAGGTGGGACGCCGGGACCGCCTCCAGCATGGTGCGCCGGTAGTCACCCACTACGATGCGCGCCTGCTCAGGCGTGTACCGCTCGGCGATCTGCTTGGCGACGAGCCGCAGCAGGTTCGTCTTCCCGGACTCGCTCTCGCCGAACACCATCAGGAAGGGATCGGTCTCGAAGTCGACGAAGACCGGTTCCAGGTTCGTCTCGTCGATGCCGATCGCGATGCCGTGCTGGGGGTACTCGAAGCCCTTCGGCAACCGCTCCGCGGGCAGCCTGCGCGGCAGCAGACGGATCGTCGGAGCCGCCGGACCGGACCAGTTGCCCTTGACCGCCTGCACGAACGCGGAAACGCCGTCGGCGAGGTCGCCGGAGCTGCTGACCGAGTCGATCCGCGGCAGCGCCGTCATGAAGTGCAGCTTCTCCGGCACCTGGCCGCGGCCGGGCACCCCGGCCGGGACGTTGGCCGCGACCTTGCGGTCGAATTCGGAGTCCATCACATCGCCCAGTCGCAGCTCGAGGCGGCCGAGCATCTGGTCCTTGAGCGCCGCGCGCACCTCCATGTAGCGGGCGGCGGTGATGACGACGTGGATGCCGTAGCCCAGACCGCGGGCGGCGATGTCCGAGACGATGGGCTCCAGCATCTCGTAGTCGTTCTTGAATCCGCCCCAGCCGTCGATGACCAGGAAGACGTCCCCCCAGGCCTCGCCGGGCAGTTCACCCGCGGCACGCTTGCGCCGGTACGTCTGGATGGAGTCGATGCCGTTCGCCCGGAAGAACTCCTCACGCCTGTTCAGGACGCCCATGACCTCGGCCACGGCACGCCGCACCCGCTCGGGGTCGAGACGCGAGGCGATGCCGCCGACGTGCGGCAGGTCCGAGAGGGACGACAGACCGCCACCACCGAAGTCCAGTCCGTAGAACTGCACTTCGCTCGGCGTGTGGGTGAGGGCGAAGGAGGAGATCAGGGTGCGCATCAGCGTCGACTTGCCGGACTGCGGACCGCCGACCACCATCATGTGGCCCGCGGCACCGGAGAAGTCGCGGTACAGCACCTCACGCCGCTGCTCGAACGGCTTGTCGATCAGACCGAGCGGTACGACCAGACCACCCGGCCGGGTGTACTCGGTCGCGGTGAGTCCGCGATCCGCGGTGGGGGCGAGACCGGGCAGCAACTGGTCGAGTGTCGGGGCCTGGTCCAGCGGCGGCAGCCACACCTGGTGTGCCGGCACGCCCTGACCCTCCAGCCGGCGCACGATCACGTCGAGGACCGTGTCGGCGAGGGCCTCGTCGTCCGAACTGCTCGGTGCGGTGCCCGCCGACGGATCGGGGGCCGCGTACACGACCGGCACGGGAGCCGCGGTGAACAGCGCCGGACGCCGTTCGACGGACAGATGGCCCACCGAGAGGTCCGGACCACCGGTGCGGTACGTACCGGACACGTAGGCCGCCTTGAAGCGGGTCATCTCGTCCGTACCGAACTTCAGGTAGCCGGAACCGGGCACAGAAGGCAGGTGGTACGCGTCCGGCACGCCGATCGCCGTGCGGGACTCGGCCGCAGAGAAGGTACGAAGGCCGATCCGGTACGACAGGTAGGTGTCCAGACCGCGCAGCTTGCCCTCCTCCAGGCGCTGCGACGCGAGCAGCAGATGGACACCCAGCGAACGGCCGATGCGGCCGATCTGGATGAACATGTCGATGAAGTCCGGCTTGGCGGTAAGGAGTTCGGAGAACTCGTCGAGAACGAGCACGAGCGAGGCGAGCGGCTCGAGCGCGGCGCCGGCCGCGCGGGCCTTCTCGTAGTCGTGGATGTTCGCGTAGTTGCCCGACTTGTGGAGCAGTTCCTGGCGGCGCTGCAGTTCACCGCGGATCGCGTCGCCCATGCGGTCGACCAGCGTCAGGTCGTCCGACAGGTTGGTGATCACCGCCGCGACGTGCGGCATCTGCGACATGCCCGCGAACGTCGCACCACCTTTGAAGTCCGCGAGGACGAAGTTGAGCGTCTCGGACGAGTGGGTGACCGCGAGCCCGAGGACCAGGGTGCGCAGCAGCTCCGACTTGCCGGAACCGGTGGCACCGACGCACAGGCCGTGCGGGCCCATGCCCTCCTGCGCGGCCTCTTTGAGGTCCAGCATGACCGGCTGGCCGTCCTCGCCCACGCCGATGGGCACACGCAGCCGTTCCGCCACGGAACGGGGCCGCCAGGTTCGGGCCACGTCGATTCCCGCGGCGTCGCCGAGATTCAGCAGATCGGTGAAGTCGAGGTTGGAGAGCAGCGGTTCGTCGTCGTCTCCGCCACCCATGCGCAGCGGAGCGAGCTGACGGGCGAGCGCCTCGGCCGCCGGCAGCGAGATGCCGTCGGGAATCCCCTCGTACGCCACCCGGGAGCCCGACTCCAGCCGGAGCCTGCCCGGCCGCACGACGACGGACAGTCCGCCGCGGGGCTCGTCCAGATCGCCGGAGACGACCTCGACGATGGTGACGCCCTGCAGGCCCTCCGCCGCCGCGAACAGGGAGTCCGGCGGCACCATCCCGCCATCGAGCACGACGACTATGTGGGGCTGGTCCATCACGGGCTGGTTCTCGCGGCTGAAGCGCGGCCGGCCGTCGAGCCGGCTGTGCAGCAACTGCTCCAGCTCACCGAGGTCGTCGCCGAACAGACGCTTGGTGCCGGCGCCGTCCACCTGACCGGGCACCTGGGTGTGCGGGAGCCACTTCGTCCAGTCCCAGCGGGCGACCGCGCCGGGCGCCGCCACCACAGCCAGCATCAGGTCGTCGGGCGAGTGCAGCGTCACCAGTTGGGAGACGAGCGCACGGGCCGTCGACTGCGCCGACTCGGGCTCGCCCGAGACCGTCACGTGATAGAAGGCGCGCATCGAGACGGCCATCGGCAGGCCGTCCAGCGAGCCGTGAGCAGCCAGGAACTGCTGCATCGCACCGGCCGCCAGCGGCTCCAGCTCGTCGACCGGCGCCGTGTCCGGAGCGATCAGCGGCGTCGCGAGCTGCTGCGCGCCCAGGCCGACACGGACCTGGGCGAAGTCCTTGTCGCCCACCCGTCGTTCCCACAGGCGGGACCCTTCGGCCACCACCGACCACAACTGCTCGGGGGAGGGGTGCAGATAGAGCTGCGCGTCGCGCTGCTTACGCGCTGTCTTGCGCACCGTACGCCGCGTCTGTGCGAGGTATTTGAGGTAGTCACGACGGACATCGGCCATTTGCCCCTGCGTACCGCGGCGGTACCTGACGACCTGTGCCACGACCATCGCGACCGTCGAGACCAGCATCAGCACACCCATGATGCGCATGAACGGAGGTGCCTGCGGCGAGAAGAAGAAGACCACGGAGGAGCCCATGCCGAGAACCGGCAGGATCTGCATCAGCATGCCCTCCTGCTGGCCTCGCGGCAGCTCTGGAGGCGCCTCCAGAACCAGTTCCCCTGTGGGAACTTCGGGCGGCAGGGACCTCGGCGGGCGTTTCACGACGATCTGGCTCACCGGAGCATCAATCCCTCGAGACGGACGGAAGACGGATGGGCCGGTTCCGCCACCGACGCCCCCGGGACCGGGTGATCGGCGCGCTCCCCTCCGCGCGACGGTGATCCTACTTGCAGACCGGTCCCACGTGTCCCGGTAGGGTGGCGCGCGCATCGTGCGCAACCGCGAATCAGGGGGTCCACACACGTGAGTACGACCGCAGCGACCGGCTTCTGCCGCGTCACCGTTGTGGCGCCGGACAGCCGTATCGATGTCGCCCTCCCCGAGGACATCGCCGTTGCCGACGTCTATCCGGAGATCCTGCGCCTGACCGGACAGACGCAGGCGGCGGGCGCACCCACCGGGTATCACCTGGTGCGCAGGGACGGCACGGTCCTCGACGGCGCACGGTCCCTCGCCGCCCAACGGGTGCTCGACGGCGACGTGTTGAGCCTGCGTCCGTTCGCCGACTCCCTGCCCCCGGCGGTCTTCGACGACGTCTCGGACGCCGTGGCGTCCGCCGTGGTCCGCGACCGTCACCTGTGGAGCGACGACCTGCTGCGCGGAGCCGGCCTCGTCGGCGGCGTGCTGCTGCTCGTCCTGATGGGCTTCGTGCTGTGGTTCGCCGATCCGGTCCGCCACGACATGCACAGCCTGCCGGGCATCATCGCGGGCGCCGCCGGCGTGCTGCTCACGGCCTTCGCCGGTGTGCGGGCACGCGTCTACGCCGACCGCGGCACGGCCGTGGCCCTCGGACTCGGGGCGCTGCCGCTCCTGCTCATCGCCGGCTCCGGAATCATCGGCCCCGACCCGGGCCACGGCCCCGGCCGGCTGCAGTTCCTCCTCGGCTGTGTGACCGTGCTGATCGCCTCGGTGGCCCTCGTCGCCCTCACTCCGAGCGGCGACGCCCCGTTCGTCGCGGCCACGTTCCTGGCCGTCACCGGCACCGCCGCCACCTTCCTGGCGATCATGACGGAGTGGTCCGCGACCGGAACGGCAGCCGTCGTGGTGCCGGTCGCCATCGGCCTGGTGGCCTTCCTGCCCGGCCTCTCCGCCCGCTTCGCCCGCCTCCCCATCGGCTACGCCGCGCCCCGCAGCGCCGCCGACGAGTTCGAGGGCGACGGCTACACGGACCCGAACGAGCTGCCGGAGGCAGAGCCGGTCGACGCCGAGCGGATCGCCGCCCAGGCCCGCCGCGGCCACGAGATGCTGCTCGGCCTCGTCGGCGGCTGCGCCGCGGTCGTCGTCGGCTGCGCCGCCGTGCTCGGCTTCTCCAGCAACGTCTGGGGGCAGTTCCTGGCCCTGGCCGCGGGCCTCGCGATGCTGCTGCGCGCCCGTCTCTTCCGCTACACCTCGCAGGTCTCCTGCACCCTGGTGGCGGGCATCGCGGCCATCGCCCTGCTGGTTCTCGGGCTGTCCCTGAACCCGCCGGTCGACCTGATGAAGGACTTCCTGATGTACGGCGACCGGGGCGGCCTGGACATCCGTACGATCTGGCTCACGGCCGCCGTGGCCGCCGGTGCCGCGCTGATCACGGCGATCGGACTGGTCATCCCCAAGAAGGGCCTCTCTCCCTTCTGGGGCCGTCTCCTGGACATCACCGAGGGCGCCGTGCTGCTCTCCCTGGTCCCGCTCTGCCTTGCCGTCCTGGACGTCTACAACGCGGCCCGCTCGCTCACCAGCTAGCCGGGGGCCCGGCCGACGAGGGCTGCGCCGGGCGGGCTCCGGCCGGGCGGGCTCCGGCAGGCTGGTACGCTGTGTAACGGCCGATTGTGTATGCGATCCCCGGAGTCCTGCGGATTCCGGAGTGCAGCGCCCATCGGACCTCCGCCTCCGAGTCACGGAAGCTCCCCTGAGACAGAGACCAGGGGCACTCGCGGGCGCATCGAAACCATGAGGAGTACCGAGTGTCTCTCGACGCCGCTACGAAGAAGCAGATCATCACCGAGTTCGGCACCAAGGAGGGCGACACCGGCTCCCCCGAGGTCCAGGTTGCGATGCTCACCCGCCGCATCTCGGACCTGACCGAGCACCTCAAGACGCACAAGCACGACCACCACTCCCGTCGTGGTCTGCTGATCCTGGTCGGCCAGCGCCGCCGCCTGCTGCAGTACCTGGCCAAGAAGGACATTCAGCGCTTCCGTGCGCTGGTGGACCGGCTCGGTATCCGCCGCGGTGCTGCCGGCGGTGCCAAGTAAGACGCCGTGAAGGGAGCGGTTCCCATTCTTAGGGGGCCGCTCCCTTTGCTGTACGTGCGCGATGTACCGGACGCCAATTAGTCTGGTCGCACAACGACACACAGAACGCGCGAGAAGCCGCCTCCTCGCCGCCGGTCCTCGGTAGTGGCCCCCGGACAGATCACCCCGGGTGCTTCGATCGAAGACCGGCCCGCACGCAAGGCGCGCTTCTCCGCCACGGTCCCCGGCCACACGGGCGCGGGGACGAAAAGACGAATGTAGGAGAAACCGCTGGTGGAGAACGAGACCCACTACGCCGAGGCCGTCATCGACAACGGCGCCTTCGGTACCCGCACCATCCGCTTCGAGACGGGCCGCCTGGCCAAGCAGGCCGCCGGTTCCGCCGTGGCGTACCTGGACGACGACACCATGGTGCTGTCGGCCACCACCGCTTCGAAGAAGCCCAAGGACCAGCTCGACTTCTTCCCCCTCACGGTGGACGTCGAGGAGCGGATGTACGCAGCCGGCAAGATCCCCGGCTCCTTCTTCCGCCGTGAGGGCCGGCCCTCCGAGGACGCGATCCTCACCTGCCGCCTGATCGACCGCCCGCTGCGCCCCTCCTTCAAGAAGGGCCTGCGCAACGAGATCCAGATCGTCGAGACGATCATGGCTCTCAACCCCGACCACCTGTACGACGTGGTCGCCATCAACGCCGCCTCCTGCTCCACGCAGCTGGCCGGCCTGCCCTTCTCCGGCCCGATCGGCGGCACCCGTGTCGCCCTGATCAAGGGCCAGTGGGTCGCGTTCCCGACGCACACCGAGCTCGAGGACGCCGTCTTCGACATGGTGGTCGCGGGCCGCGTCCTCGAGGACGGCGACGTCGCGATCATGATGGTCGAGGCCGAGGCCACCGAGAAGACGATCGAGCTCGTCAAGGGCGGCGCCGAGGCGCCGACCGAGGAGGTCGTCGCCGCGGGCCTCGAGGCCGCGAAGCCCTTCATCAAGGTCCTCTGCAAGGCACAGTCGGACCTCGCCGCCAAGGCTGCCAAGCCCACCGGCGAGTTCCCGGTCTTCCTCGACTACCAGGACGACGTCCTGGAGGCGCTGACCGCCGCCGTCAAGAGCGAGCTCGCCCAGGCGCTGACCATCGCCGGCAAGCAGGAGCGCGAGACCGAGCTCGACCGCATCAAGGAGCTCGCCGCCGAGAAGCTCCTCCCGGCCTTCGAGGGCCGCGAGAAGGAGATCTCGGGCGCCTACCGCGCGCTGACCAAGAAGCTGGTCCGCGAGCGGATCATCAAGGACAAGGTCCGCATCGACGGCCGTGGCATCACGGACATCCGTACGCTCGCGGCCGAGGTCGAGGCCATCCCGCGTGTGCACGGTTCCGCGCTGTTCGAGCGTGGCGAGACCCAGATCCTGGGCGTCACCACCCTGAACATGCTCCGCATGGAGCAGCAGCTGGACACCCTCTCCCCGGTGACCCGCAAGCGCTACATGCACAACTACAACTTCCCGCCGTACTCCGTCGGTGAGACCGGCCGCGTGGGCTCGCCCAAGCGCCGCGAGATCGGCCACGGAGCGCTCGCCGAGCGCGCCATCGTGCCGGTGCTGCCGACGCGCGAGGAGTTCCCCTACGCGATCCGCCAGGTCTCCGAGGCGCTGGGCTCCAACGGCTCGACGTCCATGGGCTCGGTCTGCGCCTCCACCATGTCGCTGCTGAACGCCGGTGTGCCGCTCAAGGCCCCCGTCGCCGGTATCGCCATGGGCCTGATCTCCGAGCAGATCGACGGCGAGACGCACTACGTCGCCCTCACCGACATCCTCGGTGCGGAGGACGCCTTCGGTGACATGGACTTCAAGGTCGCCGGCACCAAGACCTTCGTCACCGCGCTGCAGCTCGACACCAAGCTCGACGGCATCCCCGCCTCGGTCCTGGCCGCCGCGCTGAAGCAGGCCCGTGACGCGCGTCTGCACATCCTCGACGTGATGAACGAGGCGATCGACGTTCCGGACGAGATGTCCCCGAACGCGCCGCGCATCATCACCGTCAAGATCCCGGTGGACAAGATCGGTGAGGTCATCGGCCCCAAGGGCAAGATGATCAACCAGATCCAGGAGGACACCGGCGCCGACATCACGATCGAGGACGACGGCACCATCTACATCGGTGCCGCCGACGGTCCGGCCGCCGAGGCCGCCCGCGCCACGATCAACGGCATCGCCAACCCGACCATGCCGGAGGTCGGCGAGCGTTACCTGGGCACCGTCGTGAAGACGACGACCTTCGGTGCGTTCGTGTCCCTGCTCCCGGGCAAGGACGGCCTGCTGCACATCTCGCAGATCCGCAAGCTCGCCGGCGGCAAGCGCGTGGAGAACGTCGAGGACGTGCTCGCCGTGGGCTCCAAGGTCCAGGTCGAGATCGCCGAGATCGACTCGCGCGGCAAGCTCTCCCTCATCCCCGTGGTCGAGGGTGAAGAGGGCGACGAGACGAAGGACGACGCTGCCAAGTGACGTCCCGTAGTTCACAGGCGACGGCCCGCACCTCCTCGGAGGCGCGGGCCGTCGCCCGTACCCAAACCCTCCTCAAGGGCAAGGACGGCATCGGCACCGTCCGGCGCACCACTCTCCCCGGCGGTCTGCGCGTCGTCACCGAGACGCTGCCCTCCGTACGGTCCGCCACCTTCGGCATCTGGGCGAACGTCGGCTCACGCGACGAGACGCCCTCCCTCGGCGGCGCGACGCACTACCTCGAGCACCTCCTGTTCAAGGGCACCCGCAAGCGGTCCGCCCTCGACATCTCCGCCGCGATCGACGCGGTCGGCGGCGAGATGAACGCCTTCACGGCCAAGGAGTACACCTGCTACTACGCGCGGGTGCTCGACACCGATCTGCCGCTCGCCATCGACGTGGTCTGCGACATGCTCACCGGCTCGCTGATCCTTCAGGAGGACGTCGACGCGGAGCGCGGCGTCATCCTCGAGGAGATCGCGATGACCGAGGACGACCCCGGCGACTGTGTGCACGACGTGTTCGCGCACACCATGTTCGGCGACACGCCCCTGGGCCGCCCGGTGCTCGGCACCGTCGACACCGTGAACGCCCTGACCGCGGACCGGGTGCGGCGCTTCTACAAGAAGCACTACGACCCGACCCACCTCGTCGTCGCGGCCGCGGGCAACATCGACCACGCCACGGTCGTGCGCCAGGTCCGCCGCGCCTTCGACAAGGCTGGCGCACTCTCCCGTACGGACGCCGTCCCCACACCGCCCCGCGACGGCAGCCGCGCGCTGCGCACCGCGGGCAAGGTCGAGCTGCAGAACCGCAGGACGGAACAGGCCCATGTCGTACTCGGCGTGCCGGGCCTCGCCCGTACCGACGAGCGGCGCTGGGCGCTCGGCGTCCTGAACACGGCGCTCGGCGGCGGTATGTCCTCCCGCCTCTTCCAGGAGGTCCGGGAGAAGCGCGGCCTCGCCTACAGCGTGTACTCGTACACCTCCGGCTTCGCCGACACCGGCCTGTTCGGCGTCTACGCCGGCTGCCGGCCCAGCCAGGTCCACGACGTGCTCAAGATCTGCCGGGACGAGCTCGACCGGGTCGCCTCCGACGGCCTGCCCGACGAGGAGATCGAGCGCGCCATCGGGCAGCTCTCCGGCTCCACGGTCCTCGGCCTGGAGGACACCGGCGCGCTGATGAACCGCATCGGCAAGAGCGAGCTGTGCTGGGGCTCCCAGATGTCGGTCGACGAGATGCTCGCCCGCATATCGGCCGTCACCCCCGACGAGGTGCGCGCGGTGGCCGGCGAGGTGCTGGGACAGCGCCCGTCGCTGTCGGTCATCGGCCCGCTCAAGGACAAGCAGGCGGACCGCCTCCACGAAGCGGTCTCCTAGGAACGAGGGAAGTTAGCGATGAGCAAGCTGCGCGTGGCCGTCCTGGGCGCCAAGGGCCGTATCGGCTCCGAAGCCGTACGCGCCGTCGAGGCCGCGGAGGACATGGAACTGGTGGCGGCGCTCGGCCGCGGCGACAAGCTGGAGACCCTTGTGGACTCTGGCACCCAGGTCGTCGTCGAGCTCACCACCCCGGCCTCCGTGATGGGCAACCTGGACTTCTGCGTACGCCACGGCATGCACGCGGTCGTCGGCACCACCGGCTGGACCGACGACCGCCTGGCGCAGCTGAACACCTCGCTCGCCGCCTCCCCGGAGACAGGCGTGCTCATCGCGCCCAACTTCTCCATCGGCGCGGTCCTCACCATGAAGTTCGCCCAGCAGGCCGCTCGTTACTACGAGTCGGTCGAGGTCGTCGAGCTGCACCACCCGAACAAGGCCGACGCCCCCTCCGGCACCGCCACCCGCACGGCCCAGCTCATCGCCGCGGCCCGCGCCGAGGCGGGCTGCGCGCCGCAGCCCGACGCCACGGTCACCGCCCTCGAGGGCGCGCGGGGCGCGGACGTCGACGGCATCCCGGTGCACGCCATCCGGCTGCGCGGGCTCCTGGCCCATCAGGAGGTGCTGCTCGGCGGCGAGGGCGAGACCCTGACCATCCGTCATGACTCCCTGCACCACAGCAGCTTCATGCCCGGCATCCTGCTCGGCGTCCGCCGCGTGGTGTCCGCTCCCGGCCTCACGTTCGGCCTGGAGAACTTCCTCGACCTCGGCTGAAGCGGACCATGCGCGCAAAGATCACGTACTTCGTCACGGCTGCCGTCCTGGTCGTCTACTTCGTCCTCGTCGGCAGCCGGGGTGTGATGCTGCTGAAGCAGGGCACCGCGCTGACCGTCACGTTCGGTGTCGCGGTGCTGATCCTGCCGGTGATCGGCGTCTGGTTCCTGTGGATGAACACCCGTTTCGTCAACCGCGCCAACCAGCTGGCGGCCGAACTGGAGGCCGAGGGCGGGCTGCCCGTCGACGAGCTGGTCCGTACGCCCGGCGGGCGCATCGACCGTGACTCCGCGGACGCCGTGTTCGCCAAGCGGCGCGCGGAGACGGAGGACTCTCCCGGCGACTGGCGCTGCTGGTTCCGGCTGGCCGTCGCCTATCACGACGCCCGTGACACACCGCGGGCCCGCCGCGCGATGCAGCGCGCGATCGCGCTGCACGACGGCAGGCCCGTCCCGAACTGATTCCGGCGCCGACAGGCGGCGGGTGAGCGGAGGGTCAGCCGGCTCGGTACTCCGCGCCCCACGCCTCCACGGTGTCCGCGGCGCGGTCGAAGGCTTCCGGCCGTGACAGGAAGTCGGCGCTGTGGTCGGTGAGCAGCGTGAGCGGCTCCCCGCCCGGGCGGGCGGCCACGAGTGCCTGGCCCTGCACCGTACGGGGCAGGCCCAGCCAGCGCACCGGCTGCTGCACGGTGCGCAGTTCCGAGGTACGGCGCCACGGGACGGTGGTCGTCGCGAAGAAGGCCACGCGCCGCAGGCCGTGCCGGCTGACCCAGACCCCCATGCGCAGCAGCCGCAGCGCGGCCGTGATCAACACGAGGCCGAGCACGAAGCACGCCCCGGCGCCCGGCAGGGCACCCGCGAAGGCGATGATCACGCCCGCGATCAGCACGAACGAGGCGAGCAGCAACAGCAGGGCGGCAGCCCCGACCCGCCATGGGCCGGGCCGGTACGGACGCCGCCACTGGTCGTGATCGTCGAAAGGCAGCGCGACGTCGTCCTCTTGCGTGTCAAAAGCACGGTCGGCCGTCAGAAAGGGCAGGGGCACGACTGATCCTCACTCACCAGCACACTCGGTTGGGCTGTGCCCGGTGAGGCTACCGAGGCCGCCGGGCGCCGACCACCCCAGGGGGCCGTGGGGGCCGGTCCGTGCCGCCCGGCGGCGACGGCCTCAGCGGTTCTGGGACGCTTCGGACTTCTTGGGATGCGAGGGCGTGCTGCCCGCATCCAGCGCCGGCAGCCCGAAGAGCAGCGAACCCACCAGGCCGGCCACGACGGTCAGCCCGACAAGCACCCGTCCCGCGAGCTCTGAACGGCTGGGGCGGACGGGGGGAGGGGGAGTGACGTTACTGCGAAAGGCATCGGCCTCGGCGACGAACGCGAAGGGGACGGCCTCTCGCCGGGGGGCACCGCCCAGCGATGGCTGGGGGAGGGACATCAGGGACTCTCCTGTGACTCGTGACGGAACGGCTGCGTGGTTGAACACCGCTACTCGTACAGACGAGCGCAGACGTCATTTGGTGCCCGAATTCCCCGAATTGACCAAAGGACACCTCGAACGGACGGCATGGTCGGCGCTGTCGGTACCGCGCCGTAGAGTGGGCGCCGCCCGAGCGATGCAGATGGAAGGACCCGCCGGTGAGTGAGACCCCCGCAGAGATGGCCAAGCCCAGCTTCCGAAGCGACGTGACCGTCGAGTTGGTGAAGCACACCGCCGGAGACTCCGACGTGCTGTGGGCCGCCCGTGTCTCCACCGCGGGCGAGCAGTCCCTCGAGGAGCTCTCGAAGGACCCGGAGCGCTCCAAGGGCCTGATCAACTACTTGATGCGCGACCGCCACGGAAGCCCGTTCGAGCACAACTCGATGACGTTCTTCATCAGCGCCCCGATCTTCGTCTTCCGTGAGTTCATGCGGCACCGCGCCGGCTGGTCGTACAACGAGGAGTCCGGTCGCTACCGCCGCCTCGAGCCGGTCTTCTACATCCCGGACGCCGAGCGCAAGCTCGTCCAGGAGGGCCGCCCGGGGAAGTACGTCTTCGTCGAGGGCACCCAGGCCCAGCAGGAGCTGACCGGCCGCGTGATGGCCGACTCCTACGCCCATGCGTACGAGGCGTACGTGGAGATGCTCGACGCCGGCGTCGCCCGCGAGGTGGCCAGGTCCGTTCTGCCGGTCGGTATGTACTCCTCGATGTACGCGACCTGCAATGCCCGCTCGCTGATGCACTTCCTCGGCCTGCGCACCCAGCACGAGCTGGCGAAGGTCCCGTCCTTCCCGCAGCGTGAGATCGAAATGGTCGGCGAGAAGATGGAACAGCACTGGGCGAAGCTCATGCCGCTCACATACGCCGCATTCAACGCCAACGGACGCATCGCACCGTAGTAGGGCACACATGTACGGCGGACCCGGACGAGGTGTCCGTATTGCGGCGTTTCGAGAAGTTCATCTAGGCTGATCAAACGGACCCGGCACTGCTTGAACCCCCGAGCAGGCAGTGCCGGGCTCCGCATGCCACGTCGTACGTCACGTCCCCCAAGGGGGCATCGGGCGATGAGCAGCGAGTAGCGTGTTACCCATGGCTCCGATCTCCACTCCGCAGACCCCCTTCGGGCGGGTCCTCACCGCCATGGTCACGCCCTTCACGGCGGACGGCGCACTTGATCTCGCGGGCGCCCAGCAGCTGGCGGCCCATCTGGTGGACGCAGGCAACGACGGCCTGGTCGTCAACGGCACCACCGGCGAGTCGCCCACCACCAGCGACGCGGAGAAAGACCAGCTCGTACGGGCAGTACTGGAAGCGGTCGGAGACCGGGCCCATGTCGTCGCCGGTATCGGCACGAACGACACCCGCCACAGCATCGAGCTCGCCCGCGCCGCCGAACGGGCCGGCGCGCACGGCCTGCTCGCCGTCACGCCGTATTACAACAAGCCCCCTCAGGAGGGCCTGCTCCGCCACTTCACGGCCATCGCGGACGCGACCGCGCTGCCCGTGATGCTGTACGACATCCCCGGTCGCAGCGGCGTGCCGATCGACACGGAGACGATCGTCCGTCTCGCCGAGCACCCGCGGATCGTCGCCAACAAGGACGCCAAGGGCGACCTCGGCCGCGCCAGCTGGGCCATCGCCCGCAGCGGGCTCGCCTGGTACTCGGGCGACGACATGCTCAACCTGCCGCTGCTCTCCGTCGGCGCCTGCGGCTTCGTCTCCGTCGTGGGCCACGTCGTCACGCCCGAGTTGCGTGCGCTGCTCGACGCCCACCGCGGCGGTGACGTCCAGAAGGCGACGGAGATCCACCAGAAGCTGCTGCCGGTGTTCACCGGCATGTTCCGCACCCAGGGCGTCATCACGACCAAGGCGGCGCTGGCCCTCCAGGGCCTGCCCGCCGGTCCGCTCCGGCTTCCCCTCGTCGAGCTCTCGCCGGAAGAAACCGCCCAGCTCAAGGTCGACCTGGCAGCCGGCGGGGTAGAGCTCTGAACAGACTTCACAACTGAATAGACGAACCGGCCGACGAGACCGAGACCGGCCGACCCACTGCGGTCGGCCGACGGACCCGGCCGGACACAGACAACAGCAAGTGCACGAATGTCATGTACGCCACGTGCCCCCGCGGCAGGTGGCGTACATGGTGAGGAGAGTCTTTTGAGTCATCCGCATCCTGAACTCGGCGCGCCGCCCAAGCTGCCGAAGGGCGGCCTGCGCGTCACCCCGCTCGGCGGTCTCGGTGAGATCGGCCGGAACATGACCGTCTTCGAATACGGCGGCCGGCTGCTCATCGTCGACTGCGGCGTCCTCTTCCCCGAGGAGGAGCAGCCCGGCATCGACCTGATCCTGCCGGACTTCACCACCATCAGGGACCGCCTCGACGACATCGACGGCATCGTGCTCACGCACGGCCACGAGGACCACATCGGCGGTGTCCCGTACCTGCTCCGGCTGAAGCCGGACATCCCGCTGATCGGCTCCAAGCTGACCCTCGCGCTGATCGAGGCCAAGCTCCAGGAGCACCGGATCCGCCCCTACACCCTCGAGGTGACCGAGGGGCACCGTGAGCGCATCGGCCCCTTCGACTGCGAGTTCATCGCGGTCAACCACTCCATCCCGGACGCTCTGGCGGTCGCCATCCGCACCCCTGCGGGCATGGTCGTCCACACCGGTGACTTCAAGATGGACCAGCTCCCGCTGGACCGGCGCCTCACCGACCTGCATGCCTTCGCGCGGCTGAGCGAGGAGGGCATCGACCTCCTGCTCTCCGACTCGACGAACGCCGAGGTGCCGGGATTCGTCCCGCCCGAGCGCGACATCTCGAACGTCCTGCGCACGGTCTTCGCCAACGCGCAGAAGCGGATCATCGTGGCCAGCTTCGCCAGCCACGTCCATCGCATCCAGCAGATCCTCGACGCGGCCCACGAGTACGGCAGGCGCGTGGCCTTCGTCGGGCGTTCGATGGTCCGGAACATGGGCATCGCCCGGGACCTCGGCTATCTGCGGATCCCGGCCGGCCTGGTCGTCGACGTGAAGACCCTCGACGATCTTCCCGACCACGAGGTCGTGCTCGTCTGTACCGGCTCCCAGGGTGAGCCGATGGCCGCTCTCTCCCGGATGGCCAACCGCGATCACCAGATCCGCATCGTCCAGGGCGACACCGTCATCCTGGCCTCGTCCCTGATCCCGGGGAACGAGAACGCGGTGTACCGCGTGATCAACGGCCTGACCCGCTGGGGCGCGAACGTCGTCCACAAGGGCAACGCCAAGGTCCATGTCTCGGGCCACGCGTCGGCCGGCGAGCTGCTGTACTTCTACAACATCTGCAAGCCGAAGAACCTGATGCCGGTCCACGGCGAATGGCGCCACCTGCGTGCCAACGCGGAGCTCGGCGCCCTGACGGGTGTCCCCAAGGACCGGATCGTGATCGCCGAGGACGGCGTGGTCGTCGACCTGATCGACGGCAAGGCCAAGATCGTCGGCAAGGTGCAGGCCGGTTATGTGTACGTCGACGGTCTCTCCGTCGGAGACGTCACGGAGCCCGCGCTCAAGGACCGCCGCATCCTCGGTGAAGAAGGCATCATCTCGGTCTTCCTCGTCGTCGACAGCACGACGGGCAAGGTCGTGGGCGGGCCGAACATCCACGCCCGGGGCTCGGGCATCGAGGACTCGACGTTCTCGGCGGTCATGCCGAAGATCGAGGACGCGATCGCCAAGGCGGCCTCCGACGGCGTCGCCGAGCCGCACCAGTTGCAGCAGCTCGTGCGTCGCACGGTGGGCAAGTGGGTCTCCGACACCTACCGCCGGCGTCCGATGATCCTCCCGGTCGTCGTCGAGGTCTGACGCCCTCCGACGCGCCAACTCCGGAGCGGGGCCCCCGATTTGCATCGGGGCGCTCCGCTCCAGTACGTTTACGTCTCCGCCCGATCGGGAACCCCGCACACTCATGCGTGCTGTGTGGTGCCCGCAGGGGGCGGGGAATTCCGACTCAGAACTTCTGATAAAGTCGGAGCCGCCGGAAAGGGAAACGCGAAAGCGCAGAACTGAAAGGCAAAACCCGCCGGCCGGGAATCGGACACGAAAGAGTCTGATAGAGTCGGAAACGCAAGACCGAAGGGAAGCGCCCGGAGGAAAGCCCCAGAAAATGTTCTGCGGGTGAGTACAAAGGAAGCGTCCGTTCCTTGAGAACTCAACAGTGTGCCAAAAATCAACGCCAGATATGTTGATACCCCGTCCATCTTCGGATGG
>NZ_JBIVAU010000024.1:0-33369 GCF_044745705.1 Streptomyces sp. NPDC086835
ACGTCAGACATCCCGCTCAACACCCCGAGGGCCTCGCCCGTTACACCACCCCCGCCATCACCCAATCAGTGGCCACACTGAACAAGCTCACTGACAGCGAAACGTCGCTGAACAGAGCCCCCGCCCGGCTCCGCCATCCCGTCGAACACGGCGTCGCCTCCCTGAAGACCTGGCACATCTTCCAACACGCACGCTGCAGCCCCACCTGGCTCACGTCAGCAGCCAAAGCAGTCCTCACCCTCGACAGGCACCGCTGAAAAGGCTCACGGTGTAGACGAACGCGGTGCCCAGCAGTGGTCCTCGGTACTTGTTGCGGGGCTGCTGGTGTCGCGGCCCGGTTCCCTCGGCCTTGGACGCGTCCGATGTAGCGCCAGCCACCGCCGTCCGGCGATCAAAACCGGACGCAGATGCTTCTTCCAGCGCAGGTGCACGATCTTTCGGGCCAGCTGCTGTGGTGTTCGGGCAGGACTGCGGTGCCGGGGCACGGGCACATATCAGCAACGGCTCGCCGTAGGTAGATCACGAAGTTTTCTCAACCAGATGGGCAAGGCAGGGAAAAGTAAATATACCCATCGGCCGATGAAGTCGCCCTTTTCGCCCTGTAGCGTCCATCTTCCGGAAAGCACTTCTACTGGCTCTTGTCCGAGGGAGTTCCAGGATGGGGCAAATCCTTCTCGCCCTGCTCATAATTTCCCTAGCGATCTTTTGCATAGTTGTTTCACTGTGGAGCGATGGTGCCTCCTTCGCCGATTTTTTGCGTCGCCCAAGGAAGCGATGAATGGTTCACCCGTCGCCGTCCAGTCACGCGCCGACGCCGCTTCGTCTCAACCGCCTTCATCGCTGCCCACTGGTAACTCCGGTGGTGCCGCCGGATCCAGCCGGTAGGGAATGGCTTCTCAGGACTGTTCTGACCTCCGTGGTGCGCACGTGTCTGCACTCTTGACCTCAGACGCCATCCGCTTATCGATCACGGAGCTGGCCTGCTCGAACAGTGAGCTTGTTCCAGCCTGGCTGGAGGGGCGGGGCGGGCGGCCGGAGGGCTTCTGCCACCGGCAGATGATCGACGCGGTCCGCTATGTGGCCGACAACGGCGTCAAGTGGGCCAACCTGCCCGCGGACTTCCCGCCGTATCGGCGGGTGCATGCTTTCGCCCGCCGCTGGCAGGTCACGGGTCTGCTCGCGGAGCTGCGCGACAAGGTCCGCGAGAAGGAAGGCCGCACGGTGGATCCGACGGCTGCCATCGTGGACTCGCGGTCGGTGCGGGCAGCGGCGAACATCCCGCGCTCCACCTCCGGCTGGGACGGCGGGAAGAAGGTGGGCGGCCGCAAGCGGCACCTGGTGGTGGACTGCCTCGGCCTGGTCCTGGCCGTGGCTGTGACCGCTGCGAGCGTGCAGGACCGCGACGCCGCCGTTCCCCTGCTCGAGCGGCTGCGAAAGATGTACTTCTCCATCCGCCTGGTGTGGGCGGACGGCGGCTATGCCGGGCGCATGGTCGACTGGGCAGCCGAGAAACTCCAGCTCACCCTCGACATCGTCAAACGCAGCGACGACACCACCGGGTTCGTGGTGCTGCCCCGCAGGTGAGTGGTGGAAAGAACGCTGAGCTGGCTGATGCGCTCACGTCGTCTGGCGCGCGACTACGAGACCCTGCCCGCCATGCCCGAAGCCATGGTGCTGTGGTCGATGACCATGCTCATGAGCAGCCGCCTGGCCGGACGCCGCCCCGGTGCTTTCAGCCGGCCGGCACCGCGAGCGCGGTGAACACCCCCGGCCGCACCTGGAGGGCCCACCCCGCTCCACCAGGCGTTTCGCTTTCGACCGCAGCCCTTCGACCTTCGCCGGGACCACCTGAAGCCCCAGGGCCACGGCCAGCTGCTGGCAGCGCATCCCCTCCCGGCCCGCCTCCGACTCCAGCACCGACACGATCCGCTGATAGTCCGGCGCGAGTACCGACGCCGCCATGCCTTCGATCCGGTGCGGCACCGGCGAACCCGCCATCGCGCCCCGCACCGGCTCCGCGACTGCCGAAGACGGCTCGGCCAGCACCTCGGCCACCGTCGCCCGGGCATCCACCAGCCGCTGAAGGGCTCCTTCCGCCTCACCCAGCGCGGCCTGCACCCGCTCGGCCTCCTCCCGCAACCGCGCGATCTCTTCCCGGACCCTCTTCTCCCGGGCCTCCAGCAGACCGAGCACCGACGGCACCAGCCACCTCCACGAGCCAGACGAGCGAACCACGCTCATCTCTCCCGCCACCAACGCCCACCCACCCCGGACCAACGCAACACGTTCGGAAAGCGGATGGCGTCTCAGTCCCTGCCGCATCGGCGACATCACCCGCGCCGCCCTCGTCCTCAACCAAGCCTGGAAATGAACTTCGTTGAGAAAACCTCAATCTCCGCCGAGCCCTTCAGACGTAGCAGCCAGGGCCCCCAGCGCCAGCGATCTCCCGGAAAATTGGACGCAATGACCGCCACATGGCGGATGCATAGTCGCGCACCGCAGGCGCAGTCTCATTGGAAGGGAAGCCACCCAATTCCGACTGTGAGGAGGTTTTCGCACGATGACCGAGACTCGAACGCCTGCCGGTACGCTCCGGGCCGCGTACACCTGCACCTCCCTTGGGCCAGGAGAGCCTGACCGTTGCATGCCGAGGATGGGGGCCGTGAAACCGGAGCTGGGGTATGTACCGTTACGGCCTTTGACTGAGGCGGGAACTGACCACCGCATATGGCCTGATCGCGGATGAGAACGGAATCAGTGTGCTGTTCCGGCTCCCGCCCTGCCGCAAGAATTGCGCGACTTCCATCTGGGTAGGTCGGGAAGGATCGGAAGAACTGGCCATAGCGCGATCGGGAGGAGGACGTTGACATCCTCTCCTCCCTAAAGGTTGGAGATTCTCGTCTGCCTGCCGGTGGTCACCGGTTGGGGCTTCGGGGTGGATTCCCCGTTCGACGGGCGGTGCCTGGCGCGGGATTTCCGCTCCTGGTCTCCGGCCCTCCAGGGGCGTTTAGCCTCTCCGCCTGCCCGGCGGCGAGGATGACACGCGACGCATTGAGGTCACGATCATGCTCAGTACCGCATGCATCGCATCGCTAGGTGCACACCTGCAGCGGCTTCTTCCCGTCCACGACCCAGCACACACGGCAGGTCTGCGACGACGGCAGCCACCGCGACACGACACCCATGTGCCGGCAGTACAGGGCAGCCTTCTCCTCCAGGAGCCGGCGGAACATGCCCCATGCGGCATCGTGGACGGACTTCGCCATGCGAGTACGCGCGAGGCCGCAGACCGCCAGGTCTTCGAGGTAGACCGCTTGGCTGTCGCGGACCAGCCTCGAAACCGTCCGGTGGCACCAGTCCCGGCGCACATCAGCCACCCGGGCGTGCGCCCGCGCGACACGGACCCGGGCCTTGTCCCGGTTCTTCGACCCCTTCGCCTTCCGGCTCAGCGCCTGCTGCGCCTTCCTCGGCTTCCGCTCGGCGCGGCGCAGGAAGCGGGTCCCGTTGGAGAGGACGGCATAGGTGGTCAGACCGAGAGCGATGCCGACCTCGGACTCGGCCGGCGGAAGCTCGCAGGGTTCGACCTCCACGACGAACGAGGCGAAGTACCGGCCGGCCGAGTCCTTGATCACGGTCACCGACGACGGCGCGGACGGCAGCGGCCGGGACCAACAGACCCGCACGTCACCGACCCTCGCCAGGTTCAGCCGACCGTTCTCGCGAAGCCGGAACCCGTTCTTCGAGAACCGGACCGACTTCCGGGTATCTCGCTTCGACTTGAACACCGGCAGCCCGACCTGGCGCCCGCGCCGCTTCCCCGATACCGACGCGAAGAAGTTCGTGTACGCCATATCGAGATCACGGAGAGAGGACTGCAAGGCGTCCACGGCCACCGTGCCGAGCCATGCCCGATCGGGCGTCTCCTTCGCCTCGGTGATCACGCGGCGGGCCAGCTCCCCCGTGGGGATGCGGGACCTGTCCGCCGCGTACCCCGCCTTCCGGACGGCGAGCGCATCGTTGTAGACCACCCGGGCACAGTCGAACGTACGGGCCAGCGCGATGCGCTGACCCGGCGTCGGCTCGATCCGGAAGAACTACCGCAGATGCATGTGATCAACCTCCAGACCGCCACTGACAACGCCGTTCCGCCCTGCCCTGCTCCGCAGGAGCTTCGTTTCCTCCCCCGGGTGAACCTGAGGGTATCCACGAAGGAGTCCCGATGAACCAAGAATCGATAGCGAAGCCTGTAGCGATTGGTGTCTGCCCCAACACAAAAAGCGGGGGGCACGCCTGGTACAGCGAGATCAGGCCCTGCCACCCGGACATGGCCGTACTGGACTGGTGCTGGGCTTGCGGTGCTCCGAAACCGAGGAAGGAGCGGAAAACGTGACGAGTCCGTGCAGCAGCACCAGGAAATCCGGCGTGTGATCCTCAGCGCCGTCGGCGGTGGCAAACCGCAGTCTGAAAGGCTGGGAAAGCGCCTCGTCAACCCCGCCAGTGAAATTCAAGGTCAGCAGCAGACGACCCTCGGCCAGGTCGAACCCATGCATCCGGCCCGTGACCAGGAGGTATCGCAACCCCGGCGGTGCCTCTGCCGAGCCCGCCAGGCGAACAGACGTACCGGCGCCGAAGCCAGCGCGGGAGCCCGCCAGATCCCGGACTGGGCAGATCACCTCAGCCTCAGACGCCTGCCACAATGCGGTCCATCGCCGCCCCCATCCGGAGCCCGTATCCAAACGAGCAGCCGCCTCCGGATCGACGGCGTACGGGGTAACAAGGTCATCCAGGGTGCGGCTGTGCGACCATACCGGCGCCGACTCGACAGCAGCCGTATAAGCGGAAGCCTCCATGCATCCTGCAGAGCCGTAGCAAGCAGCATTCGGTACCACTTCCGCGAAGCTCCCGCAGGTGAGAGACCCCACCGCTACCCTGCGGGCCAGGTGAAGCGCTCAGTCTCACAAGCGGGACCAGGGGCGGACCGGTGTGTTCTACCAGCGGTAGAATCGTCGGCATGAGTAAGCCGACGAGCATCAAGACCAGCGAGGCCGTGCGCGACCGGCTGCGCACCCTGGCCGACGAGCGCGGCACCACTATCACGGAGCTGTTGGAGGAGCTCGCTATCCGCGAGCTCACGGCTGCCGAGCGGGAGCAGCGCGCCCTCGAGGCCGCTTCCGAGCTCGGCATCGAGTACACCGAGCAGGTCGAGCAGGCCGGCCAAGACGCCTGGGCGAAGATCCGCGCCCATCAGGGCAGCGCCGCCGAATGAATCTGACGGCCGTCCTGGACCACACCGCTTTGACCGCCCTCTATCAGGCGGACCCGTTCTTCACCGGCCTGTACATCGAAGCCTCCCGCGGCACCGGTCGCGTCCTCGTTCCGTCGCTGTCCGTTCTCGCTGCCGAGCGTCAGGTTGCAGGAGCGGGCAAGCACGCCGCGTCGCTGCGCTTCGCGGAGAGCGTCCCCTTCAGCACGGCGCACGCCGTGGACGCGATGGACTGGAGAAACGTGGACTGGCCGGTGGCTCACGCGGCAGCGATCGCGTGGCAGGCAGTCAAGGCGGGTGAGCCGCTCACGGTTTTGTCACTTGAGCCCGAGCTGTACGCGGGAACGGGCCTCACCCCGCTGAATCCCGCCTGATCGCGTCGCATCCAGATACCTGCGAGCTCGTAGGAACGGCGGCTGTTTCCACTGGAAACGGCCGCCGACTGCATTCTCAGCGCGCGTTGCGCACGTGCCGTGCGGTGAGCAGCGTCCTCCAGCGGCTGCGGGTGGACACGGTGAACCGCTCCGGGATCGGTGGAGGCTCTATGCGTTGACTCCAGGCGCCGGTCGGGGCTGGTGTTGAGCGTAGTGGTTGGTCTCGTACTCGTGGGGTGGGATGTCCCCGATCGCGCTATGGAGGCGCTGGTGGTTGAACCAGTCGACCCATTCTGCGGTGCCGAGTTCGACGTCGGCGAGGCCGTGTCAGGGCCTGCGGGGTTTGATCAGCTCCGTTTTGTAGAGGCCGATCTGGGACTCCATGAGCGTGTTGTTCAGGGCGTCACCGACGGTGCCGATCGAGGCGTCGATGCCGGCCTCGAGGAGGTGCGCGGTGAACGCGAAAGACGGGTTTTGACTGCCCGCATCCGAATGATGAACCAACCCCGGTTCAACGGGAGTTCCGGACCGGTCGCGGCGCCACAAGGCCATGTCGAGGGCGTAGAGGACGAGCTTGGCCCGCTTGCTGGTGGCGGCGGACCAGCCGACGATTGCTCGGGAGAACACGTCCACGACGAATGCGACGTAGACGACCCCTGACCAGGTGGCGACGTAGGTGAAGTCCGCGACCCATCGCTCGTTCGGACCGGACGCGGTGAAGTCGCGTTGCAGCAGGTCATCAGCCCGCTCCTTGGCGTCGTCCCGGCTTGTGGTGCGGATCTTCTTTCCGCGTCGGGCGCCCTCCAGACCCAGGCCGCGCATCAGCCGGACGACGGTGCACCGGGCCATCGGTATGCCTTCGCGGTGCAACTGCCGCCAAACTTCCGGACCCCGTAGACGCCGAAGTTATCCGTGTGGACGCGGACGATCTGCGTCTTCGGCTCCGCGTCGCGACCGCCAGGGCGCTGGGCGCGCGGTTCTTGGCGGCGTAGTAGGTGCTGGTTGCGATCTTCAGTCCGTGACTGGTCAGGACTCGTCAGATCGGCTCGACTCCGAACACCTGGCGGTGCGCGTCGATGAAGGCTACGAGCGCTTCGACGGCCGGTCGAGCTCGGCCGCGAAGAAAGCCGACTTAGATTCAACCGGTCAGAGCAACACTGCTGGTTGAATCTAAGGATGCCCAACTTCGCGGCGACCGCCTTCATCGCGGCCCACTCGGTCGGATAGTTCAGACGGATCTCCGCAACCATGCGCACCGCACGCTCACGAAGCTCAGCCGGATAGGGGAACGGACGTGCCATGACTCGATCCTCTCAGGGAACCGAGCCTCCATCAGACCCGGAGCGGTTCAACGCCAAGTCGGTCCGCTGTCGAGGGAGTTACGCCGTGCGACAGCAAACGGTAAGTCGAGGGCATGTTCGACGGCCGCGGCGGGGAACGTGCCTTGGTTCGTCAGGGTGGCGCGTACCGCGGTGATCTCCCTGCGAGGTTCAACTTGGGTGCGAAGCCTGACTTCGTGCCAATGTGGTGGATTCCGAGGTCGTCACCGAATACGGCGACGAAGAAGTTGTCCGAGTTCGCGCAGGCTGCGCTTCCATCCGGGAATGACAGCAGCCAGACGCCAAGCAGCCTGGAAGAACTGTCTTCCGGCCGGTCACAGCACGCGGGTGAGCGTCACTACGGCGGCGTGCCGGGTGGTGCCGGCCAGCGCCTCCACCAGGAAGGCGGCCGACGTGCCCATCCCGTCCCAGCTCTCCGGGCTGAGGTCGATCCCGGGGTCGGCGCGGCGCCGGAGGTGGCTGGCGGGCAGTGCTGATCGACACCTGAGAGCAGTCGATGCGGTTCTGGTGGCCAGCGCAGTCGAGCACGCCCAGCCCCCGCTGGCGCTGCATGTGTAAGTCACCTCTACCTCGCCTCGCTGGCCGTATGGGCCACCATCCTGCGAGAAAGCATCCATATGGCGGATATATTGCCCCTGGGAGCGTTGGATCCTGATCACGGAAGGCCAGGTTCGACTGCCGGACAGGCACATGCATCCGGCGACCGCGTACGGCTCTTCCCTTCAGACGGATTAGGCGAACCTCCCCCGGAAGTGATCGTTATGTACGTCGCCGCTTACGACAGCTCCACCGATCGCACTGACAGTGCGGCGGGCCGGCCGGCGCCGTCTTGTTTGGACGGTGACCGCGGTGCCCGTGTGCCAGCCCCGCGTGTCCCCGCCGACGATCATGGCGAGCTGACAGAGATGCTGGAACACCGGCCGGAGGCGGCCTCCGCCGCCCGGCACACCGCTCAGGAAGTGCTGAGTGCCTGGGACCTGAGCTCGGAAACGGCTGATGCGGTGCTGCTGGTGGTCTCCGAGCTGGTGACCAACGCAGTCGAGCATGCCCAGCCCCCGCTGGCGCTGCATCTGCACCGCGAACCCACGGGGAGCCGGGTGTGGGTGGGAGTCACTGACGGCGGCCCGGCCGCCCAGGACGGCACCTGGACCTCCTCCTGCACCGACGACGAACACGGCCGCGGGCTGGCTGTCGTCGATGCTCTTGCCGACGCTCACGGCGCCCGCACCCACACCAGCGGCACGACCCACTGGGCAGCGCTGACCACCTGATGTCTCACATTTTGCCAAGACATCAGGGGTCTTCTTAGGAGATCCACCATTGGGTGGGCTCTGCGTCGATAACGAACAGGGGCGGATCGTGCCAAGAGATACGCGAATCCGGATGACAGTCGGATTGAAAGCGGCCCACAAGGGCAGAAAGAGCAGCTTCGGCACGTTGATCTTTCTTTCTGTTCGGGCAAAGTCTCCCTTCATTTGTGCGGGACTGTCGGGAGCGGAGATGCTTACAGGATGCCGCACGGAGCGCCAGATACGTCGCTTCCACGAACAGCGGGATGAGAGGTCGCAATCCTGGGTCCTCAGGAGGCGGACGCGAAGCCCGGCGGAACCCCCGGGAACACCAGGCATGCGAACTGTTCGTGGAGTCTGGGCAGCGGGCAAGTGATTTAAGGCACAGCTGATCCCTGCTGCTGAAGTGGTGCAGCAGGATTCGACCTTCCGGTTGGGGATACCGTGAATTTGCGCGGCATCCCCTGCAGTTTTTGCCTTCGGAACTCTTGAACGGCCGGTTACTGCGATCGCAGGCGGGTCCCTTCGCACCTCACTGGCGATTGCCGTCGGAGGAGCTCTCTCGATTTTGGTCCTCACAGCGTAGTGGGAATGAGCATAATGACCACATCCTTCCTGGGCAGGTCGAAGGAACTTGAGCGCATATCACGCAGAGCCGTCGAGGCCGCCTCGGGAGTGGGCAATGTCGTCGTTGTCGAAGGCGAAGCGGGTATCGGGAAAACGGCCCTGCTGCGTGTAGCTGCTGGCGAGGCGCATGCCAGAGGTATGCGAGTACTCATGGCGCGTGCACGAGAGCCGGAGCACGATCGACCGCTAGGAGCTGCCCGGCGGATCCTGGCCGGGCGGGGTGATCGGGCTGCGGGGGCGCCAGCTGCTGAGGACTTCACGCCGGTGAGCCGGGACGAAGCTCGGCATCGGATCGTGGATTTGTGTGCCAAAGGTCCGGTGGCTCTCGTTCTCGATGATGCTCACTGGGCAGACACAGACAGTCTGCGGTTCCTGCAGGCCCTCGCGGGATCGGTGTCACGTCTGCCTCTCCTGCTGGTGCTGGCCTACCGGGACACAGGCTCAGACCACGAAGCAGGACATCTGCTGCAGATTCTGTGCCACGAGGCGGATGTGCTGCCGATGTCCCCCCTCGCCGAAGACGTGGTCCGGGATATGGCCGCCGAGCGGCTGGGCTTGGTCCCCGGAACCAGTGTCCTCCGGGCAGCCGCCGATGCCGCCGGCAATCCGCTGTTCATCACCAAGCTCCTCAACGCGCTAATCCGCGAGAATTCGGTGACCCTCAGAGACGGAAAAGCAGAACTGGCAACCGAAGCGCTTCCCCGCTCACTCGACGAAGAACTAATGCGCTGTGTGAGCTGGCTGCCCGCATCCCTGCTGCAGCTGTTGCGTCTTGCCGCTGCAATCGATCCGACAGCCGTGGCTACGGGGGAACTTGCCGCGGTCAGCGGCCGCCCACAGCATGAAGTCGCAGCACTCGTCCACCGAGCCAGCGCACTGAAGATCCTGACGGACGGTTCACGTCCTGCCTTCAGACATCCGCTTCTGGCGAGAGCGTGCTACCGCAGCCTTCCGCCTGCCCTGCGACCTGCCTTGCATCTCGACATCGCCGTGGCCCTCGCCGAGACAGCCGCACATCCGCAGCGAGTCGCCCACCACCTGGCGCTGGCGCCTCCCACGGCGCATCCCAAAGTGATCACCTGGCTGATGGACCACAGTCCTAGCTTGATGCAGCAGTCACCCAGAATGGCCGCGAAGGTGCTGCAGAGCACCTTGGGGTGTATCCGCAGCAATGATCCCGGGCAGGAACCTCTCCGGCTGTACCTGGCGCAGGCACAGTTGCGGTCGGCCGTTCTCGTGCCGGCTCGGGAACAGGCCCGAGAAGCGCTGGCGAGTATCTGCAACAGCCCACTTGAAGGGGCTTTCCGCTGGGTGCTTGCGTACGCATGGCACCTGACTGGCAGGCCCGAAATTGCCCTTCGTGAAGCCGAAGCGGCCACGCACTGTGGACAGGTATGTCCTGAGGAGATCGTCCGCTTCAAGGCGCTTGCTTCAGTGGCCATGCTCAGCATCGACCTCGAGCGTGCGGAAAGAATGGCCTGTGAAACGATTGACACTGCACAGCGGCTCCGCGTCCACACCCCAGCTGACGCCTGGTATGCACTGGCCGCGGTCCGCTATGAGCGCTGGCAGACCGCAGACGCGCTCAAACTGGTCCAGGGCGCACTTTTGACCGCGTCGACGCAAGAGGACGCCGCTGATGTCGTGCTCCGGCTCCATGTACTCAAGGCCTACTGTCTGCTGCAACATGGTGAGATCACTCAAGCGGAGAGGGCTATCGAGGACGGTCGACGTATGGTTGGTCAATTCTGCGTCACCGAGCTGCCGCTGTCGGAGTTGGCAGGGGCGCTCACCCTCTTCGCCCAGGGGCGGTGGGAGGAAGCGCTAACGCTTACTGAAAGCGGGCTCTCCAAGGACTGCCCTGACGACATATGGACGTCGGCAGCCCTGCGAAGTCTGGCCGCTGTCATCCATGTCCGCCGTGGTGCCTTGACCGTCGCCAAATCTCATCTGGCTCGTATCACGCCCCGTAGCCACATCTCTCCCTGCTATGCCTTCTTGACCTTGTGGTCCCGCTGCCTTGTCGATGTCGCCGACGGGGCGCCGGAGCGCGCAGTCAACAGGTTTCTTGCCGAGACCCGATCCCCCTTCGGCGGCCCAGTTCGACTGCTCGCTCCCCGGCTCGTGTGTCTGGCAAACAGCTTCGGCCACACCCGCCTCGCCCAGGAACTGGCTGACGACCTGGCAGCCACCGCGACCAAGTTCCCATCAGCCGAGGTGCTTGCTATCGCAACGCACTGCCGTGGTCTGCTCACCAACGATGTGGCAATGATGGCCGAAGCCAGCCACTTCTACGCCCAGTTGCCCTGGCTTCCGTTCCGTGCCTCCTACCACGAAGACATGGCAGCAGTTCTGGCTCGTGCTGGCCGTTTGGAAGAAGCGCGCAGGACCCTCTACCGAGCGCTGGACATTTACGACGCCATGGGAGCGTCATGGGACGCCGTGAGAGCAACGTCGCGGCTGCGAGAGCTGGGCGTGCGAAACGGCTATCGCGGCCGCCGTGGACGGCCTTCCAACGGCTGGCAGAGCCTCACTGAGACCGAACTGACTGTGGCAGAACTGGTCGCCCAAGGGTTGTCCAATCCCGAAGTGGCTGCCCGCCTCTTTGTTTCCCGGCGCACAATCCAGACCCATGTATCCAGTATTTTCTCGAAACTCGGGCTGACTTCCAGGGTCGAACTGGCCGCCTTCGTGATCCGCCGAGGAACGGCGTTGCGCAGCGCACCGCCCGGGGCGTGGGCACGGGACGACACGGCGCCTGGACTACTCCTTGGGGAGGGCAAAGCCCTCGGGCCGACACCCGAGATCCTGCCCCCCCGGGACTATGTTCCGGACCCCACCGTCCCCGCCCAGCGTCTCAACGGCCAGACAAGGCAGACCTGATGGCCACTGTATTCAAACCGCCTGCCCGAGAAAATCACGCGTTCAGTGCGAACAAAGACACCGCTGGTCAGGAAGAGCCGGGGGTGCCACACAACAGCTTCAGTCGATCTACAACGCCGGCAGCAGCGCGAGGCCGACGGCCCGCCGCTAGAACAATGACACGCCATCACTACAGCCCCAGCGCGCGGCCCATTGACTGGAGCCCACGTGCTCTCGTCACGGCCATCCAGCCGCGGGTTCGGCGCAAGTGTATACGCCCAGCGAGGAGCTCAGCATGAACCTGCATCACTTCGGGGACGACGCAACTACCCTGCCGGCGCAGGTTCCTGTCAACGACCTCCAAGGCCGCCAGGACACTTCACGACACTGCTCTGCGATGCTGCGCACCGCTGCCCTCTTCAGCTACAGCTTCTCCGTGAACGACTTGGCCGCGGCAACGGGACAACCGGTGATCGAACTGGCCATGCCGCTGCAGGAAGCGCTGGATCAAAACATCCTCGTCGAACACCTCGAGCGATTGGCTTTCCGACACCGCCAGACCAAGGAAGCCATCTACCGAGAAATCGCCACTCCCCCCCAGGCACACCTGAGCGCCGCGATGGCCCTCTCCCGTCATGGCGCTGCCCTGGAACGCGTCGGAGAACAGCTGCTACGGGCCCGACAAGCTTGGCAGGACACTGCGACGCAATGGGTGGTGCGCAACGCAGAAGCACTGGCATCCCGAGAACCTGACATGGCCGTTTCCCTGATCAGACATGTGCTGCACACACCAACCGCACTTCCCCTGAGCGATAACCAAACCGACCAACTTCGAGTGCTGATGACGGCCAGCCAGTTCTCCGCCGGAGCCATCGACCACGTGCTCGACCAAGCACCCAAACTTCTCTGCCGCCTTAAGGACCCCCACCTGAGGCGTCAGCTACTTTCGCTTCTCGTCAAGGCCGATCTGAGTACGGGGCGTCCCGACCAGGCGCTTGCCCGAGTGCAGAGCATCATGGAAGAGAGCGCAATCCCTGAGGCAGACTGCTATCTGCAAGGCCTCCAAATCGCGTCACTGACTTGCCTCGGGGAGACCGACCAAGCCGCAGATGCTGCAGCCACCGTGCTCACTCAGCGCGGTGCGGGCCCGGAAGCGCAGATGCATGCCCACACCGCTCTGTCGGTGGCACGGTACGTGCAGGGGCAGGCTGAAGGAGCGCTGTATGCAGCCAACGAAGGCATCATGCGCATCACAGGACCAACCACGGATCCGGGCGACCTGTGCCGGCTGCACCTTATCCGGAGCAGTTGTCTCACGACACTGGACAAGACCTCGGACGCAAGACGCGCCCTCGCTACAGCACAACACCTCGCCCAGAATGCCGAGACTCACCTCACCGCGTGTCACGCCGCCCGCGCGAGATTCCTCTACCTTGCCGGCGAGTGGGACACGGCAATGACCGAGATCGAAGAGGGACTGCAGGTCCAAGACAACCTCGGGATGCACCCCATTCTGCACAGCTTGGCAGCTCTGATCCTTACTCACCGTGGGAAGTTGCCACAAGCAGAGGGACGGCTGGACCTTGCCGCTGTCCCTCCAGGCACAGCTTCAGTGGCTACCTACCTCGAGGACATCCCTCCCTGGGCGCACAGTACCGTGGACCAGGCTCGGCACCGGTTCGCCCAGGCTTTCGCCCGCATGGCGGACGGGTGGCGCAACGGGTTCGGGCCGTACGTGGGCCAAGGGCTTGTCCACCAGGCAGTCGATCTCGTGAGGGCTGCCGTGCATCTGAACGAGCGAGCCCTCGCAGAGCAGGTCACATCCAGACTGGAGCGGATCGACCCGTTGGCTTACCCGCTCTTCTACAGTGCCACGGCGGCTCACTGCCGCGGACTCCTCAATGCCGATCCACACATCCTCCAATCCGCTGCCGCCTACTACCGGGTCGCTCCCCGGCCACTGGCCCGTGCGCGCTGCTACGAGGACACAGCGGTTGTGCTGACCGAGGCGGGACGTTTCACGGAGGCCCGCGCCCAGATAGCCCAGGCGCTCGAGCTGTACACCGATCTCAACGCAGCGGGATGCACGGCCCAAGCTCGGCGCAGACTGAACGATGTCGGGCTGACCCGACTGACATCGCAACGACGGTCGAAACGGGGGTGGGACTCACTGACCCCCGCCGAGTGCAAGGTCGCTGACAAGATTGGGCAAGGCTTGTCCAACCCGGCTATCGCCAATGCACTGTTTGTGACCCGGGGCACTGTACACATTCATGTCTCCAACATCCTCAAGAAGCTCGAACTCACCTCCCGTGTTGAACTCGCTGCTGCACTCGCGCGAAGGGAACACCGGCGCGACACGTCACTGGGAGCCAAGTCAGCGTCCAGTTAGCCGCGAGGATCGCCATGACGGTACCGAGGCACCGCATCTCCGCGGTCTCTCTGTCCACGTCGTCTGACGGATCAGGGACTGCGCTGCCGGATGGCGGCACCTGGTCACTGGGCGGTTTGAAGATACTTGCAGAGTGGATCGGTAAACCTCCCACCGATGCTGGCAGGAGCTCGGAGAACGGAGACATCCACCCACCCCGGTGAACATGTCACAGCGGGGGTGCCGCAACTGAGCGGCAGGAGAGCCACATTGGCCATCGGCAGGTGTTCTCCCAGCCAAGTTCCGCCCGCCCGGGGCCGCCCCTACTCGGGAACCAGAAGACACAGCATGAACTGGACGTGCTGTCACGCGGATCCATCTGCCCGCAAGCCACCTATCAGCCCATCACTCCGACTGCGTCGCATGACCAGGATGTGAGGCGCATACGTGGGGAACGCCTTTGCCATCAGCCCAAAAATGCATGTCCTCGCAGGACGGATTGGAACAGCTGAGGATCCTGCCTCACGTCACTGGGTTCCAAGCGCAGTCGCCCCGCCCCGCAGACGGCGGACCATGGGACGGCTAGGCCTCCAAGTAGCGATTGCCACGATCCAGCGGAATCAAGACCACCGGATCCAGGGCCACATTCCTGCAAGACAGTAACCATATGGCGGATACTGAACCTTGACGGACGCTGCATCCTCGTCAGGGAAGGGTCACTTCCCGACTGCCGGCAGACGCATACAACCGGCTACGACTCTCGCCGGCATCCTTAGCGAACGCCACTTCAGCCCGAGAAGGAACGCAACGGTGGCACGTGTGTGGCATCCATTCCTGCTCTAACGGCATCCAAACCTCTAGAGGCCACCGCATTTTCCACAGAACAACTAACAGGTTCCGCTTCCCACCAACCGGAGGTCATCGGTGAGAGCAGCAATCCTCGGCGAGACGCTGGTCGATCTGGTCTGGACAGTCGATTCGGGCCGCGTCGAAGCCAAGTCAGGCGGCAGCCCTGTCAATGTGGCGCGCGCCCTCGCCAGGCTCGGCCGACCCGTCACACTCGTTACGTGCTGGGGTGATGACCCTGCGGGAGAGGTGCTCCAGAAGCACCTTGCTGCCTCAGAGTTGGACGTCATACGTGCCAAGAGCGACTGTGCCCGGACCATGGTTGCCCTCACCTATGCACCCAACCGGATCGGTGGTGCCCAGTGCCAGATCATGCCGGCATGGGACCCCCTGGAGCTTCCGCTCGATCAGGACATAGACCTGCTGCACACCGGTTCTTTGGCCGGCGTACTCGATCCCGGCGCCACACGAGTCCTCGAAGCCTGCTGGCGCATGAGCACGCGGCCCGGCACGGCCGTGTCAGTGGACCTCAATGTCCGTCCTGCGGCCCTGCCGAGCCGGAATGCTTATCGTGACGCCGCGGCGCGTCTGGCTCTGCTGGCCGACGTGGTGAAGGCAAGTGACGAGGATCTGCAATGGCTGTTCCCTGAGGAACAGCCTCTCGCGTCGGCGCGAGGGCTTCTCGATCTGGGGCCCCAGCTGGTGATCGTGACCCATGGGGCTGAAGGCGCTTCCGCCGTAACAACTGAACACGAAGTGCACGTGAAGGCCCCTGAGGCAGCAGTAGTTGACCCCACTGGTGCGGGAGAGGCATTTCAGGCATGCCTTCTAGACATCCTCCTGGGCGGAGAGGCGCGCACGCATATACGCATACCCACCGCTTTCACCGCCCTCCAGGAAATGCTGCGGCGATGCGTAGCGGCAGCGGCAGCCGCGTGCGCACGGAGCGGAACCTACGCCCCCACCCGGGAGGAGATCGACGTCCTACTCCGCTAGCCGCCGCCCTCTGGCGGTCTTGATCCCTACATTGCTGGAAGCGAGGACCACATCAGCCTTTGGAGGTGACGTCAGTGTTGGACAAGACTGACAGTGGATCGGGAGGAACGAACCCAGCCCAGGGGGGAGATGGCAGCGCTCCGCCCAGTGCAGTGGGCGTCGAGAAAGCACACATTCCCATAACCCGCCGGGCCGTGCTTGCCCTGCCAGCAGAAGGCTGTTACGTAGCCACCGTGCGAGGGTTCACGAGAAGAACTCTCATGAATTGGAAGCTCGATGAATCCTATTCTGTAGTGCTCGTCATTGACGAACTTGCCACCAACGCTGTTCAGCATGGAGGGTCCGACATGATTCTGGGTATGAGCCTCGTCGGACCGCATCTACGAATTGAACTCATCGACTACAACATCCAGCCACTTGAACCTGCCGAGGAGTATCCCGATTCTCCAGATGAACACGGACGAGGCCTAGGCATTGTTCGGCACCTGACAGAGCGCTTCGGGATGGTCGCCGAGACAGGCCAGACTCGCGTGTACGCCGTCATACAGGTAGGCGCCACCGACGGCGACAATGGAAAGTGTGCCCCTCTCCGTGCGGGATAGGAGGCACGCATTCGCACTGCCGCGGCATCCCGCAGGGTGGCATGCAAGGCAATTCATGCCAGAGCCTGGCAATGGCATGTCCTCGTCCATTCAAGCTTCTTTATATGCCAGATGGCGGACGCGCGGATCTCCTGACAGGGGCATCCTCTCTTCAACGACCGCCGCATTTTTCTCCCGTCCCTGACGCGCCCGGGCGCGCCGGTCATTCGCCCAGGGGGCCGAGGGTATGCAGCACATGGATGTAGCAGCAACTAGCGGTTCTCTGCATCTTTATGGAGGTTTCGGGATGCTCAACAAGTTCTTTGCTCACTGCCGGAGCAGCTTGGTCCACCTCTTCGCAGGCCACCGGCCTGGACACGATCGCAACGTCCGCCCAGGCCGTCGCCGTCGTCAACTCAGGTCTGTCACGGATGAAGACGACACTTTTCGACACGGAGCTTGATGGTGAGAGGCAGCCGCGGCCCGATCGTGCTGCCCCGCTTCCTGCGCGGCTCTCCGGCGCGGTAGCGATGGACCGGCGGCAACGTGTGCGCTGGCTTTCTGGGGTCCGATTCAGCAGTCGGCCTGGCGCAGCGGCCGACTGCTGGCGCGGTGATCGACCGGTGCGACGCACCTGAACCCGAGGCGGCCGAGCTCTGCAGGGCCGCCTCACCGGCAAGTCGTGTAACGAAATGGACATGGAGTGTTGACACATGTGACGTCGGCCCTCACAGTCTTGCTAATTCGATTTAGCACGGAGGTGAGGCAGTGGCGGGACATCGGGTGATCCATGGCTCCTGGAGCCTCACGAGCAGGCGTCTCACCAACGACCGCGGTGTGTGGACCTGCTGTGTGGGGCTGCCTGGGGGCCTCGGGCTCTACGTCCCGTCCGCAATCCAGGCCGGGCGCCCCGCCGCAGATGCCCTCCTCGCGGCGGACAGCTCCGTCGGCGTGGGGGCCTCAGTGGCCACGAGGCCATCCCGGAGCCCCTCGAGGGCGTGTTCGCCGGCATTGAGCGCATGCTCGAATGCCAGGAGGCGGTCCGGGAAGCCGGCCCAGTTCCCAGCAGGCGTCGTCGACTGTGGATCGGGCGCCGAGGGTGGCTACCGGGCAGCCCATGCTGCGAACTGGCCACCAGGCCTGTGCCTTCGTTCGTGCCACGGACAAACCCTCGTCGGCACCCGTCAAGCTCCTACCGAGACCGGCCGGTCCGCCCGTGGGCAGGTCTCCATCGTCTCATTCGACGAACAGGGCATCGCCGCCTGGCTCAAGCCTCTTGGGACTGCCGCGCCGAGCGGTGGCCATCGAGCTGATCTTCAGCGGCCTCCCGCATGCCCCAGCGCGCATGGCTCGCCCACGTCGTCGCACGAGCATATGAGAGTTGTGCGGAGGCGGCGGGCTGCCGCTCGCTCCCCACACTGCAATGGCCCATCCACCCACATTCACTGACACGGAACGGATGAACACATGCGCAAGACCATCCTAGCCGCGCCCTGCGCCTTGCTCGTTCTCACCACAGCCGCCTGCCAAAGCCAGGGCGCCGACTCCAGCGATCGGGCCTGCGACGGGAAGATCGATGGCAAGCGGACCCTCAGCACCTTCTACCACGGCGGCGGTGCCGAAAAGAAGGCGTTTCTGAGCGTCGTCGAAGAATTCAACAAGAGTCAGGACAAGGTGACTGTCGACGTTCAGAGCGTTCCGGAGGGCACTTACAACGACTCGGTCAAGGCTGCGTCCGCGTCGGACAAACTCCCTGACCTACTCGACCTCGACGGACCCAATCTCTACAACTATGCGTGGAACGGTGATCTGATCCCGCTGGAGAGCTGCCTCAAGGCCTCAACGCGCAAGGATCTGCTGCCTTCGATCATCGAACAGGGAACGTACAACAGCAAGCTCTACGGCGTCGGCGCCTTCGACTCTGGCCTCGTCCTGTATGCATACAAGTCAGCACTCAAAGAAGTGGGTGCCCGCATACCTGCCGGTGTCGACGACGCCTGGACCAGTCAGGAGTTCACCGAGATCCTGGCCAAACTGAAGAAGGCCGGCTATGACCGGCCCCTCGACATGCACATGTGGTACGGACGTCAGGGCGAATGGTTCAGCTATGCCTTCAGCCCAATCGTCCAGTCGGCCGACGGCGATCTCATTGCCCGCGACGACTACCAGAGTGCCTCCGGGACCCTGGACAAACCCTCCGTAGTCAAGGCAATGACGGTCTTTCAGTCCTGGTTCGACAACAAGTACGTGGACACCGAAGCCCAGGACGACAATCCGTTCCTGAAGAAAAAGAGCCCGATCGCCTGGAACGGTATGTGGGCCTACAAGAACGGCTACAAGAAGGCCGCCGGTGATGACCTTGCTGTCATCCCACTGCCTAACTTCGGCACCGGCTCCAAGAATGGTATGGGCTCCTGGCAGTTCGGCATCACCCGCAAGGCCGAAGAGCCCGACGCCGCCGCCGCCTTCCTGGAGTACTTGCTCACCAAGAAGAGCCTGCTGACGATGTATGAGGCGGTGGGCGCGCCTCCGGCGACGGCCACGGCTCTCGGCGAAACCGATCTCTATGCTCCCGGCGGACCGATGAGCCTCATCACCGACAGCCTCAACAAGGCACCTGACGTAGCGGTTCCCCGGCCCCAGACCCCGGCATACCCGGCCATCACTCAGGCGTTCGCCCAGGCCGTGGACGACATCAGCCAGGGCAAGGACGTCCAGGAGGCCCTGGAGAAGGCTGCCCGCACCATTGACCAGGACATCGAGGACAACGGCGGATACCCCGTCAAGTAGTCCCCATTCGCGGCGCGGGCGTTTGCCCTAGGTGGCCGCACCACCGCTCAACTCGCACGGTCCGAGGTAACCTCCATGTCTCGTCCTCTTCCGGCCGCCTCTTCTCTGAAGAGGCCGGCCAGCCCACCCCGATCGCGACGGCGCCCGGCCTCCCGGGCACGCGGCCGGGCGCGGGTGACGCCGCTCCTGTTTTCCGCTCCTGCAGTAGCCTTGCTCGCCCTCTTTCTCGTCTTTCCGTTCGCCTCAGCCGTCGTGCTGTCCTTCAGTAACCAGCGGCTGTCCTCCCCGCTTCCGGTCGAATTCACGGGCCTGGAGAACTATCGGAGGATATTTGCCGATCCTCAGTTCTGGAGAGCATTTTCTAACAACGCTCTGTTCGCGGCGATCGTCGTTCCGGTACAGACAGCAGCCGCACTGGGGCTCGCGGTTCTCGTCAACAGGCAACTCCCGGGCCGGCTGTTCTTCCGCACCGTCTACTTTCTTCCCACCGTCACGGTCATGGCAGTCGCTGCCGTCGTATGGAAGCTACTGCTCCTGCCCGAGTCCGGGCTGGTCAACGGATTCCTCGGCACAGTGACTTTCGGGAATTTCCAGCCCGGATGGCTCTCCAGTACCTCGTGGGCAATGCCGGCGATAGTCGTAACGTCAATCTGGCAAGGGGTCGGCTTCCAGATGGTGATATTCCTTGCCGGGCTCCAGGCGATTCCCGCCTCACTGTACGAAGCCGCTCGCATGGACGGCGCCGGCCCATGGCAGCAGTTCCGCCATGTGACTCTCCCGGGGCTGCGCAACACCATGATCTTCGTGATCAATGTGACGGCGATCTTCGCCTTCCGGCTCTTCGACCAGGTCTACCTGATGCCCCAATTCCCGGGCGGCCCGCTGGATTCCACGCGAACGATGATGCTCGAGCTGCTGCAAACCGGTTACAACCGCCGCATGATCGGCCAGGCAGCAGCAATCGCCGTTGTCTTCTTCTTGTTCGTCCTTGCCGTCACGTTCGTCCAGCGCCGGCTCGGCCGTGAGGAGCGTGCCGTCCGATGAATCTCTCCACGGATCGTCGCTCACCCACCGGGAAGCGCCGAGTGACACGAAACCGGTCCAGCACCCACAACCGAACCCTGCACTACACAATCTGTGGTCTTGTCGCCGTGGTCATGCTCGTGCCGCTGGCCTTCATGTTCGCAGGCGCGCTCAAGCCCAACGCCGACGTACTCGCCGAGGGCGGGAGCTGGCAGGCGCTGATACCGACCCAGGTCAGCGTGGACAACTTCATCAGTGCCTGGGAGCGATCCGCCTTCGGGCAGTTGCTCTTCAACTCCCTGGTCGTGTGCGGCATCACCGTAGGCCTGGGCCTCGTCGTCAACAGCATGTTCGGCTATGCGCTTGCCCGGCTGCGTTGGACAGCCAGGAACATCGTGCTCGCCGCCGTCGTCGCTCTCATCATCATCCCGTTCGAGGCGCTGGCCATCCCACTGCTGCTGATGGTGACGGAGCTCGGGTGGCTGGACACCTACCAGGCCCAGATCATCCCGTTCATCGCCAGTCCCTTCTTCATCTACCTCTTCTACTCGTTCTTCCTTACGCTTCCCCGAGAGCTGGAGGAAGCCGCGTTCGTGGACGGAGCCGGCCCACTGCGCACCTTCCTCAGCGTCATCGTCCCGCTGTCGAAGCCCGCATATGCATCCGTAGCGATCCTGAGCTTCCTGATGACATGGGGCCAACTCCTATGGCCCGTCATGGTCACGCGCAGCGAGAACGTACGGCCCCTACCAGTCGGAATGGCCGTGTTCCAGACACTGCCCCCCCTGCAATGGGGCGACATCATGGCTTTCGCCGCCATGATGACCCTCCCCACCCTCATCGTCTTCCTCATCTTCCAGCGGGCGTTCATCCAAGGCGTCGCAGCTCAGGCGGTCAAGGAATGACGGGTTGACAGCCGGGGATGACTCTCGCCGACGCCCACAAGCTACCCAAGACAGCACTTCCGAAAGGCTGCCCATGGGCAACCGCACGCCGGACCCGCACCTGCCCGAGGTCCATCTGCGCCCGCCGGCCAACTGGATCAACGACCCTAACGGACTCGTGCACCACAACGGGTGGTACCACGTGTTCTTCCAGCACAATCCGCAGGCGCCCACCCACGACAACATCCACTGGGGCCACTACCGCAGTCGAGACCTCCTGTGCTGGGAGCCCCTGCCCACCGCTCTCACACCCGAACCCGGGTGGCACGACAGCGACGGCTGCTTCTCGGGCAACGCCGTCTCGCACAACGGCAGGATCACCGCGTTCTATTCGGCGTACCGCTCCGGGGAGCGCTGGCAGCCCGTGGCCGCGGCGGACTCAGACCCAGACGGTCGCCACTTCACCAAGCGTCCCGAACTCCTGGTGCCCCAGGCTCCGGACGGCGTCACTACTTTCCGCGACCCCTACGTCTGGAACGACGGCGACTCGTGGCGAATGCTCGTCGGGGCCGGATACGCGGACGGAAGCGGAGCAGCCCTCCTGTACGAGAGCGAGGATCTCGCCTCCTGGACCTACCGCGGACCACTTCACAGACGCGCCGACACGGATCCGGCCGCCCCCCTGGTACGCACCGGGGAGGCGTGGGAGTGCCCGCAGCTGGCCGTATATCCGGACGGACGCGCCCTGCTCCTCACTAGCACCTGGTACCAGCGGACCGGTCCCTCCCACGTGGTCGCCTGGTCCGGACAGGGGGACGGTGACCGCTACCTGTTCAACGCGGTCGACCGCTTCGACCACGGTCCCGACTTCTACGCCCCGGCGCTGCTGCACACACCCGACGGTCGCTGGCTTCTCTGGGGCTGGTCCTGGGAGGCACGGGACGGGTCGTGCCCGGAGGGGGCAGGATGGGCCGGTGTCCTCACTCTGCCGCGGGAAATCTGTCTCGATGGTGAGGGGCGTCCCCGCCAGGCACCTGCCCAGGAGCTGACTGGCCTGCGGTGCGGTGCGCCTGAGCAGGCGATTCACACCGCGCAGCCCGGGACGGAGACCGTGCTCGGCGCCGTGGGCGCCGCGGCGGACATCTGTCTCTTCATCGGCCTGGGAGACGACCCCGCATGGGGATTGAGGATCGTGACCGGGCAGGGCGCCACGGAGTACCTGGATCTGGAGATCCGCGGCAGCGTACTCACCGTTGACCGTGGGCGGGCGTCCGCCGATCCCAGCGCACACATCGGGTCGTACCGAATGCCACTGCCGGAGGCCGTTCCTGGTGGCATTGTCCACCTCCGCATCCTGCTCGATCACTCCATCGCAGAGATCTTCACTGGTTCTGGTGAGGCCATGACCCTGCGGTTCTACCCGTCCGGCAACGGTCCTCTGACCCTGTTGTCCCGGGGATCGGGCGCGGACAGCGCGGTAGTGACCATGGAAGCCTACGCACTGCGTGCACTCGGGGAAGGATGAATATGAGCAGCGCGACGCGTGTAACTGTTGTCGGAGAGGTCCTCGTCGACATGCTCTGGCGGCTGGGAGAGCAGCCACGGCTGACACCGGGCGGCAGCCCGGCGAACGTAGCCGTCGGGCTCAAGCGGCTGGGCCGGCCGGCATCCCTCGTGACCGCATGGGTCAATGATCCTCCGGGGCAAATAGTCAACGCACACTTGCGATCAACCGGAGTGGACATCGTGAGGGTGCCGAGCGCCTCACTTCGCACCCCGCTGGCAGTGGCCTACGTTGACGAGAACGGCTCCGCCTCCTACGAGTTCCTCGCTACATGGGATCCCCACATCCTTCCCCTGCCCGCCGACACGGCGATCCTGCACACGGGCTCTTTGGCCGTGGTAGTCGAACCGGGGGCCTCCTATGTCCTCAAGCTCTGTCGAGAGGTCCGCGCCCAGGGCCGCACGCTCGTCGTTGCTGACCTGAACGTCCGCCCCGCCGTTCAACCCGACAGGATCGTCTACCGTGAAATGGCACTCACGCTCGCGACGGCTACCGACGTCATCAAAGCAAGCGACGAGGATCTCGCCTGGCTCTTTCCAAACATGCAACCGATAGACGCCGCCCGGGCCCTGCTGGCCAAGGGACCTCGGCTCGTTGTAGTCACGCAGGGCCGCCATGGCGCCCTGGCCCTGACGAGCAACGGAGACGTGCATATTCCCGCCCCCCAGGTTCAGGTCGCCGACACGGTCGGTGCCGGAGACGCATTCCAGGCCGCTCTCTTGGACTGCCTTGCTGACGCGGGGATTCCTACCGCTCCGGCGAGGCTCACTCAGGTGCTCAGTCGTTGTGCGATGGCTGCTGCTCTGAACTGCACACGAATAGGGAGCAGCCCCCCGACGCAGCAGGAACTGCAGTCAGCGCTTCTTCGTTCACAAACGTGATTCAGAACTGCGACGGCGCCGACTCCCGTGTCAAAATTGCCGCGGTGCCATGAGAGCAGCGGACTGCGCGCCTTGAGCTGAAGCGGCTCCCGCGCCTGGGAATGCAGTCCGCTGGCGAGATCGGCCTGTGTCATGTCGTCACGCTCGGCCGGTATGAGCCAGCGGGCGGATGCCCGGGTATTGGTCCGCTCTACCACAGCACGTCGTCGACGGCCTCAGCGACGGCGTGCAGGTGGCTTATCACCATCACAAGGCGGTAGCCCGGCCTGGATGCGCAGTACCTCAAGGGCCAAGTCAGTGCGGTGGTGTCGAGGGCGGCGAAGCCCTCGTCTAGAAACATGGAGCCGAGGGCCGGCCTGCTGCGGGAGTGCAGCTCAGCAAGTGCCAGGGCGGATGGATTTCACCGCGAACTCGCCCGTGTCGTGGTCGGTCCCGACATTGACCCAGTCGGTGTTGCGGGCGATGTCGTAGAGCCCGTAGGCGATGACCACGGGCTGGTCACTGGTGGTGAACGTGTGGCAGTCCACACGGACGGGTTCTTGCCCGGCCGCCAGATGCCTCCCGGCCGGTCGCGGTTGCCAAGCCACTCTTTGGCCTTGGAGTCCACGCTGATCACCGGCTGGTTGTCTTCGAGGAAGGCCCCGGCGGTGGCGTCGATGTGCGTGAACTGGGCATCCCGGTTCGGATGAATGGCGCCTTCCGTGGTCTTGGCGGTGGCCTGCAGGGTTGAATCCCACGGCGTGCAACAGGCGCCCAACGGTCGCCGCGCTGACCGGGTGGCTCTGAGGGGTCAGCGCCGAGGACAGGGACCGCAGTGAGAGCGTGGTCCAGCGCAACGGGGAGACCGGATCGCCCCGGGTGTGCGGCTCGATCAGAGCTTCAGCGGGCAGCAGACCGGGGTCGTTGACCGTCACCGGCTTACGGCCGGCTCCTGGAGCTCGGACCGCCCGGCAGGGGCGCCCGGACAGCTCGGCGATCCCGCGTGCGACGGTCACCGCACTGGCGCCAGAAGCGGCCGCCACCAGCGTGATCCCGCCGTGGCCAAGCGCGGCGGCCTCGCTCGCCAGGTAGATCCGACGGCGCCGCTCATCGAGGTGGGGAAGAAACTGATCGAACTTCGCCCTCAAGCCACAACTGAAGCCCGAGTGGCCGTACGCGCAGTCACACCTCATTGTCCCGCCAACGCCCCTGCACCGCACAGTGATTGAGATACAGGCCCCAGCGGTGCCGGAGTACTGCCGCTGGACACTGGCCGACCGCACGCCCTTCTTCAGGAAGCCGGTGTCGTCGACGATCAGGATCCCCGCTCCTCGCTCACCTCCTGCGGATTCGAGCGACCAGCGCAGCCTCAACCAGCCTGACTTGCACCGCCAGTGCAGCAGCCCGTTGGGCCTCGTGTTCGCATATTTCAGAGGCGCATTCTGCGGCGTATTTCGTAAATCCACTGGGCGGTTTCTGGGACAGCGCACGGCGATTCGATCGCGCACCTGCCGATTCCGCGACAAGCAGGAAGCGGACCATTCTCGCAAGTATCACTGGCTCTCTGTGCAGGGCTGACTCAAACCGCCACCGCCCTGGAGCAATATCAAAGAGCCAGGCTTTTGCCGACTCAACGAACTTTGGCGAATTGGGCCGAGAAACGGAACTGGGCCATACACGCTGAAAGGAAGCCCCACGCATGATTTCTCCCTGGCGCGTCATCTTAAGTCAGCTGTTAGCCCCTAAGACGACTGCATAGACGGCATTTCAGGCAATTTATCGACCTGTGCAGCTGCTTTCATCCGCCAACTGGCGGTAAGTTCAATGAGCCGCCACCCCGGCCAGCCGACTGGGAGCCGCCAGTCGCTCGAGCGTGCAGGCGGCCGCCACAGCGCTCAGATTCCAGGAAACCGTTCGAACTACAGCATTCGCAGCCGGGCCCGGCCAGGCGCGGCCCCTTCCCCAGAAGACACTTGCGCGACGAACGACGGCGTCATACTCAGAGACCATGAGGCGGCACGCCGTTCTGCCCGTCTTGACGCCCGGCGGGCGAGCATGCCGGCGCAAGCCCTACCGCCGGACCCATGCCCCGGCCCGAGCAGGCAAGAGGCAAAAAGAGAGACATGCTGATGGGCAGCTCTTGACCACCACTGCAAGGACGAGGCGACCGCCCGCAAGGCCACCCACGAGGTCGACATGGACCAGCGCTGGGACGTGAGTTTCCGGTCGACCGACGCCCCGTGTCCAGCACTTCAAGGCCTGGTGCTGGCGGTCCTGGTTACCGCCGCGTCGGTGCTGGGTGTGTCAACTTAACGGCTGATCGTGGTTATCGAGTGGTCAGTTGTTGCTCGGGGTGAAGCGGCCCTCGAAGGCGATCTGGAACGCGTTCAGGGGTGCCTTCCAGCGCATGGTCCACCGCTTGCGGCCCTTGCCGGTCGGGTCCAGGCTCATCAGCGCCATGTAGATGCACTTGAGGGCGGCGGCCTCGTTGGGGAAGTGCCCGCGGGCGCGGACGGCCTTGCGGATGCGGGCATTGACGCTCTCGATCGCGTTCGCGCTGCAGATGACCTTGCGTATCTCGACGTCGAAGGAGAGGAAGGGCACGAACTCGACCCAGGCGTCCGACCACAGCTTCACGATCGCCGGATACTTCCGTCCCCGGGACTCCTGGAACTCCAGGAACCGCTCCGTGGCCGTGTCCTCGCTGGGTGCGGTGTAGACGGGCCTGAGGGCCTTGGCGATCTTGTCCCAGTCCTGGCGGGCAGCGTAACGGAACGAGTTCCGCAGCAGGTGAACCACGCACGTCTGGACGATCGTGCGAGGCCAGACGGTCTCCACGGCCTCAAGAAGGCCCTTGAGCCCGTCGCAGACCAGCATCAGCACATCGTCCAAGCCGCGGTTCTTCAGCTCGGTGAACACGTGCAGCCAGTACTTCGCGCCCTCGCCGCCGCCGGCCCAGATGCCGAGGATGTCGCGCGTGCCGTCCACGGTCACCGCCATCACCACGTAGATCGGACGGTTCGCGACCTGCCCGTCCCTGATCCGGGTTCTGTCGACGATCTTGTGATCCGGACGGGTTGGACTCATCGCGCAAGCAGGACGTGTTTGCGAAGGAGATCGAGGCTGGCCCGGCCGAACATCTGCCGTGCCAGCATCTTCAGCCGGTTGATGTTGCCCTCGACGGCGCCGGAACTGTGGGGAAGGGACAGTCCGTTGCGGACGGCGTCGAAGTCGCGGCGGAGGTTGCGGGCGAAGCCCGCGAGTGGGGCGAGGGAGTCTCGTTCGACCTCGGTGATCCAGTCCTCGAGGCGGTCGCCGCGGCGTGCGGTCATCATGACGGCGAACTTCCTGACGTGCCTGGTGATCCGGTCCAACTCGGGATCGCGTTCACGCAGCCGGTGAAGCTTGCCGGCGTCCTCGTGCCGCAGGTGTTCGGGGTGAGTCATGATCCATGAGGTGACCGCGCGGACCGAGGGAGGCTTCGGTCCCGGATCGGGTGCGTGTCCGCGCCCGGTGCGGTACTGCCGCAGATGACGTTGAACGGCCAACTCGCCTCCGGGGTAGCCCTGGTCCTGAATCTCGCGGTAGAGCTGGGCGGCGTTTCTGACGCCTTCGTTCCAGCGCCGGTGCAGGTAGCCGACATACGGGTCGACGACGTGCGCCCGCTGCAGGCTTTTGGCGACGACGACGTCCGCGGAGGGGGCGCTAACCAGTTTGCGGACGGTGGCCTGGTGCAGTTTCCGGCCGATCCCTGCCTTGGACATCCCCTGCTGCCACAGTTCGTGGGCGGCAGGGCCCAGTCAACGAGGGGCCGCCGCGGTTTCACCCTGCGGGATGTGCGGGCCTGGACCTGACCGCCCGTGCGGTCAGGTCCAGGTCGAGGCAGCTGTCCATGTCCAGCTCGAACCGGCCGTAGGGGTTTCACGCGCGTCCGGAACAACGGGGAGAGCGCCCGCCCGACCGCTTCGGTGAGCATGTCGACCCACTTCTCATCGGCAAAAAACCTGCTGCATCAGCAGCAGGTTGACGTGCACCAGAGCGCACTGGAGCAGGTCGTCCACCACCGCACGCGTCGATCGGAGACGTCGTCACCCGGCTCGGTGACCGCGCCGGACTCAACATCCGACCCAACCGCCCGTCACGACGCGGCGAGAGTCGCGATCGGGCGACGCGCCCTCGGGCACCGCATCAGCCGGCGGACGGCACCGCCCCACGAGGACCAGAGCGATCGTCGTGAGCATCGGACCGCCCAGGCACGGCACCCGAGGGCGTGAGGAAACGCGCCCCGCATCCCCGGACCACGGACACGATCTGCCGGGACCGGATACGGCACGACGCGGGCGACCAGGACGCTCAACACTGTTCGGAGTGTCCGGCTGAGCCGGTGCCACTCATGCTCAATCTCAAGAAGCGGTCCGCGTTACGAGGGGCGGACCGCTCCGGTGCCCGGAGGCAGCGGGCCTGCGGACCGTTCGATCGCGTCCAGGAGAGCGCCGGCCATCATTCTGGCCGGTATCGTCAGGTCGGCGTGGGAGAGCCAGTCGTTCAGGCTGTGATGGCCCTCCAGGTCGGGGGTGCAGCCGGTGGTTTGCACGGGGTGCCGCTGGGCGGCTGCGGCGGCGAGAGCGATCTGCATGCCCTGCGGGTCGGGTACCGCCATAGCCCAGTGGCCGCCTACCTGGTCGACGAGGAACACCAGGCGAGCCCCAGCCGTTTGTTCTGCGCTCCAGCAAGGGCCCAGCGCCTCTGCAAGCGCGGTTGCCAGACGGGCTACTGGGTCAGTGGGCGCTCTCATAGCGTCGGCTCCTGAGGGCTGGCAACCCGGCACCGCCGCCAGATTGTCCTGCCTCTCGACGGTCGGACGCCATGAGGAGTCAATCCGGTTGGTAAGGCGCTGTTCACTCAGGTTCTCCTCTGAGCTTGTTCTGCTTTGACGGACACCGTTGGTTTGGTGGTCAGGCTGCGAGTGCCGTCTCGTCGTCGGCGGGCTGCGGTAGCTGAGCTGCTGTGCAGGCGGTGCAAGTTGTACGAGCCTTCGATGACGTCGAAGATCGCGGTGCGGGCGGCGGCCGGGCTGGGCCACGTGTCGGTGTCGAGCAGCTCACGTTTGATGGTGGTGGAGAGCGATTCGGTGAGCGCTTTGTCTCATCGCTGTCCGGTGCGGCCGACTGACAGCTGGATACCGCCCTGGCCGGCCAGGGCGGCGCATTGCTGACTGGTGTACTGGCACCCGCGATCGGAGTGGAAGATCACCGGACGGATGGGGCAGTGCTGTCGGCAGGCGGCCGTCAGAGCATCAGCGACCAGCTCAGTACGAAGATGACCGGCCGTCGCCCAGCCACCACCCGACGGGAGGCGATGCCGATGACCGTGGGCAGTGGAGACTGCCCTCCGCGGTCGGGATATCCATGATGTCGTCGCACCAGCGAGCGTCCAAGACCGTGGGGTTGGACCGGAAGTACCGGACAACGAGTCGGGCCGCATGGAAGCTCGTGGATCAGGCATCGTGGTCAGGTGCCGCCGTCCACGGTGTCGGCCCCGCCGTCCGGCGGCCCGCATCAGCCAAGCGACACGGCGGCCGCATCCGGCGCCCTCCCGCTTGATACGGCGTGCACGCGTAGGGCGGCATGTGCGGTGCTGCGCACGGGCACCCCGCTGTCTGTAGTGCCGGATGTCAGTTGCAGCCCTCGTTCACGACCTTGTACACGCCCACCGGGCGGCCCTGGCTGAGCACCGGTGTCTCGGTGGTCAGCGGCAGTCGCCGCTCGATCTGCCCGTGGTTGCGCTTGTGGTAGCGCAGCACCAGCTCTCCGGTGGTCCGCACAAGTTTGGGGCGATACACGTAGTGCACCTTGGCCCCGCCGTCGACGCTGACGCTGAAAGAGTGCTCCTCGACCGTGGTGTTGGCCCAACTCGTTGTCGTCGAGGAGTGGTAGCCGGCCTGCACGCCGGCATTGAGTATTCCGGCGAGCGTGGCGCCCACGGAGACCTGGGTGTCCCAGCCGTCGGTGGAGGCCTTGGAGTAGGTGACCGAGTTGCTCACGTGCACGGTTTCGTTGAGGGTCACGCTGCCGGGCTCAGCGTCGCAGGTTTCGATGGTGTTCGACCTCGCCTGGACTGCACCGTAACGCTCGGTGGATTCCTTGGGCAGGAACGTGCACCTGGCCTTCCTGCCAGGGAAAAGTGCGTCGCCACCCGGCAGGTTGATGCAGTCGTTGACATTTGGCTTCAGGGAGTCGGCGGGACTTGCCTTCGCATTGACGGTGGTGCTGAGGGCGAGGAGGGCGGTGGTGGCTGCAACTGTCGTTGCTCGTAAGCGGGAACGCGAGTGGTACATGAACGGCCTCCGACGATCAAGGTACTGGTGAGTGCGGTGGGCGGGTGGGGGTGCGATGCGGAAGGAGGCCGCAGGGGGCATGAGGCTGCCGGACCGGATTGCGCCAGGCTCGATAAGTCCCCTGCACATGTCCAGAGCCGCGAGCGGTCGGCGGCGTGCCCGGTGCTCTCACATCCCAGCGGCCGATCACCCAGCATGACGGGCCGCCGGATGGGCGCACAGAGGCGAACACCTTTCGGTCGGCCGATCTCGCTGGATCGATTTAGCAGATTCTTACGGAGCCTCATCATTCCGTCAAGTAGCAAACAGCACGCGACACTTCGAGCTGGCTGGCCGGCGACGGGCTCCGTGTCCTGCCGTGTCGCGGGAACGACAGTGCTGCACAGGGGGTGCCGAGCGATCTTGCAAAAGGCCCGATCCTGCTCGAGCTCCTGCGCGACTGAGGCCACGCGGGACCGGCCACGCCCCCGGCCGGGCCGGGACGTTCGCGTTCCGGTTCAGGTACGGCCGGCTCACCTGGCGAAGATGTCCGAGCCGTTGGACATTGTGTGGTCCCGACCGCTACCCGAGGGTGCGTCTCCCTCGACGGTGTCCGTGTCGCAGGATGCGGCCGGACGCTGGTTCGTCTGTCTCCTGGTGGAGGACCCGGCCATCAAGCCGCTCCCCGCCAGGGACTCGGCGGTCGGGATCCACACGGGTCTGGAGCATCTGGTGACCCTCTCCACCGGGAGAAGAGCGCCAACCCCCGGCACGAGCGTGCCGACCGCGCCCGCCTGGCCACGGCGCAGCGGCAGCTGGCGCGGAAGGCCAGGGGCGAGGGCGCCAACCGGGCCAAGGCCCGACGCAGGGTCGTGAAGATCCACGCCCGGATCACCGATCGCAGGCGGACCACCTGCACAAGCTGACCACTCGACTCGTGCGTGAAACCAAACGCTCGTGATCGAGGACCTGCACCTGCGTGCGCAACATCCTCACAAACCACACCCTCGCCCGCACCATCAGCGATGCGGCATGGCGGGAACTGCGGACGATGCTGGAATACAAGGCAGCCTGGTACGGGCGCAACCTGGTGGTCGTGGACCGCTTCTTCCCCTCGTCCAGACTGTGCTCCACCTGCGGCGCCTTGCACCACAAGATGCCGCTATCCGTCCGTGCCTGGACGTGCATCTGCGGAACGACCCACGACCGGGACGTGAACGCGGCGAAGAACCTTCTGGCGGCCGGGCTGGCCGTGACAGTCTGTGGAGCTGGTGTAAGACCTCAACAGAGAACTCCGGACGGGCAGTCGGCGACGAAGCAGAAAACCCCACGGCGCGAGCCGTAGGAATCCCCCTCGTCCACGAGGGGGAGGAAGTCAACATCTGCACAGCCGCATCAAGTGGGTCTCCCTACAGCAACCTCACTTTCTGTGCTCGCGGCGCACTGGGACGTCAAGCTCAGTACTGGGAGGAGTGTTTGTTGGCGAGTTCGGTGCGATTTGCGATCTGGAGTTTGGCGAATACGTGAGCCAAATGAGCCTTTACAGTGCTGCGTGCCATAAACAGTTGTTCGGCGATCTGTGGGTTGGAGAGTCCCTGCGCGGCCAGTTCGGTCACCTGGCGCTCCACGGGTGTCAGGCTTTGCCAGCCTTGCTGTGGGCGTGCCCGTCGCCCCCGGCCACGCCGGGCGTGGTCGGCCAGGTCTGTGAGAGACATCGACGCGCCCTCACGTTGCAGTGAGGTGAGTTGTGAGGCCGGCAGGGCCTGGATGGTTTCCGCGGAGAGGCTGTCCCAGAGGTGTTGCTCGGGGACGGTGCGGACGAATCCCCGCGACGCTCGTGCGCTGTCGATGCCGGCGAGCAGGCGGGCGGCGCGTTCGTGGCGGCCGCGGTGGACTGCGATCGCGGTCAGGATCTCCAGGCAGGTGAGCGTGTCGAGCCACCACTCCCGGTCAACAGCGGTGGCGAGCGCCTCGTGTGCGATCATTTCGGCGCTGCCGATGTCGCCGGCCAGGACGGCGGCCCGGGCATGTCCACACTGAGCGACGACGACGGCTCGTGGGCTGTCCAGCTGCTCAGCGATTGCGATGATCTCACCCGCGTGCACGTTGGCCTGGTCGGGATTCCCGGCAGCCAGAGCACAGCGCATGAGAGCCTCGTGGGCATGCCAGATGATGTAACCCACGCCTTCACTCTCATTATGGAGCGAACGTTCGAAGTGCACGCGTGCCGTCTTCCAATTTCCGCTGGCGAGTTCGGCAAAACCGAGGGCCTGCAACAGCACTCCCACACCGATGCGTGTGGTGTCCTGCTGGGCCTCCTCGAGTTGGGCCAGGGCTCGTGCGCGTCCGGTGTCGGGGTGGCCGCCGAAGGTGTCACACAGCGACTGCAGGGCGGCGGTGCATGACTGACTGAGTGTATCGGCATCGGGCATTGACATTGCACGCTGGGTGAGGGCTTTAGCCTCGGTCAGATGACCGTGGACCAGCGCGCGATCGGATTGGGCCCACAGGCACCAACGCACATCGGTGTCGTCTCCGATGGACTCGGCAAGGGCGAGGGCCTGTGCGGCCGCCTTTTCCATCGCCGAATAGTTCTCCTGGAAGCAGGAGGCCATGGCCACAGCCGTCAGTGCGCCGGTACGTATTTCCGTGTCTCCTACGCTCTCGGCGAGCTCCCGCCCCTGGAACAGCAATGGATAAGCGGCGCCGGGATCGATCATCAGGATCGTCGCTCCCAGGCGTACCAGTGCGTGGGCATGGGCCCGTGGTGCCTCGACGTGCCCGGCCATCTCGATGGCCTCCTGCGACGCACTGATCGCTCGGACCAGGTCACCCTTGAAGAACGACAGGCTGCCCAGTGTCGCCAGTGCCAGCGCGCGGGCCGGCGAGGGTGTGGAATCAGTGGATGCCAGGGCCAGTTCGGTGGCCGTGATGCCCTCGGCCAGCCGTTTCCGCAGACGCCAATAGTTCCTCAGGGCGGACGTGAGGTGCAGGGCCTCGCTGCGGTGCTCCCGGCAGGCCCAGTCGGTGGCACTGCGCAGATTCGCCGACTCCAGGTCCAGCCGGGCGCGACCGGCTTCTCTCAGCGCCCACAGTTCAATGTCCGCCTGCTCCGCCAGCCGCGTGTAGTGCCGACCGTGCCGTTCAGTGACCGCGGCTTGCACCTGCGACTCGCCGGCCAGCTGCTCAGCGGCGTACTGCCGGATCGGAGTAAGCATCCTGAAGCGCGTGGAAGCACCCACACGCTCGGCGACAACCAATGATTTGTCCACCAGCGCAGCGAGCAGGTCCAGCACGTCGGCGCGCGGGAGCCTCTCGTCGGCGCACACCTCTTCCGCCGCGGCCAGGGTCCAACCGTCGGAGAAGACCGCCAGGCGCCGCAG
>NZ_JBIVAU010000025.1:0-20867 GCF_044745705.1 Streptomyces sp. NPDC086835
GATACGCGCCGATCTCCACCTCGGCCTGCTTCAACTCGCGTGCAGCATCATCTGCTTGAGACGCCTCCGAACCTCATTCTGAAACGATCAGTTAGAGGCCGTTCTCTTTCCGAACCTCGTGTGATGTCTTCGCTGGTCAGGCATGAAGTAGCTGCTGCTGAGGGAGCCTCGGCCTGTTGCCGGGCGAGAGGTCGTGGGGGTGGCGAATGCCGTCGATGCGGGCGGTTCTGGAAGTGCGGCAGAAGGCCGCAGCTGTGCAGGTGAAGCAACTCGAGGATGAGTTGGAACGCGTGCGTGCCGCTCTGGCGGACGCGGAAGACGACACGCTCGGGTTCCTTCTGGCCGTGCTGGTCACGCCGGCGTCGACCACCGACCGGGACGCCGCCCGCATCCTGCTGCGGCAGCCAAGGACCGCTTCGAACGGCTGGCACGGGTATGGGCCGACGGCGGATACACCGGCCACCTCATCGACTGGAGTGCAACGCAGCTCGGAGTTGTCCTCGATGTCGTCCGCCGCAGCGACGACACCCGTGGCTTCCAGGTGCTGCCCCGCCGCTGGGTCGTGGAACGGTCTTTCGCCCGGTGCCTACGCAGCCGGCGCCTGGTCCGGGACTACGAACGGCGCACCGACACGAGCGAAGCCGTCATTCTGTGGTCGATGGCCATGCTCATGAGCCGCCGCCTGGCCGCCTGGCACCAGGTTCCTGCTCCGACAGCGGCAGCGTGAACCTGCCTGGCTTCTTCTCTACCAGCCAGCCTCGCTCCACCAGCCGCTTCAGCCGTGCCCTGGCCCCTTCAACGCGGGAGGCGGACGCACTGTCCCAGCCCAGTACCACCGCTGCCCGCCGGGCACCGAGCCCGTCGCCTCCCGCATTGGCCGCGGCGGCCATCAACGCCTGGTAGTCCGGCGACAGCTCCTGCACGTCGGTCGCGTGTCGGCGGTGAGGCACCGCCCGGCGCGGTCAAGCCGCCCGCCCCGGCCGGCCAGCCATCCCGGAACCGGTAGCAAGTCACGCACCACGGCCCACTCGGCATCGCTCATGTCCGGGCTGTACCGGGTCCGGCGCTCCGGCTGGTCGGCTGCGTTCCCGAACCTGTGGGCGAGGCAGTCACACCCAGGAGTGGACGGAGTGGACCCGGCAACCGTGACCACGCGACACTTCGACAACAGGGCCTCTTGGTTCTCGCTGGACTCAACATCCGCGAGCTACCAAGAGGCCCTTCTTTCATGCGTCCGCACCGGCAGACTCACCCGTACCAGGCCCCTGTTCGAACCCCACCGACCACGCGAGCGGAAGGAGAACAGTCAGTTAGCCATCTGCGTTGGAGCGGAATCTTCACACTTCGAATGGACCCCCGTGTGGGCCGTCCCGCCGACGAGGTGGCTGAACGGCCCACACCAGCGCCGTGGGTGCTCCGAGGAGGCAGAAGCTGCGGGCTACGGCGTCACCGGTAGAGGCGAGTAGGGCCAGCACGTGCGGTGGCGTACGTGGAGTCCGTCGCCGGGCTGGGATGTCAGTGGCATCCCTCGTTCATGATCTTGTATGCACCCACCGGCTTGCCCTGGCTGAGCACCGGTGTCTCCGTGGTCATCGGTAGGCGCCGCTCGATCGCCGGGCCGTGGCCGTGCTCGTAGCGCAGCACCAGCTCGCCAGTCGTGCGCACCACGAGGGGACGGTACACGTAGTGCACCTTGACCCCGCCGTCGACGTTGACACTGAAAGAGTGCTCGTCGACGGTGGCGTTGGTCCAGCTCGTGGCCGTAGAAGAGTTGTAACCGCCCTGCACGCCGACATCGAGTATTCCGGCGAGCGTGCCCCCCACAGAGACCTCGGAGTGCCAACCGTCGGTGGAGGCCTTGGAGTAGGTGACCGAGTTGCTCACGCGCACCGTTTCGTTGATCGTCGCGCTCCCGGGCTCGACGTCACAGGTGTCGATCGTGTTCGACCTGGCCTGGACGGCCCCGTAGCGCTCGGTGGCTCCTTCAGGGAAAAAAGTACACCTGGCCATGCGGTTGCCGGGGATAAACCCATGAACACCACGCGGTATGTCGATGCAGTCGGTGACAGCTGGCTTACGGGAATCAGCGTGGCTCACCTCGGCCCCGACGGTTGAGCTGACGGTGAGGAGGACAGTGGTGGCTGCAACTGTCGTGGCTCGGAAGCGGTCCATGAGCGGTCTCCGGAGGTCGGTACTGGCGTCGTTGAGTGCAGTGCACGGATGTGGTGCGGAGGGGAGTCGCAAGGGCGTGAGATGCGCCGGATGAGTTTGCACCGGCCGCCGTTGGGCCGCCTCCGGACACCGGGTCCGGCCAGCCCCGATAGGTCTCGCATTCCTACCTGGCCGATCACTCAATGCGGTGGGCCGCCGGAGGCAGCACCATCTCCCGTCGACCAGTGGTGCTGGATCGATTTAGCTAAATCTTACGGAGCATCAGCGCTTAGTCAAGTGACCCTCGGCGGCAGGTATTTGTGATCAATCGGGCCCGCGGCGGGCTGCGGCCTGGTCATGTCAGAAGCGAGGGTGCTGTGCCGGGGTTAGGATCGCGTCGCGGCGTAACCGCGCACTGGTCTGCACAGAGTTCGCTTTCCAGCAGGTCCGCCTCTCGGGCTTCTGCCAAGGCAGGGGATACTGGGGCGGGGGCGCCGACGGATCGGGGCCAGCAGGTGGCCAGCACCGTCGAACGCCCTTTCAAACTGGTTGCGCAATGGGGGCAACCAGGGCCTGGTCTACGACGACTTCTGACTTGAGAGCAGTGATGACGGAACGCCGGATCACGCTGGGTGACGTTGCCCGTGCCGCGGGGGTGTCTCGCACCACCGCATCGTTCGTTCTCGCGGGCCGTACCGACATGCGCATCTCGCCTGCCACTCAGGAACGGGTGGTGGCCGTCGCGACCGAAATGGGGTACCGGTACAACGTCACGGCGCGCAGCCTGCGGACCCGGAAGACGCAGACTCTGGGCTTCGTCTCCGACACGATCGCCACGACACCATTCGCCGGCGAGGCGGTGCGCGGTGCTCTCGATGCGGCTCGGAAGCGCGGACATCTGCTCTTCGTGGCGGAGACTGGTGGGGACCCGCAGACGGAGATCGACCTGGTGAACGGGATGCTCGACCGGGGAGTCGACGGGGTGATCTATGCGTCGATGTACACCCGTGAGGTGACGCCGCCGCCGCAGCTCGCTGGCCGTCCAGTCGCACTCCTCAACTGCCTCGCCCCGGGCTTCGAGGCGCCGTCGGTCGTTCCGGACGAGGCACAGGCCGGCCGGGATGCCGCTCAGCTACTGCTTGACGCCGGCCACACTGAGGGCATTTATGCCATCGGCGGTCGTCATGCCCTGCCCTCGACCCCGAATGGGGTGTTCGCGGGCAATGAGCGCCTTGCCGGGCTGAGGGAGGTGCTGGGCGGGGCGGGAGTGCGCCTCGCCGATCTCGTGGAGTGCGAGTGGGCAGTTGAGGACGGTTATCGGGAAGTGTCGGAGCTCCTCCTGGCCGGAGCGCGTCCCCAGGCCCTGGTCTGCGCGAACGACCGGCTCGCCTTCGGTGTATATCAGGCCTTGGCGGAGGGTGGGCTACGCGTGGGGAGTGACGTTTCGGTCGTCTCCTTCGACGACCAGGATCTCGCCTCCTGGCTTCGGCCGGGGCTTACCACGCTGGCGATTCCCCACTACAACCTGGGCCAGGTGGCCGTCGAGCTGGTTTGCGCGCCCCGGCCAGGAGATGCCAAGAGCCACCGGCTGCCGATGCCTGTTCGTCAGCGGGAATCTGTCCGAGGCGGCGCTCCGAGCCCAGAGGGCGACACTGCTGCCGACTGAGATTCACGCGCGCCGGAACAGAGCCGGCCTGTGGTTGGTGCCGAGTCCCGGGGTCTGCTGGCGCAGCGCCCGGTAGACACAGCATGACCTCTTCGCCGCAGTGGCAAGCCCGGCAGCTGGCCGTGTCTTGGGACTCTGCCGCGGTCCTCACTTGAGGTGAGTGCGACGTTGCCTGCGGCTTCAAGCCCGGGCCTCGCACTTCGAGCGACAGGGCTGTCGCCTCTTGCGCCACGGCCGTAAAGCCGCAGAAGAAGCGAACCCGAAGACATGACCAACATTTCGACAAGTACCCCTGATCTTCCGCTATTTGACACCGCATGAGACCCATGTGGCACTGAGGTACAGTGCTAACACGATTCAGCTCGCGAGGTCGGTGGCATCCTCCTGCCGCAGCATGGCACGCCGACGGGTACCACGGCCGGGATGGGAAACGTCAGTCCTGCGGACCGAATCAAGTGCGGTGTCGAAACGGACGTGCTGTCACCATCGCCGACGGTGACAGCACTAGATTCGACTGGCTTGAAGGCCAAGTTTGGAGGTTCATCCATATGTTCCAGGACCCGCCCCACAGGCGAAGGGGGCGAGCGCCCATCGGCCCCGAATCACCCAACACGTCGCCGACCGAAGACTTAATCTCGTTGTCCGATACCGACCTGGTGCGGCTGATTCGCCGGGGAGGGCCGGCGGCAGCGCTCGAGAGCCCCGCCACCAGCGTCACCGCCCCGACCGCAGCGGACGGTACCGGCGCGACGCCGCAACCAACCGCCTGGGACGAGCTGCGGCGCCGCCACTACACAGCGGTGCTGGCGTACGCACGGCTATGCGCCCTCGACCTCCCCAGCGCTGGGCTCCTCGCTGAGGCGGCACTCCAACACGTGCTGACGGCGATCCAGGACACTCTGGGACCGGAAGGAGTGGGTCGGCATCAGCAGCTGATTGTCGTCGCCGAGACTGCCATCGCCTGGGCCGGTGACGGGCGGCGGGCCGAGCTCGCTCCAGACTTCCTCGCCTGGCTGGACAAGACGGAGCGAGAGCAACATGCTCGCATCTCGCAGCCAGCCGAGGACACGGCCCTGATCACGCAGGCCTTCTCCACCCTGCTGGAGCCTCGCCAGGCGGTGCTCTGGCACGCAATCGTGGAGCAGGACGACGCCGAGGCAGGGATAGTGCTCGGAGTCGCCGCTTCCACCGTCCCGACGCTCGCTGCCACGGCTCTCGAAGCATTCCTGGAAGCTTATGTGCGCGACTATCCGGGCGAGGACGGAGATGAGTGCCGACGGTTCAGCGGGCTAGTCAAGGCCATGGTGCGCTGTTCCGGCGCCCGTCACAACGACGATCTCGACCGGCATCTTGGCGACTGCTGGCGCTGCTCGCGCGCGGCCGGCGACTTGGCAGCACTGGAAAAACGGCCTGCCGTCACCCTCGCCGAGGGCCTCCTGCCCTGGGGCGGTTCCACCTATCTGTCCGCCCGCGGCCCTGCAGCCGCCCCTGCAAGTCCTGGCCCTGGTCCCCAGCCCAGCCGTCTCTCCTCCCTTGCAGCCAGAAGGAGGACCCCTCCTGGGAGGGGACGGTTCACGGTGGCAGCCATAGCCGCGATGAGCGTTGCCACGGCCGGCGCTTCCGCGGCCGTCGTGACGACTTCCAGTAGCACCGAGGACGGTTCCCCTGCCCCACCAGTGATGATCAGCCGCCCCACTGCCTACGTCACCGCCACCCTCTCCTCCACCCCCACCCCCTCCCCTTCCGCGTCAGCCAGTCGGTCAGCGACTGCTCCGACGCCCTCACTGACGCCGCCCGCGCCCAGCGGCTGCTCCACCATCGACACGAGCCGCAATCGATGCGGCGACGCCTCGAAAGCGCCCTCCAGCGAGCCACCCTCGCCGCCTGTCCCGGAGAGTGTCTACACCGAGCTGATCAACGCCAACTCCGGGAAGTGCTTGGACGTCCGCGACCAGAACGTCCAGCGCGGTACCGACGTTGTCGTACAGTCCTGCACCGGAGCCCCGTCGCAGAAATGGAACACGGGGACTTCGGGCCTGATCCGCAATCTCGCCGACCGCAACTTCTGCCTCGACTCCCGGGGCAGCGTAGAGCGAGGGGTGGGCGTCTGGAATTGTTCGGGCCCGGACGGCGCCGAGGGACCACACGGAGTCAACCTTCGCTTCCAGTTCGCCGACGACGGGTCTGTGCGCCCGTTCATCGACCGGAATTTCGCGATCATCGAGGGGCCCGACAGCAGAGCACAGCTGGGTTCCGTCGACGGTAGTTCCGGGCAGCTGTGGCGTATCGGCCGCACCACAGTCGTTCCCGATTAGGCTTCCCGCCGAAGCCCGCGGCCGGACAGCCGCTGCCATCGACCTCCGCAACGACAAAAGGCGTCAATGAGATGACGACGTAGGAGTCGCCGCCCGGTTTTGCCTGGAATGAAATTCAGTGTCTGTCTTCGCGGTCGGGCCGTCCGGCGCGGGCTGGGCGGGTAGGCCGCCCTCGCCGCCGCCGCCCGTGGTGCCGGTGCCGGGGGAGCCGTCGCCGCCGGGCAGGGTCGTACCGGCTCCTGAGCACATTCCGGTGCCGCCCTCGCCGCCGGCTCCGTGGCGGTTCCGTCGGAGCTAAACACCACTTCACCGCTGGGTGGGGGCGGTTCCACCTCTGCCTCCGCCGGTGGCGGGGCCCGACTGGGCGGCGGCACCGTTCATGCTCGTTGGTCTGTCCGTGGGGAAGAGGGATGCGCGGCCGTGGCTCGTCTCGGACGAACTTTGGTTGCTGATCGAGCCGTTGTGGCCGAAGCCGGGTCCCAAGCTGGTTGCGGGTCGGCCGAGAGTGCCTGGCCGGCAGGCTCTGTGCGGGATCCTGTTCGTGCTGCACACGGGCTATGCCCCGCCTCCCGGGCGGCCACGACCTGCCCGTTCATCCCGTGACGGCGGTGCTTCATCGAGTAGTACGGCTGACTTGCCGCGGGGTCGGGCGATCAGGGTGCCGTCGAGGGAGACGAACCCCTCCGGCGGCAGCTCGCACAGAGCCTCGTGCCGGATCGGAGCGGGCTCGGCGGGGATCTCGACCATCTCGGTCACGTACCGGCCGACGGTGGCGGTGGAGACGCCGAACTCTGCAGCGACCTGCGCCAGTGTCCCGTCCTTGCGTAGATGACCCAGGACGAGGAGAGACCTTGCGCCAGCGTTCAGATCACACCTTCGGGCGTAGATGAGCCAGGAAACGTGCTCAGCGACCTCATGCGGCACGTCGAGCATGGCGCGATACGGGACAAGGGGTCCTGTGTCGAGGCGTTGACGAGTGAGATCACCAGCCGCAACGGCCAAGAGCCCTGCCGCGTTATGGATCCCGACCACCAGCCGCCACCACAGGAGGAGAAACCCTCCAGTGAAGAGTCCCGAAATGCGTTGCCGTACTTGACTGGCTAAGACTGTTAGACATGTTCCATTATTTCTTGCAGTACAGACACGTCGCCGCCACCGCAGCGCTGCTCGCTGCGATCAGCTGCTCCTCTGTTGAGCTGGAGCCAGTACCGAAAGGGTTTGTGCCCCTTACTTCAATAGATCCTACGGTCATTCAAGAGATGCGTTATGCTACGCATCACAACTTCGTGGGCGAACCCATTGACGGATATCGGAAACCAGTGTGCCTGCTCGCACGGCCCACTGGTGAGGCCCTCCATCAGGCGCAGGTGAAGCTGCTGAAGCGGGGATATTCGCTGAAGGTTTATGACTGCTACCGGCCGCAGCGGGCAGTGGATCAGTTCGTGCGATGGGCGGGGGACCTACATGACGAGAAGATGAAAAAGGAATTCTATCCGCGTGTGGACAAAACGGCCCTGATCCCGGACGGGTATATCGCTGAAAAATCCGGACATAGTCGAGGTAGCACCGTAGATCTCACGCTTGTGAGGCTTCCTGCAGCCGCTGCTTCACCTTATCGGCCGGGCCAGAAACTGGCGCCTTGTTATGCAGCGCAGAGCGAGCGGTTCTCGGACACCTCAGTCGACATGGGGACAGCATTCGACTGCTTCGATACGCTCTCGCATACCGATGATCGACGTATCCAGGGTGTGCAGCGCGCGAACCGCCAACTCCTGAAGCAAACTCTGGAAGCCGAGGGCTTTATCAATCTCCCGGAGGAATGGTGGCATTTCACCCATGAGCCGGAGTCATTCCCCAACACCTACTTCAACTTCCCGGTGGCTCTGCCGGTTGCAGGCGGCAGCTGAAAGGCGGCGGTCCAGGCAAGGGACTGAGGTTTTCTCAACGAAGTTCATTTCCAGGCTTGGTTGAGGACGAGGGCGGCGCGGGTGATGTCGCCGATGCGGCAGGGACTGAGGGTGATTCGGTTGAGGGCTCGCCAGCGTTCTTTGAGTTCGGCGGCGGTGCGCTCGCCGAGGGCCCGTATCCCGCGCCGCAGCATGTTGTAGGTCTGTGTGTCGGGGTGAAGCCGCTGGTGGGAGCTGCCGCGTGGTTTCTTGAAGGGGTGGTGGATGCCGATTCCGGCGCCCTGGTATCCGCTGTCGGTGAGGGTGGGCAGTCCGTCGGCGGCCGCCTTGTACAGCGCGGGCAGTGCATGGATGCGAGCGGCGGTGATGTCGGGCGTGGAGCCCGGTTCGGCGTCGGAGACCCACAGCGGGGTGATGTCCGGCGCGGACAGGAACTGCACGTTCGCCCCGAAGGCCTTGTGCTTGCCGGAGTACCAGGTGTCCACTTCCCGGCCCTCGCCGTTCAGGTGGGTGCCGGCGACGCGGTCGGTCTCGATGAGCGTGCCGTCCAGGAGCAGGTGGCCGAGCCACTGGCAGTGGCACTCCTGCAACAGTTCATGAAGATCTGGGGCCCGGGCTGCGAGAACGTCGATGCCTTCGTGCAGGTACCGGTAGCCGGTGGCCTGCGAGACGCCGGCGTCCCTGGCCAGGCAGTGCACACAGCCGCGTTCGCGGAACCAGCGCAGCACCAGCACCGCCTGCTTAGGGCGCAGATCTTTAACTCGTGGCTTTCCGTTCGGTGGATCGTTGGTCTGGCATGAGCGGGTTGGATGGGCAACGGGCCGTGCTGGCAGCGAAGTTCGAGGCGATTCGGCCACACCTCGACGAGCGGCAGCGTCGCCTGCTGATAGGGGCGGAGGCCCAGTCCCTCGGCCACGGCGGGATCAGGGCAGTCGCTCGTGCCGCCGGTGTCCGTGAGGCCACTGTGTCTGCCGGAGTGCGGGAACTGGACTCCGGCGAGGCCCTGTTGGGACGCGTCCGCCGACCCGGCGCTGGCCGCAAACGCGTCGTCGACCGGAGCCCAGCCGTTCGGGAGGCACTCCTCACTCTGGTCGAGCCCGATGTTCGCGGAGATCCCATGTCGCCGCTGCGTTGGACCACCAAATCCACCCGCAAGCTCGCCGAGCAGCTGACCCGGCAGGGCCACAGGATCTGTTGCGGACACGGTGGGCGACCTCCTGCGAGAGGAGGGCTTCAGCCTGCAGAGCAACGCCAAGACGCTGGAAGGCAAGCAACACCCTGACCGAGACGCACAGTTCCACTACCTCAACGAGCAGGACCGCGACCACCAGGATGGCGGGGCTCCGGTGATCAGCGTGGACACGAAGAAGAAGGAACTGGTCGGCCCCTTCAAGAACAACGGCCGTGAATGGGAGCCGAGAGGCGAGCCGGTGCGGGTCGACACCCACGACTTCCCCGACCGCGAGCTGGGCAGGGCGGTGCCCTATGGCATCTACGACGTCGCTGCGAACACCGGCTGGGTCAACGTGGGCACCGACCCCAGCCACGAAGTCATCGTCGAGAGCATCGCGGCGACCATCACCAAAACCGGCCTGACCGTGCACGCCGAACTCGACACCAACCCTTACCCCACCGGCATCCAGGTCAGCGACGACGAGATCGCCGCCCTCCCGATCACCCGGCACCGCTTCCACGGCGACTGGAACTACACCCTTCACCCCCAGCATCCGATGGACGCGGCGACGACCGACAGCACGTCAGACCAGGCCCCTGCGAGCAGACCGCCTCGCCTCACGCGGCGTTTGCTGCAGGACCCAGAACTGACCGGGATGACCCGCCAACGGCTCAGCGAGCTCATCGACGCGCTGACTCCAGCGCTGGAGGTTCAACGCGAGCACGTGCTCCGCACACTTCGCGGTCACGAGCGCCTGGTGGCCCCTGGCACAGGTGCCAAAGCCAAGCTCACCCCAGCCGACCGGGTTCTGGTCACCGTGCTCCACCTGCGCAAACTCGCGACCATGGACCTCCTCGGCCAACTCTTCGGCGTCACCGCCCCGACCATCAGCCGCGCGAAACAGGAGGTCTGCCCACTCCTGGAAGCACACGGCCACCACGTCAACACTTCTACCGCCCGCCTTCGCACACCAGCCGACGTCGCGACGTTCCTCGCTTTCGACTCCACCCAGACCAAGGTCAAAAAGACGAGTTAAAGATCTGCATGCCCTAAGGCCGCTTTGGTCTGGGTGAGCGAGTATGGAAAGGTGAGTGCGAGGGCTGGTTTGGTGTCGGGTGGGAGAAGAACCGTGCCGCCAGCGCAGTGCGGTTGGCGACCTGAAGTTTGGCGTATACGTGAGCCAGATGGGCTTTGACTGTACTCCTGGCCATGAACAACTGCTGAGCGATTTGAGGATTTGCAAGCCCCTTCGCAGCCAGTTCCGCGACCTGGAGTTCAACAGGAGTCAGGCCTTCCCACCCATGGTTGGGGCGTCTGCGGCGGCCCCGACCGCGCTGAAGATGTTCAGCAAGATCAGTCAGGGACATGGATGCCCCTTCCGTGCTCACGGAGATGAACTGGGAAACGGGTAGCGACTGGATGATCTCTTCGATGAGACCTTCCCACAGCCGTTGCTCCCGGACTGAGCGGGGATATCCGTGCTCGGCACGGGCGTTATCGATACCGGCGATCAAGCGGGCGGCGCGTTCGTAACGCCCCCGGGCGGCTGACGCAGCCGTGAGGAGCTCGCAGCAGGGGATGGCGTCGATCCACCAGCCGTGGCTCATTGAGGTGGCAAGCGCTGCATGGGCGAGTTCCTCCGCGCTTCTCAGCTCATGCTTTGCCATGGCTATCCATGCACGACCGTACTGAGCAACCGTGTGGGCGCGCTCACTGCCCATGTTTCTGGCGACTTCCTCAATGCCCTCGACGCAAGCCTGGGCATCGGTGAAGTTTCCGATAGCAAGGGCGCAGGACAGCAAGATTTCTTCCGCCCGCCACTGCAAGTATCCGACTCCATGCCCTTCGCGATCAAGTAGTTGTCTGGCCCAGGCCCGTGCCAGCCCAAGGTGATTGGAAGCCAGCTCAGCCCTGGCGATGGCGTGGATCAACATGCCCATGCCGATCCGCACGCCTGCTCTGCGGGCGCGTTTCAGTTCGTCCAGGGCTCGCTGCTTGCCAGTAGCAGGGTCGCCTCGCAGCGTGTAGCAGAGCGAAAGAACCTCGGCGATGCAGGCCCGAGTAAACGGTTCCTTGCTTCCTGGCATGTTGTAAGCGCGCTGGGCAAGCCGGGTAGCCGTGGAGAGGTCACCGTGAATCAGTGCCGAGCTGGTCTGAGCCCACAGGCACCAGCGAAGGGGAATATCGTAGCCAATAGCTTGCGAGACGTCTATGGCCCGCTGAGCAGCTTCTTCCATATGGGCATACTCGCCTCGCTCGTAATACACCATCGTGGAGGCAGCCAGGGCGTCAGCGAGCGCAATCGGATCCGCTGCAATAGCAGCAGATTCGGCAGCTTGGGCCAGCATCGGCTGAGCCGCGCGTGGGTCCGTCAGAAGCGTCGCATTGCCGAGGCGTACGAGCGCATGTGCGTGAGCCCTCGTGGCGTTTGCGTTGACGGCCACGGCGATGGCCTCGGGCACCACCTTTGCGCTGCCGACGACGTTCCCTTGCCAGAACATCAAGGTCGCGAGCATCGCCAGTGCCAGTGCCCGGTCGGCAGTGGGATCGGGGTCCGTGGATGCCAAAGCTGATTCGAGGGCCGCTATGCCCTCACTCAGCCGTCCCCGAAGCCGCCAGTACATGCCCAGCGCCGCGGTGATACGCACGGCATCACCGTGATGAGCTTCGCGTGCCCAGTCGACCGCACTGCGCAAATTGGCCGACTCCTGGTCAAGCCGCGCCCGGCCCGCTTCATGCAGAAACCACAGTTCCCGGTCGGCCTGTTCGGCGAGGCCTGTGTAGTACGTACAATGCCGTCCGGCCAGGATCTGGCTTTCGCCGGCTTGTGACAGCTGCTCAGAAGCGAACTGCTGAGTGGGCGTCAGCATCCGGAACCGGACCGAGGGGCTCTCACTTTCCGCGATCACCAGGGACTTGTCCACCAAAGCCGCTAGCAGATCGAGAATTCGGCTGTCAGGCAAAGCGTCGTCTGCACAGACCCGCTCCGCCGCTGTCAGCGTCCACCCACCGGAGAACACCGAAAGACGCCGTAGCAGTGTCTTTTCCTCCTCGGCGAGCAGTACGTGGCTCCAATCGATCGAGGCACGCATGGTTTGGTGCCGACGTTCAGCCGCGCGAGGACCACCAACCAGAAGCCGCAGGTGATCCCCGAGGGCTCCGGCGATATCATCGAGTGTTAACACCCGTGTTCGTGCCGCAGCCAACTCAATGGCCAGAGGGATCCCTTCGACCCCAGCCACGATCTCGTCGACCAGCCCCAGCACTTCACCACCCGGACGGATGTCCACACCGGCTTGACGCCCCCGCTCCACGAACAGCTGAGCAGCCTCACTCAGCACCTGCCCGTCACCATCGAGGTTCTCTGGTGTGCTTGCGCTCAGCGGCGGCACTGGATAAACCACCTCACAGAGCAGCCCCAGCGGCTCTCTGCTGGTCACCAGCAGTTGCAGCCTCGGACAACTCAAAAGCACTTTCTGCACGCTGGGAACAACTGCTGGCAGTAAATGTTCGCAGCTATCGAGTATCAGCAAGGCCTCCCGATCCCGTAGACACTCAATTGCTGCATCGATCGGCGGCTGCCCTGGGACCTGGCAGCCGCCGATCACCTCGAGAATCGTCCCGTCAACCAGTTCGGGATCAGCAATCTCACCAAGTGATACGAGAACGGCGGGCGCGTACCCGCGGCGCGTGGAGACAACGTGGAGCGCCAGTGTCTTTCCAACGCCTCCAGGCCCCGTTAGCGTAACCAGCCGAGTACCTTCGGTGGCTAGCAAGGCGTCGACCCTTTTTGTCTCCGCACTACGTCCTACGAAGGTCGTCAGGGCACCCCGTGCTGCGAGCCACTGGACCACACCTGGCTCCCTCACAACCTCACCTAGACGGTGGTGCTGAGGGCGAGGAGGGCAGTGGTGGCTGCAACTGTCGTTGCTCGTAAGCGGGAGCGCGAGTGGTCCATGAACGGTCTCCGACGATCAAGGTACTGGTGAGTACGGTGGGCGGGTGGGAGGGGTGCGGTGCGGAAGGGGGCTACAGGGGGGCGCCGGATAGGCGCACGGAGTGATCGCCTTTTGGCGACCAATCCTGCTGGATCGATTTAGCAAAATCTTACGGAGCCTCAGCGTTCCGTCAAGTAGCAAACAACAAACAGCACTTCGGGGTCACGGGCCGGCGGCGGCCTCCGTGTCCCGCCGTGCCGTGGGAACGACCGTGCTACGCAGGGGTTATCAAGTGATCTTGATGGTATTCGTTGCGGGGGTTGGCTGGGTGTTGTGTCGGACAGGATCTGTTGGGTGCCTGATCTTGTGTCTGATGACCTGTGGGAGTGTGTGGTGGACCCCGCTGTTGCCTGTTCGTCCGCCTCGGCGCATCGGTTTCCCGGCCGGTTGCCGGCGGATGACCGGGCTGCGCTGAGGGGCATCGTTTACGTGCTGTGCAAGAGCGTGAGTCGGCGGGACGTTCCGGCTGAACTGGTCCTGGTGGTCCCACGTATCGGGGTTTCTGCTGGTGCCTGGAGGAAGAAGAAGCTGGTTCGTCGTGGCTGACCCCTGTCGGGATAGGGCTTGTCCTCCACGGCGATCTCTCGGACGACCGTGGCTGTCAGCAGACCGGTCTCCGCGGCGACCTCTCGAAGGACCACTTCGTCCAGTCCTTCCCCTGACTTGAGTCCTCCCGCGAGGACTTGGGTGCCGACCTCGGGCATACCGATGTGGTCGAACACCAGAACTTCGGGGACGGCGCGATGCCGCCGCAGGGGACATCTACGTCGTCACTTTCTCGTTATCCCCGTATCTGCGCCACGATGCAAGAGCGGCACCGCACTTCGCGGTTGCTGCTGGATAGGCTCGGAGCTGCCTACTTCGCCCCGCCGACCAAGCCCTGGTCGGCGGGATGGTTGTTGTCGCGCGTCTGTGGGGTGTGCATCCGGATGCAGGCCTTGCCTGCTGCTTTGGCCTCGTACATGGCCCGGTCGGCGTGGTGCAGTAGTTCCTCAGGCGTGATGTCGGGGGTGGCTACCGCGATACCGATGGAGGCCGAGACTATGGCGTCCCTGTCGCCGATGCGGTAGGGCTTCATCAGGGCGGCCAGTAGCCTTTCAGCGGCGTCTCTGACACGCGCAGGGCAGGTTCCTGCCTCTGACTCCAGTAATGCGGCGAACTCGTCTCCGCCGAATCGGGCAACGGTGTCTCCCGCCCGTACAGATGCCTGGAGTCGGCGCGCGGCCTGGACGAGTAGAGCATCTCCTGCCGCATGTCCTGCGCCATCGTTGACGGCCTTGAAGCCGTCCAAGTCCACGAACAACACCGCGGGCGGGGCCGCGGCGGCGGCGGTCCGCTTGCGCAGGGCGTGTGCGACTCTGTCGGTGAAGAGCGCTCGGTTCGGCAGGCCGGTCAAAGCGTCGTGAAAAGCCAGGTGCTCGAGTTGTTTTTGCTGGGTGACCCGGTCGGTCACATCGCGGCTGCTGACGATCACCCCCTGGGGGTGGTGGCTGATCGTGGATTCGACGTGGCGCCATCGCCCGTCGACGTCGCGGACCCGGCAGGACACCCGGCGGCCCGGGCCGCGCGTGTCTGACTCGGCTTCCTGCTTCAGAGTGCCAACGGCCTGCCGCAGCGACGTCAGGTCGTCCGGGTGGCAGTACGGGTATAGCCGGGCGCCCACCAGGTCATTGGGGCGGTATCCGAAGACCTGATATGCGGCCGGGCTGGTGAAGAGCACGCGGCTGTCCTCGCCGACGATGGTGATCACATCACAGGTGCCGTCAACCAAGGCGCGATAACGGGCTTCACGGGCTGCGGCCTGGCGGGTGATACGGAGGTGGCCGACGTGGGTGACACCTTGCCGGGCGCCGAGTGCTATAAGCACCGAGCCTGCCAGAACTGTCATCACGACATCGATGGAGCCCCCGGCGACAGCGTGAGCCATCAGGGTAAGCGCGCAGACGATCATGGGCACGAACGCTGCCAGCACCCCGCCGACCGGCATCATCCGCTGGTCCACTGCCACGACGATACCGCCTCCCGGCAGCCACGGTGCGGTGCAGATGAGGAAGGCCCCAGTCATCGTGCAGGCCGCCGCGAGCGGGATCCCGTACGCGGTGCCGGGAACGGGCACGATGATGCGCAGCATGTCGCCGGCGGCCAAGGCAGCGAGAGCGAGGACACCCGCGGTGGTCGCTGTGCGCTGGGTGCGTTTCACGCAGAAGCGCAGGGCGGCAAGGAGTCCGAGGACGAGGATGTCTGCCACGACGGGTGCCAGTGCCAGCAGCGATGGTGAGACATCACCGCTTCCGTCAGTGTGATGTAGCACCAGTACCCAGCACACGGTGAGCAGGGACCCCGCGATCAGCCAGCCGTCCAGGAAGCGCCGTAACCAGATCAAAGTCGTGCCCTGGGCCGTGGCCGCCATCACCAGGCCGGCGATACCCAGCCCCAGACCTGCGGTGACCCCAGCGGCCGCCATCGTGGGCCCCAGGGGCAGGGCAACACTAAAAGACGGCGGGTAACTGACCACGAGGTGGTGAACACCGCTTGCGGCCACCGACACGGCAAACATCCTGAGACGGGCAGCCGCCCGCCCCGTGCCACTCTGGGCACGCGCAAGGAGAGAAAGAGCAGCTACCCAGTGCGCAACAGGGATCCCTATACCGAGGGGGAGCACCATGGCCGCAGAGACTCCCGCTCCTAGAGCGGCGGCCACCGCAACACACACCTGCCACGCCCTGCCGCCCCCCTCGGCCTGTAACCAGTCAACCGCCTGACCAGCACATCCCTGCATCACGCGAACCCTCCAAGAATGATCGAGCTCAGAAGGGCAGACCCACACTGTCCAAACCGCTCGAATGCGATGAGAGAATATGATGGTCTGTTACGCCACCCGCACATGCCAGTAGGGCTTCACCTGAAATAGTGACGACCACCGGCCTTCCGGTCAGACTCGGGGACTTCTCTCCGGTGGAACCGGTTTTCGGGCCCCGTATCGGCCCCGAACATGGGTCTGTCAAACGAATGGTGTAATCAGGGGTGTTGGGTTATTGGCGGGCTGCTGAGAGTCGGTCGTCGAAGGTGATGTCGAAGGCGTTGAGCGCGGTCTTCCAGCGCATGGTCCAGCGGGCCTGCCCCTTGCCGGTGGGGTCGAGGGACATGATCGCCATGTAGACGCACTTCAGGGTGGCCTGCTCGTTGGGGAAGTGTCCACGGGCCTTGACCGCCCGGCGGATCCGCGCGTTCACCGACTCGATCGCGTTGGTGGTGCAGACGATGCGGCGGATCTCGGTGTCGAACCGCAGGAACGGGGTGAACTCTTCCCAGGCGCTCTCCCAGAGCCGGACGATCGCCGGATACTTCTTGCCCCACGCGTCGGCGAACTCGGCGAACCGCTCGAGGCCGGCCTCCTCGGTCGCCGCGGTGTAGACGGGCTTGAGGAGACGCGCGATCTTGTCCCAGTCCTGGCGGGCGGCATAGCGGAAGGAGTTCCGCAGCAGGTGGACCACGCAGGTCTGCACGATGGTGCGGGGCCAGACCGTCTCCACCGCCTCGGGCAGGCCTTTGAGTCCGTCGCAGACAAGCATGAGCATGTCGTTGAGGCCGCGGCTCTTGATCTCGGTGAGGATGTGCAGCCAGTGCTTGGCCCCCTCACCGCCGTCGCCGGCCCACAGGCCCAGAATCTCGCGCCGGCTCTCGACGGTGACCGCCAGAGCCACGTAGATCGGCCGGTTGGCGACCGCGCCGTCGCGGATTTTCACGTGGATGGCGTCGATGAATGCGACCGGGTAGACAGCGTCGAGGGGTCGGCTCTGCGATTCGGCCATGTCGTCCATGACTTTGATGCTCCTATCGTCGGTCAAGCGGCGGTGAGCTACTGGCGGTAGGCGTCGTCGCGGCGGAGGCCGCGTTCGATGTTGGAGATGACGGCGGGCCACACGCCGAAGTGGTGGGCGGCGGCGGTGAGAGTGATGTTCTTCGTCCGCCGGGCCGGACGGAGGTCCGCGATCTCGGGGACTTGGACCGGGGTGGTCAAGAGCCGGAAACCTCGCGGGCTATCGCCCGTTTGAGCAGCCGGATGATCTCCTTCTTCGTGCGTCCGGCGCCGGTCTGTCGGGCGACGAACTCGCGGGTGCGCCGGCATCGGGCCATCCGCACGAGCGCGATGCGGTAGAGAGCGGCGTTGGCCGCCCGGTCGCCGCCTCGGGAGAGCCGGTGCCGGTTCGTCTTTCCGCTCGACGCGGGGACGGGGGCCGCGCCGCACAGGGCAGCGAAGGAAGCCTCCGTGCGAAGGCGGGCCGGGTTCGCGCCAGCGGTGATCAGCAGCTGGGCGGCGGTGTCCGGACCCACCCCGTAGGCGGCGCGCAGGCCGGGGTTGAGGATGGTGACCAGCTGGTCGAGCTCCCCGGTCAGGGTCGTGTGTCCCTCGGTCAGGTTCTGGACCCGCTTGGCCAGCGTGCGCAGGGCTGTCAGCAGCGGGGCGTGCGCGGGGTCAGTGGCCGGCCGGAGCCGGGCGAGGGTGGTGACGCGCTTGTCGCCGGACAGGGCGGTGTACTTGGCGCGGATGGCGTCGGGGGCGGTGATCAGGAGGTGCGTGATCTGGTTGAGCGTCGTCAGTGATTGGGTCACGACCACCGAGGACCCGTGTACCACTATGACTGTCGGTGATGGTGGAGATGGTCTGGCGGGAGACCTCGGCGCCATGGACCTCGGCCAGGTGGGCCTGCACCTCGCCGGTGGTCAGGCCTTTCGCGGCCAGCGAGATGACCATCTCGTCGACGCCGGTCAGGCGACGCTGCCGCTTCTTGACGATCTTCGGCTCGAACGTGCCCTCCCCGGTCGCGGGGCACGGCTATCTCCACCGGCCCGACATCGGTCAGCGCGGTCTTTCCGCGCTTCCCATTGTGGGAGTTCCCGCCCTTCTTCCCGGCCGGGTCGTGCTTGTCATAGCCGAGGTGGTCAGTTATCTCGCCTTCCAGGCGGACTCCAGCAGCCGCTTCGTCAGCTGCTGGAGCAGCCCGCCCTCACCCATCAACTGCACGCCCTCAGCGTGGGCCCTGCCCACCAGCTCGTCGATCAGCCGGTCGTCCACAGCCTTCGCCGACTGCGGCTCGGCAGCCTCGACGGTCTCGGCCTCAGTTCGTTCTCGCTCGTCATCGATGCATCTTCCTTGATCGGAGTTACACCGAACGATTACAGTCCCGCGCTCTGCGGGGACGCGGAACTGGTGCCGCTGATCGTGAGGATCTACCGGGACAACTACAGCGTCTACGGGGCCGCACAGTCTGGCCGAACTCAAACGCCAGGGCCATCGGGTGGCCCGCTTTACCGTCGAGCGCCTGATGAAGGCGGAGGGCCTGGTGAGGGGAGTGCGCAGGAAGAGAGTCGTCACCACAGTGGCGGACAGAGAAGCCGAGCGGGCCCCAGACCAAATCAACGGGCAGTTCGTAGCAAGCGCCCCGAACCGGGTCTGGGCCGCGGGCTTCACCCATGTCGCCACGTGGTCCGGCACCGTCTATGTCGCATTCTTCGTGGACACCTTCTCCCGCCGGATCGTCGGCTGGTCGGCCGCGACGAACAAGCAGACCTCGCTGGTGCTGTCCGCGCTCGAAAGGGGTCTGTGGCAACGCGACCGGGCCAACGTGCCAGTCATGGCACGGGAGTTGATTCATCACTCCGACGCCGGGGCCCAGTACACCAGCTTCCCGCCTCTCCGCCCACCTGGCCGCCGAACAGATCGCGGTCGGCGCCGTCGGGGTCGCCCTGGACAACGCCCTGATGGAATCGACCATCGGTCTGTACAAGACCGAGCTGATCGCACCGCGGGCCCTGAGGACCTGAGCGACGTCGAGGGCCACCGCCGATGGGTCGACTGGTTCAACCACCGCCGCCTGCACGGTGAGACAGGCCACGTCCCGCCCGCCGAATACGAAACCGCCTACTACCAGCGACACACAAACCTGCAGGTCGAAGCCACAATTTAGAGTCTCTACCGAACCCGGAACGGTTCACTGGGAGGAGCGTTTGTTGGCGAGTTCGGTGCGGTTTGCGATCTGGAGTTTGGCGAATACGTGCGCTAGGTGACCTTTTACGGTGCTGCGTGCCATGAACAGTTGTTCGGCGATCTGTGGGTTGGAGAGTCCCTGCGCGGCCAGTTCGGTCACCTGGCGCTCCACGGGTGTCAGGCTTTGCCAGCCTTGCTGTGGGCGTGCCCGTCGACTCCGGCCACGCCGGGCGTGGTCGGCCAGGTCTGTGAGAGACATCGACGCGCCCTCACGTTGCAGTGAGGTGAGTTGTGAGGCCGGCAGGGCCTGGATGGTTTCCGCGGAGAGGCTGTCCCAGAGGTGTTGCTCGGGGACGGTGCGGACGAATCCCCGCGACGCTCGTGCGCTGTCGATGCCGGCGAGCAGGCGGGCGGCGCGTTCGTGGCGGCCGCGGTGGACTGCGATCGCGGTCAGGATCTCCAGGCAGGTGAGCGTGTCGAGCCACCACTCGCGGTCAACAGCGGTGGCGAGCGCCTCGTGTGCGATCATTTCGGCGCTGCCGATGTCGCCGGCCAGGACGGCGGCCCGGGCATGTCCACACTGAGCAACGACGACGGCTCGTGGGCTGTTCAGCTGCTCAGCGATTGCGATGATCTCACCCGCGTGCACGTTGGCCTGGTCGGGATTCCCGCCGGCCAGAGCGCAGTGCATGAGAACTTCCTGGCCGTGCCAGGCCAGGTAGCCCATCTCCTGACCCTCGCTCTGGAGCAGACGTTCACAGTAGGTACGTGCCGCCTTCCAATTCCCGCTGGCGAGTTCGGCCATAGCCAGGGCAGACAAGAGGACTCCCACACCCAAACGCGTGTCGGACCTACGGGCTTCCTCCAGCTGGGCCAGGGCTCGTGCACGTCCGGTGTCAGGATCGCCGCCGAAGGTGTCACACAGCGACAGCATCTCGATGGCGATCGATTGACTGAACGTGTCGGCCCCGGGCAACGACGTCGCACGCTGTGCAAGGGCTTCGGTCTCGGCCAGATTGCCGTAGACCAGCGCGCGACGAGCCTGGACCCACAGGCACCAACGCACATCGTTGTCGTAGCCGATGGACTCGGCGAGAGTGAGGGCCTGTGCGGCGACCTGATCCATCGCCGAATAGTTGTCCTGGAACATATGACATATGCCCAGACACGAAAGAGCGTCGGCGTGCAGGATCGGATCTCCTGCACTCTCGGCGAGTTCGGCTGCTCTTGTCAGCAGCGGAATGCCAGCCCCGGGATCCCTGACCATGGTGGTCGCTCCCAGGCATACCAGTGCGTGGGCATGGGCCCGTGGCGCCTCGACGCGTCTGGCAATCTCGATGGCCTCCTGCGGCGCACTGATCGCTCGGGCAAGGTCGCCCCTCCAGAACGACAGGGTGCCCAGTGTCGCCAGTGCCAGCGCGCGAGTCGGCGAGGGTGTGGAATCAGTGGATGCCAGGGCCAGTTCGGTGGCCGTGATGCCCTCGGCCAGCCGGTTCCGCAGACGCCAGTACCAGCTCAGGGCGGACGTGAGGTGCAGGGCCTCGCTGCGGTGCTCCCGGCAGGCCCAGTCGATGGCACTGCGCAGATTCGCCGACTCCAGGTCCAGCCGGGCGCGACCGGCTTCTCTCAGCGCCCACAGTTCAATGTCCGCCTGCTCCGCCAGCCGC
>NZ_JBIVAU010000026.1:0-19722 GCF_044745705.1 Streptomyces sp. NPDC086835
AATGGCTGTCCTCACCGCGCTTCGCGCGAGTTGCGACGCTTTACTTCCGGACACCCCCCTCCTCCGACCCCGCCCCCCTCCCGCCGGACAGGCTCTTTCGGCACGTGGTCGCGCAGGGTTCATGCCCTCGGCCTGCTGCGGCCGGTGGTCGCTCCATGCGGGGTGGAGGTCCGGCCCTGGGGCGGTGGCCGCTCGGGCCGGACCGCGAACGGGCCCCGCGGCCCGGGCCGGTCCCCGTACCGGGCCGAGGGCGGGCCCCTCAGCCCAAGCCGGTGTCCGTACCGGGCCGAGGGCGGGGCCCTCGGCTTGGGCCGGTGCCCCGTACCGGGCTGCTGGGGCCTTCGCGGCGCGAAGCTGCCGCTCCGGGGGTGTGGGGGCGTCAGCCCCCACCAAATCCTTCCCCCTCCCAGGGGGACCGGGGGCGTCAGCGCCCCCACGGGGTCCGGGGCTTGCCCCGGTTTCGGGAAGGGGCGGGGTGGGGGAGACGCGCCCCGCAGGGGCATAGCCTCGGAGGCATGTACGCGGAGCGCGTCTCGGTCGTCGCCGGGGCCGTCGTGTGGACGCGGAGCGCCGGTCCCGGGGCCGGCCCCGTGCTGCCCGACGGCTGTATGGATCTGCTGTGGTCGCAGGGGCGGCTGTTCGTCGCCGGGCCCGACACGCACGCGCACACCCCCGCTGCGGGCGGGTCCTGGGCGGGAGTGCGGTTCGCGCCAGGGAGCGCGCCCGCCGTGCTGGGGGTGCCCGCGCACGAGCTGCGGGACCGGCGGGTGGAGCTCGCGGACCTGTGGGGCGACGCGGACGCGCGCAGGCTCGCCGAGCGGATCGGCGAGGCCCCCGACGAGGCGGCGGAGCTGGAGGCGATCGCCCTGGAGCGGTCCGTGCCGCCGGACCCGCTGCTCGGGGCCGTCGTACGGCACCTGGACGCCGGCGGCACGGTCGCCGCCGCGGCCGACGCGGCCGGGCTCGGCGCCCGGCAGTTGTACCGGCGGTCGCTGGACGCCTTCGGCTACGGCCCCAAGACGCTGGCCCGCATCCTGCGGCTGCAGCGCGCCCTGGCGCTGGTGCGCGGTGGCGTCCCGTACGGGGACGCCGCGCACCGCGCCGGCTGCGCCGACCAGGCGCACCTCGCCCGGGAGATGCGCGCGCTGGCCGGGATCACGCTGGGCGCCTACGAAGCGCTGGCGAAGAGCGAGACGCCGAGCCCGTCGGGGTCGAGGACGACCGCGTAACGCTGGCCCCAGACGGCGTCCCAGGGCTTGAGGTGGCCCCGGTAGCCGGCCGCGACGAGTTCGTCGTACAGGGCGTCGACCTCGGCGGGGCTGTCGCAGAGGAACGCCGGGGCCATGCGTTCGCCGCCGGTGGGGCGGGTCCAGTCGGGGTCGAAGGAGCGGACCGTCTCCTCGGTGTCCCACATCAGGCGCAGCCCCCCGGGCAGTGCGGCCTCCGCGTGCGGGGCGGAGTCCGCCTCCGCGGGGATGTCGAGACCGAGGCGGCGGTAGAAGGCGAGTGAGGTGGCCATGTCGCTGACGACCAGGCCGATCGCGTCGAATCGTGGAGTCATGCCCACCAACGTAGGGCGGAGCGGGTCGGTGGTCTTGAACGAATCGGACGTCACGGTTTCGTAAGGCGGCCCGCCCGGGGGGACGTCCCCCGGGCGAGGACACTGGCTGTATGCAGAGCATTCTGGTCGTGGACGACGACCCGACGGTCGCGGAGGTCGTCACCGGTTACCTGGAGCGCGCGGGTTTCGCCGTGGACCGTGCCGCCGACGGGCCGCAGGCGCTGCGGCTCGCGGCCGGGCGGCGACCCGACCTGGTCGTGCTGGACCTGATGCTGCCGGGCATGGACGGCCTGGAAGTCTGCCGCCGACTGCGGGCCGGTGAACAGGCGCCCGTACCGGTGATCATGCTCACGGCGCGCGGTGACGAGGACGACCGCATCCTCGGCCTCGAAGTGGGCGCGGACGACTACGTGACCAAGCCGTTCAGCCCGCGGGAGCTGGTCCTGCGGGTGGAGTCGGTGCTGCGCAGGGGAGGCGGGGGAGACGGGGAGCGGCGCGCCGGGCCGGAGCTGGCCGCGGCGGGCATCGTGCTGGACCCGGGCGCCCGGCGCGCGACGAAGGACGGGCGTGAACTGGCGCTCACACTCAGGGAGTTCGATCTGCTGGCCCATCTGATGCGGCACCCGGGCAAGGCGATCGGTCGTGAGCGGCTGATGCAGGACGTGTGGGGCTGGGAGTTCGGCGACCTGTCGACCGTGACCGTCCATGTGCGCCGCCTGCGCGGCAAGATCGAGGACGACCCGGGCCGGCCGAAGCTGATCCAGACGGTATGGGGAGTCGGATACCGCTTCGACTCACCGGAAGAGGGCTGATCACCGTGCGGGACATGCTGCTCATCGCGTTCTACGCCCTGATGGGTGCCGCCGCGGCCGGGATCGTCGGCGCCCTCGTGCTGCGGGTGCTGCGGCACCGTTCCGTCGCGGTGTCGCTGACCGTGGTCGCGGCGGTGACCGTCACCGCCATGCTGGCGGGCACCCTCGCGGTCGCGCAGGCGATGTTCCTGTCGCCGCACGACCTGACCGTGGTCACCATGGTCGTGGCGATGGCGGCCGTGGTCTCCCTGGCGACGGCCCTGCTGCTCGGCAGGTGGGTCGTCGCACGCAGCCGTGAACTGGCCCTCGCGGCCCGCTCGTTCGGGGACGGCGGTTCCTTCGCCGCGCCCGGCGTCCCCTCCACTGCCGAACTGGAGGCGCTCAGCAGGGAACTGGCGGCCACCAGCGACCGGCTCGCCGAGTCCCGGGAACGCGAACGCGCCCTCGAGACGTCCCGGCGTGAGCTCGTCGCCTGGATCTCCCACGATCTGCGCACCCCGCTCGCCGGTCTGCGTGCCATGTCGGAGGCGCTGGAGGACGGCGTCGTCCAGGACCCCGACCGCTACTTCCGCCAGATCCGCACCGAGGTCGACCGGCTCAACTCGATGGTCGGCGATCTCTTCGAGCTGTCCCGCATCCACGCGGGCGCGCTCGCGCTGACCCCGACCCGTATGTCGCTCTACGACCTGGTCGGGGAGGCTCTCGCGGGCGCCGACCCGCTGGCCCGTGAGCACGGGGTGCGTCTGGTCGGTGACGGCGTCGAGCCGGTGCCGGTCGAGGTGGACGGAAAGGAGATGACCCGTGTGCTGGCCAATCTGCTGGTGAACGCCATCCGCCGGACCCCTGCCGACGGCACGGTCGCCGTCGCCGCGGAACGCCGCGAGGACTGGGTGGTCGTCTCCGTCACCGACGGCTGCGGCGGCATCCCCGAGGAGGATCTGCCCCGCGTGTTCGACACGGGCTGGCGAGGCTCCCAGGCCCGTACCCCGCCGGCCGGTGCGGGTCTTGGACTGGCCATCGTCCGCGGGATCGTCGAGGCGCACGCGGGCCACGCCGAGGTGAGCAACGTGAGCGGCGGCTGCCGCTTCGAGGTGTCCCTGCCCGCCGCCGCGCCGCGCTGAACGGCCACGGCCCCGGGGAGCCGAAACAGCGCCGCCCGTGAGGCGTGAGGCGGTGGGCGGTGGGGCAGTCAAACGTCGATGACCGGAGCGACACCACCGAACGACCGCTCGACGTGGGGGGCTTGGCCGCATGGCGCGACAATCGCACTGGGAATTCTTCGACGACCGCGGGCGGCTGGCTTCCGCACCGCGCACCCCTGCCCGGCCGGTCACCTACATACAGGCGGGCGCCGCGCTGTTCGACCACGGGCTGCTGCCGGCCGGCGTGTTCGGCTCCGCCCACGACGGCGCGGGCCCCGACCCGGCCAAGGCCGGCGACCTGCCGCTGACCGACGTGAGCTACCTCGGGTCGGGCCCGGCTGTCGACGCGGACGCCGTGCTGGCCACCGGTCCTGACCTCGTGGTGGCCGTGACGTACGGCTCCGACCAGATCTACGGCCTGGATCCGGACACGGCCAAGTACCTGGAGGAACGCGTCCCGGTCGTCGTGCTCGACGTCGGCCAGGGGCGTTCGTTCGACGAGGTGCGTGAGCGGTTCGGCGCTCTGGCGCTCTCCCTCGGCGCGGCGCCCGATCCGTCGGCCGCGGCCGGACTCGAGGCGGCGCGGGCGCGGCTGGGCGCCGCCGCTGCCGAAGCGGCCGGGGTGCGGGTCCTGGCGCTGTCGCCGGCGGGGCAGGACAGCGTCCATCTCGCCAGGCCCGCTGCCTGGTCCGATCTACGGGCCCTGTCGGCGTGCGGCGTCGGCCTGGCCGAGCCGGAACCGGGCGCCGGGGTCAACTGGTCCACCACCGACTGGGCCGCCGCCGCCCGGCTGGAACCGGACGTGGTCCTGGTGGACGTGCGGGCCAACGCCTTCCCCGTCGAGCGCTTGCGGGGGGTGGCGCACTGGGACGAACTCAGGGCCCGGGCGCGGCTCCTGCCGTGGAACCCGGAGATCCCGCCCAGCGCGCCGGCGCACACACGTTTCTTCGACGCGGTCGCCGAAGTCCTCGGGGCATAGCGGCCCAGATGGCCGGCGGGAGGCGCCGCCCTGCCCTCGGCGGCCGGGTGGCGTCGGCTGCGGCGTACGTCGCACCGGGCGGCTCTTGCCCCCGGCGGGGCGGGGCCGTACGCTCACGGCGACGTACCGACTAGCCGGTATGCCCCGGTGGTGCGTCGGTACGCGGCGACGAACAGCCTGCCGGCTGTGCCCGCCGGCCCGATCCACCGCCGAAACGCAGGAGCAGCCGGAGATGACCACAACCAACCGCCAGGTGCGCCTGGCCGCACGTCCCGCGGGCGAGCCGCGCGACACCGACTGGCAGCACGTCGAGGAGCCCGTCGGTGAGCCGGCCGACGGGGAGTTCCTCGTGCAGGTCCTGTACCTGTCGATCGACCCGGCGATGCGCGGCTGGATGAACGCCGGCCGGTCCTACATCCGCCCGGTGGAGATCGGCGAGGTGATGCGCGCCGGCGCGGTGGGCCGGGTGACCGCCTCACGGCACCCCGGCTTCGCGGTCGGCGACCATGTGTCCGGCACGTTCGGCGTGCAGGAGTTCTGCCTCTCCGACGGGCGTGGCGTCACCAAGGTCGACCCGGCCGCGGCGCCTCTGCCGACCTATCTCGGCACGCTCGGCATGTCGGGCCTGACGGCCTACTTCGGCCTCATCGACATCGGACGTCCCGAGCCGGGCCAGACCGTCGTGGTCTCCGGTGCGGCCGGAGCCGTCGGCAGCATCGTCGGCCAGATCGCCAAGATCCTGGGCTGCCGGGTCATCGGCATAGCCGGCGGTGAGCGCAAATGCCGCCTGGTGGTCGACGAGTTCGGGTTCGACGCCGCGATCGACTACCAGAGCGAGGACGTCCGCAAGGCGCTTGGCGAGCACGCCCCCGACGGCGTCGACGTGTACTTCGACAACGTCGGCGGCGACATCCTGGACGCCGTACTGCTCCGGCTGGCGCGCGGGGCCCGCGTCGTCATCTGCGGTGCGGTCTCCCAGTACAACAGCACCCGGCCGCAAGGCCCCGCCAACTACATGTCGCTGCTGGTCAACCGCGCCTCCATGACGGGCATGGTGGTGTTCGACTACGCCGACCGCTACGCGGAGGGCGTCGCGCAGCTCGCGAAGTGGCGGGCGGAGGGCCGGCTCACGTCGCTGGAGGACGTGGTGCCCGGAGGGGTCGCGGCGTTCCCGGAGACCCTGATGCGGCTGTTCCGCGGTGCGAACCACGGAAAGCTGGTTCTCGAGGTCGCGGGTGGGCAAGGTACAGGCACAGCCATAGGGGAGGGTGGGAGCCGGTGAAGGCACTGACTTACCAAGGTCGTCATGACATCCGCTACGAGGAGGTCCCCGACCCGGTCGTGGCGAGCCCCACGGACGCGGTCGTCAAGGTCACCGCGGCCGGAATCTGCGGCAGCGACCTGCACATCTACGGCGGCAGCCCGTTCAGCCCCGAGGTGGGCTACACCCCGGGGCACGAGTGCGTCGGCGTGGTCGTCGAGACCGGTGACCAGGTCACCCGCTTCAGGCCCGGTGACCGGGTCATGCTTCCCGCGTCGGTCGGCTGCACCCTGTGCCCGACCTGCGCGGCCGGCTACACCGCCCGGTGCGAGCGCGCCAAGAGCATGACCGACCTCTGCTACGGGGTGAGCCCGCAGCTCCCGGGCAGCCAGGCCGAGGCCCTCGCGGTGCCCTACGCCGACATCAACCTGGTGCGCCTGCCGGAGGACATCTCCGACGAGGCCGCCGTGGTCCTCACCGACAACGCGCCCACGGCCTGGTACGGCTGCCGCCGCGCCCGCGTCAGCCCCGGCGAGACGGTGCTCGTCATCGGCCTCGGACCGGTCGGGCTCATGGCCGCCCAGTCGGCCTTCGCCATGGGTGCCGCGCGGGTGCTGGGAGTGGACCTGGTCGCGGAGCGCCGTACCTTCGCCGCCACGATGGGCGTCGAGCCGGTCGAGGGCGAGGACGCCCGGGCGGCCGTGCGCGACATGACCGGGGGGCGCGGACCGGACGCCGTGGTGGAGGCCGTGGGCTCGGACGCCACCATCGAGCTCGCCCTCAAGACCGTGCGGCAGGCCGGACGGGTCAGTGTCGTCGGGGTCAGCCAGAACGAGGCCTTCCCCTTCCACATGGGGCTGGCCCAGGTCAAGGAGCTGGAGTTCGCCATCGGCCTGTGCTCGGTCCACTACGAGCTGCCGGTCCTGATGTCCCTCACCCAGGCCGGCCGGATCACCCCGGAGGCCGTGGTCTCGCACCGCTTCGGGCTCTCCGAGGGCCCCGCGGCGTACGAACTGTTCAGCAGCCGCGCCGACGGAGTCCACAAGATCCTTCTCGATCCGTCCCGTTGATCCTTCCCGGCGCCGCCGCGTCAGCCGTCCACGGCCCGCGGCGGCGTCGCTGTCCACGGAACGACGTCCGGTAAAGAGGCGCCCGCCGGTCCAGGCGGGCGCCTTTCTCTGGTCCACTAGATACCCCCCATGGGTATCTGTTAATGTGGGTCTCATACCCCTGCTGGGTATTCGTCCCGAGGAGACGTCATGAAGACCCCCATGAAGATCACCGCTTTCGCCGCCGCGCTCGCCGCCTCCTTCGGAGCCGCCTACGGAGTGGGCAACGTGGTCGCGCCCGTCAACACGGCACCCGCGCCCGCCGCGCATTCGGAGCACCCGGCGACCGGACGGGCCTCAGAGGAACCGGGCGGCCACGGCCCCTCCACGGCCGGTGGACTTCAGATCTCCGAGGGTGGCTACACCCTCGACCTCGACACCCCGCGCGTCCCCGCCGGGCGGAACAGTGAACTGCGCTTCACCGTCCGCGACGACGACGGCCGGCCCGTCACCGCGTACCAGCGCGAACACGACAAGGAACTCCACCTGATCCTCGCCTCGCGCGACCTCGGCACCTACCGCCATCTGCACCCCACCAGGGCCGCGGACGGCACCTGGAGCATCGCCGCCGACCTGCCGAAGGCGGGGGACTATCGACTCTTCGCCGACTTCACCCCGGCCGCAGAGGACGCGAAGAACCTCACCCTCGGCGCGGACCTCGCCGTCTCCGGCGCCTACCGGCCCGCCCCGCTGCCCGCCGCCGCCAAGGTGGCCGAGGTCGACGGCTACACGGTCACCCTCGACGGCGCGCTGCACCCCGCGAAGGCCGGCGAGCTGAAGCTGAGCGTCTCCCGCGACGGACGCCCCGTCACCGACCTCGAGCCGTACCTCGGGGCTTACGGACACCTGGTGGCGCTGCGCTCCGGCGACCTCGCCTACCTCCACGTCCACCCCGGCGGCGAGCCCGGTGACGGCACGACCCGCCCCGGACCCGAAGTGACCTTCACCGCCACGGCCCCGAGTCCCGGCGCGTACCGGCTGTTCCTCGACTTCAAGCACGAAGGCGAGGTCCGCACCGCCGCGTTCACCGTCGTCACGGCGGACGCCTCCGGCGAGGGGACCGGCACGCAGAAGAACACGCCGGGGAACTCGGAGGAGAGCCATGACGGGAGCGGGGACGGGCACTCGCACGAGTAGGCCCGAGGACCCCGCGGCGCAACCGGCCGGTGGAGCAGGGCAGTCTATGAGGTGTGTCCTCCTCCTCACTCCCTCATCAGGCGCAACACCCCACCGCCCAGGGCCACATGATCGTCTGCGGGGACGACGCCCTCGCCCACCGGCTGGCCGGCGAACTCCGCGAGGTGTACGGCGAACGGGTCACCCTCGTCGTACCGGCCGCCCAGGCTTCCAGGAGCCCTGAACTGCCCCTTTCCGGGCGGGTCAGGGCCTCCGCGCTGTTCGGCCGGATGTCCGCAGCCATGACCAGGGCCGTCGGCACCACCCCCACCGCTCCCGGTGACACCCCGCCGCCCGATCTGCCCAGGGTCCTCGAGACCCTGGAGCTCGACGAGGACGTACTCCTCGAAGCCGGCGTCGGCCGGGCCGCCGCGCTGGCCCTGGTCCACGACGACGACGAGACGAACATCCGGGCCGCCCTCGCCGCACGCAGACTCAACCCCCAACTGCGCCTGGTGATCCGGCTCTACAACCGCAAACTCGGCCAGCACCTCGCCGAACTCCTCGACCAGGCCTCCGCGCTCTCCCTCCCCGGCCTCACCGGTCAGGCACTCGACGCCTCGACCACCGTGCTCTCCGACGCGGACACCGCGGCCCCCGCGCTGGCCGCGACCGCCGTCGCCGGCACCAGCAAGATCGTCCAGGCGGACGGGCTGCTGCTGCGGGCCGTCGAGCGCACCCCGCCCGCCCGCGGCGAGGTCGCCGACCCCGGCCTGTGCACGCTCGCGCTGCTGTCGTCCACCACCAACGACCCCGCGGGCTCGGAGGGTTCCGACCGGAGCGGACAGGAAGGACCGCGCCTGCTGCCCGACGACCGGAGCGTCGCCGAGGCCACCGGACGCGGCACCGTCGTGCTCGAAGCCATCTCCCATCGGGCGGGGGGCGGCGAACCGGGTCCCCTCGCCGGCCGGAGCGTCCCCCTCGGCCGGCTGTTCTCCCGGCGGCTGCGCTGGTCGCTGGCCGGGCTCGGCGCCGCCGTCGTCGCCCTGGCCGTCGCCTCGTGGATCACCACCGGCGACGATCCGCTGCATGCCACGTACCTCGTCCTGCTGGACCTGTTCGCCATGGGCGACCCCGCGGCCGGCGCCGACGCCGACCGGCAGATCCTGCAACTCCTCACCGGGTTCGCCGGCTTGATGCTGCTGCCGCTGACCGTCGCGGCGGCACTGGAGGCCCTCGGTACCTTCCGCACCGCATCCGCCCTGCGCCGCCCGCCGCGCGGCCTGTCCGGACACGTCGTCCTGCTGGGGCTGGGAAAGATCGGCACCCGGGTGCTGATGCGCCTGCGTGAACTGGGCATCCCCGTCGTCTGCGTCGAGGAGGACCCCGAGGCCCGCGGCATCGCCCTCGTCCGCCGGCTGCGGGTGCCCACCGTGATGGGCGACGTGACCGAGGAAGGCGTCCTGGAGGCCGCCAAGATCCACCGGGCGCACGCGCTGCTCGCCCTCACCAGCGTCGACACCACGAACCTCGAGGCGGCGCTCTACGCCCGCTCCGCCAAACCCGACCTCCGCGTGGCGCTGCGCATCTACGACGACGACTTCGCGACCGCCGTCTACCGCAGTCTGCGCGCGGCGTACCCCAACGCCCTGACCCGCAGCCGCAGCGTCTCCACGCTCGCCGCTCCCGCGTTCGCCGTCGCCATGATGGGGCGCCAGATCCTCGGCGCCGTGCCGGTGGAACGCAAGGTGCTGCTCTTCGCCGCCGTCGATGTGGCCGGACACCCCCAACTGGAAGGACGCACCGTCGCGGAGGCGTTCAGGCCCGGGGCCTGGCGGATCGTCGCCCTCGACGCGACGGACCCCGGCGAACGGCAGCCCGACCTGGCGAACGCCCGCCACGACCAGGAAGGCAACGCGACCGGGCTGGTGTGGGACCTTCATCCCGGCTACGTGCTGCAGGCCCAGGACCGGGTCGTCGTCGCCGCGACGCGGCGGGGTGCGGCCGAACTCCTGGGGCGGCGGCGGCAGTTGTACTCAGGCGGGTAGAGATGCGACTTGTGTGGGGGTTGCTGGTCGATTCCGCCTGATTGTCCTGCGGTAGAATTCTTTACCTAGTCATTGCAATGCTCCTGGAGCGGCGCAATGCGCGTCAGTGGCAGGAGGGTTTGCCGGTGCCATGCGGTGCCGGCCGGGCGGAGGGGTACGAGATGGCGCACGCGCACATCAGCCGTGCCCGCCGTCTTTATGGTTCGCCGTGTTTTGAGGGTTCGCCGCGTCTTGGCGGCTCGCCGCGCCGTGGTGGAGCGGCGTGTCTTGGTGGCCGGCCGCGTGTCGGCGGCTTCGCGCCTCGTGGTGCTTCGCCGCGCCTCGGTGGTGCGCGCCCCGGCGTCGCGCTCCCCGGCGGCGTCGCGCGCGGCGCCCGGACCGTGCGTGTCGACGCGCGGGCGCGGGACGGTGTTCCCGATCCCGCCGAAGGCCGCCGTCGCCCGGCCGCACCGGCGGCCGTCAGCGACCGACAGCCGGGCGCCACCCGGCCTGCCCGACTCACCTGACCGACCCTCCGACCCGATCCACGGCCGGTCGGCGCCGGTGTGCGGCGGTCGAGTCGGAAGCCTCTTCCGGTGGCCGCTGCGACGTCCCGCGGCGCGACCGGAGCAGACAGCGCAGCCGCCCGCACATCGTCCGACGACCGCCCGTACGGAGCCCTTCATGGAACCCACCGCACACGTCAGCAAAACACCCCTGCCCGGAGTCGGCACGAGGTACGACCTCAAGACCGACGCCGGCGCGCACCTGTCCGTCGTCGTGCACCAGGACGGCCGCCGCATCCTCGCCTTCCACGATCCCGAGGACGACGACAACTGCAAGGACGCCGCCGCGCTCGCACCGCACGAAGCGACCGCGCTGTCCAAATTGCTCATCCCCGACCCCGTCGCCCACCTGCACCAGCACATCGAGATCGACCTCGTCACCGAGCACATCCCGGTCACGAAACGCTCCCCGTACGCCGGCCGGCTGCTCGCCGACACCCAGGCGCGCACCCGCACAGGAGCGTCCATCGTCGCCGTACTGCGTCGCACCGCGGCGTTCCCCTCGCCCACGCCCGACTTCCGCTTCGCCATCGGCGACACGCTCGTCGTCGTCGGAACCCGCGAAGGCGTCGACGCCGTTGCCGAACTGATCACCGGAGGATAGCCACCCGTGCACGACACCACCGCGCTGCTCATCGAACTCGGGTCGATCATCCTCGCCCTGGGCCTGCTCGGCCGGCTCGCCGGACGCATCGGGTTCTCACCCATCCCGCTCTACCTGCTCGCCGGACTCGCCTTCGGCCACGGCGGGCTGCTGCCCATGAACGCCAGCGAGGAGTTCATCGCCACGGGCGCCGAGATAGGCGTCATCCTTCTGCTGCTGCTCCTCGGCCTCGAGTACAGCGCCTCCGAGCTCGTCACCAACCTCAAGACCCAGTACCCCTCCGGCATCGTCGACTTCGTCCTCAACGCCCTCCCCGGCGCGGTCGCCGCACTGATCCTCGGCTGGGGACCGGTGGCCGCCGTCGCGCTCGCCGGCGTCACCTGGATCTCGTCGTCCGGCGTGATCGCCAAGGTCCTCGGCGACCTCGGCAGGCTCGGCAACCGAGAAACGCCCGTCATCCTCGGCGTCCTCGTCATCGAGGACCTCGCGATGGCCGTCTACCTGCCGCTGCTGACCGCCCTGCTCGCCGGCCTCAGCCTCGCCGGCGGCAGCCTCACCCTGCTCATCTCGCTCGGCACCGTCAGCATCGTCCTCTACGTCGCACTGCGCCACGGCCGGCTCATCAGCCGGGCCGTCTCCTCCGACAACCCCGAGATGCTGCTGCTGGTCGTCCTCGGCCTGACGCTCTTCGTCGCCGGCATCGCCCAGGAACTCCAGGTCTCCGCCGCCGTCGGCGCGTTCCTCGTCGGCATCGCGCTCTCCGGCGAGGTCGCCGAAGGCGCGCACAACCTTCTCGCGCCCCTGCGGGACCTGTTCGCCGCGGTCTTCTTCGTCTTCTTCGGGCTGTCGACCGACCCGGCGGACATTCCGCCGGTCCTCGTCCCCGCGCTGATCCTGGCCGTCGTCACCGCGCTGACGAAGATCGCCACCGGCTGGTACGCGGCCCGTCGCGCGGGCATCGGGCCGCGCGGGCGGCTGCGTGCGGGTGGCACGCTCGTCGCCCGAGGTGAGTTCTCCATCGTCATCGCCGGCCTCGCGGTCGGGGTCGAGCCCCGGATCGGGCCGCTGGCCACGGCGTACGTCCTGATCCTTGTGATCATCGGGCCGCTGACGGCGCGGTGGACGGAGCCGCTCGGGCGCCGCTTCTTGCGTACGCCGGCGCCGGCGCCGAAGGAGCAGGCCGCCCCCCTGGAAACGGCCGACACGGCGTCGACCCCGACCTGACCGTTTCCCGGCCCGGGCCCGGGGCGCGGCGCTCTCCGGCGTGACCCGGTCCGGCCCTCGTCGGTCCGGTCGGGGGGCGTGTCGTCCCTGCGGGGCCGCCCGATCGGGGGAGCGTTGCGCCCCTGCGGGGCGGGGGCCGGTCCGGGGGCGTTGCGGCCCTGCGGGGCGGGACCCGGTCGTGGTGCGTGCGCCCCTGTGGGGCGTGGCCCGGCCGGGGTGATGCGCCCCTGCGGACGTGGCCGGTCCGGGGGCCCCTGGCGGGGCGTGGCTCGGCCCGGTGGTGTTGTACCCCTGTGGGGCGTGGCTGCGCCGGTTGTGGGTGCGGGTGTCGGGGCCTCCGGAGGGGGTGTCCGGAATGGCTGTCCTCACCGCGCTTCGCGCGAGTTGCGACGCTTTACTTCCGGACACCCCCCTCCTCCGACCCCGCCCCCCTCCCGCCGGAGGGGCTTGTTCCGGCCCGTGGTCGCGCAGGGTTCGTGCCCTCGGCCTGCTGCGGCCGGTGGTCGCTCCATGCGGGGTGGAGGTCCGGCCCTGGGGCGGTGGCCGCTCGGGCCGGGCCGCGAACGGGCCCCTCGGCTTGGGCCGGTGTCCGTACCGGGCCGAGGGCGGGCCCCTCAGCCCAAGCCGGTGTCCCTACCGGGCTGTTGTGGCCTGTCGCGGCGCGAAGCTGCCGCTCCGGGGGTGTGGGGGCGTCAGCCCCCACCAAATCCTTCCCCCTCCCAGGGGGACCGGGGGCGTCAGCGCCCCCACGGGGTCCGGGACTTGCCCCGGTTTCGGGAAGGGGCGGGGTGGGGAAAGGCTCCGCGCAGCGGCCACAGGCGCCGGCGGAGGCCGGTGGAGCGTCGCGAAACGTCCCGCCGACAGGGGGCGGAGTACGACAACGGCGTCCCGTTTTGGTTCCTTTGGAGATCGTCAATACGATCCGCTGATGATCATAAGAAGACGGCCCGCGGCCCGGACCTGCGTCCTCCTCGCAGTCCTGGTCGCCGGGCTGTTCCCGACAGGGATCGCCGCTGCCGACGAACCGGTGGCGAAGGAATCCCCCAAGGTCGAGCTCGTACTCGATGTCAGCGGATCGATGCGCACGCGCGACATCGACGGCAAGAGCCGTATGGCCGCCGCGAAGCAGGCGTTCAACGAGGTGCTGGACGCCGTCCCGGAAGAGGTGCGGCTCGGTATCCGCACCCTCGGCGCCGACTATCCCGGTGACGACCGCAAGCGTGGCTGCAAGGACACCCGGCAGCTCTACCCCGTGGGGCCGCTCGACCGGACGGAGGCGAAGACCGCCGTCGCCACCCTCGCGCCCACCGGATGGACACCGATCGGCCCGGCGCTGCTGGGTGCGGCGGAGGATCTGGAAGGCGGTGACGCGACCCGAAGGATCGTGCTCATCACCGATGGCGAGGACACCTGCGCACCGCTCGATCCGTGCGAGGTCGCGCGGGAGATCGCGGCCAAGGGCATCCACCTGGTGATCGACACCCTCGGCCTGGTGCCCGACGCCAAGACCCGCGCCCAGCTCAGCTGTATCGCGGAGGCCACCGGCGGTACGTACACCTCGGTCCAGCACACCGACGAACTCTCCGACCGTGTGAGCCAGTTGGTCGACCGGGCCGCCGACCCGGTGGTGACGCCCGTCGCCACGCAGGGCGCCGGGCAGTGCCGCGACGCGCCGCAGCTCGAGCCGGGTCTGTACACGGACCGGGAGAAGTTCGGCGAGCACCGCTGGTACCGGGTGGACGTACTGCCCGGCCAGGAGCTGCGAGCCTCCGTGAGCGTCGGTGCCGACCGCGCGGTGAACAAGGACTACGGGGTGCTGCTGCGCGCCGTCACGGTCCACGGCCGTGAGATCGTCCGCGGCTCCGAGGCCGGCGACGGCCGTACCGATCTGATCTCGACCGGTCTTCGCTACCCGAAGCCGGAGCTCGAGGACGCCGACGGCGTCAAGCCCGCCGCGGAGACCGTGTGCCTCCAGGTGAGCAACTCGTTCTCCGCGCCGCCCGCCGTCAAGACCGAGCCCGGACTGCCCGTGGAACTCACCGTGGACGTGGTCGACGCACCTGAAGCGGCCTCCGACGTGGCCGCGTTCGGCCTCGGGCGCGGCTGGTGGCTGCTGGGTGTCCTGGTGCTGGTCGGCTTCGTGGCCGGTCTGCTCTGGGGCTGGGTCTCGCGCTGGCGTATCGCCGTCTGGAGGACCAACTGATGCGTATCGCACGCATACTGACGGTCGGCGCGCTGACCGCGGCCGCGCTGTTCGGCCCGGCGGCCGCCGCCCTGGCGGACAGCCCGTCGCCCGGCCCTGACGGTGACGACCGGGCTCCCACGGAGGCCGGTACCACCTTCCGTACGGCCACCCCGATCGAGCAGGACCAGAAGGCCACGGCGAACGCGTCGAGCGGCGACTACCTGTACTGGGTGTTTCCGGCCGACGCGGAGCAGCGGCCCACCGTCAAGGCGCGGGTCACGTTGCCCGAGTCGGCCGAGCGGCACGGCGCCTCGACGTGGCGGATCGACGTCTACGACGGGCTGCGCCGCCGCCAGGCCTGCATGTACGGCATGCAGGCCCGGACGGCTGCCGTCGATGCCACGTCGGTGGAGCTGTCGTGCACGCTGCGGACCGTCCGGTCGCTGGCCGAGCCGTGGGCCGACGACCCGCTGCCCGGCAGCTACTACGTACGCCTGACCGTGACCGGTCTCCCGGAGGAGGACCTCGGCCTCCCCGTCGCCGCGGAGGTCGAGGCGGTGTCCAAGGACGCGGGCGGGGCGTACGCGGTCGACGGTGCGCTCGCCGAGCCGCTGGTGCCGGGCGTCTCCGCCGACGAACGGCGCAACGAGGAAGAGGCGGCCCTGGACTGGTCGTCCGGCCGGTGGTCCGACCGCTGGATCTGGACCGGCGCCGGCGGTCTGCTCGCGGCGCTCGCCGGCGTCGGCGGTTACGTGCTCACCCGGGGCGCCGGCCGCCCCTCGCGGATGCCGCCGGGCGTGTGAGCCCCTGGGCGGCCACGGCTTTTGCCGTGGCCGCCCGGCCGCCTCAGAAGTCGAAGAGCACGCCGCTGACGCTGCTCCGTATGCACGAATTGCCGAAGGTGTGGGCGTAGTCGACGCGCGTGCCGTTCCACACGCCCTCCACGGTCACCGTCACCGGATCCCACTGCTTGGTGCAGGCGACGCTCGGGTCCTGTGTGGTGATGGCGTCGAAGGAGCCCTCGGCGGCGCGGAGTTCCGCGCAGGCGGCCTTCGTGGCGGGGTGGGTGCCGGTCGCCGTGGGTGTGCAGCTGAGCGTCACCGCGCGCAGCACCGTCCCGGCCGTCGCGTCGTCCCCTGTCGTGACGGTCAGCACGAGGGCCGACGGCGGGTACAGCCTTTCCGGCCCGGGCTGCGCCGTGTTCGCGCTGCCCACGGCGGGCGCCGCGACGAGAGCCAGCGTGGTGGTGGCTGCGAGCGCGAGGCCTCTGGCGATGTACCGCATTTCGAACACTCCCTGGGGTCGTTGTTTCGGAAATCGGACGGGAGTCTTACTCACCGCGGTGAAGAACGCTTGGCACTGTGCACGGTTTCGGTCACGTCCGGTGATGCTGTGAGGGCAGGCGGTGACCGGGTGAGGGAGGCTGACCAGCGGTTCAGTAGCTCGCTGAATCGGCCGAAGAAAGACGTTCCAGGTGGTTGATCAATTGAATATAAGGTCAGCGAATTCTTGAACCGTTGATTGAAAGGTATGACGGTGTTCAGGCCTGTGTCGCTCCGCGTTGGACGAGCGGCCGGCATCGGGGTTCACTGAGCTGAGGACCCCAGGGAGGTGACGATGGAACCGGTCGAGGCCCTGAACCGGGTGGCCTTCCTCCTGGAGCGCTCACTCGCGGAGACCTACCGCGTACGCGCCTTCCGTACCGCCGCCGCGGCCCTCGCCGAACTCGACGCACAGGAGATCGCCGACCATGCCAAGGCCGGAACACTCGTCAAGATCAAGGGAATCGGCCCCAAGACCGCCCGCGTGATCGAGGAAGCCCTCGCCGGCGGAACCCCCGCCTATCTCCAGCGACTCGAGGACGAGGCAGGCGCGCCGCTCGCCGATGGCGGCAGCGCCCTGCGCGCCGCACTGCGCGGCGACTGCCATCTGCACTCCGACTGGTCGGACGGCGGCAGTCCCATCGACGAGATGGGCCGTGCGGCGGCCGCGCTCGGCCACGAGTGGGCCGTCCTCACCGATCACTCGCCCACCCTCACCGTCGCAGGAGGACTCACCGCGGAACGGCTGCGCGCCCAACTCGACGTCGTGGCCGAACTCAACAAGGAGTGGGCGCCCTTCAGGCTCCTCACCGGCATCGAGTGCGACATCCTCCCCGACGGCAGCCTCGACCAGGATCCCGAACTGCTGGACCGCCTCGACCTCGTCGTCGCGTCCGTCCACTCCAAACTCCGCATGGACTCCGCCGCGATGACCCGGCGGATGGTCCGCGCCGTCGAGAACCCGCTCACCGACGTTCTCGGCCACTGCACCGGACGACTCGTCACCGGCGGCCGTGGCACCCGGCCCGAGTCGCAGTTCGACGCGGACGAGGTGTTCGGTGCCTGCGCCGAGCACGGCACCGCTCTGGAGATCAACAGCCGTCCCGAACGGCGCGATCCGCCGCGCCGGCTGCTGCGCCGCGCCGTCGAGGCGGGCGTCCTCTTCGCCGTCGACACCGACGCCCACGCGCCCGGACAACTCGACTGGCAGATCATCGGCTGCGCCCGGGCGGAGGAGTGCGGGGTGCCGGCGGAGCGGGTGGTCAACACCTGGACGGCGGACGAGGTCCTCGAGTGGACCCGGACCGGACGCCCACCCACCGCAGGCTGATCAGCCGCTGAGCATCAAGCGGACGGCCAGGAAGATGATCACTCCGTTGCCGATCAGCGCTGTGCCAAGACGGCCCCTGTCGCTGGTGAGAACCCGGCCGACCAGCGCCCCGCCCACGGCGATCAGCACCTGCCAGCTCGCCGAAGCGGCGAACGCGGCGACGACGAACAGCAAGCCGCCCATCGCAGGCCAGTCGTCGTTGCGGAGCGCCAACACCAGCGTGGAGAAATAGACGATGGTCAGCGGGTTCAGAACAGTGAGCCCCAGAAACTGCAAGTAGACGTTGAGCGGCCGCTTTTCCTCGACCCGCTGTACCGACCCGGCATCAAGGGACCGGCGGACGGCGTCCGCCAGTCCCTTCGCCGCGAGGGCGAGCAGCACGACCGCAGCCGTCCACCGCATGGGCTGCGCCACGGGCTGGAGCAGCCCGGCCAGCGCGGCACCCGTCAACGCGGCGATCAGTGCGTACAGACCGTCGGCCGTCGCCGTCCCCATCGCGCCCGCGAGACCCGTACGCAACGACGTCTGCGCGGAAAGCGTGACGATCATGACGGTGACGGCGCCGACCGGCATCGCGATTCCGAAACCGGCCAGCGCGCCGGAGATCAAGACGTCATCCACAACTTCCCCCGTGATGGGCGCACTCCGACTGCGCCGATCCAACTGCCGGGCCGAACGGCCGGTCAAGGCGATTTCCCACCCGCGCGACGAGGTCGACGACCCCGGAGGCCGGGACCGCCGGACGCCAGGAACGGCACAGCAAGACGGGTGGAATTAATCCCTGGCGCCCCGCCCCGGGGCGCCGCTATCGTTCTGCTCGTTCCGGGCCGCGGCAGCAAGCCGTGCCCGGCGGAACAGTGTTGGTTCGTCGAGAAGACGAGCAGGAGGTGAGGACATTGATGACTGTCACGGTGGCGGGCGCTGCCCGCGTTCAGAGGTTCATCATCGTTTCCACCCCTGTGGCCTCCGGCTGACACCCACTCGACGTCCGCGCGCGGAGCGCGCGCTGCCGGGGCCGCCCTTCGAAGGGTTCCCCTTGTCCCACACGCAGTCCTTCACGTCTTCCACCACCTCTGCCGCCCAGGACACGCTCGCCCCGTACGGGTGGGACCCGGCCTGGGAAGCCGAGTTCGCACCGTACGCCGCCCAAGGCCTGCTGCCCGGCCGCGTCGTACGCGTCGACCGCGGCCAGTGCGACCTGGTCACGCCGCGCGGTGTGCTGCGCGGCGACACCGAATTCGTCACCCCCCGCGACCCGATGCGGGTCGTCTGCACCGGCGACTGGGTGGCCGTCGACGCCGACGGCGACCCCCGGTTCGTACGGACCCTCCTGCCGCGGCGCACCGCCATCGTGCGGTCGACGTCGTCCAAGCGGTCGGAAGGCCAGGTGCTCGCCACCAACATCGACCACATCGTCATCTGCGTCTCGCTCGCGGTCGAACTCGACCTCGGCCGGATCGAACGCTTCCTCGCCCTGGCGTGGGAAAGCGGGGCGCAGCCGCTGATCGCCCTCACCAAGGCCGACCTCGTGCCCGACGTCACCGGGCTGTCCTACCTCGTGCAGGACGTCGAGACCACCGCGCCCGGTGTCCAGGTCATCCCCGTCAGCTCCGCCACCGGCGAGGGCGTCGAGGTCCTCACCGCCATCGTGTCCGGCGGCACCAGCGTGCTGCTCGGCGTCTCCGGAGCCGGTAAATCCACCCTCGCCAACGCGCTCCTCGGTGAGGACGTCATGGACGTCCAGGCCACCCGAGACGTCGACGGCAAAGGCCGGCACACCACCACCACCCGCAACCTGCTCCTCATGCCCGACGGCGGAGTCCTCATCGACACGCCAGGGCTGCGGGGCGTGGGGCTCTGGGACGCCGAAGCCGGCGTGCACCAGGTGTTCTCCGAGATCGAGGAATTCGCCGCGCAGTGCCGCTTCCACGACTGCGCCCACGAGGCGGAGCCCGGCTGCGCCGTGCTCGGCGCGATCGAGGACGGCACGCTGCCGGAACGGCGGCTCGACAGCTACCGCAAGCTGATCCGGGAGAACCAGCGGATCGTGGCCAAGACGGACGCGAGGCTGCGGGCGGAGATCCGGCGCGACTGGAAGATGAAGGGTGCGCAGGGTCGGGCGGCGATGGAGGCCAAACGGGGGCGCGTCCGCTGAGCCGGGCGCGGCCCGGTCCCTGGGGGTGGCGCTTTCGGGCCCGGCCCGGTCCCGGTGACGTTGTGCCCCTGCGGGGCGGGGGCCAGTCCGGGGGCGTTGCGGCCCTGCGGGGCGGGACCCGGTCGTGGTGCGTGCGCCCCTGTGGGGCGTGGCCCGGTCCGGTGGCGTTGTGCCCCTGCGGTGTGGGCCTGGTCCTGGTGCGTGTCGCCCCTGGGGGGCGTGGTTGCGCCGGTGGTGGGTGCGGGGGGCGGGGCCTCCGGAGGGGGGTGTCCGGAATGGCTGTCCTCACCGCGCTTCGCGCGAGTTGCGACGCTTTACTTCCGGACACC
>NZ_JBIVAU010000027.1:0-7721 GCF_044745705.1 Streptomyces sp. NPDC086835
TCTTCATCGACGGGGGAGACCCCCTGCGGAAGGTACCCGTGCCCAGATGACCCTGCGGTCCGGGAGGACGCCTGCGAGATGCTCCGGTGCAGCGCTTCAGCTCAGCGCCACCCCAGGGACGGCGGCCGTCAGGCGGTGTCCTGGCCCCATGCGGCGGGTCGGTCGATGGCGCTCCAGCGGTAGAAAGTTTCCCTGGCGGCGAGTTCGTGGACCGCGTCGTCACTGCAGTGTCATGTCATGGGCTCTGGACGTGTGTGGGCGCGCAGCAGCGCGGCCCCTAACGGGGTGAGCGTATGCAGTACGGACGCCGCATGGCGGCGGCTGGTGACGAGCCCCGCGTCCCGCAGGGCCCGGGCGTGCTGACTCGCGGACGGCGCGGAAACCCCGCCGCCCGGGCGAGTTCACCGGTGGTCGCGCCGACGGCGGCGGCACGCAGGACGGCCGCCCGAGTGCGGCCGAGCAGAGCCGTCGAGGCGGGGTGACTTCCCGGAATCGGCGGCTGGATGGTGATCGCCGCTGTCCTTATTGAGTTCCTCTACCGCCCCGGCCGCCCTCCGGGCGGCCCATAACGGCGACTACGGTGTCCTCATCCACGAGTGATCGCCGCCCGGCGCCTCGAAGGAGGCGAACACCGCCGTCGGCGATGACCCTGCCCCCTGGGGGCCTCTGCCTGGTGTGCGGCTGAGCGCGAGGCGTACGCCAACGACCAGGGCTCGTCCACCTCGCTGGTCGCGGTCACCGCTCGCACCAACCGGCCCAAGGCCGACCGGGACCCGGCCGAATGGCTCCCGCCGGCCACCGACCGGTACTGCCGCTCCATCGGCGACTGGATCGGCACCAAGCTCCGCTGGGGCGCCTGGCCGTCGACAAGGGCGAACTCGACGCGCTCAAGACCTTCGCCGACGGCCCCTGGGAGGAGACCGTCATCAACCACCAGCCGGCCGAGCAGATCTCCAGCACCGGCAGAACGTGCGGCGGTGCCCCGTGCCGGCAATGCTGGCACGGGGCCGTGTACGTACGCGAGCCGTTCGGACTCGAACCACACGATCCGAACTGGCACTACTGTCACCGGGGCCCGGTCCGGATCGGGCATCCCCTCATTGCTACAGCGCCGGACTCATGAACTGCTCCGACGCCATCTCCTGGACTATGCCCACGCGTTCTCGTTCCTCGGGAAACTGGCCGTGACCGGTGCCCGCAGCACACGTTCTCCTTCTGATCACTTGAGGATCTTGCCTGTCTCGTGCGCGCGTCCGTGTCCAGTGCCGGCGCGCTGTCGTCCTGGAGACGGCCGGGTTGCTCAATCGCAGTAGAGAAGTGGAGTCGGCCGGATGACTGATCGTGGAACGGCCAGTGCCGAGAAGGACCGCCGCGGGTTCTTGAGGGGGGCCGCGGCCGCCGTTGCGGCGGTCGGCACCGGAGTGCTGTTGTCAGGCAGCGCCCATGCGGTTCAGTCCCACTCACGGGCCGGGAAGGGCATGTCGGACGTGCCCCCGTTCCCCTTGCCGCCGGTGGGCGTGGACATCCCCTGCAGCATGTACGCCGCCAACGTGCCGCTGAAGGTGAACATCCTCGGAGCCCTCACGCTCGACTTCAAAGGCGGCATCAACCTCATGACGCGGACGACCAACGCGGACGGGATCGTCCTGGAGGTCCAGGGCTTCAGGGTGGAGGCGGACACCAGCCCGTCCACGCCCAACTCCGGCACCCTCATCGCTTTGACAATGCAGTCGCTCCTCGCGGCCTGCGCGGGCGCCGCGCCGGCGCCGAGCAGCCCCAGCGATGTGAGCCCCAACGTCGCGGCCAACACGGCCGCGCGCCGAAGCAGGGTCTTACGCATGGATTCCCTCCCTTACGCGGCGCGGAGAAGACTCTCGACGCGCCCGCGGGAGGAACATATCCCGCCGCGGCGACACTCTGCGCCGGGGGTGGCGCGGGCTGGGCGACCTGCAAGTGAGGGCCATGAGCGGTGCTGTGCTCGGCGGCAGGCACGGCGCGCCACAGTCGACCCGGCACCGGTTGTGCCCGGCGCCCAGCACGCGCGGGCACGCCGCCCGGTCACACGCACTCTTGTTCCGGGAGGCCCGTCGTCCGACGATCACCTCATGGGCACGAAAAGTGCGTGAAAGGACCGGCAAAAGTTCGTCTCAGTGCTCCCTCCCCGGGTAGGACCGAGACGTGAACGGGGAGCGGGAGCGGGGCTGACCCGATCGGTCAGGGCCTTGGATTTGAGCGCTGCCAGGTCCTTGCGGGCCGGCGGCTGCGCCACCTCAGGCCACGCCACATGAGGGAAGCGGCCGAGTTGCGAGCGGCTGAGGGACAGCCCGCACACGGTTTCGTTCCTGCCTGCTCCAATGCGTGCGCTTCCCCCGACGGCAGCCGCTGGTTGCTTTCCCCGTCCCACCACTGCCCGGAGGCCGCCACGGCGTACTGCTTGCTCATGGCTATGACCGCCGATCGCCGCGACTGCGTCCGGCAGGGCTTCGGCCCGGTTCACCATATTTCTCCCAGGATGCCCCGTCCTTTAGGGCGGGGAGGAATGGGTCCTTGGGGCGGAGCCGCGGAGCGGCGGAGTTCTCTGCGTATCTGTTCTGACCTGCGCTCTCTTCCAAATGTCAGTGGCGGTTGTTAGGTTGCGGATCATGACGACGGCAGCGATAGCAGAGCAGGTTGCCGGGTTCGGCTTCGCCTGTCGTCGAACGCGCTCGCTTGCCTGGAAGGGGAGTGGGCGCGGTGCCGTTGGGTGTGGAACGAGTGCGTGGCGATGTCCCGCAAGGTCCACAAGTTCAACAAGGACGCCGAGACGACGTTGACGTGCGGGCCGGCGCAGCTCGACAAGATGCTGACTGAGGCGCGTCGTTCGATGTTTTGGCTGCGCGAGGGATCCAGTGTTCCGCAGCAGCAGGTCATCCGGGACTTTGCCAAGTCCCGTGCGAAGGCGCTGAAGGACATCAAGGCGAAGCTGCCGATGAGGCAGCGGGCGGGGATGCCCCGGATCAAGCGGAAGCGTGAGTCCGCGCCGTCGTTGAACTACACGCAGCGCGGGTTCCGGCTCAAGGACGGCCGTCTGCATCTGGCGGGCGGGATCGTGCTGAGGGTGGTGTGGTCGCGAGAGCTGCCCAAGCCGCCCTCCGGCGTGCGTGTGTACCGCGACAGCCTCGGGCACTGGTACGCCAGCTTCGTCATTCCCACCGTGACCGAGGCTCTGCCCATGACCGGTGCGGTGATCGGGATCGACTGGGGTGTGAAGGAGACCGCGACCACCACGTCCGACGCCCACGACTTGCCGCACGCCGAGCACGGGAAGACGTCCGCCGCGAAGCTGGCCCGCTACCAGCGGATGATGGCCCGTCGCAGCACCCCGAAGAACCGGCCCGGCACCAAGGGGTACAAGAAGGCCCGGCGGGCGGCGGCGAAGGTGTCGAAGAAGATCGCCCGGCAGCGGCAGGACACCGGCCGCAAGTGGGCCAAACGGATCGTCCGCGACTTCGACCAGATCGCTGTGGAGGACTTCAAGCCGACGTTCCTCGCGAAGACCACCATGTCCCGCAAGGCGGCAGACGCCGCGATCGGCGCCACCAAGCAGGCCCTGACCGAGATGGCCCACAAGCACGGCAAGACCGTGCACCTGGTCCACCCCGCGCACACCACCATGGACTGCGCGCACTGCGGAGCGAGAGCCAAGCACCGCCTCCCCTCTCCGAGAGAACGTATGCGTGCACCGCGTGCGGAACCGTGTCCCCCCAGCGCTTCACGACGAGCGGGTCCTCGTTCTCGGAGCGGTTGATGTACGAGGCCTGGCAGCCGTAGCAGCCCTCGATGGGCGGGCGTTGAGAGAACGCGAACACGCCGCCGGGCTTGAGCCGCTTCCGGATGACGGGCAGCAGCTGTTCCGGGTCGGTGAACCAGGCAGCCCCGAACACGGAGTAGATGGTGTCGAAGTGTTCGCCGGTCTCCTCGAGGAACCGGACGGCGTCCGCGCGGTGCAGCGCCAGGCCCACATCGGCCCATCGCGCCTCGGCTGCCTTCAGCTGTGCGAGAGACACGTCGACGCCGACCGCGCGGGCGCCGAGTGCGGCGACGTGGGCGAGGTTGCCTCCTTTGCCGCAGCCGAGGTCCAGGACGCTCGCACCGGGGCCGATGCCCAGGAGGTCGGCGCCGGGGCCGTGGTCGGGGTACTGGGTCCAGTTGAACCAGGTGGACTCACCGGCGGCGTTCACCGGGGCCGGAAGTATCCGGCGATCGTGAAACTGTGGGAAAACGCCCACTCGTTTGACAGTCCCCATCCCGGAAGTGGACGGGTCAAGTCCGGACGGGTGACGAGCACAGCGAAGCTCCTGGCGATGGGTTGATCTTGACTACACCCATCTACCAGGAGCTTCGTATTCCGTCACTACAACTCGGTCTACCCTATATCTGTGGTGGTGGGGTACCCCGAGGAGACCTGGCGCAGATCACGGGGCCTCTCACTATTAGGTGATCGGGTTGTAAATGACATTGTATTTACCAGCATCCCACCACATGTAGACGGAGGGTGTGGTTATGCATGCCCAGAGATAGGTGACACCATTTAGCGTCGATCGGGGGCAGGAGGTGAGGTAGAAAAGATTTCCGGGGGTTAGTGGTGACCGCTCAAAACTCCCCGCATACGGTGTGTCGCATGAGCGCGACAGCGCTCCCATCGGCGTCCCGGTTTCCATCGGGACTAGGCTGGATGCCGCAGTACTCCCGGTTCGAGGTTGCTCGTAAAATAGGGAGTTTATACTGCAAGATGCGGAGAAGGCGTTAGCGCCGGATTCTGTGGCGGAAACGGTAGCATAAAGAACGCCATTCAAGGGGGTAATGGTGTTGGCGACAGTCACCCTGGCGACGCTGTCTGTACCCGCAACGAGGCTATTCGAGGCGCGGCACCCGTCGGAAACGACCGCGACAGTTACCGCCTGCTTGCCGTCGGTCAGTGCTGGCAGGTACATGTTCCAATTTGCGTAGAGAGGGGGAGCTAGTTTTGAATATTTCGCTGTGATCGTGCCAGGGAATTTCCACCAAATAGGTTTGGCCTCGAGATGCTTGGTATGCCCTGCGTCAACATTCAGTGCCTCTGTGTAGGTCTCAGTTTCCGATGATTCGGTGGTTTTACTCCAGCTGTAAGACCCGCTGAGGGTAGCGGACAACTCTATATTCGGGGCCATGCCCGCCATGTTGGGGGTCGTGACCTTGGCTGTGGCGCTGGCGCCAAATTCTCCGCCTGAACCAAACGATTCAGATCTTGTTGTGGTGGTGGTTTTTGTCGCGGTTAGTGTTGCCGGGACGGCGCCCTGGGCGATGCCGGTGCAATTAGATATTGTCTGTGACGGGAGAACCTTTGACTCCTCGGCAAAAATCTGGGCATCACTTTTCTGCGCCCATGAGCAAACCGGCAGGCCCTGATTCCAATGCCTTTCGCGGACAACATCGAAACTCGAGCTAGCAGGGAGCTTTCCGACCTCCCACCCGTTATTGCCGGCGCTGTCTGATTGTTCGCACGATGCGACCATAGACGGTCCTATGTCGGGGTTGGCGCGTGCCGTCGTTGCGGGGAGGGTCAAAGTGGCAAGGAGAGTAATCAGCGCTACGGATAGCGTCTTCGCCTTTCTTTTCTGCGTGGTTTTGAACACGAGGAAGCCTCCTTTATGATGGAATTCGAACTCTTGCAGTGGATGCTGATAGAGTTGCAGGGAAGGTCGTTGGTGGGGCTTTTCTGCCCCCACCAGGTGTGACGTTGACCCGAGTGGCCGGGAATGGGCCGTGGGCTCGCACTGCACCATGAGTGCTGTGCTCGTATTCAAGATCCACCGTTGACCGCACAGACCCCGGAAGTGTGAACCTATGGCCCCTCGGGTTCGACGAAGGCGCGTGGCACCACAGGCCGTTCGACTTCTGAAAGGCTGACGGCTTCCGCGTGCTGTCATCGGCTGACGATCGAATAATTGAAGAGGAATTTCCCCCCCTCGCTGGGGTGGGGCAAAAGGTTGCCAGAGAGCATTCGCACCTTCACCTTTTTGTTCACAGCAAGAACCGATCCCCCTTTCCCGGTGGCAGAATTTTCCAAAAACTTCCAGCCTGGGAACTTTTTAGCATCCCGATAGAAACGCTGAACTTCTATCGGTGTCTTGGTCGTGGAATAGATGGCATTCCTCGAGGCTTGGTCCATGTTCAGGAGCGTGAACCCACTCGGCAAGGGGATTTCTCCGGGCCCAGTCTGCGGGTCAAGAGTCTTGTGTGGACGAGTCGGAGTCGCCGTTGCCTTGCTGTCCCGCTGCTCTTGTGATGGGGACGGCTTAACCGATTTGCCCCCTTCTTTCGCGCGGCTCTGAGAACCCGTCGGGCTGGGTGAGGTGCTAGCCGTGCTCGGAAAGTGCGTCGCGGGCGCGCTCGAAGACGCTCGGGGACTACTCGATGCATTTGACGCGCTTTGCTCACTGCACCCCACAGTGCCCACGAGGACAGCCACGCAACAGGAAAGAGCTGCTGTCGGCAGAGGTCGGATCATGATGGGCCACACTCCACATCGCTGCATTACCCACTGGGGACCCGTGCTCATTTCCGACGCGCTCTCCGAACAAGTCGCACGAGCTTGTTAGATCGGCAGTGTCTCAGCTGGGCTGCCCGCAGAACATCCGCCAACAGTCATATGTGAACCGCTCCGGGATCGGCGGAGGCTCATACGTTGGCTCCGGCCGCCGTTGGGGCTGGTGTTGAGCGTAGTGGTTGGTCTCGTGCTCGTGGGGCGGGATGTCTCCGATCGTGCTGTGGAGGGGCTGATTGTTGAACCCGTCGACCCATTCCGCGGTGGCGAGTTCGATGTCGGCGAGGGCCGTGCCAGGGCCGACGGGGCTTGATCAGCTCCGTTTACAGAGGCCGGCCGACCTGGGACTCCATGAGCGCGTTGCCCAGGGCGTCACCGACGGTGCCGATCGAGGCATCGGTTCCGGCTTCGAGGAGGTGCGCGGTGAACGCGAAAGACGTGTACCTGAAATGCGTCTACATGGCCGTCATGTCGCTCGATCCCACCGGCAAGGAACAGGCCCGCTGGACCATGCCCTGGAAGACCGCCCTGAACGCCTTCGACATTCACCTTCGACGCGGTGAACTCTTCCCAGGCGTTCTCCCAGAGCCGGACGATCGCCGGGTACTTCTTGCCCCACGCGTCGGCGAACTCGGCGAACCGCTCAAGTGCGGCCTCTTCAGTACGCTTCTGCCGCTTAACTGATCGTTTCAGAATGAAGTTCGTTGTGGGGCTTGGCAGTTGGGTGTTGTGTCGGCAGGATCTGTTGGGTGTCTGCTGATCTTGTGCCTGATGACCTGTGGGAACGTGTGGCTCCGCTGTTGCCTGCTCGTCCGCCGCGGCGGCATCGTTATCCCGGGCGGTTGCCGGCGGATGACCGTGCTGCGTTGCGGGGCATCGTTTACGTGCTGTGCAAGAGCGTGAGCTGGCGGGACGTTCCGGCTGAACAGGTTGGCTGCAGCGGTGTGACGGCCTGGCGGCGTCTGCGGGACTGGACCGAGGCCGGTGTCTGGCCGCAGCTGCACGAGGTACTGCTGGCCGAGCTGCGGGCCGCGGGCCTGCTGGACATGAACGACGCCGCGATCGACGGCTCCCATGTCCGGGCCCTCAAAGGGGGGCTCACACCGGACCTTCGCCGGTCGACCGCGGGCGTCCGGGCAGCAAGCACCTCCTAATG
>NZ_JBIVAU010000028.1:0-2863 GCF_044745705.1 Streptomyces sp. NPDC086835
GGCGAGTTCGTTACTTCAGAACTAACACAGTGGACGCGAGCAACTGAGGACAAGCCCTCGGCCTATTAGTACCGGTCAACTCCACCCCTTACAGGGCTTCCATATCCGGCCTATCAACCCAGTCGTCTACTGGGAGCCTTACCCTCTCAAGGAGGTGGGAGTCCTCATCTCGAAGCAGGCTTCCCGCTTAGATGCTTTCAGCGGTTATCCTTTCCGAACGTAGCCAACCAGCCATGCCCTTGGCAGGACAACTGGCACACCAGAGGTTCGTCCGTCCCGGTCCTCTCGTACTAGGGACAGCCCTTCTCAAGACTCCTACGCGCACAGCGGATAGGGACCGAACTGTCTCACGACGTTCTAAACCCAGCTCGCGTACCGCTTTAATGGGCGAACAGCCCAACCCTTGGGACCGACTCCAGCCCCAGGATGCGACGAGCCGACATCGAGGTGCCAAACCATCCCGTCGATATGGACTCTTGGGGAAGATCAGCCTGTTATCCCCGGGGTACCTTTTATCCGTTGAGCGACGGCGCTTCCACAAGCCACCGCCGGATCACTAGTCCCGACTTTCGTCCCTGCTCGACCCGTCGGTCTCACAGTCAAGCTCCCTTGTGCACTTACACTCAACACCTGATTGCCAACCAGGCTGAGGGAACCTTTGGGCGCCTCCGTTACCCTTTGGGAGGCAACCGCCCCAGTTAAACTACCCATCAGACACTGTCCCTGATCCGGATCACGGACCCAGGTTAGACATCCAGCACGACCAGAGTGGTATTTCAACGACGACTCCACCTGAACTGGCGTCCAAGCTTCACAGTCTCCCACCTATCCTACACAAGCCGAACCGAACACCAATATCAAACTGTAGTAAAGGTCCCGGGGTCTTTCCGTCCTGCTGCGCGAAACGAGCATCTTTACTCGTAGTGCAATTTCACCGGGCCTATGGTTGAGACAGTCGAGAAGTCGTTACGCCATTCGTGCAGGTCGGAACTTACCCGACAAGGAATTTCGCTACCTTAGGATGGTTATAGTTACCACCGCCGTTTACTGGCGCTTAAGTTCTCAGCTTCGCCACCCCGAAGAGTGACTAACCGGTCCCCTTAACGTTCCAGCACCGGGCAGGCGTCAGTCCGTATACATCGCCTTACGGCTTCGCACGGACCTGTGTTTTTAGTAAACAGTCGCTTCTCGCTGGTCTCTGCGGCCACCCCCAGCTCACCGAGTAAATCGGATCACCAGTGATGGCCCCCCTTCTCCCGAAGTTACGGGGGCATTTTGCCGAGTTCCTTAACCATAGTTCACCCGAACGCCTCGGTATTCTCTACCTGACCACCTGAGTCGGTTTAGGGTACGGGCCGCCATGAAACTCGCTAGAGGCTTTTCTCGACAGCATAGGATCATCCACTTCACCACAATCGGCTCGGCATCAGGTCTCAGACTATGTGTGAGGCGGATTTGCCTACCTCACGTCCTACACCCTTACCCCGGGACAACCACCGCCCGGGCTGGACTACCTTCCTGCGTCACCCCATCGCTTACCTACTACAAGTCTGGTTCGTCGGCTCCACCACTCCGACCTCGTCCGAAGACTCAGCCGGCGGCTTCACGGACTTAGCATCGCCTGATTCGATATTGGGCGTTTCAAAGCGGGTACCGGAATATCAACCGGTTGTCCATCGACTACGCCTGTCGGCCTCGCCTTAGGTCCCGACTTACCCTGGGCAGATCAGCTTGACCCAGGAACCCTTAGTCAATCGGCGCACACGTTTCTCACGTGTGTATCGCTACTCATGCCTGCATTCTCACTCGTGAACCGTCCACAACTCGCTTCCGCGGCTGCTTCACCCGGCACACGACGCTCCCCTACCCATCCCAGCGGGCGTTGGCCCTCATGCTGGAATGACACGACTTCGGCGGTACGCTTGAGCCCCGCTACATTGTCGGCGCGGAATCACTTGACCAGTGAGCTATTACGCACTCTTTCAAGGGTGGCTGCTTCTAAGCCAACCTCCTGGTTGTCTCTGCGACTCCACATCCTTTCCCACTTAGCGTACGCTTAGGGGCCTTAGTCGATGCTCTGGGCTGTTTCCCTCTCGACCATGGAGCTTATCCCCCACAGTCTCACTGCCGCGCTCTCACTTACCGGCATTCGGAGTTTGGCTAAGGTCAGTAACCCGGTAGGGCCCATCGCCTATCCAGTGCTCTACCTCCGGCAAGAAACACACGACGCTGCACCTAAATGCATTTCGGGGAGAACCAGCTATCACGGAGTTTGATTGGCCTTTCACCCCTAACCACAGGTCATCCCCCAGGTTTTCAACCCTGGTGGGTTCGGTCCTCCACGAAGTCTTACCTCCGCTTCAACCTGCCCATGGCTAGATCACTCCGCTTCGGGTCTAGAGCGTGCAACTCGATCGCCCTGTTCGGACTCGCTTTCGCTACGGCTTCCCCACACGGGTTAACCTCGCTACACACCGCTAACTCGCAGGCTCATTCTTCAAAAGGCACGCAGTCACGACTGACAGCACAAGTGCTGCCAGCGACGCTCCCACGGCTTGTAGGCACACGGTTTCAGGTACTATTTCACTCCGCTCCCGCGGTACTTTTCACCATTCCCTCACGGTACTATCCGCTATCGGTCACCAGGGAATATTTAGGCTTAGCGGGTGGTCCCGCCAGATTCACACGGGATTTCTCGGGCCCCGTGCTACTTGGGTGTCTCTCAAACGAGCCGTATGAATTTCAGCTACGGGGGTCTTACCCTCTACGCCGGACCTTTCGCATGTCCTTCGCCTACCCATACGGTTTCTGACTCGTCTCATTGCCGGCAGACAATGAAAGAGAGATCCCACAACCCCGTATG
>NZ_JBIVAU010000029.1:0-4229 GCF_044745705.1 Streptomyces sp. NPDC086835
CCGTCGCCCAGTCGGGCGCCGCCACCGGCGGAGGCGGAACCACCCCCCCACCCAGCGGTGAACTCACCACCTTCCAGGTCGAGGGACCGCTGGTAGCAGCCGGGGGCGGCACCGACGTGACATCGACATCCACCGCGACGTGCCCCGCCGGAAGTGTCGTCACAGGCGGCGGGTTCGTCTTCGTGGAAGATCCGGAGGGGGATCTCGACTTCTTCATCATGGGGAACCAGAGAGGCCCGGGCGACTCATGGCAAGTGACCGTCCTCGCCAGCGACTCCGTCTTCTTCCGCGCCGTCGCGGAATGCGCCACATTGAGCTGATCCTTCCGGCAGAAGGCTGCCGGAAGGGAACAACGGCGGCGCCGCCCGCACCCAGGGTGACGGTCACCTGAAGGCGATCACGGCGGAGACAGACAGAACGCGGCGCACACCGCTGGGCGGACGAGCCGTGAGGTGTGCGCCGTTCCCCTCGTCTCAGGCGCGGCAGCCTGACGGGATCCAGACGTCGAGCACGAGCCGCTCCGGCGAGTGCAGCCTTGAGGTCTTGTAGGACGGTTTCGCGTCGAAGGCCGCCCCGAAGGTGACCACACCCTCGAAGTCACCCGTCAGAGCCAGCCCCTTGAGCGTGGGAAGCCATACCTTGACCAGTCGCGGCCCCTTATAGATGGATGCGCCCGCCTCGTTGTGGGCGGCCGCGGGAGAGAGCTTGATCTCCAGGAAGTGTTTTCCGGCGAGCGGGACCTTGTGGCCCAACCCGTCGTAGCGCAGTTCCTTCACCGGCTTCACGGTGACCGGCGGCAGGACACCGCGGACATCGATGACGATCCGGTCGAAGGACCCGTGGCCGCCCCAGCGGGCATTGGTGACCAGAGCAGTCGCCGGAGCGGCGGCGGCCGCAGAGGTCTGCGGCGAAGATACGGAAGCGGAAGCGGGGATCGTGGCACCGACTCCGGCGGTGAGCAGTATGCCGGCGGCTGCAGCCGCGATGCGCGGACGTTGGATCATAGTGTCCCCCAATTTCCCTAGATACGGGGACCAGTGGTGTCACTACCATAGACACCGGCGTAAATCGTATGGTTGCAGAGCAATGGGTTATTTTCTTAGTGCGCTGGGGCGGCACTTGCTGCTCGATGCCGACCGGCGGTCAGGCGATCGGCTTCCGGCCGGGGCCAGGGCCGCCGCCTGCTCCTCGCTCTCAGCGTTCACATGGGGCAGCGCCCGGTCCAGCCAGCGGGGAATCCACCAGGCCGACTTGCCGAAGAGGTTCATCACTGCGGGCACCAGGAGCAGCCGGACGATGGTGGCGTCGATGGCCACACTCGCCGCCAGGCCCAGTCTCCAAGTATCTTCACTACGATGTTGTCGCTGACGATGAACGCCGCGAACACGCTGACCATGATGAGGGCGCACAGGTGATGACCCGTGCGGTGATCTCCAGGGCATGGGCGACGCTGGCCTTCGGGTCCCCGGTGCGCAGCCATGCCTCGTGGACCCGGGAGAGCAGGAAGAGCTCGTAGTCCATGCTGAGCCCGAAGACGATGGCGAACATCATCATCGGCACATAACTCTCGACGGGCACATCGCCCGACACGCCGCCGGCCCGCCCCAGCCCCACTGGAAGACGGCCACCACGACGCCGTACGAGGCGGTGATCGACAGCACATGAGCACAGCCGGCGACGAGCAGTCCGCGGAAGACGACCAGGATGACGAGGAAGGCCAGGCCGACGACCACAGCGATGATCAGCGGCAGGCGGCTGGAGACGATGTCAAGGAAGTCCCCCTAGTGACCCGAGTCAGAGATTCGCTGGCAGTAGGCGGTCACAGCAGGCTGCCGGGGTTCGTCGTCGCGCCTCGTACCCCACCCTCAGCACAAACCCGGGCAACGGCACACCCACCCCAGACGCACCGACGAGGAGAACGGGTGAAAGCGCTGGTCACAGGCACAACCTCCCTCGCGGGCGGGGGTGACCGGATTGATGCAAACAGCCCACCCTATGGCTGGCCGCCGGCGATGCGAGTACGGCCGTGACGCCGAGCCGGGTTACTCGTTGAAATGCGGGGACGCGCGAAGTGCAGTCCTGTCACCACTGAGACGGCCCCGTGGTGGGGGCTCTGGAACCGTACGTCCCGATCAGAGCCCCCACCCTCTTGCCATCAACGTGGCCATTCCCTCACCATGACGCCGTCCGCGTCCCGCCGCATCACACTCACGTTCACCCCGCGCCCACCGCTCCCCCGAGGCGGCACCACACCGGGTGAGAGTTTCGAGATGCGCTCGGGTGCGGGTGCTTCGCTGTGCTGCGTCCGCCCTCCCCCATCGAGCATGACCGGGGAGCCCGGCGGCAAAGCCGAGCAGATGAGCGCCAAGCCCATCCCTTGATCTTCGCAGGGGATCCCGGCCTTCAGGCCGGGCGGGAATGCGATCCTCGGGCCGGAGGCGCGGAGCGCCGGAGTTCTCTGCGTGTCCGTATTAGGGTCAGACCGGTGACTGATCCCATGCCGATGCGGTTGATGCGACTGGTGTACTCGGCCCGCAGGTATCGGGAGCTGACACCCTTCAGGCTGTTGACCAGCTTGGACAGGGCAATCTTCGGCGGGTAGTGGACCAGCAGGTGCACGTGGCCGCCCTCGCCGGGCCTTGACCCTTCATCCTGGACACACGAGACACTGAGCTCTTTCAGCGTTGCCGCTCCAGGGTGAGGACGGCGGCGGCGATTGACGTCATTCGATTCGGACTGCATCGGGACCGGCGGAAGATCCGCCACGACTTCAGTCGTGCGACGCCACGCTCGACTGGTGCTCGTGCCGCGGACAGCGCGCGGTTGACGGTTTGCTGGGTTGGTGTCAGTTCGCGGCCGGGTGGGCGTCTGAGGGGTGTCGTCACCCACGGGCCGGCGCCCATGTAAGCCCGGTCAGCGAGGACCGGGACGCCCTGGCGTTCGCAGATCCGGATGATCCGGTGGGTGCGAGCCGCCGTCAGGTCGTGGGCTCGGCCGGGCAATGCGGGCGAGAGCCACAGCAGCCGTCCGGCTGGATCGGTCACCACCTGCACGTTCACTCCGTGCCGGCGGTGCTTGTGGGAGTAGTCGGCCCGGCTGTCGCCGACCCGGTCGCACTCCGCGAGAGTGCCGTCCAGCAGGACGTAGTCCGGGCCGGCTTCGCGCAGGGCACGCAGCAGGCCGGGCGCTCGGTCGGCGAGCAGATCGATGACGGCCGACGCGTAGGCGTGGGCGGTGCCGACAGAGATACCGAAACCCGCGGCGATCTGGGCGAGGGTGTCGTGCCTGCGCAGGTACACCAGGCCGACCAGCGCACGCTGGTGCGGCGGGAGCTTGCAGCGGCGGTCACCCTCGCGGGTGACGATGAGCATGGTGACCCACTCGACCAGGGCGTGGGGCAGGTCGAGTGCGGCAGAATACGGAACCAACGCGGCTCCTGTGCCTGTGGGTTGAGACTTCGAACACCTCCCCCAACGGCACGGGAGCCTCGTGCGTTGCGCACACCACCAACGTCACCCGATCAGTGGCCCAGATGAAACCCTCACTGGATCCTGAGGATCTGAGAACGGACATCTCGTGGTCATGAAGAACTATCCGCCACAGTTCCAAGGCGGACGCGGTCGCGGAAAGCCCCAACCATCACCTGTTGCAGCGGAGGTACCCAAGACTTCGGCGTAGTTCAGTATCTGCAAGGCACTGGTCGCCGACCTGGTAGATGACGGCCGGCTGGCCACCCGAGCCCCCATCCCGCGCACCGAGCGCCCGGACCGAAACCTCGTCGAGGAGGTGCTCCGTGGACTCCGCGCCCTCCATTGTCCCCGCTAGGCCGTCAAGATCGTGGTGGCGGTCCCTTTCCGTGTCGGGAAGACGGCCATGGTCTCAACACTCTCCGAGACCCGGCCGCTATGCACCGAGGTAACCATGACGCACGCAGGGGCGTTGGTCGACAGCCTGGACGGCATCGACGACAAGACGAGACGACCCCCACCGTCGTCCTCATGGACTTCGGCCGCATCACCCTCTACGACAATTGCTGGCGCTCTTCTCATTTCACCGTCCCTGCGAAATGATGTAGACGTGCAAACCTGTTGGTGGTGAGGCTGAAGTGACCGTGTCGGCATCGATCCTTGTCGCATCGGACACGTTGACGACATTTATCGGGCGCGAAGAGGAGATGGCTACGCTCCGCGACGGGTTGGCGACGTCGGGTGCCCGTCTGGTGACGCTGG
>NZ_JBIVAU010000030.1:0-3883 GCF_044745705.1 Streptomyces sp. NPDC086835
CGAGATACGCGCCGATCTCCACCTCGGCCTGCTTCAACTCGCGTGCAGCATCATCTGCTTGAGACGCCTCCGAACCTCATTTTGAAACGATCAGTTAGAAGCATCGTCACTTCGGATTCAGGAGTCTCTATGCCCGTGAAGATCGCCGCCTCAGGCAGCTGGCTGCGCAGAACCTGCGTTCTGGGCAGTGCCCTGCTGTTTGCCACCATCTTGCCGGGTGCGTCACACCCGTCGGCCAAGGCCGCCACGAGCGCGTCGTCGAGTTTCGAAGACACACGGCTGGACCGCATCACCGTCTCCGGCCTCCACAACGCCTTCGAGGAAAGCAAGTCGGGCAGGCTCACCGACGCGCTGGACAAGGGCGCTCGTCTCCTGGAGATCGACGTCTACAGCACCTACAGCGGCACGGGCGGATGGGTCGTCAGCCACTCCAACCCGCTCATCAACGACAACAATTGCACCTACAAGGTCGGCAAGTGGATCTTCCAGACCACTCAGAGGAACGGGAATCTGCGAACCTGCCTGGACAACCTCAGCGACTGGAGCGAGGCCCACCCCGACCACGACCCCATCTACATCAAACTCGAGCTCAAATGGGGCTTCCGCAAGAAGGCCGGCAAAGGACCCGCCGACCTCGACTCCCTCATCAAGAACCACATCGGAACCCACCGCATCTTCAAGCCCAGCGACATGACGGGCACGGCCTACCCCACCCTCGACGCCGCCGCGAAGGCGGATGCTTGGCCGACCTGGCAGCAACTGCGAGGAAAGTTCATCCTTTACCCGATCACCGGCACCATCGAGAACAAGCTCGCCGGCTATGACCTGGACAACCTCTCCACCGCCAAGGAGTACGCGGCACACGTGCGCGACCTGGCCAGCACGGGCAAGCTCGACCAGGCGATGATGTGGCCGGACATGCACCCCACATCCAGCACCGGCGACCCCCGCACCATATACGAGCCCTCGCTGCGCCCCTGGTTCGTCATGTTTGACACCCAGGCGGTCAACTGGCTCGGAGGGGGACACGACATGGCCTGGTACTGCTCCAACCACTACCTGACAACAGCCACCGCGGCAGCAAACGTTCCCCCCGCCCTGGACAAGACCAACCCGGACCCAACCGCGGCCGCGGAACGCGTCACCCACCTCGCCCAGCACGGCGCCAGCGCCGTCACCCACGACTGGATGAACGCACCCGGTGCACTCACCGTCCAATCCCGCAACTGCTGAAACCTCCCCACCGTGTTCGGCTCTCCGAGGTCCTCGATCCGGGTTTCCAGGACCCGGCGTTGTTCGTGGACGGCGGCCAGTGATTTGGCCAGCGAGGGCATGATCACGTCGAGGGTGCGGCTGCCGGTTGAGGCTGATCCTTTGGAGTGGACACCCTGACAATGGATCTTGATGGTCCAGGGAGGGATGTCCAGGTGGGGCGCAAGTCTCCGTATCCGGAGGAGTTCAGGAAGGATGCTGTCGCGCTCTATCGGGCCGCGGCGGGCAGGCGGACGTATGCGGCGGTGGCTGCTGATCTCGGTGTCACCGCGGAGTCGCTGCGGACGTGGGTCCGCAAGGACGAGGCCCAGGCCGCGCCCGAGCACAGCGGCGCCGGCGGGGGCGCGGTCGAGGAACTGGTCCGGCTGCGGGCGGAGAACGCCCGGCTGCTGAAGGCGGAGAGAAAGTGGCAGCTGGAGCGCGAGATCCTGCGCCGGGCAGCCGCCTATTTCGCTCGGGAGGTGAAGTGAGCCGCCGCCGCTGGGACTTCATCTCCAACAACCGTGCCGACTTCGGCGTCAAGCGGATCTGCCGGGTCCTGGGCGTCTCCCGCTCCGGCTACTACCGGCACCTGGCCAACGCTCAGGCTCGTGCCGAGCGCCAGGCCGAGGTCAAGCGGACGGTGGCCGAGATCCGCGCCATCCATGCCGAACACCATGGCGCCTATGGCGCCCCGCGGGTGCATGCGGAGCTGCGGGCCCGGGGGCGGAAGATCAACCGCAAACGGGTGGCCCGACTGATGCGGGTCAACCACATCGTCGGCCGGCATCTCCGGCGCAAGAAGCGCACCACGATCGCGGACAGGGCGGCTCCGCCCGTGCCGGACCTGGTGATGCGCGACTTCACCGCGAACACGCTGAACACCAAGTGGTGCGGCGACATCACGTATGTGGCCGTCGGCTCGACGTGGATGTATCTGGCCACGGTTCGAGGCGGGTCGTGGGCTGGTCGATCGCCGACCACATGCGCACCTCGCTTGTCACCGACGCGATCGAGATGGCCGTGGCCGCCCGCGGCGGCCAGGTCCACGGCGTCGTCTTTCACACGGACAGGGGCGCGCAATACAGTGCGGCCGCCTTCGCCGAGGTCTGCCGACGGCACGGCATCCACCGCAGCATGGGCCGCGTCGGCTCAAGCTACGACAACGCCCTCGCCGAATCGTTCTTCCAGGGCCTCAAGCGCGAATTGCTCCACGGAAGGCGCTGGACCTCGAAGGCACACACCCGGCTGGAGCTGTTCCGCTGGCTGGCGTACTACAACCGGCGCCGCCGCCATTCCGCACTCGGCTACCGCACACCGGTCGAGTTCGAACAGCAACTGATCACGTCACGTACGCTGTCACTCGTCGCGTGAAACCCGGTGTCCACTCCCGGGGATCAACCTCACATGACCCATCACCACCCGACGACAACCCGAAATCCTCAGTAGCGTGAGGTCGTGCCGGGGTAGCGGCTGGTGTTGTGATCAGGTCTGTGCGGCGGGCAGTGCGAGTGTTTAGGGCTCGCCAGTTCTTGAGGTGGGCGATGCCGTGCTCGACGGGGATGCGTGCTGAGGAGTGGGCGAAGCGGGCGGCTTCGTGGTGGGCCATGAGCCATTGCAGGTGCTCGAGGTGTTTACCGCGGCGTTTGCGGGGTGGCGTGACGACCTGGCCGTAGGTCTGTGCTGCCAGGCCCTGGTAGCCGGCATCGGCGAGGATCTGCATGTCGATGGTGTCGTCGAGGAGGTCGACCAGGCCGGCATCCCGGGCTTGGGTGATGTCGGCAACCGATCCCGCTCGTACTTCGCCGCAGAACAGAAGTCGTCCGCGTTCGTCGGTGAGGATGAGGGCTTTAATTGCGTTGATGCGGCTCTTGCCGGAGATGAAGCAGCTGTGTCCGCCGCGGTGTGCGGATGGCCGGCGGATCCGGATCTCGGTGGCGTCCATCAGGGCGGTCTGGCCGGTGGCGCCGAGATGGGCGATGACGTCAGCGAGCGTTCGCAGCCGCAGTCCGCCCTCGATGCGGCAGCCGCGGTCTGCGAGCACAGGCCTGATCTCGCCGACCGCGCGCGTGATCGTGGAGCGATCGACACCGAACCAGCAGGCAAGGACGTCGTGAGTGACACCGTGCCGAAGGTGGACCAGGTGGCCAGGTGGCCAGGAGCCGGTCGACGAAGACCAGCTTGTACTTCGCCCCCGCACCCACAGCCCGACGACGCGGACGATCAGCCAGCTCGGCATCTCTCCGGGCCTGCCACACCGGCCCCAACTCGGCACCAGATCAGCGATCACGGACGCCGAAAGTCCCGTGACGCGACGCTCCGACATGATCAACCTGCGTGCTTCAACCCCCACCACACACGGACCAACGACCCAGGTCAGCCGTCATCACCGCTAATCACGCACGAGGTCGTTATACTGGTCCGATTATACTGGTCTGGCATGTTCTTCTCATTTCGCGGCCTCTGCGAAATGATGTAGAGGGCAGACCTGTTGGTGGTGAGGCTGAAGTGACCGTGTCGGCATCGATCCTTGTCGGATCGGACACGTTGACGACATTTATCGGGCGCGAAGAGGAGATGGCTACGCTCCGCGACGGGTTGGCGACGTCGGGTGCCCGTCTGGTGACGCTGG
>NZ_JBIVAU010000031.1:0-3339 GCF_044745705.1 Streptomyces sp. NPDC086835
CACCCGGTACGACAAGACCGCCGAGTCCTACCAAGCAGCCGTCACCCTCGCCTCACTCCTGATGTGGGCGTGACACTTTGACGACAACTCCTAGGATTCGAGCTCGTACTGCGGATGGCTTCGAACCATCGAAAACGTGGCGTGAGGCAGAGGAGACGGCAGGGCGATGGCTGAATGCCAGATGCAGATCGGCGAGGTGGCCGAGCGGACCGGCTTGTCGCTGCGGACGATCCGCCACTACGAGGAGGTCGGCCTCGTCACCCCTTCCGCCCGCAGCAAGGGCGGCTTCCGTCTCTACACCGAGGCCGATGTCGAACGACTGATGGTCGTCCGCCGGATGAAGCCGCTCGACTTCTCCCTCGACGAGATGCGGGACCTGCTGGAGATCACCGATCGCATCGCGGACAGCGAGGACCCGCCGGCCGTCGAGGAGCGGGAACAGCTCCACGCCCGCCTGGACTCCTACCGCAAGGTCGCCGACGCACGCTGCGAGAAGCTGCGCGCCCAGCTGGTGGCGGCGGAGGACTTCGCGGCGACGCTCAGGCGGCGGATGGACGCCGCGAGGTAGTCCCTGGACCACGGGCCACGCCGCCGGCCGGGGCGCGGCGGTGGTGAGCCGGGGCGGCACCTGCCCGTCGCGGGGGCGCTTCCGCCGGTCGGCTCAGCGGACCTGCGCGTCCGGTTGCCCGTTCCTACGCTGGCCGAATGATCATCAGATTTACTGCACGGCTGGCCTTTTGCTGCGCGACGGCCCTCGCCGCCGGCGCACTCGGCCTGCTGCCTGCCTCCGTCGCGCAGGCCGAACCCACGCCTCGACCCGCCTCCGCCGACGCGTCGCCGCTGCACCGGCCGGGCACCCATGTCGGGCCTCTCAACGGGGCCCCCGACCTCCCTGGAGACGTCTCCGCCCTGTCGTGGCTGGTGGCCGACGCGGACACCGGCGATGTGCTCGCCGCTCACGACGCGCACCGCCGCCTGCCGCCCGCCAGCACCATCAAGACGCTCTTCGCCCTCACCGCGCTTCCGAATCTGGCCGACGCCCCGCCGCACACGGTCACCGAGGAGGAACTCGCAGGAGTGGGCGAGGGAAGCAGCCTGGTCGGCATCGAGGCCGGACGCACGTACAAGCTGGACGACCTGTGGCGGGGCGTCTTCCTGAGTTCCGGCAACGACGCCGTGCGCGTCCTCGCCGAGATGAACGGCGGCTGGACCGCCACGGCCGAGCAGATGCAGGCCAAAGCCCGCGCGTTGGGCGCGTTCGACACGCACGTGGTCTCCCCCGACGGCTACGACGAACCGGGGCAGGTCTCCTCCGCATTCGACCTGGCGGTGTTCGGCCGGGCCGGCCTGACGGACCGGCAGTTCGCGTCGTACGCGTCCACCGTCGACGCGCCCTTTCCCGGTGGCACCCACGACGACGGCAGCCCCACCTGGACGTACGGCATCAGGAACACCAACCGGCTGCTGACCGGCGCGGACGGGGTGGAGCCCTACCCGGGGATCATCGGCGTCAAGAACGGCTACACCTCCCACGCCGGCAACACGCTGGTCGCCGCCGCCCGGCGGGACGGACGCACCCTGGTGGTGACTGTGATGAACCCGCAGTCGGGCGGTGGTCACACGGTCTACGAGGAGGCCCGCTCCCTCCTCGACTGGGGCTTCGCCGCCGCCGGCAGTGTCGAGCCCGTCGGGTCGCTGGAGCCCGTCGGGTCGCTGGAGCCGCCGGCCGTACAGAAGGCCCCGCCGGCCGGGCCCGGCCCCGTCACCCGGGCCGCCGCGCCGCCTGCTCGGGCGGCCGCGGTCCCGGAGGAGACCGGCACCGGCATCGCGTACGCCTGGCTGGGTGCGTTCGTGGGCGCGTCCGGCGTGGCAACGGTCCTCATCCTGCGGATGCGTCGCAGGCCCCGTCCGCCGGAGTCGGGTTCCTGATGCTCCGGCAGCTGCCGCCCGACCGGCGCCTGTCCGCCGTGCCACCCGGGCGTAGCCTCGGTACATGGGTGACCTGCTGCCGCTGCTGGTGTTCACCGGCTGCCTCGCCGCGATCATGGGGTTCTTCACCTGGATCGCGGTCCACGTCCGCCGCCGCGGCCTCGCCGGCGCGGCCGTCCGGGCGGCCCTGGCCTCGCACGACGAGGCGTTCCGGGTGACCGCCCATGAGTCCTACTACGAGATCCGGGCGCAGGCGGAACGCCAGGGGCAGGCCCTGTCGCCCGACGGCCGGTGGACGCCGGGCCGGGACGGCGCAAGGCCCGCCGGCTCGGGGAGCCGGCGACCGCGAGGGGCCCGGCGGCGCCGCCGACTGCGCGGTTCTCGACGGTTTGCCTATGGCCCCGGGCGCGGTCGCTGACCCTGGCGCACCGGCTCCGGACGGACGAGACGGTCGGAGGATGCCGTGCCCGAACTGCCCGATGTGGAAGGGTTCCGGGAGGTCCTGGCCTCGTGTGCGCGGGGCAAACGGATCGAACGGGTCGAAATCCACGACGCCGGCGTGCTGCACGGCGTCACCGCCGCGCGGCTGCGCCGGGCCTTGCAGGGCCGCCGGTTCGCCGAACCGGCCCGGCACGGGAAGTGGCTGCTGGCCCGCACCGACGGGCCCACCCTGATGATGCACTTCGGCATGACCGGACAACTGGTGTGCTGCCAGGCGGGCGACCCCCCGGATCCGCACGACCGGGTCGTCCTCACCGTGGGCCGTGAGGAGTTGCGCTTCCGCGATCAGCGCAAACTGCAGGGCCTCTGGCTCGCCGACGACCCCGACGCCGATGTGGCGCGGATGCTGCACGACCAGGGGCCGGACGCGCTGTCGGTGGACAGGGCCGCGTTCGGGGAACTGCTCTCCCGGCGGCGCGGCCGCGTCAAGGCGGCCCTCACCGACCAGTCCGTGCTCGCCGGACTGGGCAATCTGCTCGCGGACGAGATCCTGTGGCGCGCCGGCCTGCGTCCCACCCGCCGGGCGGACCGGCTCGACGACGACGAGCTCACGCGGCTGCACACCGAGATGCGTCGCACGCTGCGTTCGTCGGTGCGTGCCGGGCGCGTTCCGCCGCGGAAGTCCTGGCTCACCGGCCGCCGTGACGACAGCGACCCCGCGTGCCCACGGTGCGACGGGCCGCTGAGCCGTGAACGCGTCGGCGGGCGCGGCACGGTGTGGTGTCCGCGCTGCCAGCCGGACGGTTCCTGACCCGCGCGCCGGTGCGGCACTGCCCGTGGGCGCTGTGCCGCACCGGCGATCACGGGGCCGGCGTGCGGGTCAGTGTTGCAGGCGGCCGTTCACGCGCCGGGGAAGTCCGAGCGGGTTGTCGTCGCGCAGTTCCGGCGGGAGCAGGGCCTGGGGGGTGG
>NZ_JBIVAU010000032.1:0-2737 GCF_044745705.1 Streptomyces sp. NPDC086835
GAAGAAAGCCGCCCACACCGTGAAGACGATCAGGGCCACAGCGACAAGGTCCACGAACACCTGACGGTTCCGGCGTGCGGGAATCTCGGCGTAGATGCGCAACAGCAGGCTCCTGCTCCGTTCAGAACGACGAAGAAAACCGGCCGCCCCGCCAACAACTCGGCCGACCAGCCCTCGGGATCAACTCTCCCACCCCACCCCCAAACAAACATGCAAAACGCGAACCACAGCCCACACCGCGCCGCGACACCCCACGCACCGGCAACACGGCGAGAGCTGTCGCATACACGCGCTGACACCTGCCGACAGAAACACCAACACAAGGGGGGCGCAGTGGAAGCAAACACAACCCGCACCGTGGCACCAGCGCAGAAGGGGAACAGGCCCGGCATCGACGGCCCTTGTGCTGCCCTCCGGCTACGGATCGGCGCGCATGGAAACCGCCCCCGACAGCACACCGATCACGCTCCCCTGCTGCCGGCGATCGCCGGCGTCGGCCTCCTTCCCGCATTGCGCGAAAAGCAAGCTCCGTTCAGGCACACGTCGTCACATCTCACTGCCCGCACCATCACCGGCGAACGATCCGTCGACACGGGACCGGATCACCACCGTCCGGCTCCTGACGACCTTCTCCCACGGCAGCACGCACCACACCCCGGCGGTCCGCGACACCCATCGTGCGGCTCTGGGCATCACACCCCACAAAAGACACAGGAAGCTGCACCACGCACTCGGAAAAGCGCACACCCACCCCACACGACACGCCCCCCACCCCACATCAGCCAGACAGCACGGACACACCCGGGCACGACCCCCGGACGCCGGAAAACTCCTCACCCACACCGCCCCCGCCCATCTGCTCCCGACGGCCTCGGACTTCGAGATGCCGAACAGCAAGGCGAGCTGGCGCAGCGTCAAGTTGGTGCGCCAGTACGCCCGCGACCAGCAGCACCCGGTCTCCCAGCGGCAGGCTCCACGGTCGGCCCCGGCGGACCGCGTCCGCACCTGCACGCCGCAGCACCGTCACCAACTTGCCGAGACAGCGGGGGCTCAGCCCGGTGAAACCGGCGCTATCCAGGACGGCTGCGACGCCGTGATCACACCAGCCGCGGCCAAGATCGTCCCATCGCACGTTCACCTGCCCGATCTGGAGGTGTGGTCACGGCTTTGCCACCGCGAGATCACCCGAACTGCCGCCCGGGGGTACTGTCTGCACGTGATCTACCTGATAGGCGGCCCGCCACGGGTGGGCAAGAGCACCCTCGCGTGGATGCTGCTGGAACGGGACGGCATCCCGGGATGCCCGACCGACGCTCTGGTTTCGATGCTGCAGCGCGCCGCGCCCCAGCACGGCGTGCGCCACGGCACGCACCCGGACAAGGCCGTACCGGCGCAGCCCTTCCTCGTTGAGTTCATCCGTGCCACCGCGGAGAGCCTCGACGACTCCGATCCCCTGGACGGCTACGTGGTCGAGGGCGACATCGTCACGCCGGCGGCAGCCACCGCCGCCGCTGGTCTCGGGATACCACTGAGCTGCGTCTTCCTTGGGAACGCGGAGCTGACCACCGAACACTTGAGGGCCGCCCCGGACTGGCTCGACGGAGCCGATGACACCACCTATCGGGACATCGCCGTGTGGGTCAGGGAACAAAGCACTGCCCTGCGTGAAGCCTGTGCGGCCAGCGGCCACGTCTACGTCGAGTTGGGGGGCGGCTACGCCCAAGGCCTTGAGAGGGCCTACTCGACACTGATGGAGAGGCGCTGACCGCCCACCGTCAGCACCCGCGAAGGCCCGCAAAGACTTGCGGGACAAGCCTCAGGCCGTGGCCGATGGCCGTGGAATCGCTTGGGCGTCACCGAGGCGGTGCGCTGATGATGTGCGGGTGTTCTACGAAGATCTCAGCGAGTACGCCCATCAGGACGCGGATGCGTTCACGGACAGGGAGTCGGGCGTCTACGCCCTCTGGTACCGCCCGGCGTACACCCGCCTGAGCATCGGATGGCTGGAAGTCGGCAAGCCGTACTCGACCGGAACGGTCCCCGCGGTGTTCGTGCAGAAGCTGCAGGCTGTTCAGAAGGTCCAGTCGATGAACGTCTGCCTCGGGCTGCACGAGTGCGACCTGTGTCCTGAGCAAGAGGCCCCGGCAGGAAACAGGGAGGTACGGATCCCGGGCGAGCCCGGCATCACCTATGCCGCTCCGTTCCTGATCACGCACTACATCACCGCACACGGCTACCGACCGCCACAGGTCTTCATCGACGCCGTTCTCGCCGTCGACCTCGACGCGTGGGCCACCGCACGATGGCCCAACGTCCCCTTCCCCTGGGTTCCGGACGACGCGGAACACCTGCTGGAGTAGCGGCGAGCGAACCTCCGCACGCAGCCACAGCCGATCGAGTCGACGTTGACCGTCCCGTGAAAAACGTAGGCTCTTCAGGGTCGATCGTCCGCTCCCCTTCGTTGCGGCGCCGGTCGATCTCTCTGCCGAACCCGGTCGGACGACCGCCCTTACTGATCGTTTCAGAATGAGGTTCGGAGGCGTCTCAAGCAGATGATGCTGCACGCGAGTTGGAGTAGTGCGAGGTGGAGATCGGCGCGTATCTCGTAGCGGATCCGTAGCCGCTCGAACTGGTGGAGCCAGGCGAAGGTCCGCTCGACGACCCAGCGGGTCCTGCCCAGACCGGAGCCATGGGCTGTGCCCTTGCGGGCGATCTTCGGTGTGACGCCGCGGGCCCG
>NZ_JBIVAU010000033.1:0-1851 GCF_044745705.1 Streptomyces sp. NPDC086835
AGCCATACCCGGCGTCTCTGGATCTCTGGACCTTACGACGGCCCATCCAACCCGCCAACAACGTAGGACCACCTGATCACCGACCGCCACGGAACTCCCTTGGCCGTCTCGCTGACCAGCGGAAACCGTCACGACGTCACTCAGCTGATGCCTCTGCTGGACGCGATACCCCGCATCCGCGGGGTCCGTGGGCGGCCGCGACACCGGCCAGGCCGGCTGTTCGCCGACCGCGGCTACGACTACGACAAGTACCGCCGCCTCCTCCGGACCCGCGGCATCACACCGAAGATCGCCCGCAAGGGCACAGCCCACGGCTCCGGCCTGGGCCAGACCCGCTGGGTCGTCGAGCGGACCTTCGCCTGGCTCCACCAGTTCAAGCGGCTACGGATCCGCTACGAGATACGCGCCGATCTCCACCTCGGCCTGCTTCAACTCGCGTGCAGCATCATCTGCTTGAGACGCCTCCGAACCTCATTTTGAAACGATCAGTAAGCACGATCTTCGGTGCGAACGATCCGTCCCGTTCCCGGGGCGCTGTCCCAGCGCTTCAGGACGAGCGGGTCCTCGTCCTCGGAGCGGTTGCTGTACGAGGCCTGGCAGCCGTAGCAGTCCTCGATGGGCGGGCGTTGAGCGAACACGCCGCCGGGCTTGAGCCGCTGTCGGATGACGGGCAGCAGTTGCTCCGGATTGGTGAACCAGGCAGCGCCGAACACGGAATAGACGGTATCGAAGTGTGTGCCGGTCTCCTCGAGGAACCGGACGGCGTCCGCTCGGTGGAGCACCAGGCCGGAGTCGGCCCATCGCGCCTCGGCGGCCTTCGGCTGTGCGAAGGACACGTGGACACCGACGGCGGGCGCCGAGCGCCGCCGTGTGGGCGAGGTTGCCGCCCTTGCCGCAGCCGAGGTCCAGGACGCTTGGGCCGGGGCCGATGCCGAGGAGCCCGGCGCCGGGACCGTGGTCGGGGTATTGGGTCCAGTTGAACCAGGTGGTCGCGCCAGCGGCGTTTACCGGTCGCCTCGGGGCTTCTGCTTCGAGTGCGTGTCCCGGGCGGTTCCGGCTGAACCGGCCCCCACCACACCCACTGCGACCGAAACGGGTTAAGGGTCGCACCCAATGACGCTCGCCCCGGCCGGTGGTCCGAAAGCCCCGGCCGACGCGAGCTCACAAGCCCCCGCCCCGGGCCGAGCCCCGGCAGGACCGTGCCCAGGGGGTCTCTTTATGTCGTCAACACCCTGAAAGGGACCACTCATGACCACAGCCGTCCGCACCGCGCCGCTCGAGGGCCTGGCGGCCGCCGGGATCCTCTCGGTCGAATGCGAGCTCACTGCAACTGTCAGCTCAAGTGCACGCACTGCTGCACCCTGTCCGGCCCGAAGGTCAGCCATGGCAGCATGACCGTGACCGACTGGCAGGCCGTCGTCGCCGACATCGCACAGCTCGGCATCCCCGGGGTCCAGTTCATCGGCGGCGAACCCACCCGCTCCGTCGACCTGCTGCCGCTGATCGCGTACGCCCTGTGCCGCGGCCTCGAGGTGGAGGTGTACTCGAACCTCACCCACGTCCGGCCGACGATGTGGCAGGCGTTCCAGGAGGACGGTGCCCGCCTCGCCACCAGCTACCACAGCGACCGGCCGGACGAGCACGAGGCCATCACCGGCGGGCGCGGCAGCCACCAGCGGACCCGGCGCCGGCTCGTCGACGCGCTGACCCACGCCCGCACGAAGTGTGGTCACGACACGGAGCCCGTCGCCGGCCGGCCAGCTCGAAGTGTCGCGTGCTGTTTGCTACTTGACGGAATGATGAGGCTCCGTAAGAATCTGCTAAATCGATCCAGCGAGATCGGCCGACCGA
>NZ_JBIVAU010000034.1:0-1710 GCF_044745705.1 Streptomyces sp. NPDC086835
CCGTCGCCCAGTCGGGCGCCGCCACCGGCGGAGGCGGAACCACCCCCCCACCCAGCGGTGAACTCACCACCTTCCAGGTCGAGGGACCGCTGGTATCAGCCGGGGACGGCCAGGACGTGACATCCACCGCGACGTGCCCCGCCGGAAGTGTCGTCACAGGCGGCGGGTTCGTCTTCGTGGAAGAACCGGACGGGGATGTCGCGTTCTTCATCATGGGGAACCAGAGAGGCCCGGGCGACTCATGGCAAGTGACCGTCCGCGCCTTTGACGACATCTCCTTCCGCGCCGTTGCGGAATGCGCCACATTGAGCTGATGCTGCAGGCGAGTTCGAGCAGGCCCTGATGAAGGTCGGCTCGGCGTTCGTAGCGGATTCGGAGTCGCTTGAACTGGGCAGCCAGGCGAAGGCACGCTCGACCACCCAGCGCACCTTGCCGAGACCGGAACCGTGTGCGCCACCGCATCGCCCGCAAGGGCATCGAGTCCTCGCAGCGGCTCGGCCGTCACCGCTGGGTGGTCGAGAGGACAGTGTCCTGGCTCGCCGGCTGCCACCGACTCCACCGCCGCTACGAACGCAAGGCCGAGTACTTCCTCGCCTTCGTCGGCATAGCCGCAGCCCTCATCTGCCACCGCCGGCTCGCCCGTGTGGACGGGCAGGGCCAGTCAGTGAGCTTGTTCAGTGTGGCCACTGATTGGGTGATGGCGGGGGTGGTGTAACGGGCGAGGCCCTCGGGGTGTTGAGCGGGATGTCTGACGTCCGTAGCTCTTCAACCCGGGGGCCTCGTGGTTCCTTATCGTGCCGTACTCGATGTCCCGCATGCCCTGGTGGAGTGGGTCACGATGCTCATCGTCACCCGGGAGGGTGACCGCAGGTGTCGGCTGTCTCCGTCTCAGCGCGCCATGGTCGCACTGGTGTACCTGCGCAAGAACGACACCATGCGGCAGCTCGCGGCCGGCTTCGGCATCAGCGTGGGGACCACCCACGCTTACGTCCACGACGTCATCGATCTGCTGGGGGTCCGCGCACCAGGCCTGACCGTGGCGCTCAGAGCAGCGAACGCCCGCTACGTGCTGCTGGACGGCACACTCGCCGAGTGCGACCGGACCGATGGCGGAAGAGCGGACTACTCGGGAAAGCACCGCCGGCACGGCGTGAACCTGCAGGTGGTGACGGCCCCGGACGGCACCTTGATGTGGATCTCACCCGCCATGCCCCGCCGAACCCACGACCTGACCGCCGCCCGCAGGCACCGCATCATCGCCACCTGCATCCGCCTGGGCATTCCCCTCCTGGCCGACCGCGGCTACCAGGGTGCCGGTGACATCGTCGCCGTCCCTCACAGGCGACGACCAGGAAAGGACCTCACGACCAAGCAGAGGAGCGTCAACCGGGCCCACTCCCGACTCAGGTGGCCCGTCGAGAGAACCATCGCCCAGATCAAGACCTGGCGGATCCTTCGCAAGGCCCGCCGCAACACCAGACGGCTGACGTCAATCGCCCAAGCCATCCTCACCCCGGAAGACTCACCGCTGAACAAGCTCAGTGTGAGGCACCAACACTGCTGGCCCAGACGCGCAAGGGCGTGATCTCCGGCTCGGTCCCGGTCTGCTCCACGCGACTCTCCACGTCGTGACTCTCCACGTCCTCCAGGCCCGACCAGGCGGCGACGCCCGGCATGCTGTCAGCCAGAAACCCCTCGACGACCGGACCA
>NZ_JBIVAU010000035.1:0-1701 GCF_044745705.1 Streptomyces sp. NPDC086835
ACGGAGCTACCAGCCCCTGCATATACGCAAGCGCCGACTCACGCGGCTCCGACCTGGCAAAGCGGTGCACGAACCGATCATGCAAAGCCTTCAACTCACCCGCCCACGAACGGGCCTCAACACCATCCCCACCCATGGACAACCCAACGACCCACCTGCCCAACCGTCACGGCAAAGACCGTTGCAGTACTAGGCTGTTTCCTTCGGATCACGGTGCGGACCAGATGAAGATGCCGAGGAGGTGGAGGCTGGCCAGGTAGATGGTGGCGGTTTTGTCGTAGCGGGTGGCCAGGCCGCGTCATTGCTTGATCTGCGTGGTTTTCCTCAAGCCCTGCGCGAGCTGCCTCAGCTGTCGGTACCGCCTGCCAACGCTGCGCCTCAGAGCAGCCCGGCGACTTCCCTGAGGGGATTCACCAATTCACCAGGTGGGTGAGCTGCCGTGTCGGGCGTCGGCTGGCGCAGCTCCAGCCTCTAGCGTTGCGTCATGGCACGCGAGGATCCTGCAGGAGCTCCCCCGGAGGCCTCACGTCGCACTGGCCTCCGCGCAAAAGCCAAACATTGGTGGCAGCGTCGGTCGCCCGGAGTCAAAGGCTTGGTTCTCTCCGTAATCGGCGGGATCGCGGTGTTCACCGTGACCGAATGGTTGGGGCCGTATCTTTTTCACCTTGCTCAGCGCATTGCCGGCAGGGAGCAACACGGGCTGGCTATCGACGATGACGAACCCGATGTGAACGGATGGGTCTTCGCAGGAAAGGCATACGCCGATCTCGCGCCGCCGCTAGCACAGGTCGAAGACCTGGACTCATGGGCGAAGCGGAACGGAGGCACACCGGTTTGGCAGGAGCTCCGTTTCATCCTTCGCGGTAAGTCTCAAAAGCCCGTGTTCGTCAAGCGACTGGAACCCAAAGTGGACTGCCGCCCCAGCACCGTAGGAGTGCATATCCAAGAATCTGTATACACGAGCCTGGTTCCCGAGAGGTCGGCAGAACTGCAGGCCGACGCCAAACCCCTAAAGATCGTCTTCACGGACGACCGCGGAAAACCGATCAATCCCCCCGTGTACAAGGTGACGCAAACGGACCCAGAGCACATCACCCTCCACGTCCACACCACCACGCACCGATGCGAGTGGAGTGTGATTGTCCACTGGAGCACAAATGGCAACGCCCACAAGACGAGGATCCCTGATAAGGGTCAGTACGTCGTGACGGGCATCAATGCGGCTACCGAGCACAGGGGTACCGAAGGTGAGCTGTTCTCCGACTAGGCCGTTTATCACCGTGCGGACCAGATGAAGATGCCGACGAGGTGGAGGCTGGCCAGGTAGATGGTGGCGGTCTTGTCGTCGCGGGTGGCCAGGCCGCGCCATTGCTTGATCTTGTTGATGCAGCGTTCGACCGTGTTGCGTTGTCGGTAGGCGGCACGGTCAAAGGCTGGTGGCCGCCCTCCCTGGCTGCCTCGCCGTTGGCGGTGAGCCCGCTGGTCGGCCGGGATCGGGATGACGCGCGTATCCCGCGTCTGCGCGGAAGCTGCCGGATCGCGCGCGAGGAGTACGCCTTGTCGGCGAGGACCGCGTCCGGGGTGGTTCTGGGTCGCCCGACGGTTCGCCGGCAACGCGGATCAGCTGGTCGAGGGTCGTGTCGGCCGGGCGGTAGGCGATGTAGTAGGAGATCTCCTCGGGCCGGCGGACACTGCGGCGGG
>NZ_JBIVAU010000036.1:0-1521 GCF_044745705.1 Streptomyces sp. NPDC086835
TGCGGGTCAGTGTTGCAGGCGGCCGTTCACGCGCCGGGGAAGTCCGAGCGGGTTGTCGTCGCGCAGTTCCGGCGGGAGCAGGGCCTGGGGGGTGGTCTGGTAGGTGACCGGGCGCAGCCAGCGTTCGATGGCGGTGGCGCCGACGGAGGTGGAGGTGGAGGTGGTGGCGGGGTAGGGGCCGCCGTGGTGCTGGGCCGGGGCGACGGCGACGCCGGTGGGCCAGCCGTTGACCAGGATCCGGCCCGCCAGCGGGGTCAACCGGGCCAGCAGGTCACCGCCGCGGCCCTCGCCGTGGGTCTCGGCCGTGGACAGGTGGACGGTGGCGGTCAGGTTGCCGGGCAGCCGCGCCAGCACCGCACCCACCTCGGCCTCGTCACGGTAACGGGCGACGACGGTGACCGGCCCGAAACACTCCTCCAGCAGCACATCATGCGCACCCGGCCCGGTCAGACGCTCGGCCGGAACGGTCAGGAACCCGGCCCGCACCCCCCGCTCACCCTCCGCACCCGGCTCCACCGGGCACTCCACATCCGCCAGCGCCGCCCGCTCCGCCACCCCGGCCACGAAGTTCTCCCGCATCCGCCCGTCCAGCAGCACCCCCGCCGCCGTCTGCGCCACCACCCCCGTCAGCGCCTTCACCAACCGGTCCCCCTCCACCGACGCCGGAGCCAGCACCAGCCCCGGCTTCACACAGAACTGCCCCACCCCCAACGTCATCGACCCGGCAAGACCCGCACCGATCTCCTCCGCCCGCTCGGCAGCGGCCGCCTCCGTGACCACCACCGGATTGAGCGACCCCAACTCCCCGTGGAAGGGAATCGGCACCGGCCGCGCCGCCGCCGCGTCGAACAACGCCCGCCCACCCCGCACCGACCCGGTGAACCCCGCCGCCGCCACCAGCGGATGCGCCACCAACGCCACCCCCGCCTCGAAACCGTGCACCAGCCCCACCACACCCTCCGGCAGCCCCCGCTCCACCGCAGCCCGCCGCAGCACCCCCGCCACCCGCTCCGACAACCCCGGATGATCCGGATGCGCCTTCACCACCACCGGACACCCCGCCGCCAACGCACTGGCCGTGTCCCCACCCGCCACCGAGAACGCGAACGGGAAATTCGACGCCGCATACACCGCCACCACACCCAACGGCACCTTGAACCGCCGCAGATCCGGCACCGGCGGCGTCGCCCCCGGATCAGGATGATCGATGATCACCCCCAGGAACGACCCCTCCTCCACCACCTCCGCGAACGCCCGCAACTGGTAACACGTCCGCGCCAACTCACCACGCAACCGCACCCCACCCAGCGCCGTCTCCCCGTCCGCCACCTCCACCAAGGAGTCCGACGACTCCTCCAGCAGATCCGCCGCCCCCCGCAGGAACCCCGCCCGCACCCCACGATCCACCAGCGAACCCCGCGCCTCCCACGCGGCCCGCACCACACCGTCCACCTCCCCCGCAGACGCCTCCACCCCCACCCGCTCCCGCCGCTTCCCGCTACGGGGGTCGACACTCCAGAC
>NZ_JBIVAU010000037.1:0-1485 GCF_044745705.1 Streptomyces sp. NPDC086835
GTTCCGTGGCGGTCGGTGATCAGGTGGTCCTACGTTGTTGGCGGGTTGGATGGGCCGTCGTAAGGTCCAGAGATCCAGAGACGCCGGGTATGGCTTTCAGGTGGTTGCCCGTGATGGCTCCAAACACCTGGCCGCCCGGTGTCTCACGACGACTCGACCGCTGATTAGGAGTTGCGGGCACTTCTGCGGGTGCATCGCTGAGTAGGACCACGCTGGCGAGGTCGTCCGGACGAAATGCACATCGAACGACCGGAGGAACAGGTGGCCCAAATCTGGGCGGGCACGGACATCGGCAAGACCCACCACCACTGCGTGGTCCTGGACGCGGAGGGCAGGAAGCTGCTCTCGCGCCGGGTGCTGAATGACGAGCCGGAACTACTGGCCCTGCTCGCCGACGTCCTGGCGATCAGCGAGAACGTGCTCTGGGCGGTCGACGTCGCCGACGGCATGGCAGCCCTGTGGATCAACGTGCTCCTCAACCACGGCCAGCAGCTCGTCTACATACCCGGCCTGGCAGTCAACCGGGCCTCGGCCGGCTACCGGGGCATGGGCAAGACCGACGCCAAGGACGCCACCGTCATCGCCGACCAGGCCAGGATGCGCCGGGATTTGACCGTGATCCGGCCTGACGACGAACACGCCGTCGAGCTGAGAATCCTCACCGACCGCCGCTCCGACCTCTCCGCCGACCGCACCCGCCGGATCAACCGACTGAGAGGCCAACTCACCAGCATTTTCCCAGCGTTGGAACGTGTCCTCGACATGGGAAACGTCGGCCCGCTTGTCCTGCTGAGCGGCTACCAGACCCCGGTCGCTCTGCGCCGCACCAGCCAGAAGCGGCTGGAGACCTGGCTGCGCAACCGCAAGGTCCGCAACCCCGACACCCTGGCCCGGACCGCGCTGGAAGCAGCCGAGCGCCAGCACACCACAGTCCCCGGCGAGAAGATCGCCGCACAGGTGATACACACCCTGGCGAAGGAGGTGATGGGCCTCAACGAGCAGATCGCGGAGATCGACAAGCTCATTGCGGCCCGGTTTCGCGAGCACGACCTCGCCGCCGTGATCTCCAGCATGCCTGGCATCGGCCCCCTCCTGGGCGCCGAGTTCCTGGCCGCCACCGCCGGCGACATGAGCCGCTACGGCAGCGCCGACCGGCTGGCCAGCTTCTCCGGAGTCGCACCAGTGCCCCGGGACTCGGGCAACGTCAGCGGCAATCTGCACCGCCCCCGCCGCTACCACCGCGGACTGCAACGGGTCTTCTACACCTCCGCGCTCATCAGCATCCGCAGCTGCGACGCATCCCGCCGCTTCTACGAACGCAAGCGCGCGGAAGGCAAGCGACACACCCAAGCCGTCCTCGCCCTGGCCCGCCGCCGTGTCAACGTCCTGTGGGCTCTCATCCGTGACGGACAGCGCTTCCAACATCAACTCTCCGTCACCGCGGCGGCTTGACAACAGCATTAGGAGGTGCTTGCTGCCCGGACG